>JADQCB010000007.1 GCA_016278325.1 Actibacterium sp.
GCCCGAAGGCCCCTACAAACCCGAACATTACAGGTATTGAGACCCATGATGAGCGGCTGATTTCCGGATCCGTCCATGGGCCGTCCGGATTGCAGAAATTCCTTCCTGCAGATTGTAAAGGCCGATACCCTTGCCCGGCGGATCGGAAATTCGCGCCGGGCCTGGGTCCGGAATCGGAATGAACGGAGTGGATCATGGGAAAAAGAGACGACTTGATCGCGCAATATGCCGACGATCTGCGCAACAAATGCGGGATGACGCCAGACATGGACCTGCTGACCAAGGTGACCATCGGCTGCGGTCCGGCAATTTACGATGCCGACGCGGCCACCGTGGCCGGCAGCCAGCCGGGTGAGCTGGAAACGGTAAAGAACAACTTCCTGATCAAGAAGCTGGGCCTTGCAGATGGGCCCGAATTGATGGATGCGATCAATTCGGTGATCGATACCTATGGCCGGTCCGAGCGGAACAAGTATCGCGCGGTGGTGTATTACATGCTGACCAAGCATTTCGGGAAGGAATCGGTATACGGCTGATCCGGTCGACCGACCGCGCTGCGACCGGTTAACAGGATGGTGGGCCCGAGCTGCTGGATTTGATGTGTCTTTTCAGTACTCGCTTGTTGCGCCGGAACGACAGATTACCTAGGCTTCTTGCAAGGCCAGGATGGCCGGGATCCGAATTTTCACGCGTGTGGTGCGAAACACGTGGGGTGGAGGAGGGTCCCGGAAATCCGGGGCCCTCTGATCATTTCCAAAAGGCCATCCCAGTCCGGGCATCGTGATCCACCGGGTTTGGCGGAACGCGTTCTGATCGGAGCGCATCGGCGCGCCGAAGCCGGCCTCAAGATCACAACCGCCGCGAAAGGGACCGCGGTTCGGAGTCCGGAAAGCGTCAGCGGACCACGAACTCCGCATGCAGGGCACCGGCCGCCTTGATGGTTTTCAGAATGTCGATCATGTCGCGTGGCGAAACGCCGAGCGCGTTCAGCCCGGCAATGACTTCGGACAGCGATGTGCCCGGCGAAACCTCGGCAAGTCCGGTTCCCGGATCTTCCTCGACCGCGGCCTTCGTGCGCGGGACGACGACCGTTTCACCCTCGGCAAACGGGTTGGGTTGCGCGACCAGCGGTTCTTCGGTGATCCGGAGTGTCAGGTTGCCTTGCGATACCGCGACCCTGGAAATGCGCACATCCGCCCCGATCACGATGGTCCCGGATCGCTGATCCACCACCACGCGCGCCTTGCGTTGGGGTTCGACGAGGATGTTTTCGAGGCGACTGATCGCGTGGGCGGGCGATCGCATCCCGGTGGCGCCGATATCCACGGCGACCGTCCCGGAATCCTGCATCAGGGCGACGCGGCGGCCGAATTCGCGGTTTACCGCCTTCTCGATCCGCGCGGCCGTCGTGAAATCAGGAGTGCGCAAGGCCATGCGCAGCCGTTGCAACTTGGTGAAATCGAAATCGATCTCACGCTCGACACGGGCGCCGGAGGGGATCACGCCGGCGGTCGGAACGCCCTCGACCACGCTCGCGCCGTCTCCCTTTGCCGAGACGCCGCCGGCGATAACCGTGCCCTGGGCGACGGCGTAGATATCGCCATCGGCGGCATTGAGCGGGGTCATGATCAGGGTTCCGCCCAACAGGCTGTCGGCATCGCCGATGGCTGAAACCGTCACGTCGATCTGGCTCCCCCTGCGCGCGAAAGGCGGAAGGGTCGCGGTGGCGAAGACGGCAGCCACATTCCTGGGGCGAAATTCCTCGCCCGTCACGTTCACGCCCAAGCGTTCCAGCAGATTGGCCATGATCTCTTCGGTGAAAGGCGCGTTCCGGATTCCGTCGCCGGTTCCGTTCAGCCCGACAACGAGACCATAGCCCACAAGGTCATTGCCGCGCACGCCGTCAAATTCCACCAGATCCTTGATCCGTATCGGTGTGGCGGAGGCCGGCAGCACGGCGACGACTATGCCAAGGAGCAGGGCGAAAACCGCTTTCATTCGAGATAATCCGCAAGGCTTAGCCGGGCCATGCGCGCGGTGATCGTATAAAGCATTTCCATGCGTCCGCGGGCGGCTTCCAGCCTGGTGGCGATGTCATAGGGCTCGGTTCCGATCAACTCGTTCCGGGTGATTTCGAGCAGAGAGGTTTGCGCGGCGTTTTCGGCCTGGATCGTCTCGATACGGTCCTGTGCCACGCCGATATCGGCGCGCAGCGCTGTCAGGGGGCGTTCGGCTGTCAGAACCTGTTCGCCGCTGCGCCGGGCCAGTTTGCCGCGTTCCGCGATATTTCCGCTCAGCACGAACCCGTCGCGAAGCAGTGCCGCCGTGGCCAGGGCGCGCAGCATGTCGCGCAATCCGGGATCCGCTGCCGTGATGTCCAGTGACAGGGTTTCACCGTCGGAAAGGCGGACCGGACCGGCGGGATCGGGCGAACCGGAATAGGCGAGGGTTTCGAACCCGCCGCCGGGCGTATCGAACCAGGCCTTGATCGCCATTATGACCCCTTCGGCCGTCGTTTCACCGGCAACCGAACTTCGCAAGGCGGAAATGATCTGATCCGCGTCGGCAAGGGCCGCACTGTCCGTGGCAGAGCCCGAAAACAGGCTGCGGCCGGCAAATCGCACATTCAGGGCATCCACGGCCTTTTCGAGCGCCGTGTGCGCCTGCAAGCCGGCATTGCGAAGAAGCGTCGCCTCGGGGGCAGCGCCGGCCAGCAACAGGTTCGAGCTGATTTCACTTGCCGCGTCGCCGATTCGCGTCAGGCTCTGTTGCATGACCTTGGTTGTCATTTCGGCCTCGGCGGTCGCGGTTTCATAGGCGCCCAGGGTTTTCAACCCGCGCTCGATCGAGGCCAGTGGCAGAAATGCGCCCGACAAGCGCTGTCCCGGATCCGCCGTCCTTCCTGTGGACAGTTCCTGGGTCAGGGTCGCGATCTGCTGCTTGAGCGCAACATTCTGCTTTCGCAACTGGAAGGAATGGGCAAGGTCGCCGACGGCGGTAATGGTCATCAGTCAGATCCTGAGAAGGTTATCGAGCAGATCGTCGATCGTCTGGATCACGCGGGCATTGGCGGAATAGGCGCGTTCGACCTCCAGCAAGGTCTGCATCTCCTGGTCGGTATCGACGCCGCCTTTCAGTTCTGATGCGCGCAGGGCATCGCCCTTGGTGCGCGCGAAACCGAGCTCGGCCTCCGCGACCTGCCGGGCATGACCGGTTTGCGACAGGAATTCGCCGGCAAGACCACCGATACTGCGCGCGACATTGGAAAACCCGCCGGATGCCGCGGCGCGGTTTTCGCCCAGGGCCGCGGCAAAGGACTCAAGCAGGGTGCTGTCGCCCACCGGGCCCGGTGCAGCGGCACCCAGTCCGTCGCGCAGCCGCCAGGCCGCGCCGCCCTGCGCGGGGTCGGCGGCCGGGTTCAGCCGCAACCGTTCCGAAAGCCCGGTCTCGTCGGCCGGATCGAAGGTGGCGCCATCATCGGTGAACAGGCCCGGCGCCCCGGCCGCAAGCGTGGGGTCGAGACCGGGGGCCTGGAACCGCTCGGTCAGGTTGCGTGCCAGCGCATCCAGGTTGGCCTGGGCAGAGACGGCCGCGTCATCCCGCTGCCAGAAGGCGGCCGCGAGACTGCCGCCGGCGATCGCAGAGCGCGATCCGGCGGTCGCGACCGGGCGGCCATCCACGCTCAGGCCCGACAACCCGCCGCCGGCCAGGGTCATTTCCGGGACGATCAGGTTGGACGGGGTAAAATCGAAACGCGCGGGTCGGCCGTCCAGCAGCACCGCGCCGGTCGGAGAGTAGATGGCGATTTCGCCGCGCGCGCGCTGAATGACCCGAAGGGGAACGATTTCGGCGATCTCGTCGACCACGTTCTGCCGTTGATCCATCAGCCCCGTGGCGTCGTTTCCGCCGCTCAGGGCCGTTCGGATCTGCATGTTCAGATCGTCGATCATCTTCAGCCGGCTGTTCAACTGCCCGACCTGTCGCGCGATGTCACGGTCGGCTTCCATCCGCAGGGTCTGGATCCGCTCCGAGATCGAGTTGAACGTTTCGACGACCGCGCCGGCCGCCCTGGCAACGGCACCCAGGCGGGTCTGTGAATCGGGACGGCTGGTCGCCTGAATCAGGCTCGATTCCAGCGCAGCCAGCCGATCGGCAAGCGAGTCGCCGCCGCCGGGAATGCCGATTGCCTGTTCCAGCCGGGCATGAAATGCCGCCCGGCTGTCAGCGGCGGCGGTCTCGGCATCGGCCAGGCGTCGATTGCCCAGAAGCACCGGATCGACCTGGCGGCGCACGCCGTCCACATGGACGCCGGCGCCCGATCCGCCGACCGATTGCGCACTGGTTTCCAGCACCCGCCGGCCATAACCCGCGGTGCCGGCATTGGCGACATTGGACGAGACGACCTCGGCCCGGCGCGCCGCCGCGCCCAACCCGGTCAGGGCATTGGCAAAGGCGCCTGAGATGCTCATGGCAACCCCCTGTCAGCCGCGTTCAGCGCTTGATATTGGTGGTTTCCTGCAACATCTCGTCCACCGTCTGGATGATCTTGGCATTGGACGAATAGGCGCGCTGAGTCTCGATCAGCGATGTCAGCTCACCGGCGACATCGGTGGTGGAGGCTTCCCGCGCGAAGCCAATGATCTGCCCTGTCGGGCCGTCGCCGGCATCCCACAGGAAGAAGGACCCCGAGGCCGGCGAGATCTGATAGGCCTGGTTGTTCATCGATATCAGGCCATTCGGGCTGGGCACATCGACAAGCGGCACTTGATAGAGGGTCCGCGTGAAACCGGTATCATAGGTGGCCTTGACCAGACCGCCTTCGTCCACCTCGACCGAGGTCAGGTTACCGACCGGCGAGCCGTCCTTGGTGATCTGCGTGGGTGCGAAACTGTCTGACAGCTGGGTCAGGCCGTTCGGATCACCGGTCTTGCCGATCGTCACGGCCAGCGGGCCGCCATCGACCGTCAGCGACAATGTTCCGGTCGCCGGGTCATAGGGGCCACCCGATACCGTGGTCACGCTGTCGAGCGTGCCGCCATTGCTGCGGCTGGCATCGAAAACCAGGGTGTATTCGCCGATCAGGGCACCGCCAGAGGCCGAGTCGCGAACCAGCATCGTCCACTCGTTCGAACTTCCCGTCGCCGGCACCGTGGGCGTGAAGGTGATATCCAGCGTTTCGGATGTGCCGAGATTGCCGAAATATTCCACCGACAGCGGCAGCGGATCGCCCGTCGCCCCGGCCTCGGTGTCCACGGCGGGCAGGTTCACCCCGAGGTTCATCTGCGTGGTCGGGTCGCCGGCGGACTGGTTGGCGTTGATCACCACCGGTTCCAGCCCGGCCGTGGTGTCGCGCGGGAATGTCGCGATGGTTCCGTCGGCATCGGCCGGCCAGCCCAGCAGCACCAATCCGGAATCGGATTTCAGCACACCGTCCGAATCGGTGTGGAACGAGGATGTCGAGGTCATCATCATCGGCATGTCGCCGCTGGTCGAATCCAACGTCACCTCGGTGGTGACTGGAAGCATCCCGCGCCCCGAAACGGCAATGTCGGTCGGATTGCTGGTCGACACCAGCGCGCCCTGCTCTTCGATGATCCGCGTGGTTGCGGCGCGCACGCCGCCGGCCGAATATTCCCCGACACCCGCATCGCCGGCCAGCACCATGGAAGAAAAATCCGCCTGCGAGCGTTTGTATCCATAGGTGCCCGAGTTGGCGATGTTGTCGGAAATCGTGGCCAGCCGGGCGGCATTGGCATTCAACCCGGCGACCCCGGCATTGAGCGAGGAGGATATGGTCATGGATAGCGCCTTTCTGCTGCTTCGACCCCTATGATCGCATCCAGCGATAAGGGCGGTCGCTTAACAGCGCCCTAACAGGTAAAATCCACCCGATATTCCATCACCGATCCTGGCGCAGCAGGATGAGTTCCAACCGGTTGTTGCGCACCGCAAGCGGGTCGCGAACCACGGGGCTTCGGTCGGCATGGCCGGTCACGCGGACAATGCGCCGGGCTTGCGTTCCGGCGGCCTCGATCAGCCGGCGGGTTGCCTCGGCGCGGCGCGTGGACAGGCGCCATGACGGATCCTGGCGCAGGGCGCGAACATGGGCGCGTGTGTGGCCACCGATCGCGATGTCGTTCCTTACCAGAGCGAAAACCTCGGCGACGATGCCGACCAGCTGCCTCAACAGCGGCGATGGCCTGTCGGTCCCGTCGACAAAGAGTTTCCGGCCGGGCAGGTCGAACAATTCGACGATCAGCCCCTTGTCGGTGACGCGGGTCACGATATGGCGCATGGCCTGTTTGCTGACCATGCTTTCGCCACCGAGCGCGCGAAGCTTGTCTTCCAGCCTTCGAAACCGGGCCCTGGCGGCGGCCGGATCCGCGCGTCGCCGGGATCTGTCCACCCCGTTCTGACCGCGTGCCTGTTGCTCTTCGCTGGAATGGCGGGTGGTTCCGCCGGTTCCGCGCTGCGGCCGGATTTTCTCGGCAAAAATGTTGTCGCCGCCAAACATTCCATCGCCGCCACCGGAAACGCGGTTTACGGGAATCGTCGGGCTGAAATAATCCGCAAGCCCCTTTCGTTGACTTTCGGTCGTTGCGTTCAGCAGCCACATCAGCATGAAGAAGGCCATCATTGCCGTTACGAAGTCGGCATAGGCCACCTTCCATGCCCCACCATGGTGCCCGCCGTCGACAACGACCTTCTTTCGCCTGATGATGACTGGCGCATTGGAGCCTGCGCCCATTCCACCACCTCTCAATCACCCGAGACCGGGATTAGCAGCCGGGTGTGAACGCGGGCTTAACCTTTCGAATTGGAGTCATTGCCCGAGGATCATGTCCGCTGCCTTTTCGGCGATCATGATCGTCGGCGAATTGGTGTTTCCGCTGGTGATCGTCGGCATCACGCTGGCATCGGCCACCCGCAATCCGGCCAGCCCGCGCAACCGAAGCTGCGGGTCCAGCGGCGCGCTGTCCTCGGGGCCCATATGCACGGTGCCCACGGGGTGAAAGATCGTGGTCCCGATGTCACCCGCCGCCTTTGCCAGCTCTGCATCGCTTTCGAACCGGCGTCCGGGCTTGAATTCTTCGGGGGCGTATTTCGCCAGCGGGGCCTGGCCCATGATCCGGCGGGTCAGGCGGATGGCATCGGCCGCGACCTGCCTGTCCTTCGCGGCGGACAGGTAATTCGGCAGGATCTCCGGCGGGGCGGTCGGATCGGGCGAGGTGATCCGGACATGGCCGCGGCTTTCGGGGCGCAGGTTGCAGACGCTGGCCGTGATCGCGTCGAACGGATCGAGATCGCCACCGAAGGCGTCGAGCGACAATGGCTGGACGTGATATTCCAGGTCCGGCGTCGCCACCACGGGCGATGATCTGACGAACGCCCCCAGCTGCGACGGGGCCATCGACATCGGGCCCGATCGGGTAAGCGCATATTCAAGCCCGATCTTCGCC
The DNA here is from genome assembly GCA_016278325.1 of Actibacterium sp. GTDB lineage: Bacteria > Pseudomonadota > Alphaproteobacteria > Rhodobacterales > Rhodobacteraceae > JADQCB01. The sequence continues at coordinate 7,461 of JADQCB010000007.1, forward strand.
TTGCCCCACAGACTCGCGCTGAGGGTGTTGAGCGTTCGGGCGCCCTGCATCTTGAAGGCGCAGCGAACCTGAAGGTGATCCTGCAGGTTCTGCCCGACGGCCGGTGCGTCGTGAACCACTTCGATGCCATGCGCGCGCAGCACCGCGGCCGGCCCGATGCCCGAAAGCTGCAACAGCTGCGGGCTGCCGATGGCGCCGGCGGCGAGGATGACCTCGGCGCGGGCGCGTGCCTCGCGCATCTCGCCGCGCTGGCGATACCGGACCCCGACGCAGCGGCCATCCTCGATCAACAGCTTATCGGCCTGGGCATGGGTTTCGATGGCGATCCGGTCCCTGACCGGCTTGAGAAAGCCGCGCGCCGTGCTCCAGCGCCACCCGCGCTTCTGGTTCACCTTGAAATAGCCGACACCGGTATTGTCGCCGCGGTTGAAGTCATCGGAGCGCGGGATGCCGGCGGCTTCGGCCGCGGCGATCCAGTCGTCCAGCACCTGCCAGTGCAGGCGCTGGTTCTCGACGCGCCATTCGCCGCCCGCGCCATGCGCCGCGTCGGCGCCGGCAAAGTAATCCTCGGATCGCTTGAAATAGGGCAGAACGTCATCCCAGCCCCAGCCGGTATTGCCCAATTGCCGCCAATGGTCGTAATCGGCCGCCTGTCCGCGCAGATAGAGCATCCCGTTGATCGACGAACAACCGCCCAGCACCTTGCCCCGCGGATAGAGCAGGCTGCGACCGTTGAGACCGGGATCCGGCGCGGTCCGGAACCCCCAGTCGGTGCGCGGATTGCCGATGCAGTAAAGATACCCGACAGGGATGTGAATCCAGTGATAGTTGTCGCGGCCGCCAGCCTCAAGCAGCAGCACGCTTGCCCGCTTGCTCAGCCGGTTGGCCAGGACGCAACCGGCGGTGCCGGCGCCCACCACGATATAGTCGAATTCCATCACGGTTCCCTCCCCGGTGCGATGGCGCACAGCCTTGGTGACGTTATCAGGGTTTCCATCCTCGATTTCCAGATCACATATTGGAAACGTCAAGTGTCAACGCCGAAAGGAGGCGCGCCGTGCTCACGCAGATCAAGGGCCTGCATCATGTCACCTCTCTGGCCAGCAGCGCCCAGGCAAACAACGATTTCTTCACCAGGACGCTGGGCCTGCGCCGGGTCAAGAAGACGGTAAATTTCGACGCTCCGAACGTCTATCACCTGTATTACGCGGATGCCGCGGGCACGCCCGGGACGGTGATGACCTATTTCCCGTTCGAGGGCGCCCGGCGTGGCCGGGCCGGGACCGGCGAAGCCTCTCTCACCGCCTTTTCCGTGCCTCCCGGCAGTTTGCCGGCCTGGAAAACGCGGCTGGCCGAATTGGGTGTTGCCGGGCTTTCGCAGGATTCGCTGTTCGATCAGAGCCGCCTGCTTTTCCGCGGCCCGGATGGCGAGGGCTTTGCGCTCGTCGAAGCCGAGGACGACCGCCCGGGCTGGGCCGGCAACGGCGTCGCCAAAAGCATGGCGATCCACGGGTTTCATTCCGTGACGCTGCGCCTGGCCGATGCCACGGCCACGATCGCGCTTCTGCAATTCATGGGGTATCGTGAAATCGCCCGCCAGGGGGCCTTCACCCGCCTTGCGCTGGACAGTGGCAATGGCGCCGACCGGATCGACATCGAAACCGTCGATGCGCCGGCGGCGGGGCAGGGGGCCGGGTCGGTGCATCACGTCGCCTTTGCCGTCGAGACCCGGGAAATGCAGCTAGAGGTGCGAAAGGCCCTGGCGGAAGCGGGCCAGGACGTGACGCCGGTGATCGACCGGGATTATTTCTGGGCGATCTATTTCCGCAGCCCCGGCGGTGTCCTGTTCGAGGTGGCGACGAACGAGCCCGGTTTCGACCGGGACGAGGATATCGAGCATCTGGGCGAGGCGCTGAAACTGCCGCGCCAGCACGCCCATCTGCGCGAAACGCTGGAGCGCAAATACCTCTCGCCGATCAAGGATTGATTGCCGGACCTCGGCGCGACGGCATCTTGGCGGCCCCGGCAGGATTCGAACCTGCAACCTATCCCTTAGGAGGGGATTGCTCTATCCGATTGAGCCACGGGGCCGTCAGGAATGCCGCGCGAACGGTCGCGGGCACTGTTAGCCCAGAGACCGCCACGACACAAAGGCAAAAATCGCCAACCGGCCGTCCCGGAGGCTTTCGTTTGCCGCACGCGCATCGCGTCGCACCCCGATCGTCGCTATTGGCTTGGAAATTCCCCTCGCCTGCCGCTAACTAGGGTGAGCTGGTACAAGAACAGGACAATCCGTTGTCAGATCCGATCCCCCCGCGCGGTCGCCGCCCGCTGACCCTTCGCGACGTGTCCGAAGCCTCGGGCGTCAGCGAGATGACCGTCAGCCGCGTGTTGCGCAATCGCGGCGATGTCAGCCAGGCCACCCGCGAACGGGTGCTGGAGGCATCCAGACGCCTGGGCTATGTGCCCAACAAGATCGCCGGGGCGCTGGCCTCGCAACGGGTGAACCTTGTTGCCGTGATCATCCCGTCGATGTCGAACATGGTGTTTCCCGAAGTGATGACCGGCATATCGAACGTGCTGGAGAACTCGCCGCTTCAACCGGTGGTCGGGATCACCCATTACCGGCCCGAGCGTGAAGAGAAGGTCCTGTTCGAGATGCTGTCCTGGCGCCCGTCCGGCGTCATCATTGCCGGGCTCGAACATTCCGACGCATCGCGCGCGATGCTGCGCAATGCCGAGATTCCGATCGTCGAGATCATGGATACGGATGGCCAGGCGGTGGATTCCGTGGTCGGCATTTCGCACCGCCGCGCCGGGGTCGAGATGGCGCAGGCGATCGTGAAGGCCGGATACCGGCGGATCGGCTTTCTGGGCACGAAGATGCCGCTGGATCACCGGGCCCGCAAACGGTTCGAGGGTTTTACCGGTGCCCTGGCCAAGGCCGGGGTCGAGATGGCCGATCACGAGTTCTATTCCGGGGGGTCGGCATTGCTGAAGGGGCGCGAGATGACCGAGGCGGTGCTCAAGCGGACGCCCGACATAGATTTCCTTTATTACTCCAACGACATGATCGCCGCCGGCGGGCTGCTGCACTGCATGGATAACGGAATCGACGTGCCGGGGCAGGTCGGGATCGCCGGTTTCAACGGGATCGAGTTGCTGGACGGCATCAACCCGCGTATCGCCACGATGGACGCCTGCCGCAACGAGATCGGCACGATCGCCGCGCAGATCATCGCCCGCCGTTCCGAACAGGGCGCGGACGAAGCCAGTGAGCGGATCGAGCTGACGCCGAAGCTGAACATGGGGCAGACCCTGAAACGGGCCTGATCGCGGTCGCTGTGGCGATGTGGACAATGGCGCGCCGGTCGTGTTTAACGCCGATGATCTTCTGCCCGCACGAGGCCCCAGCATGCCATCCGTCTCGATCGTCATTCCGATGAAGAACGAGGCCGGGAACGTCAAGGCGTTGCTGGCCGAAATCGCCGCGGCCTGCGATGGCAGGGCCGCGTATGAAATCATCGTTGTCGATGACGGGTCGACCGACGCAACCGCGGAGGTCGCCTGGCAATTGCGGGCGGTGCATCCGAGGTTGCGTCTGTTGCGGCACAAGCGTTCGGCCGGGCAGAGCGCGGCCGTGCACAGCGGCGTCATGGCCGCGCGCGGGCGGATCGTCTGCACCCTGGACGGCGACGGGCAGAACCCGCCGGACGAGCTGGCAAAGCTGTTCGCGCCGCTGCTGAACGACACGACCGGCACGCTGGGCCTGGTCGCGGGCCAGCGGGTCGGCCGGCGGGACACGCCTGCAAAACGCTGGGGATCCAGGTTTGCCAATGCCGTGCGGTCGTGGCTGTTGCAGGACGGAACCCGCGACACCGGCTGCGGGCTCAAGGGCTTCCGCCGCGACGCTTTCCTGGCGCTTCCCTATTTCGATCACATGCACCGCTATCTGCCGGCGCTGTTCCGGCGCGACGGCTGGCAAGTGGCGCTGGTCGATGTCGCGCATCGCGAGCGGCAGGCCGGCCGGTCCAAGTATTCCAACCTCCAGCGCGCCCTTGTGGGCATCCATGACCTGGTCGGCGTCGCCTGGCTGATTCGCCGTCGCAAGAAGGTCCGGCCGATGGAGGTGACCGATGGCTGAGGAGATCTTCGGCTGGCTGCATGTGGAAAGCTGGCTGGAATTCTGGTGGGTGCTGATCGGGCTGGGCGGGCAGCTGATGTTCACCGCGCGGTTCCTGGTGCAATGGATCGCCTCGGAACGCGCGGGCCGGTCGGTGGTGCCGCTGGCCTTCTGGTATTTCTCGGTTTTCGGGGGGCTGATCCTGTTCTGCTATGCGGTTTATCGCAAGGACCCGGTGTTCATCCTGGGCCAGTCCATGGGGCTGTTCATCTATCTTCGCAATCTCTGGCTGATCTATGGCGAACGTCGTGGAGCCTGAGCGGTCGGGCTGGCTGGTGCCGGCACTGGTGATCGTCGCGGCGATCACGGCGGCGCGCGTCGTCGCGCTGGCGCTGATGCCGATCGACCTTTTCGTGGACGAGGCGCAATACTGGCTCTGGGGCCAGGATCTGGCCTTCGGATATTATTCCAAGCCACCGATGATCGGATGGTTGATCCGCGCCGTGACCGATCTGGCCGGCAGCGACGCGGCGTTCTGGGTCCGTCTGCCGGGGCCGCTGCTGCACGGGGCGACGGCCCTGATCCTGGGGGCCATCGCCGCGCGGCAGTTCGGGGCACGCGCGGGCGTTCTGACCGCGGCAGGTTATGTGACCTTGCCGATGGTGGCGCTGGCTTCCATCCTGATCTCGACCGACACGGTGATGTTTCCGTTCCTGGCCCTGGCGCTGGCCGGCTATCTGCGGCTGCTGGAACGGCCCGGCCCCGCACTGGCCCTTGGCACCGGGGCGGTGCTGGGCCTTGCCTTCATGTCGAAATACGCGGCGATCTATTACCTGCTCTGCATGCCGCTGGCGGCAGCGCTGGTGCCCATGGCCCGGCCCCGGTGGCGCGACGTGGCGCTGATGCTGTCGGCATTCCTCCTCACGATCTCGCCGAACCTGGTCTGGAACATCCTCAATGGCCTGACGACGCTTCAGCACACGATGGACAATGCCGAATGGGTGCGCGACCCGGCTGCGCGCGCGGGTCTTAACCTGCGCGGGCTGGGCAGCTTCCTGGCCAGCCAGTTCGCGGTCGTCGGCCCGGTGGTCTTCGGCGGGCTCCTGTGGCTTGCTCTGACGGTGCGGCGGCGCGGTCCGCGGGTGCGGACCCTGCTGTTGTTCGCGCTGCCCGTCGTCGCGATCGTCTGCATCCAGGCGCTGTTGTCCAAGGCCTATGCCAATTGGGCGGCAGCGGCCTATCTGGCCGGCAGCGTGGCAATTCTGCCGATGTTATCGCGCGGCTGGCTGGTCGCCTCCTTCGCGATCAACGGTGCGCTTTCGCTGGCGCTGCCGCTGGCGGCGATCTTTGCCGAGAGTTTCTATCTGGGCGACCGGCTGGCGCTGGCCCGTTACATGGGCCGGTCCGAGATGAGCCGCGCGATCATCCGCGTGGCGCGTGACGCGGGCCAGACGACCATCGTTGCGCGCGACCGCGACATCCTGGCCGATCTGTTCCATACCGGGCGCGACAGCGGGCTGCGCTTTTTCTCGGTCCCGTTCGAGGGCCGCCCGCCGCACCATTACGCGATGAACTTCGCCCTGCCCGACGCGCTGGAGGGGTCCGTGCTCTATGTCGCGGGCGGCGCCGGGGCGCCCGCCTGCGCGCCCGAGGCCCGGCCGGTGGCGACGCTTTCGCCCGAAAGGGGCGCCTATCGCGGGCATGAGCAGGCCCTGTTCGTGGTGCCGGGCGATTGCTGGGCCACCGTCGGGGCCGATCAGTAATCGCGTTCGTAATAGATGCCGACGCTGCTTTCGCCGGTGCTGCCCAGGGTGCCCTTGAACGTGATCTGCGGCGTGACGTCGAGCTTGAGGTTCACGTCGCTCTTGCCATCCGACCCCACGGTGACGTCGGTATAGACGTTCTCGGTCAGGTATTTTCCAAAACGCAGCGTCGGCGCCCCCGTCTCATCGGTTGCAACGTCCAGATCGTCCAGCCCGAAACCCTGTCGCAGCCTGGACACCAGCCCGCCGCCCCCGCCACCTGCGAGCGTCGCGACCGCACTGGCCAGCTGGGCCGCCTGAAGTGGTGAAATCGAATCGATGCCGCGCCCGAAAAGCAGGCGGGCCACGACCTCGTCTTCCGGCAGCTCCGGTTGCGACTCGAAGATGACCTCCGGCGCGCTGGCCGGACCTTCCAGGATGACCTGGATGGTGGTTCCGTCATTTCCCGGGGTCGTCGCGACCAGGCGCAGATAAGGGTCGAATCCGCCCTGAAGGCGGATCGAGCCTTCATCGAGAACAAGGCGCTTGCCCAGGATGTCCAGCCGGCCGCGGATCAGGTCGAACTGGCCGACGGGCACCACATCCGTGGTGGTCCCGGTCAGGCGCAGGCGTCCGCCAAGCTCGGCATCCAGCCCGCGGCCGCGCAGGAAGATCTGGTCGGGCGCGCGGATCAGCAGGTCCAGCCCGAAGCCGGCAGTCCCGCCCCCTGCGCCGTCGGAAGACGCCGCGCCGGTCAACCCCGCACGCGCCCGGGTTTGCCGCTGCGCGGCCGAGTCGTTTATGTGGCGCAACCCGTCGGGCACCGCGCCGGCCGGCGCCGACAGCGATGCGGGGATCTGCACTTCCGTGCGGCCGATATCGACTGTTCCGGCGATGCGCCCGCCGCCGCCGACAAGGGGCCCGGCAAGCGAGAGCGCGCCGTTCACGCGGGTCCGAAACAGCGCCGGATCGCGCAGGACGACATCGATCAGACGCATTTCCAGATCGGCCTCGAAAGGCGCCGACAGGCGGATCGGGCCGCTGGCCTCGACCCGGCCGCCGCCCACCACGTTGCCGCCGGAGACGACCTGCGCGGTTCCGCCTGACAGCGTGATGCCGATGTCCAGTTCGCCGATCGCCATGCCGAGGCTGGGCAACGAAACCGCCGCGCCGTCGGTGTCGATTCTGCCCGACAGCGCGGCCGGGCCGGGCCGGCCATTCATCGCCAGGTCGAAACGCGCGGTGCCCTGCACCCGACGCGGCGCGATCAGGCTGTTGGCAAGGCCGAGCGGCGCCGTGCCGCTGGCGGTCAGGTTCACCTGCTGCGCATCGCCAGCGACCAGGCCCGCGATCTGCGCCGTGGTTCCGCCCGGCCCGGTTGCATCCAGCGCCACGCGCCAGTCCGGCCCATCGGCGCGCACCGTGCCGCTGGCGGTGACGGGCCCCGGGAAATCGGGGGCAAGAAGCGACAGGTCGGCCAGTCGCGCGCTGAATTTCAGCTGATCGGCCGGCGCCAGCCCGCCCGATGCCTGGGCGGACAAATGCCGTGTTTCCAGATGCAGATCGCTGACGAACACCCCGTCATCGGCTCGCCTGGCGGCAAGGCGCAGGGTGCTGGCGCCGGCGATCAGCCGATCGAGATCGCCAAGCCCTGCGCCCAGATCCTGGCCTTCGGCGGTCAGCGTGATGTCGAAATCGCCCGTCCGAAGCGCGCCGGTGCCCGAGACCGACAGGCTCAGCCCGCCTGAAAGCGGCCGGCCCGCCAGCCTGGAAAAGACCGACAGATCGGCCACCGACATATCCGCCATTCCGCTCACCGGCAGGGTTTCCCGGGCCGGGTCCAGCGTGCCGCTGCCGGTCAGATCCACGCCGGCCCCTTCGAGCCGCAGCCGCGACAGCTGCACCGGCGCGCCCTTTTGCCAGGTCACGTCCGTGTTCAACGTCGCGGGGCCGGACAGGCCCGGCACGGACAGGCCGAGATCGCTCAGCCCTGCCCGAAGCGTCAATTCCCCGCTGTCGCTCGAAATCCGGCCGCTGGCCTCTATCCGCGCGGCGTCATTGGTCAGGCTCAGACGGTCGAGCCGGGTGCCTTCGGTGTCGCGCCGGGCGATCACGCGCAGCCGGCTTTCGCCCGACAGGACCGGATCCAGTTGCGCGATGTCGACCTGAAGGCCGGTGGTGCGCGCGCTCAGATCGATGTCGAACGCGCCGCTCAGAAGATCGGCCCGTCCGGTAACGCTGGCATTGGCAGAGCCGCGCAGCGGCCGACCGGCGAGCCCGGAAAAGCGCGCGATGTCGTCGCTTTCGACACGGGCCGCGCCGGAAACCGGCAAACCGTCGGCCACGGTGCCCAGCTGTCCGTTCGCGACCACGGAAAGCCCGGTGCCCGCAACCTCCAGCGACGGGATCCGGATCGGCCCGCCCTGCTGCCAGGCAAGCGTGGTGCGGGCATCCAGCTGCGGACCCAGCGCCGCGGCCAGGTCGGCGTCGTCAAGCGCGATCCCGCCGGCGCGCGCCGTGATCGACGCGCTGACGCGGCGGGTGTCGGTGAACCCGATGGTTCCGTCGGCATTCACGCTTACCCTGTCCAGCCGGATACCGTCGCGGGCAAAACCGTCCAGATCCGCCTCCAGCGTCCAGCGGTCATCGGTGGCCGCGTCGAAACTGGCCGCAATCCGGGCTGCGCTGATCCGGGTCGGCGGACCCGCAAGCGGCAGGGTCACCGGGCCGCCCCCGCTGATCCGTCCTTTCAGGTCGAACCGGCGGGGCATCCCGTCGGCGCCCAGCAGAAGACCGCCCCGAAGCTCCATCGAAGCGGCCGATAACGACAGGTTCGACACCTCGGTCGTGCCATCGGGGGCGCGTTCGGCGCGGAAGGAGAGCCGAATCTCGGGTCCGAAGAAGGGCCGCAGTTCGGGGGCGAACAACGGGGCGATGTCGCCGCCCAGCTCGGCGGTGACGCGGCGGGTGGGCAGGGCGCCGGCGGTTTCGGCCGGGATTTCCCTGAGCACGACCTTGCCGGTCAGCCGTGGCTGGTCATCCGATGACAGCCGGATATCGGCGGTGAAATCGCTGACCGGCGCATCGCCCGAAATCACAAGCTTCAGCGGCGGCCGGCCGGGCAGGTTCAGCATGTTCGCGGCGATACCGCCGGGCCCTTCGTCCAGCGACAGGGCCAGGGCCAGGCGTTGCGTGGCATTGACATAGCTTGCATCCAGGGTCACCGCGCCCCGCTCGCCATCGGTGCGCGTGATCGACAGCTTTGCCTCTCCGGCGCCGTTTTCCAGCGAAAGAGAGCCTTCCAACGTCACGGTCGCGGCTTCGCCGAACACCGGGGCGCCGATCACCATGCGGTCGACGGCGACGCGGCCGATATTGACCGCGATCGGAAGCTCGGGCAGGCGGAATGGCGTGGCCTCGGCCGGGGGCGGGTCGATCCCGCCATTTCCGGGCACCGGGCGCCGCGGCAGCAGGATTTCCTCTGCTGACAGTTCCGCCACTTCCAGCCGTCCGCGAAGCAGCGCCGCGCGCGACCAGCTCAGCACCAGCCCCTTCATCGTCAGCCAGACGCCGTTTTCGTCGGCAATGGTCAGTTGCGCGATGCTGGCTTCCGAGGACAGCGCGCCCTCGAATCCCTCGATCCGCACGACGCGGCCGTCTTGCGACAGGTTGTCCTCGATGAACCCCTGCAACAGCCCGCGGTCGCGTGCGGCATTGTCCTGGGCGCTGGCGGGAAGCGCTGCGAAGATCACGATCATGAGGGCTGCAAGGATACGCATCAGAAGGCCTGCCCGATCCCGATATAGATCTGCACCCCGTCGCCGGTGCTGCCGCCGGTCGGGGCCGCCACGTCCAGCCGGATCGGTCCCAGCCCGGTCTCATAGCGCAGACCCAGCCCGGCGCCGGAATGCCAGTTGCCATCGCTGCCCGGGATGCTGTCAGCACCGATGAACCCGGCATCGGCAAAGCCGACGACGCCGATCTTGTCGGTGACGCCGATGCGGACCTCGCCCGACAGGCCCAGAAAGGCCCGCCCGCCCGTGCGCTGGCTGCCGGTCAGGTCCACCCCGAGCGACTGGTAGGGTTGCCCGCGCACGGTGCCGCCGCCGCCCGAAAAGAACAGCATGTCCGGCGGCACCTGGTCCAGGCGCGGCCCGACGACCGAGCCGATCTGCACCCGCCCGGCCAGGACCACCCGTTCACCCAGCCCGCGATAGGCCCGCGCATCGGCGGTCAGCCGGGCGCCGGCGGTGCTGCCATCGAAGGCGACGAAGGGTTCGGCCGTGGCATAGAGGTAGAACCCGCCGGAAGGATCCAGCGGCAGGTCGCGCCGATCCCAGGTCACCCCCAGCGGCACGGTGAGCAACAGGAAATCGCGGCGGCCGAGATCGTCGTTGACCTCGGCATACCGCAGCCCGAGCCCGCCGCTGACATCCAGCCGGTCGGAATAGTTGTGGGCCAGGCCGACCCCCAGTTCAATCTTCCGCTCGAAGAACTCGGGCTCGTCGAGAACCTCGAAAAGGCCGGTGAATGTCAACGTGGTATCCGGGGTGAAGGTTGCCGGGCGGCTCAGGCTGGCACCGAAAGTGAAGTCGATGCCACCGGAATTGCCGCCGATCCCGTTCACGTCACCGTCAAGACGCAGGCGTTCGGCCCCGCCAAGCAGATTGCGGTGCATCCAGTAGGCCGAAAGCCCGAGCCCCTCCTGCGAGGACAGTTTGGCGCCAAAGCCCAGTCGACGCTTCTTTTCGTCCAGAAGCGTTGCGGCGATGTCGAGCGTGCCGTCCGGGTTCGGCTGATCCGCCTCGCGCAGCGCGACAGAACGGAAGGCGCCGCTGCGCCGCAACCGTTTCGCCGCCCGATCTATCGCGTCGGGTGTGAATGTCTTGCCCACCGGCAGCCCGGCGATGGCCCGGATCCGTTCGGTGCGGACGCGGCTTTCGTTCCGGATCAGCAATCGGCCGAATCGCAATTCCGGACCGGGGGCCAGGCGGATGATCGCATCCAGTTGGCGCGTCCGGTGGTCGGCCGTGATCGACTGGTCCGCGACCTGCGCCTTTGCATGTCCGACCTTGCGCCAGCCGGTGATGCCGGCCTGCGCGGCATCCTCGATCAGCGTGGACCGCGCGATGGCGCCCGGTGCGAACCCCTCGGGCAGGGCGGTTCCGGGTGCCAGCGGGTCCACCCTGGCGCGCGAGAACCGGAACTGCGGGCCCGGGGTGACGCGCAGCTGAACCTCGCCGATCGTTTCCGGCGCGTCGAACGGGGCCAGCCCGGCGGCTTCGCGCCCATCCACGCGAATGCTGATTTCGGGGCCGTAATACCCCTTCGCGTAGAGCACACCGATGAGGCGCTGATAGTCGGCGCGGGCAGCGGCCAGGATGTCCTGGGCCCGGCTGTCGGCGTCGGCTGCCGCCGACACGGTCAGCGATGCGGCGCGCAGGGCCTGGGCCAGGTCCGGGTTTTCCGGCGTCAGCGCCAGGCGCACCTCGGCCGCCCGGATGACCCCGGCGGTCGAGATCGCGAAAAGCAGGGCAAGAAGAAACGCGCGCATGGCCCCCGTCCGGTCAGCCTTCTGCGCTCCTACCTATCATCGCGGGGGGGCTTGGCAATGGCCTGCATGCAATAGGCGACGCTTGCCGCGCCCGGCGGGTCACAGGATCTCGCGGATCCGGCGCAGCGCCTCCTGGATATTCTCGACACTGTTGGCATAGGAAAAGCGCAGATACCCCTCGCCCCAGGCGCCGAAGCTGGTTCCCGCGACGGTCGCCACGCCGGCCTCGGCAAGGAACCTGTCCTGCGCCTCGCGCGATGTCATGCCGGTGCCTTCGATATTGGGGAAGGCGTAAAACGCGCCGCCCGCATCGGCACAGCGCACGCCGGGCAGCGCGTTCAGCGCCTCGACGATGATCCTGCGGCGCCGGTCGAATTGCGCGACCATCGCGCGGGCCTCGTCCTGGGGGCCGGTCAGGGCGGCGATGCCGGCATGTTGGGTGGCCGCGTTCACGCAGGAATGATCGTTGATGCAAAGCCGGGTCACATGATCGACCGCGCGGTCGGGCCAGACCGCGTATCCCAGCCGCCACCCCGTCATCGCGTAGGTCTTTGACCAGCCGTCCAGCATGATCAGCCGGTCCCGGATCTCGGGGTATTGCAGCAGGCTGACATGTTCGCGCCCGTCATAAAGCATCTGGCTGTAGATCTCGTCCGACAGCAGCGCCACGTCGGGGTGATCCATCAGCCCGGCGACCAGCTTGTCGATCTCTTCCTTCGGGGTGACGCCGCCAGTGGGGTTCGCCGGGCTGTTGATGATGATGAGGCGCGTTTTCGGGGTGATCTTCGACAGCACCGAGTCGGCCGAGAAGGCAAAGCCGTTCGCCTCTTCCAGCGCGATCGGCACCGGGGTGGCGCCGGAATAGTTGATGACGGATTCGTAGATCGGAAAGCCGGGATTGGGATACATGATCTCGGCACCGGGTTCGCCGAACATCAGGATCGCGAAGAACATCGTCGGCTTGCCCCCGGGCACCACGACGACATTGGCGGGGTTCACCTCGACGCCGTGGCGGCGGTTGAGATCTTCGGCGACGGCGTCGCGCAGTTCGGGAATCCCATTGGCCGGCGTATAGCCATGATGCCCGTCGCGCAGCGCCTTGATCCCGGCCTCGACGATATGCTGCGGCGTCTTGAAGTCCGGCTGGCCGATTCCGAGGTTGATGATGTCCTTGCCCTGCTGGCTGAGCGCCTGGGCACGGGCCAGGACCTCGAAGGCGGACTCGGTGCCGAGCCGGTGAACGGATTGCGCGAATTTCAGCATGTCTGGGCCTTTTCGTCTGTTGGCGCGGATCGTCGTTTCCGGGGCCTGTATCGCGCAAATTCCCGGCGATTGGTATACCGTATTGCCCGCATTGCCGCGCGGCGGTCGCAGACCTGCAAGATGTCAGACCACGACCTCCATCGCTTGCTGCTCACCCACGCCGAAGACACGCTTGTAGCGTTCGATCTCGTCGCTCGGCCCCATCGCCTTGCGCGGGTTGTCGGACAGCTTGACCGTGGGCCGGCCATTGGCCGCGACCGCCTTGCAGACCAGCGAGAACGGGGCCAGCGCGTCATCCGCGACCAGCCCGCGGAAATCGTTGGTCAGCAGGGTGCCCCAGCCGAAGCTGACCTTCACCCGCCCCTCGAATTTCCGCTGAAGCGCGACGATCCGGTCCACGTCGAGCCCGTCGGAAAAGATAACCAGCTTTTCGCGCGGATCCTCGCCACGGGATTTCCACCAGTCGATCGCCATCTCGGCGCCGGCGACCGGGTCGCCGCTGTCCACCCGGATGCCGGTCCAGCCGGCCAGCCAGTCGGGCGCGTTTTTCAGGAACCCCGCGGTGCCATAGGTATCGGGCAGGATGATGCGCAGATTTCCCGAATGCTCCTTGTGCCAGTCGGCCAGAACGTCATAGGGGGCGCGGGCCAGTTCCGCGTCGCTATCCGCCAGCGCGGCATAGACCATCGGCAATTCATGCGCGTTGGTGCCGATCGCCTCGACCTCGCGGCGCTTGGCAATCAGGCAGTTCGAGGTGCCCACGAACTTGTCGCCCAGCCCCTCGATCATCGCCTGCACGCACCAGTCCTGCCAGAGGAAGGAATGCCGCCGCCGGGTGCCGAAATCGGCGATCCGCACATCAAGCTGCCGCAGTTCCCCGATCTTTTCCCACAGTTTCGTCATGGCCCGGGCATAGAGGATCTGCAACTCGAACCGGCCCATCCGGTCCAGCACCGCGCGGCCGCGCAGCTCCATCAGCACGGCCAGAGCCGGGATCTCCCACAGCATGACCTCGGGCCACTTGCCTTCGAATGTCAGCTCATACTGGTTGCCCTTCCGTTCCAGGTGATAGGGGGGAAGCTGAAGGTTCTCGAGCCATTGCATGAAATCGGGGCGGAACATCTGCCGCTTGCCGTAGAACATGTTGCCGCGCAGCCAGGTGCTTTCGCCCCGCGACAGCCGCAGCGAGCGGACGTGGTCGAGCTGTTCGCGCAATTCGCCCTCGTCGATCAGCTCGGCCAGCGGAATCCGCGTGGTCCGGTTGATCAGGCTGAAGGTGACATCGACATCGGGCTTGTCGTGGAACACCGACTGGCACATCAGCAGCTTGTAGAAATCGGTGTCGATCAGCGACCGGACGATCGGGTCGATCTTCCACTTGTGGTTATAGACCCGGGTCGCGATTTCCACCACCTTCAGCCCTCCAGCACGATGCCGGCGTCGGACATGGCCGCGCGTGCCTGTTGCAGGCTGCCGTCCATGTCGATTGCGCGGCAGGCATCCATCCGCAGGGTGACGCCATAGCCCATGCGCGCCGCGTCGATGGCCGAAAACTGGACGCAGAAATCGGTGGCCAGGCCGACCATCGTCAGATCGGTGACGCCGCGGGTGCGCAGATAGCCGTCCAGACCGGTCGGCGTTTCGCGGTCATTTTCGAAAAAGGCCGAATAGCTGTCGATCTCGCGCCGGAATCCCTTGCGGATGATCAGGTCGGCGAAATCGGTCATCAGGTCGGGGTGGAATGCCGCCCCTTCGGTGCCCTGCACGCAGTGATTGGGCCACAGGACCTGTTCGCCATAGGGCATCCCGATCACCTGGAACGGCTCCATCCCCTTGTGCTGGCGGGCGAACGAGGTGTGATTCAGCGGATGCCAGTCCTGCGTCAGGACCTTGACCTCGAACTCGTGCATCAGGCGGTTGATGATCGGCACCACCGCGTCGCCGTCGGCCACGGCCAAGGCGCCGCCCGGGCAGAAATCGTTTTGCACATCGACGATGATCAGGGCTTCGTGGGCGGCTCGCATGGCGTGTCCTTTCTTGGGTTCCCATGAACTAAGAACCTGCGTGCGCCGCCGTCAATGGCCGGTCTTGCGCAGCGCGCGGGGCGCGGCGTATGACAGGCCCCATGTTCACCGTCGCCGCGCTGTATCATTTCACCCGTTTCGACGATCCCGCGGCCTTGCGCCCCGGGGTGCTGGCGACATGCGAAAAGCTGGGGGTTCGGGGCTCTTTGCTGCTGGCGCGCGAGGGGATCAACGGCACCATTGCCGGCACGCCGGCCGCGATTCACGCGGTGCTGGACGCGGTGCGTGCGCTGCCGGGCTGCGGTGATCTGGACTGGAAGGAAAGCCGGTCTGCCGAAATGCCCTTCGGCCGCATGAAGGTGCGGCTCAAGCGTGAAATCGTTACGATGGGCCGGCCCGACATCGACCCGTGCGCACGGGCCGGCCATTACGTTGCGCCCGAGCGCTGGAATGCCCTGATTTCCGCGCCGGACGTGGCGGTGATCGACACGCGCAATGCCTATGAGGTGTCGATCGGCACATTCGCCGGGGCGATCGACCCCGACACCGCGGCGTTTCGCGAATTCCCGCATTGGTGGGAAGAAAACAGGGAACGTTTTCACAACAAGCGGATCGCGATGTTCTGCACCGGCGGGATTCGTTGCGAGAAGGCGACCAATTTCGTGCTGGGCCAGGGGGTGGAGGATGTATTCCACCTCAAGGGCGGAATTCTGAAATACCTGGAGAGAGTGCCCGAGGCGCAAAGCCTTTGGCGCGGCGAATGTTTCGTGTTCGACGAACGGGTTTCGCTGGGGCACGGGCTGCGCCCGGGTCGGCATGAGCTGTGCCGCGCCTGCCGGCGCCCGCTGGCCCCGCAGGACAGGAACCGGCCGGAATACGAACGGGGCGTCGCCTGTCATCGCTGCGCGCATGAACATTCTCCGGCGCAGCGCGGGCGCTTTCGCGAACGCCAGCGGCAGATCGACCTGGCCCGGGCGCGCGGCCAGACTCATCTCGGCACCGGACGCGGCTAGGCTGACCTTAACGTCAAGCCATGTGCCTGCCGCATGGCGGCATTTCCGACCTGTTCATTGTGCAGCCGCAGCATTCGCTTATGTTCCCGGTAACGATCACGACGGGCCGCTACCCGTTCAACCGAAGGGAACTGCACCATGGCTTTTGCAAACGACATCCGCCAATTCGAACGAAATCTTCTGGCCCCGGTTCACGCGATGGTCGGTCGCCTTCGCGATGCGCGCGCCCGCCGTCGGCTCTATCTGCAGACATATGATGAACTGTCGAGCCTGAACGAACGCGATCTTGCCGATATCGGCATCAGCCGCTCCGACATTCCCGAACTGGCCCGCAAACAGGCGATGCTCGGCTGAATGAAAGCCCCGGCGGGCCGCGCCCGCCAGGATCCGTTCGAGGCCGCCCGGTGCAGAGATTGCGCCGGGCGGTTTGCGTTTTGTGGCCGCGTGATCCTTCCGGTCTGCGATGCGCGATCCCGCCCCCCTGCAACGACACCAAATATTGTGTCTGGCGCGTGACAATGCCCCTGAACTTTCCTATAAGACGCCAAACACTCAAAGGAAGGCTTTCATGGCCGAAGAAGCACGCGTGTCGGAAGAATATGGGGCCGAATCCATCAAGGTTCTCAAGGGGTTGGAGGCCGTTCGCAAGCGCCCCGGCATGTATATCGGCGATACCGACGACGGCTCGGGCCTGCACCACATGGTCTATGAGGTGGTGGATAACGGCATCGACGAGGCGCTGGCCGGTCATGCCGACGCGGTGACGGTGAAGATTCACGCCGACAATTCGGTTTCCGTCAGCGACAACGGGCGCGGTATCCCGGTCGATATCCATACCGGCGAGGGGGTCAGCGCGGCCGAGGTCATCATGACCCAGCTGCACGCGGGCGGGAAGTTCGACCAGAACAGCTACAAGGTGTCGGGCGGTCTGCACGGCGTCGGCGTTTCCGTGGTCAACGCGCTGTCCGATTGGCTGGACTTGCGGATCTGGCGCAACGGAAAAGAGCATTACGCCCGCTTCGAGCGCGGCGAGACGGTCGAGCATCTGCGCGTGGTGGGCGACGCGAACGGGCGCAAGGGCACCGAGGTGCGCTTTCTTGCCGCGACAGACACGTTTTCAAATCTCGATTACGACTTCAAGACACTCGAAAACCGGCTGCGCGAACTGGCCTTCCTGAACTCGGGCGTGCGCATCATACTGGAGGATGAACGCCCCGCCGAGCCGCTGAAGACCGAGCTTTTCTATGAGGGCGGCGTGCGTGAATTCGTCCGCTATCTGGACCGGCACAAGCACGCGGTGATGACCGACCCGATCTTCATGACCGGCGAGCGGGACGGGATCGGCGTCGAGGTCGCGATGTGGTGGAACGACAGCTATCACGAAACCGTCCTGCCCTTTACCAACAACATCCCGCAGCGCGATGGCGGCAGCCACATGGCCGGGTTTCGCGGCGCCCTGACCCGCACCATCAACAACTATGCCCAGTCCAGCGGCATTGCGAAGAAGGAAAAGGTCAGCTTTACCGGCGACGATGCGCGTGAAGGGCTGACCTGTGTGCTGTCGGTCAAGGTGCCCGATCCGAAATTCAGTTCGCAGACCAAGGACAAGCTGGTCAGCTCCGAGGTGCGCCCGGCGGTCGAAAGCCTGGTGAACGAGAAACTGTCCGAGTGGTTCGAGGAACACCCGAACGAGGCGCGCCAGATCGTCGGCAAGATCATCGAGGCGGCGCTGGCCCGCGAAGCCGCGCGCAAGGCGCGCGAACTGACGCGGCGCAAGACGGCGATGGACGTGGCCAGCCTGCCCGGCAAGCTGGCCGATTGCCAGGAAAAGGATCCGGCCCTGTCGGAACTGTTTCTGGTCGAGGGCGACTCGGCCGGCGGATCGGCCAAGCAGGGCCGGGCGCGGGCCAACCAGGCGGTTCTGCCGTTGCGCGGCAAGATCCTGAACGTCGAGCGCGCGCGCTTTGACCGGATGCTGTCGAGCCAGGAAATCGGAACCCTGATCACCGCGCTGGGCACCGGCATCGGCCGCGACGAGTTCGACATCTCCAAGCTGCGCTACCACAAGATCGTCATCATGACCGATGCCGACGTGGACGGCGCGCATATCCGGACGCTGCTGCTGACCTTCTTCTTCCGGCAGATGCCCGAGATCATCGAGGGCGGGTATCTGTATATCGCACAGCCGCCCCTGTTCAAGGTGTCCCGCGGCAAGTCCGAGGTCTATCTGAAAGACCAGCCCGCGCTGGAGGATTACCTGATCCAGATGGGT
This sequence comes from Actibacterium sp., assembly GCA_016278325.1. Taxonomy (GTDB): domain Bacteria; phylum Pseudomonadota; class Alphaproteobacteria; order Rhodobacterales; family Rhodobacteraceae; genus JADQCB01. Next base: position 25,452 of record JADQCB010000007.1, read on the forward strand.
ATCGATGGCGCGACGCTGCGGCTGGGCAACGGCGAGGAACTGGCCGGCCAGGACCTTGCCCGCGTGGTCGAGGATGCACGCCAGGTGCGCCGCATCCTGTCGGTTTTCCCGACGCATTACCCCTCGCACATCCTGGAACAGGCCGCCATTGCCGGCGCCTTCGTGCCGGGAAAGCTGGATGCCGATCTTGACGCCATGGCGAACCACGTCGCCGAACGGCTGGACCTGGTGGCGCTGGAATACGAACGCGGCTGGCAGGGCCGGCCGACGCAGGACCGCGGGCTGCGGTTCTCGCGGATGGTGCGCGGTGTCGAAGAGATCCGCAGCCTGGACGGGCAGGTTCTGCGCTCGGGCGAGGCGCGGCGCCTCGGCGGGCTCACGGAAAACCTGCAAGAGATCTACGGTACGCCGGCAACGCTGCTGCGCAAGGACAAGGCGATGCTGATCCATGCGCCCAGCGAGCTTCTCGACGCGATCCTGACCGAGGGCGAAAAGGGCTTGTCCCTTCAGCGCTACAAGGGGTTGGGCGAGATGAATCCGAACCAGCTATGGGAAACCACGCTGGACCCCGAGGCGCGCACATTGTTGCAGGTCAGGATCAAGGACGTGGCCGAGGCCGACGACATCTTCACCAAACTCATGGGTGACGTGGTCGAACCGCGGCGCGAATTCATCCAGTCCAATGCGCTGAGCGTGGCGAATCTGGATTTCTGAGCGAAGGCACGAAGGCGTCCGTTTTCGTCAGGGAGCATGACAGGGTGCGGGTCTTCGCGGCGCTTGCGGCGGGCCACGGCCCGCGCCCCGGGTCATGACGGCAGGAAGAAGTCCACCCCCAGCAAGAGCGAGGTGAGGATCGCTGCCGTCAGCAAAACGGAAATGGTGCCAAGCCCCAGGCCGATGGCCATGACAAGCCCGTCCCGTTCGACAAGGCCGACACCCACGATGAACAAGGAAACGGCCGGGAACCAGCCGCTGAACGGCACCGGCAGGAAAAGCGCGAAGGCGATCACGAACAGCATCACGCCGAGCGGTCGCTCGTTGCGCCGCATCAGCAAGGCCGCGTAACGCGGCGTCAGCACCCGTTCCAGCCGCCGCGTGACCGGACGCAGGCGCAGCACCGCGCGCCGCAGCTTTGCCTTGTCGATCCGCATCCGCGCAAGGCGCCCCGGAAGCTTCACATGCGGATATCCGAACATAACCTGGCCGGTCGTCAGGAGCATCGGCAAGGCGGTGATCAGGGAAGAGCCCGGCGGCAGCGGCAGGAAGGTCAGCAGGGAAAACACCACGATCGCCCAGCCGAAAGAGGTCTCGCCAAGCGCCGACAGGAGGTTCCCGAGGGTGAGCGTTCCGGCCAGGTCCTGGTCACGCGCGGCGCGCAGAATGGGAAGCGAAAGGGACGGCCGTTTTCTTTTCTCGTCATCCAGCTGCATGAAAACCCTTTCCTCCCGCCGGTTCCGATATCATCGACCTGCGCCCGATTTGCAATCGCAGCCCGTCAGGAACGGCCGAATGGCGCCGAATAAACACCCGGCAAGGCTTGCCCCCCGGTTTTCTTTATTTCATAGCGGGGATGTCTCGCGATGAAAAACACTGCGACCGTTCATGATCGGCAGGAATATCAATGCTTCACGATCTTCTTCTCGTGGCCGCGGGCCTCGTCCTTCTCTTCGTCGGGGGTGAGGGCCTGGTCCGTGGTTCGGTGGCCATCGCCGAGCGTCTGGGCATTTCCAAGCTTCTGATCGGGCTGGTGATCGTCGGTTTCGGCACCTCGACCCCGGAGCTCATGGTGTCGGTGAACGCAGCGATCGACGGGGCGCCCGAGATCGCGCTGGGTAACGTGGTCGGTTCGAACATCGCCAATATCCTGCTGATCGTCGGCGTGGCGGCAGTTATCGCGCCGATCATGGGCTGGGATCGCACGGCGGTGCGCGAGGCGATGGTCGCCACGCTTGTCGCTTTCGCGGCGTTTGCGCTGGTGCAGGGGGCTGTCATCACCCGGATCGAGGGCATCGCGATGCTGGCGGTGCTGGTCGGATATCTGTTCTCCAGCTACTGGCTGGAGCGGCGGGATCGAAAAGGCAGATCGTTCCAGCACGAGGCGGAAGAGTTCGAGGACGTTCGCCTGGCACGACCCTGGCTTGCGCCGGTTCTCGCGATTGCCGGCATCGCGGCGCTGGTATTCGGCGCGGACATGCTGGTCGATGGCGCGGTGAACATCGCGCGCGGCTACGGGGTGCCCGATGCCGTCATCGGCCTGTCGCTGGTGGCGATCGGCACGTCGCTGCCCGAGCTTGCCACCGCCATCGTCGCCGCGATCCGGCGGCATTCCGATGTCGTGCTGGGCAATGTGATCGGGTCCAACATCTTCAACATCCTTGCCATCCTCGGGGTAACGGCGGTGATCCAGCCGATCGAGGTCAGTGCGCGGTTTCGCGATATCGACACGCTGATCATGCTGGGGGCGAGCCTGCTGTTGCTGGCGCTGCTGTTCGCGACCCGGTCGATCGGCAAGCCCTGGGGGATCGCGATGCTGGTGGCCTACGCGCTTTACATGGCGGTGCTTTTCTCGAACGGGTCGGTGGCCTGAGCGACGGGGACGCGGGGCTCGGCCGGCAGGTTCGGCGCAGGATCCGCTGACATCGCGTCGATCCCGTCAGCGGCGGGTCGCGGGGTCATGTGGCCGCTGGACGGATTTCGAATTGCGGCGCGGCAAGGGCCGCAATACCCATCGGGCATGGTTTTTCGGATCACATCCACAATCGGCCCTGTCCTGTTCCTCGATGATATCGAGAACGGCGTTTTGCGGCTGTCGGCCCTTTTCATCACCGCGCCCGACCAGCAACCGCCGCCGATCGAGGGCGCCAGCGGCACCGCCGCTGCCATGCCGCTGGCCCGGTACGACCACGCCACCGTCTGGCGGGCCCGGTTTTCGCTGCCGGGCGACCGCGCCTCCAGCTACCGATGGAACGGCGAGAGCTTCCGGGTTGCCGGGGATTTCACCGGCGACCTGCGCCTGGCCTATGTCTCGTGCAATGGCGAAGAGGTCGGCGACATGGCGCGCGAAGGATCGGAGCGCAATGCCATGTGGGCGCGTCTGCGCGAAAACCATCGCCGCCAGCCGCTGGCATTGCTGCTGCACGGCGGCGATCAGGTCTATGCCGACGAGGTCACGCAGGGCCATGACCTGAGCCATGACTGGCCGGCACGATTCGCGCGCGATCCCGCACCGGCCGCGCTGGACGATCTGCGCCAGCATCTGCGCGAACGCTTCGTCGAACGCTATTCCGCGCTCTACGCCGCGCCGGAATTCGCCTGGCTGGCGGCGCGCGTGCCCTCGCTCATGCAATGGGACGATCACGACATCTGCGACGGGTGGGGATCCTTGCGCCGGTCACGGGCCGAATCGGCGGTGGGCCAGACGCTGTTCGCGGTGGCACGGGAAAATTTCCTGATCTTCCAGCAGGCGGCCACCGAGAATGACCTGCCGGCCCGTTTTGCCGACCCTGCCGGGCAGCATCTCGGCTGGGGTATCCACGCCCCCGAACTGCGCATTCTCGCCCCCGATTTCCGGTCGGAACGCACGCGCCGCGATATCATGGGGCCGGGCGGCTGGGCGATGATGCAGGCCGAGGCGGAACGCCGGATGCAGGGCCACACGCTGCTGATGTCCAGCGTGCCCCTGCTTGGCCCGCGGCTATCGCTGCTGGAGGCGTTGATGGTCGTGATCCCGCGGATGCAGAAATACGAGGACGACCTTCGCGACCAGTGGCAAAGCCGTGCCCATCGCGACGAATGGAAACGGATCTTGCGGCTGGTGCGCGACATGGCCCGCCGCGACGGGCATGACCTGACCGCCGTTTCCGGGGAGATCCATCTTGCAACGCGCGCGGTGATGGATCTGGGCGGCGGGCTGAACCTGCATCAGCTCGTGGCCTCCGGCATTGCCCACCGCGCGCCCCCGAAAGCCTGGGCGCGGACCCTTGGCGCGCTTGCCTGGCTTGGCGAGGATCCGCTGCCCGGTCATCATATCCGGACTGAACGCCTGCCCGGACAGCGCGCCCGATACGTCGCCGAGCGGAACTATCTGCTGCTGGAGCGTGAATCGGGCATCTGGCGGGCCTGCTGGGATCTGGAGGAAAGCGGACCCACCGAACCACTTGCCTTGCGTTGAGGGCCGTCACGGGATCGGATCGAAATCCGAAGCCGGGTGACGCCATCTGCCCGGGACAGGCCCCCGATGCGCGGATTTGCGGGAATCGCGCCGTTATCGCGACTGGCGGGCGGCGGCGTGATCGGTCATCGTGTGGCCCGCGACAGGCGCGCCGCCCGTCTATCGACAAGTGGCGGATCTGCCCATATTTTCCCGCCAGGGAGATATCGGGCGCAGTGGGAGGAGAAGGAAGCCGCGGGTCATGGGCCCCGCGGCTCGATCTGAATGCTGATCTACAGTTACGACATCCGACTGGTCCTGGCCTCGATCGCCATTTCGATGATGGCGGCGTTTACCGGCCTGGCGCTGACGCGCGGCATCGCGGGCCTGCCCGAGGGGCTGCGCCAGTTGCGCATCGCGATGGCCGCGATCGCGCTGGGGGGCGGCATCTGGTCGATGCATTTCGTTGCCATCCTGGCGATGCGCTTTCCCGTCGCTGTCTATTACGATGCGCTGACGACACTGGCCTCGGCGCTGATCGCGATCCTGTTGGCGGGCCTGGCCTTGCTCCTGATGCATTACGGGCAGCGGGGCCCGCGCAAGGCGGCGCTCGCCGGGGCGATCCTGGGTGCCGGGATCGTGGCGATGCATTATGTCGGGCTATCGGGAATCGAAGGCTGCCTGCCGATCTATGACCCGACAGGCTTCGCTGTCGCGGGGGGGCTGGCCCTGGCGATGGGGATCGCCGCGATCCGCGTGGCCTATGCGCAGCGCAGCGGGCGCAACACGGTGCTGGCGACCGTGATCCTGGGCGGTTCGGTCGTGGTCGTGCATTTCTCGGCGATGTACTGGACCGAATTCGCGGCCACCGCGAACCGCGCCCTTGCGGGGCATGTGATGGGCAATTCGACAATCGCGCTGGCGGTGCTGATCTCGACCTTCGTGATCTCGGGGGCGTTCCTGATGTCGGGGGCAAGCTTTCTGTCTGCACCGGCTGCAACGGCACGGGCCGATGCCGCGCAGGACGCGCCCGCGTCAGATGTGCCCGCGACCGACGCATCATCCGCCGCCCGGCCGGCCGCGGCCGAAATCCGCGTGCCCTATGAGCGGGACGGAAGCACCTTCTTCCTGCCTTCCGCCTCGGTCGTCGCGATCCGCGCCGAGGGGCATTACACGATCGTCTATACTGTCGAGGGCCGGGTGTTCTGCCCTTGGTCGATCTCCGAGGCGCAGCGGCGGCTGGCCTCGGGCACGACCTTCCTGCGGGTGCATCGCAGCTATCTCGTGAACACCGCCCATGTCACCGGCTTCGAGCGGCGCAAGGACAGCGGGCAGTGCCTGTTCGAGACCGCCGGACAGCTGGAACGCGTGCCGGTGAGTCGCGCGCGCATCGCCGAGCTGCGCAGCGCGCTGGGGTTGTAAGCCGCATCTCGTGCACAAACAGGCGCCGTTCGTGAAAAAGCCGCCGCCGCCCATGCGTCGAACGCCCTGACCTGCGGGATTGATCCCTAGCGTGGCCGCAACAGCGCGCAGGCGCGAAAAAAGGGAGGAGCGGGTATGATCCCAGCAGCATTCGAATATCACCGACCGTCGGAATTGTCCGCAGTGATCGCACTTCTGAGCGAGCATGGCGACGAAGCGCGCGTGGTCGCCGGCGGGCACAGCCTGATCCCGATGATGAAGCTGCGCATGGCCGCGCTCGATCACCTGATCGACCTGCGCGACATCGCCGAACTGCGCGGTATCGAGGTCGGTGCGACGATCCGTATCGGCGCGATGACCACCCAGCACGAATTGCTGACCCATGCGGGGCTTGCCGAGGCCGCGCCGATCCTGGCCGAAGCCGCCCGCCAGATCGCCGACCCGCAGGTGCGCTATCTGGGAACGCTGGGCGGCAACGTCGCCAATGGCGATCCCGGCAACGACATGCCGGGCCTGATGCAGTGCCTCGATGCGCGCTTTACCCTGACGGGCCCCGATGGCACCCGCGAGGTGGCCGCGCGCGATTTCTACGAGGCCGCCTACATGACCGCACGGGAAGATGACGAGATTCTTGTCGCCATCACCTTCCCGCGTCCCGGGGCCGGTCATGCCTATGAAAAGCAGAAGCGCAAGATCGGCGATTATGCCACCGCCGCCGCCGCCGTTCAGCTGGAAGCCGCCGACAGCAAGGTGAGCGCCGCCTCGATCGCGATGACCAATCTTTCCGACGTGCCGGTCTGGAGCGCGGCCGCCGGCGCGGCGCTGGTGGGCAGCGCCTGCGGCACGCCCGCGGTCGAGGCCGCCGTGGCCGCGATGCTGGCCGATATCGACCCGGTCGAGGACAGCCGCGGCCCCGTCGAGTTCAAGAAACATGTGGCCGCGACCGTGCTGCGCCGGGCAATCGCGCGCGCCTGGTCGCGCGTCTGAGAGGGAGGAAAAAGATGGCAGACAAGATACACCTGAAGATGACGGTGAACGGCCAGCCGGTCGAAACGCTGGCCGAGCCGCGCGAGTTGCTGATCCATGTGCTGCGCGAGCGGCTGGACATCACCGGGCCGCATATCGGTTGCGAGACCACCCATTGCGGCGCCTGCACCGTCGATCTTGATGGCAAGTCCGTCAAATCCTGCACCGTCTTCGCGGCCCAGGCCGATGGCGCCGAGATCACCACGGTCGAAGGGATCGGCAGCCCCGACAAGCTGCATGTCCTGCAGGAGATGTTCCGCGAACATCACGGGCTGCAATGCGGGTTCTGTACGCCCGGCATGATCACCCGTGCCTGGCGGCTTTTACAGGAAAACCCGACTCCGAGCGAGGAAGAGATCCGCTTTGGCATGGCGGGGAACCTCTGCCGCTGCACCGGCTATCAGAACATCGTCAAGGCCATCATGGCCGCCGCCACCGAGATGAACGCCGCGAAGGAGGCCGCAGAATGAACGACCAGACCCCTCCCACCCGCGAAGAACGCACAGCCGCGCTCAAGGGGCTGGGCTGCGCCCGCAAGCGCGTCGAGGATGCCCGCTTCACGCAAGGCAAGGGCAATTACGTCGATGACGTGAAGCTGCCGGCAATGCTGTTCGGCGATTTCGTGCGCTCGCCCTATGGCCATGCGCGCGTCAAGTCGATCGACGCCTCGGCGGCGCTGGCACTGCCCGGCGTGATCGCGGTTCTGACCGCGAAGGACCTGGAGCCGCTGGGCCTGCACTGGATGCCGACCCTGGCCGGCGACAAGCAGATGGTGCTGGCCGATGGCAAGGTGCTGTTCCAGGGCCAGGAAGTCGCCTTCGTCGTGGCCGAGGACCGCTATGTCGCCGCCGACGCGGTCGAGCTGGTCGAGGTCGAGTACGAGGATCTGCCGGTGGTCACCGACCCGTTCAAGGCGCTTGAGCCGAACGCGCCGGTGTTGCGCGAGGATCTGCAAGGTCAGACCGAGGGCGCCCACGGCCTCCGCCGCCACCACAATCACATCTTCCTGTGGGAACAGGGCGACAAGGACGGCGCCGAGGCCGCGATCAGCGAAGCCGACGTGGTCGCCGAGGAGCGCGTCTATTACCACCGCACGCATCCCTGCCCGCTGGAGACCTGCGGCTGCGTCGCCTCGATGGACAAGGTGAACGGCAAGCTGACGCTCTGGGGCACCTTCCAGGCGCCGCATGTCGTGCGCACCGTCGCCTCTCTTCTGTCGGGGATCGCCGAGCACAACATCCGCGTCATCAGCCCCGATATCGGCGGCGGCTTCGGCAACAAGGTCGGCGTCTATCCGGGCTATGTCTGTTCCATCGTCGCCTCCATCGTCACCGGCCGGCCGGTGAAATGGGTCGAGGACCGGATGGACAACCTGATGACCACGGCCTTTGCCCGCGACTACTGGATGGACGGCAGGATCGCGGCCACGAAAGACGGCAAGATCACCGGGCTGTCGGTGCATGTCACCGCCGATCACGGGGCGTTCGACGCCTGCGCCGACCCGACGAAGTTCCCGGCCGGGTTCTTCCATATCTGCACCGGCAGCTATGACATCCCCGTCGCCTATGTCGGTGTCGATGGGGTCTATACCAACAAGGCGCCGGGCGGTGTGGCCTATCGCTGCTCGTTCCGGGTGACCGAGGCCGCCTATCTGATCGAGCGGATGATCGAGATCCTCGCCCAGAAGCTGGGAATGGACGCCGCCGAGCTGCGCGCGAAGAACTTCATCCGCAAAGAGCAGTTTCCCTATCACTCGGCCCTGGGCTGGGAATACGATTCGGGCGATTATCACACCGCCTGGGACAAGGCGCTGAAAGCGGTGGATTACGACGGGTTGCGGGCCGAACAGGCCGAACGGGTCGTGGCGTTCAGGCGCGGCGAGACACGGAAACTGCTGGGTATCGGGCTGTGCCATTTCACCGAGATCGTCGGCGCCGGCCCGGTGAAGAACTGCGACATCCTCGGGATGGGGATGTTCGACAGTTGCGAAATCCGGATTCACCCGACCGGATCGGCGATCGCACGGCTTGGCACGATCAGCCAGGGCCAGGGCCACGCCACCACCTTTGCGCAGATCCTGGCCAGCGAGACCGGCATCCCGGCCGACAACATCACGATCGAGGAGGGCGACACCGACACCGCGCCCTATGGGCTGGGGACCTATGGGTCGCGCTCGACACCCGTTGCGGGGGCCGCCGCGGCGATGGCCGCGCGCAAGATCCGGGCCAAGGCGCAGATGATCGCGGCCTACCTGCTGGAGGTGCATGAGGGAGACCTGGAATGGGACGTGGACCGTTTCGCCGTGAAAGGCGCGCCCGAGCGGTTCAAGACGATGACCGAGATCGCCTATGCCGCCTATCACGACGCGATCCCGAATATCGAGCCGGGGCTGGAGGCGGTCAGCTATTACGATCCGCCCAACATGACCTATCCGTTCGGGGCCTATATCTGCGTGATGGAAATAGACGCCGACACGGGCGAGCACGAGATCCGGCAATTCTATGCGCTGGACGATTGCGGCACCCGGATCAACCCGATGGTGATCGAGGGGCAGGTGCATGGCGGGCTGACCGAGGCCTATGCCATCTCGATGGGCCAGGAGATCGCCTATGACGAGATGGGTAACGTCAAGACCGGCACGCTGATGGATTTCTTCCTGCCCACGTCGTGGGAGACGCCGCATTACACCACCGACTTCACCGAAACGCCCAGCCCGCATCACCCGATCGGGGCCAAGGGCGTCGGCGAAAGCCCCAACGTGGGCGGGGTTCCGGCGTTTTCAAACGCGGTGCATGATGCGTTCCGCGCATTCGGCCTGACGCAGAGCCATATGCCGCATGACCAGTGGCGAATCTGGAAGACCGCGCAGGACCTGGGCCTGCATGGCTGAGCCATGTGGCCGGAGGACGGTTTTCCGGCTGGAAAACCGGGCCTCCGGCAGGAGTATTTGAGCCGAGAAGAAGGCGGGGGCCCCGTGCCCCTGCGGGAGAGATGGATGAGCTGGACGAGCTTGCAGCACGACCTGGCGGCGCATGGATATATCGCGTCCGACGATCTGGCGATGGCGCTTCACCTGGCGCTGGCTCTGGAGCGTCCGCTCTTGCTGGAAGGTGCCGCCGGCGTGGGCAAGACGCAGGTGGCCAAGACCCTGGCCGAGGTGAAGGATGCACGGTTGATCCGGTTGCAATGCTACGAGGGGCTGGACGCGACCCATGCCATCTATGAATGGAACTATCAGCGGCAGCTTCTGGCAATTCGAACGGCGGCGGAGGGCGGCGAGACCGGCGAGGCGGTCGAGGCGTGCATCTTCTCGGACCGGTTCCTGATGCGCCGGCCACTGCTGGAGGCCATAAGCCAGGACAGTGCCCCGGTGCTGCTGATCGACGAGATTGACCGCGCCGACGAGGAGTTCGAGGCTTATCTGCTGGAAATTCTGTCCGATTTCACCATCTCCATCCCCGAGATGGGCACCGTTCACGCGACCGCCCGGCCGCATGTCATCCTGACCTCGAATGGCACGCGCGATCTGTCCGACGCGCTGCGCCGGCGCTGCATATATTCCTATGTCGAATATCCCGACCGGGCGGCCGAGCTGGCGATCCTCGCCGCGCGGCACCCGGCGCTGGAGCCGCGGCTGGCGGCCCAGATCGTCGGTTTCGTGCAGGCGCTGCGCCGGGAGGACCTGGAAAAGACGCCGGGCGTGGCCGAAACACTGGATTTTGCCGCGGCGCTGAGTGGATTGGGAGTGAATGACCTGGCCGATGACCCGGTGGCGCTTCAGGCGGCGTTGGTGACGCTTCTGAAGACCCAGGCCGATCGCGCCGCGATCCCGACCGAGCTGGCGCAGCGCCTGGCCGGAAAGGCCGCATGATGCAGGTGACGCGGTTTCCCGCCCGCGCGACCGGCCCGGCCGAGCGAATCGCGGGCTTCATGGCGCATCTGCGGATGAACGGGCTGGCCGTCGGCGTGGGCGAGACCGCTGCCGCGCTGCGTGCGCTGGGCGTCATCGACCCGACCGATGCGGCGCAGGCGCGAAGCGCGCTTAAAGCCGTCTGTGCCAGCCGGGCCGAAGATTTCGCCCGGTTCGACGCGCTTTTCGCCGCCTACTGGTTCAACCGGGACCGCCAACGCGAGCGGCAGGAGCGTGCGCAGAACGAGGCGCGCGAGGCGTCGCGGCATGCGCCGGGGCTGTCGGGGGAGCGGGCCGCGCTGCAGAGCGGAACGCCGGAGCGTCCCGACGACGACCCTGACGGCGCCGCGGCGCATCAGGGCGAGGGTCGGCTGGTCGCCGCGCGAACGCGCAATATCGCCGGCACGGACCTGCGCGAGTTCGTCACGCCCGAGGATGTGGCCGCGGCCGAAGCAGCCGCCGAACGGCTGGCGCGTGCGATCCGCGACCGCCGCTCGCGTCGCCGCCGCGCCGCCAAACGCGGCGCGCAGCTTGACCTGCGGCGCGTGGCGCGGGCCAGCATCGCCACCGGGGGTGAGCCGTTGCGCCTGTTCCGCAAGGCCCGGCCCGAGCGGCCGGCAAAACTGGTGGCGATCCTCGACACATCAGGGTCGATGACCGTCTATGCGCGTGTTTTCCTGGCCTTTCTCAAGGGCCTGACCGCGGCCGACACGACCACCGATGCCTATCTGTTCCACACAAGGCTGGTGCGGATCACGGACGCGCTGCGCGACCGCGACGCGATGCGCGCGATCAACCGGTTGTCGCTGCTGGCGCAGGGCTTCGGCGGGGGCACCCGGATCGGAAGCAATCTGGCCGCCTTCAACCGCGGCTATGCAAGGCGGCTGGTCGGCGGGCGCAGCGTGGTGATGATCCTGTCGGATGGCTACGACACCGATCCGCCCGAGGTACTGGGCAGCGAACTGGCGCGATTGAAGCGGCGCGGCTGCCGGATCGTCTGGTTGAACCCGCTGAAGGGCTGGAAGGATTATGCGCCGGTGGCGCGCGGCATGGCGGCGGCGTTGCCGCATCTGGATCTCTTCGCGGCGGCGAACACGCTGGACAGTCTCGCCGCGTTGGAGCCGGAACTGGCGAGGCTTTAGGGGGCGGATGATGCGGCAGGAGGCGATCATGGATCTTGCGGCCCGGCTCAAGGCGGCGGGGCAGCCCTACGTTCTGGCAACCGTTGTGCGCACCGTCTCGGCGACCGCGGCGAAGGCGGGGGCCAAGGCGGTGATCCAGGCCGATGGCACGATTTCGGCCGGCTGGATCGGTGGCGGCTGCGCGCGCGGGGCGGTGCTGCGGGCGGCGGGCGAGGCGCTGGAAGACGGCAGGCCGCGGCTGATTTCGGTGCAACCGGAGGATCTGTTGGACGCGCAGGGCGTGCGCGCGGGCGATGAGCGCGACGGGATCCGCTTTCTGCGCAACATGTGCCCCAGCAAGGGCACGATGGACATTTTCATCGAGCCTGTCCTGCCCCTGCCCGAACTGGTGGTCTGGGGCGCAAGCCCGGTTGCCGCCGCGCTGGCCGATTTCGCGCCACGTTTCGATTTCCAAGTGACGACCTGTGCCGAGGCCGGAGCGCAGCCTGCCGACGCCACCGCCGCCGGGCCGACAGGGGGCACGGCGGTGGAGGCTGCCCCAGGATGCCGGCGGTATCGCGTGGTGGCGACGCAGGGGCGCGGTGACGAAGCCGCGCTTCGGGCCGCCCTGGCGGCGCCGGCCGATTACGTTGCCTTCGTCGGCAGCCGCGCCAAGACCGAAAGCCTGCGGGAGAAACTTGTCGATGGCGTGCCGAAGGCGCGGCTTGATTCGCTCCATGCGCCTGCCGGCCTGGATATCGGGGCGATCACGCCGGAAGAGATTGCGCTGTCGATCCTGGCCGAGATGGTCGCCCATCGTCGCCGTGGCCAGCGGACCGCCGCGGCGCAAGACGCATGAGCCGCGCCCGCCGGATCCTGTGTTGCGGCCCCGGCGCGCCGGTCCGCATCACGAATCCCCTTTGTCGAGAAAGGACTATCCATGGAACTGAAGGACGAAATCCTGATCCCCGCCCCGCGCGAGAGCGTCTTTGCCGCGCTCAATGACACCGATGTGTTGCGCCAGTGCATCCCCGGCTGCGAAGAACTGACACGGGTTTCCGAGGATGAACTGAAGGCGAAGGTCGTGCTCAAGGTCGGGCCGGTGAAGGCGCGTTTTGCGGGCACTGTCACGCTGGACCGCAGCGGCGGCCCCGAGCTGCTCTCGCTCAGCGGCGAGGGTAGCGGCGGCGCGGCGGGGTTCGCTCGGGGCGGCGCCGACGTGACGCTGGAGGATCGCGGCGATGAAACCCTGCTCAGCTATGACGCGCGCGCCGAGATCGGCGGCAAGATCGCCCAGCTCGGCAGCCGGCTGATCCAGGGCACCGCGCACAAGCTGGCCGGCAAGTTCTTCAGCAATTTCGCCAAGGTGATGACCAGCGACGAAACGGTCTGAAACCGCAATCACGAGCTGCTTGCGACCGGGCCGGGGCCGCATGGTTTGCCTGTCTGCGTGGCGGCACCCATTTGTCGGCGCGCGGCAGGGCCGTTTTCGCAGGTTTCTTCTTGCCCCGGCGCCTTTAACCCGGAAGACTTGGCCCACCCGGAAACCACTCTTCGGCCTGCGCTTCGCGGGCCGCGACAGGACAAGGCGGCGCAACGCCCCGGACATGCAGGGAGAGAGACATGAGGAAACTATTCATTGCGGCAGCCCTCAGCGCGCTTGCCGGCGCGGCAGGGGCCGAGGTCAAGGTCGGCATGATCACGACCCTGTCCGGCGGCGGCGCCGGCCTTGGTATCGACGTGCGCGACGGCTTCATGCTGGCGATCGAACAGTCGGGCCGCGACGATATCGAAGTGGTGATCGAGGACGATCAGCGAAAGCCCGGCATTGCCGTGCAACTTGCCGACAAGATGATCCAGAGCGACAAGGTCGACGTTCTGACCGGCATCATCTGGTCGAACCTTGCCATGGCGGTGGTTCCCGCGGCGACGGCGCAGGGGGTGTTCTATCTCTCGCCCAACGCCGGACCCTCGCAACTGGCCGGCGCGGGCTGTCATCCCAACTATTTCAACGTCGCCTGGCAGAACGACAACCTGCACGAGGCCGCCGGCGCCTATGCCAATTCGGCCGGTTACGAGAACAGCTTCCTGATGGCGCCGAACTATCCGGCCGGACGGGACGCGCTGACCGGCTACAAGCGCATGTTCGAGGGCGACCTGGCCGGAGAGGTCTATACCAAGCTGGGCCAGACCGACTATGCCGCCGAGATCGCGCAGATCCGCGCCTCGGGGGCCGACAGCGTCTATTTCTTCCTGCCCGGCGGCATGGGAATCTCGTTTCTGAAACAATACGCCAACAGCGGCGTCGAGATTCCGGTCGTGGGGCCGGCGTTCAGCTTCGATCAGGGGATCCTGCAGGCCGTGGGCGAAGCGGCGCTTGGCGTGGTGAACACGTCGCAATGGTCCAAGGACATCGACAATCCGACGAACCTGGCCTTCGTGAAAGCCTTCCAGGCCGAATATGGCCGTCTGCCCTCGCTTTACGCAAGCCAGGGCTTCGATACGGCGAACCTTCTTCTTTCGGCGCTGGAAAAGGCCGACCCGTCGGATCCGGACGCCTTCCGCGCGGCATTGATGGAGGCTGATTTCGACAGCACCCGCGGCAAGTTCCGGTTCGGGCCGAACCATCATCCGATCCAGACGATCTATGCCCGAAAGGTCGTGAAGGAGGGCGATGTCTATACCAACAAGATCATCGGCGTGGCATTGAAGGACCATGCGGACGCCTATGCGGACGAGTGCAAGATGTAATGCAGGCAGGTGCGGGCCCCGGGGTGTTCCGGGGTCCGCCGCGATTGCAACGAGACCGGACCGCCCGCCATATGTCAGCCATCCTGATCGTCGAGCAGATCCTGAACGGGCTTCAGTTCGGGGTCATGCTGTTTCTCATGGCCGCGGGTCTGACGCTGATCTTCGGGGTCATGGGGCTGATCAATCTTGCGCATGGGTCGCTTTACATGATTGGGGCTTTCGTGGCGGCAGCCGTCGCCGGGGCGACCGGATCGTTCCTTCTGGCGATGATCTGCGCGCTGGTCGCGGCGGCGGTGGCCGGTGCAATTGTCGAGATCGTGGTGATACGGCGCCTTTACGCGGCCGAGCACCTGGACCAGGTGCTGGCGACCTTCGCCCTGATTCTGATCTTCTCGGAAGGAACGCGGTGGGTTTTCGGATCCTTCCCGATGTATCTCGAAATTCCCGACTATCTTTCCGGCGCCGTGACCCTGCCGGGTGGCATTCAGTATCCGCTTTATCGCGTGATGCTGATCGGCGCGGGGCTGGCCGTGGGGCTGGGCTTGTGGGCCCTGATCGAGCATACGCGGATCGGGATCCGGATCCGTGCCGGTGAGAACGACCGCGAGATGGTCGCCGCGCTGGGCGTCGACATTTCGCGCCTCTACACGCTGGTCTTCGCGCTGGGCGCGGCGCTGGCCGGGCTTTCCGGCGCGATGGTGGGTGCCATCCAGTCGGTCCAGGTCGGCATGGGCGAGCCGGTTCTGATCCTGGCCTTCGTGGTCATCGTGATCGGCGGGATCGGGTCGATCCGGGGGGCCCTTGTCGGGGCGCTGCTTGTCGGGCTGACCGACACGCTGGGCGGGGTTTTTCTGCCCGAGCTGTTCAAGCTTTTCATGGCGCCGGCCGCGGCCACGTCGGTCGGGTCGGCCCTGGCGTCGATGTCGATCTACATCGTGATGAGCCTGGTGCTGATCTGGCGGCCCACGGGGCTGTTCGGGGGGCGCGCGTGATCGCTGAGCGTCATGTCAACCTGGCCCTTGTCCTGGGTCTGATCGTGGTGCCGTCATGGGCGCTGGCGGCGGACGAGCCCTTTACCATCACCCTTGCGACACGGGCCGTCATCCTGGCGCTGGCCGCCGTCGGCCTGAACATCGCCCTGGGGATCGGCGGGCTGGTAAGCCTGGGCCATGCCGCGTTTTTCGGCATCGGCGGCTATGTCATGGGCATCCTCGCCTATCATGCCCAGACCTTCACGCCGCTCGATCTCGGGGCCTTCTCGATCGCCGGGACAAAGGCAATGCCGGTGATCTGGCTGGCGGCGATTGTCCTGTCGGCGTTCGTCGCGGCGGTAATCGGGGCGCTCAGCCTGCGCACAAGCGGTGTCTATTTCATCATGATCACGCTCGCCTTCGGGCAAATGTTCTATTATTTCGCGGTCTCCTGGCGCAGCTATGGCGGCGCGGACGGGATGTCGATCTATGTGCGCAACAGCTTTCCGGGGCTCGATACGCTGGTGCCGATCCAGTTCTTCGCGTTATGCCTCGTCCTGCTCGGCCTTGTCCTTTACTTGAACGCCCGGCTGGTCCGGTCGCGATTCGGCCTTGCGCTGGATGCGGCGCGGCAGGTGCCGCTGCGGGTCCGGACGGTTGGCCTTGACCCGCTGCGGCTGAAACTGGCGGCTTTCGTCCTCTCGGGCGCCGTCACAGGGCTGGCCGGGGCGCTTTATGCCGATCTCAACCGCTTCGTCAGCCCGGCGATGTTCAGCTGGCAGTTTTCCGGCGAAATCATGGTGCTTGTGATTCTGGGCGGCACGGGCCGGCTTTTCGGTCCGGTGCTGGGCGCGGTCGTCTTCGTCGCGCTGGAGCATTTCCTGGGCGGTCTGACCGACTTCTGGCAGATCTATCTGGGCATCATTCTTCTGCTGATCGTTCTCTTTGCGCGCGGCGGGATCATCGGTCTGTTGTGCGGCAAGAGGGGGTTGCATGACTGAGCCGGTGCTGGAAACCCGCAACCTTTCGAAGCGTTTCGGTGCGCTGACCGCAAGCGACGACATCTCGATCGACCTGCGCGCGGGCGAGATTCACGCGGTGATCGGCCCGAACGGCGCGGGGAAAACGACGCTGATCCACCAGATCTGTGGCGAGTTGCGGCCCGATGCGGGCGAGATCAGGCTTCTGGGGCAGGACGTGACACGGCTGGGCACGGCGGCACGGGCGCGGGCCGGATTGGGGCGCACCTTTCAGGTCTCGGCGCTTGCGATGGAAGACACGGTTCTTCAGAACGCCGTCCTGGGGGCGCTTGGCGCGTCGGGCCGGCCCTGGGGATTCTGGCGCCCGGTCCTGAACGACCGTGCGTTGCGGACGCGCGCACAAGAGGCTTTGCACCGCGTTGGCCTTGACGAGATGATGGCGGCGCCCTGTGCCGCGCTGAGCCATGGCCAGCGGCGCCAGCTGGAGGTGGCCGTGGCGCTGACTTTGCAGCCAAGGGCCTTCATCATGGACGAGCCCATGGCGGGGCTTGGCACGGAAGGCTCGAAGCGGCTGACGGGCTTGCTCGACGGGCTGCGCGCCCAGGCGCCGATCCTGCTGGTCGAACACGACATGGACGCGGTGTTCGCATTGGCAGACCGGATCAGCGTGCTGGTCTATGGCCGGGTGATTGCCACCGGAAGGGTGGATGAAATCCGCGCCAATCCCGAGGTGCGCCAGGCCTATCTGGGAGAAGACGCATGAGCCTTCTTGCCGTATCGGCATTGACCGCCAGCTATGGCGTCAGCCAGGCGCTGTTCGGTGTCGATCTCGAACTGGACGAGGGCGAGGTGCTGGCCGTCATGGGCCGTAACGGGATGGGCAAGACCACCACGGTCAAGGCGATCTGCCGGATGATCCGGTCGCAGGGCCGGTTGCAGTTCGACGGCCATGATCTGCACGCCTTGCCAAGCTTTCGCGTGGCCCGGCTCGGGATCGGGCTGGTTCCTGAAGGGCGGCGATGTTTCGGCAACCTGACCGTCGCCGAAAACCTGATCGCCACCGCGCGCCCCGGCCCCTGGGACATGCGCCGGGTCGCGTATCTTTTCCCGCGTCTCGACGAACGCAGAAATCAGCGCGCCGCGTCGCTTTCGGGCGGCGAGCAGCAGATGCTGGCCATCGGCCGGGCGCTCATGACCAATCCGCGGCTACTGATCCTTGACGAGGCGACCGAGGGTCTTGCCCCGATCATCCGCCAGGAGATCCGGGCGGCCATCGCGCGGCTGAAATCCGAAACCGCGATGGCGATCCTGGTGATCGACAAGTCGCTGACGGATCTGCGCCGGGTCGCGGACCGTGCGGTGATCCTGGAGCGCGGCAAGACCGTCTGGTCGGGCCGCATGTCGGCATTGACGCGCCAGATATCGCAGCGGTTCGTGGGGGTCTGATCGCGGGAGAACCAAGCCCGCCTGCGCGACCGACCCCCGCCCGAACGCTTTTATGGGTCCACGTTGCCGCTGAAATCCGCCTTCGGCTTCTTCGTCCAGGTGACATCCAGTTCGACATCGGCCGCGCGCATCAGGTTCATGACCGGGCAGCGGAACTCGACATTCTTTTCGAGCTGCCGAAAACGCTTGTCGTCCTCGTCGGTATATACGACGATTTCGAGCGTCGCCTTCTCGAAGAACGGGCGCACGCCCGGAACGCCCTTGGGGCCGCGCACGTCGATCTGGCTCTGGCAGGCGAACTCGACCCCGGCATAGTCGAAGCCCATGGCCTTGGCGACGCCGTTGATGATCACACCGTCGCAGCCCACCAGCGCCACCAGCACGGTTTCAAGCGGCGATGGCCCGGTGTTCGTGCCCCCCATGCTGTCGGGCTCATCGGTGAACACCGGGGCAAAGTCGCGCACCTGGATCTTCGTGCGCGTGCCCGCGGCATTGACCCCTTTCACATGACGCACACCGATTTTCTGCGTCTTGGGGTCGATCGAGGGTTCGATGATGTCTTCGTCGATAAGAGAGCTCATGATTGGTCCTTTGCTCGCCAACGCAGGAGATAGTTTTCGGCCCGGTCGAGGATCGTGTTCAGCAGCATCACCACGACCATCAGCACCAGGATTCCGGCCATGGTGCCGGGCGTGTTCAGGCTCGACGTGGTTTCCATCAGCCGATAGCCCAGCCCGCCGATCGAGGCGATGAACTCGGCCACGACCGCCGCCACCAGCGCCTGCGGGATCGAGATCCGCAGCCCGGCGATGATCCAGGGCGAGGCGTTGGGAAGCGTGACCTTCATGAACAGCTGCCAGCGGTTCGCCCCCAGCACCCGCGCGACACTTTTCAGGTCCACATCGGCCGCGCGCACGCCTTCATAGGTGTTGAAGAAGACCAGCATGAAGGTCATCATCGCCGCCATCATGATCTTCGAGGTCATCGCGATGCCGAACCACAGGATGAAGATCGGCGCCAGCGCGATCCGCGGGATGCCGTAGATCGCCATGATATAGGGCCGCAGGATCATCGCGATGGTTTCCGACTGGGCCAGAAGCAGCCCGATGAACAGCCCCGCCAACGCGCCCAGGACATAGCCATAGGCCGTTGCCTGGAATGTAAGCGCCATGTCCGACAATAATTGGCCAGACAGGATGCTTTTCCACAGATAGGCCGAGATCTCGGAAGGTTGCGACAGCCAGAAGCTGTCGAATGTCCAGCCCGAGAAGATTTCCCAGGCGCCAAGCAGGCCGATGCCCACCAGAATGCGCCAGTAAATGATGGTCGATGTATTCATCAGCCGCCGTCGCCTCCGCGCATTTCCTCGGCAAGATGTTCCCAGACCTCGTCGAAGAGGCGCCGGAAATCCGAATGTGTGTTGATCGTATAGACGTCGCGGGGATGGCCCAGCGGCACCTCGACCACTTCGCGGATGCGTCCCGGCCGCGCGCTCATCACCGCGCAGCGGTCGCCCAGCGTGATCGCCTCGGCCAGGTCATGCGTGATGAACATGAAGGTGGTCTCGGGGCGTTCCTCGCGAAGCTGCATCAGCAGATCCTGAAGGTTGAGCCGGGTCTGCGCATCCAGCGGGCCGAAGGGTTCGTCCAGCAGGATGACCTCGGGTTCGTAGGCCAGGGTTCGCACGATGTTCACCCGCTGGCGCATGCCGCCGGACAGTTCGTGGCGATAGTGATTCTCGAACCCGTCGAGCCCGACCCGCTTGAGAAGTTCGCGCCCGCGGTCTTCGCGCTCTGACCGGTTGCCGATCCCCCGGACTTCCAGTCCGAAAGTCACGTTCTCGATCACCGTCCGCCAGGGGAACAGGTTGTCGGCCTGCGTGACATAGCCGATATTCCTGTTGACCCCGCGCGAGGGTTTGCCCTTGTAGAATTTCTCGCCCGCCGAGGGATCGAGAAGCCCGACGATCACATTGAGAACCGTCGATTTGCCGCAGCCCGACGGCCCCACGACGGTGACGAATTCGCCCTCGCAGACCGTCAGGTCGATTCCCTTCAGCGCCACGATCTCGCCGCGGTCCGAGTGAAAGACCCGATCGACGCCTTTCAGCTCGATCACGGGCTGGCCGATACTGGGCTGGAATGCGCGGTCGGGGGCGGCCGCGCCGCCCCCGGCATTGGTCCTGGCCATGCTCATTGCGGAATGAACTCCGCGGTGAAGGTGTCGAACAGCTGCTTTGCGCTGACCTGATCGGTCCGGCCGTCCAGAAGCATGGTATTCTCGGCCATGTCCATGGTCACCCTGCCATCGGTGTTGAGCGCCTGCTGCACCGCCTCGATGCCGATTAGCATGGTCTCGGGGTCCACGCTTGCGAACGTGTCCTGCACCACCGCGCGCACCTCCTCGGGGGTGGATGCCGCGATTTCCTCGACCGCGCGATCCACGGCGCGCACCATCGCCGCGACGATCTCGGGATGGGCATCGGCATATTCGCGCGTCGTCAGGATCGATTCCATCATGAACGGGTCGATCGACGGATCGTCGCCGCGCGTATTGTCCACCCAGATGACGGCGCCGTGCCGTTGCGCCGCGATCTGGTAATGCGGCACCGAGATCGCGAAGCCGTCGATCGCACCCTGGTCGAGCGCCGAAAGCAGGTTCGGCGGCCCGCCGATGGCGACGATCTGCGCGTCATCTTCGCTCAGACCGCCCTGGCGCAACAGGTGGCGCACCTGCTTGTCGGTCAGCGAGCCGGGCCGGGTCATGCCGATCTTCAGCCCCTTGAGGGCGGCCAGGCGCTCTTTCAGCGGCGCATCGGGCGAGACGCCGGTGGCGGCGGCGGCCTCTTCGGAAAGGACCAGCCCGATCAGGTTGCGGTCATAGAAATTGTAGACGTTGACAATTTCACGCCCCGCGGCGATCGCGCCGATCTGGTATGTGCCGGCGGCCGCGTTGAACTGCACGTCGCCGGAAATCAGCGCCGTCAGGTCCGGGCCGCCGCCCCGCGTCGCGATCTGCTGCACATCCAGGCCTTCCTCTTCGAAGATCCCGGATGCCTTGGCATAGTCGATCGGCAGAAAGGCAAAGCTTGCCACGGCCTGGGTGATGCGCACCTCTTCCTGCGCCTGGGCTGCGGGGGACAGGCCCAGGCCCATCGTGGCAGCCGCGAGAGCCCCGATCAGTAGTTTCCTCATTTTCTCCTCCCTTGCGTTTTCCCGGTCACTCGACCGGGTTTTCCAGCGTGCCGAGACCGGTGATTGTCACGCACATGCTGTCGCCCGCCTTCAGGTATTTCGGCGGGGTAAAGCCGATTCCGACGCCGGCCGGCGTGCCGGTCGCGATGATGTCGCCCGGCAGCAGCGTGCCGGTGGCCGTCAGCGTTTCGATCAGGGTCGGAATGTCGAACACCATGTCCTTCACGATGGCCCTCTGACGCTCCTCGCCGTTGACCGTGGTGACCAGTTCCATCGCATCGACATCGCCGATCTCGTCGGCGGTCGCGATCCACGGCCCCATCGGGCAGAACGTATCCACACCCTTGCCGATAACCCACTGGTTGTGCTTCTTCTGCAACTCGCGCGAGGTGACATCGTTCACGATGACGTAGCCATAGACATGGTCATAGGCATCGGCCTTCTTCACGCGCTGCGCCTTCTTGCCGATCACCACGCCCAGTTCGCCCTCGTAATCGACCGAACCGGTCGGATCGAGCGACGCCTTGACCACGGCGCCGGGTCCGACGACCGATGTCATCGCCTTGCTGAAAACCACCGGGTTCGAGGGCACCTCTTCCCTGGCGCTGGAGTCGAAGCCGGAGCCGAAGAATTCCGCGGCGTGGGCGTAATAGTTCTTGCCGACGCAAAGGATGTCGCGCCGGGGTTCGGGGATCGGGGCCAGAAGCCTGACATCCGCCCGCGGGAGCCGCGTGATCGCGGTGAACGGCCCCGCATCCCCGGCTCGAACCCGGCCCAGAACCCAGCCCGATGCGTCCGGGCCATCGTCGCAGACCGTGACCTCGTCGCCCGCCAGGCAGCCGGCCTTCACACGTCCCTCATGTTCAAAAGTGATCAGTTTCATTCTGTCGCCGATTTATTGTTTTGTCGATGATTTCAGGAAACACATTGAAAACGGACTTGTCAATATATCCATTTTAACTGATCATGGAATCGTGCAGGGCGCGTGAAGGCTGCCGAAAGGGTTCGAGGAAATAATGTCTTTTCAGGATGTTGATGAAGATCGCGGCATGACCTTGGCGGAAACCGTTTATGGCCGCTTGCGCTCTGACATCATCTCGGGCGAGCGGGCGCCGGAAGAACGGCTGCGCATCGAGCGACTCTCCAGGCTTTATGGAATCGGCCCGACTCCGCTGCGCGAGGCGTTGCAGCGGCTTTGCGCCGACGGGCTGGTCTGGTCGCGCGGCAATCGCGGCTTCGCGGTGGCGCCGCTTGATGTCGCCGAGTTCATGGATCTCAACATCGCGCGCAAGGCGGTCGAGACCGAGGCCGTGTCCCTGTCGATCCGGAACGGTGGCGACGAATGGGAATCGGGCGTTGTCGCCACCTTCTACCGGCTGGAAAAGCAGGACCGGGCCCTGGTCGAACACCCCGAGGAGGCGCTCGATTCCTGGGAGATGGCCAATGCCGCTTTCCACCGGGCCACCGTGGCGGCCTGCGGATCACGCTGGCTGCTCAAGGTTCGGGCCCGTCTTCATGACCAATGCGAACGCTATCGCCGCGCATCGGTCGATCTGCGGCGGGCAGAGCGCGACCTGGCGGCCGAGCACCGGGCGATCCGCGACGCGGTGCTCGACCGCGACGAGGCTGCTGCGCGCAAGCTGATCGGCCAGCATTTCGACACCACCGCGCGGATGCTGTCCGAGGAGATGCGTCAGGGCCAGGGCGCTTGACGGCCGATCTTTTCCTGTTCCTCGCCGCGGGCTTCGTGGGCGGTGCGGTGAATGTGGCCGCCGGTGGCGCGAAGCTATTCGTCTTTCCCATCCTGCTGTCGGCCGGCCTGCCGCCGCTGGCGGCCAATGCAACCGGAACGGTGGCCCTGTGGCCGGCACAGATGCCCGGCGTTCTGGTCTTTCGCAAATCGCTGCCGTCTTCGCCCGGCATGCTGGCCGTGGATGCGGCCTTTGCCGGCATCGGCGCGGTGCTGGGTGTGCTCGCCCTGATCGGTTTCGGCGAGGCGACCTTCGTCGGGCTGGTACCCTTCTTTCTTGTCATCGCGGTGGGGGCGATCCTTTTTGGCGACCGGTTGACGCGCTGGATGCAGCCAATCGCCCGGTCGGCCGGCGGGCCGCGCATGGCCCGCGTGATTTTCCTCGCTTGTGGGGTTTATGCGGGATATTTCGGTGCCGGGCTGGGCTTCATGCTGCTTGCAGCGGTATTCCTTGCCGGCGACAGCCGCATTCACGCCGCGAATGCCCGCAAGAATCTGCTGGCCGTCGCGGCGAACACCGCGGCGGTGATTCCGCTTTCGCTATCGGGCCTGGTGGTCTGGCCGGCTGCGATATCGGTGTTCATCGGCGGGGTCGCGGGGGGCTATGTCGGCGCGCGCATCATCCGGCGGCTTCCCGAACGATTGCTCAAATGGACCATCGCGCTTATGGGCACCGGCCTGACGCTGATCTATCTGTTCGACCTCCGCCCCTGAGCGACGCCCGCCCGAGATGCCATGACCGGTTCGCAACGCCCCGCAGAGCCGAGGCCGCTGGACGTGATTTTCACTGTCGGGCGCGTTCGACCAGTTCAAGCACCTTGGGGCCCATCGCCTCGACGATCAGTTCGACACCGCGTGCATTCGGGTGGATGCCGTCGGGCTGCATGTAATCGCGCGCGGCGCCGCGCATGTCGGTGTGCCTCGACAGGCCCGCCATGAAATCCGGGAACAGCAGGATATCGTGCTTCTGCGCAAGCGCGGGGAAGATCGCGTCGAAGTCGCGCTTGTAGTCCGGGCCATAGTTTCCCGGCGCGGAAAGACCCACCAGCAGGACGGCAACCCCCTTGTCCTGTGCCGCGTTCACGATTCCCTCGAGATTGGCGCGGGTCACCGCGGGGTCGATACCGCGCAGCATGTCGTTCCCGCCAAGCGCCACGATCATGCCGTCAACCGGTTCGCTCAGGGTCCAGTCCACGCGGGACAGCCCGCCGGCCGTGGTGTCGCCGGACACGCCGGCATTGATCAGCGTGACCTTGGCGCCATGATCGGCAAGCCAGGCTTCCATCTGCGGCACGAAACCCTGCCCTGCGGGCAGGCCATAGCCTTGCGTCAGGCTGTCGCCCAGTGCGGCGATGGTCAGCGGTGCCGCCGGCGCCGGCGCGGCCAGCATCAGCGACATCGCCACGACGCCGGTCAGCTTGCGGAATGCGCGCATTGCCCCATATCGAGTCGGGAACCGCAATCGCCCGAGGTGCCGGATGGCGGAACCGATCCTGTCGCTGCGCGACGTCACGCTGACCCTGACCGGCAATGCCGGCCCGGTCGAAATCCTGCACGGGATCTCTCTGGACGTGTCCGCGGGGGAGACGCTGGGGTTGGTCGGGCCGTCAGGGTCTGGCAAATCCTCTCTCCTCATGCTGATGGGCGGACTCGAACGCGCCTCGTCCGGGGCGGTCACCGCACTGGGTCACGACCTGAGCGCGATGAACGAAGACGCGCTGGCCCGGTTCCGCAGGAATCATATGGGCGTGGTGTTCCAGTCTTTCCACCTGATCCCGACAATGACCGCGCTGGAAAACGTGGCCACGCCGCTGGAACTGGCCGGGGCGCCGGATGCGTTCGAGCGCGCCGAGGAAGAACTGCGCCATATCGGCCTGGGCACCCGGCTGAACCACTATCCCGGCCAGATGTCGGGCGGCGAGCAACAGCGCGTGGCGCTGGCGCGGGCCGCGGCGCCGCGCCCCGATATCCTGCTGGCCGATGAGCCGACCGGAAATCTGGATGCCACCAACGGGGCGGCGATCATGGATCTGTTGTTCGGGCTGCGCGACCGGCATGGATCGACATTGGTGATGGTGACCCATGCCCCCGATCTGGCAGCGCGCTGCGACCGGGTGATTTCGCTGTCCGACGGGCGCGTGGATGACGCGCGGAAGGCCGCGGAATGAGCCTTCGGATTGCCGCGCGCATCGCCCGGCGCGAGTTGCGCGGCGGGCTTTCGGGGTTTCGAATCTTCCTGGTCTGCCTCGCCTTGGGCGTGGCCGCGATCGCGGCGGTCGGCTCGGTCCGGCAGGGGATCGAGGCCGGGTTGAAGGACCAGGGCGCGGTTCTGCTGGGTGGCGACGCGATGATGGAATTCACCTATCGCCATGCCGACCCGGCCGAGCGCGCCTTCATGCGGCGCAATGCCGAGCGGATCTCCGAGGTCGTCGATTTCCGCTCGATGGTGGTGATTCAGCGCGACGGCCAAAGCGAACGCGCCTTGACTGCGATCAAGGGCGTGGATGCCCAGTATCCGCTTTACGGGCAGGTCGTGCTGGATCCGGTGATGCCGCTGGACAAGGCGCTGGCCGGCAATGGCGCGGCGATGGCGCGGGTGCTGGCCGACCGTCTGGGCCTTGCGCCGGGCGACAGGTTCCGCCTGGGCACCAAGGAATTCGAGCTGCGCGCGATCCTCGATCGGTTGCCCGACGATGCCGGCGGCGGCTTCGATTTCGCGCCGCCCACATTGCTGCGCACGGCCGCGCTCGACGGATCGGGATTGTTGGCGCCGGGCACCCTGTTCGAGGCGGAATACCGCCTGGCGCTTGCCGAGGGGGCCAGCCTGCCGGCGCTGGAACGGCGTGCGAAGGCGCGCTTTGCGGATGACGGGATGCGCTGGCGCGACAGCCGGAACGCCGCGCCGGGAATGACCCGCTTCGTCGAACGTATCGGATCCTTCCTGGTGCTGGTCGGGCTGGCCGGGCTGGCGGTGGGCGGAATCGGCATTTCCGCCGCGGTCCGGACCTATCTGGACGGCAAGATGCCGGTCATCGCCACGCTGAAGACCCTGGGGGCCGAGGGGCGGGTGATATTCCTTGCCTACCTCATGCAGATCGGCGTGCTGGCGCTGCTGGGTCTCGTGATCGGGCTGATCCTGGGCGCCATCCTGCCGCTCGCACTTGCGCCGTTGATCGCGGCGCGGCTGCCGCTGCCCACGAATATCGGCATCTATCCCGGCCCCCTGGCCGAGGCCGCGCTTTACGGCGCGCTGACGGCACTGGTTTTCACGCTCTGGCCGCTGGCGCGCACCGGCCAGGTGCGGGCATCGGCCCTGTTCCGAGACGCGGTCGCACCCGCCCGGGCCTTGCCGGGCGTGCGCGTTCTGGTGGTGACCGCGCTGTTGGGCGCGGCGCTGATCGGCGCGGCGGCGGGCTTCTCGGACGCGCCCGAGCTGGCGCTTTGGGCGGCGGGCGGCATCGCCGGTGCGCTGGCGATGCTGGCGCTGGCGGCGCTGGCCATCCGGGCGCTGGCGCGGCGCGCGGCGCGCGCCAGGCGCATTCGCGGCCACGCCCCGCTGCGCCTGGCGCTTGGCGCGATCGGCGGGCCGGGCGGCGAAACGGCCTCGGTCGTGCTTTCGCTGGGGCTGGGCCTGTCGGTTCTCGCGGCGATCGGGCAGATCGACGCCAACCTGAAGAACGCGATCGCCAACGAATTGCCGGATGTGGCGCCGTCCTATTTCGTCGTTGATATCCAGCCCGCCCAGATCGAGGGCTATCTCGACCGGGTCACCGGCGATCCGGGCGTCTCGAAGGTCCAGTCGGCGCCGATGCTGCGCGGCGTCATCACCCGGATCAACGGCCGCCCCGCCGAAGAGGTGGCAGGCAACCACTGGGTGGTGCGCGGCGATCGCGGGCTGACCTATTCGGCAACGCCGCCCGAGGGCACCGAGATCACCGCCGGAAAGTGGTGGCCCGCCGGTTATGACGGCCCGCCGCAGATGAGCTTTGCCGCCGAAGAGGCCGCCGAGATCGGCCTGAAGCTCGGCGACACTGTCACCGTCAACGTGCTGGGCCGAGAGATCACGGCCCGGGTCACCAGCTTTCGAGTGGTCGATTTCTCGACCGCCGGGATCGGTTTTGTCATGTCAATGAACCCGTCCGCCTTGCAGGGGGCGCCGCATAGCTGGATCTCGACGATCTATGCCGACCGCGATGCCGAGGCACAGCTGGTCCGCGATCTGACCGACGCCTATCCCAACATCACCGCGATCAGCGTGCGCGACGCGATCACCCGCATCTCGGAGGTTCTGGGCGGGCTTGCCGCCGCGATCACCTATGGCGCGCTGGCCACGTTGGTCACCGGCCTGTTCGTGCTGATCGGCGCCGCCGCGGCAGGAGAGCAGGCGCGCGTCTACGAGGCCGCGGTGCTCAAGACCGTGGGGGCGGTGCGCGGCCAGGTGCTCGGCTATTTCGCCCTGCGTTCGGCCATGCTGGGTGCGGCAGCCGGCGGGGTGGCGGTTCTGGCCGGCGGGCTTGCCGGCTGGGCGGTGATGAAATTCGTCATGGAGGAAAGCTTCGTCTTCGCGCCGGTCTCGGCCCTGTTCATCGTGTCGGGCGGCGTGGCGGCGACGCTTTTGGCCGGGCTGGCCTTTGCCCTGCGCCCGCTGGCCGCGCGGCCGGCGCGCGTGTTGCGGGCGCGCGAATAGCTCAGGCGCGGGGGCGGATCCGCGCCACGAGAAACGGCAGCAGGACAGAGAGGAAGACCAGCCGGAACACGTGATGCGCCGCCACATAGGCCGGGTTGGCATCCAGCAGGATCGACATGGCCATCATCGTTTCCAGCCCGCCGGGGGCAAAGGCGATCAGCACGTTCAGGATCGGCAGCCCCAGAAGCCGCGACACGACCAGCGCGCCCAGCAGCGATATCGCCGCGGCAAAGCCGGTCAGCATCGCCGAGGCGCCCAGCGACGACAGCACCATGCGCGGCGTGACCCCGGTGAACCGGGTGCCGATCAGGGTGCCCATGGATACGAAGGCCGGGATAGAGAGCCATTGCGGCACCATGCCCTCGGTCAATGCGAAGGCATGCGCGATTGCCGACACCGCCATGCCGCCCAGCAACAGCGCGGCGGGCAGGCGCATTTTCTGAAAGACCAGCCCCACCGCAACGGCCATCAGCAGCAAGCCGGCCAGCGGAATCATCGACATCATCTGGCCGGGCAGGCGGAACGCGGTCAGGGGCGTTTCGCTCAGCAGCGGGGCCAGGAACGGCACGATCAGGGTCAGCGACAGCACCCGCATCGTCTGGATCATGGTCACGCGACCGATATCGGCCTTCACATCCGTCGAAAGGCTGAGCACGAAGCTGAGATGCCCCGGCGTTGCCGTCAGCAGGGCCGACATGCGATCCATGCCCGAAACCGATCGCAAGAGCCGCGCGCCGCCCAGGAAAATGACCAGGACCGAGAGTGTCAGGATGGCCAGGCTCCCCGGCCATCTCGCCACGGTGGCCACCGCTTCCGGCGTGACCGAGGTGCCCATGTTCACGCCGATCACCACGAAGATCGCATCGCGATAGCGCGGATGGACCACCGCCTTCAGACCCGTCAGCGCCGCGGCGGTGACGAAAAAGGCCGGCCCGGTCAGGAACGGGGCGGGGATGCCGGCCCCGAAGGCCAGCAGGGCGCCCATGGCGCCGATCGCCAGGGTGCGCAGGGCGATCCACATGCGCGCTTGACCTCCGGGTGGTTGACCGCGCCAAGCAACCCGCGCCGCGGCGATTTGTCAATGTCGCCGCGAAAGCGCGGTGAAGGGGCCGGTTGCGACTGGCGCTTTGCGTCTGGCGGGCTAGGCTCTGCCCGGTCAGGAGGAACGCGGAATGCTGCTTGAGGGTCGCGACATCGCCAAGGGGTACGACAGCGGCGGCGAGCATGTGCAGGTCTTTTCCGGCGTGTCATTTTCCGTCGCGTCGGGCGAGGCAGTGGCGCTGACCGGCGAATCGGGCAGCGGGAAAAGCACTTTGTTGCATCTTTGCGCCGGGCTCGACCGGCCCGATCGGGGGCAGGTCCGGCTGGACGGGGTGCCCCTGGGCGCATTGCGCGATGCGTCGCGCGCGCGCCTGCGCCGCACGCGGATCGGGCTGGTGTTCCAGCAGTTCAACCTGATCCCGTCGCTGCCGGTCGCCGCCAACCTGAGTTTCCAGGCGCGGCTGGCCGGGCGCGAGGACACGGCATGGACCGGCACCCTTGCCGAGCGGCTGGGCCTGACGCCGCTTCTGCGCCGTTATCCCGAGCAGCTTTCGGGCGGCCAGCAGCAGCGCGTGGCGATCGGCCGGGCGCTGGCCGGGCGACCGGGCCTTATCCTGGCCGATGAGCCGACGGGCAACCTGGACGAGGCCACCGGCGACACGGTGATGGACCTGCTGCTCGGCCTTGTTGCCGAGACTGGCGCCGGGCTTCTGATGGTCACACATTCGCGGCGGCTGGCCGACCGGCTGGATCGGCGGCTTCGCCTGTCGGGCGGGGCGCTGTGCCGATGATCCGCGCCACGCTTGCCGCGCTGATGTCGCATTGGTGGCGGCATCCGCTGCAACTGGTCAGCCTGGCGGTCGGACTGGCGCTGGCCACCGGGTTGTGGACCGGCGTGCAGGCGATCAACGGGCAGGCCCGCGACAGCTATGACCGTGCCGCGCGGCTGCTCGGGCAGAACCGTTTCGCGACGATCGAGGCCGCCGACGGGCAGCGGTTCGGGCAGGCGCGGTATGTCGCGCTGCGGCGCGCCGGGTGGCAGGTTTCGCCGGTGCTGGAGGGGGCCATGCGCGTTGGCGACCTGCGCTTGCGCATCCTGGGCGTCGATCCGGTCACGGCGCCGCCGGATGCGGTGCCACGCACGGTGACGGGCGGCGGATCTCTTCTGCCATTCATCACGCCGCCGGGGGTGGCCTTTGCAGCGCCGCAAACGGTTTCCGCGCTGGACGCGGCCAGTGGCCTGCCCGCATTGCGCGTTGCAGAGGGGTTGCTGCCCGGCGTCCTGGTGGTGGATATCGGCATCGCGCAGCGACTGTTATCGGCGCCGGGCGCGGTGTCGCGGCTGATCGTCGCGCCGGAACAGCCCGTGGGGCGCGCGCCGCTGGCGGATGTCGCGCCCGGCCTGGTGCAGCGCGCGCCGCAGGCCCGCGCCGACATCTCGCGCCTCACCGACAGTTTCCACCTCAATCTGACGGCCTTCGGATTGCTGTCCTTCGCGGTGGGGCTGTTCATCGTGCATGCCGCCGTCGGGCTGGCCTTCGAGCAGCGCCGGACCCTGTTTCGCACCCTGCGGGCCATCGGCGTGCCGCTGGTGGGCCTTATCGCCCTTCTCGGCGCCGAGATCGTGGTATTGGCGCTTGGGGCCGGGCTTGCCGGTGTCGCGCTTGGCTACGGTATCGCGGCGGCGCTCTTGCCCGACGTGGCGGCGACATTGCGCGGGCTATACGGCGCATCCGTGCCCGGCACGCTGGACCTGAGTGCCGGCTGGTGGCTGGGGGGGCTGGCCGTCGCGGTTCTGGGCGCGGCCGCGGCATCGGCGCAGAGCCTGTGGCGGGTCTGGCGAATGCCGCTGCTGGCGCCGGCGCAGCCGCGCGCCTGGGCGCGAGCCTCGGCCCGGTCGATGGTCGCGCAATCCGCTCTTGCCGCCGGTCTGGCGATGGCGGCGCTGGCGCTGGCCCTCTGGGGGCAGGGCCTGGTGGCGGGGTTCGCCCTGCTGGCGGCCATGCTGCTGGGCGCGGCGCTGGCATTGCCGGCGGTGCTGTCTGCCCTGCTTTGGGGGGCCGAGCGAACGGCCACCGGCGCATTGGCGCAATGGTTCTGGGCCGATACGCGCCAGCAACTGCCCGGCCTGTCGCTGGCGCTGATGGCGCTGCTTCTGGCGCTGGCGGCGAATATCGGGGTCGGCACGATGGTCGCCAGTTTCCGCCAGACCTTTACCGGCTGGCTGGACCAGCGCCTGGCGTCCGAGCTGTATGTGACCGCCGCAAGCGAAGCGCAGGCCGCGCGCCTGCGGACATGGCTGGCGCCTCGGACGGACGCGGTGCTGCCGATCTGGTCGGTCGAAGGCCCCCTGGCCGGTGCGCCCGGCGCGGTGTTCGGCGTGGCCGATCATCGCACCTATCGCGACAACTGGCCGATGCTGCGGATCCAGCCGGGCGCCTGGGACCGCGTCGCGCAGGGCAGGGCGGCCCTGATCAACGAACAGCTGATGCGGCGCGCCGGGCTGGTGCCGGGCGACATGCTGCGCCTGCCCGGCGGTCATGCCCTGCCTGTGGCCGGGGTCTATTCCGATTACGGCAATCCGCGCGGCGAGGCGATGATCGGGGTGGATCTGCTGACCGCCCTTTACCCCCAGGTTCCGCGCCTGCGTTACGCGATCCGGGTGGACCCGGCGCAGGTGGCCGCGCTGGCGCGCGCGCTGGTCGAGGATTTCGGGCTACCGCCGGACAACGTGACGGACCAGGCCCGGATCAAGGCCATGTCGCTGGGCATTTTCGAGCAGACCTTTACCGTGACCGCCGCGCTGAACGTGTTGACGATGGGCGTGGCAGGGTTCGCGATGCTGATGAGCCTGCTGACCCTGTCCACCATGCGCCTGCCGCAACTGGCCCCGGTCTGGGCATTGGGGCTGACCCGGGCGCGGCTGGCGTGGCTGGAGCTTGGCCGCGCGCTGATGCTGGCGGCGCTGACCATGGTTCTCGCGCTGCCGGTGGGCCTGTTGCTGGCCTGGGTCCTGCTGGCGGTCGTCAACGTGGCGGCCTTCGGCTGGCGGCTGCCGATGCATCTGTTTCCGGCCGACTGGGCGCGGCTGGCCGCGCTGGCGCTGCTGGCCGGGGGGCTGGCGGCGGCCTGGCCCGCGCTGCGGCTGTTGCGCACCGCCCCGGCCGATTTGCTGAAGGTGTTCGCCCATGAACGTTAAGGCGCTCTTGCCGGTCTTGCTGTTGCTTGCCGCCCCGGTCCTCGGCCAGGGTTTTGCCGGGCTGGGGACCGAGGCGCAGGGTTTTGCCCGGCCCGCGCCCGGCACGGTGCTGGAATTTCCCGCCGATCACGGGGCGCATCCCGCCTTTCGTATCGAGTGGTGGTATCTGACAGCCAATCTTGTCGGGCCCGACGGCACCGATTACGGCGTTCAATGGACGCTGTTCCGCTCGGCGCTGGCGCCCGAGACGCGGTCGGGCTGGTCCAGCCCGCAGATCTGGATGGGCCATGCCGCGGTGACGACGCCAACGCGGCATTTCGTGGCCGAAAGGCTGGCGCGCGGCGGAATCGGGCAGGCCGGCGTGACCGCCGCGCCCTTTGCCGCCAGGATCGACGATTGGCGCATGGCCGGGCCCGACCTTTCGGCGCTGCGCCTGTCGGCCTCGGGGCCGGATTTCACCTATGACCTGTCGCTCGATACCGCCCGACCGCTGGTGCTGAACGGGACGGCGGGATATTCGGTGAAATCGGCCGAAGGGCAGGCCAGCTATTACTATTCACAGCCCTTCTATACGGTCCGGGGCCGGCTCGATCTGCCGCAGGGGCCGGTGCCGGTCACCGGCCGGGCCTGGCTGGACCGGGAATGGTCGTCGCAGCCGCTGGCCGAAACGCAGGAGGGCTGGGACTGGATATCGCTGCATTTCGACAATGGGGCCAAGCTGATGGGGTTTCGCCTGCGCCAGCAGGGGGGCGAAACCTATGGCTCGGGCACCTGGGTCGGCGCCGATGGAACGGTGCGGACCTTTGGCGACGGAGAGATGACGATGACACCGTTGCGCGAAACGCGCGTCGCCGGCCGGGACATCCCGGTGAAATGGCGGGTCCGGTTGCCGGCGCATGGCGTGGACGTGACGATCGAGGCCGTCAATGACTCGGCCTGGATGGACACGCTCTTTCCCTATTGGGAAGGGCCGGTCCGGATCACCGGCAGCCATGGCGGGCGCGGCTACCTGGAAATGACGGGTTACGACTGACCGCGATGCGCCGCCCCCTTTTGTATGGCGCGCTGCGCGGTTAAGTGTCGGTAACCCGAAGCCGAGGATCGCTCGATGCGCCACCCCCTTCCCCTGACCCGTGACCTGGTGCTGATCGGTGGTGGCCATACCCATGCGCTGGTTCTGCGGATGTGGGGGATGAACCCGCTGCCGGGCGCGCGGTTGACGCTGATCAA
This sequence comes from Actibacterium sp., assembly GCA_016278325.1. Lineage (GTDB taxonomy): Bacteria > Pseudomonadota > Alphaproteobacteria > Rhodobacterales > Rhodobacteraceae > JADQCB01. The sequence continues at coordinate 58,330 of JADQCB010000007.1, forward strand.
TCCCGGCCCGTCGGCCCCCTATTCGGGGATGCTTCCGGGCCTGGTGGCGGGGCATTACCGGCGCGGCGACCTGGAGATCGACCTGGTGAGGCTGGCGCGGTTCGCCGGTGCGCGGCTGGTGCCGGGCCGGGCGGTCGGCATCGACCGGGACGCGCGCCTGATCGAGGTCGAGGGGCGGGCGCCGATCTTCTATGACGTTGCCTCGATCGATATCGGTATCTCCGCCGAGCTGCCGGCACTCGCGGGCTTCGCCGAACATGCGGTGCCGGCCAAACCGCTCGCGGCCTTTGCCGACCGCTGGGAAGGGTTCGTGGCCGCGGCGGCCGCGCAGGGCGAGGCACGAGAGGTCGTGGTCATCGGCGCCGGGGTCGCCGGGGGCGAATTGTCGATGGCCTGTGCGCATCGCCTGCACCAGGCGGGCGTGCCGGGGCAGGTCGTGCTGCTGGAGGCCGGCGACATTGCCCTGCGCGATGTCGGTGCCGGGGCCCGCCGGGCGTTGCTGGCGCGGCTGCGCGAACAGGGCGTGACCCTGCGCACCGGGGCGCGGATCGAGCGGATCACGGATCGGGGCGTGACACTGGACGACGGCACGATGCTCGGGGCCGATCTGGTGATCGGTGCTGCGGGGGCCCGGCCGCAACCCTGGCTCAGCGGGACCGGGTTGCAGCTGACCGACGGGTTCGTCGATGTCGGTCCCGACCTTTGCGCCCTGAATGATAGCCGCATCTTCGCGGTTGGTGACTGCGCGCATCTGAGCCACGCGCCGCGGCCCAAGGCCGGTGTCTTTGCCGTGCGAGAGGCGCCGGTCCTGGCGCATAACCTGCGCGCCGACCTGATGGGCAAGCCGCGGCGAACCTACCAGCCGCAGAAGGATTACCTGAAACTGATCTCGACCGGGCGCCGCCACGCGGTCGCCGACAAGCTGGGCCTCCGGCTGGAGGGCGACTGGCTGTGGCGCTGGAAGAACCGGATCGACCGGAAGTTCATGGCGAAATTCCATGACCTGCCGGCGATGAATGCCGATCGCGCGGTGCCGATGCAGGCAACGCAGGGCCTGCGCGAGGCCCTCGCCGGGGCCCAAAGCCCTTGCGGCGGATGCGCGGCGAAACCGGGCGCGCAGGTTCTGGGTGGCGGGCTGGCCGGGCTTGCTGCCCCGCAGCGCGCGGACATCCTGCGCGGCGTTGGCGACGATGCCGCGATCCTGGCGCATCGCGATGGCGCACAGGTCATCACCTCGGACCATTTCCGCGCATTCATCGAGGATCCCTTCACCCTGGCGCGAATCGCGGCGATACATGCGATGGGCGATATCTGGGCCATGGGCGCGGCGCCCCAGGCGGCACTGGCCACGCTGATCCTGCCGCGGATGCGAAGCCGGATGCAAGAGAACACCCTGCGCGAGATCATGGCCGCGGCCAGCGCGGCATTTCGTGAATCGGGCGCCGACCTGGTGGGCGGTCATACATCGGTCGGGCCGGAACTGACCGTGGGGTTCACCGTGACCGGCCTGTTGCAGGGCAAGCCGCCGGGGCTTGCCGATGCACGCCCGGGCGATGTGCTGATCCTGACCAGGCCGATCGGCAGCGGCACCCTGTTCGCGGCCGAGATGCAGGGCCGCGCCGAAGGCGCCGACATCATGGCCGCGCTGAAGGTGATGGCCACGGCGCAGGGCGCGACAGCCGCGGTGCTGGCCCCGGTTGCCCATGCCATGACCGACGTGACGGGCTATGGCCTGGCGGGGCATCTGATGACGATCCTGCGCGCCTCCGGCATGGGGGCCGAGCTGTTGCGCGACGCGGTGCCGGTGATGTCCGGTGCGATGGATCTGGCCCGGGCCGGGGTCCGCTCGACCCTGTATCCGGAAAACGCGGCGCTGGTGCCCGCGCTTCAGGGGTTCGACGAAGACGATCCACGCTGCGCCCTTCTGCTCGACCCGCAGACGGCCGGCGGGTTGCTGGCAGCGGTGCCCGCGCATGCGGCGAAGCCCGCATTGGCGGCGCTGGAACGGGACGGTATCGCCGCCGCGCGGATCGGCACGATCACCGATGGCCCGCCGGTCATCGCCCTGCGCTGAGCGCGCTCACCGCGCGCGCCAGATCCGGCGCGGCGGCGGCCAGCGCATCCGGATCCAGGCTGTCCATCGCGACCGTCCGGCTGGGCAATGCGTCAAAGCGCGCGCGCTGTTTTTCATAGCGCGGATCATAGTGATGTTGCATCAGCCCGGCGGCCAGCGCCTCGAACTGTTGCGAATCGGCCAGCGACAGCCAGTCTTCGATCCGTTCCCTCGGATGCAAACGCGACAGGGCCCGCACGGTGTCATGCAGCCGCGCCGGATCGGCGGTCAGGTCGCGATAGGCCCGCGCCAGATAGGCCGCGCGCGCCTGCAAGGGCGCCGCGATCACCAGGCGCGGGGCGGATTTCATCGCCTGCCAGAGACCGGGCGGCAGATTGACCTCGCCGATCTTCGACGATTCCCCCTCGACCAGCACCGGGCGGGCCGGGTCGAGCGCCCCGGCGGCAATCGCCAGCCGTGTCTCGAACGCCTTTTGCGCCGGTTGTCCGCCCGGCATCGCGCCGAACAGCGAGCCGCGGTGATTGGCCAGGCCCTCCAGGTCGATCACCTGAACGCCCTGCGCCGCGATCAATGACAACAGCGCCGTCTTCGCCGTGCCGGTATTGCCGTCCAGCACCACCACCGGGGCGGGCCAGGGGGCCGCGTACAGCGCCGACTGCACCAGCCGGCGGTAACTGCGATAGCCGCCCTCGATCGTCTCGGCCTGCCAGCCCACCTGCCGCAGGATCAGCGCGAAGGCGCCCGAGCGCTGTCCGCCGCGCCAGCAATAGACCAGCGGGCGGTATCCGCGCGGCTTGTCGGCCAGGCTCGTCTCCAGGTGGTGCGCCGCGTTGCGGGCCAGCAGCGCGGCACCGATGCGCCGGGCGCGAAACGGGCTTTCCTGTGTATAGATCGTGCCGACGCGGGCGCGTTCGTCATTGTCCAGCACCGGCAGGTTGATCGCACCCGGAATGTGATCCTCGGCAAATTCGGCGGGTGAGCGCACGTCGATCACCTCGTCGCAGGGCAGCGCGGTCAGATCGGAAAGGCTGTGCAGGGTCAGGGGCATGGCGGCTTCATACGCGGTGGAGCGGAAAAGCAAAAGAGCCGGCGGCATGCAGGGCCGGCCCCGGCCCGCTCCGGCGGCGCGGGGATGGCGATTCGACGCAAGGCTCGTCAACCCGGCCCGTCGATCAGGCGTTGCGCATCGATGGCGCTCTTGTCGATGTCGCCCCACGGATCGTCGATCTGGCCCAGCCGGCGGGGAATCGAATGGATGTCATACTTGCGCGGCGACATGCCGGGGGCCAACGCCTCATCCCAACGGATCGGTGTCGCAACCGGCGCGCCGGGCCGCGCCCGCACCGCGTAGGGGGCGGCGAAGGTCTGGCCGGCGGCGGTGCGGAACGTGTCGATCAGCACCCGGTCGCCGCGGGCCAGCTTTCGCTGTTCGGTCGTGGCGATATCCGGGTGAGCGTCGGCAATGCGCTGCGCGAAACCGCGCATGAAGGCACGAAGCGGTGCGAACCCGGCCGTGCGGCGCAGCGGGATCACCACATGCAGACCTCGCGAGCCGGTCGTCTGCACGAAGCTCGGGATGCCGCGCCGGTCCAGCGCGTCGCGCAGGGCGCCGGCCACCTCCTGGACCTTGGCGAAATCGTTATCCGAGGGATCGAGATCGAAGACCAGCCGATCGGGCCGGTCGGGAAGATCGACGCGTGCGACGCCGAGATGCGGCGTGATGCAGCCCTGATCGACGAGGTAGACCAGCGCCGCGGCCGAATGCGCCAGCATGTGGCAGACCGTGCCGGCCTTGCTGGGCAGGTCCCTGCGTTCGATCCAGCCGGGGAAGTGATCGGGCACATGCTTCTGAAAGAAGCCGGCCCGGTCGATGCCGTCGGGAAAGCGCTGCATCGTCAGCGGCCGGTCGCGATAATGGGGCAGCGCCGTTGCGGCGATCTTTCGATAATAACGGGCCAGGTCGCCCTTGGTAATTCCATCCGCCGCAAACAGCACCTTGTCGGCCTTCGAGACCTCGACGACGCGACCATCCAGATCGAAGCGTGCGACGGTCATTGCTCGGCCGGTCCGTCCGCGGCGATTTCGTCCAGGCTGCGACCGCTGGCAACCGAATCCGGCTGTGTGGATACCGGGTTCCGGCGCGCGTCGGCCTCGGCGTCGTCCATCTTGACAAGCAGCCAATGCCCCTTGTCGCCGTTCATGCGTTGCAGGGCATAGCCCCCCTGCAATTTCTCTCCGTCGAGCCAGACAAGCGCATGACCCGCGGCAAGTGCCTTGTCCATCGGCGTGATGGTGCCATCTTCCCGCGTCATGTTGCGATAGCTGCCGCGATCCCAGATCAGAACGGTGCCGGCGCCGTATTCGCCTTCGGGGATCGTGCCCTCGAACTGCGAATAGTCCAGCGGGTGGTCCGCGACGGCGATCGCCAGCCGCTTTTGCGATGGGTCCGTCGAGGGCCCCTTGGGCAGGGCCCAGCTTTTGAGAACGCCATCGACCTCCAGCCGGAAATCGTAATGCAGCGTGCTTGCATCATGTTTCTGGATCACGAATGACCGCGCCGCGCCGGGGTCGGCCGCGCCACGGTTCGAAGGGGTGCGATTGCGGTGGTTCCGGTCGATCGACATGATTGAAAGCGTCACTTTCGCGATGGGCCTGTCGGATTGCCTGACTGGCCCCGAACCCCAGCCTGGGCCAGTCCTTCCGGGTGTGCAAGGCGGTTCGCGGCGCAGGGGCGACGTTCGACAAGCGGCCGCCTATTTCTCCGACAGCCGGGTCAGTGCGTTGCGAAATGCGGGGGCGTCACTGCCCAGCAGCGCCAGCAATTCGTCCTGGTATTCGACGGCCGCAGGCAGGATGCGCGCCACCAGTTCATGGCCCTTTTCCGTCAGGCTGAGCCGGATCAGGCGCCGGTCATCGGAATCGACCTCTTTCTTCAGATACCCATCGGCCTCCAGCCGGGCCGCGGCGCGGCTGACCTTGGACTTGTCCATATCCACCCGCGCATGAATTTCGCGCACGCTGACCGCGCCACTTTGCGACAGATGCGCCAACACCCGCCATTCCGGGATCGAAAGGCCGAATTCGGCCCGATAACGCGCGGCAAAACCGCGGCTGATCCGGGCCGCGGCAACAGCCAGCTGGTAGGGCAGGAAATCGTCGAGATCGAAATCGGTCATGCGCCGATCATTGCATCTGCCACAAGTTCGTCAAGCACCCGGTCATCCATCGAAGCGTGGCGAAAAAAAACATGGATAGGATTGTCCGGAACAGGCGTATTCTGCCCTTTGCCGCCTTGATTCCGGTGCGGCCAGTTCAGATCGGAAAGGATTGAAGGATGAGAGGTGTCGCGTTCTATTTTTTCGCGTTCGCCGTGCTCTGCGTGACCATCGGGATGCTTTGGGGGATCCAGATGGCGGCCTCGGGCGAACATGCGCTTGCCCCGGCCCATGCCCACCTGAATCTCGTCGGCTGGGCCAGCATGGGCCTTTTTGGCCTCTATTACCGGCTGACGCCCGATGCCGCGGCGACGGGGCTGGCGAAGATCCATCTCGTCGTTGCCGTGACGGGGGTGATCGTGATGATCCCCGGTATCGCCCTGGCGCTTAGCGAACGGGGCGAGATGCTGGCGGTGGTGGGTTCATTGCTGACGCTGGCCTCGATGCTGATCTTCGCCCTCACGGTGCTGCGCCACGGTTTCGGCGCGCAGGCCTGACGGCCGGTCGGCGAGATGGTTTCACGCGCGATGGTTTCACGCGCGACCTTGACTTCGTTGCATCTGCAACGATAAGTTTCGGCACGTCCCGGAATTGCTGTCCGGGACAACCCGACAGCCCGCAAGGAGACGCGCCATGAACATCCAGGACACGCCGCGCGGGATGATCCGCGCCACGTCCAGCACCGGAACTCATGACGGATACATGCCCGGCTTCGGCAACGATTTCGAGACCGAAGCGCTGCCCGGGGCCCTGCCGCAGGGCCAGAACAGCCCGCAGAAATGCGAATACGGCCTCTATGCGGAACAGCTTTCCGGCACGGCCTTTACCGCCCCGCGGGGCCAGAACGAACGGACCTGGTGCTATCGCATCCGGCCGTCGGTCAAGCATACGGGACGGTTCGCGAAATTCGACCTGCCCTATTGGAAATCCGCGCCGAATGTCGACCCGGACGTGATTTCGCTGGGCCAGTATCGCTGGGATCCGGTGCCGGTGGGCGATGCGAAACTAACCTTCGTGACCGGCATGCGCACGATGACGACCGCGGGGGATGTAAATACCCAGGTCGGCATGGCCTCGCATATCTACCTGATCACGCAGTCGATGGAAGACGAGTATTTCTTTTCCGCCGACAGCGAGCTTCTGGTCGTCCCGCAGGAGGGGCGCCTGCGCTTCTGCACCGAGCTCGGGATCATCGACCTTGAGCCGAAGGAGATCGCCATCATCCCGCGCGGCATGGTGTTCCGGGTCGAGCTGGTCGAGGGTCCGGCCCGCGGCTTCATCTGCGAGAATTACGGCCAGAAATTCGACCTGCCCGGACGCGGGCCGATCGGCGCCAATTGCCTGGCCAACCCGCGTGATTTCAAATGCCCCGTCGCCGCCTTCGAGGACCGCGAGACGAAATCCCGCGTGGTCATCAAATGGTGCGGCCAGTTCCATGAAACCTGGATCGACCACAGCCCGCTGGACGTGGTGGCCTGGCACGGAAATTACGCGCCCTACAAATACGACTTGCGGACCTATTCACCCGTCGGCGCGATCCTGTTCGACCACCCCGATCCGTCGATCTTCACGGTGCTGACCGCCCCGTCCGGCCAGCCCGGCACCGCGAATATCGATTTCGTTCTGTTCCGCGAACGCTGGATGGTGGCCGAGCACAGCTTCCGCCCGCCCTGGTATCACAAGAACATCATGTCCGAGCTGATGGGCAACATCCACGGGATCTATGATGCCAAGCCGCAGGGTTTCGTGCCGGGCGGCATGAGCCTGCACAACATGATGCTGCCCCATGGCCCCGATCGCGATGCCTTCGAGGGCGCCAGCAATGAAGAGCTGAAACCGGTGAAGCAGGAAAACACCATGCAGTTCATGTTCGAGACACGGTTCCCGCAGCACCTGACCGAATTCGCCGCCAACGAGGCCCCGCTTCAGGACGATTACATCGACTGCTGGGACAGCCTGGAGAAGAAGTTCGACGGCACGCCGGGCGTGAAATAAGCGCGACACCAAAGGGAAAGCGAATGTCCTACGATTACCAACCATTCGAATATGTCGCGCCGCCGGGGCTGACCGCGAAGGAACCGCAGCACAAGGTCATCATCGTCGGCGCCGGTCCGGTGGGGCTGGCGATGGCCATCGAACTGGCCAATCACGGGGTGGCTTCGGTGGTGCTGGATGACAACAACGTCGTTTCGGTCGGGTCGCGGGCAATCTGCTGGTCCAAGCGGTCGCTTGAGATCTTCGACCGGCTGGGCATTGGCGACAAGGCGCTTGCAAAGGGCGTGACCTGGAAAATCGGCCGGACTTTCCACCGCGACCACGAGGTGTTCAATTTCGACCTTCTGCCGGAAGAAGGGCACAAGATGCCCGCCTTCGTGAACCTTCAGCAATATTACGTCGAACAGTATCTCGTGGACCGCGCCCTTGAAATCGACCTGATCGACCTGCGTTTTCTCAACAAGGTCACGGCGGTCGAGCAGGCCGAGGATTCGGCCCATGTGCGGATCGAGACGCCGGACGGCGAATACAGCCTTGCCGCCGATTATCTTGTCGCCTGCGACGGGGCGCGCTCGCCCGTGCGCTCGATGCTGGGGCTGGAGTTCGAGGGCGAGCTGTTCGAGGAACATTTCCTGATCGCCGATATCCGGACGCAGGGCAATTTCGCCTCGGAACGCTGGTTCTGGTTCGAACCGAACTTTCACCCCGGCCAGTCCGCCCTTCTGCACAAACAGCCCGACAACATCTATCGCATCGACCTGCAACTGGGCTGGGAGACCGACCCGGACGAAGAGAAGAAACCGGAAAATGTCATCCCGCGGATCGAAAAGGTGTTGGGCCACTCGGATTTCGAGCTCGACTGGGTGTCGGTCTATACCTTCCAGTGCCGGCGCCTGCGCGACTTCGTGCATGGGCGGATCGCCTTTGCCGGCGACAGCGCGCATGTCGTCTCGCCCTTCGGGGCGCGCGGCGGCAATTCCGGGCTTCAGGACGTGGACAACCTGGGCTGGAAGCTCGCCGCGATCGTCAATCGCGGCGCGTCGGCCGGATTGCTCGACAGCTACAATCGCGAACGCACCCATGGCGCCGACGAGAACCTGAAGAACTCGTCGCGCACCACGCGGTTCATGACCCCCGCCGACGGGATCGAGCGGACCTTCCGCGATCAGGTTCTCAAGCTCGCGGGCAAGGTGCCGTTTGCGCGGGGCTGGGTGAATTCCGGGCGGCTTTCGGCGCCTTGTGTCTATCCCTCGGCCGCACCGGACAATATCCGCCTGCCGGCCGCGACACGCCCCGGTTCGGTGGCGCTGGACGCCCCGCAGGGCAATGGCTGGCTGTTGCAGTCCCTGGGCGGCGCGCCCCGGTTGCTGGCGATCAACTGCGCCGCGCCCGATCTCGGCATCGACGTGGTCGAGCTGGCCGAAACACCCATGGTGCGCGCGCGGTATCTGGGCGATGCGCCGCAGGCGCTTTACCTGATCCGGCCCGACCAGGTGGTCAGCGCGCGCTGGATCGAAACCGACAAGCAGGCCGTCCAGGCCGCCATCGACGCAATGTGGGAGGGCCGGGCATGAGCCTGATAAAAACCGACAACCTGCCGGAGCATGACGATTTCTATGCAGAGCTTCTGGCGACCCACAAGGGGCTGAGCGAGGCCGAAAGCCATGCGCTGAACGCGCGATTGATCCTGATCCTTGCCAATCACATCGGCGAGAGGGACGTTCTTTCCGAGGCAGTGGCGCTGGCGCGCGAGGTCGATTGACGGGCGACCCGGCTGGCCGCGTCATGCCGTCGGGCGCAGCCGCACCCGGCCGTCCCGGGTCAGCCGGAACACCGCGTCCTCTTCGATCACCACGACGCCAAGCGGTCCGCCATAGGCAGCACCGGTGTCCAGGTTGAGGCGGTTCGCGTAAAGCGTCACCGCGTCTATCGGCGTGTGCCCATGCACGATCAGGGCGCCATGGTCACCCGGGTCGTTCAGGAACGCGCCGCGGATCCAGACGAGATCATCCTCGGCCTGGTCCTCCAGCGGCACACCGGGCCGGATTCCGGCGTGGCAGAAGAACGCGCCACCCCGTCGATAACTGTTCTGCAAGTGGCCGAGCAGGTCCAGATGCGTTGCCGGCACGGCCGCTCTGGCATCGTTTCGGATCGCCTCGAATGACCGGTCGCGGGCCGTGTCGATTCCATAGGCGTCCAGTGTCGTGCGCCCGCCGATATTGTCTTCCAGCCAGCGATGGCCCTCGGGCTGATCCGGCTCTTGCAGAAAGCGCCACATCATCCGGTCGTGATTGCCCCGGAGCAAAATCCAGGGCGCACCCCGCGCCAGCCCCGCCGCGAGGTGCTCCAGCACGCCCGGCGCATCCTCGCCACGGTCGACGTAATCGCCCACAGGACGATGGGCGCGGCATCGTCCTGCGTGCGAAGACGGTCCGCGGCGATCAGGGCATGCGCCCCCAGCAAAAGGCCCAGGCGACCGTGAATGTCGCCGATCGCATAGCTTCGCATTGCTCTCCCCCTCCGAAATGCAGGCAGGCCCGCCGCTGTCCTGCGACGGGCCCGCGCGACGATCGGCTTGATATGTCAGGCCACGTCGAATTCCAGCGGCCGCACCTGCTTGAACATGCCGGTGTCCAGCAGTTGCTGGCGCACCCGGTCGGGCAGGGGCGCATCGAGATACAGCAAGGCGATGGCATCCTTGCCGACGCCCGAGCGACCGAGGGTGAAGTTGGCGATATTCGCGCCGCCCTCGCCCATCGTGCGCCCCAGCGTGCCGATGATGCCCGGTTGATCCTCGTTGGTGGTATAGAGCATGTGCTGGCCGATTTCGGCGTCGATCGTGATGCCCTTGATCTGGATGAAACGCGGCTTGCCATCGCTGAACACCGTTCCCGCGATCGAGCGTTCGCGTTCCGGCGTGACCACGGTCAGCTTGATGTAGCCGTCGAACACGCCGCTCTTGTGCTGGGTGGTGCGACTGATCTTCATGCCGCGTTCTTCGGCGATGACGGGGGCCGATACCATGTTCACATCGGGGTTGGCCGGCTTGATCAGACCGGCGATTGCCGCGCAGCCCAGGGCGTCGAGATTCATCTCGGCCGCTACGCCGTCATAAAGGATGTTGACCGCCTTGATCGGTTCGTCCGTCATCTGGCCGACAAAGGCGCCCAGATGCTCGGCCAGCTTGATCCAGGGACCCATCAACTTGGCCTCTTCGGCGGTGACCGAGGGCATGTTCAGCGCGTTCTGAACCGCACCGGTCAGCAGGTAATCCGACATCTGCTCGGCCACCTGGAGCGCGACATTTTCCTGCGCCTCGGTCGTGGCCGCGCCCAGATGCGGGGTGCAGACGACATTGGGCAGGTTGAACAGCGGATTCTCGGTCGCGGGTTCCTGCGCGAACACGTCGAACCCGGCACCGCCGATATGCCCCGATTTCAGCATCTCGGCCACGGCGTCCTCATCGACCAGCCCGCCGCGGGCGCAGTTGATTATGCGAACGCCCTTCTTGGTCCTGGCCAGGTTCTCGCGGCTGAGGATGTTGCGTGTCTTGTCGGTCAGCGGCACGTGCAGGGTGATGAAATCCGCCTTTGCCAGCAACTCGTCAAGCTCGACCTTGCGCACGCCCAGCTTGTCGGCGCGCTCCTGGCTCAGGAAGGGATCATAGGCCAGCACCTTCATGCGAAGCCCTTGCGCGCGGTCGGCGACGATCGAACCGATATTGCCGCAGCCGATCAGGCCCAGCGTCTTGCCGGTGACCTCGACCCCCATGAAGCGCGACTTTTCCCATTTTCCGGCATGGGTCGAGGCGTTTGCCTCGGGGATCTGGCGGGCCACCGCCATGATCATGCTGATCGCGTGTTCGGCCGTGGTGATCGAGTTTCCGAACGGCGTGTTCATCACGATCACGCCCTTTTTCGAGGCGGCCGGGATATCCACGTTGTCAACGCCGATACCGGCGCGGCCGATGACTTTAAGCCTGGTGGCCTTTTCCAGCACCTTCTCGGTGACCTTGGTGGCCGAGCGGATGGCAAGCCCGTCATATTCGCCGATCACTTCGAGAAGGCGTTCCTTGTCCTTGCCCAGGCCGGGCTCGAAATCGACATCGATGCCGCGGTCGCGGAAGATCTGCACAGCCGTTTCGGACAGCTTGTCGGATACGAGAACCTTTGGGGCCATGTCTGGCACTCCTGTCATTGCTGCATGCACGAATCGTGCATGACGTGTTGCTTGAACTCGGGATGTCGCGCGGTGCGGCTCAGGCCGCCGCCTGTTGAGCCTCGATCTCGGCATTGAAGGCCCAGTCCACCCAGGGCATCAGCGCCTCGATATCCGAGGTTTCGACCGTGCCGCCGCACCAGATCCGAAGGCCGGGGGGCGCATCGCGATAGGCGCCGATGTCGAAGGCGACGCCCTCGGCCTCCAGCCGCTTGGCCACCGCCTTGGCAAAGGCCGCGCCATCCGTGATCCGCGAGTCGGTGAATTTCAGGCACACGCTGGTATTCGAGCGGGTCGCCGGATCGGCGGCCAGAAAGGCGATCCAGTCATGCTGGTCCACGAAGCGGGCGATGACGGCGGTATTGGCATCGGCCCGCGCGATCAGGGCAGGCAATCCGCCCACGGATTTTGCCCAGTCGAGCGCCACAAGGTAATCCTCGACCGCCAGCATCGACGGCGTGTTGATCGTCGCGCCTTCGAAGATGCCCTCGTTCAGCTTGCCGCCCTTGGTCAGGCGGAAGATCTTGGGCAGCGGCCAGGGCGGGGTGTAGCTTTCCAGCCGTTCCACGGCCCGCGGGCTGAGGATCAGCATCCCATGCGCGGCCTCGCCGCCCAGCACCTTCTGCCAGGAAAAGGTGGTTACATCCAGCTTGTCCCAGGGCAGATCCTGCGCAAAGGCGGCGCTGGTGGCGTCGCACAGCGTCAGCCCCGCGCGATCCGCCGGAATCGCCTCGCCCGAAGGCACGCGCACGCCGCTGGTCGTGCCGTTCCAGGTAAAGCACACGTCCTTGTCGTAGTTCAGCGCGGCCATGTCCACGATCTGGCCGTAATCGGCCTCGTGCACCTGCGCATCCAGTTTCAGCTGCTTGACCGCGTCGGTGACCCAGCCGGCGCCGAAGGATTCCCAGGCGACCATCTCGACCGGGCGCTGGCCCAGCATCGACCACATCGCCATTTCGAACGCCCCGGTATCCGAGGCAGGCACGATCCCGATGCGATAGTCGTCGGGGATTCCCAGAACCTCGCGCGTCGTCTCGATCGCGGCCATCAGCCTGGCCTTCCCCACCGCGGCGCGGTGCGAGCGGCCCAGCGGGGCATCGGCGAGCTTGTCGAGGCTGAATTCGGGGTTCTTGGCGCAGGGGCCCGAGGAAAAACGCGGATTGGCCGGCCGCGTTGCCGGTTTTTCAGTAGTCATTACTGCTATCCTTCCAGATAAGCGCCCCTCGTTGGGGAGGGGTGTCCCATGGACGGCTCTACGCAAGCCCCTTCAAAACATCAAGTCCAAAAGCAACCTGCCTTGGGGGGGTGCGATGGCTTGATGGGGCGCGAAACGAGAACATTCGGGATCAGGCAGCGCAAAACCGACACGGGGCGTTCGCATTGATGCGCCTTGACGATCTCATCCCCTCGGCGCAGGCAAGTCGAACCTTGCGATACAAGCGATCCTAAGGTTGGGGGCATGGGCCGAGCGCCCTTTCCGACCGGCCGGCCGGGCCATCGAAGGGGCGCTATTCAAGTCGGCTGTCGGGTCGGTCAACGCAACCGTGGCGGCTGTTCGGCCTTATCGTCAATTTCCACGGGTTGGCGCTGAAGCCCCGCGAAATCGAAAAGGCCCGGGTCCAGCAGATGTGACGGCCGCGCGTTCATCAGGGCGCGGAACATGACCTGGCGCCGGCCCGGGCTGCGCGCCTCCCACGAATCCAGAATTGCCTTGACCTGCTGGCGCTGCAGCCCGTCCTGGCTTCCGCACAGGTCACAGGGAATGATCGGGTATTGCATGGCTTGCGCGAATTTCTCGCAATCGGCCTCGGCCACATGGGCCAGCGGACGATAGACGAACAGGTCGCCGGCCTCGTTCACCAGCTTGGGCGGCATTGTCGCCAGGCGCCCGCCGTGGAACAGGTTCATGAAGAATGTTTCGAGAATGTCGTCGCGATGATGGCCCAGGACGATCGCGCTGCACCCTTCCTCGCGCGCGATCCGGTAAAGATGCCCGCGCCGCAGCCTCGAACACAGCGCGCAATAGGTGCGCCCCTGCGGCACCTTTTCCTTCACGACCGAATAAGTGTCCTGATAGACGATCCGGTGCGGCACCTGCATCCGCTCCAGAAACGCCGGCAGCACGGTGGCCGGAAACCCCGGCTGGCCCTGATCCAGGTTGCACGCCAGCAGGTCGACCGGCAAGAGACCGCGCCACTTCAACTCGTGCAGCACGGCCAGCAGCGTGTAACTGTCCTTGCCGCCCGACAGGCAGATTAGCCAACGCGCATCGCGCTCGACCATCGCGTATTGCTCGATCGCCTCGCGCGCCTGCCGCACGATCCGCTTTCGCAGCTTGCGAAACGCGGTCGAGTCGGGCGCGCCGTGGAACAGCGGATGGATATCGTCGCAATCGTCCAGCATGCCGTGGGCTTAGTGGACTCCCGGCTTACCGGCAAGGGCCGTGGGCTTCTCGTGAACCCGCCGGTGATGATTTGATCCTGTCAGGGCCTTCGCAGGGCGCGCGGGGCATGGCGACATTCCGCCCGCCGGGGCGGGGGCGCAAGATCAATCCTTTCGGCCCGGCACCGGGTCATGGCCATGCCCGCCCCAGGGATGGCAACGTCCGATCCGGCGCAGCGCCAGCCAGGCCCCTCGCAGCGCGCCGTGCTTTTCCAGCGCCTCCAGCGCATAGGCCGAGCAGGTGGGCTGATACCGGCAGCCATGCCCGACCCAGGGGCTGAACAACAGCCGGTAGGCCCGGACCGGCAGGGCAACGATATGCGCGAGCGGGCTCATCTGCCCTCGCCATGCAGCTTGTCCAGGGCGGCACGAAGATCGCCTTCCAGTGCTATAAAGGGTCGGGCGGCGGTTGCTCCGGCGCGGCCGATCAGCACATAGTCCCAGCCGGGCTTGCCGATCTCGGGCAGCACGGCCCGGGCCACCGCGCGCAGACGCCGCTTGGCACGGTTGCGCGCCACGGCGTTGCCGACCTTTTTGGAACAGGTAAACCCGACGCGGATCGTGGCACTGTCAGCCTCGTCCGGGGCACGCCTGCGCGCCTGCACCACCAGCCCCGGCATCGCCTTCCTGCGTGCCCGCGCCGCGCGAAGAAAATCGGCGCGCTCGGTCAGGGTTTGCAGACGAGGTTCAACCGCCGTGGCAATATCGGCGGCGCCCGGCGTCTTGCCTGACATCCGTGCCTCCGGCGGTGTCATGTCGATATGCCTTTCGGCGGCGATCAGGCGCTGATCGATTTCCGGCCACGGGCGCGACGCGCGTTCAGGATCTTGCGGCCGGCCTTGGTGGCCATGCGTGCGCGAAATCCGTGCCGGCGCTTGCGAACCAGGTTGCTCGGTTGAAAGGTGCGTTTCATCGCTCTTGGCTCCGTCAGGTCGGGCCCGAACCGTGCATGGATTCGAGGGCCAGTGGTGTTCGAAGCCCGTCCTTTAGGCGGATCGGCCCGGTAAGTCAATTCGATGGGCGCAGGATTCGTGCAACATTCGGGTGGCGCGACCGCGCGCGCATCACCATGGATCAAGCTGACGTGATGGGGCTGTCACGGGGCGGCGTGACAGCGCATGTTGCGCCAACGCGCAAAAGCACCATGACGGAGCATCATATGAACGACCCCGAAGCGATCAACGTCGCCCGACCCCGCAGATCTGCCCTGTTGCGGCGGCTGCCTCTGGTCCTGATCGCCACGATCGCGATAATCGGCGCCGTGACGCTGCGCGACTATCTGTCCTTCGACGCGCTCGCCCGGAATCGCGAGGCGCTGATGGCATTCCGCGACGCGCATTACCTTTTGACGGTGCTTTGCTTCATGTCGGCCTATGTGGCGATCGTCGCCTTCTCGTTGCCGGGGGCCACGGTGGCGACCTTGACGGGGGGCTTCCTGTTCGGCGTGTTTCCCGGCGCGCTTTTCAACGTGACGGCGGCCACGATCGGCGCGACCGGAATTTTCCTTGCCGCGCGCTGGGGGATGGGCGACCGGATGGCCGCGAAGATGGAAACCAGCGAGGGCCGGGTGAAACGGATCAAGCAGGCGATCCGTGAAAACGAGCTGTCCGTGCTGTTCCTGATCCGGCTCGTGCCCGCGGTGCCGTTCTTCGTGGCGAACATCATCCCGGCGCTCGTGGGTGTCTCGCTGGCCCGGTTCGTGTTCACCACGTTTTTCGGGATCATTCCCGGCGGCGTGGTCTATACATGGGTCGGGGCCGGGCTGGGCGAGGTTTTCGCCCGCGCCGCGCGGCCCGATCTCGGCATCATATTCGAACCTCATGTCCTGGGGCCGATCCTGGGGCTTTGCGCGCTTGCCGCGCTGCCGATCCTGCTGAAACATGTCCGCCACCGGAAGGAGATCTGACATGGGTCGAATCGAGACCGACCTCTGCATCATCGGCGCCGGTTCGGGGGGCCTGGCGCTGGCGGCCGGCGCCGTTCAGATGGGCGCGCGGGTAGTGCTTGTCGAAGCTCACAAGATGGGCGGCGATTGCCTGAATTACGGCTGCGTGCCCTCCAAGGCGCTGCTGGCGGCGGCGGCCCGGGCACAGGCTGTGCGCGAGGGCGGCTTCGGCGTGGCCCCGTCCGAGCCGGAGGTGGATTACGCCGCGGCCAAGGATCATGTGGCAAGCGTGATCGGCCGGATCGCGCCGCATGACAGCCAGGAAAGGTTCGAATCGCTCGGCGTGACCGTGATCCGGGCCTGGGGGGCCTTCCTGTCGGAGCGCGAATTGCAGGCCGGCGATGACGTGATCGCGGCGCGGCGCTTTGTCGTGGCGACCGGGTCTTCGCCGCTGGTGCCGCCGATCCCGGGGCTGGACGAGGTGCCCTATCTGACAAACGAAACGCTTTGGGATCTGCGCGAAAGGCCGGAGCATCTTCTGGTGATCGGCGGCGGGCCGATCGGGATGGAAATGGCCCAGGCCCATCGGCGTCTGGGCAGCCGGGTCACCGTGATCGAGGGCGACCGCGCCCTGAACCGCGACGATCCCGAGGCCGCCGCCATTCTGCTGGCCCGTCTGCGCGAGGAAGGCATCGAGATCGTCGAGGGGCAGCAGGCCGCGCGGGTATCCGGAACCGCCGGCGCCATCGCGCTGGAAACCGCGGACGGGACCGTTCATTCGGGGTCTCACCTGCTGGTCGCGGTGGGGCGGCGCACGAATCTGGACGGGCTGAACCTTTCGGCGGCCGGGGTCGAGACGACGCGGGCGGGCGTGACCGTCGGGCCGGATCTGCGCAGCAGCAACCGGCGGATCTATGCGATCGGCGACGCGGCGGGGGGCATGCAGTTCACGCATGTCGCCGCCTATCACGCCGGCATCGTTATCCGTTCGGCGCTGCTGGGCCTTCCTTCGAAGGCAAGAACCGATCACATCCCGCGCGTCACCTATTGCGATCCCGAACTGGCGCAGGTCGGGCTGACCGAGGCCGAGGCGCGCAACACCCATGGCGACCGCGTGGAAGTGGCCCGGTTCGATTTCGATGGCAACGACCGGGCACTGGCGACCGGGCGCGGCGCCGGGTTCGTCAAGGTCATGGCGGTGCGCGGCCGTCCGGTGGGCGTCACGATCGTGGGCGCCGAGGCGGGTGAATTGATCTCGACCTGGGCGCTGGCGCTTTCAAGCCGGCTCAGGATGTCGGCGGTGGCCGGCATGGTGGCGCCCTACCCGACCTTGTCGGAGGTTAACAAGCGCGCGGCGGGTGCTTACTTCTCCCACAGGCTTTTTGATAGTCCTTGGGTGAAACGGGCGGTGCGATTCGTTCAGAAGGTTCTGCCCTGATCCGCCTCATGGGGGCACTGCGCGTGTTGAACACTCTTTCCGGGAGATTTCTGCTGCTGACGGTCGGCTTTGTGATGCTGGCCGAGGTCTTCATCTTCGTGCCCTCCGTTTCGCGGTTTCGCGAGGATTACCTGCTGTCCGGGCTGGAGCGCGCGCAGATCGCGGCGCTTGCGGTTCTCGCCTCGCAGGACATGATCGAACCGGAGCTGGAACAGGAGCTTCTGGATACTGCCGGCGTGTTCAACGTCGTGCTTCGGCGCGACCAGTCGCGGCAGCTCGTGCTGTCTTCGCCGATCCCGGAACCGGTTCACAGGACATTCGACCTGCGCCAGAGCAACGCCCTGACGCTGATGCGCGATGCGGTGCTGCGGCTGGTCGATCCGCGCGACCGCGTGATCCGGGTGGTCGGCGAACCGGTGCAGCAGGCCGGGCAGCTGATCGAAGTCACGATGGCCGCCGGACCGTTGCGCAAGGCGATGATCGAGTACGGGCTGCGGATTCTGGCACTTTCGGCGGTGATCTCGGCGATCGCCGGGGGAATGTTGTTCCTCGCGGTGCGCCGGATCCTGGTGACGCCGATCCGAC
The DNA here is from genome assembly GCA_016278325.1 of Actibacterium sp. Lineage (GTDB taxonomy): Bacteria > Pseudomonadota > Alphaproteobacteria > Rhodobacterales > Rhodobacteraceae > JADQCB01. Next base: position 76,182 of record JADQCB010000007.1, read on the forward strand.
GGGTCGTCCGGGCGATGCAGAGCTATGCCGAATCGCCCGAGGACAACCGCCGGATCATCGTGCCCAATGCCTCGGTCCGCGAACTGCGCGAGGCCGAAAACGCATTGCAGAAGATGGAAACCCGGCTGACCACCGCGTTGCGCCAGAAGGATCGGCTTGCCCAGCTCGGCTCGGCCGTGGCCAAGATCAGCCACGATCTGCGCAACATCCTGACGACGGCGCAGCTCTTTGCCGACCGAATGGACCGAAGCGACGATCCATCGGTCCGTCGCGCGGCGCCAAAGATCGTGCGCGCGATCTCGCGCGCGGTGAACCTGTGCGAAACCACGCTGGCCTTTGGCAAGGCCGAGGAACCGCCGCCGGCCCTCAGCCGCGTCTCGCTGGCCTCGATCACCCAGGATGTGATGGACAGCGAACGCATGGCGGCAGGCGAACACGACATCAGTTTCGCCGAGGACGTGCCCGCCGGCATGGTCCTGCGCGCCGATCCCGAGCAGCTGTTCCGCGTATTGTCCAACCTGATCCGCAATGCACGCCAAGCGATCGAGGCCAGCGGCAAGACCGGGGAAATCGCCATTCAAGCCCGCGAGGACGAGGTCGCATGGTCGATCCGCGTCACCGATACCGGGCCCGGCCTGCCGCCCAAGGCGCGCGAGCATCTTTTCCAGCCGTTTCAGGGCGGCGTGCGCAAGGATGGCGCGGGGCTGGGGCTGGCCATTGCCGCCGAACTGATCCGCGGCCATGGTGGCCGGCTGGAACTCGTGCGCACGGATGAGGCGGGAACCGTCTTCGACGTGGTCCTGCCCAAGGATGTTTCACAGGCACAGGCGGCCGCCCAGTAGCCGGGGCAGGAAAGCCCGGATTTTCACTTGCAAACCGGCGATCCCGCGGATAAGTCACGGCACCACGCGCTGGTAGCTCAGTTGGATAGAGTACCTGACTACGAATCAGGGGGTCGGGGGTTCGAATCCTCCCCAGCGCGCCATTTCCCGAAAACTGCATTGTTTTCATTGAACAAACCCGCTGACCTGTTCAGGATGCCAGGGCTTCGGCCCAGGTTCGCTTCGACAATCACCCGCGTCGCACATATCCACGGCCGACGGCATTCCCCTTATCCCTTGACCTTTTGGTGCGCCACGCTTTCCGCGCCCTGGGGCCGAGCGTTTCGGGGGTGTTGGTAAATCGTGCCCGGGCTGGCGAAGGCCGCTCGCTGTCACATCCGCGTTGGCGGGGTTGAACCCGGGGCGGTGCGGCGTAGGTTCGAGCGAGACACAGACGGAGATCGTCCATGATGCTGCCCCGCGCCGCCGCCCTTGTCGGCCTGATCCTGTTCGCCGTGCTTCCCGCCCGTGCCGAGAATGTAACCAGCTTCACGCTCGACAACGGAATGGACGTGGTGGTGATCGAGGATCACCGCGCCCCGGTCGTTGTTCACATGGTCTGGTATCGCGTCGGCGCCGCGGATGAACCCCCGGGCCATTCGGGTATCGCACATTTCCTGGAACACCTGATGTTCAAGGGCACCGACAAGTTCCCCGCCGGGTCCGTCTCGGAGATCGTCGAGGCCAATGGCGGATCGGACAACGCGTTCACCTCCTACGACTACACCGCCTATTTCCAGCGCGTCGCCGCCGACCGGCTGGAATTGATGATGGAGCTGGAGGCCGACCGGATGAACAACCTCACCCTGTCCGAAAAGGATGTCGTGACCGAGCGCAACGTGATCCTGGAAGAACGCAACCAGCGGGTCGAGAACGATCCCGCGGCGCTGTTCGCCGAACAGCGCAGTGCCGCGCAATATCTCAACCATCCTTATGGCATCCCGATCATCGGCTGGCGCAGCGAGATCGCCGAACTGTCGCGCGAGGATGCGCTGTCCTTCTATCGCACCTACTATGCCCCCAACAACGCGGTGCTGGTGGTCGCCGGCGACGTCAAGCCGGACGCGGTGCGCGCACTGGCCAGGAAGCATTACGGGCCGCTTGCGCCCTCGGCCGCGCTGCCGGTCCGCACCCGCCCGCAAGAGCCGCCGCAAAGCGCCGAACGCCGGCTGCGGTTTTCCGACCCGCGCGTGGCGCAACCCTATGTGATGCGAACCTATCTGGCGCCCGAGCGCGACCCCGGCGCGCAGGAAACCGCCGCGGCGCTGACCTATCTGGCCGAGTTGCTGGGTGGCGGCACGACCTCGGTCCTGGCCCAGAAGCTGCAGTTCGACAGCAAACAGGCGCTTTACACATCGGCCTTTTATGACGGCAACGCGCTGGACGACACGACCTTCGGGCTGGTGGTGGTTCCCGCCCCCGGGGTTTCCCTGCAGCAGGCCGAGGATGCGCTGGACTCGGCGCTGGCCGATTTCCTGAAGGACGGTGTGAACATGGAAAGGTTCGACCGGGTCAGGACGCAGATCCGCGCCGCGGACATCTATGCCCGCGACAACGTGCAGACATCGGCCCATCGTTACGGCGCGGCGCTGGCCATGGGGCTGCGCGTCGAGGATGTGCGGGGCTGGCCCGAGGTGCTGGACCGGGTCACGCCGGCGGACGTGATGGCGGCCGCGCGCGACCTGTTCGAGCGCCGCAGATCGGTGACCGGCTGGCTGATGAAGGGCGACGCGCCGGAGGTGACCCAATGAACCGTATCCTGCTTGCAGTCGCCTTCACGGTGATCGCCGCACTGCCCCTGCGCGCGGCGGTGGATATCCAGCAGGTCACCTCGCCCGGCGGGATCGAGGCGTGGCTGGTCGAAAGCCATGATCTGCCGTTCACGGCGCTGGAAATCCGCTTCAAGGGCGGCGCGAGCCTAGATGCCGAGGGCAAGCGCGGGGCGATAAACCTGATGACCGCGTTGCTGGAAGAAGGCGCGGGCGAGATGGACGCGCAGGCCTTCGCCGCTGCCCGCGACGCATTGGCGGCGAAATTCACGTTCGACGTGCATGATGACGCGCTGTCGGTCTCGGCCAGAATGCTGACCGAGAACCGCGACCAGGCCGTCACGCTGCTGCACAAGGCGCTGGTCGCGCCGCGCTTCGACCGGGACGCGATCGCGCGGGTGCGTGACCAGGTTCTGTCGATGATCCGCTCGAATGCCAAGGATCCGAACAGGATCGCCGGGCAGACCTTCGATCGGCTGGCGTTCGGCGAACATCCCTATGCCAGTTCGCCGAACGGGACCGTGGACAGTGTCGAGTCGCTGACCCGCGATGACCTGATCGAGGCGAAGAACCGGGTCATGGCGCGGGACCGTGTCTATGTCTCTGCCGCGGGCGACATCACCGCCCAAGAGCTTGGCGCGTTACTCGACCGGCTGTTCGCCGGCCTGCCCGAGACCGGTGCCCCGATGCCCGGCGACGCCCCCTATCTGCTTGAGGGCGGCACCACGGTCGTGCCTTTCGAGACGCCGCAATCGGTTGCGGTGTTCGGCCACAGGGGCATCGACCGGGACGATCCGGATTTCTTCGCCGCGTATGTCCTGAACACCGTGCTCGGGGCGAGCGGGTTCAGTTCGCGCCTGATGGAAGAGGTGCGCGAGAAACGCGGCCTGACCTATGGCATCTATACCTATCTCTATTCGATGGATCATGCCGATCTTTACCTGGGCCAGGTCGCTTCGGCCAATGACCGCATCGCCGAGGCGATCGAGGTGATCCGCGCCGAATGGGCGAAGGTTGCCGCCTCGGGCGTGAGCGCGGCGGAACTGGAGGCCGCCAAGACCTATCTCACCGGGGCCTATCCCTTGCGGTTCGACGGCAACGGGCCGATCGCGGATATCCTGGTCGGCATGCAGCTTGAAGGGCTGAAGCGTAGCTATGTCGCCAACCGCAACGACAAGGTGAGGGCGGTGACGCTGGACGACGTGCAGCGTGTGGCGGCGCGCCTGTTGAACGCCGAAGCGTTGCATTTCGTCGTCGTGGGGCAACCCGCGGGGCTGGAAACCACCAACTGAGCCCCTGGCCGCGCGGCTTTTTTCGGATTGCCGCCCGTTCCGGGCGATTCCCCCATGCGCGCCCTGGCGGGCGCGCGGTGGTCGGGGGCTGTCTGCCCCCGAACCCCCGAGAGTATTTCGCCGAGGTGAAAATTTTCGGCCGGGATGAAAGTGGCATGGTCGAATCAACTGCGGTCATGCTAATTGTTGTGGCATGAACTCTTTGACCCCCAACATACGCGCTGAACGCCGCGCCATTCGTCAGCTGGATGAGGCGGCGGCGAACCGGATCGCCGCCGGCGAGGTGGTGGAGCGGCCGGCCTCGGCGGTGAAGGAACTGATCGAGAACGCGCTGGACGCGGGTGCAAGCCGGGTGGAAGTGGCGATTGCCGACGGCGGAAAGACCCTGATCCGGGTCGGCGATGACGGCCATGGGATCGCGGCAGAGGATTTGCCCCTGGCGCTCAGCCGGCATGCCACGTCGAAGATCGACGGCTCGGACCTGCTGGACATTCACACATTCGGGTTCCGTGGCGAGGCGTTGCCTTCTTTGGGGGCGGTGGGGCGGCTGCGCATCACCTCGCGCGCGGGGACGGACGCGGCGGCGGAAATCGCGGTTTCGGGCGGCATTGCCAGTGCGGTCCGGCCGGCGGCGCTGAACCGCGGCACGGTCGTCGAACTGCGCGCGCTGTTTCACGCGACGCCGGCGCGGCTGAAATTCCTGCGCTCGGACCGGGCCGAGACGCAGGCGATCGCCGATGTGGTCAAGCGTCTGGCGATGGCCGAGCCCTTCGTGTCCTTCGTGCTGCGCGATGTGACGGGCGGGGACGAGGGCCGCGTGACGTTTCGCGCCGAGGCCGAGACCGGCGACATGTTCGATGCGCTGCATGGCCGGCTTTCGCGCGTTCTGGGGCGCGAATTCGCCGAGAACGCGCTGGCCGTGGATGCCGAGCGCGAGGGGCTGCACCTGACGGGCTATGCGGCACTGCCGACCTATTCGCGCGGGGCGTCGGTGGCGCAATACCTGTTCGTCAACGGGCGGCCGGTGCGCGACAAGTTGCTCAGCGGGGCGTTGCGCGCGGCCTATGCCGATTTCCTGTCGCGTGACCGGCACCCGGCGGCGGTGCTGTTCGTGGATTGCGATCCGCATCTGGTGGATGTGAACGTGCATCCGGCCAAGGCCGAGGTGCGCTTTCGCGCCCCGGGGATTGCCCGCGGGCTGATCGTGTCGGCGCTGCGGCACGCGCTGGCCGAGGCGGGGCATCGCGCCTCGACCACGGTAGCCGGCGCGACGCTGGGGGCGGTTCGGCCCGGGCCGTCGGCGCCCCGCAGCTATCGGATGGACCGGCCCTCGGCCGGGGCGATCGCGGCGGGGATCATGGCACAGGCCCCGGCGGCGCCGGGTTTCGCAGAGACTGCTGCGCCCTCGGCCCGGGTCGAGGCCCCCGAGACCGAAGCCGTTGCCCTGCCGCTGGGGGCGGCCCGGGCGCAGGTCCACGAAAACTATATCATCGCGCAGACCGCCGACGGAATCGTGATCGTCGATCAGCACGCTGCGCATGAGCGGCTGGTTTATGAAAAGCTCAAACGGCAGATGGCCGAGAACGGCGTCGCCGCACAGGCGTTGCTGATCCCGCAAATCGTCGAGTTGGGGGAGGATGCCTGCGCGAACCTGCTGGGATTGGCCGACGCGCTGTCGCAGCTTGGCCTGGTGATCGAGCCGTTCGGCGCCGGGGTCGTGGCGGTGCGCGAGACGCCGGCGATCCTGGGCGAGGTGGATGCGGAGGCGATGCTGCGCGACATCCTGGACGAGCTGGACGACCTGGGCGACAGCGACATGGTCAGGACGCGGATCGACGCGATCCTCAGCCGTATCGCCTGTCATGGTTCGATCCGGTCGGGTCGCCGGATGCGGGGCGACGAGATGAACGCCTTGTTGCGCGAGATGGAGGCGACACCGCATTCGGGTCAGTGCAACCACGGGCGGCCGACCTATGTCGAGTTGAAGCTGAGCGATATCGAAAGGCTTTTCGGGCGGAAATGATCCGGATCGGCGAGAACACATACGCGCTGGACGACCCGGCGATCCTGGCCGGGCTGGCTGGCGTGGCGGTGATCCTGCTGGTGCTTGTCCTGCTGGTCGTTTCGGTGCGCCGGGCGGGCCGGGCGGCCGAGATGACGGCGCCGTTGATCTTTCGGATGGATCAGTTGGGCCAGGCGGTGCAGACCCTCGGCCAGGGGCAGGATCGCCTGAGCGGCGGGTTGCAGACCGTATCGGACGCGCAGGCCAACAGCCAGGCAAGGGTTCTGCACACGATGGAGAGCCGGCTGGGCGAAGTCCAGCGCCAGATGCATGAAACGCTGCACGACAACGCGATGAAATCGGCCCGCGCGATTTCCGACCTGAACGAACGGCTGGACAAGTCGCTGGGGGCCAACAGCGAAAGGACCACGAAATCGCTGACCGAGTTGCAGGAACGTCTGGCCACGATCGACAAGGCGCAGGCGAATATCGAGAAGCTTTCCGGCGATGTGCTGAGCCTTCAGGACATCCTGTCGAACAAGCAGACCCGCGGCGCGTTCGGTGAAATTCAGCTGAACGACATCGTCGGAAAGGCCTTGCCGAAGGACAGTTTCACCTTGCAGGCCACGCTTTCCAACGGAAAGCGGGCGGATTGCCTGATCCATCTGCCGAACCCGCCGGGGCCGATCGTGATCGACAGCAAGTTTCCGCTGGAGGCCTACGAAGCGTTGCGCCGCGCCAAGACCGATTGGGAGGTGAACGAGGCGGCCAAGGGGCTGCGCACCGCGGTGCGCGGGCATATCCGGGCGATTTCGGCCCGTTACCTGATCGAGGGCGAGACGGCCGACGGCGCGATCATGTTCCTGCCGTCCGAGGCGGTCTATGCCGAGCTTCACGCGAATTTCCCCGAACTGGTGCGCGAAGGGTTCGATGCGCGGGTCTGGATCGTTTCGCCCACCACCTGCATGGCCACGCTGCACACGATGCGCGCGATCCTCAAGGATGCGCGGATGCGCGAGCAGGCCGGTGCGATACGCAAGACCCTGCGACAGCTGCACCGTGATGTCGAGATTGTGGTCGAACGGGTGGGCAAGCTGGACAATCATTTTCGCCAGGCCCGCGAGGATGTCGAGGGAATCGGCATCGCGGCGGAACGCGCGGGAAAGCGCGCCGCGCGGCTGGACAATTTCGATTTCGAGGAACTTTCGCCCGAGGCCGAGGATGCGGCGCGCGTGGTTCCGCTGGGCAAGCGCGACTGAGCGCGGACCGACCGGGGCGTGGTGCCGCTTGCCCTTGTCTCCGGCCGCGAGACATACGACACTTGCGAGAATGCACAACGGAGGCGCCCGCCATGCTTGAAATCAGCCCGAGCAAGATTGCCCATATCGCCGTTCGAGCCCGGGAAATCGACGCCAAGGTCGGCCGGTGGGACAGCGCCGGCGATGTGGCCGATGCCGACTCGATTCTCGAAGCGCGGGCAAGCGATGCCACCGAGGCCGAATTGCGCGCCTTCATCGACAACCTGAACGCCGATGAACAGGCGAGCCTGGTGGCGGTGATGTGGATCGGGCGCGAGACATTCACCGCCGATGACCTGGAAGAGGCGATCGAGACGGCGCGGACCGAGGCCACGACATCCACCGCCGATTACCTGCTGGGGATTCCCCTGTTGTCGGATTACCTGGAAGACGGGCTGAACGCCCTGGGGATCGACCCGCAGGACCTGGAAGACGATTTCTATTGATCGCGACGCGCCCGCTGGCGCGCCGCGGACCGAGAATTTTCGCCAGGGGGGCGGTCGGGCCCGGCCCCGCCTTCAGGCCCCGATGTGATCGACGACTTGCAGATGCTGGGCCAGGCGGTCGATGCTGCCGAGCCAGCGCGCCACCAGCCGGGGATCGCGCGGCGCCGCGCTGACGCCGGGCGGGATTTTGTGATTCAGCACCGCCTCTACCGCCAGGGAGACCGGCACCGAGACCAGCCGCGCCATGGCCGTGCCCCGCGCGTCGCCCCAGGCATCCATCACATATGTCTTGTGATAGACCGGCGCGCCCTCGCGGGCGACATTGAGGGTGACGCACATCACCACGCGGTCGGGCTCTGCCGGATCATAGGCGTTTTCCTGCCACAGCTGGTCCGACATTTCCTGCAGGCGCGCGTCACCGGCGGGGCCGTCCAGCGTTTCGATTTCGCGGAACACTTCGGCCCAGGCCTCGGCCCAGCCATTCAGCCGCAGGGTGCCGCGAACGAATTCCTTCACGTTCCACTCTGGCTCGAACCCGTATTCGCGCATGAACGGCAGCGAGTCGCGGTTCGGATAGACCTCGAATTTCTCGGGGATGGGCAGGGGCGCAACATAGCTCGACAGCGCGTCCCAGGGGCGGCGGACCATCAGCTCGCTATGCCCACGGATCGAGCGTGACGGCGCGCGCAGGGCCTTGAGCACGCCCAGGGGCGACCAGCTGAACTTGTAGCGAAACGCGTTTGGATATTTCGGCACGCCGCCGCAATACGAGGTGAATTCGTATTCGTTTTCCGGGTCGAAGGCCCCCGATGCGTGGTAATCGGCCATCAGCCAATGCGCCATGAGGTGGTCGATGCCGGGGTCGAGCCCGATCTCGTTCACCAGGGCCACGCCAGCGTCGTGCGCCGCGACGTCAAGCGCGCGCATCTCCGGTGCGATATAGCTGGACGACACGAAACCTGCGCCCTTCGCAATGGCCAGTTCGGCCAGCGGCACATGCCAGTCGGCGGGCAGCATCGACACGATCACGTCACCCCTGGCCGTTGCCTGGGCCAGATCGTCGAGGCCGAAGGCGCGGATATCGGCGGTCAGATCGCCCACCGCCTGCCGGGCCTTGTCCGGCGTGCGGTTCCACACGGTCACGTCGTGGCCTGTCTCGATCAGTCGCCTCAGGCCGGGAATCGCCGAAAGGCCGGTGCCGCACCAATGGATCGTCATGCTGTTCCCCGTTCTCGGAAGGTTGCGATATGCGAATCGAACTCGGCTTTTGCCCGGGCCCAGATGCCCGCGTCCGGCGCGTCGAGCGTTTGCAAGGCGGGCAGAAGCTGCGCCGCGAAATCCTGCGACGATTCGCGCGGAAGAAGCGCGGGCAGGTTGTCGATCGCGGTGACGTCGAGCACCGGATCGTCATGCACGCGCAGGGCCGGTTCCGCCCATGTCGTGACCCGGTCATAGACCTTGATCGGCGAGAAATCCGATGTCGGATCGCAGGCGATGTCGCCGATCACCCGAAGCTTTCGCGCGGCCCGTGTCGCCTCGGCCGGGATGAAGACCGGCGTGCCGGGGCGCGCGAGGATGCAGTTCAGAAAGATCGCGTGATCCAGGATTTCCGGGAACGGCCCGCCATGCGCGGTTTCTGCCATGTCCCAGCCGGTGACATCGACCCCGAGCGCGCGGCACAGATCCATTGCGCCGGTGCCGACCCGCCCAAGCGCGCCGATCACGATCGCGTCGGGATACGGCGCGCCGATGGCGGCCAGTTCGGTGGCCAGATCGTTGCGCAGCGTCTCCGACGCGGAGAAGACGCCGAGCGGCCCGCAGATCGTGCGGCGTCGTTGCGCGGCCCAGCATTTCAGCGCCACCGCCGCGCCGGCATAGCCCGCCCAATACCCGAAGGCCGCGATCCGTCGCCCGGCGGCGTCCACCAGATATTCCAGGTCATAGAGCGTTCCGCCCCCCGTCTCGAACCGCTTGAGCAGGGCACGCCCCGCCGGTTGCCCCTTGAAGGCATGGCCGAACATGATGTGCCGATGCGGCAGGGGCGTTCCATCCTCGGGCAGTTCCTTCAGCCCGAGGATGATCGCGTCGCGCGGGGCGTCGGGCCATGCGTTTTCCGGCGCTATGTCGCAGCCCGCTTCGCGGTAGCGCTCGATCGGGATCACGCGCTGCGCACTATGCTCGACCGTGACGCGCAGGCCCATGTCCAACAGCGCCTTTGCCCCCTCGGGGGTCAGGCCGACGCGTTCTTCGTTGGGGCGCTGTTCGGCCCGGACCCAAAGATGTGTCATCTTTCGCCTTTCCTTCGCTGGCCGGATGCCTAGACCAAAGCCCGCGCCGGGCCAAGTGTTGGCGTTCGGCCCGCGTCCTGCTATCGCTTCGGCACCAGTGAACCGAAAGGCAGGGATGGCATGACCCCGAACCCCGACCGATTCCTCGAAAGCCTTCACGCGCTGCGCAGCATCGGCGCGGTGGAAACCGGCGTGGTGCGCCCGGCCTATTCGGACAAGGACATCGAGGCGCGCCAATGGCTGGCCGCGCAGATGGAACAGGCCGGGCTGACGCCTTATTTCGACCCGGTGGGCAACCTTTTCGGACTGGCCGGAGTGGGTCAGAGCCTTTTGATCGGGTCGCATTCCGATACCCAGCCCGAGGGCGGCTGGCTGGACGGCGCCTATGGCGTCATGACCGCGCTGGAGATTGCCCGCGCGTCGAAAGAGGCCGGCGGCCCGCCGGTGTCGGTGGTGTCGTTCCAGGACGAGGAGGGCCGCTTTGGCGTGACCACCGGCAGCACCGTGTGGTCAGGCGGTCGCAGCCTGGCCGAGACGGACGGGCTGACGGATTCCGACGGCGTGAGTTTTGCCGATGCGCGGGCGAAAATGGCCGATCTGGTCAGTGGCGATTTCCTGGATCCGGCGCGATTCACCGGCTTCATCGAGGCGCATATCGAGCAGGGGCCCTATCTGGACACGTATCAAGAGGCGGTCGGTGTGGTCACCTCGATCGTCGGCATCCGCGACATGCGGATCACCCTGGAAGGACAGCAGAACCATGCAGGGACCACGCCCATGCATCTGCGCCGGGACGCGTTCCAGGGGTTGTCGGAATTCAACGCGCGTTTGAATGAACGCTTCCGCGCGGTGGTGAATCGCGAAACGGTCTGGACCATCGGCCATGTCGCGTTGCATCCGAACGGTGCCTCGATCGTGCCGGGCCGGGCCGTTTTCTCGATGCAGTGGCGCGACGGCGACGCCGAAAGGTTGAACCGGATGGAGGAGATCATCCGCCAGACCGCGCAGGAGGTGGCCAGCGCGCGCGATCTGCGGTTGTCATTCGGGGCGTTGCTGGGGCTGGAGCCGGTAACGATGGACCCGCGGTTGCAGCAGGCCCTGGCCGAGGCCGCCGAGGCCGAGGTGCCCGGACGCTGGCGGAAGATGCCCTCGGGCGCGCTGCACGACACGACCAACCTGGCGCGGCACATGCCCGTGGCGATGCTGTTCGCCCCCTCGATCGGCGGGGTCAGCCACAATTTCCAGGAGGATACCGCCGAAGCGGACCTGGTGACAGGCTTGAAGGTTCTTGCCGGCGGGGTCGCGCGGCTGGCGTGATCGGGGTCGAAACCCACGGCCCGTCGGCGCGGTTCCCGTCGTCCGGCGGGTTTCGGCCGCCCGCGTGAGGGGCGCCTGCCCCTCTTCGCCTTCGGCGAATTCACCCCGGGAGTATTTTTGCCGAGAAGAAACGGGCGGCGCGATCGGTCATCGCCAGTCGACCTCGGCCAGGAAGATATAGCCGGCGCCGTAGATCGTCTTGATCAGGCGCGGATTGCGCGGATCCTCGTCAAGCTTGGTGCGCAAGCGCGAAATGCGCACATCCATCGCCCGATCGAAGCTTTCTCCGGCCGCACCGCCCAGCGATTCCTGCATCTGTGCGCGGGAGACAAGCCGCCTGGGGCTTTCGAGGAAGAGGCGCAGCACCTCGCCCTCGGCGTGGGAAAAGGGAACTTCGCGCCCGTTGGGGGCCAGCAGGATGTAGCGGTCGAAATGCGCGCTCCAGCCTTCGAACCGTGCGGTGGTCATGCCGCTGCCGGTGTCACGCCCCTTGCGCAGGCGGGCCCGGACCCGGGCCACGACCTCGGCCGGGTCGAAGGGTTTGATGATGTAATCGTCGGCCCCCAGTTCCAGTCCGGTCACGCGGTCCTGCACCTGAGCGCGGCCCGAGATGATGATGATCGCGGCGCCCGATTCCAGCGCCAGCCGGTGCACCAGCGCCAGCCCGTCGCGATCGGGCAGGCCCAGATCGACCAGGCAGACATCGGGCGCGGTTCGCTTGATCGCGGCCTCGAATTCGGTCGCGCGGGAGAAGGTCGCGGTGCGGAATCCGGCCTCGCCCAGCGCCTCGGCCAGCATCCGGCGGATCTGCGGTTCATCGTCGAGGATGGCGATCATCGGCGCGCTCATGCCGCCCGGTCCATGGCGAGAAACCCGGCCAGGGCCTGCTGGGTGAACGGTTTGTGGATCAGCGCGAAGCGGGCAGCGGCGGCCTTTCGGGTGGTGTCGGAGGCGGGGAGCGATGTCATCAGGAAGCGCCGTGCCGGGTGGCCGCGCGCGTCGAGCGCGTCCAGCAGGTCGGGGCCGGTGGCGCCGTCGCCCAGCATCACGTCGGAAAGCACGATGTCGATCCCGGGCAGATCGGCCAGTGCCGCGGCCTCTTTCGCGGTGGCGGCTTCGATCACGTTATGGCCCAGCCGGGTCAGCATGTCGCGGACGGTTTCGCGGATCGCCGCATTGTCGTCGACCAGCAGGACCAGCTGGGCGCGGGCGGTGCGGGGGGCGCGGCGCATCGGCAGATGCAGGGTGACGCGGGCGCCGTGATCGTCGTTGGCCAGCGTCACGCGCCCGCCCGAAAGCTTGGTCACGTCATAGACCATGGACAGGCCGAGACCGGACCCTTCCTCGCCCTTGGTCGTGAAGAACGGATCGAGCGCCTTTGCCAGCGCCGTGTCGGAGAATCCCGGGCCGGTGTCGGCGACGGCGATCTCGACCCAGGTATCGCTGACGCGATCGGCCGACAGGGTGATCCGCCCCGGGGGCCTGCCGATCGCATCGCGCGCATTGAGAATGAGGTTGAGCAGCGAATCCTGAAGACCGCCGGCATCGAGCATCAGCGGGTCGGGGAATGCCCCGGTTCGCAGTTCGAGCGACATTCCGTCGGGCAGGGTGGGGGCGGCCATCGTTTGCAGGTCGGCCAGGAAGGCGGGCAGGTCGGTCGGCACCGGTCGGGTCTCTCGCGGGCCCGAGACCGAGGCGATCCGGTCGAGCAGCATGCCGCCGCGCCGGGCGGCGCCCTGGGTGGCGGCGATCAGATCGCGCGCATCGGCCGTGGTGGTGATCCGGGCCAGTCGACCCTGCAGCCCAAGGATGATTGTCAGAAGATTCGCGAAGTCATGCGCCAGCCCCGAGGTCAGCTGTGCCGCCAGCTCGCGTTTCCGGGTCTGGGCCAGCGCGGCGCGGGCCTGCGCCTCTTCGGTAACGTCCATCGACAGGATGTAGACCCCGTTGACCGCGCCGTCCGGGTCGGTGTCGGGGGTGAAGGCGGCACGAATGCGCCGCCCGCTTTCGACGTCGCCGAATTCGAAGACGCTGGGCTCGCCACCCAGGGCGCGCTCGAGATGCGGCCGGATCCGTTCATAGGCCGCCGCGCCAAGGGCGTCGCCGATGAACAGCCCGACGATGTCGGACGGCCGGCGGGGCATGATCGCGTTGAGCTTGCGGTTGGAATAGGTGTAATGCCGGTCGCGACCGACATGGGCGATATGCGCCGGCATCATTTCGGTCACGGTGCGGGTGCGCGCCTCCATCTCGGTCAGCTGGCGCTTGGTTTCCTCCAGCGTGGCATTCGTTGCCGCCAGGGCGCGGTTGGTCTGGGCCAGCCGCTCGGCATGGGCCAGAAGCTGGTCGGAAAGCTCTTCCGACCTGGCGCGCAACAGTGCCTCCTGCCGCTTGATGTCGGAGATGTCGGTATAGACCGTGACCCAGCCGCCCTGCGGCAGGGGGCTGCCCTCGACCGAGATCGTGCAGCCGTTCGGACGAGTGCGTTCCATGTAATGCGGTTCGAAGGCGCGGGCCTGCTCGACCCGTTCGTGCACCGCCGCCTCGGGATCTGCGACCGCCCCGTATTCGCCACGCAGTACGAGAAAGCGGATCGTGTCCTCGAACCGCGCGCCGGGCGTGACCAGCCATTCGGGAAGATCGAACATCTCGCGGAACATCCGGTTGCAGACCGCAAGACGCAGCTCCGCATCATAGATCGACAGCGCCTGCTGGATCAGGTTCAGCCCGGCCTCGGTCATCCGGGCATGATCGCGCTGCGAAGGTGCCATCGCCGTTTCCTCCTGCACTTATGGCTAGCACCCTGACCATGGGCGGGGAAGTGGCATGGCAGCATGTTACAATTCGTAAGGATTGCGACAAAGTGGCGAAAAGTTTGACCGCCACTGAAAAACGGTGACGCTGTTCACACGCAGGAATCGCCGCTGAACGGTGATCGGCGCGCCGGCATGTCCGGCACTGGGAGGAAAAGACTTGGCAACCGAGAATCCGCCGCGGGGCGAGTTGTGTTCCATTCCGGCCTTGCTTGAGCGCAACGCGCGGCGCCACGGTGCAAGCCCCGCCTATCGCGAGAAGGAATTCGGGATCTGGCAGGAATGGACCTGGATCGCTGCGGCCGAGGAAATCCGGGCGATGGCGCTGGGTTTCCTGGCGCTGGGGCTGGAACGGGGCGATTACCTGGCGGTCATCGGGCGCAACCGGCCGATGCATTACTGGGCAATGGTCGCCGCGCAGATGTGCGGCGCGATTCCGGTGCCGCTGTATCAGGACGCGAATGCCGAAGAGATGGCCTTTGTGCTGGAGCATTGCGGCGCGCGTTTCGTCGTCTGCGGCGACCAGGAACAGGTCGACAAGGTGATCGAGGTCCAGGAGCATGTCCATTGCATCGAGCAGGTCATGTATACCGACAAGCGCGGGATGCGGAAATACGACCACACGCATCTGAACTGGCTGCACGATGTCCAGGCCGAGGGACGCGCGGCGCATCAGCGGCTGGAGACGGAACTGGACGCCCGCATCGCCGAGCTTGGTTATGACCATATCTGCGTGATGCTCTATACATCGGGCACCACGGGCAAGCCCAAGGGCGTCGTCCTGTCGAACCGCAACATCATCGAAACGGCGCGCCATTCCTCCGAATTCGACCATCTGACGCATACCGATGACGTTCTGGCCTATCTGCCGATGGCCTGGGTGGGCGATTTCATCTTTTCCATCGGGCAGGCCTACTGGACCGGGTTCTGTGTGAACTGTCCCGAAAGCCCGGACACGATGATGACCGACCTGCGCGAGATCGGGCCGACCTATTATTTCGCGCCGCCGCGGATCTTCGAGACCCAGCTGACCAGCGTGATGATCCGCATGGAGGATGCAGGAAAGCTGAAGAAACGGCTTTTCGATCACTATATGGCGCTTGCCCGCCGGGTCGGCCCCGAAATTCTGGACGGCAGGCCGGTTTCGGGCATGGATCGCCTGCGCTACATGCTGGGCGATATCCTGATCTACGGCCCGCTGAAGAACACTCTGGGCTTTTCCCGGGTGCGCGTGGGGTATACCGCGGGCGAGGCGATCGGCCCGGAAATCTTCGATTTCTACCGCTCGCTGGGGATCAACCTGAAACAGCTTTATGGCCAGACCGAGGCCAGCGTGTTCATCACCCAGCAACCCGATGGCGAGGTGCGCAGCGATACCGTGGGCGTGCCCTCGCCCGGTGTCGAGGTGAAGATCGGCGAGAATGGCGAGGTCTATTACCGCTCTCCGGGCACCTTCGTGGAGTATTACAAGAATCCCGAAAGCACGGCCGAGACGAAAGACCCCGAAGGCTGGGTTGCCACAGGCGACGCGGGTTTCTTCGAGGAAGGCACCGGTCACCTGCGGATCATCGACCGCGCCAAGGATGTGGGCAAGATGGCCGATGGCAGCCTGTTCGCGCCGAAATACATCGAGAACAAGCTGAAATTCTATCCCGACATCCTGGAGGCCGTCGTGTTCGGCGCCGGGCGCGAGATGTGCACCGCCTTCATCAATATCGACCTGTCGGCCGTCGGCAACTGGGCCGAGCGCAACAACATCGCCTATGCCTCTTACCAGGAGCTCAGCCAGCACCCGCGGGTGATCGAGACGATTCAGGCCCATGTCGAAGAGGTCAACCGCAGTGTTGCCGAAGATGCGATGCTGTCGGGCTGCCAGGTGCACAGGTTCCTTGTCCTGCACAAGGAGCTGGACGCCGACGACGGTGAGCTGACCCGCACGCGCAAGGTGCGTCGCAAGATCATCGAACAGAAATACGCCGACCTGATCGTCGCGCTTTACGATGGCTCAAAGACGATCCACACCGAGACCGAAGTGACCTATGAAGACGGGCGGAAGGGCCGGATCGCGGCCACGCTCGACATCCGCGACGCCGCGGTCAGCACGCCACGGCACAGCAGGATGGCAGCGGAATGAACGGCGCGCTCGCCCGGATCCGGCCGATGAAACCCGGCCCCCGAATGCGGACGGTCCCGGCCGGGCGAGGCCGGCCATGACCCGTGAATTGCCGGACATATTCGCCTGCTGCGATTGTGCCGCGCCGCTGGACGCGCTCGACATCTGCCGCGAATGCGAGCGCCGTTTCGACCGGGCCGATGCCTGTCCGGTGCTGTTCCCGACGCGATCGCGCGACGTGAGCTTCACCATCGCGCCCGGCATGTTGCGGCCCGACGACATCGCGGCCGACAGCGTGTTTCGCTATCCCGCGCGCTCGGGCCAGGACAAGAGCGACGCCTACCATCTCGATCTTGCGCATCAGGACATCCTTGAAAACCTTCCCGCGGGAAGCGTTGTCCTGGAGATTGGCTGCGGTGGCGGTCAGATGCGCGCTTGGCT
Organism: Actibacterium sp.; assembly: GCA_016278325.1. Taxonomy (GTDB): domain Bacteria; phylum Pseudomonadota; class Alphaproteobacteria; order Rhodobacterales; family Rhodobacteraceae; genus JADQCB01. Next base: position 92,842 of record JADQCB010000007.1, read on the forward strand.
GCGCGGGCGCGGGCTCGTCTATGTGGGCACGGACGTATCGACGGAGCGCGTGCATGACTGGCTGACCGCATTCGGCGGCCCGGATATTCTGTGCGATGCCCACGCCCTGCCCGTGCGCGACGCTTCTGTCGATGTGGTTTACGCCGCGGCGGTGTGGGAACATCTGGCTTTTCCGCAGATGGCCGCGCGCGAGGTGGCGCGGGTGCTCCGGACTGGCGGATATTTCCTGGGCTCCGCATCGTTCCTCGAACCCTGGCATGACGAGAGCTATTACCACATGACGCCGAATGGCACCCATTCCACCTTGCGGCTGGCCGGGCTGGAAACCGTGCATGTCTGGCCGGAAGTGAAATGGCCGGGCTTTGTGGCGATGCTGGAAATGGGCAACAAGGCGACCCGGCCCGTCCGCTGGCTCGGCCGGTTGATGAATGTCTATTACCTGCTGCCCAAGCAGATGAAGATCTTTCTGAAAACGCGGACCTGGCCCGACAAGAACGGGTTGTTCGAAACCCGCAGCAGGATGGCCGGCGCGATCGCATGGATCGCGCGCAAGCCCCTGGCACCGCAAGCGCCGGAAGGAGAAGCGAATTGACCACGATTGGCGCCCCCGTTTCCACCGGAACAGAGAAAGCGGCCGGGGGCTGGATCACGGCCGATGGCCGCACGATCGGCGAAATCATGATGGAGATGCGCAACATCACCCTGCGGTTCGGGGGTGTGACGGCGATCGAGGATATTTCCTTCGATATCCGCAAGGGCGAGATCCGGGCGATCATCGGGCCCAACGGCGCCGGCAAGTCCTCGATGCTGAACGTGATTTCGGGGTTCTATGTCCCGCAGGAGGGCGAGATCCTGTTTCACGGCGCGCAGCGCCCGCCGATGCGCCCCTATGAGGTCGCCCGCCAGGGCATCGCGCGCACCTTCCAGAACATCGCGCTGTTCAAGGGGATGAGCACGCTTGACAACATCATGACGGGCCGGATGACGCTGATGCGCACGGGCATGGCATCGCAGGCGCTGTGGTGGGGCAAGGCGCAGGCGGAAGAAAGCGCGCATCGCGAGGCGGTCGAGAAGATCATCGATTTCCTCGAGATCCAGACAATCCGCAAGACACCGGTCGGGCGCCTGCCCTATGGCCTTCAGAAACGGGTCGAGCTGGGCCGCGCGCTGGCGGCCGAGCCGAAGTTGCTTTTGCTGGATGAGCCGATGGCCGGCATGAATGTCGAGGAGAAAGAGGACATGTCCCGCTTCATCCTCGATGTGAACGACGAATTCGGCACTACAATCGCGCTGATCGAGCATGACATGGGCGTGGTCATGGACCTGTCCGACCGCGTCGTTGTGATGGATTACGGCAAGAAGATCGGCGATGGCACGCCCGACGAAGTGCGCAACAACAAGGAGGTGATCGATGCCTATCTCGGGGTCGCTCATGATTGAACGCATGTCGCGTATCGCACCGACAAGGTCCCCGAACGCCGGAGGCGCCGAAAATGCCTGACCAGTTCCTTTACGCCATCGAGGTCATGATCAACGGGTTGATGACCGGCGTGCTTTATTCGCTGGTGGCATTGGGCTTCGTGCTGATCTTCAAGGCCAGCGGCGTGTTCAATTATGCCCAGGGCGTTCTGGCCCTGTTCGCGGCGCTGACCCTTGTCGGCCTGCAACGCGGGCAGGTGCCCTTTGCGCATCTGATCAACGCGGTCTTCGGGACCGAGGTCGATCACTTTCCCTGGACGCTGCCATCGCTGATCGCGATCATCCTGACGATCGGCGTGATGATCCTGCTGGCGGTCCTGGTGGAACGCCTGGTTCTGAAACACCTGGTCAACCAGGAACCGATCATCCTGTTCATGGCGACCATCGGGCTGGCCTATTTCCTTGAAGGCCTGGGCGACATCATGTGGGGCTCGGACATCAAGATGCTGGATGTGGGGTTGCCGCAGGGCGCCAGCCGCTGGGTCGAAAGCAACACGAAATGGCTGGGCGGCGAAGGGTTCTATGGCTTCTTCATCGACAAGCTGGACATGGTGGCGACGCTCGTCGCGGCGATCCTGGTCATTTCGCTGACCCTTTTCAGCCAGTATTCCAAGCAGGGCCGGGCGCTGCGCGCGGTCGCGGATGACCATCAGGCGGCGCTGTCGGTGGGGATCAGCCTGCGCTTCATCTGGGTGCTGGTCTGGTCGATCGCCGGCTTCGTGGCGTTGGTCGCCGGCATCATGTGGGGCACGAAATCGGGCGTTCAGTTCTCTTTGTCGCTGATCGCGCTCAAGGCGTTGCCGGTGCTGATGCTGGGCGGGTTCACCTCGATCCCCGGCGCCATCGTCGGCGGGTTGATCATCGGTGTGGGCGAAAAGCTGTTCGAATTCACCATCGGCGGGATGATCGGCGGGGCGACCGAAAACTGGTTCGCCTATGTGCTGGCGCTGCTGTTTCTCGTGTTCCGGCCGCAGGGCCTGTTCGGCGAAAAGATCATCGAAAGGGTCTGAGGCATGAAGATACGCTCTGTTACCTGTGTCATCGGCTGGCTGGCCTTCTGGGCGTTCGGCGCCCTGGCCCTGACTTCCCGGGGAGCCCCGGCCACCGCGACGATCACCGCGACGACGCTGGCCTTTCTCGGCCTTCTGTCGGGCACGACAAGCCGTGTCGCGATCGCGCAGGAGGTGCGCTGAATGTTCTACCGCGAGGCAGGCGATTTCAAGACGTCCTATGTCGAGGACGGCCAGACATTCCCGATCAAGCTGGACCGGTATGCCTATTACGTCGCGCTGGCGGTGGCCTTCGGGGTCATTCCGTTCCTGATCGACGATTATTACGCGAACGCGGTGCTTGTTCCCTTCCTGATCTACGCAATCGCCGCGCTCGGGCTGAATATCCTGACAGGCTATTGCGGGCAGGTCAGCCTGGGCACCGGCGGCTTCATGGCGGTGGGCGCCTATTCGGTGTTCAAGCTGATGACCGCGTTCCCGGACGTGAACATCCTGGTCCATGTCGTCCTGGCGGGGATCATCACGGCGGTGGTGGGGGTGCTTTTCGGGCTGCCATCGCTTCGGATCAAAGGCTTTTACCTGGCCGTGGCGACGCTGGCCGCGCAGTTCTTCCTGGTCTGGCTGTTCAATCGCGTGCCGTGGTTCTACAACTATTCGGCGTCGGGCCAGATTAGCGTGCCCGAGCGCAGCGTGGCCGGCATCATAGTGACCGGCCCGGAAACCACGGCCTGGGCGAAATATCTGGTTTGCCTCGTTTTCCTGGTCGTCCTGGCCTGGCTGGCGCGAAACCTGACGCGCGGCACGATCGGGCGCAGCTGGATGGCCATCCGGGACATGGACATCGCCGCCGAGATCATCGGGGTGAACCCGTTGAAGGCCAAGCTGACCGCCTTTGCGGTGTCGTCCTTCTTCATCGGGATCGCCGGGGCGCTGTTCTTCGCGGTCTACCTGGGGGCGGCGGAAGTCGGCGAGGCGTTCGGGATCAGCAAGTCATTCCTGATCCTGTTCATGGTGATCATCGGCGGGCTGGGCTCGATCTTCGGCTCGATGGCCGGCGCGGCCTTCCTGGTTCTGCTGCCGGTTATGCTGAAGAACGTTCTGGTGGGCAGCCTCGGCTGGGCCACGGACCTGGCCGCGCATCTGGAGCTTATGATCGTCGGCGGCCTTATCATCGTTTTCCTGATCGCCGAACCGCATGGCATTGCCCAGCTCTGGCGGCTGGCGAAGGAGAAGCTGAGGCTCTGGCCGTTCCCCTATTGAGGGGCGGGCGCGGCTTCGGCGCATGTTCCCGCATTCGCGGGGATGGCAACCCAAAGCCCCCGGGCGCAACCCGGGGCGCGACAACCAGGCGGGACGCCCTGCAAAGGGTGCCCGTCACCCCGGCACGGACCGGGGATCAACGGGAGGAGAAAGAGATGAAACTGAGACTTGCAACACTGGCCCTGGGCGCCGTCCTGGCGGCGGGTCCGGCGCTGGCCGAACTGGTGATCCCGGATCTGAGCTATCGCACCGGGCCCTATGCCGCCAACGGCATTCCGTTCTCGGACGGCTACCAGGATTATTTCACCCTGCTCAATGAGCGTGATGGCGGCATCGGCGGCGAAAGGATCCGCCTGATCGAATGCGAAACCGGCTATAACACCGAGCAGGGCGTCGAATGCTATGAATCGACCAAGGGCGAAGGCACCCTGGTCTATGAGCCGCTGTCCACCGGCATCACATATCAGCTGATCCCCAAGGCCAGCGCCGACGGCATTCCCGTGCACACGCTCGGATATGGTCGCACCTCGGCCAAGAACGGCGCGGTGTTCCGCTGGATCTTCAACTATCCTGCCAACTACTGGGACGGCGCTTCGGTCGCGATCAAGCATATCCTCGACCAGGAAGGGGGCGACCTGTCGGACAAGACGATCGCGCTGGTCTATCACAACTCGGCCTATGGCAAGGAGCCGATCCGCACGCTTGAGGAACTGGCCAAGAAGCACGGCTATTCGCTGACCCTGCTGCCCGTGGATCACCCCGGCCAGGAACAGAAAAGCCAGTGGTTGCAAATCCGCCGCGAGCGTCCGGATTACGTCATCATGTGGGGCTGGGGCGTCATGAACCAGGTCGCGATCCAGGAAGCGGTGAATATCCGCTATCCGATGGATCATTTCATCGGGATCTGGTGGTCGGGGTCCGAGAATGACGTGAAACCGGCCGGCGCCGCGGCCGATGGCTACAAGGCGCTGACTTTCCACAATCTCGGCGACGATTATCCGCTGTATGACGACATGCGCAAATATGTGCTGGATGCGGGCAAGGTCGCCGGTGCCGGCGACAACCTTGGCACGGCGCTTTACAACCGTGGCATGTATGCCGCGATGCTGGCGGCCGAAGCGATCAAGACCGCGCAGGACATGGCCGGGACCAGCCAGATCACGCGCGCCCAGTTGCGCGACGGCATGGAAAACCTTGAAATCACCGAAGAGAAGATGGCCGCGCTCGGCCTGCCGAACTTCGGCCCGGAGTTCAAGGTGACCTGCGAGAACCACGGCGGCAACGGTTTCGCGGCGGTATCGCAGTGGGATGCGGCCGCGGGTGAGTTCAAGCTGATCACCGACTACATGCAGTCGGACCAGGAAGTGCTGGCGCCGCTGATCGAGGAAGACTCGATGGCCTATGCCAAGCAGAACGGGATCGAGCCGGGCTGCAACTGAGCCACGATTTGCCGCCCCGGCCCACGGGCCGGGGCACCCCCTGAATTTTTCGACGGATAGACCGATGCCGGACGCTGGACGCACCGAAGAGGCCCTTCTTGAGGTCAACAATATCGAGGTGATCTACAATCACGTCATCCTGGTGCTGAAAGGGGTGTCGCTTGCCGTGCCGAATGGCGGCATCACCGCGCTTCTGGGTGGCAATGGCGCCGGCAAGACCACGACCCTGAAAGCGATAAGCAACCTGCTGCGCAGCGAACGCGGCGAGGTGACGAAGGGCTCGATCGTGTATCGCGGCGAGCGGGTGCAGGACCTGCCCCCGGCCGAACTGGTCAAGCGCGGGGTCATCCAGGTGATGGAAGGCCGCCATTGTTTCGAGCATCTGACGATCGAGGAGAACCTGCTGACCGGCGCCTATACCCGGACCGAGGGCAAGGGCGCGATCGAGGCTGATCTGGACATGGTCTATACCTATTTCCCGCGCCTGAAGGATCGGCGCCGCAGCCAGGCGGGATATACCTCGGGCGGCGAACAGCAGATGTGCGCCATCGGGCGTGCCCTGATGTCGCGGCCCGAAACCATCCTGCTGGACGAACCCAGCATGGGCCTGGCGCCGCAGCTGGTGGAACAGATATTCGAGATCGTGAAATCGGTGAACGAGAACGAGGGCGTGACCTTCCTTCTGGCCGAACAGAACACCAATGTGGCGCTGCGCTATGCCCATTACGGATACATTCTGGAATCGGGCCGGATCGTGATGGACGGCCCGGCGGGCGAACTGCGCGAGAACCCGGATGTAAAGGAATTCTACCTCGGCGTCGCAGAGGAAGGTCGCAAGAGCTTTCGCGACGTGCGCTCTTATCGCCGGCGCAAACGGTGGCTCAGTTGATGCGGGATATACAGATGACATATTTCGACGATCTCGAAACCCGCAGCGCCGATGCGCGGGCCGCCGATCTGGCGCGCACGCTGCCGGCCCAGATCGCCCGCGCCAAGACCGCGCCCGGGCTGGCCGCGCTGTTGCGCGATGTCGACCCGGACCGGATCACCAGCGTCGAGGCGCTGGCCGCGCTGCCGGTGATCCGCAAATCCGAGCTGAGCGCCGCACAGGGTCGCAGCGCGCCCTTCGGCGGGTTCACCACATCCGCGCCGGCGGCGTTCGATCATGTGTTCCAGTCGCCCGGCCCGATCTACGAACCCGGCCGCGTCGGTCATGACTGGTGGCGCATGGGCCGCTTCCTGCATGCCTGCGGCGTCGGCCCGGGCGACATCGTTCAGAACTGTTTCGGCTATCACCTGACCCCCGCCGGGATGATCTTCGAGAACGGCGCGCGGGCGGTCGGCGCCGCAGTGCTGCCGGCGGGCACCGGGCAGACCGAGCTTCAGGCCCGCGCCGCGCATGATATCGGTGTCACCGCCTATGCCGGGACGCCGGATTACCTGAAGGTGATCCTCGACAAGGCTGACGAGATGGGCCTGCATCTGCCGCGCCTGACCCGCGCGGCCGTGGGCGGCGGGGCGCTGTTCCCGTCGCTGCGACAGGACTATGCCGATCGCGGTATCGCCTGTCGGCAATGCTATGCCACGGCCGACCTGGGCAATATCGCCTATGAGTCCGAGGCGATGCAGGGGATGATCGTGGATGAAGGCGTGATCGTCGAGATCGTCACCCCCGGCACCGGAATACCCGTCGCCCCGGGCGAGGTGGGCGAGATGGTGGTCACGACGCTGAACCCCGACTATCCGCTGATCCGCTTCGCCACCGGCGACCTGTCGGCGGTGATGGCCGGGATCAGCCCTTGCGGGCGCACCAACATGCGAATCAAGGGCTGGATGGGCCGGGCCGACCAGACCACCAAGATCAAGGGCATGTTCGTGCGCCCCGAGCAGGTCGCCGCCTTCGTCGCCCGCCACCCCGAGGTGATCCGGGCGCGTGTCATCGCCGAGCGCGAGGGCGAGATGGACGTGATGGATGTGCAGGTCGAGACCGAGGCGACCGACCCGACCCGCTATGCCGCCAGCATCGCCGAGATGCTGAAGCTGAAAGGCCGCGTGAGCATCGTGAAGCCGGGCTCATTGCCAAATGACGGCAAGGTCATCGAGGATCGGCGCGTATACGACTGAAACGCCCGGCCCTGGATCAAGGTGCCACTCCGGGATTTGTCAGGGGCGGAAAAGGGTGCGGCAACCGACCCGGGCGAGCCCCCTTTTCACGCGGGCCGCGCCGGGGCGAGCGCGATATCGGCAAGGGTGGAGCGGTCGAGATCCTTCAGAAACAGCGCCTCGGCGGTGCGCAGGCGCGTCTTCAGCCGGCATTGGCCATCAATGGTGCAATTCCCGCCATCGCTGCCGAAACATTCGACGAGCGGTTGACCCTCTTCCAGAAGATGGATGAGCGCGCCCAGACGAATCCGGCTGGCCGGTTGCGCAAGGCTCGCCCCGCCGCCGCCGCCACGGCGGGTTGCAACGATTCCGCCATTGGCGAGCTTCTGCATGATCTTGGCCAGGTGGTTGCGCGACAGGCCGAACTCCGCCGCCAGTTCGGCCGTGGAAAAGGAACGCTCGGGGTCACTTGCCATGCGCATCAGCATGCGAAGCCCGTAATCGGTGAAGGAGGTCAGGCGCATCGGGGATCCGGCCCTTTGAATGGGTATTTACAATACCCATAAAGCGGCGTCGTGCGATTTGCAAACCGAAAACGAAGCGGCGTTCATGTCGGGGGGGGGGCATGTTTTCTTGCACATCACCGACGGACCCGGCCTGCGGCGCGGGCAGGCGGGAGGCGCATAGACCTAACCCTTTCGCGCCGGTTGCTTCGGATCAACGATCCGCGCATCCTCGAACCGGACCTCGGCCATGTCCGCGGCGCCGTGATCGACCTCGTTCTCGATCTCTTCCGCCGATTTCGCGCTGTCATCCGCCGGCTCCGCGTCGGGCGGCGCATCTGCAAAGGTGTCGGGCATTTCATCAGAGGCCGCGTCGATCGCCTGGTCCTCGGCCTCATCCTCCTCGTCGTCCCCGGCAGATGCGGCTTCGGGCTTCACATCCAGCGCGCCAACGATCAGCGGCAACATTTCCGCCGAATGCGGCAGGGAGAGATCGCCGGCCGGGGCGGGCTTCCACGACAAGGTGTCGAAACCGCCGCACTCGCTGCAAACCGGAAGCCAGGACGCATGGACCGCGCTGCAATGATCGCAAACCCATTGGCGCCCGCGCGGTGCTGTCAGCGCCCTGGTCAGCCAGCCGCGCACGACGCTGTCATCGGCCCCCATGCCGCGTTCGATCGCGGCCATCAGAGTCAGGCTGCGCGCCGTCGGCTCGGTCTCGGGCAAATCGCCCAGGGCCTTTCTGGCAGCCGGAAAATCCTCGGCCGCGATATTCAGCTCGGCCAGAAGCATCCGGGTTTCGGGATGATCCGGGACAAGCGCGGTCAATGCCCCGAAGCGTTTGATCCGGGCCTGCGGATCCTCGTCGGGCCTGATTTCGGCGAAGGCGGCGGCAAGATCGGGATGCGGTTCCGCCTCCCACGCCTTCTTGATGACCCTTGCGGCCTGGCGCGGTTTTCCCTGGGCGACATGGAAACGCGCCGCCATGACCGCGGCCGGGATCAGGTCGGGTGACAGGCGGTTCGCCTCGATCGCCAGCTCCTGCGCCGCGTCGTTGCGGTCCCGATCAAGCGCATCGCGTGCTTCGGACAAGGCCAGAACCGCATCGCGCCGCTTGTGCACGTTGCGCGGCAGCGTGCCATGTTTCAGCTTGGCGTTCAGGGTCTTTCGCGCGCCGGCCCAGTCGGAGGTTTCGGCCTGGAGCCGCAGCAGGATGTCCTGTGTCTCTTCGTGGCGCGGCTTGAGGGCAAAGGCGTTCTCGGCCAGCTTCAGGGCGGTTGCCGTGTCGCCTTCGGCCAGTTTCTGCTTCATGATTCCGCGCACCCCGACAAAGCGGGTCCGGTCATCGCCCAGCAGCTTCTTGTAGGTGGCCAGCGCGGACCTGGTGTCACCGGTCATCTCGGCGGCCTGTGCAATCAGAAGATTGCTGAGCTCGGGCCGATGCAACAGGCGCTCGGCGCGCTTGGCCCGGGCGATCGCCTCGCGTCCGTCGCCCGCGGCCAGGGCCAGCATCCCGTCGGCCAGCGCCTGGAAGCCGCGCCTTTCGCGGTTGCGGCTGAAATAGCGCGTTATCGCGGTCTCGTCGCCCGACAGGAAATGGATCACCGCAACCAAAAGGCCGGCCAGTTTCACGATCAGCCAGACAAGAAGCAGCAGCACCAGCGCGACGATGATCGCCTGGAACGGGCCGAGGGTGAATTCCCATCCGGCGAAAGCGATGCGCACGCCCGCGTCGCTTTCGATGAGATATCCCGCGCCCATTGTGGCGGCGGCGATGAGGACGACGAAGATCAGGATCTTCAGCAGGGACCAGAGCATGTGCGGTGCGTCCTCAGTTCGAGTTCACGGAGGCGGCCAGCGCCTCGACGGCGTCGAGCGCCTTGAGCCGGCGTTCGGCCCTTGCGACCCAGTCGGCCATGGCATCCTGCCCCGCCGGGGGCAGGGTTGCGATCTCGTCCAGGGCCGCCGGCAACCGCCCGTCGCGCAGCGCGGCCTCGGCCCGCGACAGGATCGCGTCGGGGGTGTTGCCTTCGCGCGGGGTCAGCGAACGCGCGCCAAGCTGGGTGCGCAGGAACGCGATCAGCCGGTCGCCGGTATCGCCTGCGGCCGTTTCCCGGCGCGCCGCGGCAAGCGCCTCGCGCGCGGGCCCTTCAAATCCCTGTCGAAGCGCGTCGAGCGTTGGCACGCCGGTGTCGGCGACGCTGCGCAGCGCGGCGGGCACTTCGACTCCCTCAAGCGTTTCCAGGGCGGCGGCAAATCCGCTGCCGGATTCGAGCGCGGCGCGCACGCGCATCAAGGCGGCGCGCTGTTGCAGCGCGCGGGCCTGTTCCACCGCATTGGCAATCTCGGTCGTTGCCGATCTGGCCGTGGCCGCGACCTGATCGGCAAGATCGGAGTTCCGGGCGCGTTGCGCGGCCAGTTCGTTTCGCATCGCTTCCAGCTGCTTCTCATAAGCGGCGACGGCGGCCGATATTTCCGTGCTGTCAGCCTGCGCGATCGGCCGTTTCTCGACCGCGGTCAACCTTGCGTCGATATCGCCCAGCCGCGTGCCGATCTCGTCAACCCGGGTCGAGAGCGCTCCGATCTCGCCGGCAAGCGTGTCGATCCGGCTGCCAAGGTCGTTTCTTACCGAGTCGATTCGCGCGGCCAGCTCTTCGGTCGCGGCCGGCATCGGATCACGCGCCTGGACCTCTGTCATCGACGTTTCAAGATCCTGAATGCGCGTGTTCAGATCGCCGATCCGCTGATCGAGGGCCTGAAGCGTCCCGCTGACATCCGGTCCGGTGTCGAAGGGCCAGCCCTCGGGGCCGATATAGTGTGCGGCGCCGAACCCGATGACGGCCGCGACGATGCCGCCAAGGACCGTGCCGAGGAAACCGCCCCGGCGCCGCGGCGGTGCCGGTGGCGGCGCGACCGGCGCGGATTCCTGCGCTTCAGCCGGGTCTGTGGCATCATCTTGTGCCGGGCTTTCGGTGGCGTCGCTTGCGGCGGATCCGGCGGTTTCCTCCGGTCCGGCCGCGTCCTGCGACCCGGCCGCTGCGGGCTGTTCATCGGCTTGCGGCGAATCTTCGGCCGGTGTTTCCGGCGCCGCGGCCTGATCGGTGCTGTCCTGCGGGTCTGTCGCTTCAGGGATGGCGGTCTTGTCTTCCGGCCCGGCCTCTGTGTCCGGTGCCTGCTTCGACCTTCTGGAATTCGCCACAGACCTGATCCTTCCGTTGAAAAATGCGACGTGGCCCGATGGCCACAGCGGTTTCAGCTTATCTTGGCCGATCCTCGGCCTCAAGCCGATGACATGCGTCAATCAGTTCGCCCAGAGCGTCAAGCATCGCCGCCGCGTCCGGGCGCCGGGCGATCCGGGTCATGGCAGGCGCCGGGCCGTCCCATGCCGAGAACGTGGCCGGGCTGATCGCGGCAATGGCGATCGGCGCCCGCGCCTGCCGCATCCGGGCCGCGGCGATGGCCGCGCTTCGGGGTGAAAAAAGCGGCAGAAGGACCGGCGCGCGGCCGTCCAGAAGAGCCTGCGCCGCCGGATTCAAGTCCTGTTCCCGCTGATCGTAGATCACGACCTCGTCGCAGGGCTGCCCGGCGGCGCGCAGGGCCGCGGCGATATCGCCCCGGCTGTGCCGACCCCGCAGGTGCAGCAGGTGGCCACCGGGCGGATCCGCCAGCAGGCATTCCAGTGCCTGGGCCGCGTCCGCGCCCGCGATCCGAGCCTGCAATCCGGCCTCCCGCGCAAGCTCGGCCGTGCGCGCGCCCACGCAGAAGGCCGGGATGGTGCGGTTGGCGGAAAGCCGGGCAAACCGTGTGACCGCTTGCGCCGAAGAGAAGACAAGCCCCGTCACCCCGTCGAGCGCCAGTTGCGCATCCACCGGCTCGATCCGCATGAGCGGCGACGCGATGATCGGCAGGTCAGGTCCGAACCGCGCCGTGAAATCGGCGCTGAAGGCGGTGCTCTGCGACTCGGGGCGGGTCAGAAGAAGGGTCGGGTTGCCGCTGCGCATGTCCACCTGCCGGGATTGCCTGGAACCTCTGGCGGTGTTACCTGCCCGGGGGAACCCACGCAACGGCGGAACCATGGCCGAGACCCTGACGATCCTGGGGCTGGAAAGCAGCTGCGACGACACTGCCGCTGCGATTGTCCGCCACCGGCCCGGACAACCGGGCGAAATCCTGTCTTCGGTGGTCGCCGGCCAGGCCGCGCTGCACGCGGCCTATGGTGGGGTTGTCCCCGAGATCGCCGCCCGCGCCCATGCCGAAAAGCTGGATATCTGCGTCGAACAGGCCCTTTCACAGGCGGGTCTGACCCTGCGCGAAATCGACGCGATCGCCGTGACCGCCGGGCCCGGCCTGATCGGCGGAGTGCTGGCGGGCGTGATGTGCGCGAAGGGGCTTGCCGCGGGGGCGGATCTTCCGCTGATCGGGGTCAACCACCTGGCCGGGCATGCGCTGACGCCGCGCCTGACCGACGCGCTGGCCTATCCTTACTTTGTGCTGCTGGTGTCGGGCGGTCACTGCCAGTTCCTGCTCGTGCGTGGCCCCGAGACGTTCACGCGGCTGGGCGGAACGATCGACGATGCCCCCGGCGAGGCGTTCGACAAGACTGCGCGGCTGCTGGGCCTGCCACAGCCCGGCGGCCCGTCGGTCGAGGCCGAGGCCCGCAAGGGCGATCCGGCGCGCTTTGCCTTCCCACGGCCGCTGTTGGCCCGTGACGGCTGCGACATGTCCTTTTCCGGCCTCAAGACGGCGGTCAGACGCGCCCGCGATGCCCTGGTGGCCGAAAAGGGCGGGATCACGCGGCAGGACCGGGCCGACCTTTGTGCCGGGTTTCAGGCGGCCGTGGCCGACGTTCTGGCGGAAAAGACGCGGCGGGCGGCGAAACTCTATCTGGCCGAGGCGCCATCGGCCCCGGCCTTTGCCGTGGCCGGTGGCGTGGCTGCGAACCAGGTGATCCGGGGCAGGTTGCAGGCCGTGGCGATGCAGGCCGGGGTTCGTTTCCTGGCGCCGCCGCTGGCGCTGTGCACCGACAATGCGGCGATGATCGCCTGGGCCGGGGTGGAACTGTTCCGCGCCGGGCACCGCGATGGCATGGACCTGGTCGCACGGCCCCGCTGGCCGCTGGACGTTGCAAGCGGGGCGCTGCTGGGCGGCGGCAGAAAAGGTGCCAAGGCATGAACAGGATCACCGTGGCCGGGGCCGGGGCTTTCGGGACGGCGCTGGCCGTCACCCTGGCGCGGGTCGGGCATGACGTGACGCTTTGGGCGCGGAATGCGGATCATGCCGCCGCAATCGCCCGATCGCGGGAAAATGCCGCCCGGCTGCCCGGCGTGGAAATTCCCCCGAATGTGACTGTTTCGGCGGAAACGGGCTCTTTTCCCGAGGCCGAGGCGGTCTTGCTGTCGGTGCCGATGCAGGCGCTTTACGATTTTCTCGACACCCACGCGGCGTTGCTGGGGCGCGCCCCGCTGGTCGCGTGCTGCAAGGGCGTGTCGTTGCGCACCGGCACCGGGCCGACCGCGATCCTGGCGGCGCGTTGCCCGAACGCGCCGGCGGCGATCCTGACGGGGCCCAGCTTCGCGGCCGATATCGCCCGGCGCCTGCCCACGGCGCTGACCCTCGCCTGCAAGGATCCCGAGGCAGGCGAGAGGCTGCAACAGATCCTGTCCACCCCGACCCTTCGCCTTTACCGTTCGACCGACACGGCGGGGGCGGAACTGGGCGGCGCGCTCAAGAACGTCATCGCCATCGCCGCCGGCATCGTGATCGGCGCCGGGCTGGGCGACAGCGCGCGCGCGGCGCTCATGACCCGCGGTTTCGCCGAAATGCGCCGGTTCGCCACGGCGGCGGGCGCGCGCGAGGAAACGCTGGCCGGATTGTCGGGGCTGGGCGATCTGGTTCTGACCTGCACGTCTGAACAATCGCGGAATTTCCGCCACGGGCGCGCGCTGGGCTCCGACCTGTCGTCGGAAACCGGCGTGACGGTCGAAGGGGTCGCCACGGCGCAGGCGGTGGCGCGGCTGGCGAAAGAACGTGGCATCGACATGCCGATCACCGTTATGGTGGCGCGAGTCGTGACCGGAAAACTGGCGGTCGCCGAAGCCGTCGCGACATTGATGACCAGACCGTTGAAGGAGGAATGAATGCCGCTTTTCGCCGTTATCTGCCGGGACCGGCCTGACCATCTGGCGGTTCGCCAGGCCAATCGCGACGCGCATCTGGCCTATCTGCGCGAGACCGGTGTCGTGCAGCAGGCCGGGCCGTTTCTGGACGACGAGGGGGCGATGTGCGGCTCGCTGCTGATCCTAGACGTGGCGGACCGCGCGGCGGCCGATGCCTGGGCGGCGCAGGATCCCTATGCGCGGGCCGGATTGTTCGAATCCGTCACCATTCAGGCCTGGAACAGGGTCATCGGCTGATGGCTTTCTGGCTATTCAAATCCGAGCCCGGCACCTGGAGCTGGGATGACCAGGTCGCAAGGGGCGCCGCCGGGGAAGAGTGGGATGGCGTGCGCAATTACCAGGCGCGCAACAACATGCGGCAGATGGCCGTGGGCGATCTGGGATTCTTTTACCATTCGCAAAGCGAAAAGGCGGTGGTCGGGATCGTCGAGGTCTGCGCCCTGGCACATCCCGATTCGACGACGGACGACCCGCGCTGGGAATGTGTGGACATCAGGGCGGTGGCCCCGATGCCCAGGCCCGTGACGCTGGCGATGTGCAAGGCCGATCCGCGGCTGGCGGACATGGTTCTGGTCAACAACACGCGCCTTTCCGTGCAGCCCGTGACCGCGGATGAATGGAAGGTCATCTGCGCGCTTGGCGGTTACGACGGCTGACAACGGCGCTCAGAAATAGCCCCGGACCAGCGCCTCGGAAATCAGTGTCCAGCCATCGGCGACCACGAAGAATGCCAGCTTGAACGGCATCGAGACCACCGCCGGGGGCACCATCATCATGCCCATGGACATCAGAACCGCCGCCACGACCAGGTCGATGATCAGGAAAGGCAGATAGATCAGGAAGCCGATTTCGAACGCGCGCGAGATCTCGCTGAGAAGGAACGACGGCACCAGCAGCGAAAGCGGTGCATCGGGCGCCGGCGCGGGCGCGGCCGCCGGGCGCAGCGATTGCAACGCGGCGAAGGTGTCCGCCTCTGTCCGGGCGGCCATGAAGCTGCGGAACGGGGCCAGGCTGCGGGTGACGGCCTCGTCAATCTGAATGTCATTGTTCATGAGAGGGACGACCCCGGATTGCCAGGCCTCGGTAAAGGTCGGCTCCATCACGAAATAGGTCAGAAACAGGGCCAGGCTGACGATCAGCATGTTCGGTGGCGATTGTTGCAGGCCGATCGCCTGCCGCAGGATCGCCAGAACCGTTACGATGAACGGAAAGCAGGTCAGCATGATGGCAAGCCCGGGAACCAGGCTGAGAACGGTAATCAGCGCGATCAGCTGCACGCTGCGCCCGGCCAGAGAGCCCTGGGTCCCGAAGTCGATGCTGAGTTCCTGGGCCAGGGCGGTATCAGGCAGAATGAACGCGGCCACGAGGGCCACGAGCAGACAAGTTGCCCGCCGCATTTTCAAAGCCCGGCCTTCAGGTCGATGACTTCGGTCAGACGCACGGCAAGCTGGCCCGATGGCTCGTCGTCGATCTCCTGCAATTCGCCGCGCGCGATCAGCCGCTCGCCGATATAAAGCTCGACCGGATCCTCGATCCGGCGGTCAAGGGAAAGAACCGCGTCCTGTTCGAGGTGCAACATTTCGCCGATGGTCGGCCGGGCGTGACCGACCGAGACGGTGATTTCCAACGGGACATTGGTCAGGGGATTGTCCGTTTCCCGGTTGTCTGGATCAGCCATGTTCCTGTTCCTCCTCTGCCTGGCTTGCGTTCAGAAACCCCGAAACGGCCTGATGGATCTCGGCAAGAACCGCGTCCAGGTCGAGCGCGGTTTCCCGGCCGGTGGCGGCGCGGATATAGGCCTGCCCGGGGCCGAGGTTCGGGTCTTCGGTTACGGTCAGCGGAAGTGGCGGATCCTCGGCCAGAAGCGCGTCGACGGCCGCACGGTTGTCGGGGTTGATGACAAGCTCGACCGGGCGGTCGGCGGCCTGCTCCGCCGCGGTCGCGACGATGCCCGACAATGTCTTGGCCAACCCATCGCGCACGATGTCCGGCAGAACCTTCTCGGCCATGAGGGTCAGGAGCGGCGCCAGGCCCTGGAGCACATGCGTGCGGGCCTCGTGGAAGGTGAAGGCAAGTTCGCCGAGCGAATTGGCGAAATCCGCGCTGATCCTTTCGCGGGCCTGCATTTCGGCAGCCGCGGCATCGTCCCAGCCGGCCTTGTATCCGTCTTCATAAGCGGCGAGGTGGGCCTCTTCGACGGCGACGGGCGTCTTGTCCTCTGGTTTCGGGGCCTGCGGTGTGAAATCTTCCAGCGAAATCGGGCGCGGCATCAGGTCCGCTCCTCGTCGGCTTCCATCCAGTCGCGAAGGATCTGGACGGTCTCCTCGCCACGATCCTCGATCAGGTGTCGCAGACGGTCCACCGGGTCGGCGGACGGCGCCGAAAGCGCGGCCTGGTCGGCAGCGGCCTGCATGACATCCGAGGCAGAGTTGATGGCGATCTCGGGCAGGGCTCCGTCGTCGATCTCGCCGGTCAGGGCCGCCTCGGCCGGATCGCCGCGCCGCTCAAGGGCCGGCAGGCCCGGCGCGCCGGATGCGGAACGTCCGGCCAGAATCGGGCGCAGCACGAAAAGCCCCAGCACGAGCGCGACCAGGCTGAGAGCCGCGATCTGGATCAGTGCCATGATGTTCAGATCCAATCTGTCGATCATGGATTGTTTCACAAGCGTTCCGCGGGGTTCGGGCTGTTCGAATTGCATCGATTTCACCGTGATGACGTCCCCCCGATCGGCGTTGAAGCCGACCGCCGATGCCACCAGTTCCTTCACCTCTTCGAGTTTCGTATCGGGAAGCGGCGACCAAACCGGGTTTCCGTTCGCGTCGGTGGTCCGCGTTCCGTCCAGCAGGATCGCGACGGTCAGGCGTTTCACCGCGCCGGCAGGTGTGGTCACCTCACGGGTGGTTTCGGAAACGTCGAAATTGACCCGTTCATCGGTGCGCGATTCGTTGCGCGAAGCCCTGCGATCGCCCCCGGCCTCGTTCGCCGGCAGGTTGCTGGCCACCGTTACCGCGCCGCCGCCCTGATCGCTTGATGTGACCGTCCTTTCCGAGGTTTCCGATGAAATGGCGACCTGGCTTTCGGGATCGACGCGACGCTCCACCAGGGATTGCCGGGTGCGGACCGCCTCGACGCTTACCTCGACGACCGCGCGCCCCGGTCCCATGAACGCCTCGAGCAGATGGCGGACATTGTTTTCCAGCATCGCCGCACGGTCGGCGGCCGCAATGCTGGGGTCGGACTCGTCATGGTTCGCGACAAGCCCGCCGGCGGCGTCGATCACGGAGACGTTTTCGGGGGCCAGACCGGCGACCGAGGACGCGACAAGATATTTCAACGCCTCGGCCTTTTCCCGGGACACGCGGCCGGTCACCGTGGTCACGGTGACCGCGGCGCTTGGCTTCAGGTCGCGCCGAAAGGGCTGCCCGGTCGTGCTGGCGATATGAACGCGCGCCGCCCTGATCCCGGGCGATGCCACGATGGTGCGTGCAAGCTCTCCCTCTTTCGCCCGCCAATAGGCGGCGTCGAACATTTGTGACGTCGTGCCGAAACCCGAGAGCGAATCGAGAAGTTCATACCCTGCCGTGCCGGATGCGGGCAGCCCTTCGCTGGCAAGCGTCATGCGCAAGGAGTCGCGCAGCGCGCCGTCCACGAAAATGGCGTCGCCGCGAACCTCGTAGGGGATTGCACGCGCCTCGAGCGCCTGCACGACTTCACCCGCGGCGCTGCTGTCGAGACCGGAATACAAAAGCCGCATCTGCGCCGTGGAGGCCACCCGCGACATCGCCACGATCGTGGCGAAAACGGCCAGAGCGGCCAGCCCCGCCACGACGCGGCGACGCGTATCGAGATTGGTCCATGCCGCGACCAGTTTCTGCACGAGCGGCTCCTTTCCACGGCGTTCTGCCTGTTCGTGACCGCAACATTGGCCGAGCCGGCTTAACAATCGGTTAGTCCTCGGCGGGTAATGGAAGGAGGACGCCAAACGGGAAATTGCGAAACATGGCACCGACCGAAACCGCAGAAGAAAAACCGCCGGAAACGAGATCGAAAGGTCGTGTCCTGATCGGTCTGCTCCTGGTCGGCCTGATCGGGGCAGGTGGCTTTTTTGCCATGTATTCCGGCGTTTTGCAGAAATTCGTGGGGGAAAAATCCTCGGCCGGGGCGGGGATGAAGAAAGCCGCCGCGGAAAGCCAGGGCGCCGCTTTCGTGCCACTTGAGCCGCTGATAATTTCCCTCGGTCCCGCCGCATCGAATCGCCACTTGCGCTTTTCCGCGACGCTGGAGGTCGCAGCGGCCGAGCAGGGCCGCGTCACGGAACTGACCCCGCGCGTGCTGGACGTGCTCAACGGCTATCTGCGCGCCGTGAATGTCGCCGATCTGGAAGACCCGACAGCCCTGATCCGCCTCAGGGCGCAGATGTTGCGACGGGTCCAGATCGTGACAGGTGAAGGGCGCGTGCGCGACCTTCTGGTCACCGAATTCGTTCTGAACTGAGAGGGGGCGCGATGGCGCTGATTGCCGATATCCTTCTGGTCGCCGGGGCGTTGGGCGCGGCCTTCTACTGCATGGTCCTGGCGCGGCGCCTGCGGCGTTTCAACAACCTCGAATCGGGAATGGGAGGAGCGATTGCCGTGCTTTCGGCTCAGGTTGACGACATGACCCGCGCATTGGAGGGCGCGCGCAAATCGGCCCGCAGTTCCAGCGCATCGCTGGGGGATTTGACCGACCGTGCCGAAGGGGTCGCACAACGGCTCGAACTTCTGGTGGCCTCGTTGCACGACCTTCCCGTCGACGATGGCCGGGCCAGCAATGGCAATGAGGTCGAAAAGGTCGCGCCACGCCCGAACGACGACCCGGGCATGCAGGAACCAACGTCCGATCCGGCGCCGGCGCTCGCCTTCATCCGCGCCCATCGGCGTGAAACGTCGGGCGCTGCGGACAAGAGCGCACCGCTGATCCTGCGCGATCGGGCGGAGGCCGCGGAATGACCCGACGCAACGCAAAGATGCATCGCCGGGCCGGGCATGGTGCCCTTCTGGCAATCTTCCTGTTGTTCGTCGGGTCGGGCGTTGCGCGATTGGGCGGAGGCGCGGGGCTTGCCATCGCGCGAGAGGTGGGGGATCTGGCCGCGGCCACGCGATCTGGGGACAGGATGGGGCAGGAAGCTTGCCCCAAGCCACCGCCGGATATCGCGAAGTTGCTGCACGCATTGCAGGCGCGGGAAAAGAAACTGGCTTCCCGGCAACATGATCAGGACCTGCGCGAACGAAATCTCGACCTGGCCAGACAGGAAATCGAATCCCGGCTCTCCGCCCTGAAACGAGCCGAGGCAAAGCTGAAGGCCACGCTGGCCCAGGCAGATGGGGCCGCCGAGGATGACGTTTCTCGCCTCACCGCGCTGTATGAGAACATGGAACCGAAACAGGCCGCTTCCCTGTTCCGGGAAATGGCCCCGGATTTCGCGGCGGGATTCCTCGGGCGCATGCGACCGGAAGCTGCCGCCGAGGTCATGGCGGGGCTTCCACCGAAGACGGCCTATTCGATCAGCGTCATACTCGCAGGTCGCAACATGAATGTCCCAACCCGTTGAACCGGTTTCATTAACCCGAATCTGCAAGGCTTCGCTGGCCCGGCCAGTGCCGTATCGGAGAGCAGGAGATGATCGGACTCCTTGGAATAGCCATGATTTTCGTGATGGTCTTCGGCGGCTATTTGCTGGCGGGCGGCCATCTGGAGATCATTCTGCATGCTCTGCCGAATGAAATGATCATCATCGGCGGCGCAGCCATCGGGGCCTTCATCATCAGCAACGACGTTCCCGCGATAAAACAGACGATCCGGGACATGGCGAAGGTTTTCAAGGGCCCCAATTGGAAGCCGGCCGATTACCGTGATCTGCTCTGTCTCCTGTTCGAGCTGATCCGCCTTTCGCGGCAGAATCCCGTCACGCTCGAGGAACATATAGAAGCCCCCGCAACGTCGTCGGTCTTTGGTCGCTATCCGAAGATCCAGGCCGATGACGAGGCCGTGGAAATAATCTGCGATACGCTGCGTTCGGCCTCGATGAATTATGACGACCCGCACCAGGTGGAGGAAGTGCTTGAAAAACGGATGGAAGCCCGAACGCATCAGGCTCTGCATTCCAGCCACGCATTGCAGACCGTTGCCGACGGGCTTCCGGCGCTGGGGATCGTCGCCGCGGTTCTGGGGGTGATCAAGACGATGGGCTCGATCGACCAGCCGCCCGAAATTCTGGGAAAACTGATTGGCGGCGCGCTGGTGGGCACCTTCATGGGGGTCTTTCTTGCCTATGGGCTTGTCGGCCCGTTTGCCGCCAAGCTTAAGACGATCACCGATGAGGACGGCCATTTCTATCAGTTGATCCGCGAGGTTCTGGTCGCGAATCTCTACAATCATGCCACGAACATATGCATCGAGGTGGGGCGTCAGAACACGCCAAGTCGCAACCGGCCGTCCTTCAACGATCTGGAAGAGGCGCTCAAGACCACGAAGAATGCCGCATGATCCGCGCAATTCTCATTTCATTATGTCTGGTTGCGCCCCCCGCCCTGGGCGAGACGGTGCGGGTCCGCTCGGGCGAGCACGCGTCGTTTTCGCGCCTGGTCTTCGACTTCGACAGGCCGACAGGCTGGACATTGCGACGAAGTTCGGAGGGATACGATCTGCAATTCTCACGAAGCGACATCCGGTTCGACCTGTCGCGCGTGTTTCGATTCATTCCGCGCGCGCGCCTGCGCGACATCGACGCGCAGCAAGGCGCGGCGCGGCTGATGTTGCAGGTCGATTGCACATGCCACGCAAATGTCTTCGAAGCCGGGTCGAATCGCGTCGTCCTGGATATCAAGGACGGTCCGCCACCCGAAGCCCTGCAAGGCAACGCCCGGCCCGCGTCATTGCCCTCGGCCTCGACCGCGATGAAGGAGGTATTGCGACGTCCGCGCCTTCCGGTCATCGGGGATTTCCCGATCAGGCCGGTGCCGACAAGCACCGAACCTGAGTCGTCGGGCGTGTTACCCCTTCCGGATGCGCCCCCGATGGGCACGTTTTTACCCCGCGCCGGGCAATTGACCGAAATGAAGAAGGCCCTTCTGCGCGAACTTGGGCGCGCTGCGGCACAGGGGCTGGTCGAGGCCGATATCCGCCCGCCGCCTTCGGTTCACCCGGCCCCCGCCGCCCCGGTGAAAGTCGACCCACCGGCCCCTCCGGCGATTTCTCGCGATCCTGCGGTCGGCATTCGAATAGAGACCAGCATCGACCGGGCGACCCCGGGCTCGGAGCGACCGGCGATGAATCCCTCGGGTCAGCCATGTCTGCCGGCCCGGATCTTCGATCTTTCCGCGATGAAAGCGGATGCATCGGCCAGCACGATGATCGCGAAGGCACGCTCGAAATTGCTGGGCGAGTTCGACCGGATCGCATCCCGGGATCTGCGCGACATGGTCAAGACATATCTCTATCTGGGCTTCGGCGCGGAAGCCGAGGCGGTGATGTCCACATTCGGCGCGGATTTTCCAAACGCCGCGGTTTTCCGCGCCATGGCACATATCCTGGATGACGGACATGCCGAACATCCGGCCCTGCTCGACGGGCAGATCGGATGCCCGGGTCCGGTGGCGCTCTGGGCGGCGCTTGCGCGGCCCGATCTGCCGCGCGGGGTGGAAATCGACCGGGACGCGATCGTGTCTGCCTTTTCGACCTTGCCGCAGCATCTGCGACGCCATCTGGGGCCGAGTCTTGCCGAAAGATTCCTGGCGATCAATGACATGGACACCGCTGCGCGCATTCGCAATGCGCTGGCGCGGGTCGGTGCGCGCGGGGGGGCACATCTGCTTTACATGCAGGCGAAACATGATCTTGCGACGGGGAATCGCACTGCGGCGCTGCGGAAATTGCGCCGGGTGATCGCAGAGGGGCGGACCATGGAAGCCGAGGCGCTGCTGACGATGCTCGAGGCACAGCTCGAGGCCGGACAGGTGCCCGACCCGCCGGACGTGATGGCGGCAGAGGCCTTCGCCCGGGAATACCGCGGCACGGCCATGGAACCCGGATTCCTTCGGGTCGTAATCCTGGCGCATGCGAGAAACGGGGATTTCGCGGCCGCGTTCGATCGGCTCGCGCTTATGGACAGCGGGGCGCGCCCGGCGTTGAAACGGGCGGTGTTGGGGATCCTCTCCGCGCATGGATCGGACGTTGCATTCCTGCGGCACGTCCTTGCCATGGACCCGGGCGCTCAGCGCCCTCAGGCGGTGTCGCGCAAGATCGCGGCACGCCTGCTCGCATTGGGTTTTCCCGATCGCGCGACCGCCTTTTTGCCCGTCCCCGCCCCGAACGAGTTGAAGGCCCTGTCGGTTCTGCGTGCCGAAATCGCCTTGTCGAAGGGAAAACCCGCCGCCGCGCTTTCCTTTCTGGACGGCCTTTCCGGCCCCGGGGCCGAACGGGTGCGCGGTGCGGCCTTTTCGGAACTTGGCGATTTGTCCGCCGCATTCGAAAGCTTTCTCGCGGCCGGGGACACCGAGCAGCTGAAAACGATGGCTTGGATGACCGGGGACTGGCTGCGTGTTTCGCAGTATGGCGATGCGGCGCAGAAAGAATTTGCGGCATTGCAGCGCGAAAAAGGCGATACGCCCCCGAAAGCAATCGAGGCCGACAGTCCGCCGTCTCTGGCGCAGGCCCGGGCTCTTCTGGCGCAAAGCCGGTCTGCACGCAAAGCACTTTCCGGCCTGTTGGCGCGGGACGCCACTGGCGAGAGTCCCTGACAGCTTTTTCACTAACCAATTATATACACTGCTTTCCTAGGCTGCCGGTGACGACGAACACGGGGAGCGGCCAGAATGGCAGGCGGAAATCTTCCGGGCGGCATTGCGGCCCAACGAATCGTGCATTCGGTCCTCCGTGCGGCCCTGTTACTGCTGATGTCACTCGGCCTCGCACCGGCGGCCCGGGCGTCGGACCCTGCCGCGCTTTGCGATGCCGCAGCGCGCCAAGCCGCAGATGCCACCGGGGTGCCGCTTTCCGTGCTCAGGGCAATCTCCCTCTCCGAGACCGGGCGCGAGAGGGGCGGGAAATTTCGCCCCTGGCCCTGGACGGTAAACATGGAAGGCAAGGGGGTGTGGTTCGACGACGCCACGAAAGCCCTTGATTTCGCCGAGCGAGGTTTCGACCGCGGGGCGCGCAGTTTCGATGTCGGATGCTTCCAGATCAACTATAAATGGCACGGTGGGCATTTCACCTCGATCGCCGAGATGTTCCAACCTGGTGCGAACGCGCTTTACGCGGCAAGGTTTCTGCGTGACCTGCACGCCGAACTCGGGGATTGGGTCCAGGCGGCAGGTGCCTATCATTCGCGCACACCAAAATATGCCAAGCGGTATTCCCGGCGGTTCAGGCGGATCCGCGCGAACCTGAAGGCGCTGGATCCGGCGAAGATGCCGATGCATGCATTGAAAATGGTCCGGGCCCAGATGGCACCGGAACGCCCGCTATCGCGTAGCGTTGATCGCGAGATCGCGCAGTTGAACCGCTATCCGCTTCTCCAGGGGGGCGATGGCGGGCGCGGTCTGGGCTCGCTGGTGCCGGTGACCGCGTCGGCCGGCGGGTTGTTCCGGCGGGTCGAATGATGCCTGAACTGCCCCCGATAAAGGAAATCTTCCGCCCGACGATCCTTCTGGCGCTGGCATTGATGGCAGTCATCGTGATGATGATCCTGCCGGTCCCGTCCTGGGTGCTCGATGTCGGCCTGGCGATGTCTTTCGCGCTGGCGATCCTGGTCTTCACGGTCACGTTGTTCATCGAACGGCCGCTTGATTTCTCGGCCTTTCCCACCGTTCTGCTCGCCTCCTTGATGTTGCGCCTTTCGCTCAACGTTTCGTCCACCAAGCTGATCATCGGCGAGGGGCACAAGGGCACCCATGCCGCGGGAAATGTCATAGAAGGGTTCGCCAATTTCATCATGGGCGGCAGTGTGCTGATCGGCCTGGTCGTCTTCGGCGTCCTGCTTATCGTGAATTTCATCGTCATAACCAAGGGGGCGACGCGCATGGCCGAGGTCGGTGCGCGCTTTGCCCTGGACGGGATGCCGGGCAAGCAGCTTGCCATCGACAGTGACATGAGCGCGGGCGCCATCGACCACGCGCAGGCCAAGGCCAGGCGAGAGACGGAACAGGCGGAAACCACGTTTTTCGGCTCGCTCGACGGCGCGTCGAAATTCGTGAAAGGGGATGCCGTCGCCGGGCTTCTGATCACGATCCTGAACCTGGTCATGGGGCTGGTGATCGGGATCGTCATCCATGGCATGCCGCTTTCCCGTGCCTTTCATACCTATGCCATCCTCACGGTGGGCGACGGGCTGGTCAGCCAGATTCCGGCGGTGATCATCTCGATCGCCTCGGCGCTTTTGCTGGCACGCGGCGGCGCGACCGGCGCCACCGACACGGCCCTGATCGGGCAGCTGGGTCGATATCCTTCGGCGCTGGCCACCGTCGCCCTGCTGATGGGGCTTTTCGCCCTCGTCCCGGGCCTGCCTTTCCTGCCCTTTCTTGCCGGTGCGCTGGTTCTGGCCGGCGCAGCCTGGGGTGTGCACCGTAACGCTGCGCGCCGCGCCACAGAGACCGACGCCGGTGCTGCGGCTTCGCCCGAAATCGAACGGGAACGGCCGATGGGCGATCTGCTGGACCTCGACGACATACACCTTGAATTCGCGCCGGACCTTGTCACCATGGTTCTCGATCCGAGCACCGGGCTGGATGCGCGGATCGGCAACATGCGCCGCCATGTCGCCGAGACATACGGACTGATACTTCCGGAAATCCGCCTGACCGACAGCGCGGCATTGCCCGACGGCACCTACATCATACGCATCCAGGGGGTCGAACAGGCACGCGATATTCTGCGCGCGGAAAAGGTGCTGGCGCTGCTGACCGAGGACGCCGCGCCGCTGCCACCCGGCGAAGATGTGAAGGAACCTGTCTATGGGGCACCGGCCCGCTGGGTCAATTCCGGCGGACGAGAGGACCTGGCGTTAAGCGGCGTGACGCTGGTCAACCCGACAGAAGTTCTTGCCACCCATCTTCTCGAAGTCATTCGACGCAACTTCCCCCGTTTGCTTACGCTGAAGGCCCTGCGCCGGCTTCTCGACGAATTGTGCAATCTGACCGACCAGGGTCGTGCCGATGCAAATCGGCGCATGATCGACGAATTGGTGCCCGAAAAGGTGCCCGTGGACCTGTTGCTTGCGGTGCTGCGCCTGCTTTTGGAAGAGCGGGTTTCGATCCGAAACCTGCCATTGATCCTGGAAGCCATCGCCGAAGCACGTCACACGCACCCTTCGGCCGAATCGATATGTGAACATGTGCGCCACCGCCTCGGCTTTCAATTGATTGCCGAGCACCGGCGCCCGGATGGAACCATCCCCCTGATGCAGCTCGCCCCGGAATGGGAAGAGCGTTTTGCCCGGTACCAGATCGATGGCGAGCAAGGGTCAAGCGACGTCGCGCTGCCACCGGATGAATTCAACCGCCTGGCGAATGCGGTGTCGGACAAGCTGTCCAAGGCGGGTGAGACCGGCGTTTTCCCGGCGCTGGTCACATCGACACGACGCCGAAGATTCTTGCGAACGGTCCTGTCAGCCAAGGGGATCCCGGCGCCGGTCCTGTCTTTCGAGGAAATCGGCACCGAGGCGCGCCCCTCCCTGGTCGGTCTGGTGGAGGCATGACCGAAATGCTGGCAGGATTGGTGCCGATCGCACAGCAGACGCTGCTTTCCGGTTTCATCGTCTTCTTGCGGGTCGGTGCGGCGCTGTCCCTGATGCCGGGTTTTGGCGAAAGATCCGTGCCGCAGCGTGTGAAGCTCGCGCTGGCGCTTGCATTCACGATGGTCGTCGCCCCGGCTGTCACCTCTTCGGTTACGCCTCTGACACAGGGCGGCCGCGTGATCGGGCCATTCCTTGTTTCGGAAGTCATCATCGGTCTGGCACTGGGCATGGTGTTGCGTTTGCTGGTTCTCGTGCTCGAGATCGCAGGAACCGTCGCGGCGCATTCGACGTCGCTTTCACAGGCTTTCGGCGGTGTCGGGGCGAATCCGCAGCCGGCCATGGGCGCTGTCCTGGTGTTTGCGGGCCTTGCCCTGGCGGTAATGACCGGGCTGCATGTGCGCGCGGCCGAGGCGCTGATCCTGTCTTACCGGTTTCTGCCCCCGGGCCGCCTGCCCGATGCCGGGGTTCTGGCCGACTGGGGGGTCGCACAAATCGCCCATGGCTTCGCGCTGGCCGTGACGCTTGCGATGCCATTCGTCATCGCGTCATTGATCTACAACCTGGCCCTTGGCGTCATCAACCGGGCGATGCCACAATTGATGGTGGCGCTGGTCGGGGCCCCGGCCATCACCGCCGGGGGGTTGATTCTGCTACTTCTGGCGGCGCCGGCAATGCTGTCGATCTGGTCGGACTGGATGATTGCGATTCTGGCCAATCCGTTCGAGGCCGTGCCATGAGCGAGGGGGCCTCGGACGAAGAGGAAAAGAGCCACGACCCGACGTCGAAACGTCTGGAAGACGCGCGCAAAAAGGGTGAAGTCGCGCGATCGGCAGATCTGAATGCGGCGGCCGGCTATGCGGGCCTGTCGCTCGTGGCCGCCGGTTTCGGCGCCGCGTCGCTCATGAAGCTGGCCAATTCGGGGCTTGTGCTTTTCGATCAGGCCGACTCGCTTGCGCCGCGCTTTTTCGACGGCAGCGCGACCACCCTGGGCGGCGGACTGGTCGGTGTGGTCGTTCTTTGGGTCGCGCCGTGGTTCCTTGGCC
This sequence comes from Actibacterium sp., assembly GCA_016278325.1. Classification (GTDB taxonomy): domain Bacteria; phylum Pseudomonadota; class Alphaproteobacteria; order Rhodobacterales; family Rhodobacteraceae; genus JADQCB01. The sequence continues at coordinate 119,625 of JADQCB010000007.1, forward strand.
CCGCCGCGCTTGTGCTGTTGTCGATCCTGTTGCAACGAAGCCTGATCGTGGCGCCGGAAAAACTTGTTCCGAAACTTTCCCGCATTTCGCCGATCTCGAATGCCAAGAACAAGTTTGGCCGCGCGGGGCTGTTCGAATTCGCGAAAAGCGCGACGAAGCTTGTGGTCTACGGTTTCCTGCTTGCGCTTTTCCTGATCCGGCGGCTGCCCGAAATCCTGATGGTCATGCATCTTTCGCCGGCCATGGCCATGGCGCGGATGATGCGCCTGTCGTTTGAGTTCATTCTGGTCGTCGTGATGATTTCCGCCTTCATCGGGGTGATCGACTATCTCTGGCAATTCTTCGAGCATCTGCGGAAGAACAGGATGTCACACAAGGAGCTCACCGACGAGGTCAAGCAATCCGAGGGCGATCCGCACATGAAAAATCAGCGACGTCAGCGCGGCACCGCCATCGCCATGAACCAGATGCTGGTCGAGGTGCCGACTGCCGACGTGGTGGTCGTCAACCCGACGCATTTCGCGGTTGCGCTGAAATGGGATCGTTCAGGACCGGGCGCGCCCACCTGCGTGGCGAAAGGTGTCGATGAGATCGCCGCGCGGATCCGCGAAACGGCCGCCGAACATGGTGTGCCGATTCATTCGGACCCGCCGACCGCCCGCGCGCTTTACGCAAGCGTCGAGATCGGCCATGAAATCCGGCGTGAACATTACAAGGCCGTCGCGGCCGCCATCCGGTTTGCCGAGAAGATGCGAGCGCGCGCCGGCAAGCGCCGATGATCCCGCCGGATAGCATAAAGGCCGCGCGGCTGACACGGATGACCGGTTTGGCACTTGATGTCAGCCTGTCCCGGCTGAAATCGGCGAGTCGGGCCCGCGATTCGCTGGAACGACAGCTCGCCTCGCTGGATGCGGATCGGCGTGCCGTCAGTGAAAACGTGGACTCTGCGGCGACGCGGGCCGGGGCCGATCTTCTGTGGCACCGCTGGGCCGATTCAAGGCGTGCGGATCTGAACATGGCGCTTGCGCGTGCACATGCCGAGGAAAACCGCGCCCGACGCGCGGCAGCGCGGGCCTTTGGCCGCGATCAGGCGTTGGCGGAGGTTCTGGCCCGGGCCAGGCGAAGCGGGCGATGAACCCTCAGGTGTCCTGGCGAACCAGATCGGTTATCAACACGTCCCGGAAAACCGGCCCCAGAATGCGCCGGGCCGTTTCGTTCAGCGCGATTCGCAGACGGGCCATCTTGGTCGGGGCGGTAAATTCGCCCGAGAAACCGCCGGAATTTGCGTGATCGAAAAGCACCGTCAGAAAAGCATCGCGCAATCTGGGTTCCAGTTCATAGACCCGGGCCGTGCTGCCAGCGCTGACTTCGAGGCTGGTCGAAAGAACGACGAGCGCCTTGACCTTGGCCTCGACAACGACAGGGATAACGAACTGGTTGTTGAGCTTGACGAACTCGGTGTCCGCATCTGCCGTTTCCTGCGACGCAATCTCCGGCGGCGGGTCGGCCGGATGTGTTTCCGACGTTTCATCCGCGGGCCGTTGCTCCACGGGGCGCAGGGCATAGCCTGCGCCGCCGCCAATGGCGAGGCTGAGAATTGCGAACAGGATCGGCAGGACCTTTGGCAATTTGCGGCTTTCTCAGAACGGCAGAACGATGTCGGCAATCTGCTGGCCGTAACGCGGCTGCTGCACATCGCTGATCTGGCCCCGGCCGCCATAGGAAATTCGCGCTGATGCGATCTTGTCATACGGGATCTCGTTGCGACGGGAGATGTCCTGCGGCTGAACGTAACCGCTGACCAGAAGTTCGCGCAGTTCGTAATTCACGCGCACTTCCTGCGAGCCCTGGATCTCCAGCACACCGTTGGGGAGCACCCGTGTCACCGTCGCGGCCACGCGCAGTGTCAGCCTTTCGTTCCGGCTGACGGATCCTTCCCCGCTGTATCCGCTCGACGAATTTGTCGACACCGCGTTTTCCATGTCGGCGCCGTCGGGCAACCTACGCGCGATGCGCTGTGGAATGCCCAGGAAATCCGGTATCGCCATGCTCTCGGACCCGTTTCGTGAACGGCCCGTCGAATTCGAGATTTCGGCGCTGTCGTCGATTTCGATCACGACGGTCAGGATGTCGCCGCGCCGTTCCGCGCGCCTGTCGCCGAGCAGCGAATCGCGCTCGCGGCTCCACAAAGAGGCGTCGCTCGATCGGTGCCGCGGCTGCATGTCTTGCGGCATGGCGGGTGTTGTCATTGCATAATATGCGTCGGTTCCCACGGAGTCCGAGAAATCGGGGGCCTTGCCGACATTTTCCATGCGCGAACAAGCAGCGGCTGAAATCAGCAGGAGGCCCGATAAGCAGATTCGATACATCAAAAAACCCTCAGTTTGTTTGCGTCGGGCCGGCGATGACCTCTCCGCTCGGCAAGACATGGCCTGTCACCGTGGATCGTGAGGAGAGATTCATCACCCGCAAGCTGTCCCCGGCACCGGCACGATCCAGTGCCCTTGCCTCGGCGGTTATCCTCAACCCGCCCGTGACATAGCGCAGGGTGACAATCTGATTGCGTTCGATGAGGGCAGGCGGTCCGACGTCACCATGTCGAATGGGTCTGCCGGCGTACAGAATGACCCGCGCTTCCTTGCCAAGGACCGCCTCGACCGAGCCGAGCGCACCGGGCACCCGGTCGTCGGTCACCATGACATCCTCGGCGCGAATGATCGCCTGGCTGCGGATCGTTCGCGTGGCGACAAGCGTTTCGGCGTCCGCGGGGGCGGAAAGCAGAACCGCAAGTGCAATCATCAGTTTCATCAGCGCACCTGGGTCGTCGCGCTGAGCATCTGATCGGCGGCGGTGATCACCTTGGCGTTCAGTTCATAGCCGCGCTGAGCCTCGATCAGTTCGGTGACCTCGCGAACCGCATCGACGGAGCTGTCCTCCAGATAGCCCTGGCGCAGCGTGCCCAACCCGTCCTCGCCCGGGGCCGCGACGAAGGATGGCCCGGATGCGGCCGTTTCAAGAAACAGGTTCGACCCCATGGCCTCCAGCCCTTTTTCATTGGAGAAGCCGGCAAGGCTAAGCTGGCCCAGTCGTTCGGGTTGAACCTGATCGGCGAAATAGCCGTAAACCTCGCCTTGCGCATTGATCGAGATGCTGCGCGCATCGTCGGGGATCGTGATGTCGGGCGCCACGGGATAACCGTCGGAGGTGACGATCAACCCGTCAGCCGACCGTTTCAAGGCACCATCGCGGGTATAGGCCGGCAACCCCGAGGGCAGCGTCACCTCAAGATACCCATTGCCCTCGATGGCAAGATCGAGATCGCCGCCTGTCTGTGACAGCGATCCCTGGGATAGAATCACGCTGACGGCAGAGGGGCGCACGCCCAGGCCGACCTGAACGCCGGTGGGAATGACCGTGCCGTCGGCGGAATTGATCGTTCCGGCGCGGGTCACCTGCTGATAGTGCAGGTCGGCGAATTCGGCGCGCCGGGCGTTGTAGCCGGTCGTATTCATGTTGGCGAGGTTGTTGGAAATCACCTCGACCCGCATTTGCTGGGCACTCATGCCTGTTGCGGCGATTTTCAGGGCGCGCATTCTGCACCTCCTTTCAAGTTACCGGCCCATGGTGCGCAGGACGTCTCGAATGCGCTCATCCTCGCGCTCCAGGAAACGCTGGCCGAGTTCATAGGACCGCTGCACCTCGATCATCCGGGCGACTTGCGAAATCGGGTCGACGTTCGATCCTTCCACGAAACCCTGGATAATTTTCCCCCCGTCGATGACCGGTTCGATTCCGCCCGGAGCTTCGAACAGCGTGCCGGACCGGTGTTGCAGATCCATGGGGTCGGCCGGCCGGAACAGGCCGATTCGGGTCAGCGGGCGGTCCCCGGCGCTCAGCGTGCCGTCAGCGGCCAGTTCGACATCGCGGGCATCGGGCGGCACGAAAATCGGCGCCCCACCGGCGTCGAGCAGAAGATGCCCGTCCGGCGTCACCAGTTCGCCGGCCTCGTTGGGGGTGAAGGCGCCGGCGCGGGTCAGCATTTCACCCTGCGGCGTCTGCACCATGAACAGGCCGGTCCCTTCGATCGCGAAATCGAAGCGCCCGCCGGTCCGTTCCAGAGGGCCCTGTTCGCGGCTCGTCCAGCGCCCGTCGGCCACCGCCATCGACAGCGATTTCCCGGTTCCGATCGGGTGGACATATTCGGCGAACAAGGTGCTTTCGCTGCGAAAACCCGTCGTGGCGGAATTGGCGATGTTGTTCGCAACGATCTGCATTTCGCGCAACAGACCGGATTGCCGGGTCAGTGTCGTGTAGGTGGAATTGTCCATCCTTCATCCCCCCACGATAATCGGGATCAGGGTATCGGTGAAAAATCCTGTCAGCGTTTCGGTCATGAACCCCATCGTCGCCCAGAAGACGATCATGATTGCCGCGAGCTTGGGGACAAATGTCAGGGTCAGTTCCTGCACGGAGGTCAGCGCCTGGAACAAACCGACGATCAGTCCCACGGCAAGGGCCACGACCAGGATCGGGGTGGAAATCTTGACCGCGACCCAAAGCCCCTGCCGCAGCGTGTCGTAAAAGACAATATCATCCATGCGTTCAGACCGGCATCCGCAGGATTTCCCGATAGGCTTCGACGACCTTGTCGCGCACGGTCACGGCGGTCTCGACTGCCAGTTCCGTCTGGGCCAACGCCTGAACGAGCGCATGCGGGTCGGCATCCCCCGTCATCGCGGCCTTTGCCGTCTGCTCCCCCTCCTGCAGCGTTGCAGTGAAATCGCGCGCCATGCGCGCAAAGCCGCCCTCCTGGGAGTCGGGCGACGGTTCGGGGCGTGTCGCGGTCCGGGCCGTGTTATAGCCCTGGATCGCGGCGGCAGAGGGTCTGACATCCATTTCGGCTCTCCTCTATCGACGAAGCAGATCCAGCAGCCCCGACTTCATCTGCCGGGCCTGATCGAACAGTTTGAGATTCGCCTCATAGCTCCGCTGTGCTTCGCGCGCGTCCGCGATCTCGACCATCAGATCGACATTCGAACCGTCGTAATGGCCGCTTGCATCGGCGAGCGGATGACCCGGATCATAGATTTCGGACAATGGTCGCCGGTCAAGTTGCACCGGGCCGGTCGCGACCGTTCCACTCTCTGCCATGGTGCGAAAAGAGACGACCTTGCGATGATATCCGGGGGTATCGACATTGGCGATGTTCTCCGAGACATGGCGCAATCGCGTGGCCTGCGCCCGCATTCCGCTGGTCGCCAATGCCTTTATCATGTTCAGATCATTCATATCCTGTCCCCTTATCCGCGTCCCAGGCTGGTGCGCAGTATGTCCAGCGCAGTCTTGTAGATGGTAAGCGCGGTTTCGTGCTGGCCCTTGGCGGCCGTGGCCTTCGCCATTTCGGTTTCCAGGGAAACCGAGTTGCCGTTCGGGGATTGTGTCGCGTCCTTGACGACTTGTGCGGCAAGAACGCGGTGCGAGGCCAGATGCTCGGGCCGCGAAGTGCGCAGGGAAAAGTCGCCGGCCAGGCCGCCATAGGTTTCCGCGAAAGAGGGCAGGTCGCGCGCCTTGTAGCCGGGCGTGTCCGCATTCGCGACGTTTCGGGCGATCACCGCCTGGCGCGCGCTGGCATGGGTGGCCATGTCGAACGCCATCTGAAATATCTCGAGCCTTGCGAACATCCGGGTTTCTCCCTCGGGTTTCAATCAAGGCTTAACCCCGATTCCTTTAGAAACCGTTTTCGACGATGAAGCGGAGAATCCCCTATGCAGACCCTTTCGATCGCGGGGCTGGCGGCGCAGATCGCCGCGCTTCGCACGACGTTTCCGGTGGGGCGGGTCACGTCCCTTCGCGGTGAAATCGTCTTTGTCGCCGGTCTTTCAACGGCGGCCGGGCTGGGGGATCTCGTGCAGATACGCCACCAGGACGGGCGGATCAGGCGGGGCGAGGTTCTGGGACTTTCCCGCGACGCGGTGACGGTGCTGCCCGATGGCGCGCCCGAGGGTCTGTCGATCGGCGATCGCGTGCTGCTGATCGGTCCGGCCGCCCTCGCACCGGATGACAGCTGGCTGGGCAGGGTTGTCGACCCGTTCGGGGCCGCGCTTGACGGGCGTCCGCTGGGGCGGGGCGCAGCCGAACGCGCGATCCGTGCGGCCCCGCCCGCGGCAATCGACCGTCGGCCCCTCGGCGAACGCCTGGAAACCGGGCTGACACTGTTCAACACGCTCCTGCCGCTGGTTCGCGGTCAGCGAATCGGGCTTTTCGCGGGCTCGGGGGTGGGCAAGTCGCGCTTGCTCGCGTCGCTCGCGCGCGGGCTTGAGGCGGACATGGCGGTGATCGCCCTGGTCGGAGAGCGCGGGCGCGAAGTGAGAGAATTTGTCGAAACCGTGCTCGGGCCCGAGGGTATGGCGCGATCCGTCATCGTCGCGGCCACATCCGATCAGTCGCCGCTGGTGCGTCGCCGCGCCGCCTGGTCGGCAATGTCGGTGGCCGAGCATTTTCGCGACCAGGGCGCGCATGTCCTGTTCCTGACCGACTCGGTCACCCGGTTTGCCGAAGCGCATCGCGAGGTCGCCCTGGCCAGTGGCGAGGCAGCGTCGCTGCGCGGCTACCCGCCATCCACCGCGCAGATGATCACCGGTCTCGCGGAACGTGCGGGCCCCGGCGCGGGCAGCATGGGCGACATCACCGCCGTCTTCAGCGTCCTCGTTGCAGGCTCGGACATGGAAGAGCCGGTGGCCGACATTCTGCGCGGGGTGCTGGATGGCCATGTGGTTATGGATCGCCAGATCGCCGAGCGCGGCCGATTCCCCGCGGTCGATCTGTTGCGCTCGGTGTCGCGCAGCCTGCCGCAGGCCGCAACGGAAGAGGAGAACCATCTGATCAATCGCGCCCGGCGCCTGCTCGGCGCCTATGATCGGGCGGAAATGATGATTCAGGCGGGGCTGTACCAGTCGGGATCCGACCCGGAAATCGACGCGGCAATCGCGGCCTGGCCCGCTTTGGATTCCTTTCTTTGCGAGGAAGAGCCGGGCGGGATCGCGGACAGTTTCGCGCGCCTTTCCGAATGTCTCGCGACGGCTGTCCCGGAATCGGTCACCGCGCCGCAAATCCCGGTGTGAGTGTCAGCGTGCAGCGTTCTGCAAAAGGGTAAGCGCGGTTCTGGCGGAGCCGATGCTGTCGACGCCATCGGCAATCTGAGAGCGCGCGAGGAAAAGGCGCAAGAGCTCATCCTGCCGGGCCGGCTCGGCGAATTGCGCGATCGTGTCGTCGCCGAAGACTTGGGCGGCCTTCTCCCGGAACATCCCCAGCTGCCTTTCGATGTCGAGCGCCCCGAAAGAGGACGGAAGCCCCAGCGCGGTTTCAAAGACCTTCCGCAACGGCGGCGAGCCCATGACGGTGAACCATTTGGTCGCCTCGGTGCTGTCATCTGCTGCCAGTGGCTTCAGTTCGCGCGTCAGATTCAGCGCCAGCCGCATATCCGGCGCCTGTTGGCCCACCGCGATTTCAAAGCGGCGATCCTGGTACATGGCCCCGATCTTGTCGGCAAAACCCGAACGGGCGGTGTTTGGCACCGGGGAATCTCCGAAGCCGAAGGCGCGCGAGAGAGCGCGATAGCGCTTGTCTGCAAGACGGTTGGCAAGGGCGTCGTCGCCACGTGTCCCTTCTTCCAGGACCTTTCGAATGAAATAGCGGTTTTCGAGATCACCGCCCAGGCCGAAGGCGCCAAGCGCGACCGACAACAACCGACGGTCCGACACAAGCGCCTCGGCCGTGGTCGCCTTTCCGATATTTTCCTTGAAATAGGCCAGGCCGCGTTCGATCGACGGCGATTGCTCGAATGCAGCCTGCTGCGCTTCGCGTGTGCGAGACAAAAAGCTCCAGCCGGCAAATCCGCCGAACGGGACAACGGGCCGAAAGCTCATGCGCGTGCGGCGGCCAGCAGCCGCTCTTCGCGTGGAAGCAGACCGCGCATCGCCTTGAGGGCCTGATAGAACTGCCCGTCAAGCACCGCCGCGCTGGCCGCATTCAGCAATGAGCGGCTGTCGTGATCCGTCAGCACCTGGCTCAGTTGTTCGATTCCGCGCAACAGTTGAAACCGCGCATCCTCTGGCGTGGCGTCACCCGACAGAACCAGCTGCGCGACATAGCATACGCGCCGGACGGGGGTCGTGACCTCTTCGGGGTGAATCGCGTCGCGCAGCCGCAGGATATTGGCCCCGGGGGTCATGATCGACAGGCGCGAACGCCGGTCGCCATTCTCGATCACCGCGCCATTGATCAGCAGGCGTTCTTTCGGTGCCAGCTTGAGGACCAGGCCGCTCATGCCGCATGCCGCCCGTCGTCCAGGCCGCGCATTATGGCGGTGTTCACCTCGATCAGGACATCGACGGTATCGGAGCTGGCCAGAACCTTGCTGGTGTGAAGGCGGGTGAATTCCGACAAATAGAGAATCCGTGCCCGCAGCGTGTCGGGCAACCCATTGCCGTCCTGGGCGACATCGGCGGCCATAGCCGTCCAGAGCTTGCGATTGTCATGCAGCGCCGAGGCCAGCGCCGGAAAATTCGCGGTGCCGCCTTCGGCTGCGGATTTCAACCGGGCCGTTACCTGGGCGAACAGGTCGTATTCGACGCTGCGCGGGGCACGGAGCGAGGCCTGTGCCGGGGTTGAATATGCGGTCTTGGCCAACAGATGCGCGGTCAATGTCTGTCCTTCCGGTGGCTGATTGGTAGACTGATCGAGGTGGAAGGCGGGGCGCGCGCCGCCCCGCCCGGGGTCGCCTTAGCGGAACAGCGCCAGGATGCTCTGCGGTGCCTGGTTGGCAATGGAGAGCGCCTGGGTGCCCAACTGCTGTTGCACCTGGAGCGCCTGAAGCCGGGCCGAGGCGGCCTCCATGTCGGCATCGACAAGCGTGCCGATCCCCGATTTCAGCGAATCCGTCAGCTTGGTGATGAAATCGTTTTGGGTCGCGATCCGCCCCTCGGAGGAACCGAAGGCGGCCGCAGCGTCGATCGAGTTGCTGATCAGGGTCTCGATATTGTCGAGCGCGTCCGAGGCGCCGGCATTGGTGGTGACATCGATATTGTCCAGGCCGAACAACCCGCCAGAGGCCTTGCCGCCGGAAACGCCGACCGCGGAGAAGGACATGCTGGCACTGCCGGTTCCGTCGTTATCGACTTTCAGAACCGCCTGCCCCGAGTTGTTGGTGGTGACCGTGGTGCTGACCCCGGTGAGCCCGGCCGCGTCGATTGCCGCCTTCAGGCCCTTGGCAACGTCGGAAAAGCTTTCGTTCTTTCCGGCGATGTATTCATAGGAATCGGACCCGACCGTGACCTTGTAGCCATCGCCCTCGTTCACCTTGGCAGAGGCCGAGAAGGTAACGTTTTCGGCGCGTTCGGCGATGCTGGTCGCGCTTGCCGTTGCCCCGGTTGCGGCAAGCGACACGGCCTCGAAAGAGCGGGCAGAGGAAATGTTGATCTGGTTGGCGTTCGTTCCGTCGATCGCGGCGCTGATGCCTTTCAGGCCCAGGGCGTTGATCGCGCCGCTGATGGTCGTGGCCGCGGCATCCTGGTCGCCGGTAAGATCGCCGGCCGCGAAGGAAAGGGTCGTGCCCGCGATGGTCACCGAAACCGCGTTATCGGTCATGTCGGCATCGGTCGCGATGGTCACGTTGGCCATGTTGCCGGTATCGGTCACGGTTGCCGCGCTGGCGGTGGCATTGGCGTTGAGCGAGGTGCCCGAGCCGTATGTGCCCGCGCTGGTGGTCAGGTCCTGCCGCGCGACATTGATGTTCGAGGCGGTAACGGTGCCGTCGTTTCCGCGGTCCAGCGACGACAGGATCTCGACCCCTTCGGTTCCCTTGACCAGGTTCAGCCCGTTGAACTGTGCCGCCCCGACGACCGAGTTGATCTGGTCCCGCAGGGCCGAGATGTCGGTCTGGATCTTCTCGCGGTCAACATTGCTTTGCTGCGCGGCAACGACCTTGCCCTTGATTTCGGTCAACAGGTCGGTGACGGTCTCAGACGCCTGCCGGGCCACCGCCACGGTGGATTCCCCAAGCGACAGGCTGTCCGATATGGCCTTGAAGCCGTTCACGTCCGCCTCCATCACCTTGGAAATCGCCCAGACCGCGGCATTGTCTTTCGCCGAGCCCACCGTCTTGCCGGTCGAAATCTCGGCCTGCGTCTGCTTCAGGTTGTCGTTGATCCCCTTCAGGGTTTGCAGGGCGACCATCGCGCTGTTGTTGGTCAGAATACTCGACATCGTAGCTGCTTCCTTCTCTCGCACATGGCGCTTTGCGCCGGAACAATGCCGCGGAATGCGGCGGAAATGGTGCTTTGCCCGTGCGGCTTGCGTGCCGCGCCACCCCGTCTGGAATGCAGGGGCAGACTCGCGGCCAAGTGCTAAGAACTCGCTAAACGGTGCTGGTCGGACCTGTCGGATTTGAATCGAAGGCCGGTCAGGCCCTGCGCTCCAGCCGACTGGCGCCCCGGTTCAGGCAGTTACGCTGGCCATGGCTGTCATAAGTGTCCAGCGGCGGCCCGCCGTTGCGGATCTCGTCGATCTGCGCTTGCGCGGCGGCCGCCCCGCGCCTGACCGCCTCCAGCAGGCGCGAATTTCGTACGACCTGGTCGCGCAATCGGTCGAGCGTCGGGCGCGTGTATCGGTCTCGCTGAAGCCGCGTCATCAGGCGCGTCTTCTCGTCGGTCAGCGGCGCCAATTGATCCAGCGCCCCGGTGCGAAGCGCCTTTCTTTCCCGCTCCAGAAGCGCGTGCAAGGCGCGCACCGGGTCATGTGCCATCCGCACGCTCCTTGAGGGCTTCGAACAGGTGTTCGGCCAGGCCAATCCCGCCGGTCTTGACCATTTCCCGAGCCTGTGCACGGCGCTTGAAAGAGCTGAACTGTTCTTCCCCGGCACCGCCGCCAAAGGCGTCGCGTGCCTTCCCGAAGCCGGCCGATTTCAGCATCTCGGCCATGAAATTCGCCTCCAGCTCACGCGCGAGTCGATGCAATTTCATGTCACGGCCGGTGGCCGTGGTTGCGATATTCGCGGCAGAAATCTCTGGCATCGGAAATTCCCTCAATTGCGACGGGTTTTCCGGGTTATGGTCATGGATCGGTAAAGAAGTGGTAACTTCCGGGCTGCAAGACTGAGCGGTATCGAAGCCACGAACCCGAGGATGAAATGCCGAATGCCGTTCGCCCAGAAGGGGCATTTACGGGCGCTTCGCCCGCCGGTCGGGTTGCGTCTTTCGCGCCGGGCAGTGCCGGGGCGATGAGGGCCAGCTTCGCCGACGCAATGGGCCTTCACACGGAAAAGGGCTTGGCCAATGCCCATGGGGGCGACAACGGTCCGGCCCGCGGCGCCGCCGTGAAAACCGGCGATCGGCTTGCCCCGGCGCCGGGTCCGCAGGCGACCAGGCGGGCGACCAATCCGACCGATCCGCGGATCGTCGGCGTGATTGCCCCCGGGGCGCGCGGGGCAAATGCCGAGATTATCGGAAGGCCGGAAATCCGGGTCGTGACGTCGGAATCCGACCCTGGCGCCGAACGCCCTGCCGCAGGGTCCGATTCCGACGTGCTTTCCGTCGAGGATGCGGCGGCCGCACCGTCGATGGCATGGAACGCAATTGCGGTTCCGGTAAAACGCGACGATCCGATCCCGGACGTTTCGAAGGGCCGCGTCGATGCCGAATCCTTTGCGGAAAACGCCGTCATGGCAGAGCCTTCCGCCGAGATCGGCAAGGATCCGGTGCGCAGTGTCATGCAAGACCCGGCGCGACCGGACAGGGCGGTCGCGCCCGTCGCGCTTGGCGGTGTCGAACCAACGTTCACGGCAATGGACTCGTCGGGCAAGATGCCTTCCGGCGGTGCCGTCGATCAACCGGGGACAAGGGGCCAAACGCGCGGGCATCCAACCGGGGATACGGCCCCGGTGAACAGGGCGATAATCCGGTCGATCGACCCGATCGCACCCGAGAAAACCCTTTCGGCGGGCGACAGCCTTTCACCTCCGTCAGTCGGCCAGGCGGCGACGCGAATCAGAAAATCCGCTCCCCCCCTCCTGCAAGAGGCAAGTGCCCCGGTTCCGCCCAATGCGCCCATCGCCTCTGGCGGTGATCCCGGGTCTGATCGGAAACCCGATATCCGGCTGGCGCGGCCGGCTGGCCAGGCTGAGGGCGCTATCCGGAGCGCGCCTCATGGCGGGACGCGCGCCGATGCGATCGGGCACAATCAGGCCGACAGGGCTGAATTCGCAACCGGGGCACGAAACGAAAGTGCCAGGGAGGTGGACCGGACGACGCTTCAGCCGGGCGCGGTGGCGGGAAGGGCAGATCATGCCTGGCCCGCCTCACCGGACCGGCGGCACGCCAAGGGCTTCGTAACGCAACAGACGCGCCCGGGCGACGGAACGAAATCCGTCTCGACGGGAAAGCTGGCGGCCGAATCCGAACTGGACGTGCCGCGCGCGCTGACCACCGAACTCCGTTCGAGACAGCAAAACGAAAGGGCAGGGCTGGTCGCGCCACGCTCTGCCGTGGCAGTTCCGGCCGAGGGCGGGTCCAGGCTGGCGCAAAAGGACAGTGTAGAGACGAAGCCGTCGGCAAGGGTGATCGCTTCGGTATCGGGCGACGGCGGTGATGCGCCCGAATTGCCGCGGCCTGCCTCGGATCCGCTTGGCCAGGCAAAGGCCCGGGCGGAAAATGATCGGGCCTCGGCGCGCGCCACGGATGCGAAAGACATGATGCGCGCGAACCCTGCGCGGGGAAAATTATCGGCGTTGGTGCCGGCGGGAGCGGTTTTCGACCACGGCGCCGCACGATTGCCCGAAAGATTGCCCGCCCCGCCTGGCGAGATGCGGCCGGAGCATGCATCCTCGCCAGAGCCGGCAAGAGCAGAATCGCAAGCCACAAACCGCATGTCGGTGAGTGGCGCGATTGCGATCGGCAGCCTCTCCGGTCCGCAACCCGATATGGCGTCACCGGAATTCCACGTTCAGGCAACCGCGCCGCCCGCCGGCCCCGAAGGCCCGCGCAGCGCCTCACCGCCTGCCCCGCCCGGGCCGCCGCCGCAACCGGTTCTCAACCAGATGGCCGTTGCCCTGCATCAGGCGCCGAACAACAGCGTCGATCTGAGCCTCCGCCCGGAGGAGCTGGGGCGACTGCGCATGACCCTGTCGCCGGGCGAATCCGGAATCACGGTCACGATCACCGCCTTCCGGCCGGAAACCGCCGATCTGTTCCGGCGCCATGCCGATACGCTCGCCCAGGAATTCAAGGATCTCGGTTACCGGGATGTGCGTTTCAATTTCGATGGATCCGGCCAGCACGGAAAGTCCGCGCCGCAAGCGCCCCCCGACCTGCCCGACCCCGCAACGTTGGCATCAGCCGCGCAGGCGCCGCAATCGCCGCCACCGGCCGTCATGCCGACCGATCGGCTGGATATTCGGCTTTGAAAGGAATGCCCAATGAACGTCACGCAACCCGCCCCGGCCGGGCAGACCCGGCCCGAACCGACATCCGGGACGAAGGACAACGGCAAGCCTGTCATAAGCTCGGATTTCGAGACATTCCTGAACATGTTGACGACACAGCTTCAGAACCAGGACCCGTTGAACCCGGTCAAGTCGACGGATTTCGCGGTTCAACTGGCCACTTTCTCGAATGTCGAGCAGCAGGTGCAGACGAACAAGATCCTGTCCGGTCTCGCAAGTCAGCTCGGGGCTGCCGGCATGTCCGAATATGCCGGCTGGGTGGGAAAGGAGGCACGGGTTGTCGCCCCGGTTGTCTATGACGGAACTCCGGTAACGTTCGACCCGGCACCGGACCCGGCGGCAAAACGGGCCGAACTGGTGGTGCGCAACGCTGACGGCGACGTGGTGCAGCGATTGGACATCGGCGTGTCGGGTCAGCCGTTGGAATGGAGCGGCCTGACCGAAAGCGGCGCGCGGCTGCCCGACGGCACATACAATTTCGAAATTGAAAGCTTCGACGAAACCGGTGCGATCAACAGCGCGCAGCCGCCGATATATGCCACGATTTCCGAGGCGCGCATCGAGGATGGCAAACCGGTCCTGGTTCTGGACGGGGGAAGTCGAGTCTCGGTCGACGATGTAACCGGTTTGCGCGATCCCGGGGGGCCGGCGATTTGATCGCCGCGTTCGAGGGGGCGATCGAGGAATCGTGCCTGTCCGAATGGGCATCGCATCGGCAGGTTGCGAGGCTGTCCCGAGGCGCCGGCGCGCTGGGATTGCCGCGACCAGGGTCAGCCATTGCCCAATATTCCCCGGGCGACCAGGGACTCGATGGTGGCCGCGTCGAAACCGGCCGCGCGCAATGTCTGTCTTCCGTGCTCGCCAAGGTCGGGGACGGTCTGGCGCACGGATAGCGGGGTTTCGGAAAACTTGACGGGAAACCCCGTCATCATCACCTCGCCATGGCCGGGATGAGGGATTTTCAGTACCATTACCTGCGCCGCAACCTGCGGGTCCGACAGCGCCTCGGTCAGGCCCTGCACCCGTCCCGATGGCACCCCCGCGGCGTTCAGTCTTGCGATCCACTCATCCTGCGTGCCCTCGGCCAGGGCAGCGTCGATCAGGGCATTGAGTTCGGCGCGGTTCTGTAACCGCTGCGCATTCGTCGCAAATCGGGGATCCTCCAGCAGGTCATCAAGGCCCAATGTCGCGAGAAACCGGCGAACGATGACATCGGTTGAAGGGGCCACCGCAATATCGCCATCGCGGGTGCGGAACAGGCCATAGGGTGCGGCGATCGGGTGATCGTTCCCGGTTGGTACCGGGTCGCGGCCGGTGACAAGCGCATTCGAGGACAGATAGGCCATCATCGACAGCATGGACATCATCATCGACGCCTCGACCCGTTGCGCCGGCCCGCCGGCCTCGCGCCCCCGCAGCGCGGCGACGGCCCCGAGCGCCGCGTAGAGACCGGCCACCAGATCGGTGATCGGCGGTGCTGTGCGCAGCGGGCCGGTTTCGGGCGTGCCATTCGTGGACATGTATCCCGACATCGCCTGGGCGATGAAGTCGAAGGCGGGGCGATCGGCGTAAGGGCCGCTGCTGCCATATCCGTTCACGCTGGCCACGATCAGGTCGGGATTGATTTCATGCAGGCGCGATTCGGTCAGGCCCATCTTGGCCAGGACGCCGGGGCGGAAATTTTCGGTCAGGATATCGGCGTCGGCCAGCAGCCGCTCCAGCACTTCAACCCCGTCGGGCGCGCGCAGGTCAAGCTCCACCGACTTCTTGTTGCGGTTGAAGGCCGCGAAGTACCACGACAGCCCGTCGACGATATGCCCCTGTTTTCGTACGGGATCGCCGCCGGGGGATTCGATCTTGATCACCTCGGCGCCGAGATCGCCGAGGATCATCGCGCAGAACGGGCCGGAAAGGATGCGCGTCAGGTCGATGACCCGCACGCCGGAAAGGGGCAGGGCGCTCATCCTGCGGCCGTCACGGTCATTTCGGGGTCGTGCCGTTTCAAACGGGGTCCGGCCTTCAGCACCTGCCCAGGCAGGGGGCGCCCGACGATTTCCTGGGTCAAGGACGCCGCGGCGATCATCCGGTCCAGGTCGACGCCGGTTTCAAACCCGCTTTCCTGCAACAGGTAAACCAGATCCTCGGTGCAGATGTTTCCCGTCGCGCCGGCGGCGAAGGGGCAGCCGCCGAGCCCCCCGACCGAGGCGTCGTAATGGGTCACGCCCTCGGCCAGCCCGGTCATCACGCAGGCCAGGCCGACACCGCGGGTGTTGTGGAAATGCAGATGGATATCGAGCCCCGGCGCCGCGTCGCGGATGGCGTGGATCGCGGCACGCACCGTCAGCGGTGTGGCCATGCCCGTGGTGTCGCCAAGCGCGACACTTCCCGCCCCGAGATCCTGATATCGGCGCGCAATGCGCGCGACTTGCTGTGCCGGCACGTCCCCCTCGAAGGGGCAACCGAAGGCGGTGGCGATCCCCCCCTCGATCACCACGCCCGCCTTGTGGAGTGTCTCGAATACCGCCTCGAATTCCGACAGCGACTGGTCCACGGGGCGGTTCACATTTTTCCGGTTATGCGTTTCCGAGGCCGACACGACCGTGTGCACGGCATCGACGCCCGCTTCGGCCGCGCGCTCGGCGCCGCGCAGATTGGGCACGAGCGCGGAAACCCAAGCGCCCTCGGGCCGGTCGATCCCGGCAAGCACCTCTTTTGCATCCGCCAATTGCGGCACCGCCCGGGGACTGACGAAAGAGGTCACCTGGATATGGCGAAGCCCGGCCGCGAACAGGGCGTTGACGACCTCGATCTTGCGCGCGGTCGGGATAAAGACCTTCTCGTTCTGAAATCCATCGCGCGGACCGACCTCGCAAATGGTGATCTTGCTGCCTTCGGGGACAGCTTCGGCATGTGGCATGGGGCTTCCTTTCCATGTGACGGCGCATGACCGGCAATCCGTGGCGATCCTGAGTCCGTCGGCCGGATTTTGGGCACGACCCGGGCAGGGCGGCAAGGGTGTCCGGACATTGTCAGGATCCTGCGCATTGCATCCTCTGCGGGGGTTGACAGGCATGGCGGCACCTGCCGTCCGTTGGCCCGGGTGGAAATATATTTTTAAAACAGTATTTTGCGGCGAATGCGCCTGGCCGGAATGCCAACCCGGAACATGCCGACAGGCATCGCAGTCAGGGATGCTGCCATCACGATATGTGTCATCTTTTTCCGCGATTGTCAGCGATGTCTTGCAATCGAAAATTCCTTGGCGTTTGCTCAACTCACTTTTTTGGGAGGACGAGAAATGAAATTCCTAAGCACAACCCCGGCCGTGTTCGGGCTGGCCTTTTCGGCATTGTTCACCGTTTCGGCGCCGGCTTCGGCCACCGAATGCATCGCCCCGTCGAACCCCGGCGGCGGGTGGGACTTTACCTGCCGGACGATCGGCCGGATCCTGACGGAGCTTGATCTGGTCGACGGCAACGTCCAGGTCACGAACATGCCCGGTGGCGTTGGCGCCGTCGCCTATGCCATGGTCGTGAACGAGCGTCCGGCCGACAGCGATCTGATCGTGGCCACCTCGACCGTGGGTATCACGCAGATCGCCCAGGGGCGTTATCCGGCACCGATCGACGCGGTGCGCTACCTTGCCATGCTCGGGGCCGATGTGGGCGTGATCGCGGTGGACAATGACAGCCCGATCGATTCGCTGGGCGAGCTTACCGAGATCATGGCCAGCGATCCGACATCGCTGGTGACCGCCGGGTCGTCCGGCGCCGGCGGCTGGGATCACCTGCGCCTGCTGATGGTCGCGCGCGAAGGCGGGCTCGATGACCTGGGCGCGCTGCGCTGGGTGCAGTTCGACGGTGGCACGGATGCCGTCACGCAGATGATGGGCGGCCAGATCGACGTGGTCTCGACCGATCTGGGCGAGATCGCGGGTTTCGTGGAATCGGGTGATATCCGGATCCTGGCGGCCCTGTCCGACGATCCGATCCCGGCCTTCCCCGACATTCCCACGGCAATCTCGCAGGGCATCAACGTGACCGGCTACAACTGGCGCGGCCTTTACACCGGCCCGGACGTGTCGGACGCGGATTATGCAGCCTGGGTCGAAGACCTCGAAACCGTCTACAACTCGGAGAACTGGCAGACCGCGGCGGTGGAATCGGGCCTGACGCCGATCTGGCGTGGCGGGGCCGAGTTCGAGAAATTCGTCGTCGAACAGGCCGAGATCATGGAAGAGATCTCGCGCGATATCGGCGTGATTGAATGAGTGTCAGGCTTGCCGGCGTCGCGATCTTCATGATCGCGGCGCTCTACACCTGGTACGGGCGGGATTACACCGCAAGCTTCGGCGATGTGCTGGGGCCTGCGGTGTTTCCCGTGATCCTGGGGATCCCCACCATGATTCTGTCGGCATCCCTGGTCGTCTTCCCCTCGGGGCAGGTGGCCTGGCCGGATCGCGAACATGGATTGCGCCAGCTTGCCGCGCTGGCGGTGCTGCTCGGCTATGCCCTGTTGCTGCGGCCGCTCGGCTTTCCCCTTGCCACATTCGGGCTGATTGCCGGGATCGGGGTAATCCTCGGGGGGGCACCGCGCAAGGCGATGATTCTGGGGGCCGTATTCTCCCCGGCGCTGTGGGCCTTGTTCGATCAGGTCCTCGGGCTCCCGCTGGCCTTTCTGGGCAATTGGTTCACCTAACAGGCAGAACGAGGATCCGACATGGAGACCCTTTCCCTTCTCGCGCAGGGTTTTTCGGTTGCGCTGACGCCGCTCAATATCGCCCTTCTGCTGATCGGCTGCTTTTCGGGCACGCTGATCGGGGCCATGCCCGGGCTTGGGCCGGTGAACGGTGTGGCGATCCTGATCCCGCTGACCTTTGCCTTCGGGTTCGACGCAACGTCGTCGCTTATCCTTCTGTCGGCGGTGTATTTCGGGGCCATGTATGGCGGGCGGATATCGTCGATCCTGCTTAACATTCCCGGCGATGAGCCGGCCGTCATGACCACGCTCGACGGCTATCCGATGGCGCAACAGGGCCGTGCCGCGGATGCGCTGGCGATCTCGGGCGTGGCCAGTTTCATAGGATCCACCTTCGCGGTGATCGGTCTGACCCTGTTTGCCCCGATGCTGGCCCGCATGGCGATCTATTTCGGGCCGGCCGATTACTTCGCGCTCTATGTTCTTGCCTTCATCACCATTGGCGGCATCGCGGGGGTCGATCCGCGCAAGACGCTGATCTCGGCATTGCTCGGCCTGATGATCGCGACCATGGGGCTCGACCCGATTTCGGGAATACCGCGCTTTACCTTCGAGAATTATCACCTCTATGACGGGGTGGATCCAATCGTTGCGCTGGTCGGCCTGTTCGCGATCTCGGAAATACTGCTGCTGCTGGAGACGGCCGCCAGGGACCGGGCCAAGCCCATCGGTATCGACAGCTGGCTGCCTGACCTGCGCGCAATCTGGGCAACCCGATGGACGGTGCTGCGCGGCTCTTTCGTGGGGTTCGTCGCAGGTGTTCTGCCGGGGGCGGGGGCATCTCTGGGCTCGGTCATGGCCTATTCGATGGAAAAGCAGGTCAGCGACAAGGACGGCACTTTCGGCAAGGGTGACCCGCGCGGTGTGGCCGCCCCCGAGGCGGGCAACAACGCCGCTTCCGGCGGGGCGCTGATACCGATGCTGTCGCTTGGCGTGCCGGGCTCGGGGACGACGGCGGTGATGCTGGCGATGCTGATCACGCTCAACGTCCAGCCCGGACCGCTGTTGTTCGAACGGCAGCCGGAACTGGTCTGGGGGCTGGTGGCCTCGCTTTATCTTGCCAATTTTGCTCTCCTGATCCTGAACCTGCCGATGATCGGGCTGTTCAGCCGCCTGATGATGGTGCCCACATGGGCCTTGCTGCCGATCGTCGCCGCGGTCAGTTTCGTCGGCGTCTTCTCGATCTCGAATTCGATCTTCGACTTGCAGCTGATGGTCCTGTTCGGCGTGCTCGGCTATTTGCTGCGCAAGCTGGATGTCAGCCTGGTCCCGCTGGTTTTGGGGCTGCTGCTGGGCGGCGACATGGAGCGCAACCTGCGCCGGGCGATCTCGATCTCGAACGGCGATTGGGGGGTTCTCGTTGCCAGCCCGATCTCGGTCACGCTCTATGTCATGACGGCGCTCTTTCTGGCATTGTCGGTCTGGCTGGCATTGCGCGACCACAAGCGGGTCAAGCGGCGCGAACTGCTGGACTAGTCCCGGACCCGGGCCGGGGGATGCGGCATGGCTTATGACCTTCATTCGCTGGACCTGTTCCGGAGCGTTGCCGAGACCGGCAGCATCGCGGCGACCGCTGCGCGGCACGGGATCGTGGCGTCCGCGGTCAGCAAGCGGCTGTCCTGGCTGGAGGCCGAGGCGGGCACGGCGCTGTTGCTGCGGCACCGGCGCGGCGTCGAACTGACCGAGGCGGGGCGCCTTCTGCTGGCCCATGCCGAGGCCCTGGCGCGGCAGGTCGCGGTGATGCAGGCCGACCTGGCGGATCAGGCCAATGGCGCGCGCGGCACGATCCGTCTCTGCGCCAACACCTCGGCCATCACCCAGTTCCTGCCGGAAGACCTGGCCGAATTCATGCGGCTCAACCCCGGGCTCACCATCCGCATGTCGGAAATGGAAAGCGTTCAGGTCATCGAGACCGTGCGCGCGGGGGCCGCCGATCTGGGAATTTTCTCGGGCTATACAGATGCGCCGGACGTGCGGGTGCTGCCCTACAGGCGCGACACGCTGGTCGTCTGCGCGCCGCAAGCTCATCCGCTGGCCGCGCGGTCCTCGGTGCGGCTGGGCGATCTGGACGGACAGAAATTCGTGGCCCTGCAACCGCGAAGCTCGCTTCAGGAATTCATCAACAAGCGTGCGCGGGACCTGGGGTTTGCGCTGCGCACGGTGGTTGAGGTGAAAAGTTTCGATGCCGTGCGGCGCATGGTGCAGGCCCGGCTCGGGGTCGCGATCCTGCCATTGGGCGCGGTCGAAGCCTATCTCGACGATGAATCAATCGCCATGGTGCCGATCGAGGAGCCCTGGGCCACAAGGGATCTTCTGATCGCCCTGCGCGACGGCGCGGCCCTGTCGCCGCAGGCCGAGGCATTGCTGCGCATCCTGCAAGGTTAGGGGGCTCGCTGGCGCCGCATCTGCGCGGTGATCCGCGGCGGTGGCAGCTAGGGATCCGGATCGTTCATCGCCTCGGCGGCAATGCGAAACGCGTTGCGGCGCGCGGCGTGGTCGTGGATTTGCGCGCTGAGCATCACTTCGTCAGGCCGAAAGGCCGCGATCAGCTCGGCCAGTTGCCGGCGAACGCTGTCGGGCGACCCGACCGCCGAACAGGCCAGGGCCTGTCGGACCGAGGCCAGCACCGGGGGCGACAATTCGGCGGCGATGTCGTCAACGGGGCGCGGCAGGGGGCCGGGGCGCCCCTGCCGAAGATTGGCGAAAGCCTGCATCATCGAAGTTTGCAGCCGCGCGCCCTCGGCATCGGTCGCGGCGGCGAAAACGTTGATCGCCATCATCGCATGTGGCTGGTCGAGATGTTCGGACGGCCGGAAGGACCGGCGATAGACATCGAGCGCCTGTTCCAGCGCGGCTGGCGCGAAATGCGACGCGAAGGCATAGGGCAGGCCCAGGGCGGCGGCCAGTTGTGCCCCGTAAAGGCTGGAGCCAAGGATCCACACCGGCACATGCGTTCCCGCGCCGGGCACGGCGCGCACGCGGGCGACCGGGTCCGGGGCGCCAAGATAGGCGATCAGTTCCTGAACATCCTGCGGAAAGCTGTCCTCGGGGCGCATCCCGCGCCGCAGCGCCTGCGCGGTGGCGCCATCCGTGCCCGGGGCCCGGCCCAGGCCCAGGTCGATGCGATCGGGATAGAGCGTGGCGAGGGTGCCGAATTCTTCGGCGACCATCAGCGGTGCGTGGTTGGGCAGCATGATACCGCCCGCGCCGACGCGGATCGTTCGGGTGGCCCCTGCGACGTGACCGATCAGCACCGCCGTGGCGGCACTGGCGATGCCGGTCATGTTGTGATGTTCGGCCAGCCAGTAGCGGGTATAGCCCAGAGTCTCGGCATATTGCGCCAGGTCGCGCGTGTTGGCCAGGGCGTCGGCGGGCGTATGGCCCTCGGGAACCGGGGCGAGATCGAGCAGGGAATAGGGGATCATGGATTCGTCTTTTGTTGTGGTTTGGCAAATGTGGGCCTTCGCCCGCCGCGGCGAAAGGGGCGATGACGGAACGTAAGGCACGTTGACATTTCCGCGCCGAAAGGGGAACCGGATGAGAGGGGCGCCCAGGCCCCCGCATGACCGGAGCGCCGAATTGGACAATCTGCGCGGCAGCCTTCTGATGGTTCTGGCGATGGCCGGATTCGCGCTGGAGGACATGTTCATCAAGGCGGCCACGGCGACGGTCCCGGTGGGCGAGGCGCTGGTGATCTTCGGCGCCGGTGGCACCGTCATATTCGCGGCGCTGACATGGTCGCGCGGGCAGCGCATCGTGCAGCCGGAAATCCTGTCGCGCCCGATCCTGTTCCGCGCCGGAAGCGAGGTCGTCGGGCGGCTGGGTTATACCTTGGGAATCGCGCTTACGCCATTGTCCAGCGCTTCGGCCATTCTTCAGGCCACGCCTCTGGTCGTCGCCGCCGGGGCGGTGATATTCTTCGGCGAAAAGGTCGGCTGGCGCCGCTGGGTGGCCATTGGCGCCGGTTTCGCGGGCGTGCTGCTGATCCTTCGTCCCGGGCTTGCCGGGTTCGATGTGTTGTCGCTCTTCGCGGTGGTCGGGATGCTGGGTTTTGCCGGGCGCGATCTGGCGACCCGCGCGGCCCCGCCGGTGCTGTCGAACGTGCAGCTTGGCGTTTACGGTTTCCTGATGCTGATCGTCGCCGGGGTGCTGATCCTGGCGGTCACCGGCGGCGGGGTCTGGCCCGCGCCGACGGCCCTGGCGCAGCTGGCAGCGGCGATCCTGTTCGGGGTGACGGGCTATTACGCCCTGACGGCGGCGATGCGGCTGGGTGAAATCGCGGTGGTGGCGCCGTTTCGCTATACAAGGCTGGTCTTTGCCATGATCCTTGGCGCCACGGTTTTTGCCGAGCGGCCCGACATGCTGACCCTGCTGGGCAGCGCCGTCATCGTGCTGAGCGGTCTTTACACCTTCTTCCGGCGCCGCAAGATCGGCGGTTAGCGTGCGCCCAGCATCGCCAGGCGGATCAGCGCACGTTCCATCAGCGCCATCGCCGGCGCGCGCGAGGTCGAGCGCAGTTGCAGATCGGTGTCGATCAGGATCGAGAGCGCCTGTTCCAGCCGGTTCACCCCCCATTTCCGGGCCTGACGCGCCATCATCTCGCGTCGCGGGCCGAAAACCGGCGGGCGAACCCGGGCGATCCCCGATCCGGGGCCGCCGGGGTCGGATGCGGCGGCGTGCAGGATACGGAAATGCCGGGTCGCGCCGATGCACAGGCTGACCGGCTGAACCCCCTGGCTTTCCAGTTTCTGGATGATCGGGCCGATTTCATCGGTGCGCGAATCGGCCACCGCGGCCAGAACGTCGTCCAGATCCGCCTCGGTCGAGCTGGGCGCGCAGGCGGCGATATCGGCGCCCGTCACCGGGCTGCCATCCGCGAATTTGTAGAGCGCGAGTTTTTCCAGTGTCTGGCGAAAGTCCCCGGGATCGAGCGCGCGGGAAAGCGCGGTCAGGTCGGCCATCGCGTCGCGTTCGACCGTCAGGCCGGCGCGGGAAAGCTCGGCCTCGATTTCTTCGCGCCCGGGCGGGTCGTCGTAGATCCCGGCGGCATAGGCATCGGGATGACCTTCGAAAAGCTTGCGAAGGGCCGAGCGGGCGGTCAATTGCCGCGCGGTGACGATCACCTGCGCGTCACCCTCGCGCCAGTCTGCCAGCGCTGTCCTTATCGTGTCGGCCAGCTGGTCGGTCGCATCCTCGACGAAGGCCACGCGCGGACCGGGGAAAAAGCCCTGTGCCTTGATCGCGTCGGACAATGCCGCCGGATCGTTGCGCAGGTCGGATGCGTTGATCCGGGTCAGGCGCATTTCCTCTTCGCCCTGCGGGCCGATCAGGGCGGCGATGACCTGCTGGCGCTTCAACGCCACCCGCATCGCGTCCGCGCCGAAGATCAGCAGTCCGGCGCGTTTCGGGTCGGGCCGCGCGAAAAAGCGTTTCGCATCCTGCCCAGAGAGCTTCATGTGCTGCGGCCTGCCCCGACCGCCAGAAGCCGCGTGACCAGGCGATCCGCAAGGATCACGACCAGCCGTTCATGTGCGTCCTGTTGCGCGCTCAGCGTGGCCACCGGGCTGGCGCTGGCCGAATAGCCGGTAAAAGCGTCGAGCGTGCCCGAGGCCATGATCCTTTCGTCGCGCACCCGGACCAGCCGGAAATCCAGCCGGCCGATGACGTTGTAGCGGGTGATTTCCTGTTGTCCGGTGATCGACAGGCCCTGTTCGCGGGTCTGCAGCGTGAAGGCCAGGTCGTAAAGCGGCACCTCGGGCCGGCCCAGCCGCCGTTCCAGTTGCCCGACCAGGTGAAACTCTTCGCGCGTTTCGGGGGCCTGGATGCGGATGGCGCCGCGCAATCCCTCGGCCGCACCGCCCGGGCCATAGGCCGGCCGGAACCCGCAGCCCGCCAGCGGCAGCAGGGCCAGCGTCAGGAAAAACGCGCGGCGGTCAGATGACGACATTGATGATTCGGCCCGGCACGACGATCAGCTTTTTCGGGGCGCCTCCGTTCAGCGCCTTGACGACAGCATCATGGGCCAGCGCCCGTTTTTCAATGTCTTCCTTCGGCAGGTCCCGGGCCACCGCGATCTCGGCCTTGCGCTTGCCGTTGATCTGGATCGGCATCGTGACAGTATCCTCGACCAGCATCGCGGGGTCGGCCTGGGGCCAGGGCGCCTCGGCCACCAGCCCTTCACCGTCCAGCAACGCCCAGATTTCCTCGGCCAGATGCGGGGTCATCGGTGACATAAGCTGCGCCATCACGCGCATGGCCTGCCGCCTGGCGTCGGCACCGGCCTTCGATTTGTGCAACGTGTTGGTAAAGGCATAAAGCCGGGCCACAGAGGTGTTGAAGCCGAAGCTTTCGATGCCCATCGTGACGTCGTGGATCGTCTTGTGCACCTCGCGCAGCAGCTCGGTGTCGCCCGTGCCCTCGCCCGTTGCCGTCGCGATCTCGTTCGCCATCCGCCAGACCCGCGACAGGTGCCGGAACGCAGCCTCGGCGCCGGCGGCGGTCCATTCCACGTCGCGTTCGGGCGGGCTGTCGGACAGCACGAACCAGCGCGCCGTGTCGGCCCCGTAGGAAGAGACGATATTGACCGGGTCCACCACGTTCTTCTTGGATTTCGACATCTTGGCCGAGGGGATCACCTCGACCGGTTCGCCTGTCGCCCCCAGTTGTGCGCCGTTCTCGGTCCATTCCACATGCTCGGGCAGGTGATAGACCGGGCGATCGCGGTCGTCGCGGGTCACATAGATCTCGTGCGTGACCATACCCTGGGTGAACAGCGCATCGAAAGGCTCGATCGCCTTTTGCGGCAGGTGGCCGGTCAGGTGCATGGCCCGGGCGAAGAACCGGGAATAGAGCAGATGCAGGATCGCGTGCTCGATCCCGCCGATATACTGGTCCACGTTCATCCAGTAATCGGCCTCGACCGGATCGGTCGGGGTGGTCGCATGGGGCGCGGTGAAGCGAGCGTAATACCACGATGAATCGACGAAGGTGTCCATCGTGTCGGTTTCGCGCCTTGCCGGCCTGCCGCAATGCGGGCAGGGCACGTCGCGCCAGGTCGGGTGCCGGTCCAGCGGGTTGCCG
Source organism: Actibacterium sp. (assembly GCA_016278325.1). Taxonomy (GTDB): domain Bacteria; phylum Pseudomonadota; class Alphaproteobacteria; order Rhodobacterales; family Rhodobacteraceae; genus JADQCB01. Next base: position 144,958 of record JADQCB010000007.1, read on the forward strand.
GGCTTGTCGAAACTGACATCGCGCGGCAGCTCGACCGGCAGGTTTTCCTTCTTCTCGGGCACCACGCCGCAAGCGTCGCAATGCACCACCGGGATCGGGCAGCCCCAATAGCGTTGCCGCGACAGGCCCCAGTCGCGCAGCCGGAACCGGGTGACGCCCTGGCCGATGCCGTTGCCCTCGCAGAACCGGATCGCGGCCTCGATGGCGGCCTCGCCGGTCTGCACCTCATCGCCCGCGAAGCCGCGGGTATAGCGGACGGGTTCGGATTTCGGCGGCACATAGGCCGCGGCCCGGATGTCGTGATCGCCCGCGGCGGGCAGGAAGGTGTCGATGATCGGAAGGCCGTATTTCACCGCGAAATCGTGGTCGCGCTGATCATGCGCCGGCACCCCGTAGATCGCGCCGGTGCCATAGTCCATCAGGATGAAATTGGCGATCCAGACCGGCAGCTCCCAGCCGGTGTCGAACGGGTGACGCACGCGCAATCCGGTGTCGAAGCCCTTTTTCTCGGCCTTTTCCAGCGCCTCTTCGCTGGTGCCGGTCTTGCGGCATTCGGCGTTGAAGGCGGCGATATCCGGGTTGTCCCGCTCCAGCGCTTTGGCAAGCGGATGATCGGGCGAGACCCCGATGAAGGACGCCCCCATCAGCGTGTCGGGCCGCGTCGTGTAAACCTCGATCCGGTCGAACCCCTCGGGCGCGCTTACCGTGGAAAAGGAAAATTGCAGCCCGCGAGAGCGGCCGATCCAGTTGCGCTGCATCGACTTGACCTTTTCGGGCCAGTTGTCCAGCCCGTCCAGCGCCTCCAGCAGATCCTCTGAAAAATCCGAGATGCGAAAGAACCACTGCGTCAGTTCGCGCCGCTCGACCACCGCGCCCGAGCGCCAGCCGCGGCCGTCCTCGACCTGTTCGTTGGCCAGCACCGTCATGTCCACCGGATCCCAGTTGACCACCGCGTTCTTGCGATAGACCAGCCCCTTTTCCATGAAATCTATGAACATCGCCTGCTGCTGGCCGTAATAGCCCGGGTCGCAGGTGGCGAATTCGCGGCTCCAGTCCAGCGACAGTCCGAGCGAGGCGAATTGCCGTTTCATGTTCTCGATATTGGCATAGGTCCAGTCGCCCGGATGCACCTTGCGTTCCATCGCCGCGTTCTCGGCCGGCAGGCCGAACGCATCCCAGCCCATCGGGTGCAGCACGCTGAACCCCTGCGCCGCCTTGTAGCGTGCGACCACGTCGCCCATCGTGTAGTTGCGCACATGGCCCATATGCAGGTTCCCCGATGGATAGGGGAACATCTCCAGCACATAGTATTTCGGCCTGTCGGGATCGTGCCGGGCGGTGAACGTGCCGGCCTTTTCCCATGCGGCCTGCCATTTCGGCTCGATCTCGTTCGGCTGAAAACGCGACATCTGCGGGGTCCTTGTCAGTGAAACGCCGGGCGCTTGGGCCCGGCGTCGTCTTAAAGGCCCCGCGGCGGGGCGTAAAGTGCGCCCCGGCTCAGAGGTTGCCGTCGCGGATGCGCAATTGCCGCGCGCGGGTCAGGATCGCGTCCTCGACCGCGCGCACCGTGGCGGTCGAAACCGGGCCACTGCGCGAGGCCAGCGCCACCTTCAGCGACCGCGCGTCCAGCGCCGGATCCTGCACATAGACCGTGGCGCGATAGGCCCGCCCGCCGCCGGGCGGTGTGCCATAGCCGGTGACGAACACGCCCGAGAACGGATCGACCGATTCCACCGGCAGGAAATTCAGCACCTCCAGCGACGCCTGCCACAGATACTTGTTCACCTCGATTGTGGTGTTGGGATTGTCGGTATCGGCGAACAGGTCCCAGATGGTCGAGCGGTCTTCCTGCGCCAGGGGCGTGTTCTGGCGCTGGCGTTCGATGTTCTCGGTGGGCGCGGCGCCGGTCTTGCGGAAAAGGCCGCTGTCACCGCTGCCGCCGCCGCAGGCGCCAAGCGTCAGGACCACGGCACATGCAAGGCCAGCGCGAAACAAGTTCTGGACGGTCATGCAATCCTGCCCTCTTTTCACCTTATCGCTGTCTATCCGAGGCATTAAGGCCGGACAAGGTTTTTCCCTTGTGGCAGCACTGTGGCATAGCTGCATCATTCATGCGGGCATTCCGGCGCGGCGCCCGGCCAATCTTGCTTTCGAACCGTCAAAGCGCGACACAGCAGCATACTCAGTCCGCAACTGGGCTGGGGTCACCTTTTAATGAATGAGGGAAAACCATGAAAAAGGTTCTCTTCGCTACCACGGCGCTGGTCGCCACGGCTGGCGTGGCTTCGGCTGAGATTGCGATTAGCGGCTTCGCCGAAATGGGCATCTACGACGACGGCAATCCCGCCACCGCAGACGCGCAGTTCCACAACGACATCGGCGTCACCTTCAACATGTCGGGCGAAACCGATAACGGCCTGACCTTCGGCGCCACGTTCGACATCGACGACGCCAACGGTGCGAACAACATCAACGGCACGCCGGGCATGGACAGCGAGGCGGTCTTCGTCTCGGGCGGCTTCGGCACCCTGACGATGGGTGAGACCGACGGCGCGCTGGACTGGGCGATGCAGGAAGTCAACCTGGTCGGCGGGTCGATCGCGGATGACGAAACCATCCACGCCGGCTTTAACGGCAATGCCGCCCTCGACGGGTCGAATGGCGACCAGATCCTGCGCTATGACTACAGCTTCGGCGCCTTCGGCGTTGCCGCCTCGCTCGAGATGGACGACACCACCGCTGCCGACGACGTCTGGGGCATCGGCCTGACCTATGATGCCGACATGGGCGGCATCGCGCTGGGCTTCGGCCTGGGCTACCAGGACGGTGGCACGACCTGGGGCGACGCGACCGGCGTTTCGGTCGATGCGGCCTTTGGCAACGGCTTCAAGGCCGGCATCAACTACACCGACATGGGCCTGGCGGGTGGCGGCTCGGGCAGCCACTGGGGCGTCGGCGTTGGCTATGAAACCGGCGCGATCGGCGTTGGCGTGAACTACGGCGAATACGACATGCCGGGCACTGCAGCCGATGCTGACGGCTTCGGCCTGGCCGCGACCTACGACCTGGGCGGCGGCGCGTCGATGAAGTTCGGCTATGGCTCGGGTAGTACCGGTGCGGCGGCTTCGGTCGACACCTGGTCGCTCGGCGTGGCGATGTCCTTCTAAGTCGCAAGACTTGGGTTTCGGGGAAGAGCGGGCCTTGTGCCCGCTCTTTTCTTTTGCGCATCCGGCATTCGACACCGCCCCGCGCCCGTGCTAGCCAACCATCGAAGGCTGACAGAACCCGGACCGATGCCCATGCCACCGCTCAGTTCCACCCAGATCAAGGCGACCTATGCCGAGGCGATGAAGCTGATGTCGGCCGGTCGCCGCGACGCGGCCGAGGCAAGGTTCCGCACGGTGCTGGAAGCCGCGCCCAACCTGGCCGAGGCGCATTACCAGCTGGGCCGGCTGGCGCTGGCGCGCAACGCGCCCGAGGCGGCGCTGGACCACCTGGAAAAGGCGCGCCGGATCAAGCCCGCCGAATCCGTGATCTGGCAGATGAGCGCCGAGGCGCTGGCGCGTCTCGACGACCCTGCCCGCCAGACCGGATTTCTGAAACAGGCGCGCGCCGCCGGCCTGGCCGTGCCGCTGTTGCGCACGCTGGAGGCGCGGCTGGCCGGGCCGCCCCCCGCGAAAGAGGTTCAGCGCGCCATTTCCCTGCTGGATGGCGGCAAGGCCGCCGCCGCCGAGGATCTGGCCGCATCGCTGCTCAAGCGCCATCCCGGATCGGCGGTCGTGGCGCTGATCCTGGCCAACAGCCGGTTCATGCTGGGCAAGCAGGCCGCGGCCGAAGAGGCCTACAAGACGGCGATCCGGCTGGCCCCGGATTACGCCGAGGCGCATAATACCTATGGCCGGTTCCTGGTGGACCAGGGCCGGGTCAGGCAGGGCGCGCAGGAAATCGGCAAGGCGCTGAAGCTGGAACCGGACCTGCCGCTTGGCCTGCAAAACCTTGGCGTGGCGCTGTCGCAGCTGGGCGATCTGTCCGGCGCCATCGACACGCTGAAACGCGCCGTCGAGGTCGAGCCGCGGCTGGCCGAGGCGCAATTGACCCTGGGCCGGGTTCTCAGCCGCGCCGGGCGCGATTCCGAGGCGCTGGACGCCTTTCGCAAGGCCGCCGAACAGGGCCATGACGGGCCGGTCTTTCTGGCGCGCATGGCCCAGGTTCAGGCCAATCTGGGCGACGATGACGGCGCGCTGGAAACGCTGGACGCGGCGGTGCGCAAGGGGCCGAAGAACGGCCTGGCGCACAGCCTGCGGGCGCTGCATCTGCAACATATGGGCCGGTTCGACGCGGCCGAGGCGGATTTCCGCAAGGCGATCGCGCTGGAACCGCGCAACGGCGAAAACTATCGGATGTTCATGGCCACCGCCCGGTTGCAGCCCGGCGACCCGCTGATCGCGCAGATGGAAAAGGTCTATGCCGATCCGTCCCTGCCCGAGGAAAGCCGGATGCACCTGGCCTTTGGCCTGGCCCGCGCGATGGAGCAGGTCAAGCAACACGACCGCGTGTTCGAGTTCCTGGACCCGGCCAACGCGTTCTGGCGCAAACGCTATCCCTATGACATTTCGATCCGCCGGGCCGAGATCGACAGGGTCAAGGCGGCCTTCGCCGATGTCGATTTCGCGCAGTTGCCGCCGATCGAGGGAACCACCGGTTTCGCGCCGATCTTCGTCACCGGGATGCCGCGCTCTGGCACCACGCTGGTCGAACAGATCCTGGCCAGCCATTCGCGGGTGGACGGCGCCGGCGAGCTGGGCAGCATCAGCGGCGATCTGCTGCGCGCGATGGTGGGACCGAAGGCGATGCGGCAGCCGCCCGAGGCCCCCGGTGACGCGTTCCTGCGCGACATCGGCTTTCGCGCCGAAGAGCGTTTGAAAGCCGCCTGCCCCGGGGCCGAGCGGGTCGTGGACAAGGCGATCCAGACCTACATGTTCATCGGTGCGGTGAAGCGGGCGATGCCGAATGCGCATATCGTGCTGGTCCGGCGCGACCCGCGCGACACGTTGTTGTCGATCTACAAGAACGTCTTCGCGCAGGGAACGCATCGTTACGCCTATAACCAGCGCGACCTGGGGCTCTATTACCGGATGTTCGATGAAATCGTGGATTTCTGGCGCGAAAAGCTGCCCGGCGGCTTTTACGAGATCCGGTATGAGGATCTGATCGACAACACCGAGGACGAGGTGCGCCGACTGCTGTCCTTTTGCGAGCTGGAATGGGAGGATCAGTGCATGAACTTCCACGAAACCAGGCGCAAGGTCGCGACGCTGAGCGTGGCGCAGGTCCGCCAGCCGATCTATAAATCGTCGCAGGCGGCATGGAAGCGGCACGAGGCCGACCTGGCCGAGATGATCGAGGCCCTGGGCGACGCGGTCTGAGAGGAGGGGAAATGGGACTTTCGCAGATCCGCGAGCGAATCGCCCGCGCCGAGGCCGAAGCGGGACGCGCGCCCGGCTCGGTCACGCTGATCGCGGTGTCCAAGGTTCAGCCGCTGGAGCGGGTCGAGGCGGTGCTGGACCAGGGCCACCGAGTGTTCGGCGAGAACCGGGTGCAGGAAGCCGCGGAAAAATGGCCCGCGCTGAAGGCCCGGTTCGAGGGGGTGGACCTGCACCTGATCGGACCGCTGCAAAGCAACAAGGTCCGCCAAGCGGTGGACCTGTTCGATGCGATCCATTCCCTCGACCGGGCCAAACTGGCCCGGCGGCTGGCCGACATGGCACAGGAGCGCGGCACCTGCCCCGCGCTTTTCATCCAGGTGAATACCGGCGAGGAAGCCCAGAAGGCGGGCGTGATGCCGGGTGATGCCGATGGTTTCGTGGCCGAATGCCGTGCGCTGGATCTGCCGCTGCGCGGGCTGATGTGCATTCCGCCCGTGGAAGAGGAGCCGTCGCTGCACTTCGCGCTGTTGGCCCGGATCGCCGAACGAAACGGGCTGAGCGGGCTTTCGATGGGCATGAGCGGCGATTTCGAAACGGCGATCGCATTGGGCGCGACCCATGTGCGTGTCGGGTCGGCGATTTTCGGCGAACGCGCCCAAGGGTGAGGTGGGGTCGCAGATTCCTTGCCTCCGGCGGGAGTATTTCTGCCGAGAAGAAGGGGTTATCCTCTCACGATGACCTGGGCCCCCGGGGGGAGCCGCGGCGCCAGCCATGGCAGCGCCTGCGGCGCGAAGGCGATGCAGCCGGCGGTCGGGTGGCGGGGTTTGCGCCAGCGGTGAATGAAGATGGCCGAGCCGCGCCCCTTTCGGGCATCGGGCCAGTTCCAGTCGGTCAGCAGGATCAAGTCGTAAAGCGGGTCCGCCCGGCGCAGGCGTTCGTGTCCGAACGCATGCGGCGCGGTGACGAGGTGGTTGTAATCGGGGTCCTGCACGTCGTCCGACCACAGGTCGGTCGGGCCGATCGGGCGGGCCCAGGGCGCCGGTCGCGCCATTCGGTCCGGGCGATAGAGCAACGCAACGACGCGATGCCTGCCGGCCGGCGTGGCCCGATCGCCTTCGCGCTTGTCGCGGGTGATGCCGCCGCCGCCGATCGCGCAGGGCAGGCGCCGGCCCATGAACCGGCCCCCCTGGGCGCTCACGATCAGCGCGCGCGGTGTCACAGGATATGGCCCGACTTGCGGGCCTTGGTGGCCAGGTAATGCGCGTTATGGCGCGAATGGCCGACCTTGAGCGGCACCCGTTCGGTTACCCTGATTCCATTCGCCTCCAGCATCCGGACCTTGGCCGGATTGTTGGTCAGCAACCGGGCCGCGGTGAACCCCATCCGTTTCAGGATCGCGGCGCCGATCCGGAAATCGCGCTCGTCATCCTCGAAGCCGAGCCGGTGGTTGGCCTCGACCGTGTCGAACCCCTGATCCTGCAACGAATAGGCGCGCATCTTGTTGGCCAGGCCGATGCCGCGCCCTTCCTGGTTGAGATAGAGCAGCACGCCGGCGCCTTCCTCGCCCATCTGGGCCAGCGCGCCGCGCAGTTGCGGGCCGCAGTCGCATTTCAGGCTGCCCAGAAGGTCGCCGGTGAAACAGGCCGAGTGCAGCCGGGTCAGCACCGGCCGGTCGCGCGGCGGCTGGCCGATCTCGACGGCATAATGTTCCTCCGACCCGTCCTCGGGGCGGAAAACGTGCAGCCGGCCGGCCTCGGAGACCTCCAGCGGCAGGCGCGCAGAGACGACCGGGGCCAGGGGGCTGGCCTCGGAGAGCGCCTCGTCGACCTCTCCCAGGCTGATCCGGGTCACGTCGTTTTCGGCGGCGAAGCCGGCCGCGTCGGGCAGGTCGGTGGACAGGATCGCGGGCAGCAGCCGGGCGGTCTTGGTGAGGGAAATCGCGGCGCGGTGGAGCCTTGCATCGCCGCCGCGGGCACTGCGAAACGGGCCTTTCATCGGCACCATCAGATCGTCGGCCGGATCGGCGACGGAATGCACCCAGGCGGGGCTTGCCCCGTCGGGGACCATCAGCCGTGCAATGTCGGTGTCATAGACCCGGGCCTTCAGTGTGGCGGCGCGGCGGGCGGTGATGGCCAGGACAAGCCCCGGCCCGAGTGCTGCCATCTGCGCCATGCGCGCGGCGGACACGGCCTCGGCCGGCACGAAAAGCAAGCCCGTCACCCCGTCGGACAAGACGACGGGCACGCCCATGCGCAGGTCGGCCCGGGCACGGGCGAGGCGTTCGACAGGGCTGGGACCGAGGCTCATGACCGTCCAATCATCCGGGTTTGCGCGACGGGATGTACCGCGCCCCGTCAAAATATGAAACAAAACCCCGGATTGCGACACGGTTGCGTGAGTTCTTGCAGCAAAACTTGTCGTGACCGCAGGGCAGGAACATCTGTCGCACGAGCGGAGCAGGAGGGAAAGCCATGGGAAATCTCAAGAAAATCTTGCTGGTGGATGATGACGAGGATCTGCGCGAGGCGCTGAGCGAGCAATTGGTCACGACCGAGGATTTTGACGTGTTCGAGGCGGCCACCGGCGCCGAGGCCCTGGAAAAATCGAAGGAGATGATCCATGACCTGGTGATCCTCGATGTCGGGTTGCCCGATACGGACGGGCGTGAACTGTGCCGCCTGATGCGAAAACAGGGGATCAAGTGCCCCGTCCTGATGCTGACCGGGCATGACAGCGATGCCGATACGATCCTGGGCCTCGATGCAGGGGCCAATGACTATATCTCGAAGCCGTTCAAGTTTCCGGTTCTGCTGGCGCGGATCCGCGCGCAGCTGCGCCAGCATGAACAATCAGAGGACGCGGTGTTCCAGCTTGGCCCCTACACCTTCAAGCCGGCGATGAAGATGCTGCTTGACGACAAGGATCGCAAGATCCGGCTGACCGAGAAGGAAACCAACATCCTGAAGTTCCTCTACCGCGCATCCGAGGGCGTGGTGGCGCGCGATGTGCTGCTGCACGAGGTCTGGGGGTATAACGCAGGTGTGACGACGCACACGCTGGAAACCCATATCTACCGGCTGCGCCAGAAGATCGAGCCGGATCCATCGAATGCGCGGCTTCTGGTCACCGAAAGCGGCGGATATCGCCTGGTGGCCTGATGGTATGTGCCGCCGGTCTTCCGGCCGATTCGGCCGGCACGATCGGGGCAGGCCCTGGATTCGCAAACCGATGGCGCGTCAGGGCTTGATCACCTCGACGTCGGGCATCCGTTCGATGGCGAAGATGTCTTCCTCGTAGCGTTCCGTCAGGTCCTCGACCAGGTCTTCGGTCCAGCCCGGAACGTCCAGTTCCATCTCGATTTCGCTCTTGATCGCGAACTTGTCGAGGAAGGCCGCCACGACCCGGCGACGCTGTTCCTCATTGGCGGGCGGGTGGCTTTCAAGATAGCTTTCCATCCGCTGAAGCCCGGCCTCGGTCATGATCTCGGCCAGGAAGTCATGCACGCCGGCCAGCGCCACGTCCGGTGCCTGATCGGCCATGCGGCGCAGGATGTCGGGCCATATCAGCGGTGTGTCCTCATTGCACCAGACGGTCAGCGCGCAGCCGGGATTGGCGGACTGTATCCGGGCGATCAAATCGGACCATTGCAGTTCTGGCAGGTTCACATCGCTCAGGAACGCGTCGAAGCTGGGCGCATTGAGGCGGGCGAACAGCGCCGGCAGGAATGTCGCGGGATTGCGCAGCCCGATGAAGAATTCGCAGCCGGCATCGGGAAAGATCTGCCGCAGCCAGTGGGTATTCTGGTCGGCCTGGGCGTAAAGCGTGCCGCGCGCCAGGGCCCTGGCGGGCGCCGAAAGGAAGGATTCGTTTGAAAAGATCACCCGGCGGGCGCCGTCCTCGTCCATCACCGCATCGAGCACGGTCTGTTGCATTTCCGGCGGGGCGGGCTGGCCGCGCAGCGTGGTCATCGTTTCGCGCAGCACCGGGCGATAGCGCTCGGGCGCGGGCACGACGACCCCGTCAGCGGCAAGCAACGCGCGATTTCCCGACAGGCATGTCACCAACCTGTCCTCGTCGGTGCAATGAACTCCGAGGTGATAGACGAACTGCATGTGGTTTCGCATCCGTTCCTGCCTGTTGCCATCAGGCTTACATCAGGATTGATGGACAGTAAAATCGGATTGCTGTAGGGCGCCCTCATGGCTGAGCAAAACACTCGGATAAATATGCCCCGGCGGCTTCGGTTTTCTGCCGACCCGTGGTCGGTCGGCGCGATCGTGATCGCCTTTCTGGTGCTTTTGCCGATCGTTTCCGTGGTGGTGATCGCATTGAACCCGGTGCAGAATGTCTGGCCGCATCTGATCAGCACGACCTTGCCGCGCTACCTTGGCAATACGGTGATCCTGATGGTCTCGGTGGCGGCGCTGGCCGCGGCGATGGGCACCGGTGCGGCCTGGCTGGTGGTGATGTATCGCTTTCCCCTTTCGCGAGTGCTGGAATGGCTGCTTTTGTTGCCGCTCGCGATCCCGGCCTATGTCGGGGCCTATGCGCTGGTGGATTTTCTGGAATATGCCGGTCCGGTCCAGGTGGCCCTGCGCGAGCTGTTCGGCTGGGCGGATGCGCAGGCCTACTGGTTTCCCGAGATCCGCTCGCGTCCGGCGGCCGTACTGGTCCTGGCCGTGGCGCTGTTTCCCTATGTCTATCTGCTGTCACGGGCGGCGTTCCGCGAGCAGTCGGGCGGCGTTTACGAAGTGGCCCAGGCGCTGGGCGCGGGGCCGTTGGGGCGGTTCCTGCGCGTCGGCCTGCCCCTGGCCCGGCCGGCCATCGCCGCCGGCTCGGCGATCGTGATGATGGAGACGGTCAACGATTTCGGCGTGGTGGACTATTTTGCCGTGCAGACTCTGACGACCGGAATCTTCAGCGTCTGGTTGCAGGGTGGCAATGTCGGCGGCGCAGCGCAGATCGCGATGGTGATCCTGGTTCTGATCCTGTCGCTGGTCGCGCTGGAAAAGCTCAGTCGCCGGCGGATGCGTTTCTTCAACCCCTCGCGCCACAGTCGGCCGATCGCGCCAACGCGGCTGACGGGCGGGGCCCGATGGCTGGCCATGCTGGCCTGCGCCATTCCCTTCCTGTTGGGTTTCGTGCTTCCGGTCGGGGTGATCGCTTCGCATGCTCTGCAGGCATCGGACGGCTGGCTTGTGCCGGGCCTTGTGCAGGCGCTTGGCAACACCTTGCTGGTCGGCGGGCTGGCGGCGCTCGGCACGGTCGCCGCGGCCTTGTTCCTGGTCTATGGGGTGCGGCTGAGCCACCATGCGCTGCCGCGGTTGCTGTTGCCGGTGACCACGCTGGGCTATGCCGCGCCCGGCGCCGTGCTGGCCGTCGGGTTGCTGATCCCGATGGCGTCGATGGACAACGCGCTGGCCGACATTGTCGAGCGCCTGACCGGCGCCGATATCGGGCTGGTGATGACCGGATCGGCCTTTGCCGTGATCTATGCCTATAGCGTGCGTTTCTTCGCCATCGCGCAGGGCGCGGCGGACAGCGCGATGGGGCGGATCACGCCGAGCCTGCCGATGGCGGCGCGCTCGCTGGGGCGGACGGCGCGGGGCACGCTGACCTCGGTCTATCTGCCGCTGATCCGCGGATCCGTCGGCACCGCGCTGCTGCTGGTCTTCGTCGATTGCGTGAAGGAGCTGCCGGCCACGCTGTTGTTGCGCCCCTTCGGGTTCAACACGCTTTCGACCCGGGTTTACGAAAAGGCGTCTTTGGAAAACCTGGGCGATGCCTCGCCCGCGGCGCTGCTGGTGATCGGGGTGGGGATGGTGGCGGTTCTGCTTCTGGCGCGCGCCAATCGCTAACACGCCGCGTCGATCACCTCCAGCGCCCGCATCGCGAAGCGGCCCGCCAATGGCTCCAGCCGCTCGGCATCCTGCGCGGCGGCAGTGCCGGCGCGGGCACGATCGGCGATGCCCACGAAGATCACCGCGAAGCGGAACAGGGCAAAGGCCACGTGAAACGGGCGAAGCGGCGCATCCACGACGCCGTGCGACATGTAGCGGGCGACGAATTCCGCCTCGGTCGGGATCCCGAGGGCGGCAAGATCCAGCCCGCGGATCCCGCCATATTCTTCCGGCGTGCTGCGCCAGGTCATGCAGCAGAATCCCAGGTCGGCCAGCGGGTGGCCCAGGGTCGAAAGCTCCCAGTCGAGGATGGCGATCACCCGCGGTTCGCGCGTGTGATACAGCATGTTGCCCAGGCGGAAATCGCCATGCGCGATCGTGACCTGCCCGTCATCGGGCGGCATGTTTTCGTCCAGCCAGGCGGCCACCCGGGTCAGTTCGGGGATCGGTGCGCCTTGCGATTCTTGCAGCTGCCCCGACCATCGCGCGACCTGCCGTTCGAAATAGTTCCCGGGCTTGCCGAAATCGGCCAATCCCACGTCGCCCGGTTTCACCGCGTGCAACCGGGCCAGCGCGTCGGCCAGCCCCAGGTAGATGTCCCGCCGTTCCGCGGGCGCCAGTCCGGGCAGGGCGCAGTCGGAAAAGACCCGCCCCTCGACCCGTTCCATGAGGTAGAACGGGGTGCCGATGATCGTGTCATCCTCGCACAGCAGCACCGGGCGCGGCACCGGCACGTCGGTGGGCGCCAGCGCCTTCAGTACCCGATATTCGCGTTCCACCGCATGGGCGCCGGGCAGGATCGCGCCGGCCGGCTTCTTGCGCAGCACCAGCCGCCGGTCGGCATGATCCAGGAAATAGGTCGGGTTGGACTGGCCGCCGGCGACGGGATCGAGCCTGAACCGGCCCCGTTCGGGGCCAAGCCGGCCGGACAGGTATTCGCGCAGCGCCCTGGTATCGAAATCCGCCGCCCGGCTCATTCGCCCCGGTCCCAGGACCAGAAACCCGAGCCCGCGTCGCGCAAGCTCCGGTCGAGGACCATCTTGTGCACCTCGTCGGCGCCATCCACCAGGCGCGCCTGCCTTGCATATCGATAGATCCATTCCAGCGGCGTATCGGTCGAATAGCCGCGCGCGCCGTTGATCTGGATCGCCACGTCGGCCGCCTTGTGCAGAAGATTGGCAACATGGATCTTGGCCATCGACACTTCCTTGCGGGCAAAGCCGCCACGGTCGATTTCCCAGGCGGCCTTCATCACCAGCAGCCGACCCAGCTCGATCTGCATGGCCAGGTCGCCCAGCATGATCCGCACGCTTTCGCGGTCGGCCAGCCGCATGCCGAACCCTTCGCGCCTGTCGGCATATTCGGTGGCGATCTCGACACAGCGTTTGGACAGCCCCAGCCAGCGCATGCAATGGGTCAGCCGCGCCGGGCCCAGACGGGTCTGCGTGACCTTCAGGCCGCGGCCCTCTTCCAGCAGGACGTTCTCGGCCGGGATTTCCAGCCCGTCGAATTCCAGCTCGCAATGACCGCCATGTTCTTCCGGTCCCATGATCCCGATCCGCCGCCGAATGCGCCAGCCCGGCTGGTCACGGTGGAACAGGAACGCGGTCAGCCCGCGGCGCGGATCGTCCGAGGTTCGGGCGATCAGGATGAAATGCGCGGCGATCTCGGCGCCGGTGATGAACCATTTGCGGCCGTTGATCACATAGCTATCGCCGCGGCGGGTCGCCGTCGTGCGCATCATCGCCGGGTCCGAACCGCCGCCGGGATGCGGTTCGGTCATGGCAAAGGCCGAGCGCACCTCGCCCGAGGCGATCGGCGCCAGCCACCGGGACCTTTGGTCCGGTGTTCCAAGCGCCTCCAGCACCATCATGTTGCCGTCATCCGGCGGCGCGCAGTTGAATGCCACCGGCCCGAAAATCGAGCGGTTCATCTCTTCATAGCATACCGCCATGCCGACCTTGCCCAGCCCCGCACCGCCGTTTTCGGGCGACAGTTGCAGGCACCAGAGCCCTTCGGCGCGGGCCTGCGCGCGCAGCGGGCGCAGCACCGCGTCGCGGATATTGCCATGCCCGTCGAAATTCGCGCGATCGGCTTCCAGCGGAAGGATGTGCCCTGCCACGAAATCGGCGATGCGGGCGCGGAAGGTCTCTATTTCCGGGGATATGGTGAAATCCATCATGGCCTCACAGGCTGGAGACAAGGTGCCCGCCATCGACGACGATTTCCGAGCCGGTCATGTAACGTCCGGCATCCGAGACCAGCAACAGCAGCGCGCCGTCCAGATCGTCGGGCCGGCCAAGGCGGCGTTGCGGGATGCGGCGCAGCATCTTGCGGCCCGCCTCGGACGCGAAGAAATCGCGGTTGATGTCGGTTTCGATATAGCCGGGGCACAGCGCGTTCACCCGGATGTCATGGCGGGCCCATTCCAGCGCCAGCGCGCGGGTCAGCTGCAGCAGCGCCGCCTTCGAGGCGGCATAGGCCGCGACATGCCCGGCAACGCGCAGCCCCAGGATCGAGGCGACGTTGACGATTGCACCGCCCCGGCCCGCCGTCCGCAATGCGCCGGCCGCCGCCTGCGCCACCTGGAAAGCCCCCCTGAGATTGGCGTCGAAGGTGCGGTCCCAGTCGGCCGGCGAATAGCTCAGCGCCGCGCCCGGGATCGACAGCCCGGCATTGTTCACGACGATGTCGAAGGCATCTTCCGCAAACAGGTCCGCGATGCTGTCGTCTTCGGTCACGTCCAGCGCGCGGGCCTGGGCGGTGCCGCCCGCGCGTTCGATAGCGTCGCAAAGCTGCTCCAGCGCGTCGCGTCGCCGGGCGGCGGCGGTAACGGCGGCGCCGCGGTCGGCCAGAAGCCGGGCGAAATGTGCGCCCAGTCCGCTTGAGGCGCCGGTGACAAGGGCCTTCCTGCCGGAGAGTTCCATCGCACCGCCCTTTGCCGCTGCATTCCGATGAGACATTTCTATTGCCGGGGCCGCAGGCTTGCAAGCCGGGCGCCGGGCGACCCCGCCCGTTCAGTCGAGGGTCTGTCGATAGCGGCGCAGCGCCACCAGCACGATGATCGCCATTATCACGACAAGCGCGCCGATATCGCCGCGGATTTCGGCCAGCCCGGCGCCCTTGAGCATGATCTTGCGGGTGATGCGCAAGAAATGCGTTGCCGGAATGGCGTTTCCCAGCGCCTGCGCCCAGCCGGGCATGCCCGCGAAGGGAAACATGAACCCCGACAGCAGAACCGAGGGCAGGATCAGGAAGAAGGAAATCTGCATCGCCTGCATCTGCGAGCGGACCAGCGTCGAGATCAGGAACCCCAGCGCCAGATTGACCAGCACGAACAGGTTGAATGCCGCGAAGAAGGCCCAGCCGCTGCCCACGAAAGGGATGGCGAACAGCAACCCGGCGGCGAACAGGAAGATCAGCGTCTGGACATAGGCGACGATGACATAGGGCAGGATCTTGCCCAGCATCACCTCCAGCGGGCGCACCGGCGTTGCGATCAGCGCCTCCATGGTGCCGCGTTCGGTCTCGCGCACGATGGCCACCGCGGTGATCATGATCATCGTCATCGACAGGATGATCCCCAGCAGCCCCGGCACGACATAGGTCGAGGTTTCGCCTTCGGCGTTGAAGTGGCGGTGGACCGTCACCGAGAAGGGCGCCGGCGCGCCGGCCGCGAAATCGAGCGGCCCGTCCAGCGTCTGGTCGATGGCGGTCTGCACGATTCCCGACAGGGCCGCGACCGCGCCGCCGGCCGCCGTGGGGTCGGAGGCGTCGGCCGCGACAAGCAAGGCCGGGTGCAGGCCGCGCACCACATCGCGATGGAAATCCGGCGGGAACACCACCACGAAGCTTGCGGTGCCATCGCGCAGCGCGCGATCACCCTCGGCGCGGCTGCTGACCGTGCCGACAAAGTCGAAATAGTCAGAACTGTCCATCGCCGCGATCACGGCGCGGCTCAGAGGGCCGTCATCGGCCATTTCCACCAGCGTGGGCAGATGCCGCGGGTCGGTGTTGATTGCATATCCGAACAACACGAGCTGCATCAGCGGCACGCCGATCATCATCGCGAAGGTCACCCTGTCGCGCCGCATCTGGATGAATTCCTTCATCAGCACGGCCAGAAAGCGCGACACCGAGAACAGGCTCATTGCGCCGCCCCCGCCGGCGGGGCGAAATTGTCGGCCGCACGGTCCATGAGGAAGATGAAGGCATCCTCCAGGGTGGGGTCCTGCCGCTGCCAGCGCTGCGGTCCGGTTGCGCCGTATCGCGCGGCCAGCGCATCCAGCGCCGCCGCATCGGTGCCCGAAACATGCAGGACATCCCCGAAGCGCACGACCTGAACCCGAGCGTCGGTTCGGCGCAGGTCGGCCTCCAGCGCGTCGATCCCGGCCCCGTCCACCCGCCAGCAGTGAAGCCCCAGCTGCGCGGGAATGTCCCGGGCCGCGCCGGCGATCAGTTTCCGCCCATAGGCGATATAGGCGATGACATCGCATTGCACCGCCTCGTCCATGTAATGGGTCGAGACCAGGGCGGTGACGCCCTGTCCGGCAAGCTGGCGGATCTCGTCCCAGAAATCGCGCCTTGCCTTGGGGTCCACGCCGGCGGTGGGTTCGTCCAGCAACAGCAGGCGCGGCCTGTGGATCGTGCAGGCGGCCAGCGCCAGGCGCTGCTTCCAGCCCCCCGACAGGGTGCCCGCCAACTGATCGCCGCGCCCGCTCAGCCCCAGATGCGACAGCGCCTGCGTCACCACCCTGCGCCGGTCGGCCATGCCGAACATCCGTGCCGTGAAATCCAGGTTCTCGCGGATCGTCAGATCCTCGTAGAGCGAGAATCGCTGGGTCATGTATCCCACGTTCTGCTTGATCTTCTGCGCCTCGGTCAGGATGTCGTAGCCAAGGCATCGGCCCTGGCCGGCATCGGGCGTCAGCAGCCCGCACATCATCCGGATCGTGGTGGTCTTGCCGCTGCCATTGGGGCCCAGGAAGCCGTGGATGGTGCCCGGCGGAACGTCCATGTCGAAACCGTCGACCACCTTGCGCCCGCCGAAGCTCTTGGTAAGGCCGCGCACCGAGATGGCAGCGTCTTCCTTCATTCCGCCCGCCTCAGGGTGACGGGCTGGCCGGGCAGAAGCCCGCTGCCGTCGCTGATCGCGGCCTCGGCGCGGAATACCAGGCGGGCGCGTTCCTCGCGGCTGTAGATGATGGGGGGCGTATATTGCGGATCCGATGCAATGCGCGTGACCCGTGCCGTCAGCCCCGGCGGGCAGCCGTCGCAGGACAATGACAGCACATCGCCGATCGCGAAATCGGCGCGCCGCGGTTCGGGAACGAAGAACAGCGCGCTGCGCCGCGCGGGCGGCAGGATCGACATGACCGGCGTGCCCGCGGCGGCGACTTCGCCCGGCTGGAAAAGACGGTGTTCCACCAACCCGGCAATGGGCGCGATCACGCGGCGGTCCTTAAGGTCCAGTTCGGCGCGGTCGGCTTCGGCCTGCGCTGCGGCCAGCGCCGCCTCGGCGGCGACGACCTGCGCATCGCGGGCCGGAAGTTCGGCCACACGCAGCCGGGCCTGCAGTTGCGCCACATGGGCGTTGGCCTGTTCCGCCGCGGCCTGGTCGGCATCGACCCTGGCCGCGGGGACAAGCCCCTGTTCGGCCAGCCGGATCGAGCGTGTGAGGGTCGTGCGCGCCAGCGATTGTTCGGCCAGCGCCTGCTGAAGCTCTGCGCGGATGACCTCGACCTCGGCGGCGCGGCTGCCGGTCTTGAGGTTTTCCAGCTCGGCCCGGGCCACGTCGACGCGCGCTCGCGCCGCGCGCAATGCGGCCTGCTGATGGGTGTCGTCGAGACGGAACAGCAACTGCCCGGCCTCGACGCGGTCGCCCTCTTGCACCGCGATCGCCTCGATCCGGCCCGGGGCGGAGGCGGCGACATGGACGAAATCCGCCTCGACATAGCCGTTGTAGACGGGCGCGCCGGGGCCGCCGAAGCCGGGAAAGACCGCGGTGAGCATCGCCATGAGCCATTCGGTGAAGTGATTCATCCGCGCCCCTCGGTGGCCGGTTCGACCGCGCGTTCCGCACACAGCGTAGCTGACCGGCCGTTCTGCCGCAATGGCGGCGCAAAGCGCCCCCCTTGCGCTATGCGGCGGGTTTCGGAATAAGGCGATCTCGTTTAACGCTGGCACCGATCGCGCCCAAGCCGCGCCCCAAGCCCGAGGACCATCCGATGACCCCTGCCGAGCTGCGCGACACGATTCTGAAGAAGCTGAAATACGATCTGGGCAAGGATGCCGAGCACGCGCAGATCTATGACTGGCGGAACGCATTGTCATTGGCGGTGCGCGACCGGATCGTGGACCCGTGGTTCGCAGCGACGAATGCCACCTATGCCGGGCAGCACAAGCGGGTCTATTACCTTTCGATGGAATTCCTGATCGGGCGGTTGTTGCAGGATGCGATCGTCAACCTGGGCCTGATGGACACCGTCGCGGCCACGATGTCGGACCTGGGGCTTTCGCTGGATCTTGTCCTGCATGACGAACCCGATGCGGCGCTGGGCAACGGCGGGCTGGGCCGGCTGGCGGCATGTTACCTGGAATCCCTGTCCTCGCTGGGGGTGCCGGCGCATGGCTATGGCATCCGCTATGAGCATGGGCTTTTTCGCCAGAGTTTCGTCGACGGGCGCCAGGTCGAGGCGCCCGAGGACTGGCTGCTTCAGCGGCACAGCTGGGAATTCGACCGCCCCGAAGTCCAGTTCCGGATCGGCTTTGGCGGCGAGGTCACAACCGGGGACGATCCTGCCTGGACTCCGCAAGAGCGGGTGATCGCCCAGGCCTATGACATGCCGATCCTGGGGTGGCAGGGACGCTGGGCCAACACGCTGCGCCTGTGGGGCGCGCTGCCCGAGAACCTGCTGGATCTGGAAAGCTTCAACCGCGGCGATTATGCCGAAGCGATCCGGCCCGAGGCCCTGGCGCGCACGATCAGCCGCGTGCTCTATCCCGACGACACGACCGAGCAGGGCAAGGAGCTGCGCCTGAAGCAGGAATTCTTCTTCACCTCGGCGTCGCTGCGCGACATCGTGCGGCGGTTCATGTCGGAATATGACGATCTGCGAAAGCTGCCGCAAAAGGTCGCCATCCAGCTGAACGACACCCATCCGGCGCTGGCCGGCCCGGAACTGGTGCGCCTGCTGCACGACATCCACGGGATGCCGTTCGAGCAGGCCCTGACCACGGCGCAGGCCACCCTTGCCTATACCAACCACACGCTGCTGCCCGAGGCGCTTGAGCGCTGGTCGGCGCATCTGATGGGCACGCTGTTGCCGCGGCATTTGCAGATCATCGAGCGGATCGACGACTGGCACGCCCGGTCCGCGCCGTCGCGCCGGGTGCGGATTTGCGAGAACGGCGAGGTGAAGATGGGCGCGCTGAGCTTCATCATGGCGCATCGCGTCAACGGCGTCTCGGCTCTTCATACCGGGCTGATGAAGCGCACCGTTTTCGCCGAGCTGCACCGCCTGCACCCCGAGCGTATCGTGAACCAGACCAACGGCGTCACGCCGCGCCGCTGGCTGCGCGATTGCAATCCGCGGCTGAGCAGACTGCTCGATTCGGCGATCGGCAGCGGATGGACGGCCGATCTGGAACAGCTTTCCGGCCTGGAGCCGCATCTGGACGACGCCGGGTTCATGGACGACTTCGTTGCCGCCAAGGCCGCCAACAAGGCGGATCTCGCCGCCTGGGTGTCAGGGGCGCTTGGCATCGGCATCGACCCGCAGGCCATGTTCGACGTGCAGATCAAGCGCATCCACGAATACAAGCGCCAGCACCTGAACATCCTGGAAACGATCGCGCATTGGCTCGCGATCCATGACAGCCCGAACGCCGACTGGACCCCGCGGGTAAAGATCTTCGGGGGCAAGGCGGCACCGGGATATGTGCTGGCGAAGGAAATCATTTATCTGATCAACGCGGTGGCGCGTGTCGTCAACGCCGATCCGGTGACCGGCAAGTTTCTCAAGGTCGTCTTCGTTCCCAATTACAACGTCACGGCCGCCGAACGGATCATTCCGGCCTCGGATCTTTCCGAACAGATCTCCACCGCGGGGAAGGAGGCTTCGGGCACCGGCAACATGAAATTCGCGCTGAACGGTGCGCCCACGATCGGCACGCTGGATGGCGCCAATGTCGAGATCCGCGATCGGGTGGGGGCCGAGAATTTCTTTCTTTTCGGAATGACCGCCGAGGCGGTCGAGGCACGCCGCGCCGTCGCCGATCATGCCGCCCGGGCCATCGCGGACAGCCCCGCGCTTGCACGCGCCATTGAAGCGATCGAATCGGGCCGGTTTTCGCCCGACGGTAATGGCACGCTTTTCGGGGCCGTGACCGGAAACCTGCGTGGGCCGGATTACTTTCTCGTCTGTTCGGATTTCGCGGAATATTTCGCGTTGCAGCGCCGGGTCGATACGGCCTATCGCGATGCGGCCGGCTGGGGGCGCATGGCGGCGCTGAACACGGCGCGCAGCGGGTGGTTTTCATCCGATCGGGCAATCCGCGGCTACATGGCCGATATCTGGGATATCAGCCCGGCAATCTGAGCGCCGTTCCGCGATGCCCTGTTGCTTAATCCGACAGGTGTCATACGCTCGGGGCATGGAGATTGCAGACAAGGACATGACCGTCGCGATTTCGCCCCGCGATGCGCTGCGGGTCCAGCAAGGCACGCATGACGATCCCTTCGCGGTGCTTGGCCCGCACCGGGTGGGGCGGCGCTGGTTCGTCGTCGCCTTCGATCCCGGCGCGCAGCAGATGTCGGTGATAACCGAAGACGGCGAACACCCGATGCGGCCGGTGCCAGAGGCGCCGGCCGTTTTCGTTGGGTGCCTGCGCCGGAACGCGCCCTATCGCCTGCGCGGCCGGGCCGAAGACTCGGCCTGGGAAGTCGACGATGCCTATCGCTTCGGCCCGGTGCTG
This sequence comes from Actibacterium sp., assembly GCA_016278325.1. Lineage (GTDB taxonomy): Bacteria > Pseudomonadota > Alphaproteobacteria > Rhodobacterales > Rhodobacteraceae > JADQCB01. Next base: position 165,260 of record JADQCB010000007.1, read on the forward strand.
GGCGAGATGGACGAATACCTGATCGGCGAGGGGACGCACCGGCGGCTCTGGCAGGTGCTGGGCGCGCATCCGATGGCCCACGAGGGCGCCGATGGCACGCATTTCGCGGTCTGGGCGCCGAACGCGCGCCGGGTTTCGCTGGTCGGGGATTTCAATTTCTGGGACGGGCGGCGCCATGTCATGCGCCGCCGCGGCGGCGCCGGCGTGTGGGAAATCTTCCTGCCCGGCCTGGGCGCCGGCACGCGCTACAAGTACGAGATCGTCGGCCCCGACGGCAAGGCGCTGCCGCTCAAGGCCGATCCGGTGGGATTCGGCGCCGAGCATCCGCCGGCCACCGCCTCGGTCGTGCGCGACCTGCGCAAGGCCGAATGGGCCGACGACGCATGGATGGCCGCCCGTGCCGGGCGAAATGCGCGGGATGCGCCGATCACGATCTACGAGGTGCACCTGGGCTCGTGGCGCAAACGCGACGGTTGGCGCAACATGACCTATCGCGATGCGGCCGTGGAGCTGGTGGACTACGCCGCCGACATGGGCTTTACCCATCTGGAGTTTCTGCCGCTCAGCGAATTCCCCTTTGACGGGTCCTGGGGGTATCAACCGGTCGGACTGTTCGCGCCGACGGTGCGTTACGGCACCCCGTCCGAGTTTCGCGCCCTGGTCGATGCCGCCCACCGAAAGGGGCTGGGCGTCATCCTCGACTGGGTGCCGGGGCATTTCCCGACCGACGCGCACGGGCTGGGACATTTCGACGGCACCGCGCTTTACGAATACGCCGACCCGCGCGAGGGGGTTCACCAGGACTGGAACACGCTGATCTACAATTACGGTCGGCGCGAGGTGGCGAATTACCTGATTTCCAACGCGCTCTACTGGCTTGAAGAATATCATGTGGACGGGCTGCGCGTGGATGCCGTGGCCTCGATGCTCTATCGCGATTATTCGCGCGAGGCGGACGAGTGGGTGCCCAACGTGCATGGCGGCCGCGAGAATCTCGAAGCGATCTCCATGCTGCAACGGATGAACACCGTGAGCTATGGCGAGGTCGGCGGTATCCTGACCGTGGCCGAGGAAAGCACCAGCTATCCGGCGGTCTCGCGCCCGGTTGATCACGGCGGGCTGGGCTTCGGCTACAAGTGGAACATGGGCTGGATGAACGACACGCTGCGATACATCCAGCACGATCCCGTGCACCGCCGGTTTCACCATCACCAGATGACCTTTGGCCTGCACTATGCCTTTTCCGAGAATTTCATCCTGCCGATCAGCCATGACGAGGTCGTGCACGGAAAGGGCTCGATGCTGGGCAAGATGCCCGGTGACGCCTGGCAGAAATTCGCGAATCTGCGCGCCTATTACGGGTTCATGTGGGGCCATCCCGGCAAGAAGCTGCTGTTCATGGGATGCGAGTTCGCCCAGCCGGCCGAGTGGAACCACGACATCCAACTTGACTGGGCCGCGGCCGAGCGGGCCGATCATGCCGGGATGCAGCGCCTGGTGCGCGATCTGAACACGCTCTATCGCGGGCAACCCGCGCTGCATGTGAAGGATTGCGAGGCCGAGGGATTCGAGTGGATCGAGGGCGGCGACGCGGCGCATTCGGTCCTGGCCTGGATCCGGCGCGGCGGGCCGGAAGACCCGCCGATCGCGGTGGTCTGCAATTTCACGCCGGTGGGGCGCAGCGGCTGGACCATCGGCCTGCCGCGTCCGGGGCGCTGGCGCGAGGCGCTGAACACCGATGCCGAAATCTATGGCGGGTCGGGGCAAGGCAACATGGGGGCCGTGACGGCCATGCCGCAGGCCGCGCATGGCCAGCCATGCGCGGCCCTGATCACATTGCCGCCCCTGTCCACGACGGTCTTCGTGCATGAGCCGGAGTGACCGAAACGAGGGAGGATACGATATGGCGACTCCGCCGACACGGCTGTCGAACCGGGCAATGGCCTTCGTCCTTGCCGGTGGACGTGGCAGCCGTCTGAAAGAGCTGACCGACAAGCGGGCAAAACCGGCGGTCTATTTCGGGGGCAAGGGGCGGATCATCGACTTCGCGCTGTCCAACGCATTGAACTCGGGCATCCGCAAGATGGCGATCGCGACGCAATACAAGGCGCACTCGCTGATCCGGCATTGTCAGCGCGGCTGGAATTTCTTCCGCGCCGAGCGCAACGAATATCTCGATATCCTGCCCGCATCGCAGCGGGTGGAAGAGAACAAGTGGTACCTGGGAACCGCCGATGCGGTGACCCAGAATATCGACATCATCGACAGCTATGACGTCGATTACATTCTGATCCTGGCCGGCGATCACATCTACAAGATGGATTACGAGATCATGCTGCGCCAGCATGTCGAAAGCGGCGCGGACGTGACAGTCGGGTGCCTGACCGTCCCGCGCGAAGAGGCCAGCGCCTTCGGCGTGATGGACGTGGATGCCAGCGGGCGGATCACGCATTTCCTTGAAAAACCGGCCGATCCGCCGGGCACGCCAGAGGATCCCGATGTCACGCTCGCATCGATGGGCATCTATGTTTTCGACTGGAAATTCCTGCGCCGCCTGCTGATCGAGGATGCGGCAGACCCCGACTCGGCGCATGATTTCGGCGGGAACATCATCCCGCATGTCGTCAGGAACGGCAACGCGATGACCCACCGTTTTGCCGACAGCTGTGTGCGGGCGGGGGCCAGGGCCGCGCCCTATTGGCGCGACGTGGGCACGATCGATGCGTTCTGGAAGGCGAACATCGATCTGACCGACTTTACCCCGGACCTGGATCTGTGGGACCGCAACTGGCCGATCTGGACCTATGCCGAACTGATGCCTCCGGCCAAGTTCATCCATGACGAAGAGGACCGGCGCGGCGTCGCGGTGTCGAGCCTGGTTTCGGGCGGCTGCATCATCTCGGGCACCGAGGTGCGCAATTCGCTGCTGTTCACCGGGGTGCATTCCAACAGCTATTCGGTGCTCGACCATGCGGTGGTGTTGCCGCATGTGGTCGTCGGACGCCATGCAAGGCTGAGCAAGGCGGTGGTCGACCGCGGCGTTGTGATCCCGCGTGGCCTGGTGGTCGGCGAGGACCCCGAAGAGGATGCCAGGTGGTTCCGCGTCACGGCCGGTGGCGTGACGCTGATCACCCAGGACATGCTGGACTATCGGGCGGAGAACACATGAAAACGGTGCTTTCGGTGGCGTCCGAGGTGTCGCCACTGGTCAAGACTGGCGGACTGGCCGACGTGACCGGCGCCCTGCCCGGGGCAATGAGGGCCGAGGGCTGGCGGCTGGTCACGCTGCTGCCGGGCTATCCTTCGGTGATGAAGGCGCTGAAATCCTCGCGCGTGGTGCGGACAGAGCGCGCCTGTTTCGGCGGCCGCGCCCGGGTTCTTGCCGGCCGGGCGGCTGGGCTGGAGCTGCTGGTGCTGGATGCGCCGCATCTTTTCGATCGCGCGGGCGCGATCTATCTCGGCCCAGACGGCAAGGACTGGCCCGACAATGCCGAACGCTTCGCGGCGCTGTCCTGGGTGGCGGCGCGGCTGGCGGCGGCGGGGGTCGAGGATGTCAAACCGCGGGTTCTGCATGCCCATGACTGGCAAGGCGCGCTGGCGCCGGTCTATCTGAAGGCGATGAAAGGCGGGGCCGGGATCGGCACGCTGCTGACGATTCACAACATTGCCTTTCACGGGCTGGCCCCGGCGTCGAAACTGGCTGCGCTGAAGCTTCCCGAGGCGGGTTTCACGCCCGACGGGTTCGAATACTGGGGAAAGATCAGCGCGCTGAAAGGCGGGCTGGTCGCGTCCGACTGCATCTCGACCGTCAGCCCCACCTATGCCCGGGAACTGATGACGCCGGAATTCGGCATGGGGCTCGACGGGGTGTTGCGCCAGCGCGTCGGCGATCTGACAGGCATCCTGAACGGCATCGACGAGGAGCTGTGGAATCCCGCCGCCGACCCCGAAATCGCGCCCTACAAATCGCCGGCCGGAAAGGCGAAGAACCGCCGGGCCTTGCTGCACGAATTTGGGCTGGCCGACGGGCCCGGGCCGCTTTGCGTCGTCATCTCGCGGCTGACCGAGCAGAAGGGGCTGGACCTGTTGCTGAATGCGCTGGACGTGCTGGCTGCGCGCAGCGGTCGGCTGGCCCTGCTGGGCTCGGGTGATGCGGGGCTGGAGGCCGCCTGGCGTGATGCGGCCGCGCGCCTGCCCGGCGTGGCCGTGCGCATCGGCTATGACGAGGCGCTGGCGCACCGGATGATCGGCGGGGCCGACGCGATCCTGCTGCCTTCGCGGTTCGAGCCCTGCGGCCTGACGCAGCTTTACGGCCTTCGTTACGGCACGGTGCCCGTGGTCGCCGATACCGGCGGGCTGGCCGACACGGTGATAGACGCAAATGCCGCCGCGCTGGCGATGGGGGTGGCGACGGGGGTAAAGTTCTCGCCGGTCGCGCTGGACCCGCTGCGCTTTGCTCTGTCGCGGCTGTGCAACCTTCACGGCGATCGCAAGACCTTTACAACGCTCCAGCGCAACGCGATGAAGCAGCCTGTCGGCTGGGCGGCCTCGGCGCCGCAATATGCCGCGCTTTATGACAGGATCGGGGGCCGCGCTTGAGCGAAACATTCACCATCGGGCCCAGCCGCGACAACCGGCTGGGCGCGAATTTCGATGGCGATGGCGTGAATTTCGCCGTGTTTTCCGACAACGCCGCGCGGATCGAGATCTGCCTGTTCGACGCGGCGGGGCAGGAAACGCAGCGCATCCCGCTGCCCGAGCGCGACGGCGGCGTGTGGCATGGTTACGTGCCGGGGCTGCGACCGGGCCAGCGCTATGGTCTTCGTGCGCATGGCCCCTATCGCCCGCAAGAGGGGCATCGCTTCAACCCCAACAAGCTGTTGATCGACCCCTATGCCAAGCGACTGAGCGGGCATCCGCGATGGAGCGAGACGCTGATGGGCTATACCGTGGGTGCGCGAGACGCCGATCTGAGCTTCGATACGCGCGACAGTGCGCCCGACATGCCCAAATGCATCGTCGAGGATCCGGCGTTTTCCTGGGGCGATGACCCGGCGCCGCAAACGCCGCTGGACGCGACGGTGATCTACGAGGCGCATGTGAAGGGCCTGACGCGGCTGCACCCGGACGTGCCCGAACCCGGCAGCTTTCTTGGCCTGGCCTCGGACCCGATGCTCGACCATCTGACCCGGCTCGGTATCACCGCGATCGAACTGCTTCCGGTTCAGGCTTTCGTGACCGACAGTTTCCTGATCGACCGTGGCCTGACGAATTACTGGGGTTACCAGACACTCGGCTTCTTCGCCCCGGAGCCCCGCTATCTGGGCACCGGCGGCATTTCCGAGTTCCAGATCATGGTGGCGCGGCTTCACGCGGCGGGTATCGAGGTGATCCTCGACGTGGTCTACAACCATACCTGCGAAGGCGGTGCCCTGGGCCCGACCCTGGCCTTTCGCGGGCTGGACAACCGCGCCTATTATCGCCTGGCCGAGGATCAGCGGCATTACGTCAACGATACCGGAACCGGCAACACGTTGAACCTGGATCATCCGATGGTCCTTCGCATGGTCATGGATTCCCTGCGTTACTGGGTCGAGGTGATGCATGTCGACGGGTTCCGGTTCGATCTCTGCGCCACGCTGGGCCGCACCGAACAGGGGTTCGATCCCGGCGCCTCGTTTTTCGACGCGATCCGGCAGGACCCGGTGCTTTCGGGCGTCAAGCTGATCGCCGAACCCTGGGATATCGGCCCCGGCGGCTATCAGCTGGGCGCCTTCCCGCCGCCCTTCAGCGAATGGAACGACAAGTTCCGCGACGGGATTCGGCAATACTGGCGCGGCGATGCCGGCCGGGTGCCGGACCTGGCCGACAGGCTGACCGGATCGGCGCTGCAATTCGATCATTCGGCGCGGCCGGCCACGGCTTCGGTCAATTTCCTGACGGCGCATGACGGGTTCACGCTGGAAGACGTGGTCAGCTATTCGCACAAGCACAACCAGCCCAACCGCGAGGGCAACATGGATGGCCATGACGAGAATTTCTCGGACAACATGGGGGTGGAAGGCGCGACCGGCGCGCCGGAAATCCGTGCCGCCCGGGACCGCCGCAAGCGCAACATGATGGCGACGCTGATGCTGGCGCAGGGCACGCCGATGCTGCTGGCTGGCGATGAACTGGGCAACAGCCAGCACGGCAACAACAACGCATATTGCCAGGATAACGAGATCAGCTGGATCGACTGGCGCACGACGGACGAGGCCTTTCTGCGTTTCACGCGGCGCATGATCGCGTTTCGGAAGACACACCCGATCCTGCGCCAGAAACTCTTTCTTCACAGTCAGCCGCGCGAAAGCGACGGGCTGGCCGATCTGTTCTGGCACCGTCGCGACGGTGGCGCGATGACCCAGGCCGATTGGGACAACGCGGATCTGCGCTTGCTGGTGGCCGAACTGCGCACCGCCTTCGACACGCCGGAATATGCCGCGCGCGAGGATGCCGTGCTGGCGGTGTTCAACGCGGGCCCGGCGCAGCAAGTGCGCCTGCCGGATCCGCCCGAGGGCCGGGGCTGGGTGCGTCATGTGGACACCGCCGCCCCCGATGCGCCCCCCGCGCCCGTCGAGACGGGGGCGATCACGGTGGCGGCGGATTCCGTCCTGGCGCTGGTGCTGGAGATGCGCCCATGAGCGGCGATCTGGATGCACTCGCACAGGCGGCGGGTATCATCCGGCATTTTCACGACGGCGCCGGGCGCGCGACCCGTGCCCCCGACGAGACCCTGATCGCGATCCTGGCCGCGATGGGGATCGTGGCGGAGACCGGTGCGCAGGTGCGCGCCGCGCTCAAGCGGTTGCAGGCTGGCCGGCGCCTGCCGCAATGGGCCGTCGCAACGCCCGGAGTGCCGCTTGAAATCCCGGTTCGCGGGCCATCCGACTGGGTGCTGGAACTCGAGGACGGGCAGCTGCGCGAGGGCCGCGCCGACGGTGTGATCGTGCTGGCGCCGCTGCCCATTGGCTATCACTGGCTGCGCTTGGCCGGCGCCCGGATCCCGTTGCTTTGTGCCCCGCGGCGACTGCCCGATGTGCCGCGCGGCTGGGGGGTGATGGTGCCGCTCTACGGGCTCAGGCCGGTGGGACAGGGCGGCATCGGCGATTTCGCCGACCTGGCCGGCGCCGCCGAAAGCCTGGGTCGGGCGGGCGCCGGGTTCATCGGCATCAACCCGGTCCACGCCGGGTTTCCCGCGGATGAGACCAATTTCAGCCCCTACGCCCCCTCCAGCCGCGAGCGGTTCGCCACGCATCACGTCGCGGTGGCCCATGCCGTGCCACCTGACGGCGCGCTGATCGACTATGCCAGGGCGCTGCCGGCGCAAGGCGCGGCGCTCGAGGCCGCGTTCCTGCGGTTCGAGGTGGAAGGCGGCGACGGGGATTTTGACACCTGGCGCGCGGCCGAGGGCACGGGGCTGGAGCGCTTTGCCACGCATCAGGCGCTGGCCGAACGGCATGGACCCTACTGGCCCGCCTGGCCTGCCGCGTTGCAGCGCCCCGACAGCGCCGAAACGGCCGCCTTCGCGGCGGAAAATGCCGATCGCCTGCGCGCCCATGCCTGGCGCCAGTGGATAGCCGAGTGCCAGCTTGGCGCGGCCCGCGCGGCGGCGCTGCGCGCGGGCATGGAACATGGGCTATTCCTCGATCTCGCGGTGGGCACGCATCCCGACGGGGCCGAGACATGGGCCGACCCGGGGCTGTTTGCCCGTGGCGTTTCGCAAGGGGCGCCGCCCGATGCGTTCTCGCCGGCGCCGCAAATCTGGAACCTGGCGCCGATGCGCCCCGACGTGCTGGCCGCACGCGGTTTTGCGCCGCTGGCGCGCATCCTTCGGCGGCAATTGCGCCATGCCGGGATCCTGCGGATCGACCACATTCTGGGCTTCGAACGCGCCTTCTGGGTGCCGCACGGGCTTTCTGGCGCCTATGTCGCGATGCCGCGCGCGGCGCTTCTGGCGGTCCTGAAGATCGAGGCCGCGCGCGCCGACGCGGTGATCGTGGGCGAGGATCTGGGCGCGGTGCCCGAGGGCCTGCGCGACGAAATGGACGCATCCGGCATCCTGGGCTGCCGCGTCGCCATGTTCGAGCGCGACTGGCAGGGCGACGGGGGCTTTACCGACCCCGCGGATTATGCCGAGATGTCCCTTGCCAGCTTCGGGTCGCACGATCTGCCGCTCTGGCGCGGCTGGCGCGCGGGAACCGATATCGGCTGGCGCGCGCGGCTTGGCAGCCTGACCACGCGACAGGCGAGCGAAGCCCGCGTCGCCCGGGCCCGCGATGTCGCCGCCTTCGATGCGACGGCGGGCACAAAGGCGGGCGATCTGGCGGAACTGGTCGGTTTTCTCGGCCGCAGCCGCGCGCGCCTGGTGGCGATGCAGATCGAGGATTTGCTGGGGGCCGAAGAACAGCCCAACCTGCCCGGCACGATCCACGAACACCCCAATTGGCGCCGACGCCTGCCGGTCGCACCGCAAAAGCTGGGGGAGACCGAAAGCGTCGCGCAAACCGCCGCCGTCATGGCACGATACCGAAGCTAGAGGAGGGGACATGGAACGGATTACCGTCGAGACACGGCCCATCGAGGGGCAGAAGCCCGGCACCTCGGGCCTGCGCAAGAAGACCCGGACCTTCATCCAGCCCCGGTATCTCGAGAATTTCGTTCAGTCGATCTGGAACGCAATCGGAGGGGTGCAGGGCAAGTCGCTCGTGCTGGGGGGCGACGGGCGCTATTTCAATGACCGCGCAGCGCAGGTCATCCTGCGCATGGCCGCGGCGGGCGGCGCGGCGAAGGTCATCGTCGGGCAGGGGGGGCTGCTGTCGACGCCGGCCGCGTCGCACCTTGTTCGCAGCCGTGGCGCCGATGGCGGCGTGATCCTTTCGGCCAGCCATAACCCCGGCGGACCGGATGCGGATTTCGGCGTGAAATACAACACCGCCAATGGCGGCCCCGCACCCGAAGAGGTGACCGAACGGATCTTTCGGGCGACCCGGGAAATTTCCGAGTATCACATCGTCGAGGCGCAGGACATCGACCTGTCGACGCCCGGCGCGCGCCAGCTGGCCGGGATGCGAATCGAGGTGGTGGACCCGGTGGCCGACTATCAGGCACTGATGGAAACGCTGTTCGATTTCGACGCGATCCGCGGGCTGTTCCGGGGCGGGTTCACGATGCGTTTCGATGCGATGCACGCCGTGACCGGCCCCTATGCGCGTGCAATCCTGGAAGGGGCGCTGGACGCGCCGGCAGGCAGTGTCGTCAACGCGATCCCCAGCCCGGATTTCGGCGGCGGCCACCCCGACCCCAACCCGATCTGGGCGCGCCCGCTGCTGGATCTGATGATGGGCGCGCAGGCGCCCGATTTCGGCGCCGCCTCGGATGGCGATGGCGACCGGAACATGATCGTCGGGCGCGGCGTCTATGTCACGCCCTCCGACAGCCTGGCGGTGCTTGCCGCGAATGCGCATCTGGCGCCGGGCTATGCGGCCGGGCTGAAAGGGGTGGCGCGGTCGATGTCCACCTCGCGGGCGGTGGACCGGGTGGCCGAAAAGCTGAGAATCGACTGCTATGAAACGCCCACCGGCTGGAAGTTCTTTGGCAATCTCCTGGACGCCGGCCGCGTCACGCTTTGCGGCGAGGAAAGTGCCGGCACCGGCTCGGACCATGTGCGCGAGAAAGACGGGCTCTGGGCGGTGCTGCTGTGGCTGAACATCCTCGCGGTCAAGCGCCAGCCGGTGCAGCGGATCCTCGACGACCACTGGGCCGCGTTCGGCCGCAACTACTATTCGCGCCATGATTACGAGGCGCTCGACCCGGTCGTTGCCGGTGACATGCTGGATGCCCTTCGAGCCCGGTTGCCTGATCTTCCCGGCCAGGATGTCGACGGCCTGCGGATCGAAAGCGCCGATGAATTCGCCTATGACGATCCGGTGGATGGATCGCGCGCGCAGGGGCAGGGGATTCGCATCGGCCTGGCGGGTGATGCGCGAATCGTGTTCCGCCTGTCGGGCACGGGCACCGAAGGGGCGACCCTGCGGATCTATCTGGAGCGATTCGAGCCGGGCACCGGCGCGTTGCACCGTGATCCCGGGGCGGCGCTTGCCCCGATCGGCGCCGTGGCCGAGTCGCTGAGCGGGATTCGCGCCCGAACCGGGCGGGAATCGCCCGATGTCGTCACCTGAACCGCCGTCCCCGCGCCACGGAACTGTCGAAAGCGCGCCCGGCAAGCCTCCCCAGAGGCGTGCAGAGACCGCCACAAGGCCCGCAAAACCTGCGTGAAGCCGCCGCATCGAATTTTTCTGCCGTTTGCATGCAAAAACTGCTTGCAGGTTTTGGGATCAAACCGTAGATACG
>JADQCB010000028.1 GCA_016278325.1 Actibacterium sp.
GATAGGCGTACTCGATGGTGTCGATCTGGTTCGGGCTGGCCGCCAGATACCAGGCAGTCTCGCTGGCGGCGTCGAGGCGCGGCTCGCTGATCGGCGCGAGGGTGCGGATCGACTGCGGCACCACGCTGGACGTCGCGGCGGGCACGAGGTTCTGCGCGACCAGCTGCTCAGCCTTCAGCTCCAGTGAGGCGGGCACGATCAGGAAGGCCGGGCGGACGTTCAGCACCGTCTTCTTGTCGAGGCCGGTCTGCTTGGCCATCGCCGCCCGCGCCGCGCCGACGCTGCTCACATCGAGCGCCGCGCCGGTGCCCGCGAGGTTCTTGTGGCTGGTGTGGAAGAGCGCATTGCCGTCGGCCATCGCCGGGTTGGCGGTGATGATGCCCCAGACCACGTCCGACTCCAGCTGCGCGATGGAGTTGCCGTACATCGCCGGGATGCGCGTGAAGGCGTCGAGATCATCGTTGATCAGGGTCTGGCGGGTGATCGCGACCACCCGGCCATAGGTCTTGACCTTGTAGCTCTCCTTGCTCTCGCCCAGCGTCCCGCGCTTGAACTCGCCGCTTTCGCCGACTTCGAGCAGCTGCGGGGCCTCTCCCAGTTGGACCCGGTGCATGGCCTTGAAGTCGGTGGCGAGGACCTGGCGGCAGAACAGCATGAAGGTGCGGGGATAGGCCTCGTAGGCCTGCCGCAGGGTCTTGTTGGTAACCGCCGAGAGGATCTCGGGGAAGTCCGAGGTCGAGTGCAGGGCCCGCGTCGCCACCTCGTCGCGCGACAGGCCGCGCGTGTTCACCCCCGCATTGCCGAGGCTTTCGCGGGCCAGTTCCAGCAGCGTCATGCCGCGATACTGGCGGGCAGCGTCCTCCAGCTGGAACAGCGTCGGGCTGTAGCGGTGCAGCAGCGCGTTGGCCACGGCGTCGCGGCGGGTGATGCGCTCGTCCCGGCCGCCGAGGGGGACGGAGACATGCGGGAATGTCCGGGTCTCGTCGGATTTCGCCGCGACCTGATCGAGGATCAGGCGACGGGACTCGTCGACGCTGACGCCGCGCTTGACCAGATCCTCGGCGAAGCTGCGCTCGAGGTTCAGGCGGCCCGCGAGATCGTAGATCGTGGAGACGCGGTCGCGCTCGGCCTCGCGGGCGCGGGTGGCGACGGCTTCGGTGTCGGGCGCGGGAGTTGCCTGCGTCTTCGGCTGGCTGCGCGTCTCACTTGCGTGGACCTTCGGTTCGCTGGCGGCGACCTTCGGGTCGGGCGCAGCCGGTTTCGGCTCGGTCATGGCGGTGTCCTCGGTTGCGACCGGCTCGGTCGGCTGGGGGGTGGCGGGAGTTGCGGCGTCGCTCGCCGGGGTCTGGGTCTTGTCCGTCATCGGGATCGGTCCTTTCGTGGTGGAAGGGGCGTCCCGGCGGTGAAGGACGCAGTCGTGAAGGGGATGCTGGGCGCGGAAACCGGCGGCGGGATCGGCGCCGACGGCAACGGCGGAGACCTCGAAGGGTGTCCAGTCCACCGCCCGCCAGAGTTCGCGCGCGGCCTCTGGTTTCGAGACCTCGAAGCGGTGGACCTGGTAGCCGATGGAGACCGCGCGGATGTGCCCCGCCTGGATGTCGCGCCAGATCGGCTCGACATCGGCGCGTTCGCTGATCCGCACCAGGGCGATGCCGCGCCCGTTCTCGATCCGAGCGGAACCGGGGACCACCGAGCCGATCACCGCGTCGAGCGTGTCGAGCTCGTGCACCTTCAGGAAGGGCGCGCCCGCGTTCAGCCGGTCGAGCCGGACGTGGGCGGGGTCGAGGCTCAGCTCCTCGTCATAGGGCTCGCCGAAGAAGGTGGCGCGGCGGACGCGCGCCCCCGCCGACCAGATCACCTCGACAGTGCGGGTGTCGGCGTCGGCCGTGTTCGGCGCAAGCTCCGCCGACCGGCGCATGGCCGGCAGTTCGATCATCGTGTCCATGAGGTCAGTCCTGTTGGTCGGCCTGGGCCGGATCGGTTTCCGCGTCGGCGGCCGGGTCGTCGGTGTCCGGCTCGTCGTCGGCCGGATCGGTCGCCGGATCGCTCGTCTGCGCGCTGCCGGTCTTGGTGACGCGGCGCGGATCGCTGTCGAGCACCAGCCCCAGCGCGTCGAGCTTGGCGTTCGTGGCCGCGATCTCGGCCAGCACGGCGTCCGGGTTGCGGCCCTGCCGGGCGATCACCTCGGCCAGCGTCATGGTGCCGGAGCGGATCGACAGCAGGTTGGCCATCGCGTCCTTCTGCGGATCGACCGCCTCGAACTTCGGCGGCGACCATTCGACCGGCACGGTCGGCGACGGGATCTGCCCCGCCGCCCACGCCGCCTCCGTGAACCAGCGCCAGACCGGGGCGCAGAGCATCGGGATGAAGAGCTGCCACTGCACCGCGTCGATCTGGCGGCGGAACTCCACGAGCCCCGCCCGGATCGAGGAATAGTTCACCTGGGATAGATCCCCGGTCAGCAATTCATAGGGCACTCGGAAGCCTGCCGAGATCGTGTGCAGGCTGGCGCGCTTGTATTCGCCGTAGCCGCCGGTGGCCGAGGGCTGGTTGAACCGGATGTCCTTGCCGCCACGGGCATAGGCGATGAGCCCCGGCTCGAACTGCTCGACGCGGTTACCGTCGGCGTCCACCACGGAGGGCGCGATGCCCTGCTGCGCCTCGTCGTCGCCGAAGACGATGGCGGTGACGCAGGCCTCGGTCTTCTTGCGGACCAGTTCCGCCACCTCGTAATCGTCGAGATCGCGCAGTGACCGGATCACCGGCGCGCCCCAGGGAACGCCGCGCGCCTGCGTGCGCTGCTTTTCGTAGACATGGGCGATCTCGGTCGCGGGGACCGGGCGGCTCTGCAGACCGTGCTGCAAGGCTCCGTAAGCGTCGCCCGGATGCTCGGCATGCAGCCAGTAGGCCCGGCGCTTGCCGACCGGGTCGAACTCGATCCC
>JADQCB010000039.1 GCA_016278325.1 Actibacterium sp.
AACACTACGCCAGCCTCCTGAAGCGCATCACCGACAGCGCCTTCGGCGAGGGCGAACACGCCGACTGATCTCCGGCCCAGCCGGAACTCCTGCCGCGCCGACGCGCGGCTCGGGGTCGTAGGAGGGTCGCGACGGTCGCGGCCCCGAAACAGGAGACCCCAGATGACCAAGCTTTCCGACACCCAGCTCGTGATCCTCAGTGCCGCCGCCCAGCGCGAGGACCGCAACGTCCTGCCGCTTCCCGGCTCGCTCCGCGGAGGCGCCGCCGCAAAGGTGGTCGGCGCTCTGCTGAAGCGCGCGCTGATCGCCGAGACCGCGACCGACAGCCGGACCAAGGCGGACGCCGCGCTCAACCGGATCTGGCGCAACGACGGGGACGGCCACGCCATCCTCCTGCACATCACGGACGCGGGCCTCGCCGCCATCGGCGTCGAGCCGGACGGCGGCCACAGCGCCCCCACGGGAGCCGACGAGGCGCCGAGCGCGGAAGCCCCGCAGGACACCCTCGCCGAGACCGGACCCGCACCAAAGGCGCGCACACCGCGCGCGGGCACGAAACAGGCGAAGCTGATCGAGATGCTGCGCGCCGATGGCGGCGCGACCATCGACGAGATCACCGCCGCCACGGGCTGGCAAGCTCACTCCGTCCGCGGCGCCATGTCCGGCTCCCTGAAGAAGAAACTCGGGCTCGAGGTGACCTCGGAGAAAGTCGAGAACCGGGGACGGGTCTACAAGATCTCAGCCGACTGACCCTCCTGACCTCGATCAGGTAACGGCCGCCGTCCCTTGGGGCGGCGGCTAGTCTTTGCTGGGTCAAGGACGAAACCGACGCGAAGTGCCCGTCATGACCGAAGTGAGTCTCGTCCTCGTGATGCAGCGAAGGCCTCGACCAACTCGCCCCACTGTGCCATTTCCGGAAAAGCCGGGAAAGAATGCTGTGCCCCAGTGTGGACCCATGCCAACCGCTCTGCTGTGCAAGTCTCGACGAACGGTGGCTCCGAAGGCACGTCGTCCAGCATAGTCGTCCGCAAATTCACGAATGCATCTATTCCCGGCGGACGTGTGAAAACCCAACTCAGGCAGTGCCCACAGAAACGGTGTCCAAAACTGTGATCGGCACCACCTGGAATTTCTTCCCCCTCGACAATACGAAAGCCGGATGTAGGGATTCCGATCGATAGCGAGAATGGACCACCCGTCATCCGTTGGCAGCCCCGGCAGTGGCAGGCGGCCGTCAACAACGGTGGAGCGGTGATTTCGAAACGTAAGCGGCCGCAGCGGCAAGCGCCTGTCGCAGGCAAGTCCATTTCTGGTCCTCCATCAGGTTGCCCGAACACTAGCGAAAAATACAGCAGAAGTCATGACCGTCGGCCTTCCTTCGAGGGCTCCGTTCCCATTACGGAAGCTACTATGTCCGGATCGCCTCGAATAGCCGCCTCAGGGCGAAGGAGCGCGCGATGCTCACCACCGTGAAGACCGCGCCCATCTTCAGGTTCTGCGCAAGCGTCGTGTGCAGCCCGAAGACAGGGAAGATCAGGACCTGCGTCACGACGGCGACGCCGTAGCCCACCGCCACGTTGGCGACGGCCTCGACCAGCGACATGGCCCGGCTCTGCTTCATGCCACCCCCTCATCCATCGGCCAGCAGTTGAGCTGCGAGAGTTCGGAGCGCATGCGCCGCGACCAGCGGAACCACTCCGTTGCCACAGAGCCGAAGCCGGTCCACCCGGTGGGCCAGCCCATCAGTGCCTCGACGAACGGCGGGTTCAAGGTCCGGGGCGTGTCGCAGGAACTCGCGCCAGCCATCGGCATCACCAGGACCTGGCGGCCAAGCAGCCCGTTCACCGGCGTGTTCGCGAGGCTCGTCGCCCCGTCCTTGTGATCCCGCGCCGTCGGCGTCATCCACTGTTTCATCATCTCCGTCCGGTTGCCGCCACTCGAGCGTGAGGCTTGCAATGGGGGCGTGCAGTCTTCCTCGGGCCTCGAGCCATCGTCCGATCTCCAGAGCCGCTTCGCGCGTCACCTGCGCCTGCCATTCATCCGGGGTCATCGGCCCGGCCGGATCGCGCCGGGCCTCGGGCAGCGGCGAAGGCCGACCGGACCTCCACCGCCGTGCTGCCGACCGCGCCTCACCCATTGAGCCAGGCGGGTATGCCGGTCGCCGGCGCTCCGCTCGGCGGGGACGCAGGCGGCTGCTGGGCGGACGGCTGCTGGGCGGGAGGCTGCTGGGCCGGCGCCTGCGCGCCCCAGGCCGGAACCGCGGACGGCGCTTGCGGCTGCGCACCCCATGCCGGCGTGGGCGCCTGCCAGCCCGGCGCCGGCGCGCTCGCGGCCTTGCGCGGCGGGGCATTGACGGGCTCCGGGGGCACGGTTTCGCCGCGCATGATCGCGGCATGCTGCGGCTCGTCGGGCAGAACGACGTTCGCGATCCGGTTCTGGTCGCGGTATTGAGGGTTGGAGGCGGGCTCCACCATGATCCGCGCGGCGAAGACGATGCCGTCGAGATGCTTGAGCCCGGGCAGCACCCGCTTGGCCTTGGCGTCGGGGCTTTCGTCCCTGGGATCGAGCCCGAGAGCGCTGTCGACCATCGCCCGAAAGGTGGACTTCGAGATCTTCCAGCCGATCGACTGGCCCTTCTCGTCGACCTTGCCGCCCGCCACGGTGAAGCTCTGCCAGAACTTCCGCCGGGCATGCGGGCCCTCGAGGATGGTGAACTCGCAATCCAGCATCTTCGCGTCGCTCGACTGCGAGGCTTTCAGGAGCTTGGCGTCCATCGGCGTGGCGCCGTCGACGCCGCCGGGGCGCACGGTCAGGCGGACCTTGGCGAAAGTGCCGTCGGGGATCAGCTCGCCAATGGGGGCCATCTGCGGCTGGGCGTCGTTGAGATCGTAGCTCATGGATCTGTCCTTTGCGTCTGGATCAGGA
>JADQCB010000034.1 GCA_016278325.1 Actibacterium sp.
TAATGGCAAGGAGTTCACCGACCGGCTCTTCGGTCTGCGCAAGCGCGCGGCGACACCCCCAGCAGTCGCGCAACCGCGCTCTGGGAATGGCCTTGCTCCAGCAAAACCGACATCGCCGTTCGTTCCTCATCTCGAAGATGACCCATCGTCCTCCCCCGGCGACCACCGCCGGGAAATCGATCAGGCCACGGCGACACCTCGTAAACCTGGATGTCGCCATACGAACGTTTTGAGGTGTCGCGCTACAACGAGTTATTGAACGAGGAGATCTTTGACACGCTGGACGATGCCAGGCGAAAGCTGGCGCTATGGCGGTATGACTACAACACCGTCAGGCCGCACTCGTCGCTCGGCAACCAGACGCCGCTGCAAGCGCGCCTGACGCTTGAGCAATTTGAGGGCTCCGCGCCCGGCGCGCTTGCCCAAACCGAAACCGACGATTATCAAAACCAAACCCGCAGACTCTCGTTATGAACGAGGGACGACCGGGGGGCAGGTCACTGAAAAACCAGCACTCTCAACGCTTTGCTGGCTACTTTTTACCGCCCCGTCAACTTTCGGGCATAGCTCGGGTTCACCTGAATGGCATAATGTGGCCGCCGAGCGCAGACCACGAACGGAAGCATGAAACCGGCGACGTGTGACACACGGGGACTTGACCAACCAACGCCCATTACGGAAGCAGCCTGCTAATCATCCATCTTCAACGCATTGATGAACGCCTGCTGCGGGATCTCGACCTTTCCGAACTGGCGCATCTTCTTCTTGCCGGCCTTCTGTTTTTCCAGCAGCTTCTTCTTCCGCGTCGCGTCGCCGCCATAGCACTTGGCGGTCACGTCCTTGCGCATCGCCGACAGCGTCTCGCGCGCCACCACCCGGCCGCCGACCGCCGCCTGGATCGGGATCTTGAACATGTGGCGCGGGATCAGCTCTTTCAGCTTCTCGACCATCGCCCGGCCCCGGCCCTCGGCCCGGTCGCGATGCACCATGGTCGAAAGCGCGTCCACGGGTTCGTCATTCACCAGGATCTGCATCTTGACCAGGTTGTCTTCCCGATAGCCGATCATCTGGTAATCGAAGCTGGCATAGCCCTTGGTCACCGATTTCAGGCGGTCGTAGAAATCGAACACGACCTCGTTCAGCGGCAGGTCGTAGACCACCATCGCACGGCTTCCGGCATAGGTCATGTCAAGCTGGATGCCGCGCCGGTCCTGGCACAGCTTCAGCACGTCGCCCAGGAACTCGTCGGGCACCATGATCGTGGCCTTGATGCGCGGCTCCTTGATATGGTCCACGAGGGTCATGTCGGGCATGTCGGCGGGGTTGTGAAGCTCGCGCACCTCGCCGTCCTTCATGAAGATGTTGTAGACGACCGACGGCGCCGTGGTGATCAGGTCGATACCGTATTCCCGCTCCAGCCGGTCGCGGATCACCTCCAGGTGCAGAAGCCCGAGAAACCCACAGCGAAAGCCGAAGCCCAACGCGGCGGATGTCTCCATCTCGTAGCTGAATGAGGCATCGTTCAGCGCCAGCTTCTCGATCGCGTCGCGCAGATCCTCGAACTCGGCGGAATCGACCGGGAACAGGCCGCAGAACACCACCGGGATCGACGGCTTGAACCCCGGCAGGGCGGTCGCGCAGCCGTTCTTCTCGGTCGTGATGGTGTCCCCCACGCGGGTGTCGCGCACCTGCTTGATCGAGGCGGTCAGGAAGCCGATCTCGCCCGGCCCCAGCGCATCCACCGCCACCATCGCCGGGCGATAGACGCCTACCTTGTCCACGTCATATGTGCCGCCGGTCTTCATCATCCTGATGCGCTGGCCCTTCTTCAGCACCCCGTCGATGATCCGCACGATCACCACGACGCCCAGGTAGGGGTCGTACTTGCTGTCCACCAGCATCGCCTTTAGCGGCGCGTTGCGATCGCCTTCATGCGGGGGCGGCAGGCGGGTCACGATCGCCTCCAGCACGTCGGGGATTCCGATCCCGGTCTTGGCGCTGATCTGCACCGCGTCGGTGGCGTCGATTCCGATCACGTCCTCGATCTGCTCGGCCACGCGGTCCACATCCGCGGCGGGCAGGTCGATCTTGTTGAGCACCGGAATGATCTCGTGATTCGCCTCGATCGCCTGATAGACATTGGCCAGCGTCTGCGCCTCGACGCCCTGCGTCGCATCGACCACCAGCAGCGACCCTTCGACCGCGCGCATCGAGCGGCTGACCTCATAGGCAAAGTCCACATGGCCCGGCGTGTCGATCAGGTTCAGCACATAGGTGTGGCCGTCCTTCGCCGGATACTCGATCCGCACGGTGTTGGCCTTGATGGTGATGCCGCGCTCGCGCTCGATATCCATCGCGTCGAGCAACTGCTCCTTCATGTCGCGTTCGGCCACGGTGCCGGTCAGCTGGATAAGCCGGTCGGCCAGGGTGGATTTTCCGTGGTCGATATGCGCCACGATGGAGAAATTGCGAATGTATGCGAGCTCGGTCATGATTGCCGGGATATGCGGTGGAAACGCGGGGGGGTCAATGGCCTGCGTGCCCGACGCAGGCCGGGACGGGACTTTCGTGCTGCCTGTCCTAGATATTCCGGCACCAGACAACGACAGGAGAAGACCATGCTGACAAGACGCCAGATGCTTGCCACCGGGGCAGCCGCCGCCGGCGGACCCGTTTTCCTGCCCTTCGCCGCCGCGGCCGCGGCCCATTCGGGTGACATGTTCGAAACCGGAAGCGGCCAGATTACCGTCTTCCCGGTCAGTCATGCCTCTTTCGTGATGAAAACGCCGGAGATGGTCATCTACTGCGACCCGGTCGGCGGCGCGGAGGCCTATGCCGATTACCCCGCGCCGGGGCTGATCCTGATCACGCATGAACATGGCGACCATTACGATGTGCCCACGCTGGAAGGGCTGGTGCAGGACGGGACGCAACTGATCACCAATCCGGCCGTCCATGACATGCTTCCCGATGCGCTCAAGGCCAGGGCCACGGCGATGGCCAATGGCGACAGCGGCAGCGTCGGCGCGATGCGCATCGACGCGATCCCGGCCTACAACATCACCGAAGGCCGGTTGAAATACCATCCGCAGGGCCGCGACAACGGCTATATCCTCGGCATCGACGGGTTCCGCGTCTACATAGCCGGCGACACCGAAGGCACGCCGGAGATGCGGGCGGTCGAGAACATCGACCTGGCCTTCGTGCCGATGAACCTGCCCTACACGATGGACGTTGATCAGGCCGCCGACGCGGTGGCCGATTTCGCGCCGCGTTATGTCTATCCCTATCACTACCGCGGCAATGACCCGGCCGAATTCGCCCGCCTTCTGGGCGAGACCGGCGCAACGACCGAGGTGAAGCTCGGCCCGTGGTATTCCTGACCCGGGCGCCGGCCCTGCCCAAGCGGCGGGGCCGGGCCGATCGGTCGATCTTCGCGATTGAAAAAAACGCCGCGATCAGGCAGGCTGCCAGCTGTGGTCAACCCTGCCGGGAAGACGCCCGCAAAGGGCCCGCCCGCCCGCACGGATCGAGGCAGTAATTATGAAAAATCTGACTTTGGCGGCGCTGGCCGTCGCATTCAGCGCAACCGCATCTGGGGCCGGCGTGATCGAGCGCGCCTGCCTGACCTCGGGTCGCGAGGCCGCAAGTCGTGCCTTGTGCGGCTGCATACAGGATGCGGCCAACCTGACGCTGGATGGTGGCGATCAGCGGGTCGCGGCGAAATTTTTCCGCGACCCGCATCGCGCGCAAGAGGTCCGGCAATCGGACAGCGGCCGGAACAGGGCGTTCTGGCAGCGCTACAAAAAGTTCGGCAGCACCGCCGAACAATTCTGCGGCTACGCGCGCGGCTGATCCGACAGATGCCTGAGCAGCCCGTGACTGGCCGCTTCGATCAGGTCGAGAACCATGTCGAAGCTGCCTTCGTAATACGGGTCCGGCACCTCGTCATATCCGGTTTCGGCAAAGCTCAGGAACAGCTCGACCGGCGTTTCGCTGGTCATCGGGCGCATCCGTTCCAGCGCGGCGACATTCGCCCGGTCCATCGCCACGATCAGGTCGAAACGTGCGAAATCGGCCGGCCCGACCTGCTGCGCGCGGATCGCGGTCAGATCATAGCCACGCGCCGCGGCCTCCTGGATGGCGCGGGTATCGGGCGGGTCGCCGACATGCCAGCCCCCGGTGCCGGCGCTTTCCACATGGACATCGACCCCGGCCTGCGCGGCCAGATGGGCGAAGACTCCATGCGCCGTGGGAGAGCGGCAGATATTTCCGAGACAGACAAACAGGATGCGGGTGGTCATCGGGGCCTCCGTTTTCCGCGATCATAGCGCGGGGCGACGCCATCACCAATAACGCGATTCCGACTGGCGCGCGGGTGCGGCGGCAAACGCCCGCTGGGTGCGTGGCACGCCAAGCTCGACCGCCGCGCCCTCGCTCTAGCGCCCTGCCGCGATCAGTTTCCAGAACCGCCGCCGCTCTTCCCGGCGCGCCACACCAGGACGCCGTGGCGAGCCGAGCGCCGCGCTCGTGCAGCGCTCCGATCTTCGGTTGCCTCTTGCCGTCGCAACCTCCTTCAACCGGGTGTTGCGACGACCGGTTGAGACCGCCCTGGACCTGTCGCTCAAGTATTCCGTGCGCCTTGAAGAGGCGAAGATCGGGGCCTCGGTCGGCAGTGTGGGGGACGGGTATGACAATGCCCTCGCCGAGACCGTCAACGGCCTCTACAAGGGCGGAGTCATCGAACACGAAGGCCCGTGGAGTGACAAGAAAGGCGTCGAAATGGCGACCCTCAATCGGGTCCACTGGTACAACGAAAAGCGCCTCTTCGGCCCGCCCCGTCGGGAATGGATGACGGCGTGATCAGGCGACCTTTTCCAGCGACACGTCGGGATGCACCCCCAGCGCGTGGCACACGTCGCGCGTCAGGTGCGGCTTGTTGAGCGTGTAGAAATGGATGTCCTCGACGCCTTCGTCGATCAGGTCGGAACAGATCTCTGTCGCCAAGGCGGTGCCGAGCAACTCTTCGCGGCCGTCGCGGATTGCCTTGTCGAAAGCGTCGTCGACCCAGGCCGGGATATGCGCCCCGCATTTCTTCGCAAACTTGCGCACACCCTTCCAGTTGTCGATCGGCACCACGCCGGGAATGATCGGCGCGTCGATACCGGCCTTCACGCATTCGTCGCGGAAGCGCAGGAAACTTTCGGCCTCGAAGAAGAACTGGGTGATCGCCGAATCCGCGCCTGCGTCGATCTTGCGCTTCAGCCAGCGCACGTCGTCGCCGGGGGCCTTGGCATCGGGATGCGGGTCGGGATAGGCGCCGACGCGCAGCTTGAACTTGCCGGTTTCGGCCAGCGCCTCGACCAGCTCGACCGAATTGGCGAACCCGTCGGGATGCGGGCGGAACTCGCCCTGGCCCTTGGGCGGGTCGCCGCGCAACGCCACGATTTCCGTCACGCCGGCCTCGGCATAGGCGTTCACGATCTCCATCGTTTCGTCCCGGGTGGCATCGACGCAGGTCAGATGCGCGGCCACGTTCAGGCCGTAATTCTTCCGGATCGTCGACACCGCTTCATGCGTCAGCTTTCGGGTAGTGCCGCCCGCGCCATAGGTGACCGACACGAAATTCGGCTTCAGCGGCGCAAGCGATTGCACGGTGTCCCACAGGCGAAAGCTGGCCTCCAGCGATTGCGGGGGAAAGAATTCGAAGGAAACACGGGGGGCGGCGGTCATTGTCCTGTCCAGTCCTTTTGAGCTTTCCAAGCTTGTGCCACGCCTGCCTTTGTGAAACAAATTCATTGTGTTCAAGATCAATATGAAATCCGTGATGGTATGCGCCTGGAGTTGAGACATCTGCGGACAATCCGCGCGATCCACGAGGCCGGTGGCTTGGCCCGCGCGGCAGATCTGTTGAACACCACCCAATCGGCGCTTTCGCATCAGGTGAAAGGCCTGGAAGAGCAGGTCGGAATGGAACTTTTCGTCCGCCGTTCCAGGCCGTTACGCCTTTCGGCGGCGGGCATGAAGCTGCTGCGGCTGGCAGAGCGGGTGCTGCCCGAGGTCGCGGCCACCGAGGCCGAATTCCGGGCATTGCGATCGGGCAAGTCCGGGCGGATGCATATCGCCATAGAATGCCATGCCTGTTTCGACTGGCTGCTGCCGGTGCTGGAGGATTTTCGCAAGGCCTGGCCCGATGTCGATGTGGATATCCGCCCCGGCCTGTCTTTCGACGCGCTGCCCGCCCTGGGGCGCGAGGATGTCGATCTGGTGATCTCGTCGGACCCCGAGGACCTGGACGGGATCACCTTTACCCCGCTGTTCGACTATTCCCCGGTTTTCGTCGCCGCGGCGAACCATCCGCTGGCCGCCAGGCCCTATGTCGAGGCCGAGGATTTTCGCGACGAGTTGCTGATCACCTATCCGGTCGACCGCTCGCGGCTTGACGTGTTCACCGAACTTCTGGCCCCGGCCCGGGTCGAACCGCGCGGCATCCGGCCGGTGGAACTGACCGCGGTGATCCTGATGCTGGTCGCGTCGGGACGCGGGGTGTCGGTGTTGCCCGACTGGGTCGTGCGCGAGGCGAAATACAATTCCGACTACATCACGCGGCCGCTGACCCGCGAGGGGATCACGCGGCGCATGTATGCGGCCACCCGGGCCGAGGATGCCACCCGGCCCTATATCGCGCATTTCATCCGCCTGGCGCGGACCGAACCGGTAAAGCTGCAACGACAATAGCCGCGGTTCCGGGCACGCGCTGGCCGCGCCGGCGCCCCCTTGGCATTCGGGCCGTCCCGGCGTATACGCGCCGCCTGACAAAGGAGCCGGGGCATGCAGGGCAGCGCGAATCTCAACATCATGATAAAGGCCGCACGGAAGGCGGGGCGCAGCCTGGTCAAGGACTTCCGCGAGGTCGAGAACCTGCAGGTATCGACCAAGGGCGCGGGCGATTTCGTCAGCCGCGCCGATCTGGCCGCGGAAAAAGCCATCCGCGAAACGCTGATGGAGGCGCGGCCGAATTACGGCTGGCTGGGCGAGGAAAGCGACCCCGTGGCCGGCAAGGATCCCACCCGCCGCTGGATCGTCGATCCGCTGGACGGGACCACGAATTTCCTGCACGGGTTGCCGCATTGGGCGGTCTCGATCGCGCTGGAATTCAAGGGCGAGATCGTGGCCGGCGTGATCTTCGACGCGGCCAAGGACGAAATGTTCGTCGCCGAGAAGGGCGCCGGCGCCTGGATGAACGATACCCGCCTGCGCGTCTCGGCCCGGCACAAGATGATCGAGTCGATCTTCGCCACGGGGCTGCCCTTTGCCGGGCGGTCCGACCTTCCGGCGACGCTGCACGATCTGGGGCGGTTGCTGCCGCAATGCGCCGGCGTGCGCCGCTGGGGGGCCGTGGCGCTGGATCTGGCCTATCTGGCGGCCGGCCGCTATGACGGGTTCTGGGAGCGGCGGTTGAAGCCCTGGGATATCGCCGCTGGTATCCTCGTGGTGCGCGAGGCCGGCGGGATGGTTGCCCCGATCGAGGAGGGGAACAACATCCTCGAAACCGGCGACCTGATCGCGGCGAACGGGCCGATCTTCGACACGTTCGCGAAAGTGATCCGCAACACCTGACATTTCCGCACGCGTCTCAGTGCCGGGCCAGCGGGCGGCGGCGCAACGCCGCGATGCTATCGTCGGCGGCGCCGCACGACGGGGATCGGGCTGTTGCGATAGGTCGTCGGGGGGTGGGGTGGCTTGCCGTCATTGGCCTGCCACCAGGCAAACCCGCCATGGCGCAGCCAGATCGGCAGCGTCATCGCCAGCCCGGCCACGAACCCGCCGGTATGTGCCCAATAGGCGACACCGCCCTGGGCCGCACCGGCCGCGGCCCCGTTCCAGGCTTGCAGCAGGAACCAGAGCCCCAGCATCAACCAGGCCGGGACCGGTATGATGCGGAAGAAGACGATGAAGATCAGCAGCACATCGACGCGGGCCCTGGGATACATCAGAAGATAGCCGCCCATCACCCCGGCGATGGCCCCGGACGCGCCGACCATCGGGATCCGCGAATAGGGGGCAAGGTAATATTGCGCGAAGGCGGCCGCCAGCCCGCTGGCGATATAGAAGAAAAGGTAACGGGCATGTCCGAAATCCTCTTCCAGGTTGTCGCCGAAAATCCACAGGAACAGCATGTTGCCGGCCAGGTGCAACAGCCCGCCATGCAGGAACATCGAGGTGAAGAACCCGTGCAGGAGATACCCTTCGGACACGGCCGCCGGAACCAGCGCCCACCGAAAGAAGAAGGACTGTAACGCCGCCGGATCGGAATAGAGCGGAAGCGCCAGTAGATAGACCGCGATATTCACCGCCATCAGCCCGTATGTGACATAGGGGATCTGCTGCGACGGGTTATGATCGCGGATCGGGAACATGCGGTCACGCTAATCCCGATCCGCGCCCCGTCAAGCCGAAGCCGCCCGCGCCAGCAATTCAGCGTTCCCGCCCGAGGCTGTCGTGTCCACGCAGAGATGCCGCTCCAGCCGCAGGCGGTCGGCGTCCGGGGTCTCGGTGATCAGCGGCAGAATCGGGCCGTCGCGCGCGGCAAGCGCCCGGTCAAGCGCGCGCGCCGCGGTCGCGTCGCCCCAGAACACCGCACCGGACAATCCGCGCAGCCATGTCAGGGCCTGCGGCGGCAATCCGGGCGCCGCGACGGCCAGGCCCCCCATCGCCTGCACTGCCCGCACCTGACGTTGCGCAGTGCCGGCCCCGGGCCCGAGACAGACCAGCGGCGCGCGGGTGTAGATCGACAGGCGGTTGGCCTCGCCCGTCGGCCCGGGCAGCATTTCGGCGCTGATCGGCGCGCCGGACGGGGTCAGCACGTCGAGCGCGGCCTGGATTTTGGCCGGGTCTGATTGGTCCCCCGCGCCGTCCGCCACGGGGCGGTCCCGGCCGGTAAAGCGGGCCAGGTACATCGGTCCGCCCGCCTTGGGCCCGGTGCCCGAAAGCCCTTCGCCCCCGAAGGGTTGCGACCCGACGATGGCGCCGATCTGATTGCGGTTGACATAAAGGTTGCCCACTTTCAGCCGGTCGGCGATCTGCTGCACCCGGTCGTCGATCCGGCTGTGCAGGCCGAAGGTCAGGCCATAGCCGGTGGCGTTTATGTCATCGAGCACGCTGTCCAGCCTGTCGGCCTCGAAATGCGCGATATGCAGAACCGGGCCGAACACCTCGCGTTCCAGCGCGGCGATGCCGGACACGCGGATCGCCACCGGTGACAGGAAATGCCCGCCCTTGGGCGCCTCGGTCTCCCACAGCAGGCGGCCTTCGCGCCGGGCGGTATCGACATGGGTCGCAATCTCGGCATGGGCGTCGGCGTCGATCAGCGGGCCCACATCGGTGGACAGTTGCCAAGGGTCGCCCAGCGTCAGCTCTTGCATGGCGCCGAACAGCATCTTCTCGAAATCGGGCGCGATATCTTTCTGGACATAGAGACATCGCAGCGCCGAACAGCGCTGCCCGGCCGACTGGAAGGCCGATTGCAGGATGTCGCGCACCGCCTGTTCCGGCAGGGCCGTGCTGTCGACGATCATCGCGTTCAGCCCGCCGGTTTCGGCGATCAGGGGGGCGCCGGGGTCCAGGTTTTCGGCCATCGCCCGGCGTATCGCCCGCGCGGTGTCGGTCGAGCCGGTAAAGGCCACGCCTGCGACCCGGGCATCCGAGGTCAGCGCCGCGCCCACCGTCGCGCCATCTCCGGGCAGCAGTTGCAGTGCCTTGCGCGGGATACCGGCCTCGTGCATCAGGCGCACGGCCTCATGCGCGACCAGCGCGGTCTGTTCCGCCGGCTTGGCCAGCACGCCATTGCCCGCCGCCAGGGCGGCGCTGATCTGGCCGGTGAAGATCGCCAGCGGAAAGTTCCAGGGCGAGATGCAGGTGAAAACGCCGCGCGCCGGGTGTTGCAGCGTGTCGATTCGGCTGGCGTAATAGCGCAGGAAATCGACCGCCTCGCGCAATTCGCCCACGGCATCGGGAAGGGACTTGCCGGCCTCGCGCGCCAGGATCGCGAAGAAGCGGCCAAAATTCTCTTCATAGAGATCGGCGACGCGGTTGAGCACACGGGCGCGTTCATTCGGCGTGGCATCCCAGCGTTGCGCCGCGGAAAGGGCGGCCGCGACCCCCTCGGCCGTGGCCGGGCGCACCTCGCCCACGATATCGGAAACATCCGAGGGGTTGGCGACCGGCTGTGCCTTGTCCGGGGGGACGTTCGCGGCGATGATCGGCGCGGCCTCGAACCGGGTTTCGCGGAACGGGCCGTGCGCCGCGTCGATCGCGGCCAGGGTGGGGGCATGGGCCAGATCCCAGCCGCGCGAATTGCGCCGCTCCGGCCCGAAAAGCGCGGGCGCGCGCCGCAGCACCGGATTTTCCGGCGCGTCGAGATGCGCTTCGACCGCGGCGAACGGGTCGGCGGCCACCTTTTCGGGGGGAACATCCTCGTCGACGATCTGGTTCACGAAGGACGAGTTCGCGCCGTTTTCCAGCAGCCGGCGGACCAGATAGGCCAGCAGATCCCGATGCGCGCCCACCGGGGCGTAGATCCGGCAGCGCGTGCCTGCGTGGTGCTCCATCACGATGTCGAACAGCCGCTCGCCCATCCCGTGCAGGCGCTGGAACTCGAACGCATCCCGGTCGGTGCCCATTTCCAGGATCGCGGCCACGGTATGCGCGTTATGCGTGGCGAATTGCGGGTAGATCCTGTCGGTCATCCCCAACAGCTTGCGCGCGTTCGCGATATAGCTGACATCGCTGGCCGGCTTGCGGGTGAAGACGGGAAAGCCGTCGACCCCGATGACCTGCGCATGCTTGATCTCGGTGTCCCAGTAGGCCCCCTTGACCAGCCGCACCATGAAGCGGCGGTCCAGCCGCCCGGCCAGGTCGTGCAGCCAGTCGAGCACCCGGCCCGCGCGCTGGCCATAGGCCTGCACCACGATGCCGAACCCGTCCCAGCCGGCCAGGCGGTCGTCGCTTGCCACCGCCTCGATCACGTCCAGCGACAATGACAGGCGGTCGGCCTCCTCCGCGTCCACGTTGAAGCCCATGCCGGCCTGCCGGGCCTTCAGGGCCAGATCCGTGACGCGCGGCACCAGTTCGGTCATGACGCGGTCGGCCTGGGCGACCTCGTATCGTGGATGCAGGGCGGAGAACTTGACCGATATGCCTGGGTTGCGGCGCACATCGCCGCGGGTGGCGGCCCTGCCGATGGCCGCGATCGCGTCGGCATAGGCGCGGAAATAGCGCGCCGCGTCGTCGCCGGTGCGGGCAGCCTCGCCCAGCATGTCATAGGAATATGTATAGCCCCTGGCCTCCATCCCCGCGGCGCGTTTCATGGCGGACTGGATGGTTTCGCCAAGCACGAACTGCCGGCCCATTTCCCGCATCGCGCGGCCCACGGCGGTGCGGATGACCGGTTCGCCCAGGCGCCGCACGGCCCCGCGCAAGGTGCCGATCAGGCCGGGATCGGCATCCTCCAGCACCTTGCCGGTCAACATCAGCCCCCAGGTCGAGGCATTGACCAGCGGTGACGAGGAATGGCCCATATGCCTGCCCCAGTCCGATGCGGCGATCTTGTCCTCGATCAGCGCGTCCATCGTGTCGGCGTCCGGCACGCGCAAGAGCGCCTCGGCCAGGCACATCAACGCGATGCCTTCCTCGGTCGACAATCCGTATTCGGCCAGGAACACCTCCATCAGGCCGGGGCGCGCGCTGGAACGGATGTCGCGCACCAGCGTCGCGGCGGTCTCTCCGATCCGCTTGCGGGCGGGCGCGTCCAGCCGTGCCTCGTCAAGCAGGCGTTTGAGAACCGCAGCTTCATCGGCATAGGTGTCGGCGTCGATCTGCGTGCGGATGTCGTGGTCGTTCATTCCGGCAACTCCGTTGTTTCGCGCAGTATATCGCGGTATTCAAAGTCAGGTTGGCTTCATTTGTGCCAAAGGACAGGTAAATTGACTGAAATAATAGGCGATGAAAAGGCAGAGAGGCCGGAAATGCTGGATCGCTTCGACCATGCGATTCTGCGTGTCCTGTCGGCCGAGGGGCGCGTTCCCGTGACCGAACTGGCGCGGCGCATCGGTCTTTCCAAATCCCCGACGCAGGCCCGGTTGAAACGGCTGGAAGCCGAGGGCGTGATTGCCGGATACCGCGCGATGCTCAACCCGATCCGCATGGGCCTTGCGCATGTGGCCTTCATGGAGGTGCGGTTGACCGATACCCGCGAGGCCGCGCTGGCCGCGTTCAACCGCGCGGTGATGGCAATCCCCGAGGTGGAACAGTGCCACATGATCGCCGGCGGCTTCGATTACCTGCTGAAGATCCGCACCCGCGACATGCCCAGCTATCGGCGGGTGATGGCCGAAAGGATCTCGGCGCTGCCGCATGTTGCCAATACCTCGACCTATGTCGCGATGGAGGCGATCAAGGAAGGCGGGCTTTAGCTGCGGGCACCGGCCTGAAAAGGTCCCGTCCGACCGCTTGCAAAGCCCTGTAATTAATTGCAGGAGAAAGCCACGATACTGCCCAATTTTCATGCGCTCATCATCCACAGGTTGAAACCGATGCGAAGGGTGAAAAAGCCATGGCTGCTTGGACAGATATCGAGTTGGAGCGCCGGAACAGAAGTTGTGCTGGTGTGAGCGGGTCCTGGTTGCGGATCGTCGTTGGACTTGCCTTGGGCGTGAAGGCACTGGTCTATTTCGTTCCCGGCATCCTGCCGGTCTCGCTTGGACATGCCTTCATCCTGCGCTTTCCAAACATGGCAACGACGGCGATCAACGCGATGCTGCTGATGCTGGCTGTCTTCATGGTCATGAACTGCAAGACCCGCGTGACTGCCATCCTGGCCCTGGCCCAGTTCGGCGCGCTCATGATGTTGGCCGGGCACCATCTGCTTGTTTTCGACCACCTGATCGTGGCCGTATTCATCGTCGGCGGCCTGGTTTCAGTCTTGGTTCAGTCGAGTCGAAATCAGTCGGAACGGAACGCCGGATCCGACCCTTCACAGGCTGCTGAAAAGTCCGGCACAGCCACGACACCGGAAAAACGCGGCAATTTCCTGCACTCTTTCGTTGATCTGACGAAAATCCGTAGAGACCCGCATTGATCATCTTCACGAAATCAGCCGGTCAAAATCCTTGTTCAGCAGCCTGCTCGCTGCGGGCGCCGGCCTGGCGATGCCTTCCATTTCGAATCCGCCACGGCTAAGGTCCGGGCGGGCCCGCGTGGTGGAATGGTAGACACAGGGGACTTAAAATCCCCAGGCCGGAAGGCCGTGCCGGTTCGAGTCCGGCCGCGGGTACCACCGATGCGGCGTTCCGGCCGGTGTCTTGACCGGGATCAAGGTGCGCAGGCGTCTATTGTCCTATCGTGATCATGGAAATCGTGGCCAGGAAGAAGGAACGGCGTTCATTTGTCCGCAAGAGCGAACCACGACCGCGAAACGCCTGCGCCGGCAGGCACGCCGCGGGTACGAGTGGATGGATCGCAACGTTCCGCCGGGGCTGCGCAGCCTGATCGGCCTGATCCTGATCGGTGCCGGAATCGTCGGGTTCCTGCCCGTTGTCGGGTTCTGGATGATCCCTCTGGGCGGGGCGGCGATCATGCTGGATCTTCGCGCCCTGGCCGCGCGATTGGGGCTGAGCTTGAAAAAGCCCGCGGGCGGGGCACCCGCCGGCGGGGCGCAGGAACGGAAGGATCGTGCCTTGCAGACACCGCTGGAACTCACATTCAGGAACATGGACCACTCGGACGACCTGGCGGCGCTGGTCCGACAGCAGGCCAAGCGGCTGGACAAATTCCATCCCGGCATCACCAGCTGTCATGTCTATGTCACCGCGCCGCATCGCAGCCAGAAGAACGGAAGCCTCTATGAGGTGCATATCGAACTGCGCCTGCCGGGCGAAGAGCTGGTGGTGAATGCGGCCAAGGGCGACAACCGGGCCCATGAACATGCCGCGGTCGCGATTCGCGACGCATTCCACGCGATGGAAACGCAGATCAAGGCGCGCAAGCAGAAGATGCGCGGCGACGTGAAAACGCATGAGGGGCCGCTTCAGGGCAGGATCGTGGAGTTGAACACCGAAAAGGGGTTTGGCCAGATCATCGCCACCGACAACCGCCTGATCTATTTCCATCGCCACGCCGTGGTGGACGGGAATTTCGACGATCTTGCCGTGCGCGACACGGTCGAACTGGTCGTGCAGACGGATGAGAGCGAAATCGGCCCGCAGGCCAGCACGGTTCGGCCCATCGGCAGGATGGAATACGACCCACGCGGTTGAGGCGCCGCGCCCTTTCACTGCGTTTGGGTCAGAATTCGAAGCCCGCGGTGCCCCGGGGCCGGGACGATGCGATCGCCCGCAGGGGGCATGGACCTGCCTCGCGCAAGGCGCAGCGATCCGCGACGCCGACCCGTCGCGTCTAAGGATTGCCGCGACCGGGCACGACCGGGCGAGACCCGACAATCCCGGACCGGTCCGTCATCCTGCCGTGACTGCCACGCATACATGTGCCAAAGGCCGCGGGGCGGCGCCGCGGTTCACCCTTTCAGACGCCGGTTGCGCATCGCGATCAGGCGCAGGCGCAGGGCGTTGAGCTTGATGAACCCCGCCGCGTCCTTCTGGTCATAGGCGCCGGCATCGTCCTCGAAGGTCACATGCTCTTCGGAATAGAGCGACCGGTCCGACCAGCGGCCCACGGTGCGCGCCAGCCCCTTGTAGAGCTTCAGCCGGACGGTCCCGGTGACATGGCCCTGGCTGTGGTCGATCAGGGCCTGCAACATTTCGCGTTCGGGGCTGAACCAGAAGCCGTTATAGATCAGTTCGGCGTATTTCGGCATGATTTCGTCCTTCAGATGCGCCGCGCCGCGATCCAGGGTAATCTGCTCGATCCCGCGATGCGCCTCCAGCAGGATGGTCCCGCCCGGGGTTTCATAGATCCCGCGGGATTTCATGCCGACGAAGCGGCCTTCGACAAGGTCGAGCCGGCCGATGCCATGTTTGCCGCCCAGTTCGTTGAGCCGGGTCAGAACGGTGGCGGGGCTCAGCGCTTCGCCGTTTATCGAGACCGCGTCGCCCTTGTCGAAACCGATTTCCACGAATTCCGGTGCGTTCGGCGCGTCCTCGGGGTTCACGGTGCGCTGATAGACGTAATCCGGCGCGTCCTGCGCGGGATCTTCCAGCACCTTGCCCTCGGACGAGGTGTGCAGCAGGTTGGCGTCGACGCTGAACGGCGCCTCGCCGCGCTTGTCCCGGGCGATGGGGATCTGGTGCGCCTCGGCGAAATCCAGCAGTTTCGTGCGGCTGGTCAGATCCCATTCCCGCCAGGGCGCGATCACCTTGATATCGGGGTTCAGCGCATAGGCCGACAGTTCGAACCGGACCTGGTCGTTGCCCTTGCCGGTGGCGCCATGCGCCACGGCATCGGCGCCGGTCTGTTCGGCGATCTCGACAAGACGCTTGGAAATCAGCGGGCGCGCGATCGAGGTGCCCAGCAGGTAGAGCCCCTCGTAGACGGCATTGGCGCGGAACATCGGAAAGACGAAATCGCGGACGAATTCCTCGCGCAGATCCTCGATGAAGATGTTCTCGGGGCTGATGCCCAGCATCTCGGCCTTCTTGCGGGCCGGCTCCAGCTCTTCGCCCTGTCCCAGATCGGCGGTGAAGGTCACCACCTCGCAGCCATATTCGGTTTGCAGCCATTTCAGGATGATCGAGGTGTCGAGGCCGCCGGAATAGGCCAGCACGACTTTCTTGGGGGCGGACATGCGTCTCTCCACTCTGCCGGATATCGGCCGGCGGATAGCCGGTTTTCCCCGCAAGGGCAAGGGAAGGCGCGCTTGCGCCGGCGACCGTTTCGCGCCATTGCTGCGGGGATGAGTGAATTCGCCCAAAAAGCCCGCGCCGCCGAACAGGCAATGCGCGCCGTCTTTCCGCCGACGCCGTTGCAGCGCAACGACCATCTTTCGGCCCGGTTCGATGCCGATATCTGGCTAAAGCGCGAGGATCTGACGCCGGTGCGCTCCTACAAGATCCGGGGCGCGTTCAACGCGATGCGCAAGGTGCTGGCGGACCGGCCGGGGCAGGATGTTTTCGTCTGCGCCAGCGCCGGTAATCACGCCCAGGGCGTTGCCTATGCCTGCCGCCATTTCGGGGTGCGCGGGGTGATCTTCATGCCCGTGACGACCCCGCAGCAGAAGATCGACAAGACGCGCATCTTCGGCGGTGACAATGTCGAGATCCGCCTGACCGGCGACTATTTCGACGACACGCTGGCCGCGGCCCAGAGTTACTGCGCCGAGGTCGGGGCCCATTTCCTGGCCCCTTTCGACGATGCCGACGTGATCGAGGGCCAGGCCAGCGTCGCGGTCGAGATCCTGGACGAGATGCCGCAGCCGCCGGATATGGTGGTTCTGCCGGTCGGCGGTGGCGGGCTGTCGGCCGGGGCGGTGTCCTACATGGCCGCGCTCGCCCCCAAGACCGGGTTCCGCTTTGTCGAGCCTGCCGGCGGCGCGTCGCTGACCGCCGCATTGAAGGCAGGCGCGCCGGTGACGATTCCGCGGGTGAATACCTTTGTCGATGGCGCGGCGGTGGCGCGCATCGGTGCGCGGACCTTCGAGGCGTTGCGCAATGTGGACCCGGCGCATGTCCTGCTGGCGCCCGAGGATCGCATCTGCGTCACCATGCTGGAGATGCTGAATGTCGAAGGGATCGTTCTGGAACCCGCCGGGGCGCTTTCGGTGGACGTCCTGCCGGTGCTGGCGGATCAGATCAGAGGCAAGAGCGTCGTCTGCGTCACCTCGGGCGGGAATTTCGATTTCGAGCGTCTGCCAGAGGTCAAGGAACGGGCCCAGCGGTTTTCGGGTGTGAAGAAGTATTTCATCCTGCGCCTGCCGCAGCGCCCCGGTGCCTTGCGCGATTTCCTGGACATGCTGGGCCCGGAAGATGACATCGCGCGGTTCGAATACCTCAAGAAATCGGCGCGCAATTTCGGATCGGTCCTGATCGGGATCGAGACGAAACGGGCAGAAAACTTCGGCGCGCTGTTTGCCCGGCTCGACGCCGCCGGTTTCGTCTATCACGACATTACCGAGGATGACCTGCTGGCGCAGTTCGTCATCTAGCACGCCTAGCACGCCGTGCGGTGCCGCCCGAGGCCGAGAAGGAACTTTTCGCGCGACCGGGCATAGCAGTCGATCAACGCCACCAGATCCACCCGGTCCGGGCCCTTGGTGGCGATCGTCCGTCCTTCGTTCCGGCATTGTTCGGCAAGTTCGATGAACCCGAGGTTCAGGGCCGATCCCTTCAGGAAATGAAGGTCGTCGGACAGGCCCGTGCGAAGCCTGTCGGCCTTCAGCCGCTCGATCACCTCGTCCACCTCGTCGAAAAACAGCGCGACGACTTCCTCGAAACTGTCCGCTCCGACCTCTTCGCGCAGTTCGGCCACACTATCCCAGTCGATCACTCGCACCTCCGTCATTGTGGCGGCCCCAACGGGAAAGCTGCATAGGGCCTGCCGGTTAACAGCGCGTGGTCGGCGCGGGATATTTCCTTAAAGGCTTATGTTTCATGACGTCTTAACATCCGCGGCCTAGAGCTTGGCAATCCCGGGCCGGAGGTTGCGTGACAGCGGCATTGATAGCAGACGAACAGCAGACCGACCCTGCCACCGGGCAGGCACGCTGCGTGTTGCTGGTCGATGACAGCCGGTTGCAGCGGCGTATCCTGCGGGTGCTGCTTGAAAAGTGGGGCTATCGTATCGTCGAGGCGGATTCCGGGAAGAATGCGTTGAAGATCTGCCGGCGCCGGCATGTCGATTTCATCATAAGCGACTGGATGATGCCCGGCATGAACGGCTTGCAGTTCTGCGCCGAATTCCGGGCGTTGAAACGCGAGAATTATGGCTATTTCATCCTGCTCACCTCGAAATCCGAAACGCGCGAGGTGGTGCACGGGCTGGAAATGGGGGCGGACGATTTCCTTGCCAAGCCGGTCAATGCCAGCGAACTGCGCGCGCGCCTGCTGGCCGGAGAGCGCGTGCTGGGCATGGAGGACGAGCTCAGCCGGAAGAACCGGATGATCGGGGCGGCGCTGGATGAATTGCAGGGGCTTTACGACACCATCGACCGCGACCTGATGCAGGCGCGCAAGATCCAGGAATCGCTGGTTCCCGAACGGCTCTGCCAGTTCGATCACGGCCGGGTTTCGATGCTGATTCAGCCCTGCGGGCATGTCGGCGGTGACCTCGTCGGCATGTTTTCCGTCAGCCCGACGCGATTGGGATTCTATAATATCGACGTCTCGGGGCATGGGGTGACATCGGCGTTGATGGCCGCGCGCCTGGCGGGGTATCTCAGCGCGCGGTTCATGGACCAGAACATCGCGGTTCAGCGCGACAAGGACGGGTTCCACACGCTGCGACCGCCCGAACAGGTGGCGCAGATCCTCAACGCGCGGCTTCTGGCCGATAGCGGGATCGAGGAATATTTCACGATGGCCTACGGCATCGCCGACCTGGAAACCGGGATCGTGAACCTGGTCCAGGCGGGCCATCCGCACCCGGCCATTCAGCGTGCCGATGGCGGCGTGGAATTCGTCGGCGAGGGCGGCCTGCCGCTCGGGCTGTTGCCGGGCGCGCGGCATCAAAGCTTCGAGGTCGGGCTGAACCCGGGCGATCGCCTGTTGCTCTATTCCGATGGTTTCGTCGAGGCGCCGTGCGGCAATGGCAAGCTACTGGGCGAGGCCGGCCTTGCCGCCATGCTGGAACATGCCGCCGGGATCGACGGGCCGGACCTGCTGGATCATCTTTTTCGCCGGCTCGTGGCCACCGGCGAAGGCGTGGCGCATGGCGACGACGTATCGGCCCTGCTTCTGGAATATCATCGGGATTGACCGGCCGGCATCTTCAGCCGCGCGACGAAATACCGGTCGCCGTCGTTCCCGAGACACCGGGCGGCAGTGTCGGCCGGCATCCAGATCGCCCTATGTCCGGGTTCGGACGCGGGGCCATGCGGTCGCACCGGATGCGCCAGGTAGATGGTGCACAGCTTTTCCGCCCATAGATCGTATTCCGGCATGAAGGTGAAGCGGCGAAAGGCCCCCAGCCGCCGCCGCGGGGCGATGCGCCATCCGGTTTCCTCCAACACCTCGCGATGCAGCGCAGCCAGGGGCGATTCGCCGGGGTCGATGCCGCCGCCGGGCAATTGAAACTCGGGTGTGGGGTCGGCCTGGTGGGTCAGCAACAGATCCCTGCCGCGCGGCAGAACCGCGTAAACGCCCGGTCGCAGGCGATAGCGCCGGCCGCGCTCTGGCGGGTCTCCGAATCGCCGGATCATGCTGCCCCCTTGGTCTGCCGGTTGTCGCGCCTATATGAACGCGATATGCCAAGTTCAGGCACGCAAGGAAACCCCATGACTCTCGGATCAAGAATCGCCTGGGACGATACCGTCCTGCCATTTCAACTCGACCGCAGCGATATCCGCGGCCGGGTGGCGCGGCTTGACGGGGTTCTGGACAGGGTTCTGGCACAGCATGACTATCCCCCGGTGATCGAGGCGCTGGTGGCCGAGGCCACGTTGTTGACCGCATTGATCGGCCAGACGATCAAGCTGCGCTGGAAACTGTCGTTGCAGATTCGCGGTGACGGGCCTGCACGGCTGATCGCGACGGATTATTACGGGCCGACGCGCGATGGCGCGCCGGCGAAGATCCGCGCCTATGCCAGTTTCGACGCGGATCGTCTGGACCCTGCCGCGGATCCATTCGAACAGATCGGCAGCGGTTTTTTCGCGATCCTGATCGACCAGGGCCAGGGCATGACCCCGTATCAGGGGATCACGCCGCTGTCCGGCACCTCGCTGGCGGCCTGCGCCGAGACCTATTTCGCCCAGTCCGAACAATTGCCGACTCGTTTCGCGCTCGGCTCCGGCCGGTCGCGGATGCCGGGCCAGCCCGAGCATTGGCGCGGCGGCGGCGTGATGTTGCAGCACATGCCCAAGGCATCGCCGCATGTGGCGGACCGGGGCGGCAGCGGTGCGGCCGGATTGCTGAGCGCCGGCGACATGCTGTCGGACGATGATGCAGAGAACTGGATCCGGGCCAACATGCTGCTCGACACCGTCGAGGAGATGGAGCTTGTCGGCCCCAAAGTGCATCCGACCGACCTGCTGGTGCGGCTGTTTCACGAGGAATCGCCGCGCGTTTTCGACCCGCAGACTGTCAAGTTCGGCTGCACCTGTTCCGAGGATCGCGTGCGCCAGAGCCTGTCGATCTATTCGGCGAAGGATATCGCCTATATGACCACGGATTCGGGCATCGTGACCGCCGATTGCCAGTTCTGCGGCGCGCATTACGAGCTGGACCCCAACACGCTGGGCTTCGAGGCAACGGAGGCGCCGGGTGACGACGCCGGGGAATGATCTGTTCTTGCGCCTGGCGCGGGCGCTGGCCGGCACCGGCGGCGCCTCTTCGGATTTCGACCTCAATCCGGATACCGTTCTGCCGCCGGGCCGCAAACTGCGCCCGGCCGGGGTTCTGATCGGGCTGATCGAGCGGCCCGGTGGCGCCCATCTGGTGCTGACCAAGCGCTCCTCGCGGCTGAAGCATCATCCCGGCCAGATCGCTTTTCCCGGCGGCAAGCAGGAGGCGGGCGATGACGGCCCGGTGGGCGCGGCGCTGCGCGAAACCGCCGAAGAGATCGGCCTGGCCAGCGACAAGGTCGAGGTGATGGGAATCCTGCCGGTGCATGAGACGGTGACCGGGTTCAACATCACCCCCGTTCTGGGCCGGATCAGGGCCGAATTCACGCCGGTTCCGGAGGCCGGCGAGGTTGACGAGATCTTTACCGTTCCATTCGCGCATGTCGCCGACCGGGCGCGCTATTCGGTCCAGTCGCGCATGTGGCGGGGGGCGCCGCGCCATTATTACACGGTGCCTTATGGTCCCTATTATATCTGGGGCGCGACGGCGCGGATCCTGCGCGGATTGGCCGACCGGCTGGAATGCGCGCAATGAGGATCGAGGCCCCCTGGATCCGTCGCCCCGAGACGCAGGCCGTCTGCGCGATGCTGACCGGGGCCGGCTTTCAGGCATTGTTCGTCGGCGGCTGCGTGCGCAACGCGCTGTTGCATGCGCCGGTCACCGATATCGACATTTCCACCGACGCGCCCCCCGAAACCGTGATTGCGCTGGCCGAAAAGGCAGGGCTGCACCCGGTGCCCACGGGGATCGAGCATGGCACGATCACGGTGGTGTCGGGGCATGTCCCGCATGAAGTGACGACCTTTCGCCGGGATGTGGAAACCGATGGGCGCCGGGCGGTGATTGCCTATGCCGCCCGCCCCGAGGAAGATGCCCATCGCCGCGATTTCACGATGAACGCCCTGTTCGCCACCCCCGATGGAAAGATCCTCGACCCGCTCGGCGGGCTGGCCGATCTGCGCGCGCGGCGGGTGCGCTTCATCGACGATGCGACGGCGCGGATCCGCGAGGATTTCCTGCGCATCCTGCGGTTCTTCAGGTTCCATGCCTGGTATGGCGATCCGGAGGCGGGGCTCGATCCGGACGGCCTGGCCGCCTGCGCCGGGAACGCGGCCGGAATCGAGACGCTTTCGCGAGAGCGAATCGGGGCCGAGATGAAAAAGCTTCTTGCCGCGCCGGACCCGGCCCCAAGCGTCGCGGCAATGGCCCGGGCCGGGGTTCTGGCCCATGCCTTGCCCGGGGCCGATGCCACCGCCCTGGCACCCTTGATCCATCACGAGGCCGAAACCGGGGTGGAGCCCGAGCCGATCCGGCGCCTTGCCGCGCTGGGCGGGCAGGATGTGCCCGGGGCGCTGCGGCTCAGCCGTGACGAGGCGCGCCGGCTGGCGCAATTGCGCGACGGGGTCGGGCTTGATCTGGGGGCTGCCGGGCTGGGGTATCGTCTGGGCTTTGCGCCGGCGCGCGATATCGTGCTGCTGCGCGCGGCCCTGATCGAAACCCGGGTCCCGGCGGGGTGGCAGGCCGAGGCAAGGCGCGGCGCGGCGGCGGTCTTCCCGGTGCGGGCGGCTGACCTGATGCCTGGATTGCAGGGCCCGGCGCTGGGCGCGAAGCTCAAGGAGCTTGAGGCACGCTGGATCGAGTCGGATTTTGAAATGACGAAAGAACAGCTTCTGGCTTGACGTGGCGTGCATCCCGCGCTCTAAAAAGGTCAGCCTTATGGACCTAAATAAATGCCCATCGAATCCCTGATCGCGCTGGTCGCGCTGACCGCGACCGCAGCCTGGACGCCCGGGCCGAACAATGCGCTCGTGGCGAATTCGGCGGTGCAGTTCGGTTTGCGCCGCACGGTGCCGCATATCCTGGGCATCACGCTGGGTTTTGCATTCATGATGCTGATGGTCGGGCTCGTGCTGGCACAGGTTTTCGCCAACAGCGCGGTCCTGCGCGAGGGTCTGCGGCTGCTGGGGGCGGCATTGTTGCTGTGGATCGCCTGGAAAGTGGCGTTTTCCGGCGGGATAGGCACGGCCAGAGAGGAGCCACGCCCGTTCAGCTTTCTCGAGGCCGCAGGGTTTCAATGGATCAACCCCAAGGCCTGGTCCTTTTCCATCGCTCTGACCTCGCAGTTCATTTCGCCCGATCGCTGGCTTGTCACCGGCGCGATCGTGGCGGGGGTGACGATTCTGGTCTCGCTCGCCTCGGCTTCGAGCTGGGCGCTGGCCGGGCGGGCGATCACCCGCTGGATCACCACGGATGATCGCCTGCGGTGGTTCAATTTCGCGATGGGCGCCCTGATCGCGGCCTGCGTGGTGCTGCTGTTCCTCGACTGAGGCGGCCCGCGGCCCTATATCGGCAGCACGGACCGAAAGGCCCGGCACCATGCCCCACCCGTTCGATTTTCCGATGCGAAGATGCGCGCAATGAACATTTCGGCACTGATCGATGCCTTCCGGCCCGCCGAGGGGCCGCCGCCGCGCCGCCTTGGGGCGTTCTTCCGCTGGGCCCTTGTCG
This sequence comes from Actibacterium sp., assembly GCA_016278325.1. Taxonomy (GTDB): domain Bacteria; phylum Pseudomonadota; class Alphaproteobacteria; order Rhodobacterales; family Rhodobacteraceae; genus JADQCB01. The sequence continues at coordinate 23,019 of JADQCB010000034.1, forward strand.
GGGCGTGGCCGGTTCTGATCGCCTCGGCGCTGCTGTCGGCGCTTGCCGGCTCGATGGAGGTGGTGTCGGCCCTGATCCTGGGCATCATCATCGACACCGCGCTGGCCGCCGGCCCGGAAGCGTTTTTTGCCGATCACTGGGGCCTGATCCTTGGTTTCGTTGCCTTCTTCGTCATCGTCCGGCCGGTGATCTTCGGCATCAACTCGGCCAGCAACACCATCGTGGTGTCGCCCAACGTGTCGATGCTGGCCCTGTCGCGCCTGCACCGCTGGACCATGGGGCAGGCGGTGACATTTTTCGATGACGACTTTGCCGGCCGGATCGCGCAAAAGCAGATGCAGACCTCGCGCGCGCTGACCGATGTGGTGGTCGAGGCGAACAACACGATGGCCTATGCGCTGGCGTCGCTGATCGGCTCGGGCGCGCTGCTGCTGACGATCGACTGGCGCATCGCGCTGGCGCTGATGATCTGGCTGGCGATCTACCTGGCACTGATCCGCGGGTTCCTGCCGCGTATCCGCGAACGGGCGGCGGCGCGGGCCGGGGCGCGCTCGACCGTGTCGGGGCAGGTGGTGGACACGATCACCAATATCAAGACGGTCAAGCTGTTCGCCCATGCCGCGCATGAGGATCAAGCCGCGCTCAACGCGATGGGCAGCTACCGTGCCCGGGCGCTGGAGTTCGGCCATATCTCGACCTGGTTCCGCTTCTGGCTGATGGCGGTGGCCGGGGTTCTGCCGGTGCTGCTGATCGGCGGCACGCTGCTGCTCTGGGCGCAGGGGGCGGCCACGGCAGGCAATATCGCCGCGGCCGGCACCATCGCGATCCGCATCGCGCAGATGACCGGCTGGGTCAGCTTCACGCTGATGGGGCTTTATTCCAATATCGGCGAGGTCGAGAACGGGATGCAGACCCTCACGCCCCCTTACACGTTGTCCGATGCGTCGGATGCGCGGGACCTGCCCGCGGTCAGCGGCGAGATCCTGTTCGACAAGGTCAGCTTCGCCTATGGGCGCAAGTCGGGCGGCATCGAGAATGTCTCGTTGCAGATCCACGCGGGCGAGAAGCTGGGCATCGTCGGCGCCTCGGGGGCGGGAAAGTCGACGCTGGTGGCCTTGCTGCTGCGCCTGTATGACACCGAAGCCGGGCGGATCCTGATCGACGGGCAGGACATCGCCGAGGTGACACAGGAAAGCCTGCGGCGCCAGATCGGGATGGTCACGCAGGAAACCGCGATGTTCAACCGCTCGGCGCGGGAGAACATCCTTTACGGCCGACCGGAGGCAAGCGATGAAGAGGTCATCGCCGCGGCCCGACAAGCCGAAGCGCATGACTTCATCCTCGATCTGGCCGACCACAAGGGCCGCACCGGGTATGACGCGCAACTGGGCGAACGCGGCGTGAAACTTTCCGGCGGACAGCGACAGCGGATCGCGCTGGCGCGCGCCTTCCTGAAGGATGCGCCGATCCTGGTGCTGGACGAGGCCACCAGCGCGCTGGATTCCGAGGTCGAGGCGTCGATCCAGGACGCGCTGAAGCGGGTGATGCAGGGCAAGACGGTGCTGGCCATCGCGCATCGCCTGTCGACGCTGGTGCAGATGGACCGGATCGTGGTGCTGGACGCGGGCCATGTGGTGGAATCGGGCACGCATGAAGAGCTTTTGCAGCAGCGCGGCCTCTACTGGCGCTATTGGGAACGGCAGTCGGGCGGCTTCATCGGGGCGAAGGACGCGGCAGAGTGACAGTGACGATCAGGCGATTGGGCCACCAGGGCGACGGCGTGGCCGACGGCCCGGTTTTCGTGCCACAGACCCTGCCGGGTGAAACGGTCGAGGGCGAGATCAGCGAAGGCCGCATCTGCGCGCCCCGCATCCTTGCGCCATCGCCGCACCGTGTGCGTCCCGTCTGCCGGCATTTCAAGACCTGTGGCGGCTGCGCGGTGCAGCACGCGTCCGATGATTTCGTGGCACGATGGAAGGTCGACGTGGTCGAAACCGCGCTTGCCGCGCAGGGCCTTTCGGCACCGATGCTGCCGATCCTGACCTCGCCGGCGGGCACTCGCCGGCGGGCGGTTCTGGCCGGGCGGCGGACCAGAAAGGGTGCGATCGTGGGTTTTCATGGCCGCGCCTCGAACACATTGGTGGAAATCCCGGATTGCCACCTCTTGCATCCGGACATCATGGCCGGGTTGCCGATGCTGCGCGGCCTGGTGCCGCTGGGGGCCTCGCGCAAGGGCGAGTTGGGGCTTTCGCTCACCCGCTCGGAGGCCGGGCTGGACCTGTCGGTGACCGGGGCACGGCCGCTGGACGGCGCGCTCTGGGCCGAGCTGGGGGCGTTCGCGCAGGCACATGACCTGGCCCGGCTGACCTGGAACGGGGAACTCGTGGTCGAGATCCGTCCGCCGGTTCAGCATTTCGGCCCGGCCGCCGTGGTCCCGCCGCCGGGGGCCTTTCTGCAGGCAACGGCCGCGGGCGAGGCGGCGCTGAGTGATGCGGTCGCGCGGGCGGTCGGGCCGGCCCGATCCGTCGCCGACCTTTTCGCCGGCTGCGGCACCTTCGCCTTGCCGCTGGCGCAGGTGGCCGATGTGCATGCGGTCGAGGGCAACGCGGCGATGCTGCGCGCGCTCGACAGCGGATGGCGGCACACGCCCGGTCTGAAACGGGTCACGACCGAGACGCGCGACCTGTTCCGGCGCCCGCTGCTGGCCGAGGATCTGGCCCGCTTCGAGGCGGTTGTGTTCGACCCGCCGCGGGCCGGCGCGGCGGCCCAGAGCCGGCAGATCGCGGCATCCGGTGTTGCGGTGGTGGCCGCGGTGTCGTGCAACCCGGTGACCTTTGCCCGCGATGCCGCCACCCTTGCGCAGGCCGGGTTCGGGCTGGACTGGGTGCAGGTGGTCGATCAGTTCCGCTGGTCCGCGCATGTCGAGCTGGCCGCGCGGTTTTCGCGCATCGGCGATCATCGAGGCGCTTCCATGACGGCCGGTTTCGCGCTACCATAAGAAAAAACGTTCGAGGCTACGGCAGTGAAAAAGATTTCCCGCAGGGCAATGCTGGCAGCAGGGTCTGCCTTGGCGCTTTCGGCCTGTTCGGCCGGTATGCAGGGGTATCGCGGCCCCGAGGTCACCCGCGTCGTGGTCCACAAGGGGTCGCGGCGGATGTATCTGCTGCATGGCGACAAGGTGTTGAGATCCTATCTGATCGACCTTGGCTTCGCCCCCGCTGGCCCCAAGAGGGTCGAGGGCGACGGCAAGACGCCCGAGGGGCGATATTTCATTGATCGGCGCAATCCGAACAGCGACTTCCACCTGTCGATCGGCATATCCTATCCCAATGCGCGCGACATTGCGCGGGCCAGGGCGATGGGCAAGGATCCGGGGGGCGATATCTTCATCCACGGCCGCGGACCGCGCATCAGCACCAAGGGCGAGATGCCCGACTGGACCGCGGGTTGCATTTCGGTCACCGACCGGGAGATAGAGGAAATCTATGCCATGGTGTCCAATGGCACCGTGATCGACATCTATCCCTGATCGGGCCCGGTTCCGGTGATGACATCGGCCGGCGCGTCCGGTGTGCCGGTCACCATGGTCCACCAGATCTTTCCGTGCGGTTCCTGGAAAAAGTCGAAGCCCATGTCGCGTGCCTTGGGGTCGAGGATCACGTTGCGGGTTCCGGGCTCTTCCATCCAGGCGGCCAGGGTCTCGATCTCGGTCTCGTATGTCTCGGATATGTTCTCGCCAAGAAAGCGGCCCCGATATCCGGCGCGGGCCACCCGCTCCAGCGGCGAGGAGCCGTCAGAGCCGAAATGCCAGGGACGGTTCTGCACCGACATGTCGCGCGAATGCGTCGCCGCGGCCGCATTCAGGCTGGAATTCAGTTGCAGCGCCGGCGCCCCGTTCGCGGCCCGAAGGGCATTGACCGCATCGAGCATGCGATACTGGATCTCGGCCGTCTCGCCCGGGCCGATCCGATAGATCTGTTGCACGGGCTTTCCGTCGGGGCCGAGCACGGGCGCCGGGGCACAGCCCACCAACGCGACAGTCGCAAGGAAAACGAGGGGCAGTAAACGCAACATCGGCGATCGACTCCGGCAGTTTCCCCAAATCACTACAACCAACCGGTGCCGGGTTCAAACGCTTCCCCGGGATCGGGTGTCATTTACAAGTGTTTGATTTGCGATTGCCCGGATCGTGCCCTAACCTTCTGCCATGAAAATTTGAAAGATGGAGACAGCGATGACCCATCGTCCCCTTGACCGGAAAAGCCGCCGGGCATTCCTGGCCGGAAGCGCGGCAAGCCTGGCCGGGCTTGCCGCCAGCCCTGTCCTTGCCCAAAGAACACCCGGAAGCGTCGAAATGGAGCCGGACGTGGCGACGACGCCGGTCAAGCACAACATATCGAGTTTCCGCGCCCTTCGGTGGCAGCCCTATTTCGCAGATTTGCACAATGGCGCGATCCTGGTCGATACCACCTCGCGGGCGCTGCATTTCTGGTCAGAGGACGGTCGCATATACAGGCTGTATCCCACCAGCGTCCCGATGTCGGAGGAATTGACCCGCCGTGGCCGAACGCGCGTGGTGCAAAAGGTCAAGGGGCCGGACTGGCGCCCGACACCGTCAATGAAGAAGCGCAATCCGGATTGGCCGGATTACATCCCGCCCGGTCCGGACAACCCTCTGGGCACCCATGCGCTTTACCTGAGCTGGACCTATTACCGGATCCATGGAACGCAGGACACGCGCAAGATCGGGCGGCGGTCGTCGAATGGCTGCATCGGGCTGTATAACGAGGATATCGCCGAACTTTTCGGCCTTGCGAAAGTCGGTACGCAAGTGTTGCTGATTTGACGAAAATTGCCTGTCGCTGACGCAGCTTTGAAATCGCCTGTTGCAAATGCGACAGGTGTCCGGTTAGCTGCTCAGTACAAATATGGCGTAAGGGCGCCCGGGTTCAGTTTCCGGAGCGTCGATTCTGGAGGATCAAATGAAGAAACTCGTTCTCGCGACTGCTCTTTCCGTTGCGGCGACCGGCGCGTTCGCCGGCAACGTTGCCGAACCGGTGATGGAGCCCGAAATCATCATCGAGGAAACCTCTTCCTCGAACCAGGGCATTCTCGTGCCCGTGTTGTTCCTGGTTCTGGTTGCAGCTGCCGTCGGATCCAGCTGATACCATCCATTCGGATTTCCGAACGGACAAGGCGGTGGCTTCGGCCACCGCCTTTTTCGTGCCTGGGGCGCGTTTGCCGCGTCAATCAAGCCAGCCCCTGAGATTTTCGCGGATGATTGTGCTGAGCGCGCGAATATGCGCGTCGTCATCATTCAGGCACGGGATATAGGTAAAGCTCTCGCCACCCGCCGCTTCGAAACTTTCGCGGATTTCCTCGTTGATCTCTTCCAGCGTCTCGATGCAGTCGGCGGAAAAGGCCGGCGCGATCACGGCGATGCGCTTCTTCCCCTCGTCCCGGGCCAGCCGCGCAACCTCTTCGACCGTGTAGGGGCGCAGCCATTCCTCGGGGCCGAAGACCGACTGGAACGTGCTGGCGATCCGGTCGTCGTCCCAGCCCAGCCGCTCTTTCAGCAGGCGCGTGGTTTTCTGGCACTGGCAGTGATAGGGATCGCCTTCCAGCAGATAGCGTTGCGGCATGCCGTGGTAGGAAACGATCAGCTTCTCGGGCGTTTCGGCGGCGCCGGCATAGGCGCGTTCGACCGACCGGGCCAGTGCCTCGATATACAGCGGATGCTCGAAATAGGGGGGCACGACGCGGGCAACGGGCTGCCATTTTTCTTCCATCAGCGCACGAAAGAATGCATCGTTCGCAGTTGCCGAAGTGGCCTCGGCATAGTGCGGATAGAGCGAGAAGAACAGGATCCGGGTGCACCCCTTGTTGACCATGTCGCGCACTTTCGCGCGGGTCGAGGGATTGCCGTAGCGCATGCAGAAATCGACCTCGACATTCTCGCCGTAGGCGTCCTTCATATCGGCGGCGATCGCGGCGGTCTGCGCGCGGGTGATGGTCATCAGCGGGCTTTCGCCCTTGTCCTCGTTCCAGATCGACTTGTAGGCCTTGCCGGAGGTGAACGGCCGCTTGGACAGGATCACCAGTTGCAGCAGCGGCTGCCATTTCCAGCGCGCATAGTCGATGACACGGCGATCGGACAGGAATTCGCTGAGGTAACGGCGCATCGACCAATAATCGTAATTGTCCGGCGTGCCCAGATTGGCCAGCAGCACGCCGACCTTCTGCGGCGGAATTTTCGGGTGGTCCTTCGGCGCGTGCGCGGGGCAGGCGGCGTCGGGCAGCTTGGTGTAAGGCAGATCGGCGCCCGGCTTGGCATCCAGCATGTTGTCTCCGGCATTCAGATGGCGTCTTGGAACGGTTCTAACCCAGATAACCGGAATCGCCGCGCGGTCAATCGCGGCGATGCGGCACCGGGTCCGATGCCGGCATTTCCCGCGCGCCCAGGGCGTCGGCAAGGCGCTGCGCCGCCGAACCGGGGCGCAGCGGTTTCTGCTGACTTTCGTCGGGCGCCCATCCGGTCAGGAACACCGTGTCGAAAGTCGCCGGGATGCGCTCGTCCGTCGTGGCGAAATGCTCGGAATAGATCCGCGCCATCTCGGGGAACAGGTTGCGCGGCGGCGGCTTGCGCTGGCGCGCGCGCAGGGCGTTGACCTCGCCCATCGCGCGCAGGTCGCCAAGCAGGTGCAGCGCCGTTGCATAGGTGACACGGCGCTGCGTGGCGTCGGCCACCGGCAGGGCGAACCCCGCCCGTTGCAGCAGCGCCCCGAGATCGCGGATCTCGCCCATCGGGACGACGCGCGGCGACAGGCCGCCGGTCAGGCGCACCTCGGCCTCGGACAGGGCCGCCCGCAGCTCGTGCAGGGTTTGCCCGCCGAACAGTGCCGCGATGAACAGGCCGTCGGGCCTGAGCGCGCGGCGGCACTGGACAAGCTGGCCCACCGGGTCGTTCGCCCAGTGCAGGCACAGCCCGTGGATCACCAGGTCATGCGCCCCGGGGTCGAGCGCCAGGATTTCGTCATCCGGCACATGGATCGCCGAGGGGAACGCCCGATGCCACACCTGCGGAAAGGGCGACACCACCGCCGGGCTTGTAAAGGTTCTGTTAACCTCGGCGAGTCTTTCCTGAATCTCGGCGGCCAGCTCCTCATGCAGGAACAGCGCCGGCTCTTGCCGTTTCAGGGCGCGGTCGCGGAATCGCGACAGCGCGGCGCGGTCGATGATCTCGGGTGTCTCGGGCATGGGGCCTCCTTGCCCGGGTTATGTAGAAGGCAGGCGATGGGATTGCAAAGCGCCCTGCACCTGGTGTTTCCGCCGCAATGCATTTCCTGCGGCACGCTGGTGGATTCCGACTTTGCACTCTGCGGGCCGTGCTGGCGCGAGACGAATTTCATCGCCGGGCTGGTCTGCGACCTTTGCGGCATCCCGCTGCCGGGTGAGTCGGATGCGGGCCGCGAATATTGCGACGACTGCATGGCGATCGCGCGACCCTGGGTGCGCGGGCGGTCCGCGTTGATCTACAGGGACAATGCAAGGCGGCTGGTGCTGGCGCTCAAGCATGGCGATCGGACCGATCTCGCGCGGCCGGCTGCGGGCTGGATGCTGCGCGCGGCGGCACCGATCCTGGTGCCGGACATGCTGGTGGTGCCGGTGCCGCTGCATCGGCTTCGACTGCTGCGCCGGCGGTATAATCAGGCGGCCTTGCTTGCCCGCTTGGTGGCCCGGGCTGGCAAGCTGGCGATGTGCCCGGACCTGTTGCGGCGCAAACGGCGCACCGCGGTGCAGGATGGCAAGGGCGTGGAGGCGCGGTTTGCCAACCTTGCCGGCGCCCTGGCGATCAACCCGCGCAACGCACACCTTGCGGTCGGGCGGCACGTCCTGCTGGTCGATGACGTGATGACCTCGGGGGCGACCCTGGCCGCGGCGGCCGACGCCTGCCTGCGCGCCGGTGCACGCGATGTGTCCACGCTGGTTCTGGCCCGCGTTGCGAAGGACGCATGAATGCCTATATCCAGTAATCACTTTCATGGAAGGCGGACATGCAACCTGTTGAGATCTATACCACCCCGTTTTGCGGCTTTTGCACCAGGGCCAAGCGGCTTCTGACCCAGAAGGGCGTCAGCTTTTCCGAGATCGACGTTTCGGGGCAGGCGGGAAAGCGGCAAGAGATGATGGCGCGGGCCAAGGGCGCCCATACGGTTCCGCAAATATTCATCGGCCAAACCCATATCGGCGGCTGCGATGAACTTCATGCGCTGGACCGGGCCGGCAAGCTTGACCCGATGCTTCAGTCCTGACCGATGCGCAGCGCGCTGTTGCAGATGACTTCGGGCGACGACCCGGCCCGGAACCTCGAAGCCGCCCGTTCGATGATGCGCGAAGCGGCAAGCGGCGGGGCGGATTTCATCCTGACGCCCGAAGTCACCAACTGCGTTTCTGCCAGCCGCGCGCGACAGGCCGAGGTTCTGCGCCCCGAGGCGGAGGATCCGACGCTTGCCGGACTGTCGGCCGAGGCCCGCGCCCTTGGGGTGTGGCTGCTGATCGGCTCGCTCGGGGTCAAGACCGGCGATGCCGATGGCCGGTTCGCCAACCGCTCGTTCCTGGTCGGGCCGGATGGCGCCGTGGCGGCGCGCTATGACAAGATCCACATGTTCGATGTCGATATTGGCCCGGGCGAAAGCATCCGGGAATCCGACGGCTATCGCCCGGGTCGCCGCGCGGTCCTGGCCGACACGCCGCTTGCCCGGATCGGGATGACCATCTGCTATGACCTGCGCTTTGCGCACCTGTATCGGCAACTGGCGCAAGCTGGCGCGCAGATCCTCACCGTTCCTTCCGCGTTTCATCCACTCACGGGGGCGGCGCACTGGCACACGCTGTTGCGTGCGCGGGCGATCGAGACGGGCTGTTTCGTGCTGGCCCCGGCGCAGACCGGAACCCATGCGGCGGTGGCCGGGCGGGCGCGCGAAACCTATGGCCACAGCCTGGCCGTGGCGCCCTGGGGCGAGGTGCTGGCCGATGGTGGAAGCGAGCCGGGCGTGGTTTTTGTTGATCTGGACCTTGCCGACGTGGATAAAGCCCGCAGCCGTGTGCCCGCCCTGATGCACGACCGGAATTTCGAGGGCCCCTGAGTGAGCGAAACCGCCGATACCCTGTCTGTCGCATTGTTCGGCGAGATCTTCATGGCCGACCAACTCGCCCGGGCGCGGCTCGGCAAGGTCTTGCCCAAGGGAATGGAGCTAAGCCATTTTTCCGTGCTGAACCACTTGGCGCGGCTGGGCGAGGAGCGCTCTCCGGCGCAGCTTGCGCAAAGCTTTCACGTCACGCGCGGGGCAATGACCAACACATTGAACAAGCTGGAATGGGCCGGCCATGTCCATATCCGCCCCGACTGGGACGATGCCCGGCGCAAGATGGTTTCGATCAGCCCCGCGGGTCGAAGGGCCCGCGACACGGCGATAGCCGCGCTTTCGCCGATGGTCGCCGATCTGGTTGACGATATCGGCGCAGAGAAACTGCGCGCCGCCTTGCCGGTCCTTCGCGCGCTGCGCCAGAAGCTGGGCGAGCCGGGCTGATCGGGCCACGCCTCAGCCGACAGGGCTCAGCGACGCGGTGACGTAGTTCACGCTCAGGTCGCGATCCGACAGCGCCCAGCGCCAGGCGAGCGGGTTGAACACGAACCCCTTGCGATCCACCGGGTCCAGCCCGGCCTGGCGCAGCAGGTCGAACAACTCGTCGGGGGTGATGAATTTCGACCATTCATGCGTGCCCCGGGGCAGCCAGCGCATCACATGTTCCGCCCCGACGATCGCCACGGCAAAACTTTTCGGGTTCCGATTGATCGTCGAGCAGAGATGCAGCCCGCCGGGCCTGAGCAGGGCGCGACAGGCCCCGAGATAGGACGCCGGGTCGGCCACATGCTCGATCACTTCCATGTTCAGAACCGCGTCGAACGTCTCGCCCGATTCGGCCAGGGCTTCGGCCGTCGTGTGGCGATAGTCGATCTCGAGACCCGATTGCGCGGCGTGAAGTTGCGCCACGGGGATGTTGCGCGGCGCGGCGTCGGCGCCGACCACCTCGGCGCCCAGCCGGGCCATCGGTTCGGACAGCAACCCGCCGCCGCAGCCGATATCGAGGATGCGCAGACCCGCGAACGGTGCCGGCCCGGTCAGGTCGCGCCCGAACTCGGCCCCGATCTGCCGGGTGATATAGTCCAGCCGGCAGGGGTTGAGCATGTGCAGCGGCTTGAACTTGCCATGCGGATCCCACCATTCGGCGGCCATGGCCTCGAACTTGGCAACTTCGCCGGCATCGACGGTCGATTCATTTGCTTGCACGGGCGCCTCCGATCCGTTCTTTTCGCATCGTCCCCTGTAAAGGAACCTCGTGGCGTTATATAGGTCGTTCATGGACAAGTCCGCAGCCCAAAAGCGCGCATCGCATTTCCTGTTTCCGCCGATCGATCCGTTCGACCAGCGGATGATGGATATGGGCGATGGTCACCGGATCTATGTCGAGCAATGCGGCAATCCCGACGGCATCCCGGTGATCGTGCTGCATGGCGGCCCCGGTGGCGGGTGCAGCCCGGCGATGCGGCGTTATTTCGATCCGGCCGAATACCGGATCGTGCTGTTCGACCAGCGCGGTTGTGGCCGGTCGCGCCCGCATGCCAGCGTCGAGCACAACACGACATGGCACCTCGTGCGTGATATCGAGGCGATCCGCGAAACCCTCGGCATCGCGCGCTGGGTCGTGTTCGGCGGCAGCTGGGGGGCGACGCTGGCGCTGATCTATGCACAGGCGCATCCCGACCGCGCGGCCTATCTGATCCTGCGCGGCGTGTTCCTGATGACTCGGGCCGAGCTGGACTGGTTCTATGGCGGCGGCGCCGGGCGGTTCTGGCCCGACCTGTGGGACCGCTTTGTCGGGCCGATCCCCGCCGATGAGCGCGACAACATGATCGGCGCCTACAACAAGCGCCTGTTTTCCGGTGACCTGATGCTGGAAACCCGCTGCGCGCGGGCCTGGGCCGCGTGGGAGAACGCCCTGGCCTCGATCGAGCATGACGGGCCTGCGGGCGAAGCCCCGGCGGATTACGCGCGGGCCTTCGCACGGTTGGAAAACCACTATTTCACCCATGGCGGCTGGTTGGAGACAGACGGGCAGATCCTGCGCGACGTGCCGCTGATCTCGCATATTCCGGCGACCATCGTGCAGGGGCGCTATGACATGATCTGCCCGCCGCATTCCGCCTGGGCGCTGGCCGAACGGTGGCGCCGGGCCGAGATGAAGATGGTCCCGCTGGCCGGTCACGCATTGTCCGAACCGGGCATCAGCGCCGAACTGGTGCGCGCCACGCGCGCGGTGCAGCGGCAGGCCGTCGCCCTGGATCTTTGACGCGCAGGCAGGGCGCCCCCTGCCGGACGCGACCGCGCATTGCGCGGCACGCAGCGCGGGGCTTCGAACCGCTCCAACAGACCGACGGATCACCGGGTCTTCGCGCTTAAACCGTTGTTAAGCCCTTCGACGGCAAAATTGGCCAGATCGGAATGGAGGGCGAAATGAGGTTTGGTCGGGCACATATCGATCTGGCGCAGCTCGGCCTGGACGACAGCCCGTTGTCGGCGGCGGTCGCGGCCCGCGATCAGGATGTCCTTGCGATGGTCCGCCGCGCCCTGCGCGAACGCGATGTCATGTTGGCCTATCAGCCAGTGATGCGCGCGGGCGGCGACGCGGTGCCGGCCTTTTACGAGGGGCTGGTGCGGATCCTCGACACGACCGGACGGATCATCCCGGCCCGCGATTTCGTTCACGCCGTCGAGGCCTCCGAACTCGGCCGGATCATTGATTGCGTGGCCCTGGAACTGGGCCTTGCGGCACTGGAAGACGTGCCCGACCTGCGCCTTTCGATCAACATGTCCGCCCGGTCCGTCGGGTATCCGTTCTGGATGCAGACGCTCAATCACGGGCTGGGCCGCGATCCGACGATCGGTGAACGCCTCATCCTGGAAATCACCGAAAGCTCGGCCATGCTGATGCCCGATCTGGTGACGGTCTTCATGAACGACCTGCGGCAGCGGGGAATCGCCTTTGCGCTGGACGATTTCGGTGCCGGGTTCACCGCGTTTCGCTATCTCAGGGAGTTTCTGTTTGATATCATCAAGATCGATGGACAGTTCATTCGCGGCATCGCGCGAAACCCCGATAACCAGGTTCTGACCGCGGCGCTGATCTCCATCGCACGGCATTTCGACATGTTCACCATCGCCGAAAGCGTGGAAACGTCAGAGGATGCGGCGTTCATTCAGGCGGCGGGGATCGATTGCGTCCAGGGATATTTCTATGGCGCGCCAAGCGTCACGCCCCGCTGGATGCACCCCGAACGCGCAACGAAAAGACCCGCTTGACTCCCCGGCCATTTCGCGTCTGCGGCATAAATTGTTGCGGATGCGCAATTGAACGCGTAGGAAATGGCTGACCGAGCCGGGCGAGGCGCGCTTTTCGGCAATTGGCCGTGCGCTCGCCGCCGGCACAACCCGGGGAGAGGACTGACCCATGACAAATACCGTGATCGTTTCGGCCGCCCGCACGCCCGTCGGAAGCTTCAACGGGGCCTTTGCCAACACACCGGCCCATGATCTGGGGGCGGCCGTGCTGTCCGAGGTCGTGGCGCGCGCCGGGATCAACAAGGCCGAGGTGTCAGAGACGATCCTGGGCCAGGTTCTGACCGCGGGCCAGGGCCAGAACCCGGCCCGCCAGGCACATGTCAATGCCGGCCTGCCGATCGAAAGCGCGGCCTGGAGCATCAACCAGGTCTGCGGTTCGGGCCTGCGCAGCGTGGCGCTGGCCGCGCAGCATGTCCAGCTGGGCGATGCCTCGATCGTTGCCGCCGGTGGCCAGGAAAGCATGAGCCTTGCGCCGCATGTCGCGCATCTGCGCGCGGGCCACAAGATGGGCGACATGAAATTCATCGACAGCATGATCCGCGACGGTCTGTGGGATGCCTTCAATGGCTATCACATGGGCCAGACGGCCGAGAACGTCGCCGAGAAATGGCAGATCAATCGCGAAACGCAGGACGAATTCGCGGTCGCGAGCCAGAACAAGGCCGAGGCCGCGCAGAAGGCCGGTAAATTCGCCGATGAGATCATGGCCTTTACCGTCAAGACGCGGAAGGGCGAGACCCTCGTCGACCAGGACGAGTATATCCGCCATGGCGCCACGATCGAGAACATGCAGAAGCTGCGCCCGGCATTTGCCAAGGACGGGTCTGTCACGGCCGGCAATGCCAGCGGCATCAATGACGGCGCCGCGGCGGTTCTGGTCATGAGCGCCGAGCAGGCCGAGAAGCGTGGTCTCGAACCGCTGGCGCGAATCGCCTCTTACGCGACGGCAGGGCTGGATCCGTCGATCATGGGTGTCGGGCCGATCCACGCCTCGCGCAAGGCGCTTGAAAAGGCCGGCTGGAAGCCGGGCGATCTGGATCTTGTCGAAGCGAACGAGGCATTCGCCGCCCAGGCCTGCGCGGTGAACAAGGAAATGGGCTGGGATCCGTCCATCGTGAACGTCAACGGCGGGGCCATTGCCATCGGCCATCCGATCGGCGCAAGCGGCGCGCGCATTCTCAACACGCTGCTGTTCGAGATGAAGCGCCGCGGCGCCAAGAAGGGCCTGGCGACGCTGTGCATCGGTGGCGGCATGGGCGTGGCCATGTGTCTGGAACGTCCGTAAGCGCGCGACAGGCGGCAGACTGGGGCGTTTCGGCGCCCCTTTTGCTGTGTGCCGCCCTGTCTGCCCCGATGACAGAAAATTTTTACGTAACAAAATTGCGAGATTGAAATACAGAGGGTAACGTCGTTACCAATGCTGTTGAGCAACAGGAGGAAGAACATGGCAAAAGTCGCACTCGTCACCGGCGGAACCCGTGGCATCGGGGCCGCGATCAGCGCCGCGTTGAAAGCGGCGGGCTATTCCGTGGCCGCGAATTATGCCGGCAACGACGAGGCCGCCGCGAAGTTCACGGAAAAGACGGGCATTTCCACCTACAAGTGGTCTGTCGCCGATTACGACGCCTGCGCGGCCGGCGCCGCCAGGGTCGCGGATGATCTGGGCCCGATCGACGTTCTGGTGAACAACGCGGGCATCACGCGCGACGCGCCGTTCCACAAGATGACGCCGGAACAGTGGAAGGAAGTGATCGACACCAACCTGTCGGGCGTTTTCAACATGACCCATCCGATCTGGCCGGGCATGCGTGAACGCAAGTTCGGCCGCATCATAACGATCAGCTCGATCAACGGGCAAAAGGGCCAGTTCGGCCAGGCGAACTATGCCGCGTCAAAAGCCGGCGATCTGGGCTTTACCAAGACCCTCGCGCAGGAAGGCGCGCGCTTTGGCATCACCGCCAACGCCGTCTGCCCGGGCTATATTGCCACCGACATGGTGATGTCCGTGCCGGAAAAGGTGCGCGAATCGATCATTGCACAAATTCCCGCCGGTCGCCTGGGCGAGCCGGATGAGATCGCACGCTGCGTCGTCTTCCTGGCGGCCGACGATTCGGAATTCATCAACGGCGCGACACTTTCGGCCAATGGCGCGCAATATTTCGCCTGAGGGAAAGGATTTCGCGTCGGGATAGGTCCGGCAAGAAAAACGCAGCGCCCGACGGGGCGCTGCGTGCATCTGTGCCGAAAGGAACGGCGACGCGCGTGCTGCGACATACCGCGCCTCGTGCAAGGCGCGCATGAATCGGTCAAACGCCGCGGAGCGATTGCGCGGCTTCGGTCGCATTACATCGAAAGCCGCTCGATCTGTTCCTTGAGGCGAAGCTTCTGCTTCTTGAGTTCGGCAATATGAAGATCGTCACAAGCCGGGCTGCGCATTTCCTGCTCAACGCGCTCCGAGAGGGTCTTGTGCTTGCGGCGGAGCTCTTGCAGGTGCGAACTCAGGGACATGGTCGTCCTCCTCTCAAGGTTTATCGTGCGACGGTATTGCAGCACAGTTCCCGAGTCGTGTCACGCGCGACGGATGGACAATTTTTCGTAAGACGGATCCGGGCGGAATCGTGCCAATCATGCCTCGGGCCATGAAAGCTGTGCCGCTTCGCGCAGCACGGCACTGATTTCCGGGGCATGATCGTCGCCGTCGCGCAGATGCGCGGCGCCGGAATGCAATGCCAGGGGCGGCAAAAGGCGAAAGGCCGCGCGGCCGCCCTTGATCGCGCTCAGCAGGATCAGCTTGGCGGGGCGCCCCGCCCGCGGCGCCAGCGGCAGAACGCGGACACTGCCCAGCCGGCCGTTCAGCGCGGAAAGCATCTCGGGCAGCCGCTCGGCCCGTTGTATCATGGTCAACCGGCCGCCGGGCTCCAGGCGACGCGCGGCGCAATCGATCCAGACCGTCAGCGGCGTGTCGCCGGCCAGCGCGGTCTCGCGCCCCGTGTCGGCGGCGGCGGTCCTGCGGTCCTGCTGGAAATAGGGCGGGTTGGCGATGACATGGGCAAATGACGCCTGTCTCAGCCCCGCCGGCAAGTCGGCCAGGTCCGCCTCGACCACGTCCAGCGGCAGATCGTTCTCGGCAGCGTTGCGGCGGGCCAGCGCGGCATAATCCGGCTGCAATTCGACCCCGGTCAGGTGCAGGCCGGCAACCCGGGCCGACAGGCAAAGGGCGGCCGCGCCGACGCCGCACCCCAGGTCGAGAATGCGCTGCCCTGCCCGTGCGGGCACCGCGGCGGCCAGCAGAACCGGGTCTATTCCGGCGCGATAGCCGGATTTCGGCTGCCATAGCGCAAGCCGTCCGCCCAGGAAGCGGTCACGGGTCAGGTCACAGGGGGCGAACATGGATCAGGGACTGTCCGGCACGGCGATATCATTGTCGCGCATAATGGTCCGGGCCGCGTCGTAATCGTCGTCTCGGACCATCAGGCGGCGGGGCAGAACGCCGATCGAGCCTTCCAGAACGCTCATGTGGACATCCATCTGAAAAGGCTCTATCCCCTCGCCTCGAAGAAGCATGGTGGCAAAGGCGATAACGGTCGGGTCATTGGTGCGCAGCAGTTCTTTCATCCAAAGGGACTTAAGAGCAAACGCCGGCAATTGTCGAGAGAAGTGACGGGGGCCAGAGGACTTTGGATAGCGCGACGAACAAGCCGCATGACCGTCTCGGCGTGCATCTGTCCGACGACATGCAGGCGGTCGATGCGCTGATCCGCACGCGCATGTCGTCGCGCCATGCCCCCCGGATCGCCGAGGTCTCGACCCATCTGATCGATGCCGGCGGCAAACGCCTGCGCCCGATGCTGACCCTGGCCGCGGCACGGCTGTGCGGCTATGCGGGCGCGCATCATATCAACCTGGCCGCGGCGGTCGAATTCATCCATACGGCCACCTTGCTGCATGACGACGTGGTGGACGAAAGCGGCCAGCGCCGGGGCCGGCCAACGGCCAATCTTCTTTGGGACAACAAGTCCAGCGTTCTGGTCGGCGATTTCCTCTTCGCCCGGTCCTTCCAGCTGATGGTCGATACCGGCTCGCTGCGGGTCCTGGACATCCTGTCGAACGCTTCGGCGACGATCACCGAGGGCGAGGTGCTGCAACTGACGGCGGCGCGCAACCTGGCGACCGACGAAGACGTCTATTTGCAGGTGGTGCGCGGCAAGACGGCAGCGCTCTTCTCGGCCGCGACCGAGGCGGGCGGCGTGATCGCCGGCGCGTCCGAGGCGCAGGTCCGGGCCCTGCACGATTACGGCGATGCCCTGGGGATCAGCTTTCAGATCGTGGACGACCTGCTGGATTACTGGGGCACGGATGCCACCGGAAAGAATGTCGGCGACGATTTCCGCGAGCGCAAGCTGACCCTGCCGGTCATCAAGGCCGTCGCCGCTGCGGATTCCGAAGAACGCGCCTTCTGGTCGCGCGTGATCGCCCGGGGCGAACAGGGCGATGGCGATCTTCAGCATGCGTTGATACTGCTGGAACGGCATGGCGCGCTGGAGGCGACGCGGGCCGAGGCGCTGGCCTGGGCGTCACGCGCCAAGCAGGCGATCCAGAGATTGCCCGCGGACCCGATCCGCGACATGCTGGGCGACATTGCCGATTACGTCGTGGCCCGCATCAACTGATCCGGCACGCCTGGACCCACCAGTCCGGCCGGACCTGCCGAAGGGCAATCGCCGCCGCATCCGCTGCGTGCCGGTCGCCGAAGAGCCCGAAACAGGTGGCGCCCGATCCCGACATCCGCGCCAGAAGGCACCCGGGCGCGGCGCCGATTTCGGCCAGCACCCGGCCGATTGCGGGATGCAGCCCGATCGCGGCCGATTGCAGGTCGTTGCGCTGCGCCGCCAGCCAATCGACAAGGGCGGCGGCATCGGCGAAACCGGGTATGGTTTCGGGCATCGGCGGGTTGTCGCTATCCGTCAGCAATCGGAAAACCTGTGACGTGGCCACCGCGACGCGCGGGTTGACCAGCACCGCGTTCAGCACCGGCAAGCCGGGCAGCGGCGTCAGGATCTCGCCCACCCCCTGCATCCGCGCGCCACGTCCCGCATGGCAGACCGGAACATCGGCGCCCAGCGCCAACAGGTCGCGCGGCGCGGGCCGGCCGGTCAGGGCCGATACTGCGCGCAGCGTCGCCGCGGCATCGGATGAGCCGCCGCCGATCCCCGCGGCGACGGGAAGATTCTTTTCAAGGGTGATCGCCAGCGGCGGCGCCCCGGCCAGCCGGGTGGCCCGCAGAACCAGGTTGTCGGGCCCTGCGGCCAGCCCGGCGGCCTCGGGGCCGGTCACATGCAGCGCGGTTTCCCTTGCCCGCGCGATCGTGATCCGATCCCCCAGATCGGCAAAGGCCACGAGGCTGTCCAGCAAGTGATAGCCATCGGCGCGCCGGCCCACGATGTGAAGGGCAAGGTTGATCTTCGCCGGGGCGAATGCCTCAACCGCCATTGCCCGCCGTATTCGGCTTGTCACCTTCCGCGGCAAGCACCTTGTCGAGCCCGACTTCCAGCTTGCGGCGAATGCGGTCCGGATCGACGTCGGGCGACGGGTTTTCCTCGTCGATGAAGGACAGGGCCCGGCGCCACTGGAACCGCGCCTCGACCTTGCGACCCACCGACCACAGCACGTCGCCCAGATGGTCGTTCACCACCGGGTCCACCGGCATCAGCGCGGCGGCGCGTTCCATGTGCGGCACGGCCTCTTCGTATCGCCCGAGCCGGTAGAGCGCCCAGGCCAGGCTGTCCACGATGTAGCCGCTGTCCGGCCGGGCCTCGACCGCGCGGCGGATCATGTCCAGCGCCGTGTCCAGCTTCACGCCCTTCTCGACATAGGAATAACCCAGATAGTTCAGGACACGCGGTTCCCCGGGCGACAGGTCCAGCGCCTTGAGGAAATCGGCCTCGGCCTGTTTCCAGTTGTCCACGCGCTCATGCGCGATGCCCCGGGCATAGTAGACCACCCATTGCCGCGGATCGGGGTCGTCGAACAGGTCGATCGCGGCATTGTAGGCGGCGATCGCCGCGTCGAAGCGTTTCATCCGACTGAGCATGTCGCCCAGCGTGACGTGAACCACCGCGACGCCGGGATGCGATTGCGCAAGCGACCGCAGCACCGCGATCGCTTCTTCCGGTTTTCCCGTGGCCTCCAGCGTTTCGGCGCGCCCCATCTCGGCGGCATAGAAGGCCGGGTCGTCGGCCGGCACCTTCTTGTATGCGGCCGCCGCCAGGGCATGGCGTTGCAGTGTCTCAAGCAAGGATGCGCTGAGAAGGATGGCATCGACATGCTGCGGGCGCAGAAATTCGGACAGCCGGGAATAAAGCAGCGTATAGGCATCGCCGGCCTCGCCGTTCAGGGCGCTGGCAACGGTGAAATAGACCTCGGCGGCGCCATCGGCAGCATTGCGGATCGTGGTATAGGGGAGAGCCTCGCCCGCGGCGATCCGGCTGCGCAATTCGGCAAGACCGGGGTCCAGTTCCATCCCGAAGGCATCGTCAAGCAGCGCCAGCGCCTTTTCGCCCCGGCCCAGCTGGCTGAGAATGCGAATGTAGGCCAATGCGCCGCGCCTCGTCCGCCGCAGCGCGCTTCCCGCTTCGCTGTCAAAGATCGCGGCCGCGCCTTCGAAATCGCCCACCGCGGCCAGCGCCAGCGCCTTGTGATACCGCGCGAAGGCTCCCACGCCCTGCTGTTCGGCGGCGGCATCGAAGGCGGCCAGCGCTTCGGACATGCGCCCGGCGCCGAATTCCGCCCAGGCGGTCATCAGCGAGTCGAGCAGCGGCCCGACGCTGAGCCCGGCCTTCAGGTCGGCAAGCACATCGTCGAACTTGCCGGCCTTCATCTGCTCGGCCAGCAGGATCAGATTGGCGACCTGGTTCGTGGCGTCCAGCTGTTGCAGCCGCCGCGCGATCGGCACCGCCTTTTCAATCTGCCCAAGCCCGGCAAAGGCCAGGGCGGCGTTTTCGAGCAGGCTGGGATTCGAAGGGTCGCGGGCCAGAACCTGGGGGTAGTATTCGGCCGCCGCCCTGAAATCGAAAAATGCGCTGGCATGGCGCGCTGCCAGATAGGCGCCGGCCAGGCCGTTCTGGGCCCGGGCCGGGGACAAGGGGGCGATGGTCAGCGCCGCGGCAAGGGAAAGGCCGAGGAAGCGGGGGAAATGCACGCGCAAGTGGGAACTCCGATCAGGTCTGGATCGCAACCTAACCCCCGCAACGCACCAAGGCAATGCGCCGTGGTGCCAACACCGCACGGTCTGACGCAGCTGTTACATGTTGGGATAGTTGGGCCCGTCGCCACCCTGCGGCGTGGCCCAGTCGATGTTCTGGCTGGGATCCTTGATGTCGCAGGTCTTGCAATGCACGCAATTCTGGAAGTTGATGACGAAGCGCGGATCCTTGCCGTCTTCGCGCACCACCTCGTAGACACCCGCGGGGCAATAACGCTGCGCCGGCTCGTCATATTTCGGCAGGTTCACCGAGATCGGGATATCCGGATCCTTCAGGTGCAGGTGGCAGGGCTGGCTTTCGGCGTGATTGGTCATCGAGAAGCTGACATTGGTCAGCCGGTCGAAGCTGAGCTTGCCGTCCGGTCGGGGATATTCGATTTCGGGGAAGTTCGATGCCTCGCCGGTCGCCTCGGCATCGGTCTTGCCATGTTTCAGCGTGCCCAGCAGCGACAGGCCGAACAGGTTGTTCGTCCACATGTCGAACCCGCCCAGGGCCAGGCTGGCGGTCAGCCCGAATTTCGACCAGAGCGGTTTGACATTGCGCACACGCTTGAGGTCTTTCGCGACGGGGCCGCTGCGCAGCTCGTCCTCATATGCGGTCAGCTCGTCGCCGCTGCGCCCGTCGCGGATCGCGGCATGGGCGGCCTCGGCGGCCGCCATGCCCGACAGCATCGCGTTGTGATTGCCCTTGATCCGCGGCACGTTGACCAGGCCGGCCGAACAGCCCAGCAACGCGCCGCCGGGGAACACGACCTTGGGGATCGACTGCCAGCCGCCCTCGCTGATCGCGCGGGCGCCATAGGCCACGCGCTTGCCGCCCTTCAGCAGGTCGGCCACCACCGGATGATGCTTGAAGCGCTGGAACTCCATGTAGGGATAGAGATGCGGGTTCCGGTAATTCAGATGCACCACGAAGCCCACATAGACCTGGTTGTTCTCCAGGTGATAGATGAAAGAGCCGCCGCCGGCATTCCTGCCCAGCGGCCAGCCCATCGTGTGGGTGACGGTGCCCTCGCGGTGCTTTTCGGGGTCGACCTCCCAGATTTCCTTCATTCCGAGGCCGAATTTCTGCGGCTCGTGCCCCTCGGAAAGATCGTATCTGGCCATGACCTGCTTGGAGAGGGATCCGCGCACCCCTTCGCCCAGCAGGACGTATTTGCCCAGCAGCTCCATCCCCGGTTCGTAATTCGGCCCCGGTGTGCCATCGGGGTCGCGGCCGAATTCGCCGGCCACCACGCCCTTCACCTCGCCGTTCTCGCCAAATACCAGATCGGAGCAGGCCATGCCGGGGAACAGCTCGACGCCCAGCGCCTCGGCCTGTTCGGCCATCCAGCGGCAGACATTGCCCATGCTGACGATATAGTTGCCGTGGTTGTTCATCAGCGGCGGCATCGGCCAGTTGGGAATCCGCATATGGCCGGATTCCCCCAGCAGATAGAAATTGTCGCGCGTCACCGGCACGTTCAGCGGTGCGCCCTTCTCCTTCCAGTCGGGGATCAGCGCGTTCAGCCCGCACGGATCCAGCACCGCGCCCGACAGGATATGTGCGCCGACCTCGGATCCCTTTTCCAGAACGACGACCTCCAGCTCGGGGTCGAGTTGCTTGAGCCGGATCGCGGCGGACAGCCCTGCCGGCCCGGCCCCCACGATCACCACGTCGTATTCCATCGACTCGCGTTCGGTCTCGGCCATGTCGTTCCCTCCCGGCGCGGCGGCACCGTTTGTCTGAAGCATCGGAAATGCGATAGCCCAGGGTGCGGCGTCGGGTCAATTGCAGGGCCGCAACATTTCGTTGCACCGCAGCATCGTTTGTGCCGGCCGGGTCGGATCTGCTTGCAATCGCTGCCCTGCTGGGGTCTGGTAAAAGGATGAATTCACCGGCGGCGTCGTCCCCTGGACGGCGCCGTCTTCAAACGTCCGGTGCAGTGATGGAAAAGATACCGATGACACGCGCGGGCAACGCCGCGCTGAATGCCGAGCTGAAAAACCTGAAATCGGTCGAACGCCCCGCGGTGATCCGGGCGATTTCCGAGGCGCGCGAACATGGCGATCTTTCGGAGAATGCAGAGTATCACGCCGCGCGCGAAAAGCAGAGCTTCATCGAGGGCCGCATCAAGGAAATCGAGAGCCTTCTTTCCCGCGCCGAGGTGATCGACCCGGCCTCGTTGTCGGGGTCGATCAAGTTCGGTGCGACCGTCAGGCTGGTGGATGAGGATACCGACGAGGAAAAGACCTATCAGATCGTCGGCGAGGCCGAGGCCGACATCGAGAAGGGCCTTCTGAACATCAAGTCGCCCCTTGCGCGCGCCTTGATCGGCAAGGAGGAAGGTGACAGTGTCGAGGTCAGGACGCCCGGCGGCGAGAAGAGCTATGAGGTGCTGAGCATCGACTACGTCTGAACCACCTGGCTGAATCGAGGCCGATCCGAGATGGCTGACCACAAGAAGGACTCGCCGATCGACCTCGGCATCTTCGCCAGAAGGGGCGCGCAGTCGGGTCTGACGGCGGCCGACTGGATCGCGCTTGGCCTGACGGTCCTGTGGATGGGCGCGTCCGGCGCGTTTTTCCTGTATGCCGGGCGCAGCGGCGACGATCTCGGGTTCGACCCGGTGGCCTTCGTGGTGACGTTACTCGCCATCGTTCTGCCGGTCGCGCTGATCTGGGTCGGGGCGTCGGCGGCGAAATCCGCCCGCATCATGCGCGAGGAATCGGCGCGCCTTCAGGCGGCGATCGACGCGATGCGCCATACCTATATCGAGCAGCAACAGGCCCATGCCTATAACGTCCGCCCCACGGTGGAAAAGAAGCTCGACCAGATCGTCGAGTCGCAGAAACAGGCCGAAACCGTGATCGCGACCTTCGCGTCGTCGCGTGGCCGGCCGGCTGTGGGCGCCATGCTCCGGCCGGTTGCGTCAACGGCGGATGACCAGCCGTCGCTGGCATTGGGCACACCGGCCGAGGACATGCAGCCGCCGCTTGCGACCGAGGATTTGTTGCGCGCGCTGAACTTTCCGGAAACCGAGGAGGATCAGGAAGGATTCCAGGCGCTGCGCATGGCCCTTCAGAACCGGCACGCAGCCAAGCTGGTGCGCGCGGCCCAGGATGTTCTGACCCTGCTCAGCCAGGACGGAATCTATATGGACGACCTGCGCCCCGACCGGGCGCGCCCCGAGATCTGGCGCCGCTTCGCCGACGGCGAACGTGGCGCCGCGGTGTCCGGCCTTGGCGGCGTGCGCGACCGGTCTTGCCTGGCACTGACCGCCGGGCGGATGCGGCAGGATCCGGTGTTCCGGGACGCGGCCCACCATTTCCTGCGGCAGTTCGACCGCTCGCTCAGCGCCTTCGTGCAGGATGCCAGCGACGAGGAAATCGCCCGCCTGGCCGAAACGCGCACGGCGCGGGCCTTCATGCTGCTTGGCCGCGTGTCCGGAATCTTCGACTGATGGGGGCTGCCGGCCCGGTCGCCGGGCGGCGATTGCATCGACCGGGCTTCTGACCTAAGGGCCGGGGCAGATCGATACAGGGCGACCGCACCGATGTCCCACACCCCGTTGCCGACATATTTCCGCGGCCTGCGCGACGGCGCGCCGTTCCTGCTTGTCATCGTCCCGTTCGGGGTGCTGTTCGGCGTCGTGGGAACCGAAGCCGGGCTGAACCTGGCCGAGGTCATGGGCTTCTCGGTGCTGGTGATCGCCGGCGCCTCGCAATTCGCGGCGCTGCAACTGATGTCGGACAATGCACCGACGCTGATCGTGCTGGCCACCGCGCTGGCGGTGAACCTACGCATGGCGATGTATTCCGCATCGCTGACACCCTATCTGGGCGGCGCGCCGATGTGGATGCGCGCGGTGATGGCCTATCTGCTGGTCGACCAGTCCTATGCGGTCAGCATAACACGGTTCGAAACCGGTCCCGCGATGACGCTGAAGCAGCGTTGTGCCTATTTCTTCGGCGTCGTCACCCCCGTCTGTCCGGTCTGGTATGCCATGACACTGGCCGGGGCGCTGGCCGGGCAACGTATCCCGCCCGAATACGCGCTGGATTTCGCGCTGCCGATCACCTTTCTGGCGATCGTTGCGCCGGCGCTGCGGACGATGGCGCATATGGCTGCGGCCGGGGTCAGTGTTGCAGTCTCGCTGCTTCTTGCCTTCGTGCCGTATAACGGCGGTCTGCTGTTGGCGGCCGTGGCGGCGATGATGACCGGGGCGCGAATTGAACTCTGGCTCAGGAGGAACGGCCGATGGACATGAGCACCACCAGGATCTGGTTAATAATCCTGTTGCTGGGGGCGGGCACCTTCCTGATCCGGTTTTCCTTCCTGGGGGTGATCGGCGATCGAAAACTGCCCGAATGGGTCTTGCGCCATCTGCGCTATACCCCGGTCGCGGTGATGCCGGCCCTGATCGCGCCGCTGGTGCTCTGGCCCGCGGCCACCGGCGGGCAGACCGACCCGGCCAGGATGCTGGCTGCCGCGGCGACGCTGATCCTGGGCATGACCATCAGAAACGTGCTGGCGGCGATCCTCGGCGGGGCAGGAACGCTGTACCTGGCGCTCTACTGGCTGGGTTGAGCGGCGATCGACACGGATTGCTGCCGGATCAGCAGCTGGTCGTTTTCGTTCGAGTCGTCGTCACGATAAACCCTTGTGACAACGCCGGGAAGCTCGCCGAAGGAATCCATGATCCGGCCCGGGAACAGGCTGCCGCGGATCGATTCGAAGCCCGGTATATCCTGCAGGACGCCACTGACGGCATTGCCGCACAACGCGCTGGGAACCGCGCCATTCTGCTGCACGCGCGCCAGGGCCAGTTCGGCCACCTGCGGTGAAACCTCGACCGTCTGCGCGACCACGCGATAGGTTTCGCGCGCGTGGTAGTCGATATAGAATTTCAGCATGGTCGGGGTGATGCCGTAAAGCACGTCGTGTCGTTCGGGCACGGTGCGGTGCCACCAGGTGCCGGCAGGGTCGAAGATCACCCTCTGGCTGGCGTTAATCATCAACGCGCTGTGCCCGCCTGCGCCAGAGCGGTTGTTCACGGCGGTGAACAGCGTGATCGACGGCGGGCCTTCCGCGCGGTAGGCGGCCGCGCGCACCTGTTCCTGCGGGGCCCATACCGAGTCGGCGGCGCAGGCACCCAGTAACAGCGGGAACAGAAGGAAAAGAAGGAACCGGCGCATTGACGAGAAATCCAGGTGAAACGGGCAGGGGCCCGTCAGCCGTCAGCTGTTCGCCAGGGCCAGAAAGATCAGAACGAGGATCGCAAGGCCGGCCGTGATCGCGGAAAAACGGACGAATCCTTCGAATGTCTTTTCATGCTCTTCGATATCCATCGAGCCGTGCTTGTGTTCTGTCATCTCAAGATCCCCTCTGCGGAAAATTCGTCTCTTTCGATAGATGATTTGCCGCGGCATGTCACGCCCCGTTCGGCGGTGTCGTTCAATGACCGGCAATCGCCGCGCGTTGCCACAGCCAGGCCCCGTCATCGGCCCGGCGCCGGGTGACAAGCCCTTTGCCCAGCAGGTGGTTGAGATGCGCGACCGTTTCGACCAGGGCCATGATGAATACCGTCTCGTCGATGTCGCGCTTGAACAGGGGCGGGAAACATTCGGTCGCGCGGCGCGGGGTTTCCAGGTGGTCCAGCAGGCGCGCAAGGGCTCCTTCGTGGTTCTCGATCATCTGCCGCAGGCGCAGCGGCAATCCGGTGAAGGGCAGCTTGTGCCCGGGAAGCACGAGGTGATCGTCCCGTGCCAAAGGCAACAGCCGCGCGCAGCTTTCCATCCATTCGCCCACCGGGTCGGCCCGCGGTTCGGTCGGGTAGACGCCCAGATTGGCAGAGATCGAGGGCAAAAGCTGATCGCCGCCCAGCACCAGGTTGTCGTCGCGCGACCACAAGGTGGCATGTTCCGGCGCGTGGCCGTTGCCGATGCGCACGTCCCAGTCGCGCCCGCCGACGCGGATCATGTCGCCCTCGGCGATCCGGCGAAAGCCGATGGGCATCGGCGCCACGACATCGGCAAAGTTGAACGGCCTCTCGGTGGCGCGGCGGTCAAGCGTTTCTGCGTCCATCCCGGCATCGCGCCAGAATTGCAGGGTCTCGGGCGTCGGCCGGTCCTGTTCGTCCAGGGTCAGCATCCGGGCAAAAAGCCAGGCGGTGCGCGTGGTCCACAGCTCGGCCCCGGAGTCGGACTGGAACCAGCCCACCAGACCCACATGATCGGGATGATGATGGGTCAGGATCACCCGGCGCACCGGTTTGCCGCGCAGCGGCCCGTCCAGCGCCGCGCGCCAGCCCGCGCGGCAGCCGCGCCAGTCCACCCCGGTGTCGACGACGCTCCAGCCATCGCCGTCGTCCAGGATATAGACATTCACATGGTCAAGCGCCATCGGCAGCGGCAGGCGCAGCCACAGGACGCCCGGCGCGACTTCCTGCACGGTTCCGGGATCGGGCGGGGCGGCCCAGAGGTAGCGGATTTTCGGTGCCGTCCCGTCCATCATGCCCCCAGATCCTCTGGCGAGATCGCATAGAGATCCCCGGCCCCTTCGCGGGCCTGGCCCAGCAGCGCGCCATGTTCGGGCAGCAGTCGCCGGATGAAGACCCGCGCCAGCGCGGTGCGCGGGCCTGCGCCGCCCTCGGCCATCGCCGCCATCAGGTGGTAATGCGCGCCCAGCACGCGGGCGAATCCCCGAAGATAGGGCACGGCCCCGGCGAAACGGTCGTTCATGTCCTGCGCGACAAGCCATTCGGTCGTCTCGCGCAGGGTTTCTGCCGCGCCCCACAGATCCTCGGCCAGCTCGGGCAGGGTGACGCGCGCGGCTTCGGCATTGCCTTCGACCTCTTCCAGCAAGCTGAATGCGGCCTCGCCGCCATCGGCCATCTTGCGCGCCACCAGGTCCATCGCCTGTATGCCGTTCGTGCCCTCGTAGATCGCCGTGACCCGCACGTCGCGCAGAAACTGCGCCGCGCCGGTTTCCTCGATATAGCCCATGCCGCCATGGACCTGGATCCCGGTCTGCGCCACCTCGATCCCGGTGTCGGTGCCATGGGCCTTGGCGATCGGTGTCAGAAGCGCGGCGCGCGCCGTCCATTCCGCCGCGTCACTGGCGCGGCTCATGTCGGTGGCGACGGCGCAGGCCAGCGCAATGGCGCGCGCGGCGAAGATCTCGGCCTTCATCGTGCTCAGCATGCGCCGGATATCGGCGTGATCGACGATGCGGCCGGTGCCGTCCCCGATCGGGCTGCGGCCTTGCCTGCGTTCCATCGCATAGGCCAGCGCCTGCTGATACGCGGCCTCGGCCACGCCGATCCCCTGGACGCCGACGCCAAGCCGGGCGTTGTTCATCATGGTGAACATCGCGGCCATGCCCTTGTGCGGCGCGCCGACCAGCCAGCCGGTCGCCGCGTCATATTGCATCACCGCGGTGGGTGAGCCGTGCAGCCCCATCTTGTGTTCCAGGCTGACGACCCTGAGGCTGTTGGCGACACCCGGTTCGCCCTTCGCATCGGGAATGTTTCGCGGCACCATGAACAGGCTGATGCCGCCGGTGCCCGGCGGCCCGTCGGGCAGGCGGGCCAGCACCAGGTGACAGACATTGCCCGTGAAATCGGTGTCCCCCCAGGAGATATAGATCTTCTGCCCGGTGATCGCGTAACTGCCATCGCCGTTCGGTCTGGCCCTTGTGGTCAGCGCGCCGACATCCGAACCGGCCTGCGGCTCGGTCAGGTTCATCGTGCCGCTCCATTCGCCCGAGGTCAGCCGGGGCAGGTAAAGCGCCTTCATCGCGTCGTCGGCGTGATGCTCCAGCGCCTCGATCTGGCCCTGGGTCAGAAGAGGGTTCAGTTGCAGGGCAAGACAGGCGCCGCTCATCATCTCGTTGACCGCCGTGGCCAGCGCCATGGGCAGGCCCATGCCGCCATTCTCGGGGCGCGCGGCCATGCCGATCCAGCCGCCCTCGGCGATCCGGGCATAGGCCTCGGCGAAACCGGGCGAACTGCGCACGCGGCCGTTTTCCAGCCGCGCCGGATGAAGGTCGCCGGCGCGCTGCAACGGGGCCAGCACCTCGTCGCACAGTTTGCCGGCCTCGTTCAGTATGGCCTCAGCGACGTCCGGGCTGGTGTCTTCGAAACGCCCGGTTCCCGAAACGCGCGAGAACCCGACGACATGGTCGAGAATGAACCTGAAATCGTTGACTGGCGCACGAAACGGCATTTGTCCCTCCCTTGGTGCGCGGCTTGTGAACCGGGCGGCGCGACGGTATGTGAGCATCCGACAAGGAGCACCGTATCGCGATGCGGCGCATCATCAAGGCAAACGCAGCGTCATCATGACCATGATCCGCACCGAAACCCTTTCGCCCGACGCGCCGGGGCTGGCACGCGCCGCGCAGCTTCTGGCGCAGGGCCGGCTGGTCGCCTTTCCGACCGAAACGGTTTACGGGCTCGGTGCCGATGCGCGCAACGACCGGGCCGTCGCGCGGATATTCGAGGCCAAGCGGCGGCCCCGGTTCAACCCCTTGATCGTGCATCTGGCCGATGCGGCGGCGGCCCGCCGGATCGCGGTATTCGACGACGACGCGAACCGGCTGGCAGATGCGTTCTGGCCGGGGCCGCTGACGCTGGTGCTGCCGCTGCGGCCCGATGCCGGGATTTCGCCGCTCGTGACGGCCGGACAGGCGACCATCGCGATCCGGGTGCCAGCGCATCCGGTGGCGCAGGCGGTGCTGCGCGCGTTCGACGGGCCGGTGGCGGCGCCTTCGGCCAATCCCTCCGGCAAGATCAGCCCGACGTCGGCGGCGCATGTCCTGGCCGGGCTGGACGGGCGGATCGCGGCGGTTCTGGATGGCGGCACCTGTCCGGTCGGGGTGGAATCGACCATCATCGGCTGCGATGCGCATGGCCCGGTCCTGCTGCGCCCCGGCGGCCTGCCGGTCGAGGCGATCGAGCCCTGCCTTGGCCGACCGATACGCCAGCGCGGCGCGGATGCGGAGATCACCGCGCCGGGGCAGCTTTCATCGCATTACGCGCCCGAGGCGGCGCTGCGGCTGAACGTGACCGCGCCCGCGCCCGGCGAGCTGTGGCTGGGGTTCGGCCCCGATTGCCCCGGCGCGGCGCTGAACCTCTCGCCCGGCGGCGACCTCACCGAGGCAGCGGCCAGCCTTTTCCATCAACTGCGGGCGCTCGATGAAATGGCGACCCCGGGCCAGGCCGTCGCGGTGGCCCCGGTGCCCGAACGGGGGCTGGGGCGCGCGATCAATGACCGGCTGCGCCGGGCGGCCGCGCCGCGCGAATAACCCCGCCGGTCACGCGCGCCCGGCATCCGCCGACAGCAGCAAGGGGTCGATTCCCATCACCGCGAGGGCACGCTGCCATTTTGCCGAATCATCCTGGTCGAAGACGATTTTCGGATTGGCCGCGCAGGTCAGCCAGCCATTCTGCCCGATCTCTTCCTCAAGCTGGCCCGGTCCCCAACCGGCATAGCCCAGGGCCAGAAGCGCAAGCTCGGGGCCGGTGCCGGTGGCGATGTCCTCCAGGATGTCGATCGTCGCGGTCAGGCCGAAATCGTCATTCACATGCAGGGTCGAGTCCGCGCCGGACTGGTAGTCGGCGGAATGCAGCACGAACCCCCGCCCGTGTTCGACCGGGCCGCCGAAATGAACCCTTATGTCGCGCCCGGCATCGCCGACCGGGATTTCAAGCTGCGCCAGCAGATCCCTGAAACTCAGCTCGGTCGCGGGCTTGTTGACGATCAGGCCCATGGCACCGTCGGTCGAGTGGGCGCAGACATAGATCACGCTTTTCTCGAATCGCGGGTCGCCCATCCCGGGCATCGCGATCAGCAACGTGCCGCTGAGGTTCATCGGGGAATCCGTCTTTTCCATGATTCCTAGGATGTGGGCACGCGCGTGCCTTTCGCAAGGGTCTTGCGGCACGGCTCGCGCGAAGTTGTCGCTCGAATGTGATTTCTGTCTGGCGCCGAAATCCCTATCCTGCGCCGGATGAAACATTCAAGCGCCCTCGCCTTCGTCGCCGGTCTGATCGGCCTTGTCGCAACATTGCCGGCGATGGCCGGGCCCGACACGCCCGATGTGATTCGGGCAGAGATCCTGTCGGGCTGGGAAACGCCGGAAGGCACCCGGATGGCCGGCCTGCGGCTGACGCTGGCGCCGGGGTGGAAGACCTATTGGCGCGCGCCGGGGGATGCGGGGATCCCGCCGAGCTTCGATTGGTCGGGGTCGGGCAATGTCGCCGGCGCCAGAATATACTGGCCGCGTCCGGATGTGTTCATGCAGAATGGAATGCGCAGTATCGGCTACAAGCACCAGGTCGTTCTGCCGATCGAACTGACCCCGGCAAGGCGCGGTCGCCCGATCCGGCTGAACGGGCTGGTCGAACTTGGCGTGTGCCAGGACATCTGCATTCCGGTGGAACTGAAACTTGACGCGCGTCTGCCCGCCGAACCCGAAGACGCCGCGCCGATCCGCGAGGCCCTGGCTCGCCGGCCGGTCCCGGCCGACCAGGCCGGGGTGGGCGCGGTGCTGTGCGGGGCCGCGCCGATTTCCGACGGGATGCGCCTGACCGCGCGCATCGCGATACCGCCCATGGGCGGCACGGAAATCGCCATTGTCGAGACATCCGACCCCAGCATCTGGGTGTCGGAAGCCAAGGTTTCGCGGCAGGGAAACCGCCTGGTGGCGGTGGCCGATCTCGTGCCGGCCCTGGGCCGCCCCTTCGCGCTGGACCGGTCCTCGGTGCGGATCACGCTTCTTTCCGGCGAAAAGGCGGTGGATATCCGCGGATGCAAGGGCGGCTGACGATCAGGCCGCGCGGTCCCGCCGCAAGGCGCGCAGCAGCGCCGCGCCCGTGAAGATTGCCAAGAGGATGGCCGCCGTCCCCCCGACGAACAGCGCCAGCGCCGCCGCCGCGGAGGGGACCGGTGCAAGCCGCGGGAACAGGCCAAGCACGACACCCGGAAGCCCCCCGGCCACGAGCGCATGTCCCAGCGTGGCGGCGAACAGGCCCGCCACCAGCAGCGACGCGCCGGTGATGAGCGCGCGCGTCCCGCGGGCCTGCCGCGGCAGGCGGAACGCCCGGCGAAAGGTCTTGGTCTGGCGCTGGATGTCTTGCTGGACGGCCAGAAATGCAGGCACCACCAGCAATACCAGCAAAAGGCCGAAGCCCAGACCATAGACGAGCGTGATGACCGTCGGTTTCAGGAACTGCGCGTCCTGCGATCCTTCATAGAGCAGGGGGGCCAGGCCCAGGACCGTCGTCGCGGTGGTCAGGAACACCGGCCGCAGGCGATCCGCCGCGCCATCGACGATTGCCGGGAACAGGCCGCGCGTTTCGGCATATTCGTCGATCGTGCCCACCAGCACGATGGCGTCGTTGATGATGATCCCCGTCATCCCGATCAGCCCCACCACGCTGAACATGGTCAACGGCACGCCCCACAGGTTGTGGCCATAGATCGTGCCGATTAGCCCGAACGGGATGATGGCCATCACCACCGCCGGCCGAGTCCAGCTGGAAAACACCCAGGCCAGGGTCAGATAGATCCCCAGCAATGCCAGGATGAACCCGGTCAGGGCGTCGGAAAGAAATTCGTTTTCCTGTTCGGCCAGGCCGGACAGGCGCCAGGCCACGCCGAGTTCGCTTTCGATCCGCGGCAGGATCCGCTCTTGCAGGGCGGCCATGATCTCTTGCGCGCGGGCCGGGTCGTCCTGCGCGATGTCCCCGGTGACAGAGACCACCCGCAGCCCGTTTTCACGCCGCACCGTGGAAAAGCCCCGGCGCGGTTCGACGGTCACGATGTCGGCCAGCGGCACATATTGGCCCGATTGCGATCGCATGAAGCTGTGATCGAGAAAATCCGCGGTCAGTTCGCCGGGGGGCAGTTCCACCCGGATGCTGGCCGAGCGCGGGCCGTCGGGATAGGTCGCGGCCTCGATCCCGTTCACCCGGTTGCGAAGCACCCGGCCCAGCTGGTCGATGGAAAACCCGAGCGCCGAGCCCTGGGCGGTCAGCTCCAGCGCCAGTTCCTGCTTGTCATAGGCCAGGCTGTCCTCGAGTGCCGAGACCTCGGGAAACTGCGCCATCTCGGCCTTCAGTGCCTCGGCGGCGGCCTTCAGCGTCTCGGCATCGGCGCCATAGAATTCCACGTCCAGGGCATCGCCGCCCGGACCCGACCGCCAGCCCCGGAAGCTGAGCGTTTCGGTCAACGGGTGTTGCTGCACCTCTTCCTGGAGCGCGGCGAGGAACTCGAACGACGAATAGGGCCGCGCGTCCGCGCTTATCAGTTCGATCGCGATCGACCCCAGGAGCGACTCGTCCTTGTTCTCGACACCCGACAGCCCGCGCCCGGTATTGCCGCCGACCTCGGCCATGACATAGGACAGCGGGTTGGTGCCGTATTCGGCCGCGTAGCGGTCGGCAACCGCGTTCGTGGCGCGCTGCAATTCGCGCATCATCGCCATGCTGTCGGCGCGCGTCGCGCCTTCGGTCATCGCGAAATTCCCCGAGATGGAGCCCTGCTCGGGCGAATCGAAGAAACGCCATTGCACGTCACCGCGGATGAAAAGCGCCGCCTGCGACGCAAGGGCCAGGACCGCAAGCGCCAGCACCGGATAGCGCAGCCGGATCACCCCCACGATCATCGGTCGGAACAGGGTGTCGCGCAGCTTGCGGAAGCCGCGGTTCACCAGGCGCGAGGGCATGTCGTACCAATGCTGCCGGGCGGTATGGGTCAGCGCGTGCGCCATGTGATGCGGCAGGATCAGGAAACATTCGACGAGCGATGCAAGCAGCACGACGATGACGGTGAACGGGATGTCCGAAATCAGGTCGCCGAAAACGCCGCCGATCGCGGTCAGCGCGAAGAATGCCAGGATCGTCGTGACGGTGGCCGAAAAGACCGGGGCGGCCATGCGGTGTGCGGCGTTGTCGGCCGCCGTGAAGGGCGCCTCGCCCAGGCGGCGGGCGCGGAAATCGGCATGTTCGCCGACCACGATGGCATCATCCACGATGATGCCGGTGGTGATGATCAGCGCGAACAGCGAAATCATGTTCAGCGTCAGGCCGGCCGCGTACATCATCGCGATCGTCGTCAGCATCGCCACGGGAATCCCCGCCGCGACCCAGAACGCGGTGCGCGCGTTCAGGAACAGAAACAGCAGCACCAGAACCAGGCCAAGCCCCAGCAGCCCGTTGTCCAGAAGGATGTTCAGCCGTGCGGTGATCGCCTCGGCGCGGGTGCGGATCAGGTCTATCCGCACATCGCGGGGCAGGGTCGGCGCCATCTCGTCGGCGACTTTCTGGACCGCGTCCTGGATCTTCAGCGCGTCGCCGCTTTCGGATCGGTCCACCCGGATCGAGATCGCCGGGTTCGGGCCGACGAAATAGGCCCGGTTCCTGTCGATTCCCGTGACCTGCAGGCGCGCGATGTCGCCGATCGTCAGATGCGTGCCGTCGGGATTGGCGCGCAGCACGATATTGCCGATTTCGGGCATGCTGCGGCGGGCGGTTCCGGCGCGCAGCCGCGCGCCGCTGCCCGACAGCTCGCCGGCGGGGGCGGATTCGGCCTGGGCCGCGATCGCGTCCGCGATTTGCGCCATGCTCAGGTCATGCCGGATCAGCGCGGTCGAGGGCACCTCGACAACCGTTTCGGGCGCGGCAAGCCCGCGGATCGTCGTGCGGGTGACACCTGCGCTGAACAGGCGCGCCACGAATTCATCCGCGAAACGGCCCAGTTGATCCACCCCCACGGGGCCGGTGATGACCACGTCGGTCACCCGGTCGCGCCAGGCCGAGCGCTGCACCTCGGGCGGGTCCGCGTCCTCGGGCAGGGTGGTTATGGCATCGAGGGCGGCCTGCACGTCATCGGCCGCGCGGGACATGTCCCAGCCGGGCTCGAATTCTATCTCGATATCGGCGCGCCCCTCGGAGGCGCGCGAGGTGGTGCCGGAGACCCCTTCGACGGCCAGAAGGACCGGCTCCAGCACCTGCACGATGGCATTGTCCACATCGCGCGCGCCGGCCCCGGTCCAGACGACCGAGACATCGATCTCGTCGATCACCACATCGGGAAAGAATTGCGCCCGCATCCGCGGCGCGGCCACCAGCCCCAGGACGACGAGAACCAGCATCAGAAGGTTCGCCGCGGTCCGGTGCCGGGTGAAGTAGGACATGAGACCGCCGATCGCCCCGGCGCCGGGATGCGCCATCTGCTAGCCCCCCATGCGGGTTTCGATTCGCCGGACGGTGCTGGCCGGCACCCGGTCCTGCGAATGTTGCGCCAGAACCCGCTGTTTCGCGTCCGCCGCAAGGTCCGGCGTGTTTTCGATGAAGGCAATAAGCCGGGCCCGGCGCTCGGGCGTCAGCGCGACCAGTTCGGTGCCGCGATCGGCCTCGGTGGCAACCGAAGCGGCCGATGTCTCGATCGGTTGCACCTTGATGCCGGCCCCCAGCAGCGGCGAGCGTTCGGCCACGACCTGCCGGCCTTCAAGCGCCGGTGCCGCGACGATCACGTTGTCGCCCTGTCGACGCAGGAACGTGACATGGGCAAGTTCCAGCCGGCTGTCCGGGCCCAGCACCAGCACGGTATTCGCGGCATCGACAGCCGTGGCCGGCAGGACCGAAACGCCGGTCAGCATCGGCTCTTCGATCTGGACGGTAACGAAATCGCCGGGCCGGAAACCGCGGGCCTGGCGCAGCCCGGCGAACAGCAGCCGGCCGGTCTGGTCATCGGCCACAGCACCGCTTTCGCGGGTGATGCGGCCTGTCGCGACCAACCCGGCGCCATCGGCATCGAGCGTCACGGTGACCTCTGCCCTGACAAGCATGCCCTGATCGTCCAGCAGCCTTTCGTATTGCTGGGCGGAAATGCGAAACGCGACTTCCAGTTGCGTGGGGTCGATCAGCTGCGCGATCTGTTCGTTATTGGCGACCAGCCCGCCCTCGACCAGCGACACGCCGGCCAGAGTGCCCGAGAAGGCCGCGCGGATCCGGGTATCGGCGAGCCTGCGCTCGGCCTCGGCGACGGCGATGCGCGCGCGCGACACCTGGATCCGGGCCTGGTCGACACGGCTTTCGGCGTCGGCCTGGGCCTGTCTGCGCGACAGCACGTCCTGGCGGGAAGCGGCGGCGGCAAGCTCGGCCTGCTCGACCAGCGCGTCGGAGCCGAAGCCGCGGTCGCGCAGGCTTTTCTGCCGCTCCAGCGCCTGCTCTCGCAATCGCGCCTGTTCGCGTGCCGATGCGACACCGTCGCGCGCCAGGTCCAGCGCCCGCGTGGCATCGCGCAATTCGGCCTCGGCCTGGGCCAGATCCGCCTGCGCCACCGCAAGCTCCGCCTGCGCGTCGGACGGGTCCACGCGGGCCAGCAGCTGCCCGGCCTCGACACGCCCCCCTTCGACGAAATCCGGGCTCAGCTCCACGATGGTGCCGGATAGATTCGCCCGAAGATCCAGCGTACGGGTGCTGCGAATCTCGCCGAAGGTGGTCAGGATCGGGGCGATATCCTGCAACGTGACCGCCACGGTATTGACCGCGCGCACCCGCTCGCCCGCGGGGCGGGCCGGCGGATCGTCGGACAGGCGCGCGACGATCGCGGTGCGCACCACATGGCCTGCATAGACCAGAACGCCCAGGGTGAGGGCCACAAGAAACAACCCGGTCAGGCTGCGGCGCAGAAAACGCATTGGTCGGTCCTTTCCGGGAATGGCCCCGAAACAGCCCCAAGACATACAGAGACGAGACAATAGCGCCGAAGCGCCACAGGTCCAAACATATAGCTGTTATGTGCGGCGTGCCTATTTCCGTCGCTGATGTTCGGCAAGGCGCGGGAAGATCTCGACGAAGTTGCAGGGCCGGTGCCGATAGTCGAGCTGCGGCGCCAGGATCTCGTCCCAGGCATCCTTGCAGGCGCCGGGGCTGCCGGGCAGCGCGAACAGGTAGGTTCCCTGTGCCACGCCGCCGGTGGCGCGCGACTGCACCGCCGAGGTGCCGATCTTGTTCATCGACACGATGGTGAAGACCGTGCCGAACGCGTCGATCTCCTTTTCATAGACGTCGCGATGCGCCTCGACCGTGACATCGCGCCCGGTCAGGCCGGTTCCGCCGGTGGAAATCACCACGTCGATTGCCGGATCGGCACACCAGGCGCGGAGCTGCTCGGAAATCTCGCTGCGCTCGTCCCGGACGATCCGACGATCGGCCAGCACATGCCCCGCCCCCTCGATCCGGTCCACCAGCGTCTGCCCGGACCGGTCGTCGGCCGCGCTGCGGGTGTCGGAGACCGTCAGAACGGCGATGCGCACCGGCAGGAATTTCATGGAGTCGTCGATACCGCTCATGTTTCTCACCTCTCCAGAAAGACCAGCCTGACGGCCAGCCCCGAAAATATCGCCGCCGTGACATAGCCCAACCCGCGCTGAAACCCGGTCGCGCCGGTCAGCCAGCCGCGGGCGCGGCCGGCGCACAGCCCCACCGCGCCGTTGACGATCAGCCCGCCCAGCGACAGGATCGCGCCGAAGATCAGGAACTGCGCCAGCACCGCGCCGCGGTCGACCACCACGAATTGCGGCACGAAGGCCAGGACGAACAGGATGACCTTGGGATTCATCAGGTTCACCACCAGCGCGTCGCGAAAGGCGCGGCGCGGGTGCAACGGCGGGCGCGCGTCGATCGGCCGGCCGCTTTTCAGCGCGGCGATGGCGAGCCACAGCAGATAGGCCGCCCCGGCCCAGCGGATCGCCTGGAACAGCCACGGCACCGTGGCCACCAGGGTGCCCAGGCCCAGACCGGCCAGCGCGGCATGAATGAACACGCCCAGGGCGATCCCGGCATCGGCGGCAAGGGCGGCGCGCGGGCCGCCGCGAAGCCCCTGGCCGAGGCAGAACATCATGTCCGCCCCCGGGGTCAGGTTCAGGGCCAGCGCGGCCGGAACAAAGGCCAGAAGCGTCACCATGTCGACGGCCAGCATCAGTTCCCGCCCTTCAGTCGCGCGCGCAGCATCAGCAGATCGTGCCACGCCGCGCCCTTGGCCTGCGGGTTGCGCAGCAGATAGGCCGGGTGAAACATCGGCAGCGCCGGGCGGCCCAATGCCTCGGCCCATGTTCCGCGCAACCGGGTGATCCCGCGGCGCCCCAGCAGCGCCTGGCAGGAATGGTTGCCCATCAGGACCAGGATTTCGGGGGCCACCAGCGCCACATGCCGTTCGACGAAGGGCAGCATCATCGCCACCTCTTCCGGCCTGGGGTCGCGGTTCTGCGGCGGGCGCCAGGGCAGGACATTGGCGATATAGAGGGCATGGTCCGGGTCGGGCGCGGCCCGGTCCATGCCGATCGCGGCGAACATCCGGTCCAGCAGCTTGCCGGCACGCCCGACGAAGGGCTTGCCCTGGATGTCCTCGTCGCGGCCCGGCGCCTCGCCGATCACCATCACGCGCGCCTCGGGGTGGCCATCGGCGAAAACCAGGTTGCGCGCCCCGCGCTTCAGATCGCACAGGTCGAAATCCGAGATCGCCATGCGCAGGCTTTCCAGGTCCTGCGCTGCGGCAGCGGCCGCCCGGGCCGCCTGCACCGGATCGGACATTGCGACATCCGGCGGCGCCGCGCTGTCGGACGCCACCGCCGCCACCGCCGCCAGCGGCGGGTCGGCGGTCCTTTCCGGGGCCTGCGCATAGCGGTTGACGGGCGTCTCGCCGATCGCCTCGGTCGCGCCAAGCTCTATCTGCCAGTCCAGCAGCGCCTTCGCCTCGTGCCAGTCCATCGCGGTATCCATCGCTGCCAAGCTAGGCCGGCGCGGCGACAAGGTAAATGGGCAAGCCGTCCTTGCCTCGCCCCTTGCTGCGTGACGGCGGGCTGAATATAACCGCCCGAAAGCGGGGTGGCCGACGCATGACCTTTCGTCAGAAGAATCTCCTTGGGATCGAACCGCTGCACCCCGAGGAAATCCGCACGATCCTCGATCTTTCGGATCGGTATGTCGATCTGAACCGGGGCGCGTCGAAGCATTCCGACGTCTTGTCGGGCCTGACCCAGATCAACATGTTTTTCGAGAATTCGACCCGCACGCAGGCCAGTTTCGAACTGGCCGGCAAGCGTCTGGGCGCGGATGTGATGAACATGGCGATGCAGGCCAGCTCGATCAAGAAGGGCGAAACGCTGATCGACACGGCGCTGACGCTGAACGCGATGCATCCCGATCTTCTGGTGGTGCGCCACCCGCAATCGGGGGCGGTAAACCTGCTGGCCGAAAAGGTGAATTGCGCCGTGCTGAACGCTGGCGACGGCCGGCACGAACACCCGACG
The DNA here is from genome assembly GCA_016278325.1 of Actibacterium sp. GTDB lineage: Bacteria > Pseudomonadota > Alphaproteobacteria > Rhodobacterales > Rhodobacteraceae > JADQCB01. The sequence continues at coordinate 61,045 of JADQCB010000034.1, forward strand.
CAGGCATTGCTGGATGCGCTGACGATCCGCCGGACCAAGGGCCGGCTTCACCGGCTGACCGTCGCGATCTGCGGCGACATCGCGCATAGCAGGGTGGCGCGCTCGAATATCCTGCTGCTGGGCAAGATGGAAAACAGGGTGCGCGTGATCGGGCCGCCGACCCTGATGCCTGCCGGAATTGCCGATTTCGGGGTCGAGGTGTTCGACGACATGGCCGAGGGGCTGCGCGAGGCCGATGTGGTGATGATGCTGCGGCTTCAGCGCGAGCGCATGGATGGCGGTTTCATCCCGTCGCCGCGCGAATATTATCATCGCTTCGGGCTGGATGCGCAAAAGCTGGCCCATGCAAGGGACGACGCGATCGTGATGCATCCCGGCCCGATGAACCGCGGGGTCGAGATCGACGGCACCATTGCCGACGACATCAACCGCTCGGTCATCCAGGAACAGGTGGAAATGGGCGTGGCCGTGCGCATGGCGGCGATGGATCTACTGGCGCGCAACCTGCGGGCCGTGCCCGAGGGGGTGATGGTATGACCGCGATCAGCCTGCCGGACGGCGAACATGACGTGGTCCATGTCTTTCACGTCGCGCCCGCGGCGGCGCAATCGCTGGCAGAGGGGCCGTTTTCCGACATCGAGGCCGCATTGGGGGCCAGCGGGCTGGACCGGGCGCACGTGGACCTTTTCGCGCTGGCCGACCTGCAGGATCTGGGCCTGGTCCATTACCTGACGGAAGGCCTGGGGGTCGATCCCGCCGCGCTGGCGGACGACCGTGACAGGCTTGCGGCGCTGAGCGGTCATGTGCTGATCCTCGCCCCCGGCGCGGCCGGCCCCGGGACCACCCTTCACCCCGATGGCGCGCTGAACTTCGTCGGCAGTTATCGTGAATTCGGAACCGGCGATCCGGCGATGTTCGTGCCCGGCGAACGGCCGACCGACGCGACGCCCGCGCCCGCGCCGGACAGCCCCGAGCCCCGGCCGGAGCACGGCCGTTTCCCGCTGGCCGCGCTTGCGCTGGGGCTGGCCGTGGTGCTGGTCCTGGTGATTGCCGCGCTGCTGAGTGTCGGATCTTGAAGAGGGATGGCGGCATGAGCCTGTTTTGCCGGAATGCCCGGCTTGTCGACCCCGAGGCCGGGACCGAAACCATCGGCAACCTGCTGATCGAGAATGGCCTGATCGCCGCCAAGGGCGATATCGCCACACCGGCCGGCGCGCAGGTCGTCGAATGCGACGGCAAGTGCCTTGCGCCGGGCATCGTCGATATCGGCGTGAAGATCTGCGAACCCGGCGAACGCCACAAGGAAAGCTTCCGCTCGGCCGGTCTGGCCGCAGCGGCGGGCGGTGTCACTACCATGGTCACCCGGCCCGACACGCTTCCGGCGATCGACACCCCCGAAGTGCTGGAATTCGTCACCCGCCGCGCGCGAGAGGCCAGCCCGGTGCGCATCAAGCCCATGGCGGCCCTGACCAAGGGGCGCGAAGGGCAAGAAATGGTCGAGATCGGTTTTCTCCTGGACGCCGGCGCCGTGGCCTTTACCGATGGCGACAGCGTGACCCGGGACACCAGGGTGCTGAGCCGCGCCATGACCTATGCAAGGGGGTTGGGCGCGCTGATCATCGCGCATCCCCAGGATCCCGGCCTGTCGCGCGGCGCGGCGGTGACCTCGGGCAAGTTCGCCTCGCTCAGGGGGTTGCCCGCGGTTTCGCCGATGGCCGAGCGCATGGCGCTGGATCGTGACATCGCGCTGGTCGAGATGACCGGCGTCAGATACCACGCCGACCAGATCACGACCGCCCGTGCGCTGCCCGCGCTGGAGCGGGCCAAGCGCAACGGCCACGATGTGACCGCCGGCGTCTCGATCCACCACCTGACCCTGAACGACCTGGACGTGGGCGACTATCGCACCTTCTTCAACGTCAAGCCCCCGCTGCGGTCAGAGGGAGACCGGCAGGCGGTGGTCGAGGCGGTTGCGAGCGGCCTGATCGACGTGATCTGTTCGATGCACACCCCGCAGGACGAAGAGAGCAAGCGCCTGCCCTTCGAAGAGGCCGCGAGCGGCGCCGTCGGGCTGGAAACGCTTCTGCCCGCGGCGATGCGCCTGTATCACGCCGGCGCGATCGGCCTGCCGGCGCTCTGGCGGGCGCTGTCGCTGAACCCGGCCCGCCGTCTGGGGCTCGAATCCGGTCGCCTGGCACAGGGGGCCCCCGCCGATCTGGTCCTGTTCGACCCGGATGCCCCGTTCATCCTCGATCGTTCCATGCTGCTCTCGAAATCCCGCAACACCCCGTTCGACGGCGCGCGGATGCAGGGCCGGGTATTGGCCACCTTCGTCGGTGGCGAACAGGTCTACCGGAGGCGCTGATGCCGGAAATCGTGACATCGCCCCTGATCCTCGCGCTGGTCGCGGCGCTGGCCTATCTTCTGGGCGCGGTGCCGTTCGGGCTCGTGATCGCCCGCGCCTTCGGGCTGGGCGATCTGCGGCAGATCGGATCGGGCAATATCGGCGCGACCAACGTGCTGCGCACCGGGAACAAGGGCGCGGCGGCGCTGACGCTGATCCTGGACGCGGGCAAGGGCGGGCTGGCGGTTCTGGCCGCCCGCGCGGCCGTGGGGCCGGACGCGGCGCAACTGGCCGGATTGGCCGCCTTTCTCGGGCATCTCTTCCCGGTCTATCTGGGATTTCGCGGCGGCAAGGGTGTTGCGACCTTCCTTGGCACCCTGCTGGCGCTTGCCTGGCCGGTGGGCCTTCTGGCCTGCGGCACCTGGCTGGCGACGGCCCTGGTCACGCGGTATTCGTCGCTCTCGGCGCTGATCGCCGCGGCGACGGCACCTTTATGGATGCTCTATACCGGCAACGGCCGGATGATCCTGCTGGGTGCGTTGCTGACGGTGCTGATCTACATCCGCCACGCCGAGAACATCAAGCGGCTGAAGGCCGGGACCGAAGCCCGGATCGGCATCAGGCGCTGACCGCCCGCCGCGGTGCCGGAATGGCCGCCGGCCGCGCCTAATAGCTGTATTCGGCATAGATGCGGGTCAGGTCGCCGTTCCATTCACCGTAATATTTTTCCAGCAGCTCGTCGGCCGGAACGCGCCCGTCGGCCACGCTGTCTTCCAGCGCATGCAGGAAATGCCGCTCGTCGGGGATCATGCCGCCGGCGCCGGGCCGCGCGCGGGCCTTCAGCCCCTCGCGGGAAATCTCCAGCACGCGGCCGGCCAGCGCGCGCATGTCGATATCGCCGACACGGGCCTGGAGCGCATCCCGCGCCGCGGCCACGCGCAGCGCGTCGCGCGTTTGCGCATCCCAGCCCTTGACCAGATCCCAGGCGGCGTCCAGCGCCGTCTGATCGTAAAGCAACCCGACCCAGAGCGCCGGCAAGGCGCACAGGCGGCGCCACGGCCCGCCATCGGCGCCGCGCATTTCCATGAATTTCTTGATCCGCGCCTCGGGAAAGATCGTGGTCAGGTGATCGGCCCAGTCGGACAGGGTGGGCGTCTCGCCCGGCAGGGCGGGCAACCGGCCTTTCATGAAATCGCGGAAGGACTGGCCGAGTGCGTCGATATACTTGCCGTCGCGATAGACGAAATACATCGGCACATCGAGCGCGTAATCCACATAGCGTTCGAAGCCCATGCCGTCCTCGAACACGAACGGCAGCATGCCGGTGCGGTCGTCGTCGAGATGGCGCCAGACATTCGCGCGCCAGCTTTTCATGCCGTTGGGCCTGCCCTCCAGAAAGGGCGAGTTGGCGAAAAGCGCCGTGGCGACCGGCTGCAAGGCCAGCGCCACGCGGAATTTCTTTACCATGTCGGCCTCGGACGCGAAGTCCAGGTTCACCTGGACGGTGCAGGTGCGGCGCATCATGGTGGTGCCCATCGTGCCGACCGTCTGCATGTAGTTGTCCATCAGCTTGTAACGCCCCTTGGGCATCAGCGGCATGTCCTCGTGCCGCCAGATCGGCGCGGCGCCAAGCCCGATGAAGCCGACGCCGACCGCGTCGGCGATATGCTTGACGTCGCGCAGGTGGGCGTTCACCTCTTCGCAGGTCGCGTGGATGTTTTCCAGCGGTGCGCCGGAAAGCTCCAGCTGTCCGCCCGGTTCCAGGCTGACATTCGCGCCATCCTTTTCCAGCCCGATCAGGAAACCCGATTCCTCGACGGGCGTCCAGCCATGGGCGTCGCGCAGTCCTTCCAGCACGGCCAGGATGGACCGCTCGCCGGCATAGGGAATCGGCCGGAGCGTGTCCTTGCAATAGCCGAACTTCTCGTGCTCGGTGCCGATGCGCCAGTCGTCCTTCGGCTTGCATCCGTCTTCGAGATAGCTCGCCAGCTGTTCGAAACTTTCGATCGGTCCGCCGCCGGTTTGAGGGATAGACATGAAATGGAGGCTCCGATCTGGTCTTTCGTTTCGTGCGGCCAACAGGTGCGTCGGGTGCGCGGTCAAGTCAAGGCCGGGCGGTCATTTCGCCGCCAGACGGTGACCGGCCCCTGGTGCGGGCGCCGATCCAGCGCGGCGAGGATCCGGGCCGGGGTTGCGCCGGGCAGCGCCACGAAGGCATCGAACAGCGCATCCGCCCCGGTGGCCGAGACCGGGATCGACAAGGTTGGCGCCCCGGTCTGCGCGATCCGCCAATGCGCACGCCCGGCGGCGTCGAAGGCCAGTGCGATTTCCGTCACTTCCGTGCGCGCGGCAAACCCGCCGCCGGTGGGGCCGAGATAGGTGATCTGCCCCTCTGTCACCTCGACCACGCCGGCGGCCTGGCCATCACGGTGAAACCGCAGGCGACGCCAGCCGACGAAACTCAGCCCCAGGGCGAGGGCGACGATCAACAGGCCCAGCCCCTGGTAGAACCAGCCGCCGAAGGTGACGATCCAGCCACCGGCACCCGCCAGCGCGAACCCGGTCAGAACGTCGCGCCAGCGGGTCAGGGTCTTTTTCAGCTCGGGCCGGATCAGGCTCATTGCCAGTCCCCCAATGTGCTTTGCCACAGCGTCATCGCCGCAACCGCGGCGGTATCGGCCCGCAGGATGCGCGGCCCCAGGCTGACCGCGACGGTGCCGGGCATGTCGCGCAGGCGCGCGCGCTCTTGTTCCGAAAAGCCGCCTTCGGGGCCGATCAGGATCGCCCATTTGCCGCTTTCGGAGCTTTCAAGCGCAGCGCGGGCGCCAACCAGCGCCTCGTCACAGAACATCAGGCGACGGTCGGCCGGCCAGCCGGACAGGACCTTGTCGAGTTTCTGCAGGTCGCGGACCTCGGGCACGAAGGTGCCACCGCATTGCTCGGCCGCTTCCACCGCATGGGCCTGAAGCCGGTCGCGGCGAATGCGTTCGGAATTGGTGAAATCGGTCTGGACCGGGCAGATCCGGGCTGCGCCCATCTCGGCGGCCTTTTCGACGATGAAATCGGTGCGCGCCTTCTTGATCGGCGCGAAAAGCAGCCAGAGGTCGGGCGGCATCTGCAATGGCCGGGTCATCTCCCGGCAGGTCAGCGTGCCCGACTTCTTGCCCGCCTGCGTCACTTCGGCCCGCCATTCGCCCGATTTTCCATCGAACACCAGGATTTCGGCGCCTTCGGCAAGCCGCATCACGCCGAAAAGGTAATGCGCCTTGTCGCGCGGCAGGGGAATGGTTTGCCCAGGACCCAGCGGGTGCTCTACAAACAATCTGACTTTCAGTGAGGAACCGATGCTCATGGGGGCGGACGATATGACCGGCAAGAGCGGAATGCCAGAGGCCGATGGCCAGGTTTACGACGCGGTTCGGGGAAACTGGGTGGACCGGCTGGCACCCGCCGCCGCGCGACCCTATCTGCGCCTCAGCCGCGCCGACCGTCCAATCGGCACGTGGCTGCTGTTGCTGCCATGCTGGTGGGGCGTGCTGCTGGCGGCGGCCGCGACCGGTTGGCGCTGGTTCGACCTGTGGATCATCGCGGGCTGCGGCATCGGCGCCTGGCTGATGCGCGGGGCCGGCTGCACCTGGAACGACATCACGGATCGGGATATCGACGACAAGGTCGCGCGCACCCGGTCGCGGCCGATTCCGTCGGGCCAGGTCACTGCGCGTCAGGCCGCGATGTGGATGGCGGCGCAGGCGCTGCTGGCCTTCGCGATATTGCTGAGCTTCAATTCCGATGCCATCATCCTGGGCATTGCGTCGCTGCTGCTGGTCGCGATCTATCCGTTTGCCAAGCGGTTCACCTATTGGCCGCAGATTTTCCTCGGCCTGGCGTTCAACTGGGGCGCGCTGCTGGCCTGGACGGCGCATACCGGGCACCTCGCCCTGCCGGCGGTGTTCCTGTATCTCGCCGGGATCGCATGGACGATCTTCTATGACACGATCTATGCCCACCAGGACAAGGAGGATGACGCCCTGATCGGGGTCAAGTCCACCGCGCTGCTGTTCGGTGAAAACACCGGCGCGATCCTGCGATTGTTCATGATGCTTTCGGTCATCCTGATGAGCGCCGCCATCCTGATGGCGCTGCTGCCGACAGCGACCCTTGTCGAGATGCTGCTTTGCCTGGCCGGGGCCTGGGCCCTTGGCGGGCACATGGCCTGGCAGCTGGCCCGCCTCGACATCGAGGATGGCGATACATGCCTGATGCTGTTCCGCTCGAACCGGAATGCCGGGCTGATCCCTGCGCTGTTTTTCGCCGCAGCGATAATGCTTTGATTGCGGCCCGTCACGGGGGACTCTAGACAAGGTCAGACTGCACGAACGGAGCGACCCGCCCAAGATGCGCCCAGGCCCCAAACTGATAGCCGCCGCCGCCATCGCATTGGCCGCCATTCTGGCCCTGACCACCGCGGTTCTGGCCGCGAAACTGGTCGAAGACCATACCCGGGCCGAGATCCGGCGTGCCCTCGCGCAAGAGGATCTCGCCTGGACCCGCGTCGCGGCGGATGGTCTCTTGATTCGGCTGAGCGGCACCGCCCCGGATGAAATGCGCCGGTTTCGCGCCTTGACCGTGGCCGGGGAAATCGTCGATCCCTCGCGCGTGATCGACGAGATACAGGTCACCCCGTCCGAGCCGGTGCACGCGCCGGATTTCGCGCTTGAAATCCTGCGCAACGGGACCGGCGTGTCGCTGATCGGTCTCGTTCCGGCGGGACCGGCCCGGACCGAGATCGCCGCGGCGGTGGAGAAGGCGGCGCAGACCGAACAGGTCGCGGACATGTTGAACACCGCCGATTACCCGGCGCCCCAGGACTGGTCCGAAGCCCTCGATTACGCGCTGGAGGCGCTGACCCTGTTGCCGCGCGCGAAGATCTCGGTGCGCGCGGATCAGGTGACGATCACGGCAATCTCGGACAGCGAGAACGCCAAGCGAAAGCTCGAGTCCGAACTTGCGCGCAAGGCGCCGGACGGGCTGAAGGTCGTGCTGGACATTTCGGCGCCGCGGCCGGTGATAACGCCTTTTACCCTGCGCTTCGTGATGGGCCCCGATGGCGCGCGGTTCGACGCTTGTTCGGCCGACACGCCGGAAACGGCCGAGCGTATCCTGGCCGCGGCGCATTCCGCCGGTCTTTCGGGCAAGGCCGATTGCGCGATCGGGCTTGGCGTGCCGACACCGGACTGGGCCGCGGCGGTGGAAACCGGCATTTCCGCGCTGGCCGAGATCGGCAGCGGCAAGCTGACCTTTTCGGATGCTGACGTGTCGCTCGTGGTTCCGGCAACCGTGTCGCAGGCCCTGTTCGACCGCGTCGCCGGCGAGCTTGAGACGGACCTGCCCGATGTCTTTTCGCTGCATGCCAAGCGCCTTGAGCCGGAAAATCCGGAAAACGGCGAGAAGGACAGCGCCCCGCCCGAATTCGTCGCCACCAAAAGCCCCGAGGGCCAGGTGCAGTTGCGCGGTCGGATCACCGATGATCTGACCCGCGAGGCAACCGAAAGCTATGCCCGCGCAAGGTTCGGTGTGGACAAGGTCTATCCGGCGATGCGCCTGGATCCGGATTTGCCCAAGGGCTGGCCGATCCGGGTTCTGACCGCGCTGGAGGGGTTGTCGGCACTGAACAACGGGCGCGTGATCGTGCGCCCCGACCTGGTGGACCTGAGCGGGTCCACCGGCGATTCCGGGGCCCGCGCGCGGATCGCCCAACTGTTTGCCGACAAGCTGGGCGACAGCGGGAATTTCACCATCGACGTCACCTACCGCGAAGAGCTGGACCCGGAGGCGGCCAAGCCGACGCCGCAGGAATGCCTGGAAAGGGTCCGGGCGGTTCAGGCAGATCAGAAGATCACCTTCGAACCCGGCTCGACAACGCTTGCGGGAGAGGCGCTGGACATTGTCGACAGGATCGCGGATGTCCTGAAGGAATGCCCCGACGTGCGGATGGAAATCGGCGGCCATACCGACAGCCAGGGCCGCGAGGAGATGAACCAGACGCTCAGCCAGCAGCGCGCGAACGCAGTGCTGAACGCATTGATGGCGCGGCGGATCCTGACCACCAACCTGACCGCCAAGGGCTATGGCGAGGCAGAGCCGATCGCCGACAATGACACCGAGGAAGGGCGCGAGGCGAACCGGCGCATAGATTTCAAGCTGATCGGCGCCGCAGGCGATTCCGCAAAGGCAATGGGCGAAGGCGCCGCCGATGACGCCGCGAAGGCCGACGCCGGTGCATCCGCTGCCGGCACGGGCACGCCGCCCGACACGGCGGACGAAGACGCCGGGACGGGGGACGCCGGGGCAGGGGACGCGAAGAAAGGGGCGGACAACGCCAATGAACAGAACTGAATTCATCGTCGCGACAGCCATCGTCCTGTTTGCCGCCTTTCTGCTGGGATGGTTTGCGGCATGGCTGGTTCACCGCCTGACCCGGGTGACCCAGTCCGATATGGGCGAACTGGACCGGATGGCCAGGGAACTGCACGAGGCCGAAGAGGCCCGGGACGAGGCGATGGCCTATCACCAGCAGCGCGAGGCGGAACTGACCAACAAGCTGAGCCAGGCCGAGGCGGAACTGCGCGCGGCGATGGACGGTCTGCGCGAGGCGCGCAGCGAGGCCGAGGAATTGCGCGCCTTCGTCGAGCGGCAGAACATGCGGGGATGACGGCGCCCTGTTCCGAAGGTCACGCAGGGAAATCTTCCAGCTGAACGCCCCGGCGCCGGGGGGCGCTACCAGCGTTTCAACGCGGCCTCGTCGGCGTCGCGGCTTTCCACCCAGGATTCGCCGCCCGTCGCGGTGACTTCCTTTTTCCAGAACGGGGCCCGCGATTTCAGGAAATCCATCAGGAATTCGGCCGCGGCAAAGGCCTCGGCGCGGTGCCGCGCGGCGGTGGCGACCATCATGATCATGTCGCCCGGGGCCATCGCGCCGAAACGGTGGATGATCAGGGCGTCGGCCAGGTTCCAGCGTGCGCGCGCCTCGGCCTCTATCCGTTCGAGGGCGCGTTCGGTCATGCCCGGATAATGCTCGATCACCATCCGGTCGAGCGCGTCCCGGCCCAGGTCGCGCGTGATCCCGGAAAAGGTGACGACCGCGCCGGCACCGCGGCACCGGGCGGCGAAGGCATTCGCCTCGGCGCCGAAATCGAAGGCGGCCTCTTGCACCCGGACGCTCATCTCAGCCGCCGGTCATCGGCGGAAAGAACGCCACCTCGCGCACGCCGGCCAGGGGCGCATCAAAGTCGCTCAGATCCTGGTCCACCGCGACGCGCAGGGCCGAAATATCGGCGAAGGCTGCGGCGTATCGCTCTTCTCGTGCCCTGAGTTCCTCGACCAGCCCGGCCACCGTGTCGGCATCGGTCTCGACCCGCTCTTTCGGCAGGCCGATCCGTTCGCGGACCCAGGCAAAATAGAGCACATCGATCATTTTCCGGCCTCGTCCCTCAGGAATGGCAGTGCCTTTCGAAAATAGTCCAGCCCGGTCACAAATGTAAGCACCGCGGCCAGCCACAGAAGGGCCACGCCCGCCCAATAGGCATAAAGCGCCGCCTGCCAGAAGAAACGCAGGCCCACGGCATCGGGTTCGTCCCCGCCCAGCACGGCACCGATCATGGCGTTGTCCATGCCGAAGCTGCGGGCCCCGAATTCATGGGCCGGGATCCCCTGCGCAAGCAGAACGGAAATCGCGACCATCTGGACCATGGTCTTCCACTTGGCCAGTTTCGTCACCTTCAGCCGCCCGGCCGTGTCGCCAAGGAATTCGCGCAGCCCGGAAACGAACACCTCGCGGAACAGGATGATCGTTGCCGGGGCGGTCACCAGGAAAGGCATTCCGGTCAGGCCGACGACCACCATCAGGGCGATCAGGACCATCGCCTTGTCGGCGATCGGGTCCAGCATCGTGCCAAACATGCTGGTCTGGTTCCACGATCGTGCCAGCCGCCCGTCCAGCCAGTCGGTAACCGATGCGCCGACGAACAGGATCAGGGCGGCCCAGTCCGCGAACGGACGGGGCAGGACGAAAAACACCAGCGCGATGGCGGGGGCCGCCAACAGGCGCAAGACGGTCAGGATGTTCGGCAGACTTCGGATCATGCGCCCCTCTTATCCTTTGCGCCGGCCCGGGGGAAGGTGGCGATGCCGGGGCGCGCCCGTCTGTCAGCCCTTTTCATGGAAGAAGCCATAGATCGTTTCCGCCATGCTGTCGGAAATCCCCTCGACGGCCTTGAGATCGGCCAGCCCGGCGCGGCTGACGGCCTTGGCGCTGCCGAAATGGGTCAGCAGGGCACGCTTGCGTGTCGCGCCGACACCCGGAACCTCGTCCAGCGGGGTCGCGCTGAGCGACCTGGCGCGTTTCTGGCGGTGCGCCCCGATGGCGAAACGGTGCGCTTCGTCGCGCAGGCGCTGAACGAAATAGAGGACGGGATCGTTATGGCGCAGCGCGAAGGGCCGCCCGCCGGGGCGGTGAAACTCTTCCTTGCCGGCGTCGCGGTCGATCCCCTTGGCCACGCCCACCATCGCGATGTCGGACACCCCCAGTTCGGCCAAGATCCCGGCCACGGCCGAGACCTGCCCGGCGCCGCCATCGATCAGCAGAAGATCGGGCCAGGCATCGCCCTGGCGGTCGGGATTTTCCTTCAGCAGACGTTTGAAACGTCGGGTGAGCATTTCCTTCATCATCGCGAAATCGTCGCCGGGGGTCAGGTCGGCGCCCTTGATGTTGAACTTGCGATACTGGCTTTTCAAGAAGCCCTCGGGCCCGGCGACGATCATCGCACCCACCGCGTGACTGCCCTGGATATGCGAATTGTCATAGACTTCGATTCGGCGCGGCGCGGCGTCAAGCCCGAAGGCCCGGCCCAGGTCTGCCAGAAGCCGGCCCTGGGCGGCGGTTTCGGACAGTTTCCGGCCAAGGCTTTCGCGCGCGTTTCGGGCCGCGCCGGCCACAAGCTCGGCCTTCTCGCCGCGCTGCGGGATGCTGATCGTCACCTTGTGACCGGCCTTTTCGCGCAAGGCGCCTTCCATCAGGGCGCGGTCTTCGATGTCGTGCGACAGCAGCACCAGCCGGGGCGGCTGCTTGTTGTCGTAGAATTGTCCGAGGAAGGCTTGCAGCACTTCGGCCTCATCGGCGCCGGCGCCGGTGCGCGGATAGTAATCGCGGTTTCCCCAGTTCTGGTTGGCGCGGATGAAGAAGACCTGCACGCAGGCCTGCCCGCCATCCATGTGCAGGGCGATCACATCGGCCTCGGCGACACCGCGCGGGTTGATCCCCTGCGCCGACTGGACCTGCGTCAAGGCGCGGATCCGGTCGCGCAGGGCCGCGGCGCGCTCGAATTCCATCGCCTCGGATGCCTCTGCCATCTCGGCGGCAAGTTGTTCCTGGATGCGGGTGCTCTTGCCTTGAAGAAAACGCTCTGCATCGCGCACCAGCCGGGCATAGTCGGCTTCCGAGATCTTTCCCACGCAGGGGGCACTGCACCGCTTGATCTGATACAGCAGGCAGGGCCGCGTTCGGCTTTCGAACACCGCGTCCGAACAGTTGCGCAGCAGGAACACCTTCTGAAGCTGGTTGAGCGTCCGGTTCACGGCGCCGGCATTGGCAAAGGGGCCGTAATAGCCGCCCTTGGTGGTCTTGGCCCCGCGATGCTTGCGGATCTGCGCAAACCGGTGGTCCTTGGCCACCAGAATGTTCGGGAACGACTTGTCGTCGCGCAGCAGCACGTTGTAGCGCGGCTTGAGCTGCTTGATGAGGTTCTGCTCCAGCAGCAGCGCCTCGGTCTCGGTCTGCGTGGTCAGGAACATCATCGAGGCGGTTTCGCGGATCATCCGCGCGATCCGGGCCGAGTGACCCGTCGCCTTGGCATAACTGGCAACACGCTTTTTCAGGTTGCGCGCCTTCCCGACGTAAAGCACCTGGGCCTGGGCATCCAGCATCCGGTAGACCCCGGGCGAATTGTCCAGCGTGCCCAGGTAGGTCGCGATGCAGGCATGCCCCGTGGGTCTGGCTTGGTTGCGTTCCATGATGCGGCGTCCTGAATCCTTGTCGGGTCGTGATTCCCTAGGCGGGCTGCTCTTATATCGGGGCGGAGGCAAGGGAAAACAAATCCACGTTCTTTGTGGATAAGTCTGAGGGTAACTATCGGAGCACGAGGATTTTTCCTTGTTTTCGGATGTGTTCCCTGAAGTGCCTAATTTTTAGGCATATATGTAAGGTATTGATTTTGAATTGGAAAAATTTTGGCGCGGGCAAATATCTGAAAACACTAAATATTTTGTGAAGGCTTCATGAACGCGGGAAGGAAGGTGGAAAACTCGACCGAGATGCCCCGAGAAACGCGGAAATTTCATTCCGGTCCAAGCACATCCGGCGTTTTCCATGACAGGTGCTGGCCGCCATCGACGCAGATCAGCTGACCGGTGACGGCGTCCGCCGACAGCAGGTAGTTCAGCGCGGCCGCGACATCGGCGGCATTCGCTCCGCGGTGCAGGGTGGTGGCCGCCCGCTGGGCGCGGAAATGCGCCTCGCTCTGGCGGGTGGCGCGCAGTGTGGGGCCCGGCCCGATGGCATTGACGCGAATGTCGGGGGCCAGCGCCTGCGCCGCTGTCCGGGTGAAGGCCCACAGCCCCATCTTGGCGATCGTGTAGGTCATGAATTCCGGCGTCAGTTTCAGAACGCGCTGATCGATCAGGTTCACGACGCTGGATATCGCCGCAAGCTCTCCGTTTTCGTCGGGGATTGCGGCGGGTGCCTGGGCGGCGAAACGCTGGGTCAGCACGAAGGGGGCGCGCAGGTTCGACCCGATATGCCGATCCCAGCTTTCGCGCGTCGCGGTCGCGATCGTATCGTATTCGAAGATGGAGGCGTTATTGATCAGCACGTTGAGCGGCCCGCCGAGCGCCTCGGTGCCGCGGTCGATCAGCGTCTCGCATGAGCGCTCGTCAAGAAGATCGGCCTGCACGATCGCGGCCCTGCGCCCCAGGGCGCGGATCTCGGCGGCGACGTCCCGTGCCTCGTCCGCGGACCCGTTGTAATGGACCACCACGTCGAGGCCGCGTCGCGCCAGCGCCAGCGCCATGATGCGGCCCAGGCGCTTGCCCGCCCCGGTGACCAGTGCCCTGCCTTCGCCCATGTTGCGCTTCCTCATGCGATCAGCTTGACGACATAGGCCGCGTAAAGTGCGATGAACAGGGTGCCGACCGCCTTTCCCATGAACCAGCCGCGGAAAACGAACGGGGCCAGCAGGATCGAGGCGCCAAGCATGACCGGGACATCCATCTTCAGCATCTCGTCGGGGATGTGCACGTTTCCGATCAGGCTGGTGATGCCCATGATCGCCAGCAGATTGAAGAAGTTCGAGCCGATGACATTGCCCAGGGCGACATCGGCCTGCCGCCTGATCGCGGCCATGACCGTTGTGGCCAATTCGGGCAGCGACGTGCCGATGGCGATCAGGGTCAACCCGATCACCGTGTCGCTGACCCCCATGACCCGGGCGATGTCCACGGCGCCATCAACCAGAAGGTCAGCGCCGAGCGGCAGGCCGATCACACCCAGCAGCAGGAACATGACGATTTTCCAGACCGGCATAAACGGGTCGGCACCCTCAAGATCTTCCAGTTCGATATCGGCTTGTGCGTCTTCGCGCGCCGCCTCGGCGGCATCGGCGGCATCGCGTTGTAGCCGGCGGTGGTTCCTGGCCTCAACGTAATTGTCGCCAAGGATCAGGGTCAGCATGCCCAGCAGAACCAGGCCATGCCACCAGGTGAGCGGGCCGAACCAGATCAGGACATAGAACAGGAAACTCGCCGCGATCATCGTGACATAGGATCGTCGCGTGTCGCATTCACGGGTGCGCAGGCCCGACAGGATCGCGGGAACCCCGAGCACGAGGAATATGTTCGCGATATTGGACCCGACCACGTTGCCCAGGGCGATTCCGGGCACGCCCTCCAGAACCGCCTTGACCGAGACCAGAAGCTCGGGCGCCGAGGTTCCGAAGGCGACGATCGTCAGCCCGACGATCAGGGCCGGCACCCCCAGCCGCAGGCTGAGGTTCACGGCCCCCTTGACCAGCGAATCCCCGGCCAGCAGCAGGATGATCAGGCCCAGAAAAGCGAGAAGAAGGTCTGAGATCATGCGGCGGCGTTACCCCTTTCGGCAGGGGCATGGCCCCTTTCCAATCCTGTAGCGCCCGCAGTCGGGGCATTTTCGCGGTTTCGCCAGCCGGCCCGTCCTGTCGCCACCGGGCAGGCGCAGCCGGCCGAACATGGCCAGGGCGAGCATCCCGATCAGGAACAGGCTGACGATCTTGATAATCACGTCAAAGCCCGAATCGCGCCCGGAGCGCGCGTTCCTCGATCTCGGCACCGAGGCCGGCGGCGGCCTCTGCCCCCAGCCGCTGGAACAGCGAGCGGCGCGGCCCGTAGGTCGCGAACCGGACCTTGTCGCCGAAAATCTCTTTCATTTTCGGCACCATGTGGCCGACCCCATCGGCCAGGCCGAGCTCGACGGCCTCCTGGCCAACCCAGACATCGCCGTTGAACAGATCCTGACCGTCGCTCAACCTTGCGCCGCGCCGGTCGCTGACCTGCGCGATGAACCCCTTGTGCACGAGATCCTGGATATGCCTGAGCCGCGCCACGTCCTCCGCCTTTTCCGGCAGGAACGGATCCAGCAGGCTTTTCGAGCGGCCCGATGTATGCAGCCGCCGTTCGACCCCGTGGCGCGTCAGCAGGTCGTGAAATCCGAAGCCCGCCGAGATCACGCCGATCGAGCCGACGATCGAATTGCCGTCGACCCAAATCTCGTCGGCGGCCGTCGCCAGCCAATACCCGCCCGAAGCGGCCAGATCCTCCACGAAGGCATAGACCGGGATCTCCCGTTCCTCGGCAAGCCTGCGAATGCGCGCCGCGATGAGCGCGCTTTGCGCCGGTGAACCGCCAGGCGAGTTGATCGCCAGCGCAACGGCCTTGGGCTTGCCCTTGGAGAACGCTTTTTCGATCAGCGGCGCGATGGTCTGGTCGTTCAGGGCGGCGCCGCGGCTGTTGGCAGCGATCTGGCCGGAAAGCCGGATCACGCCGACCAGCGGGCCGGCATTCACGAAAGGCAAAAATCGTTTCATGGGGAGCATGTAGAGTGCGCCGGTTTCGGGAACAAGACGATGGGCGCATTCCGACTTCGCGGTGATGCCGCTTTGCCGCGGCCCGGACATGGCAATCGGCGGGCGGACGCGCCCGAGATGGACCGGGCGAACAGGGCCGGTCCGGATCTGTGCGGGGGCCATCGCTAAAATCCGCCATTTAACGAATCGGCAGTGTTTTTCGGTGAAGGCTGCATTTCAGACGGCAGGGGCAACTTGCCCGCGCATCGGAACCGACCGGGAATCTTCCAGGCGGCCCGACCGATCCGGCGCCCGAACGCGCCGACCGGATCATCCGGAGGCGCGTGCTGCCGAGTTGACGCAAAGGCCCTGGCGCCCGGGGCAGGCAGAGGAGGTCCGTTGTGGATTGCGAGGACATCAAAGAGCATACGCCGGACAGGCCCGTGGCGCCCACGGTTCCGCCGGCCCGGCGCGTCGATCTTCCCGCGCGTCTGGACATGAACGTCGCCGAGGAGATCGGCGAGGCGCTGGAACATCTGCGCGATATGCCGCTCGTCGTCGACGCCAGCGCGGTGACGCAGGTCAGCACGCTTTGCGTTCAGGTGCTGCTGGCCGCGCGCCAGCAATGGGACCGCGACAACCAGGTCCTTTGGATCGAGGATCCGTCCCCGACCTTCTGCGAAGCGCTGCACGCATTGGGTGTCGCGGACGACCTCCTCGGGGACGGGGTGCAATCATGACGTTGAAGATCCTTGCCGTTGACGATTCTTTCACGATGCGCGGCCTGCTTGAACAGGCGCTGCACGAGGCCGGCTTCGATGTCGATCTGGCCGAAGACGGTCAGCACGGGCTGGAACGGCTTCCCGAATCCGATCCCGATGTCGTGATCACCGACATAAACATGCCCCGTCTCGATGGTTTCGGTTTCATCGAGGCGGTTCGGGCCGACCGCAGGCACAGGGGCTTGCCAATCCTGGTCCTGACCACCGAAAGCGCCGAAACGCTCAAGGACCGGGCGCGCAAGGCCGGCGCGACCGGCTGGATCGTCAAGCCTTTCGACGAGGAAAAACTGGTCGATGCGATCCGTCGCGTTGCGGCGCGGGAGATCTGACATGACGAATCGCGAATCCCTCAGGGCCGGCTTTTTTCAGGAATGCGAGGATCTCCTGGAGACGATGTCGGACTCGCTGGCGCGCGTCGAACGGGATGCGACCGACCATGACGCGGTGAATGCCTTGTTCCGGGCGGTCCACTCCATCAAGGGCGGCGCCGGGGCGTTCGGGCTCGACGCCCTGGTCACATTTTCACACGCCTTCGAGAATCTGCTCGACGATATCCGCGAAACCCGTGTCACGCCACGGGGCGATATCATGGCTCTTCTGTATCGCGCCGGCGATCGAATGTACGATCTTGTCGAGTCCGAACAGAACGAAGAGGATCCGGCCCGGTGGCAGCAGGACGACGACGAACATGCGGCCTTGCTGGCGGCCATTGCCGCGGCCTGTGCCAATTCGGACGGTGGCGATACCGGACCCGAAGAAGATTTCGTTCCGACGCCTCTGGCCATCGAAATGCCGGGCCTTCCCGCGCTGGATGTGCCCGCCGACGGCGGATCGGCTGACGACCGCGCCGGCGATGACCGATGGAGGATCACCTTCAGGCCGCTCAAGGCCCTCTATGCGCTCGGCAACGACCCGCTTCCATTGTTCCGCGCCCTTTCCGAGATCGGCCCGCTGGAGGTGAAACCCGACCTTTCAGCCCTGCCGCCATTGGGCGAAATGACCTGGGATGAATCCTATTTGTGTTGGGAAGTCGACCTTCGGGCCGATTGCGCGGCCGAGGAGATTCGTGAAGTCTTCGAATTCGTCGCCGATGATTGCGTGCTTCAAATCGACCGCGGAGAAACGCAGTCAACGCATTCGGCGCAGGAAAATGCCGGGCCGAGCGAACGGGCGCAACCCGCGACCCTGCCAGAGCCCCTTCTGGCCGAGACTTCCGGCGATGCGGAGACACCCGCTGCCGGGCGCGGGGCGACCGGGCAACCGGCACCGCGGCAATCCATACGCGTGGATCTGGACCGGGTGGACCGGCTGATCAATCTGGTGGGAGAGCTTGTCATCAGCGAGGCCATGCTCAGCCAGTCCCTGAGCGAAGGCGGAAAGTTCCGCGATCCGGCGGTCGAGGGGGCCCTGGGACAGCTCAAGCAGCTCGCCTCCGAGTTGCAGGAACGGATCATGGCGATCCGCGCCCAATCGGTGAAATCGCTGTTCCAGCGCATGTCGCGCATCGTCCGCGAAGCCGGTCACGCCACCGGCAAGGAGGTGCGGCTGGTCACCGAGGGCGAGGCGACCGAGGTCGACAAGACGGTGATCGAACGCCTGGCCGATCCATTGACGCATATGCTGCGCAATGCCATCGACCACGGGATCGAGACGCCGGAGACGCGAGAGGCCGCCGGAAAATCGCCGCAGGGAACGGTCCGAATGACGGCCGGGCACAGGTCCGGCCAGGTGATCATGGAAATCACCGATGACGGGGGCGGAATCGATTGCGATGCGGTGCTGTCGCGCGCGATCGAACGTGGTCTTGTCCCGCCCGATGCGAACCTCAAGACCCAGGAAATCTACAACCTGCTTTTCGAACCCGGCTTCTCGACCGCCCAGAATGTTTCCAACCTCTCGGGGCGCGGCGTTGGCATGGACGTGGTGCGCAGCGAGATCCAGTCGCTGGGCGGCCGTGTCAATATTGATTCGACGCTCGGGCAGGGCACGACCGTGACAATCAGCCTGCCGCTGACGCTCGCCGTGGTCGAGGGGATGCTCGTGGATGTGGCCGGTGAAACGCTTGTCGTCCCGTCTTCGGCGCTGCGCGAAACCATGCGGGCCGAAGCGGGCATGATACACCGGTTGGGGCCCCGCGACCTGGTCCTGTCGATGCGGGGCACCCTGATCCCGGTTTTCGATCTCGGTGCCAGTATCGGCGAGAGGGAAATGTCGCGTGATATCCATGGCATGCCCGTTCTCATGGTCGAAACGGCCGCCGGAATGATGATCGCCCTCACGGTCGATCGGATCCTCGGGCAACGTGAGGTCGTCATAAAGGGACTTTCGGAAAACTATGGCCTCGTCCGGGGAATCGCGGCGGCCACGGTCCTGGGCGACGGGCGGATCGCGCTCATCGTCGATGTTGACCAGCTGGCGCAGAATGCCGGAATCGCGCTCGAGGACAGCAACGCGCGACTGACAGCTTAACCCGCCCAACGTGAAATGGAGTTGAAACCATGCAGGACACATCCGTTCTGGAAAAGACCGAGCAGCGCGAAATCGTATCGTTCCGCGTCGCGGACCAGGATTTCTGCATAGATATCGGCCATGTCCGCGAGATCCGCGGCTGGAGCGAGACGACACCGCTGCCGCACACGCCGGAATATGTGAAAGGGCTTGTCAACCTGCGCGGCAACGTGATCCCGGTCATCGACCTGGCGCATCGTCTCGGGCTGGGGCATACCGATCCCGGCGAGCGTCATGTGATCGTGATCACCGTGTGCGAAGAGCGCACTGCCGGTCTTCTGGTCGAGGCTGTATCGGATATCGTGACGGTGGACTGCGCCGAGATGAAACCGCCGCCCTCGCTCACCTCCAGTGCCGCCCGCGAAGTGGTCGAAGGGGTTTTCGTGATCCGCGAAAGTCTCGTGCGAATGATCGACCTCGCGCGCGTCCTGCCCAGCGAAGCCGAGGTCGCGGAATGAACGCCCCATGCCTTTCGGCGCCGCCATCAACGAGCGGTCCACTTCTTTCCGAATCCGATTTCGCGGCGCTGGCCAGGGTAATCCATCTCGAGACCGGGATATTCATGCCACCCGGCAAACGGGCGCTGATGCAATCACGGCTCGCCAAGCGGCTTGCGGCACGCGGACTTGGGAGCTTCCGGGAATACCGCGAACTGGTTGAAAGCCGGTCGGACCCGGATGAGATCGGGCTGATGATTTCGGCCCTGACCACCAACATCACCCGGTTTTTCCGCGAGGGGCAGCATTTCGACGATCTGCGGGAAAAGGTTCTTCCCGGCTTGCTGGCCCAGGCCCGGGCCGGCGGTCGGATCCGGATGTGGTCGGCCGGCTGCTCGACCGGGGAGGAACCCTATAGCATGGCGCTGTCGGTTCTTGCGCTTTGCCCCGAGGCGCCGCGGCTGAATATCCGGATTCTTGCGACCGACCTGGATCCGGTTGTCATCGCGACGGCAAAGGCCGCTCGATACCCGGCGGCGGCATTGGCCAATCTTCCCGACGATGTCGCAACGGGCGCAAGCAGGCCCGACAAGGCCGATCCCGAGTTTGTCCGGATCCGCGAAGATGCACGCAAGCTGATCAGTTTTCGTGTTCTGAACCTGCTGCACGACTGGCCGTTCGGCGGCCAGTTCGACGTGATCATGTGTCGCAACGTCGTGATCTATTTCGACGCCGAAACCCGGGATCGGCTGTGGACACGATTCGCCGCACTGCAACCTTCGGGCGCGCGGATCTATGTCGGTCATTCCGAGCGCATCGCCGGCGAGGTCGGCGCGCTTTACGTTCCAAGCGGGATCACCGCCTATACACGAACGGAAACGCCGCCCCCCGGCAGGGGAAGGAGCATCGCCAAATGAGCCTCAAGGACAACCTGCACATCATGGTCGTCGATGACATGTCAACCAGCCGGGGGTTGATTACCCAGGCGCTGGACGAACTGGGTATTCGAAATTACCTGACCGAGAATGACGGTGCGACCGCTTTGAAGCGCCTTGCCGCCAAGCCGGTGCATCTGGTCCTGTCGGACTTCAACATGCCCGGGTTGGACGGTCTTCAGTTGCTTGACGCGCTGCGCCAGACCCAGTCGACGCAGAAGATCGGTTTCATTCTTGTCACCGGCCGCGCCGACAAGGACGTTCTGGATCGTGGCATCAAGCTTGGGATGAACAACTACATAAAGAAGCCATTCAGCACATTGGACATGAAGCAGTGTGTCGAACGGGTTGTGGGGCCATTGTGAAATCGGCGCGCTTGCGGGGCGACCGGGCCGGAACCGATGAAACGCGGCGCCATGACGGCGGGCCGGGGGGCGATGCCTTGCCGCTGATCTGCGTCGGGGCCTCGACCGGCGGGATCACGGCGCTGGAAAAGATCCTGCCCGGGCTTCCGGTCGACTGCCCCCCGACGCTGGTCGTGCAGCACATCCGCGGCGAATTCCTGCCCGGGCTGGTTGAGCGGATAGACAAGATGTGCCCGGCGCGGATCCGGATGGCCGAGGACGGCGCGTTGCTCGAACCCGGGTCGGTTCTCGTTGCGCCGGGAAATTCGGCGCATCTGGTCGTCGCCGGGCGCTCGCGGCATCACTGTCGCCTTCAGGAAGGTCCGCCGCGAAGCGGGCATATTCCATCTGTCGACGTGCTGTTCGAATCCGCGGCAAAAAGCGGTCTGCGCGTCACCGCGGCGCTTTTGACGGGCATGGGAAGGGACGGGGCCGAGGGGCTGGATGCGATCCGGCGCGCCGGCGGTCAGACGATCGCCCAGGATGAAGAAAGCTGCACGGTCTACGGCATGCCCCGCGCAGCCGTGGAAATCGGCGCCGCCGACTATGTGGTGCCGTTGCGTCTGATCGGCGCGATGCTGTTCAGCCTGGCGACCGGCAGAATGCAAAGGACCGGAGCTGACCGATGAGCGCGGAACAGAGCCGAGTGCTTCCCTTGATCCAGGGCGAATTTCGCATCTCGGACCGTCCCGATGACGTGATTACAACGATTCTCGGTTCCTGTATCGCGACCTGCCTGCACGATCCGGTTGCGCGCATTGGCGGTGCGAACCATTTTCTGGTTCCCGGCTGCGACAAGGATCAAGGAGAGGAGCTGCGCTTCGGGATCAATGCCATGGAACTGCTGATCAATTCCCTGATCCGGCGCGGCGCCGAGAAATCCCGGCTGACCGCAAAGGTGTTCGGCGGCGCCCGGATGACGGCGAAAGGAAGCAATATCGGCCTGGCGAATGCCGAATTCGCCATATGGTTTCTGGACAATGAAGGGATCGGTTGCGTCAGCCGCAGTATCGGCGGGAACCGCGGGCGAAAGCTGAAGTTCTGGCCGGAAAGCGGGCGGGTCAGCCAGATGTTCATGACCGACAGGATGACGGAAGCGGTCGTTCCACTGGTCGATGCCGGTGACACGGCCCGGCCGGCCGCGTCCGGCAGTGGCGATGTGACCTTTCTTTGACCGGTCTTCCGGATTTTCGATGCAAAGGGCCGGTCGTGAAAAGGCCGCGCGATCCAACCGGACCGGGCCGTGGCGCGCCTTGATCGCCTGCGATCGGGGAATGTGCCATGCCCCGGCTTCGCCAATGCGGTCCACGATGGCGCGCCCAGCGGGACGACGGATATTCACGTCGTCCGGTCAGCCTTGGCCATCTGTTCGGGGATTGCGTTGTCAGAGGCCCAGCACATCGATCATGTCGTATTCCCCGGGCTTGCGCCCCTGGCCCCAGAGCGCGGCCTTCAGCGCCCCGCGCGCAAAAATCTGCCGGTCGGTGGCGAGATGGCGCAATACGATCCGCTCGCCCTCGCCGGCAAAGATCACGTCATGTTCGCCGACGATATCGCCGCCACGGATCGCGGAATAACCGATATGCCCGCGTTCGCGCGGGCCCGTGATGCCGTCACGCCCGCGATCGGCGACCGCGTCATGGTCCACGCCCCGCCCCTCGGCCGCGGCGCGGCCCAGCATCAGCGCCGTGCCCGACGGCGCGTCGACCTTGTGGCGGTGATGCGCCTCGACCACCTCGATGTCGAAATCGGCATCCAGCGCGGCGGCCACCTTTCGCGTGAGCTGGACCAGCAGATTGACCCCGAGGCTCATGTTGCCGGCGCGGATCACGATGGCCTGGCGGGCGGCGGCCGCGATCTTGTCCAGATCGTCGTCGCCCAGCCCGGTGGTGCCGATCACATGCACCATGCGGGCCTTGGCGGCCAGCGCGGCCAGTTCGACCGTCGCGCCGGGCGCGGTAAAGTCGATCACCGCCTGCGCCCGATCCATCGCCGCCGCCGGGTCGTCGGTCACGATGACGCCGGTTTTCTCGGCCCCCACCAGGTCACCCGCGTCGCGCCCGACCCATGCGTTGCCCGGCCGCTCGATCGCGCCGGTCAGTTGGGCGTCGCGGCTTTCCAGAACGGTCCGGATCAGCATCCGGCCCATCCGGCCCGAGGCACCTGCGATCACGATTCCGGGGCTGTCGGTCATCATGGGCACTCCCTGCATCAGTTCGGCCCGGTTTAACCGAGGCGTGGCGCCTTGGCAAAGCCGGCTTGCGTCGGGCCTGCGCATCGCCTAGATGCAGCCCATGGCAAAAGGCAGGTTCAACAGCGGCTCCGGCCCGTCGCAACGGCAGCTTCGCGTGGGTGAGCTGATCCGTCGCACGCTGTCCGACGTGCTGGCGCGCGGCGACGTGCACGACCCGGACCTGACCGGCATGTCGATCACGGTGGGCGAGGTCAGCGTCTCACCCGATCTGAAGGTGGCCACCGCCTTCGTCCTGCCGTTGGGGGGGCAGGGGGCAGACGTGGCGCTGGAGGCGCTGCGCCGCAACAAGGGCGAACTTCGGCGCGTGATATCGAAAACCCTGACGCTGAAATTCGCGCCGGACCTGCGGTTCGAGATGGACGAGACCTTCGACCGGATGGACGAGACACGCCGCCTGTTCGCACAGGAAAACGTGCGCCGCGACATAGAGGATGACGGGGATGACGCGGGCTGATTGCCTTGGCGTCGCCCTGGTCCTTGCGCTGATGCCCGCGGTGGCGCAGGCGGATTGTTCCGAAATCACCTTTGACGAGACCCCCTATACCATCTGCGGGGTTGATCCGGCTCGGGCGGATTTGCGGCTGTTCCGCCTGACCGAGGATGGCTCGGTCATCGGCAGCTTCGAGCGGCTGGAGGCCAGCCTTGCCGAGAAGGGGTTGCGCCCGACCTTCGCGATGAATGCCGGCATGTACCATGCCGACCGCGACCCGGTTGGCCTTTACATCGAAGACGGAAAACAGCAGCAGCGCGCGATTGCATCGGACGGCCCGGGCAATTTCGGGATGCTGCCCAACGGGGTGCTCTGCATCACCGACCAGTCCGCGCGGGTGATCGAGACGCTGACCTATCAGGCCGACCGGCCCGATTGCCGCTTTGCCACGCAATCCGGCCCGATGCTGGTGATCGACGGGGCGCTTCACCCGCGGTTCTTGCCGGATGGCCGGTCGAAAAAGATCCGCAATGGCGTCGGCGTGGATGGCGCGGGCAAGGCGTGGTTCGCCATATCCGACAGGCCGGTCAATTTTCACGAATTCGCCCGGCTTTTCCGCGACCGGCTTGGCACACCGAACGCCCTGTTCCTGGACGGGGACGTGTCGCGCCTTTATGCCCCCGCGCTTGGCCGGAACGATGGCGGCTGGCCGATGGGGCCGATCGTGGCCACGGTGGTGCCGCTGGACCGTTGACGGCGCGCCGCGGCTTCGCTAGCAGGCATGCTTCACGCACAAACACGGAGACATTGCATGGGCCGCAGCCGAAAGGGACGCGACATTTCGGGCTGGCTGGTGGTGGACAAACCTGCCGGGCTGACCTCCAACGCGGTGGTGAACAAGGTGCGCTGGGCCTTCGGGGCCAGGAAGGCGGGTCATGCCGGCACCCTGGACCCCGAAGCGACCGGGGTGCTGGCGGTGGCGCTGGGCGAAGCGACCAAGACCGTTCCCTTCGTCACCGACGCGCTGAAGGCCTATCGCTTTACCGCGCGGCTGGGTCTGGCGACCAATACCGACGATGCCGAGGGCGAGGTGATCGCCCGGAGCGACACGCGCCCGACGGATGATGAAATCCGCGCGGCCTTGCCGCGATTCACCGGAGAGATCATGCAGGTGCCGCCGAAATTCTCGGCCGTCAAGATCGACGGGGAACGCGCCTACAAGCGCGCCCGGGCCGACGAGGATTTCGAAATCGCGGCGCGCCCGCTCTTTGTCGAAAGCCTGGAGCTGGTCGCGCGCCCCGATGCCGACCATATCGTGCTGGAAATGGTCTGCGGAAAGGGCGGGTATGTTCGCGCCATTGCCCGCGATCTGGGTGCGGCGCTGGGCTGCCACGGGCATGTGACCCGGCTGCGCCGCATCTGGTCGGGGCCGTTCGACGCCGAGGACGGGGTCGGCATGGACCTGATCGAGAAACTGGCCGGCACGCCGGAGCTGGACGCTTTCCTGCGCCCGGTGGAAGACGGGCTGGCAGACCTGCCCGAACTGCGCACCACCCCCGAAAGTGCCGCGCGCCTGCGCCATGGCAATCCGGCGATGGTGATCACCTCGGATGCCGAATATGGCGAAGAGGCCTGGGCCTCGCTTGGCGGCAAGGCGGTGGCGGTCGGAATCTACTGCGCCGGCGAATTGCATCCGCACCGGGTCTTCAATCACTGAGAGCGGCGCGGCGGCAGGCGCGCCCGATTATCTCGTTGCAACCGGGAACAGACGGCGCCAACATGGCGCTGAAATGTTCCTTGCCGCACAGATGCCATGAGCTTTGAAAACTGGGATGAAATTCGCACGGCCTATCAGGTTGCGCGGATGGGGACGGTCAGCGGCGCGGCCGATGTGCTGGGTGTGCATCACGCCACGGTGATACGCCACATCGATTCACTTGAGGGGCGCTTGGGTGTCAAGCTGTTCCAACGCCACGCCCGCGGGTATACGCCCACCGAGGCCGGGCTCGATCTTTTGCAGGTGGCCCAGACCACCGCCGATCAGTTCGACCAGCTGGTCGGGCGCATACACGGCGCGGGGGCCGCGATGACCGGCGAGCTCGTGGTCACCTCGGTCGATACCTTCGCGCCCCTGATCGTTCCGGTAATGGCCGATTTCCAGGTGGAGCATCCAGACCTGCGGATGCGCCTGATTTCCGACGCGCGCCTGTTCCGGCTGGAATATGGCGAGGCGCATGTCGCGATCCGGGCCGGTGCCAAGCCCGACGACCCCGACAATATCGTTCAGTCGCTGGCCGGTCACAAGGCCGCGCTCTATGCGCACAAGGATTATGTCGCGGCGCAGGGAATGCCCGAAACCGACGCGGATTTCGCCGATCATCGCTTTGTCGGTCCGGATGACGAAAACCATCGGGCCGGTTTCTTTCGCTGGCTGCGGGAAAACGTGCCGTCCGACCGGATCACGATGCGCGTCTCTGACATGCGCGATGGGTTCGTCGCGGTCGTCGCGGGGGCCGGGATCGGATTCCTGCCGGTCTGGCTGGCCCGGCAGACGCCGAATCTGGTCGAGATACGCCCCGCGCGCGAGGAGTGGAGCGTGCCGATGTGGCTGGTCACCCATGTGGATCTGCACCGGACCGCCAAGGTGCAGACCTTCACCGCCGCGCTGAAGGAGGCCGCGAAGCAATGGCCCTGACCGCGCTGAGCCCGGCGGCACGCGGCCACCTGGCGATGCTGACCTTCTCGGCCCTGGTCGCGGGGTCGTTCAGCTTCGGCAGCCTGATCGCCAACCGGATCGACCCGGTGGCGCTGACGGCGGTGCGCTTTGCCATCGCCAGCGCGCTGATCGGCGCGGCGGCCGTGCTGGGGCCGGGGCTGCGCCGCGCACATTTCGTGGCGCCCTGGCGGTATCTGGTGTTGGGCGGGCTGTTCGGCACCTATTTCGTTCTGATGTTCGAGGGGTTGAAAACCGCGCCGCCGGTCTCGACCGCGGCGGTGTTCACACTGACCCCGGTCATGAGCGCGCTGTTCGGCTGGATGCTGCTGCGCCAGATCACCACGCCGCGCATGGCGCTTGCCCTGGTGGTCGGCGGGGCCGGGGCGCTCTGGGTCATCTTCCGCGCCGATCTCGGCAACCTGCTGGCCTTTGACATCGGCCGGGGCGAAGCGATCTATTTCGTCGGCTGTATCGCCCATGCGGCCTTTACCCCGCTGCTGAAAGTCCTGAACCGGGGCGAGCCGCCGCTGGTGTTCAACTTCGGCACGATGCTGGCCGTGGTGGCCCTGCTGTGCATCTATGGCGGTCCGACCATCCTGGCGGCGGATTGGTCGCTGCTGGGGCTGCGCGGCTGGCTGATCGTGGCCTATCTTGCGATCTTCGCCAGCGCCACGACCTTTCTTCTGCTGCGCTATTCCTCGCAGCACCTGCCGGCGGCGAAGGTCATGGCCTATACCTATCTCACGCCGACATGGGTCATCGGCTGGGAAATCGTCCTGGGGCACACGGTGCCCAACGGGCTGGTCCTGGTCGGGGTGGTGATGACCATGGGCGCGTTGTGGCTGTTGCTGAAGGACGAGGAAAAGCCGGCGCCGGGGCGTGCCTCGGCAGCGCGTTGAGGGCGCGCGCCGGATCGGCCTGTGCCGGGTCCATGCGACCGGCCCCGCGACGCGGCGCCGGAATCCGGACGGGAAAAGGGTGGGATGGATCCCGAGACGCGCTAATCGGGTACGCCATCGCGCAATTCGCGCTCCAGGAATCTTTCGAACGCATCAAGGTTGATCGCCTCGAACTGGCCGAAGCCCTGCATCCAGATCGAGGCGTCGCGCAGCGCGTCTGGCTCCAGCTTGCACCATTTGACCCGGCCGTGCCGCTCCTGGCTGACAAGCCCGGCCCGAGTGAGAATGCCCAGATGCTTGGAAATCGCCGCCAGCGACATCTCGAACGGCTCGGCCACGTCGGTAACCGCCATGTCGTCCTCAAGCAGCATTGCCAGGATCGCGCGGCGCGTGGGGTCGGCCAGCGCGGCGAACACGGTATCCAGATGATCGTCCATGCTGCGGCTATGCGCCCGGCCCGGCGCATCGTCAACCTTTCGGTTGAATATGGCCTTGCGCCCCGCCACGGCCCCGGCGGCGACCGCCCTTTGGCGGATGCGTTCAATTAATGAGCAAAAACAACGCATTGGATGCCCAGCGGTCGACATTTATCCGGCTTGACTCGGGGCACACCCCTATCTAGGTTCGCCGCGACTGTCCGAGGGGGCCTTGGTCATGGTGGATCCGGTCGAGGAAGAGCGGCTTGCGCGGCTCGAAAAGCGGATCGCGGCGGCGAAGAAGACGCTTGCGCCGGAAAAGGCCCACCAGGAAGAACATTATTCTCAGGCACAGCTTGCCTGGCGGATGGTGACAGAGCTTGTGGCCGGTCTGGGGATCGGCTTTGGCATCGGTTACGGGCTGGACGTGCTGCTTGGCACTTTGCCCTTCCTGCTGGTGCTGTTCACATTGCTGGGCTTCGCGGCCGGGGTGAAGACGATGCTTCGATCCGCCGCCGAGATCCAGAAACGGATGACGGCCGAGGCCGACAAGGACGAAAGGGGCTGAACGTGGCGACCGAAGAGCACAGCGAAGGCGCGGGTCGGGCAATCGACCCGATGGATCAGTTCATCGTCAAGCCGTTGTTCGGCGGTGACACGGTGCATTGGTATACCCCCACGAACGTGACGCTATGGATGGCGATCACGGTTCTGGTGATCTTCCTGCTGCTGATCGTCGGCACCCGCGGACGGGCCACGATCCCGTCGCGCGTCCAGTCGATTGCCGAACTGGCCTATGGCTTCGTTCACAAGATGGTCGAAGACGTGACCGGCAAGGATGCGCTGAAATATTTCCCCTACATCATGACGCTGTTCATGTTCATCGTGTTCTCGAATTTCATGGGCCTGCTGCCGCTGGCCTTTACCACCACGAGCCATATCGCGGTCACCGCCACGCTGGCGCTGGCGGTGTTCCTGAGCGTCACGATCCTGGGGTTTGTCAAGAACGGCGCCAAGTTCCTGGGCCTTTTCTGGGTGTCCGCGGCGCCGCTGGCGCTGCGGCCGATCCTCGCGGTGATCGAGCTGATTTCCTATTTCGTCCGCCCGGTCAGCCATTCCGTGCGTCTGATGGGCAACATGATGGCCGGCCACGCGGTGATCAAGGTGTTTGCCGGCTTCGCCGCGGTCGCCGTGATTTCGCCGGTTTCGGTGCTGGCGGTCACCGCGATGTACGGGCTGGAGGTGCTGGTCGCTTTCATCCAGGCCTATGTCTTCACAATTCTGACCTGCGTCTATCTGCGCGACGCGCTGCATCCGTCGCACTGACGGTCGGATCGAACCAACCAATCACAACCAGTTCCAAACGTAAGGAGAAAACGAAATGGAAGGCGATATCGCACAACTGGGTCAATATATCGGCGCCGGCCTCGCGGGCATCGGCTCTGGCGCTTCGGCCATCGGCGTGGGCCATGTGGCAGGGAACTTCCTGTCGGGCGCGCTGCGCAACCCGTCGGCCGCCGCCGGCCAGACCGCGACCCTCTTCATCGGTATCGCGTTTGCGGAAGCCCTGGGGATCTTCTCGTTCCTCGTTGCGCTTCTGCTGATGTTCGCCGTGTAATCCGGACGACCCGATCCTTACGGCCGGGTGGGCCCGCCAGGCGCCCGCCCGGTGTAATCCGAGGTTCCCGGAGGACGACATGGCAACAGACGCGACCGAAGCCGCCCACGGGGCAGCAACCGCCGCTCATGCCGCGGCCGAGCCGACCGGCATGCCGCAGCTCGATTTCACGACCTTCCCCAACCAGATTTTCTGGCTGGTGATTGCGCTGGTGGTCATCTACCTGATGCTGTCGCGCGTTGCGCTTCCGCGCATCGCCGGGGTGCTGGCCGATCGGCAGGGATCGATCACGAACGACATCGCCAAGGCCGAAGAGTTGAAGCTGAAGGCGAAAGAGGCCGAAGAGGCCTATAATCAGGCTTTGGCCGATGCCCGCGCCGAGGCGCAAAAGATCATCGCCAAGGCAAAGGAAGAGATCCAGGCGGATCTGGACGACGCCATCGAGAAGGCCGATGCCGAGATTGCCGCACGTTCGGCCGAATCGGAAAAGGCGATCAACGAGATCCGCGAAGGTGCGCTGGAAAGCGTGACGGAAGTGGCCCGCGACACCGCGTTCGAAATCGTCGCGGCCCTGGGCCAGCAGGCCGACGCGAAAACGGTGGCCGACGCGGTCGACAGCCGGCTGAAAGGATCGTGAAATGAAGAGACTTTCTGTTCTGTTCGCCCTTCTCGCCAGCCCGGCGCTGGCCGCGACCGGCCCGTTCTTTTCGCTGGGCAACACGAACTTTATCGTCCTGCTCGCCTTCCTGCTGTTCATCGCGATTCTGGTCTATTTCAAGGTGCCGCGCCTGCTGGGTGACATGCTGGACAAGCGCGCCGAGGGCATTCGCGGCGAATTGCAAGAGGCCCGTGCCCTGCGCGACGAGGCGCAGGCCGTTCTGGCCTCTTACGAGCGCAAGCAGAAGGAAGTGCAGGAGCAATCCGAGCGCATCATCGCCCATGCCCGCGAAGAAGCCGAGATTGCCGCCGAGCAATCCAGGAAGGATCTGGAGGCGTCCATCGCCCGGCGGCTGCAATCGGCCGAAGACCAGATCGCCTCGGCCCAGGCGAATGCCGTGCGTGAAGTGCGCGAGCGCGCGATTGCCGTGGCCACCGCGGCCGCCGGAGATGTGATCGCCCGGCAAATGACTGCGGATGCGCGCGACAAGCTGGTCGAGGATGCGATTGCCCAGGTGCAACAGAAAATGCACTGACCGACCCCGCTACGCATGACCCTGAAAACCCGGCCGCCGGCCGGGTTTTTTCATGCCGAACGATTACGACACTGCAAACGATCGGTGGCAGATACGGTCGGCCCCCGCCACGAGGTGACGAGGGCCGCCTGATCGCAAGGCCCGGATGCGGCGAACCGGGTGGGGGCTGAAACGCTCGCCGCACCGGGGTTGATCTTGCGCAACATCCGATATTTGGCCCGAAAACCCGGCCGATATTGGGGGCTCCATGGGAAAAGGCGGGGTGATTTCGCGGCGAAACCGGGGCGGCGCTTGATTTGCCGACCGATCCGGGCCAGATTTTTCGCATGACGCTTCAGACTCCCCCGCCGTCTTCATCCGTTTCCGCTCCTGCCCAGGTCAGCTTCGACCGGCGCGAATTGGGCGTGATCCTGACACTCTATGGCCGGATGGTCGCAGCCGGGGAATGGCGTGATTACGGGATATCCTGTCTGAGGGAAGTCGCGGTTTTCTCGGTTTTCCGGCGGACGGCCGAACACCCGCTTTACCGGATCGAGAAACGCCCCCGACAACGCAACCGGCAGGGGCTTTATGCCGTGATCGGGATGAACGGGCAGATCCTCAAGCGCGGCCACGATTTGAAAACGGTCCTGCGGGTGCTTGAGAGAAAGCTGATTCGGGCGGTCGACTGACGCCCGGTGCCGGGCCTCACAGCCGTTTGTGCGCCGTGAGCGGCCCGTCGCCCTGGTCCTCGATCCGCGCGATGGCGTCGCGAATGGGCTCATATGCGACGGCCATGTGATATGCGTTTGCGTGAATCAGGATCTCGGCATCGACGGCGATCGCCACATGACCCGGCCAGAAAAACAGATCGCCCCGGCGCGGCGCCGTTCCTTGCGGCAGCTCTGTGCCCAGGGCCGATTGTTGCAGGTCGCTGTCGCCGGGGCAATCGATGTGGCAGGCGAGATGCGCCGCCTGGACGAGCCCGGAACAATCGACCCCGCGCGTCGAGTTTCCGCCCCACAGATATGGCGACCCGAAGAAAAGCTGCGCCACGGTTGCCGGATCCCGCATCGCGGCATTCAGGGGGCGCAAATGCGGTTTCGGAACGAAAAGACCCTCTTCGGTTTCAAAGAACCGTCCCGAGGCCGACACGACCCGGAACCGCGCCCCGAACGGCAGCGCCATGTCCTCATGCGCCTTGAAATCCGGTCCCGGATAGGCATGGGTTGCCGGCGTGGCGACGAAATGGGTGCAGTCGATCACCGGCTTCAGATCCACGACGGCAATATACCCGACATGGCCGTCGCGCCGCGCCTGCCCGAACGCATGGCCGTCATGGTCTTCCAGGACCCGAAAGGTTTCACCGAAAAGCAACTGCCGGTCGCGCCGCCCGCCCGGCGCGTCCAGAAGATCGACAACCGGCCGCGCCGCAGCCTGCCAGACTCCGGCGACGAAATGCTCGGCCGTGACCTGGCCCTTCAGTTCAACCGCCGCCACGCGGCCATTGGCGGGTGTAAGCCGGCGGTCCGTCACAGGCCGAGGATCCCGGGCAGGGCATCGAGCAACGCGCGCGCGCCCTGGCCCACGCCACCCTTGGGTCGTGCCGGTGCCGCCGCGGGTTGCCATCCGTAGATGTCGAAATGCAGATAGGGGGCGGTTTCGACGAAGCGGCGCAGGAACAGCGCGGCGGTGATCGAGCCCGCGAATCCCCCCTTGGGCGCGTTGTCGAGATCGGCGATACCGGGCTCGATCATCTCTTCATAGGGGTCGTGAAACGGCATCTGCCAAACCGGATCCGCGACCCGGGGCCCGGCCTGGGCCAGTTCCGCGGCGATTTCCGGCGCGGTGGTATAGAAGGGCGCGATATCCGGTCCCAGTGCGACCCGCGCCGCGCCGGTCAGCGTGGCCATGGAAACGATGCAGTCCGCGGATTGCTCGTCGGCCAGCACCAGCGCGTCGGCCAGCACCAGTCGCCCTTCGGCATCGGTGTTGTTGATCTCGACCGTCTTGCCACTGCGCGCGGTCAGGATATCGCCGGGTCGAAACGCGTTGCCGGCTATGGCGTTCTCGACCGCGGGCACCAGCACGCGCAGCCGCAGCGGCAGGTCGAGCGCCATGATCATATGCGCCAGCCCCAGAACCGTGGCCGCCCCGCCCATGTCCTTTTTCATCAATCCCATCGCGGCGGCGGGCTTGATGTCCAGCCCGCCGGTGTCGAAGCACACGCCCTTGCCCACCAGTGTCAGGGCCGGGCCGCTGGCGCCCCATGTCAGATCGAGCAGCCGCGGGGCCTGGTCGGCCGCGCGGCCCACGGCATGGATCATTGGAAAGTTCTGCGCCAGAAGATCGTCGCCCCGGATCGCGTCGGCCCGGGCGCCATGATCCGCGGCCAGCCGGAACAGCGCATCCTCCAGCGCCCCGGGGCCCATGTCTGTGGCCGGCGTGTTGATCAGATCGCGCGTCAATGCCTCGCCCGCCGCGATCGCCTCCAGCCGCGGGGCATCGACGCCGGCGGGCGCTTTCAGCCGGGCTTTGGCGCCGGGCTGGTCGCGATAGCGGCCAAAGCCATAGCCGGCCAATAGCCAGCCCAACGCCTCTTGCGTGCGGGCCGGTTCATCCAGATCGGTGTGCAGGTGGAAAACCCCTTCGGGCAGTTTCGCCGCCGCCCCGGCCAGGTGAAAGCGGCCGCGCGCCCGCTTTCGTGCCGTGCCGTATCCGGCAACGGCCGCCACCGGCCCCCCGTCCGGACCCGGCAGAAGCTGGACCTCCCCCAGGCCGGCGCTGAACCCGGAGGCGGACAGCCAGCGCGCCTGTGGCGCCGGCAACGCTTCGCGAAAGGCGGTCAGCGCGTTCTCTTCAATGACGTGAACCGGCAACGAGGCGGCGTCGGCCGGGGCGAATTCAAGCGGCATGAAAACCCTCATGTGTTTCGTGTCCGCTGTAAGACTAGACGGAATGCCCCGACCTGCAAGCCGCGATCACCCGGACATGTCCTGAAGATCCCACACCATCTTGAGCGAGCGGTTCGCCAGCCGGTCCAGACGTGCCAGGATCGCCGCCATCGCGATCGGGTTGTCCGCGAGTGCGGTCATTTCCAGATCGTCTGCCACATGCCCCAGGCTGCACAGGCCCAGCGGTTCGGCGATGTCGCGCAGGCGCCTTGCGGCTTGCGGGATCGCCTGCGCTTGCCCGGCGCGCATCAGTCCCTTTAACCGCTCCATCTCCAGCGCCAGTTCCTCGGTTGCGCTGGCGATTGCCGCTTTCGCCCGTGTTTCCCCCAGTTCGACATAGATCCCCGCCAGCCGTTCGGGATCCATGCTCAACGCCTCCTCGTGCCAAAGTTCCATGACTCTCATCACCCCGCATCCTCTGCACCACGCGCACCCCACGCAGGGCAAGGCTGTCATTTCAACGTCAAGAAACCGTTTCCGGGCGCCGATAGTTTTCCCTAGAATTCCCGGCGAATGCGTCATAATGCATGCGGATGACCGAGGAGTCTTCGTTCCCGCGGCCGGATGCCCGACCGCTGCCTGCCTATCTGATCCAGCGGTATCAGGGCTGGCGCGCCACCACGCATGCCGAAAACCACATCTGGTATCGCCGCCTCGCCGAAGAGGGCCAGCATCCGCGGGCAATGGTCATATCATGCTGCGACAGCCGGGTTCATGTGACCTCGATCTTCGGCGCGGACCAGGGCGAGTTCTTCATCCACCGCAACATCGCCAATCTGGTGCCGCCCTACAACCCGGATGGCGATCTGCACGGCACATCGGCCACGGTGGAATTCGCCGTGAGCGCATTGCGCGTGCCGCATCTGATCGTCCTGGGACATTCCAATTGCGGTGGCGTGCGGGGCTGCCACGACATGTGCGCCGGCAATGCGCCCGAGCTGGAAAGGAAATCCAGTTTCGTCGGTCGCTGGATGGATCTGCTGCGCCCCAGCTATACCCGCCAGGCCGGCATCGCGGATGAGGCCGTTCGCCTGCGCGCGATGGAAAAGGACGCGGTCATCCTGTCCCTGTCCAACCTGATGACCTTCCCTTTCGTCAAGGCGGCGGTCGAGGCGGGCGAAATGACGATCCACGGATTGTGGACCGATATCGCCGACGGGGCGCTGGAATATTACGATCCGGTCGAGAACCGGTTCCTGGCGGTCTGAAACCGCCTTTTCGCCCGGCGTCGCGGGGCCCGGGCTTTCGGTTGACATGACGGCGGCGGCCGCGAAGGGCCGCTGCCTGGCATGAATGTCCCGCCGGAATGCTCAGCCTTTCTTGAGAATCCGGTTCGCCAGCACTTCGGCGATTTGCACCGCGTTCAGCGCCGCGCCCTTGCGCAGGTTGTCCGACACGCACCACAGGTTCAGCCCGTTCTCGATCGTGCTGTCCTGGCGGATCCGGCTGATGAAGGTGGCGAAATCGCCGACACAGTCCACCGGCGTGATATAGCCGCCGTCCTCGCGCTTGTCGACGACCATCAGGCCGGGGCTTTCGCGCAGGATGTCGCGCGCCTCGTCCTCGTCGAGGAATTCCTCGAACTCGATATTGATCGCCTCGGCGTGCCCGACGAATACCGGCACGCGCACGCAGGTCGCCGTCAGCTTGATCGCCGGATCGACGATCTTCTTGGTCTCGGCGACCATCTTCCACTCTTCCTTGGTGGAGCCGTCGTCGAGGAACACGTCGATATGGGGGATCACGTTGAAGGCGATCTGCTTGGGGTAGACATGCGGCTCGACCTCCTGGCCCGGCACATACATGCCCTTTGTCTGGTCCCACAGCTCGTCGATGCCGTCCTTTCCCGACCCCGAGACCGATTGATAGGTCGAGACAACCACGCGCCTGATCTTCGCCCGGTCATGCAGCGGCTTGAGCGCGACGACCATCTGCGCGGTCGAGCAGTTCGGGTTGGCGATGATGTTCTTCTTCGAATAGCCGGTGATCGCATCGGCGTTCACCTCGGGAACGATCAGCGGCACGTCGGGGTCGTAGCGATAGAGCGAGCTGTTGTCGATCACCACGCAGCCAGCCTTGGCGGCCTTGGGTGCGTATTCCTGGGTGGCCTCCGAGCCGATGGCGAACAGCGCGATATCCCACCCGGCAAAATCGAATTGGGCCAGGTCCTGGGTCTTGAGCGTTCTGTCGCCGAAGCTCACCTCGGTGCCGAGGCTCCGGCGCGACGCGAGCGCGGCGACCTCATCCACCGGGAACTGGCGCTCGGCCAGGATGTTCAGCATTTCGCGGCCCACATTTCCGGTGGCGCCGACAACGGCGATCTTGTAGCCCATATTGGCTCTCCTGCTGTCTCATGACATTGGCGCGCAGGTTTATCGCAAAGAATCGCGTTGTTAAAGGGGGCTCTCGCCCGACAGTTTCGCCCGGATCGCGGCCGCGTCCAGGCGGGCCGATCCGTCTGCCGCGATTTCAAGCCGCGGATAATAGACCTGGTCGAGATAGGTCATGAACGCCGCGCGAAGCGCCGGGTCGAAGGTCAGGTTTTCAGCCTCGCTCAGCAGGTGATGCAGGGCGCGCGGCCCGTCTGCGCGGTGGACAAGGCCGGGCAACGCATAGAACGCCTCGCCCAGCACGATCACCGGCCGGTCATGGAAGAAGGCCTGAAGCCCGACCGAGGAATTGATCGTGACCACACCCGCCGACGCCGCGACCTGGGCGAAGGTGTCGGTTTCATTGTCGATGACAAGGCGCCCGTGGGCACGATCGACGGCCGCCCTGACCGCCTCGCCCAGCCCGGCCCTGGCCGACGGATGTTCCTTCACGCGGATATGCCAGCCGTCCGGCAATTCGGCGGCGGCGTCGGACAGGATGTCGAGCATGCCGGGAACCGATCCAACCCAGCCCGAGAAAAGCCTAATCTGGCTGTCGTCGGGCACCTGCAAAGGGCAGAACAGGAACTTGCCTGCCAGGACAGGCGCTTCTGCACCGCCCTGCTTCACATCGGGCCGGCGCGATGCGCGGGCGATCAGCCCTTCGCCCATGCGGCGCCAGTCCTCGCCCGTGCGGGCGGGATCCTTCGCGGCCCAGCCGGTGAAGAATTCCGGATCGCGGGGGACCGAATTCAGGGCATTTATCCCCTTGGGGTCGATCGTGACCCGGCCGGGAAAGGGGGCAAGCTCGACATAGAGACACCTGGCCCCCGCATCGCGCGCGCCCTGCATGAACGCCCGGCGCGATCCGGTGATGCCGTTCCAGCAGACCGCGATCCGGGCGCGGTGGCGGCTGAAATAACGGCGCGACCAGTTGTATTGACCCCGGATCAGCCAGTATTTCAGGCCGCGTGCCAGCGCGCCCCTGGGCTGTTTCTTGGCGGCGGCCAGCGCGGCGCGGGCCTGCTCGGCGCTTTCGGGGAAATCGTGCAACGACAGTCCGATGACAGGTATGCGCCTGGCCCCGCCCAGCGCATCGCCCAGCGCATCGCCCAGTGCCGCGAAAATGCGATCCTTGGCTTTCGTCCATTCCGCGACATAGGTGA
This sequence comes from Actibacterium sp., assembly GCA_016278325.1. Lineage (GTDB taxonomy): Bacteria > Pseudomonadota > Alphaproteobacteria > Rhodobacterales > Rhodobacteraceae > JADQCB01. The sequence continues at coordinate 97,597 of JADQCB010000034.1, forward strand.
TCATCGGCGCAATTTCGGTCCATCCGCAAGGTGTAAGCCGCGCAGCTTCGCCCGGCTCGGGGCGGGGCGCCGGCCGCGATCGGGCTGCGGTCGTCACGGCTCCCGTGGTATGTGGCCCTGCGTCATTTCCGGACCGACGTCAACATGGTCCGGGAAAACGCCTGCCGTTCGCCGCGCGGTGGACCGGGGCGCGACGCGCCCTTTCCGGAGCGTTCGGCGGAACACTCCGGCAAGGGCCGGCGTCGATGATGCGGGCGCGGATCAGAACTCGTGCCAGCCCTCCGCCGCGGCCTCGCCGCCGCCACCGGCGGCCGCGGCCAGCTTCGGGGCAGGGGGTGTTTCTGTCGCCGGCCGGGCGTCGGGCACGTTCAGCGGCAGGACCTCGGCCGAGCCCGACCCCGACCGGATGCCGGAGAACCGCGCGAGCACTTCGGTAAGGCGCTGCGCCTCGGTGCTGAGCTGCTGGCTGGAGGCCGTCGTTTCCTCCACCATGGCGGCGTTGTGCTGTGCCACCTGGTCCAGTTCGTTCACCCCGGCATTGATCTCCTGCAATCCGATCGACTGCTCCTTGGCGGAAGACGCGATCTCGGAGACCAGCCCGGCAACCTGTGCCACGCGCTGAACGATTTCCTCCAGGGCGGTCCCGGTCTTGCCCACGAGACGACCGCCTTCTTCGACCTGGTTCACGCTCTTGGAAATCAGCTCCTTGATTTCGCGTGCCGATTCCGAGGCCCGTTGCGCCAGCGCACGCACCTCCGAAGCGACGACGGCAAAGCCCCGCCCGGCCTCGCCCGCGCGGGCGGCCTCGACCCCGGCATTGAGCGCCAGGAGATTGGTCTGGAAGGCGATGTCGTCGATCACGCCGATGATCTGGGTGATCTGGCTCGACGATTCTTCGATATGGTGCATCGCCTCGATCGCGCTGTTGACGATCTCGCCGCTGGCCTCCGCCTCGCGTCGGTTGTCGGCAACCGCCTTGTCGGCTTCGCCTGCCTTTTCGGCCGCCGACTTGACCGAGGATGTGAGCTGCTCCAGCGCGGCGGCCGATTGTTCCAGGGTCGCCGCCTGGGTTTCGGTCCGCTTGGACAGGTCCTGCGCCACCTGGGCGATCTCGGCCGCGCCGCCCTGCACGGTGTCGGAACTGCTGCGCACCGAGGAGATCAGCTCGACCAGGCTTTCGGCAAGCGCATTGAAGTCGTGGCAAAGCACGACATAGGTGTCGTCGAGATCCGTGAACTGGCTGGCGTCGATTCGCGTTGCCAGATCGCCCTGCGACATCTGCCCCAGGCCCTCGCGCAGCTTCCCGAACAGGACACGCTGGCGCGCGACCTTGCGGTCGTCGGCCTTGCGGGCTTCGTCCGCCTTGGACAGCTGATCACGCAGGTCGGTCAGGTTGCGGGCGATTTCGCCCAGCTCGTCGCCGCGGTCACTGTCGGAGATTGCCACATCATACTCGCGGTTCTGGATCTTCCGGATCGCCTCCACCACCCTTGCGATCGGATTGCCCAGCGAACGTCCGAAGACATAAGCGATAATTAACCCTGCCAGGACGCCCAGAACCGTCCCGGCAATCAGTACCTTGGGAATGAAGGCGGTAGCTTCGTCCTGAATCGCCGCTTCGGTTGCCGCATCCGCCTGCGCCCCGTTCTTGAGCGCGTCCAGAAGGTCGGAGATCTGCCTGCCAAGCGGGGCGAGGTCTTCGCGGTAAGCGGCGGTTCCCGACAGGCTGTTCGTCTGCCGGGCCGTGCCAAGCGTATCCCGTAAAGCGGCAATCCGGTCCAGAACCTGAACCAGCGAGTCTCGGTCTGCCTGCGGCATCGGCGTGGTCGCGACCTTTTCGCGAAGCGATTGGATTTTGTCCAGTTCCCCTATGGCGTCCTGCAGATCGCCGCTGTTCCGGCTGATCTGGAACGACAGGGTCGCCAGGCGGGCCCGGTCGAATTCCTCCTGCACCTGACGGATCAGCGAGTAGCGTTGAAACGTCTTGTGGAAATCCTTCACGCTTTTCGAAAGCTGGTGATTTTCGAAAAGGGCGAGCGCGGCGACTGCCACGAGGACCGCCAGCTGCGCGGCAGAAAAAATGAAAAGTTTCCTTGGTATGCTCAGGTTTTTCACGGGCCGACACTCCTTCACCTTGCAGTCCCGAACCGGGACGGATTTTCGCGATCAGAGCATCGGTGCGGCCTCTGAATGTTTCGTAAATGCCAGCGCCCGAGTATTTCCGATTTGTCCCAAATGACTCCGAACTGCCGGAATCGCGGCCCGGCCGCATTGACGGGATGTTCACGAACTCGGTGCATTGAACGGTCAGATCCTGTGCCATTTGGAGCTTGCGATGCCCAATCCGACCACCGTTTCCGGTTCCGCCCTCGAGGTCGAATTCTCGCCGAAGGACATATTCTGGTCGCGCACTGACAAGCGCGGCGTGATCGAATTCGCCAATACCGTGTTCCAGCGCATCTCGGGGTTCGAGTGGGACGATCTCGTCGGCGCGCCGCACAAGGTGGTGCGCCATGCGGACATGCCGCGCGGGGTCTTTCAGCTGTTCTGGGACATGCTCAAGGCCGACGATTCGATTGTGGCCTATGTCAAGAATCGCACCGCCGAGGGGCGGGCCTATTGGGTGCTGGCCTTTGCCACGCCGATCGACGGGGGCTATGTTTCGGTCCGGATCAAACCCTCCAGCGCGCTTTTTCAAAAAGTGACGCAGATCTACCAGGAGCTTCGGGCCGCCGAACATGCCGAGAAACTTTCCCCCGAGGAAAGCCGCGATCGCCTGCTGGCCGCGATTCAGGAACAGGGGTTCGAGGATCTCGGGGATTTCATGGCCAATGCGATCGCCGCCGAGGTTGCCGAACGGGCAAAACATATCGACCGCCCGAACGATCGCCTGGTCGCGCAGTGCATGACCATGCTGACGGCGATCCGCTCGGCCCGCGACCATGCACGAGAGATTTCCGAGCTATTCGACGGGATCCGCAATGTGCCCACGAATATCCGTATCCTGGCCGCACAGCTTGAGCAGGGGTCGGGGCCGATCAGTGTCATCTCGAACAATCACGGGGTTCTCAGCAACGAGATGCTCGAAGGGGTCGAACAGTTCCGCGCCGCCGCGAAGGAGACCGAGGATCAGATTCGGCGCACCCTGTTCATGGCCTATGGCGCGGCCTTGATGCGAGAGGTGTTGCAAGCGCTGGCCGAAGAGGTCGAATTGCTGCCCGATTGCTTCGATCCGCCCGAAGAAATGCGCCTGCAACAGCTGCGATGCGACAGTTACTTCGCAAAGGCACAGGAAGAATTCGCCGCGATTGCAGCATCGGGGCGGCATTTTCACGAGGTCACGGCGGGGTTGAAGCGCCATGTTGCCGGTCTCGATGTCACGCGCATCATGTGCAAGATCGAGCAATCGCGCCTGAACGACAATGCCGACGGTCTGGCGGAAATCATCGCCTATCTGGAAAAGGTGCAGGCGGCGATCAGCCGCGAGCTGGTCGAGATCGAACATGCAAGTCATCAGATCAAGGCGGCCGCCGCCCGCTCCGCCGCCTCGCAGGCGGCCTGAGCCGCACGAACCGGAGGATGATCATGCCGCGAATTCCCCTGACCGAGGTTCTCGGGCGCGTATCACGCGAACTGGACTTGCTGGCCGCCGAAGCCGGAGACCTTGACCGGGCGATCGCCGCGGGGCTGCGATGCGTCGATGCCGGGGGCCGGCGGCAGATCGCGCATCTGCAACGCGCGGACTTTCTGCGACAGAATGCCGAGGATCTGGCGCATTTCGTAAGCGGCGTGTCGTCATTCCTGCCCGACGATATCAGTGTGGATGCGGATTCGGCGGCGGGGGGGCTTCAGATGCGCGCCCTGGCCCGCCGTCTTGCCGGAACGCATTGCCCTCCGGGCGATGAGAGCGGAGACGATCGAAGCGGAGAGGTCGAGCTGCTTTGATGCGCGGACGCGCACCCGGCCGAGTGACTTTGGTCGGTCGGGATCGTGCTCTTCGGGCTCGCCAACGGTCTGCCTGCACGTTCACGCGCCACTTCGGGGCGCACGCTGAGAAACAGACCGAGATCGCGACAGGCCCGGGCGTTTTCCGGTCTGTGCCGACATGATGCATCACCGCGCGAAGGGGTCAGGCATTCGCATGTTGCAGACATGCCCGTTTGCAGATGGAAGCCGGTAATTCCCGATCCACTGCCTGAAACTTCTGTCATCGGTTCAGAAAATGCACTCGAACCCGGAAATCCGTGAAATTCATGGTGACGCGGACCTCTGCAAGGATTTATCAGTCGGGGCCGGATGTTGATATGCCGGTGACGAATCGCCCGCGCAGGATATTTCCCGTTCCGACGACCAGGTTGATGCCATGTGGACCCTTTTCCTGATCTTTCTTGCGGCTTCGGCCGCGGCAGCGGCCACCGGCACGCTGTTCAAGCCGGGCGCGTGGTACGAGGGTCTGGAAAAACCCGCATGGACCCCGCGGAAATGGATGTTCCCGGTCGTCTGGACGGTGCTTTACATCGCCAGCGCCTACGCGGCGGCGCGGGTTGCGATCCGGCCGGACAGTGGCCAGGCACTGGCCTTCTGGTCGATGCAGATCGCCTTCAACACCTTGTGGACGCCGGTCTTCTTCGGCGCGCATCGGATGGCGGCCGGGCTGATCGTGATCGTGATCCTGTGGCTGGCGGTTGCCGCGGTCATGGTCAATTTCCTGACACTCGACCTGCTCGCCGGGCTGCTGATCGTGCCGTATCTGATCTGGGTGACGGTGGCGGCATCGCTTAACCTTTGGATCTGGCGCAACAACCGCGCAGGCTGAGAGATTTCGCGATCTGCCCTTGCAGACTCGGGCGGTGGGGCGTATATGGCCCTCGATAGCGGCGGTTTGGCCTCCACCCCCAAGCCTCCTCCGGACAGGTATGACGGGCCGCGCGCCCGTTTTTTTGTGCTTGCGCACAACCTGTCACCACCCTGATGGACGTCACGATACGCAACCCATGAACGATCTGATCGCCAAAGCCGCAATCGACCGGCGCCTTGCCGAGATCCTTCTGCCCGTGATCGAGGGCATGGGCTTTGAACTGGTGCGCCTGCGCTTCATGGGCGGCAAGACAAAGACTCTTCAGATCATGGCCCAGCGTCCCGACGGTGGCATCGAGGTGGATGAATGCGCCGAGATTTCCACGGCGGTGTCAGCGGTGCTGGATGTCGAGGATCCGATCGACGAGAATTTCACGCTTGAAGTGTCCTCGCCCGGGATCGACCGCCCGCTGACCCGGCTCAAGGATTTCGAAAGCTGGGAAGGCTACGAGGCCAAGCTTGAAACGACCGAACTGATCGACGGGCGCCGCCGGTTCAAGGGGATCCTGGCGGGCACCGAGGGCGACGAGGTGCTGATCGAGGTCGAGGAAGGCACGATAGGCCTGAAATTCGACTGGCTGAGCGACGCCAAGCTGGTTCTGACCGACGACCTGATCCGCGACATGCTGCGCGCCCGAAAGGCCGCGGGTATCGTGGACGAAGACCAGTTCGACGAAATTGAAACGGATGAAACCGACGCTTCCGAGGAGGAGTGAGTAATGGCGATTACCTCTGCCAACCAGCTTGAGCTGTTGCAAACCGCCGAGGCCGTGGCCCGCGAAAAGATGATCGACCCCGAGCTGGTGGTCGAGGCGATGGAGGAATCGCTCGCCCGTGCGGCCAAGTCGCGCTACGGGGCCGAGATGGACATCCGCGTGTCGATCGACCGCAAGACCGGCCGGGCGACCTTTACCCGGGTTCGCACGGTGGTGCCCGATGACGAGCTTGAGAACTATCAGGCGCAATTGACGGTAGAGCAGGCCAGGCAATACCTGGACGATCCCAAGATCGGCGACGAATTCCGCGAAGAGGTTCCGCCGGTCGAAATGGGCCGGATCGCCGCCCAGTCGGCCAAGCAGGTGATCCTGCAGAAGGTCCGCGAGGCCGAGCGCGACCGCCAGTACGAGGAATTCAAGGATCGCGTCGGCACCATCATCAACGGTGTCGTCAAGCGCGAAGAATACGGCAATATCATCGTCGATGTCGGCCAGGGCGAGGCGATCCTGCGCCGCAACGAAAAGATCGGCCGCGAATCCTATCGCCCGAATGACCGGATCCGGTGCTATATCAAGGATGTGCGGCGCGAGGCGCGCGGCCCGCAGATCTTCCTGTCACGCACCGATCCGCAGTTCATGGCCGAGCTGTTCAAGATGGAAGTGCCCGAGATCTATGATGGCATCATCGAGATCAAGGCCGTGGCGCGCGACCCCGGGTCGCGTGCGAAGATCGGCGTGATTTCCCATGACAGCTCGATCGACCCGGTGGGCGCCTGCGTCGGGATGCGCGGCAGCCGCGTGCAGGCCGTTGTCAACGAGCTTCAAGGCGAGAAGATCGACATCATTCCCTGGAACGAGGATCAGGCGACCTTCCTGGTGAACGCGCTGCAACCGGCCGAGGTGTCCAAGGTCGTGATCGACGAAGACGCCCAGCGGATCGAGGTCGTGGTGCCCGACGATCAACTGAGCCTTGCCATCGGACGGCGGGGCCAGAACGTGCGGCTTGCAAGCCAGCTGACCGGCCTGGACATCGACATCATGACCGAGGCCGAGGAATCCGAGCGCCGTCAGGCCGAGTTCGCCGAGCGGACCCAATTGTTCATGGACACGCTGGACCTGGACGAATTCTTCGCCCAGCTACTTGTCTCCGAGGGGTTCAGCTCGCTCGAGGAAGTGGCTTATGTGGACCGGGATGAACTGTTGGTGATCGACGGCGTGGACGAGGACACCGCCGATGAGCTTCAGGCGCGGGCGCGCGATTACCTGGAAGAGCTGAACAAGAAGGCGCTGGATCGCGCCCGCGAGCTGGGGGTCGAGGACAGCCTGGTTGAATTCGAAGGCCTGACACCCCAGATGATCGAGGCCCTGGCGGAAGACGGCATCAAGACGCTGGAAGATTTCGCCACTTGCGCCGACTGGGAACTGGCCGGCGGCTGGACCACGGTCGATGGCGAGCGGGTCAAGGACGAAGGCCTGCTGGAAAAATTCGATGTCTCTCTGGAAGAGGCGCAGAACCTGGTGATGACCGCGCGGGTCCAACTGGGCTGGGTGGATATCGCCGACCTGAAGACCGACGCGCCCGAGGCGGATGCCGACGCGGCGATAGAACCCGCGGAGGCCGGGGCCTCTTCGTAGGCCCCGGGAGCGCGCCTTGAGCCGTGGTGGACGAAACGATCGGCCCGATGCGCCCGAGCGGCGTTGCATCGCGACCGGAGAGGTTCAGCCCAAGGCGGGGCTGATTCGATTCGTCGTGGGGCCGGATGGCGTCATCGTGCCGGACCTGCTGGGCAAGTTGCCGGGGCGCGGAATATGGGTCGCGGCCGATCGGGCGGCGCTGGAAAAGGCGATTGCCAGGCGGCTGTTCGCGCGGGCGGCGAAACAGGCCGTGACAGTGCCCGAAGACCTGTTCGACCAGGTCGAGGCGGGGCTGGCCCGCCGGGTGGTCGAGGAGATATCCTTGGCCCGGAAGGCCGGATTGGCGGTCGCGGGGTATGAAAAGGTCAAGGGCTGGCTTCTGAGCGGTGAGGCAACCGTGCTGATCCAGGCCAGCGACGGTTCGGAACGGGGCAAGTCGAAGCTGCGGCTGCCCTCGGAGACCGAGGCGTTCATAGGCTGTCTGAGTGCCCGGGAATTGGGTTTGGCATTCGGACGTGAACATGTGATACATGGCGCGCTTGCGGCTGGCGGACTCACGCGACGTGTAGTAGAGGATGCGGCCAAGCTTTCGGGCGTTCGCAAAATGGGCGGGGGCAAGACCCCCGGAAAGGGTACGAAATCCATATGAGCGATAGTGACGACAAGAAAACTCTCGGTGTGCGCGGCGGTCCGCGGTCCGGCCAGGTGAAGCAGAGCTTCAGCCACGGGCGGACCAAGAATGTCGTGGTCGAGACGAAGCGCAAGCGCGTTGTCGTTCCCAAGCCCGGCGCCGCGAAATCCGCAGGCGGCGGCAAACCGCAGGGCGGCAACCCCGCGAGGCGGCCGGCCGGCATTTCCGATTCCGAGATGGAACGCCGGTTGAAGGCGTTGCAGGCAGCCAAGGCCAACGAGGCCGAGGATGCGCGCCAGCGCGCCGAGGATGAGCGCAGGCGCGACGAGGAACGCCAGCGCCGGCGCGAAGAGATCGAGGCCAAGGAACGCGAGCAGCAGGAAATCGAAGAGGCTGCCCGCCGCAAGGCCCAGCAGGAAGAGGACGCGCGCAAGGAGGCCGAACAGGCCCGCAGCCGCGCCGCCGAGCCGCCGGCCGAATCCACCGGGCCCACGCCGCCGGTCGAAGAGCCGCGTGGCGGCGCCAAGCCGGCCCCGCGCAAGGAGCGTGAGCGCGACACCCGCGACGACAAGCCCGCCCGCAACAAGGGCGCAGGCAAGGATAACCGCCGGTCCGGCAAATTGACCGTGAACCAGGCGCTGACCGGCGGCGAAGGCGGGCGGCAACGCTCGATGGCCGCGATGAAGCGCAAGCAGGAACGGATGCGCCAGAAGGCGATGGGCGGCGGGCAGGATCGTGAAAAGATCGTGCGCGAGGTCCAGGTGCCCGAATCGATCCTCGTGTCGGAACTGGCCAACCGCATGGCCGAACGCTCGGCCGACGTGGTCAAGTCGCTGATGAAGATGGGCATGATGGTGACCCAGAACCAGCCGATCGACGCCGACACCGCAGAGCTTATTGTCGAGGAATTCGGCCACAAGGTCGTGCGCGTTTCCGATGCCGACGTGGAGCAGGTGATCGACTCGGTCGAGGACAAGCCCGAGGATCTCAAGCCGCGTCCGCCGGTCATCACGATCATGGGGCATGTCGATCACGGCAAGACCTCGCTTCTGGATGCGATCCGCAATGCCAAGGTCGTCTCGGGCGAGGCCGGCGGGATCACCCAGCATATCGGCGCCTATCAGGTGCAGACCGACAGCGGATCGACCCTGACCTTCCTCGACACGCCCGGTCACGCGGCCTTTACCTCGATGCGTGCCCGTGGTGCGCATGTCACCGATATCGTCGTTCTGGTGGTGGCTGCCGATGACGCGGTGATGCCGCAGACGATCGAGGCGATCAATCACGCCAAGGCGGCCAAGGTGCCGATGATCGTGGCGATCAACAAATGCGACAAACCCGATGCGAACCCGAACAAGGTGCGCACGGACCTGTTGCAGCACGAGGTCGTGGTCGAGGCGATGTCGGGCGATGTGCAGGACATCGAGGTTTCGGCGATCACCGGCAAGGGGCTTGACGAACTTCTCGAAGCGATCGCCCTGCAATCCGAGATCCTGGAACTGAAGGCCAATCCGGACCGTGCGGCCACCGGCGCGGTGGTCGAGGCGCAGCTCGATGTCGGCCGCGGTCCCGTCGCGACCGTCCTGGTGCAGAATGGCACGCTGCGCCGCGGCGACATCTTCGTCGTGGGCGAGCAATGGGGCAAGGTTCGCGCCCTGATCAACGACAAGGGCGAGCGCGTCGAAGAAGCCGGGCCGTCGGTTCCGGTCGAGGTTCTGGGCCTGAACGGCACACCAGAGGCCGGCGACGTTCTGAACGTGGTCGAGACCGAGGCGCAGGCCCGCGAAATCGCGGAATACCGCGAACAGGCCGCCAAGGACAAGCGCGCCGCCGCCGGTGCCGCGACGACCCTGGACCAGCTGCTGGCGAAGGCCAAGGAAGACAAGAACCTCAAGGAGCTTCCGATCCTGGTCAAGGCCGACGTTCAGGGCTCGGCCGAGGCGATCGTCCAGGCGATGGAGAAGATCGGCAATGACGAAGTGCGCGTGCGGGTTCTGCATGCCGGGGTCGGTGCGATCACCGAAACCGATGTCGGGCTGGCCGAGGCGTCGGGCGCTCCGATCATCGGTTTCAACGTCCGGGCCAATGCGCCGGCGCGCAATGCGGCCAATCAGAAGGGGGTCGAGATCCGCTATTACAGCGTGATCTATGATCTCGTGGACGATGTGAAATCCGCGGCCAGCGGTCTGCTGTCGAACGAGATCCGCGAAAAGTATATCGGTTACGCCGAGATCAAGGAGGTCTTCAAGGTGTCGGGCGTGGGCAAGGTTGCCGGCTGTCTGGTGACCGAAGGGATCGCCCGCCGCTCGGCCGGTGTCCGGCTTCTGCGCGAGGACGTGGTGATCCACGAGGGCACGCTGAAGACCCTCAAGCGGTTCAAGGATGAAGTGCCCGAGGTGCAGTCGGGCCAGGAATGCGGGATGGCCTTCGAGAACTACGAGGATATCCGCCCGGGCGACGTGATCGAGATCTTCGAGCGTGAAGAGGTCGAACGCAATCTCAGCTGATGGCTGTCGTGACATCCGACAAGATCAGCGGGCGGCATCGGAAACGGTGCCGCCCTTGTCTTTTACATCGGTGCCGTCGGTGCGCACCCGCCGGCGCGGCGGATGCGCGGGCGGCCCGGCGATGCAATGGCGGTTGATCGTCACCCCAGGTATTCGCGCAGTCGGGGCGGCGGATCCGACAGCAGGGTTGCGGTGTCGCGCGGCGGATCGACCCGGCCATCGAAGACGGTGATCGCCTGATCCGCGACCGTCGCGGCATCCCGCGGATCGTGGCTGACCAAAAGCACCGTGCCGCCGGTTTCCGATGCCAGGTCGCCCACCAATGCCAGCATCTCGGCCCGCAGCGCCGGCCCAAGTGCCGCGAACGGTTCGTCCAGCAAAAGCAGGGGCCGGCCCCGCAGCAACACGCGGGCCAGGGCCACGCGACCGCGTTGGCCGCCTGACAGTTCCGCCGGTTTGCGCCCGCCCAGCCCCGCAAGCCCGACCCGTTCCAGGCCGCGCCGGACGGCCCTCTGCGCATCATTGTCGAGCCTGAGATCGGGGCGCAATCCAAGCCCCACATTCTGCGCGACGGTCAGGTGCGGAAACAGATTGTTGTCCTGGAAGATCAGGCTGACCGGGCGCCGGCCCGGGGGAAAGGGGGCCAGGTCCTGCCCGTTCCACAGGACGCGGCCGGCATCGGGCATCTGGAACCCGGCGATCAGGTCCAGCAGCGTCGATTTTCCCGCGCCCGAGGGGCCGATCACGGCCACCCGCGCGCCGGTCTCGATGACAAGATCGGCGGTGAGTGTGAAATCGCCCTGGCTCAGGCGCAGGCCCTCAAGTTGCAGCATTTCCGCGCCCCCCGCGATCGAAGATCCAGAACAGCAGCAGGCTGAGCGTCAGAAGCAACAGTGCCGCGCCTGCGGCCTCATCCATTCGGTAGGCCGCCATCAGGCGGTAAAGTTGCAGCGGCAAGGTGGCCTGCGTCGGGTCGGCGAAAAGCGCGATCACCCCCAGATCCCCCATGCTGAGCGCGGCCGCCAGCCCGGTGGCAAAACCGATGGGCCGCCGCAGGCGGGGCAGCACCAGAAATCGCAGCCGCGCCCACCCGGTCATGCCCAGGCTGTCGGCAAGGCGCCCATGCGCCGCTTCGGTCTCGCGCAGGGCGGGAACAAGGGCGCGCATCGCGAAGGGAAGGCTCATCACCGCGTTGACCAGGGCCGTGACCGGCAGGGCCAGGACAACGGGGTCGGTGACGGGGAAGAGCAGGATGAAAAGACCGGTGCCGATGACCAGCGGCGAGGCGGCGATGGACAGCGCGCCGGTGACTTCCAGCGCGGCGCCGGCGGGGTGTCGTCCCAGCCGGACGGTGGCAATCGCCAGCGGCAGCGCCAGAAGCAGCATCAGGGCCGCCGACCCCAACGCCACCAGGAAAGAGCGCAAGGCGGCCATCAGGACACTTGCCGGCAGTTGCCCGATCGTGGGCAGGCCGCTTGCGACAACCATCGCCAGCGGCACGATCAGGAACAGCGCGGCCAGCACGATCCACGCGGTGTCGGCCACGCGCGCCAAGGGATTGCCCGCGTCCCAGCGTTGCGGCACCCGGTCCAGCCCGGCGCCGCCGAATGCCGGCAGCGCAACCCAGGCCGCAAGGCCCGCGGCCAGTGCCGACAGGGCGAACTGGACAAGCGACAGGAGCGCCGCGCGGCCAAGGTCGAATTCGAAGCGGAACGCCTGATAGATCGCCAGTTCGATCGTGGTCGCGCCCGGCCCGCCGCCCAGCGTCAGCGCCACGGCAAAGCTTGTAAGGCAGACCACGAAGATCACCACGATCGCGCCAGGCAGGACGGTGCGCAGCATCGGCCGTTCCAGCCAGCGGTTGACGTCGCGTGTCGTGAAACCCAGCGACGCGGCAAGCCGGAACCGTTCGGCCGGGATCGACTGCCAGCCCTGGAGGATCAGGCGCGTCGCCAGGGGAAGGTTGAAGAACACATGCGCCAGCACCACCCCCTGAAGCCCGTAGATCGACGGCGGGGCGATCCCCAGCACCTGAAGCCCCTGATTGAACAGCCCGTTGCGCCCGAAGACGGCCAGCAGGCCCAGGATGGCGACGATGACCGGCAGGATGAACGGGGCGCCGAGCAGCGTGATCAGCCAGCCGCGCCCGCGAAAGGCGCGCCGGGCCAGCGCGCGCGCCACCGGGATCGCCAACAGCACGCTCAGCACCGCCGAGAGCGTGGCCTGCACCAGGGTGAAGCGCAGCGCTGCCCAGTCGCCGGGGCCGAAAGCCGCCGCGTCTTCGGCCCGCGCGAACACGGCGCCGAGCGTGCCCAGCGTCAGCCCCAGCACCAGGATGGCGACGGCCATCCCGGCCCAGGTGCCGGGGCCTAGCGGCTGAGCGCGCTGCGCCATTCCTCCAGCGCCTCGTCGCGCAGTTTCGCGGCCCGTTCGGGCGGCAGGATCAGGGACTTGTCGGGCTGAATCAGGGTCTCGAACCCCTCGGGCAGACCTTCGGCGGGCAGGCTGGCGGGATACATCCAGTTGGTCGTGGGAATGACCGACTGGAACGCATCGCTCAACATGAAACGCAGGAAGCGGTCGGCCAGTTCAGGCTGGTCGGACCCTTCGATGCGGCCGGCCACCTCGATCTGCATGTAATGCCCCTCGTCGAAGCGGGCCGCGGCCTTGCTGTCATCGCCTTCCGCGATCAGGTGATAGGCCGGCGAGGTGGTGTAGGACAGGACCATGTCGGCCTCGCCATCGAGGAACAGGCCATAAGCCTCGGACCAGCCCTTGGTGACGGTCAGGACCTGCGGCGCAAGCCCCTGCCAGACCTCGTCGGCGCGGTCGCCATAGGCGGCCTTGACCCACATCAGCAGTCCCAGGCCCGGGGTCGAGGAACGCGGGTCCTGAATGACGATTTTCATATCGTCAGGCGCGGCGGCCAGTGCCTTGAAACTGTCAGGCGGGGTGTCCATCCGCGTCTTGTCATAGACGAAGGCAAACCATCCCCAGTCATAGGGCAGGAAAAGCGGGTCGTTCCATTCGATCGGCAACGACAGGTCGGGATCTGTGATCCCGTGCGGCGCGAACAGCCCGGTTTCCCCCGCGGCGGCGGTCAGGTTGGTGTCCAGGCCCAGCACCACGTCGGCATCGGTGCGCGCGCCTTCCAGCTTCAGCCGGCCCAGCAATGCCGCACCGTCGCCAGTGCCGACAAATTGCAGGTCGCAGGCGCATTCCGTCTCGAAGGCTTTTTCGATTTTCGGGCCGGGGCCCCATTCGGACACGAAGCTGTCATAGGTATAGACGGTCAACACGGGGGTCTGTGCGCCGGCCATCGTGGCGCACAGGGTTGCCGCTGCGAAGATCGGATATTTCATGGTCATCCTCCATTCACGGGCGGTCAGGGGCAGGGATGGAGAATGTCCAGCAACCTTCCCTCCGCCGGTTCTAGCCGGTTCAGGTTCAACGGGTTCGCAATCTGCGTCTCAGCCCTGGTCGGGCACCCCGAGGTATGGGCAACGTAATTCACGTTGCGGCAAACGGCAAGAGATGCACAGATCGCGGTCGATCCATCCCTTGTTATCCGTCGTTCATCACCTTAATCACATTTCAAATCATGAATACGACAAGGAGTCGCCCTGATGCGCCTCGTCCGTGCGAAGCTTCTCGAACGCTATCTGCCGATCCTGCAATGGGGGCGCGGCTATGACCGGACCGCGCTGACCAACGACCTGGTCGCGGCGGTGATCGTGACGATCATGCTGATCCCGCAATCGCTGGCCTATGCGCTGCTGGCGGGGCTTCCGGCGGAGATGGGGCTTTACGCCTCGATCCTGCCGCTGGTGGCCTATGCGATCTTCGGCACCAGCCGCGCCCTGGCGGTCGGGCCGGTGGCGGTGGTTTCGCTGCTGACGGCGGCGGCGGTCGGCAAGGTGGCGACGCCGGGAAGCGCGGATTACGCCACGGCAGCAATCACCCTGGCCTTCCTGTCCGGCCTTTTCCTGACCTTCCTGGGGCTTTTCCGGCTGGGCTTTCTCGCCAATTTCCTGAGCCACCCGGTGATCGCGGGATTCATTACGGCCAGCGGGATCATCATTGCGACCAGCCAGTTGAAGCACATCCTGGGGGTGCCGGCCTCGGGCCACAATCTGCTGGAACTGCTGCGCTCGCTTTTCGCGCATCTGGACGAAACGAACTATTACACCCTTGCCGTCGGGCTCCCGGCCACGGCGTTCCTGTTCTGGGTGCGAAAGGGCCTGAAGCCGCGGCTTCTGAAGGCCGGGGTGAAGCCGCGTATCGCGGACATCCTGGCCAAGGCCGGCCCGGTCGGCGCAGTGGTGGTGACAACGCTTGCGGCCTGGCTTTTCGGGTTGAAACAGCGGGGCGTGGCGATCGTGGGCGACGTGCCGCAGGGCTTGCCGCCGCTGACGCTGCCGCATTTCGATGCCGAGCTCTGGACCAGCCTGCTTGGCGCCGCGGTACTGATCTCGATCATCGGGTTCGTCGAATCGGTTTCGGTGGCGCAGACGCTGGCCGCGAAGAAACGCCAGCGCATCGTTCCCGACCAGGAGTTGATCGGTCTGGGCGCATCGAATATCGCGGCCTCGGTCAGCGGCGGCTATCCGGTGACCGGCGGCTTCGCCCGGTCGGTCGTCAATTTCGATGCGGGCGCCGAGACACCGGCGGCGGGCGCCTTTACCGCCGTGGGGATCGCGCTGGCGGCGATGGCGCTGACGCCGCTGCTTTTCTTCCTGCCCAAGGCGACGCTGGCGGCAACCATCATCGTTGCGGTTCTGAGCCTTGTGGACTTCTCGATTCTGAAAACGACCTGGAACTATTCCAGGGCCGATTTCGCTGCGGTCGCGGCGACGATCCTGATCACCCTCGGCCTCGGCGTCGAACTGGGGGTATCGGCCGGCGTTGCGCTGTCGGTATTCTTGTATCTCTACCGCACCTCGCGCCCGCATATCGCCGAGGTTGGGCTGGTGCCGGGAACCGAGCATTTCCGCAATATCGAGCGTCACAAGGTGCAGACCGACCCGGCGATCCTGACGATCCGGGTGGATGAAAACCTGTATTTCGCGAATGCGCGTTACCTGGAAGATTACCTTTATGACCGGGTCGTCGGCGACAAGGATCTCAAGCATGTCATCCTGATGTGCTCGGCAGTGAACGAGATCGACACCTCGGCGCTGGAATCGCTGGAAGCGATCGACCACCGGCTGCATGACATGGGAATCACCCTGCACCTGAGCGAGGTGAAAGGCCCGGTCATGGACCGGCTCGGGCGCACGAAATTCCTGGCCGAGCTTTCGGGGCGCGTGTTCCTGTCGCAATTTGCCGCGGTGAAAGAATTGTCGGCCTGAACCCTGCCATGGTATCACGATTCTGGTGGCCGGCGATCGACGGTTCCGTCGTCGAGCTTGGGATTGAAAAGCAGCACAAGATGATTGGGGAAACGGATCATGAAGTTCAACATTGTCTTCCTTGCCGCATGTCTGATGGCCGCGGGTCCGGCCTTTTCCGAAAGCCACGGGCCGTCGGGTGACGCCGAGGCTGGCAAAATGGCGTTTCGCCAGTGCACCGCCTGCCACGTGGTGGTGAATGATGCGGGCGAGACCTTGGCCGGGCGCAACGCGCGCACGGGCCCGAACCTTTACGGCATCGCCGGACAGGCTGCTGGCGCGGTCGAGGGGTTCCGCTATTCAAGCGCGATGCAGGAAGCGGCCGAGGCCGGGGTCGTCTGGACCGAGGAAAACTTCGTGGATTACGTCCAGGGGCCGACCGCCTTTGTCCGACAGGCGACCGGCGACAGCGGCGCGCGCTCGAAGATGACCTATCGGGTGCGCGACGCGCAGGAAGCCAGGGATCTTTACGCCTATCTCGCCAGCCTGTCGGCCGAGTGATCCGGGGCCGAGCGGCAGCGCCGCGCGTTAGCCCGACGCGCGGCGGCAGCAAGGCTTGCCGCTGCGTGCGGCGCCCGCTATTGCCTCTGGCAAGGGGAATCCGCGCATGAGCATGAACACTTTCGGCCATCTGTTTCGCGTCACCACCTGGGGGGAAAGCCACGGGCCGGCACTCGGCGCGACGGTGGACGGGTGCCCGCCGGGTGTGCCGCTGGACGAGGCGATGCTTCAGCATTGGCTGGATCGGCGCAAGCCGGGGCAGTCGCGCTTTACCACCCAGCGGCGGGAACCCGACCGGGTGCGCATCTTGTCCGGCGTGTTCGAGGGGCAAAGCACCGGCACGCCGATCCAGCTGATGATCGAGAATGCCGACCAGCGCAGCAAGGACTATGGCGAGATCGCCGAAAAGTTCCGGCCCGGCCATGCCGATATCACCTATTGGCAGAAATACGGGATCCGCGATTATCGCGGCGGCGGCCGGTCCTCGGCGCGGGAAACCGCGGCACGGGTCGCGGCGGGCGGCGTGGCACGCGCGGCCCTGGCGGAGTTGCGGCCGGGTATCGAGATCACCGGCTACATGGTTCAGATCGGCCCTCACGGGATCGACCGGGCCCGGTTCGATGCGGACGAGATCGGGCGCAACCCGTTCTGGGTGCCCGATGCGCAGGCCGCGGCCGACTGGGCGGATTACCTGGACGGGCTGCGGCGGTCGGGCAACTCGGTCGGCGCGGTGATCGAGGTCACGGCGCGCGGGGTTCCGGCCGGCCTGGGGGCGCCGGTCTATGGCAAGCTGGACACCGATCTTGCCGCCGCGATGATGAGCATCAACGCGGTGAAGGGCGTCGAGATCGGCGAGGGCATGGCCGCAGCCGCCTTGACCGGGGTCGAGAATGCCGACGAGATTTTCCCGGGCAACGATGGCGCCCCGGTCTATTCTTCCAACCATGCCGGCGGAATCCTCGGCGGGATTTCCACCGGGCAGGAGCTGGTCGTGCGGTTCGCGGTCAAGCCGACCTCGTCGATCCTGAGCCCCCGGCGCACGATCACGCGCCATGGCGAGGCGACAGAGATCGTCACCAAGGGCCGTCACGACCCCTGCGTGGGTATCCGCGCGGTTCCGGTGGGCGAGGCGATGATGGCATGTGTCCTGCTCGATCACATGCTGCTGCATCGCGGTCAGATCGGCGAGAACCGCGGCCGGATCGGGCCTGATCGGGGCTGACGGCGGGTTCCGTCGGCGTCGCGGTTTGCGACAGGATCCCGCGTTGCGAAATCTAGCGCGCGGATTGCTTGGACCATTGCACGGCAAGGATTCCGGCCATGATGATCGCCACGCCGACGATGTCCATCGGGCCCAGGGCCTCATCCAGCACCACCGCGGCGATCGCCACGCCCAGGAACGGGTTGAGGAAGTGGAAGGTCGAGGCACGCACCGCGCCGATCCGGCCCACGAGGAAGAACCAGGTGATCGTGGCCGCGAGTCCCGGCACCAGGGTCGTATAGGCGAAGGCGGCGATCAGCTTCCAGCTCCAGTCGACCTGCCAGGGTTCCAGAACCACCGCGGCCAGCGCCAGGGCCGCGCTGCCGACCAGCATCTGAAGCCCCACGATCATCAATATGTTGCCCCCCGAAGAGGCGCCGCGCACCGTCAGCGTCGCCACGGCCAGCGCAAGCGCCCCGAGGACGCAAAGCGAAAGGCCGAACGGATCGACGCCGCCGCCACCGATCCGGCTTGCCATGATGACACCCACCCCGGAAAACCCGGCAAACAGCCCGGCAATGCCAAGCGCCGGAATGCGTTCGCGCAGGAAGATCCAGCCCAACGCGGCGACCAGCAACGGCATCGAGGATGCGATGATGGCCGCCAGACCGGCCTGGATGGTCTGCATGGCGACGAAATTGAGGCCGAGGTAAAGCGCGTTCTGGCAGATGCCGAAGATCACGGTTGCGCGCAGCTGCGGCCGGTTCATGCGCCAGGTCTGGCCCATTGCCAGGGCCAGGGCGATGGCCAGCCCCCCCGAGATCAGGAAACGGATCGCCAGCGCCGTCAGGGGCGGCGCGTCGGCGACGATGATCCGGGCCGAGGAAAAGGCCGAGGACCACATGAAGGCAAAGGCCAGCCCCATGCCGATGGCGCGAAGATCCATGCACCCTCCGGTAAAATAAAAGGGCCGCCTGGCAGCAGGCGGCCCCGGTCCTGGCTGAAAACGTCCCCCGCGGGGTCGTTTCCGATCAGCCGTTCACGCTGTCCTTGAGGGCCTTGGCGATGGTCATTTTCACCACCTTGTCGGCATCCTTCTTGATCTGCTCGCCGGTGGCCGGGTTGCGCACCATGCGCTCGGGCCGTTCGCGGCAATAGATCTTGCCGACGCCGGGCAGGGTGACGGCGCCGCCGGCGGATACTTCACGGGTAATCACGTCGGTGATCGCGTCCAGCGCGGCATTCGCCGTTTTCTTGTCACCGCCCATTTCGTCGGCCAGGGCTGCGACCAGTTGGGTCTTGGTCATCGGTTTCGCCATGTATGTTGTCTCCTCGTTCCGCCCTCTCTCGTCGGGGCCCACCGTCAAGATTTAACTTAATCTTGGGGCAGGACACAACGGTTTGTGGATTTCGCGCGGCCGAAATCAAGCATTTTGTGTGATTTTTCACGCTTCACAGGAAGGCGGTTTCCTCGAAACTGCGTAATTTCCGGCTGTGAATCCGTTCCAGCGGCATCTGGCGTAACAGTTCCATCGCGCGAATTCCGATCAGAAGGTGCCGTGCGACCTGGGTCTTGTAGAACTCCGAGGCCATGCCGGGCAACTTCAGCTCGCCATGCAGCGGTTTGTCCGAGACGCAAAGCAACGTCCCATAGGGCACCCGGAAGCGGTAGCCATTGGCGGCGATCGTCGCGCTTTCCATGTCCAGCGCGATCGCGCGCGATTGCGACAGGCGCTGGACCGGGCCGGACTGGTCGCGCAGTTCCCAGTTGCGGTTGTCCACGGTGGCCACCGTGCCGGTGCGCATGATCCGCTTGAGTTCGTATCCTTTCAATTCGGTCACCTGGGCAACGGCGTCTTCCAGCGCGATCTGGATCTCGGCCAGGGCCGGGATCGGCACCCAGACGGGCAGGTCGTCGTCCAGCACCCGGTCCTCGCGCAGATAGGCATGGGCCAACACGAAATCGCCAAGACGCTGGCTGTTGCGTAGCCCGGCGCAATGGCCGACCATCATCCAGGCATGCGGACGCAGCACGGCGACGTGGTCGGTCGCCGTCTTGGCGTTGGACGGGCCGATGCCGATATTGATCAGCGTGATGCCGCCGCCATCGGGGCGTTTCAGGTGATAGGTCGGCATTTGCGGCAGCTTCGACGGAACGTCCAGCGGCGCGTCGGGATCGGTGATCTGCGCGTTTCCGGGGCCGACCAGCGCGCAATAGCCGCTGCCGGGATCGGCCAGCGCCTTGCGGGCGTAAAGCTCGAACTCCTCGACATAGAACTGGTAATTCGTGAACAGCACATGGTTCTGGAAATGCTCGGCCGCGGTGGCCGTGTAATGAATGAGGCGGGCCAGGGAATAATCCACGCGCTGCGCCGTGAACGGCGCCAGTGATCTGGCGCCGTCGGGATATTTGAAGTCGTAGCCGTTGACGATGTCATCATTCGTGGTCGCCAGGTCGGGAACGTCGAAAACGTCGCGCAGGGGGAAGGCCAGCACTCCTTCCTGCGGGACGGTGATGTCCTGGTCGCCATCGACCGCGAAATGCACCGGCATCGGGGTGCGCGAGACACCGACAGTGACCGGCACACCGTGGTTTTCGACCAGAAGCGCGATCTGCTGCTCCAGGTAATTCCGGAACAGCGTCGGATGGGTGACGGTCGCGGCATAGCTGCCGGGTTCGGAGACGTGACCAAAGCTGAGCCGGCTGTCCACATGGGCGAAGGTTCGGGTGACGAGGCGCAGCTCGGGATAGAATGCGCGAAACCGCGCATTCCGGGGCTTTCCCGCGATCGTCGCCTGGAATTTCTCGCGCAGAAAATCCGTGGCCTCGTCGTAAAGTACGCAGAGCCGCGAGACCGCTTCTTGCGGATCGGTGAAACTTTCCGGTTCGTGCCGCGGCGGCGTTTCGACGGGAAGGTTCGGTTGGGCAAAGCTCATTCGGGCAAATTTCCTCAGGAACCTGCGCGGGGCAGGGCTGGCGTCAAACTGTCACCGTTTCGGACCGATGCGCAAGCCCTTGCCCTTGCGTCGCGGCGGGACGCGACCCATGATCCGGGAATGACGCAGACATTGCTTTCCCTCGGACATGGGTTTTCGGCGCGGGCGCTGGCACGCGATCTGCCGGGCTGGCGCATCATTGCCACGACGCGAAGCCCGGAAAAGGCCGAACGCCTGGCCGACGAAGGGGTCGAGCCCTTGGTCTGGCCGGGCGCCGACCTGCGCGAACCGCTGTCGCGCGCGAGCCATGTCCTGAGTTCCATCGCCCCGGATGCGGCTGGCGACCCGGTCATCCGGGAAATCGGCCCTGTCCTGGCGCGATCGACCCATCTGACATGGGTCGGCTACCTGTCAACGACCGGGGTGTACGGCGATCACGGCGGCGGATGGGTGGACGAGCAGACGCCGCTCACCCCCGGCACGCGGCGCGGCCGGGCACGGATGCGCGCGGAAGCGCAATGGCAGGCCCTGGGCCTGCCGCTGCACATTTTTCGGCTCGCCGGGATTTACGGCCCGGGCCGCGGCCCGTTCGAGAAGGTGAAGGCGGGGACGGCGCGGCGGATCATCAAGCCGGGCCAGGTTTTCTCTCGCATCCATGTCGAGGATATCGCGCAGGTGCTGGCCGCCTCGATGGCCCGCCCGCGGCCCGGTGCGATCTACAATGTCTGCGACGACGATCCCGCCCCGCCGCAAGAGGTGATCGCCCATGCGGCGCGGTTGCTGGGCCTGCCGCTGCCGCCGGCCGTGCCTTTCGACGCGGCGCAGATGAGCCCGATGGCACGCAGCTTCTATTCCGAGTCCAAGAAGGTGCGAAACGGCCGGATCAAGAATGAGCTGGGCGTCACCCTGAAATTCCCGAGCTACCGCGAGGGTCTGGCGGCCTTGCTGAATGACACCTGACCGCCCCTGGCGCGCCGGGGGCTGGACCGCGCCGGGCCCAACCCCCATCTAGGGCAGATATGCCAAGCCGAAGCGATCATATCCCGACCGAAGCCGCCAGCCCGGGCGCCGTGACCCAGGTGCTGGAGGCATTGCAGAGCGCCGCCACGGGCGAACGGGTGTCGGTCGAGAAGGTCGTGGCGAAATTGGGCGAGCGGTCCTTCGCGCCGCTGCTCCTGCTTCCGGCGATGATCCTCGTGTCGCCGATCTCTTCGATCCCTGGCATGCCCACCTTCGGCGCGCTGGTGATCTTCCTCGTCACGCTTCAGATGCTGTTGGGGCGCCGTCACTTGTGGCTACCCGGTTTCGTCGCGCGCCGCACGATAGCGACCGCGCGGCTGAACCGGGCCATTGTCTGGCTGCGGCGGCCGGCCGGGTGGGTCGATCGTCATGTGCACCGGCGCCTGAGCTATCTTTCAATTCGGCCCTTCAGCCATCTGGCGCTGCTGACCTGCCTGTGCGTGACGCTGGTGATGCCGCTCATGGAATTCGTGCCGGCGCTTGCCACCGTGGCCGCGACCGCGATCACCTTGTTCGCCATCGGCCTTCTGACCCATGACGGGGCGTTTGTCATCGCCGGTTACGCGGTGATCGGCTTTGGCGTGGGGCTTGCCGGGCTGTTCGTCTGACCGCCGTCGTGTCAGAGGTAACCGGCAGAGCGAAAGCTCAACTCGCGCGATTTTCCGACAATGATGTGATCGTGCAGGGTCAGCCCCAGCGCCCGCGCGGCATCGTCGATCTGGCCGGTCATCGCGATGTCGGGCTGTGAAGGTGTCGGATCGCCCGATGGATGGTTATGCACCAGGATCAGGGCCGAAGCGTTCAGTTCCAGGGCGCGCTTGACCACCTCGCGCGGATAGACCGGCACATGATCGACGGTGCCGCGGGCCTGTTCCTCGTCGGCGATCAGAACGTTCTTGCGATCCAGGAAAAGCACGCGGAACTGCTCGGTCTCGCGATGCGCCATCGAGGTGTGGCAATAATCGATCAGCGCATCCCAGCCCGAAATCACCGGCCGCTCCATGACCCGCGCCCGGGCCAGGCGATGCGCCGCCGCCTCGACGATCTTCAATTCGACCACGACAGCGTCGCCCACGCCCGCGACATCGCGCAACCGTGCCGGCGGGGCCGAGATCACGCGGTTGAAATCGCCAAAAACCTCCAGCAGCCGCCATGCCAGTGGTTTCACGTCCTGGCGCGGGATCGCGCGAAACAGCACCAGCTCAAGCATCTCGTAATCGGGGATCGCACCGGCGCCGCCCTGCATGAACCGCCCGCGCAGGCGTTTGCGGTGATCGCGGATATAGGAGGGAACCCGCCCCTTCGCCAATGCCGTGACCGCCGGTCCGTCGGCCCGGAAAAGCGGCAGGTTGGGTTCCTCGAAAGCTTCGGTCGACGACATGGGCCGAGCTTTCCAGAACATCCTGAACGAAAGGTTAACGCCCGCCGGGCCGATGCGGAAAGCGGCCGGCGATACCGCTTTCATATCGGCCAAAGGCGGCAGGCTTGTCCGAGGGGGCCGCGCCCCCTCGGCCTGCATCGGGCCGGGCGGCGCGGAGGATCAGCTTTTCATACCGTCCCAGAAATGCTTGACCTTCGAAAAGAAGTTCTCGCTTTCCGGGCTGTTATCCGCGCTGAGTTTCTCGAACTCCCGCAGCAGCTCTTTCTGCTTGCCGGTCAGGTTGACCGGCGTCTCGACCGCAAGCTCGATGAACATGTCACCGCGCCCGGCGCCGCGCAGCGCCGGCATTCCCTTGCCGCGCAGGCGCATCTGCTTGCCGGTCTGGCTGCCGGCCGGGATCTTCACGCGGGATCGGCCGCCGTCGATCGTCGGCACCTCGATCTCGCCGCCCAGGGCGGCCGAAACCATCGACACCGGCACCCGGCATGACAGGTGCCCCCCGTCGCGGCGGAAGATCGGGTGATCCTCGACCTCGATGAAGATATAGAGATCGCCGGTCGGGCCGCCGCGCAGCCCCGCTTCACCCTCGCCGGCAAGGCGGATGCGGGTGCCGGTCTCGACCCCCGCGGGGATGTTGACGTTCAGCGAGCGGTTCTTTTCAACCCGACCGGCACCGCCACAGGCATTGCAGGGATTCTTGATGATCTGGCCCAGCCCGCCGCAGGTGGGGCAGGTGCGTTCGACGGTGAAGAACCCCTGCTGGGCGCGCACCTTGCCCATCCCCGAGCAGGTCGGGCAGGTGGTCGGCTCGGCGCCGCTTTCGGCCCCGGTGCCATGACAGACCGAGCAGGTGACGGAGGTCGGCACGTTGATCGTCTTCTGCATGCCGTTGAAGGCATCCTCGAGCGAGATCCGCATGTTGTAGCGCAGATCGGAGCCGCGCGCCGCGCGCTGCCGTCCGCCGCCGGCACGCCCGCCCATGAAATCGCCGAACAGATCGTCGAACACGTCGGAAAAGGCCGAGGCGAAATCACCCTGGCCCATGCCGCCGCCACGCGGGCCGCCGCCACCCCCCATGCCGCCCTCGAAGGCGGCGTGACCGAACCGGTCATAGGCGGCTTTCTTTTCGGGGTCCTTCAGCGCCTCATAGGCCTCGTTCACTTCCTTGAACTGCGTTTCGGCCTCGGGGTTGTCGGCATTCCGGTCGGGGTGGAGCTCCTTGGCCTTCTTGCGATAGGCCTTCTTGATCTCATCGGCCGATGCGCCCTTGGAGACGCCCAGAACCTCATAGAAGTCGCGTTTTGCCATCTAATCAGCTTTCCCTCTCAGGGGAACGCGCGAGGGCCGGCCCGGTTTCCCGGACCGGCCACAAGGGTTCCGGCGCGTTACTTGTTGCGCTTGTCGTCGTCCAGGTCTTCGAAATCGGCGTCGACGATATCCTCGTCCACGTCGCGCGGTTCATCCCCGCCGCTGCCCTCGGCTTCGCCCTGGGCCTTCTCCTGCTCGGCCTTGTAGATGGCCTCGCCGAGTTTCATCGCGGCTTCGGTGACGTTCTGGATCCCGGCCTTGATCTTGCCGGCATCCTCGCCATCGAGATTTTCCTTCAGCGCGCTGATCGCCAGTTCGATCGCCTCGATCGTGGTCGGGTCGACCTTGTCGCCATGTTCCTCCATCGACTTCTCGGTGGAGTGGATCAGGCTTTCGGCCTGGTTGCGGGTCTCGACCAGTTCCTTGCGCTCCTTGTCGGCCTCGGCGTTGGCTTCGGCTTCCTTGACCATTTTCTCGATCTCGTCCTCGGACAGGCCGCCCGAAGCCTGGATCGTGATCTTCTGCTCCTTGCCGGTGCCCTTGTCCTTGGCCGAGACGTTGACGATGCCGTTGGCGTCGATGTCGAAGGTGACCTCGATCTGCGGCATGCCGCGCGGCGCCGGCGGGATGTCTTCAAGGTTGAACTGGCCAAGCATCTTGTTGTCGGATGCCATTTCACGCTCACCCTGGAAGACCCGGATGGTCACCGCGTTCTGGTTGTCCTCGGCGGTCGAGAAGACCTGGCTCTTCTTGGTC
Organism: Actibacterium sp.; assembly: GCA_016278325.1. Lineage (GTDB taxonomy): Bacteria > Pseudomonadota > Alphaproteobacteria > Rhodobacterales > Rhodobacteraceae > JADQCB01. The sequence goes on from JADQCB010000034.1 coordinate 122,437, forward strand.
GGGATGGTCGTGTTGCGGTCGATCAGCCGGGTGAACACGCCGCCCAGCGTCTCGATCCCGAGGCTCAGCGGGGTCACGTCCAGCAGGACCACGTCCTTGACGTCGCCTTGCAGAACGCCGGCCTGAATCGCCGCGCCCAGGGCCACGACCTCGTCGGGGTTCACGCCCTTGTGCGGTTCCTTGCCGAAGAACTTGGTCACTTCCTCGACAACCTTGGGCATCCGCGTCATGCCGCCGACGAGAACCACCTCGTCGATGTCGCCGGTGGTGACGCCGGCATCCTTCAGCGCGGCCTGGCAGGGCTTGATCGACCCCTTGATCAGGTCGCCCACAAGGCTTTCCAGCTTGGCGCGGGTCAGTTTCATGACCATGTGCAGCGGCTGGCCGGTTTCCTTGTCCATCGAGATGAACGGCTGGTTGATCTCGGTCTGGGTCGAGCTCGACAGCTCGATCTTGGCCTTTTCGGCCGCTTCCTTCAGGCGTTGCAGCGCCATCTTGTCCTTCGACAGGTCGACGCCGTGCTCTTTCTTGAACTCCTCGGCGAGGTAGTTGACGATCCGCATGTCGAAGTCTTCGCCGCCCAGGAAGGTGTCCCCGTTGGTGGACTTCACTTCGAACAGGCCGTCGTCGATCTCTAGGATGGTGATGTCGAAGGTGCCGCCGCCAAGGTCATAGACGGCGATCGTCTTGGACTCTTTCTTGTCCAGGCCATAGGCCAGCGCGGCCGCGGTCGGTTCGTTGATGATCCGCAGCACTTCCAGGCCGGCGATCTTGCCGGCATCCTTGGTGGCCTGACGCTGCTGGTCGTTGAAATAGGCCGGAACGGTGATAACCGCCTGCGTTACCTCTTCGCCCAGATAGCTCTCGGCGGTTTCCTTCATCTTCTGGAGGATGAAGGCCGAGATCTGCGACGGCGAATATTTCTCGTCGCGGGCTTTCACCCAGGCGTCGCCATTGCCGCCGTCGATGATATCATAGGGAACGTGCTTGCGGTCCTTCGCCACCTCGGCATCGTCGGCGCGGCGGCCGATCAGCCGCTTGACGGCGAAGATCGTGTTCGACGGGTTGGTGACGGCCTGGCGCTTGGCTGCCTGGCCCACCAGGCGTTCGTTCTCGGTGAAGGCGACGATCGACGGTGTGGTGCGGGCGCCTTCCGCGTTCTCGATCACGCGCGGCTGCGCGCCGTCCATGATTGCAACGCAGGAGTTGGTCGTCCCGAGGTCGATCCCGATGACTTTGGCCATATTACTCTACCTCTTCTTTCGGCGATGTTATGGGCGGCGGACCCTCATGAGGCTTCTGCTACCCGATCCCTGTGCAATGCGGAACCCTCCCGCATCGCGCTTCCCGGCGTATATAAGGAGGGGGTCCAAGCCCTGCAAGCCGATGCAATGACGGAAATGTGAGCAATGAGCGATAAAGACGAGCGCCAGCCGGATGACACGGGCCCCGCGCCCAGTGCCGATCTGGCAGTGCGCGGGGTGCAGGTGTTCCGGGCGCGCCTGGGGGTCAGCGAACAGTCCGACCTGGTCGCGACGCTGCGCGCGGTGATCCGCGCGGCCCCTCTTTTTTCACCGATGACGCCGTATGGCCGGCCGATGCGCGTGCGCATGACCTCGGCCGGGCGCTATGGCTGGTATTCGGATCGCACCGGGTATCGTTATCGAACGCGCCACCCCTCGGGGGTGGAATGGCCGCCGATCCCGCCGCAGGTGCTGGAGATCTGGTCAGGGGTGACGGGGCTGGCGCGGATGCCCGATTGCTGCCTGATCAATTTCTACGATGCGCAGGCCCGGATGGGGATGCACCAGGACCGCGACGAGGCCGATTTCGGCTATCCGGTCGTGTCGGTGTCGCTTGGCGATGACGCGCTTTTCCGAATCGGCAACACCACGCGCGGCGGCAAGACCGAAAGCCTGTGGCTCAATTCCGGCGACGTGCTGGTGATGGGCGGCGAGTCACGGCTGATCTATCACGGGGTCGATCGTGTCCGCCCGGGATCGTCGACGCTGTTGCCCCGGGGCGGGCGGATCAACCTGACGCTTCGGGTGGTGGACTGAACCCGGCGCAGGAAAGGCGCCGGGTTCAAAGGGCGTCAGTAACCTTCGGGGCAGGGCGCCGTATAGGTCGAGCCGTCGGGATAGCGATAGCGGCATGTCGGGCCCGACCGCGCCGCGGCAACGGCCGCCCCGGCCGCAAGCCCGGTGGCCGCGCCGATAAGCGCACCGCGGGTTTCGTTCTGCCCGGCGGTGGCCGCCCCGATCGCCGCGCCGGTCGCGGCGCCGGCCATGGCCGTCTGGCCGGGGGTTTCGCAGCCGGCAACGAGACCGGCCGTGAAAAGCAATGCAATAAACTTTTTCATGTCATCCTCCATGGGATTGAGTGCTCTGCGACGCGCGAAATCTGCGCGCGCCCGACTATGCTCGCAAATCTAACGCGCCCCCGCATTGATATGCGATAACCGCGCGCCTTGAGTGCCCCGGTTTGGCGGTATTTCGCAGGTCGCTGCGCTCAGCGCCCGGCGTCCCAGCTGGCCGAGACATGCTTGCGCGTGTAGAATTCGGCCATCAGCCCGATCATCAGCAGGCACAGCGAAACGTAAAGCGGATAGGTGGTCGAGGTGAAATGCGGGTTGTAGTTTATGAAGGCAAACCCACGCGCCTGGTCGATCTCGTGGAACAGCGGGTTCCAGTCGAACATTGCCAGCATGTAGGCCGGCAACGTGTTGGCCAGGAACATCTTGCCCGAGGCGATCATGTTCGCGCGCTGATAGACCGTGGATATGATCCGCACCGCCTCGGGCGCCCATGGCTTGGCCGCCAGCAGGATCATCCCGATGGATACGCCGGTGAACCAGGCCAGAAGCAACATGCCCATGGCACCGACGGGATCGTAGATGGTGATCCGGTTGAACGCGGCGTGGTAGACATACAGGACCACCGCCATCGACAGGATCTGGATATAGAGTGCGCTGAGCGCCGAGGCCGAGATCGAGACGACGGTGTTCATCGGGGCGTGTTTCATCATCGGCGAGGCCGGCCCGTCCGACCCGACGACGGCGCCGATCGCCTTGTTATGGGTCAGGAACAGGAAAATGCCGGACATGATGTAAAGCAGGAAATCGCCGCGCACCGCGTTCGTGCGCAGGCCCAGGACGGTGAACATGACATAGAAGGCCCCCACGAACAGCACGGTCTGAAGGATGTTCAGAACCAGGCCCAGCAGCGCATGCCGATGCCGTTTGCGTATGTCGCGCACTGCGGAATGGAATATGAGCATGGCCAGGTCGAAGCCACCGGCCAGCATGCCCTTCCGTTTATGCCCCGTTTCGAACATTGCCTGCCCGTCCCCGTCCCGCCGGATTTCGCCGCACGGCTTGCCGTTCCGGTTGCAGATCAGCATAAGGGACTTGCAAAAATCTTACAATCGCGGCGGCCGCCGGTGTGGCGAAGGAGAGACAGGCATTGGATTACGGGAAATTCGAGGATGTCGCGCGCCGGGCTGCACTGGAGGCCGGTGCGCGGATCATGGAGATCTATCAGGCGGAGGATTTCGAGGTCCGGGTCAAGTCGGACCAGAGCCCGGTGACCGAGGCCGACGAGGCGGCCGACGAACTGATCCGGCGCATCCTGACGGCCGCCTTTCCCGACATGCTGGTGGTCACCGAAGAGCAGGCCGCCAGCCACGCCAGGAGCGCCCGGAATTTCATCATCGTCGATCCGCTGGACGGCACCAAGGAATTCATCCGCCGCCGGGGCGACTTCACGGTCAACATCGCCCTTGTCGAGAACGGCGTTCCGGTGCGTGGCACCGTCTATGCGCCGGCACGCGGGCGGCTTTTCTATACCAGGGCCGACGGCAGCTCGGTCGAGGAAAGCGGTGCGTTTGACGCCGCCGGCGCAGGTCAGCTCCGCCCGATCCGGGTGTCCCGGCCCGACAATGCGGCGCTGGTGGTGGTGGCGTCGAAATCGCACCGGGACCAGGCCACCGACGATTACATCGCCCGATATGCGGTCCGGGACATGACCAGCGCCGGATCATCGCTGAAGTTCTGCCTGGTCGCCAGCGGCGAGGCCGATCTCTACCCGCGGCTGGGGCGAACGATGGAATGGGACACCGCCGCAGGCGATGCGCTGGTGCGCGGGGCTGGCGGCCGGGTTGTCCGGCTGGACGATCACACCCCGCTGACCTATGGCAAACCGGGCTACGAGAACCCGTTCTTCATCGTCTACGCCCCGGGCGTCGAGCTTCTGGCCGACGCCTGATGCCGGTGCTGATCGTCATACCGGCGCGTTACGCCTCCAGCCGCTATCCGGGCAAGCCGCTGGTGCCGTTGAAGGGTGTGACGGGGCTGGAAAAGAGCCTTGTGCGCCGCTCCTGGGACGCCGCGCAGGCGGTTTCGGGCAATCCGCGTGTCGTGATCGCCACCGATGACGCGCGCATCCGGCAGGCCGCAGAGGCGTTCGGCGCCGAGGTCGTCATGACCTCGGACCACTGCGCCAACGGCACCGAGCGTTGCGCCGAAGCGGTTAAGATGCTTGGCGGCGGGTTCGACATCGTGGTCAACCTTCAGGGGGATGCACCGCTGACCCCGGCCTGGTTCATCGAGGATCTGGTGGCCGGGCTGCGCGCCGATCCCGGGGCCGATATCGCCACCCCGGTGCTGCGTTGCGACGGGGCCGCGCTGAACGCGCTGCTGGCCGATCGGCGCGCCGGGCGCGTGGGCGGCACGACCGCGGTGTTCGGGCAGGGCGGCCGGGCGCTCTATTTCTCGAAAGAGGTCATCCCCTTTACCGGCAGCACCTTCGCCGATGACGATCCGACCCCGGTGTTCCACCATGTCGGTGTCTATGCCTATCGTCCGGATGCGCTGGCGGCCTATCCCGGTTGGGCGCCAGGCCCGCTGGAAGGGCTGGAGGGGCTGGAGCAGTTGCGTTTCCTGGAGAACGGCCGCCCGGTGCTTTGTGTCGAGGTCAAGGCAAAGGGCCGCCAGTTCTGGGAGCTGAACAATCCCGAGGACGTGCCGCGGATCGAGGGGATGCTGGCGGTCATGGATATCGAATGACCACCCCGGTCCGGGCCAGCGTGGTTGTCGTCAGCCATCAAAGGCCCGCCTTGTTGTCGCGCTGCCTTCTGTCCTTGTCGCAACTCGATCATCCGGATTTCGAGATTGTCGTGGTCGCCGATGCCACCGGGCAGGACGCCGTTGCGCGCCTTGCCTTCGCGGAGCGCCTCAAGACGGTGCGTGTCGACGCGCCCGGCATCGCCGCCGCGCGCAACGCAGGCCTGGCACGGGCTGCGGGCGAGGTGGTGGCCTTCATCGACGATGATGCGGTGGCCGAGCCGTCCTGGCTGTGCCACCTGAGTGCCGTGTTCACCGACGCGCGGGTGGATGCCGCCGGCGGGTATGTTCTGGGCCGCAACGGCATTTCGTTTCAGTGGACCGGGCGCAACGTCGATGCCACCGCGCGGCATGCGCCGCTGCCCCTGACGGGAACCGACCCGGTGGTTCTCGCCGGCCGGCCCGACCGCGCGATCAAGACCGAAGGCACCAACATGGCCTTCCGCCGCGCAACACTGGCCGCGCTTGGCGGGTTCGACCCGGCCTATCGGTTCTTTCTGGACGAGACCGATCTGAACATGCGCCTGGCGCGCGCAGGGGCCAGCACGGCGATCGTGCCGCTGGCCCGCGTGCATCACGGCTTTGCCGCGTCGCCCCGGCGCAGCACGAACCGCGCGCCGCGTGACCTGAGCGATATCGGCGCGAGCACCGCGGTATTCCTGCGCAAGTTCGCCCCCTCCGGCGAATCGCCCGCCGTGCTGGACGCGCTGCGCCGGGCGCAACGCGCGCGCGCCCTGCGACACATGGTCGCCGGCCGGCTGGAGCCGCGCGACATCGCCCGCCTTATGAGCACGCTCGAGGCGGGGATCGCGGAGGGGATTGCGCGCGACCCATCCGATCCGGCCCCGCTTGCCCCCGCCGCGGCATCGTTCCTGCGGTTCCGCGCCGGGGCCGGTGCGGCCCATGCGCTGCTTGCCGGGCGACCGTGGCAGGCGCGCGATTTGCGCGAAAGGGCCGCGCGCATGGTGCGGGAAGGTCAACCCGTCACGCTCTTCGTTTTCAGCCCGACCGGGCTCTATCACCGCATGAGCTTCACCGATGCGGGCTACTGGATCCAGACCGGCGGGATTTTCGGCCGCTCCGAGCGCGGCGCGCCGCTTTGGCAATGGTGCGGGTTTTCATCGCGCTGCCGGCGCGAACTGGCCCGGCTGGCCCCGGTGCGCCGGTTCCGGCCGGAAACTTTCGACGTCCTGCGCGCGCCGGGGCGCCCGGGATGAAACCGGGTTCATTTTGGCCGGTCGATGTGCCACAACATGGGCCATAAGCGAGCAAATTGCCGGCATCAATTCCAGATACAGTCTGCTGGCGGAACGATGCCCCGGCGCAGGCCCATTGATAGGATTGTCATGAAGAGACGAGTTACCAAAGCCATTTTCCCTGTCGCCGGCCTTGGCACGCGGTTCCTGCCGGCGACGAAATCGGTTCCCAAGGAAATCATGACGCTGGTCGACCGGCCGCTGATCCAGTACGCGATCGACGAGGCGCGCGCCGCCGGAATCAAGGAATTCATCTTCGTCACCGCCCGCGGCAAGAGCGCGCTCGAGGATTATTTCGACTCCGCCCCGCAACTGGAAGCCGAGCTGCGCAAGAAGGGCAAGACCGATCTTCTGAAGCTCCTCAAGGCGACGAACATGGACAGCGGGGCCATCGCCTATATCCGCCAGCAAAAGGCGATGGGGCTGGGTCATGCGGTCTGGTGCGCCCGCCGCCTGATCGGGAATGAGCCCTTCGCGGTGATCCTGCCCGACGACGTGATCGACGCCGAAACGCCCTGTCTTAAGCAGATGGTCGAGGCCTACCAGGAAACCGGCGGCAACATGGTCGCAGCGATGGAGGTTCCGGCGGACAAGACCAGTGCCTATGGCGTGCTGGATGTGGACCGGGACATGGGGCGGTTGATGTCGCTCAAGGGGATGGTCGAAAAGCCCGCCCCCGATAGCGCGCCGTCGAACCTTGCGGTGATCGGGCGCTATATCCTGACACCGTCGGTGATGCAGAATATAAATCGCAGAAAACAGGGCGCCGGCGGCGAGATCCAGCTGACCGATGCGATCGCCCAGGAGATCGCGCATAATGGCGGCGTCTATGGCTATCGCTTCGAGGGGCAGCGTTACGATTGCGGATCGAAGGCCGGTTTTCTTCAGGCGACGGTGGCGTTCGGCCTTGCGCGCGCGGATCTGCGCGACGAATTCGGCGCCTTCCTTCAGGATTTGATACCCCACGCCAAGGCGGCGCAATAGGGGGGTGAGCGACTCATGGCGACCATTCTGGTCACGGGCGGGGCGGGTTACATAGGCGCCCATGCCTGTAAGCTTCTCCGGGCCGCGGGGCATCTTCCGGTGAGCTATGACAATCTTTCGACCGGCTGGGCGGATGCGGTGAAATTCGGACCGCTGGAACAGGGCGATCTGTCGGATCGCGCCCGGCTGGACGCGGTGTTTGCGCATTACCGGCCGGCGGCCGTCATGCATTTCGCCGCCTTCAGCCAGGTCGGCGAGGCGATGCGCGATCCCGGGAAATACTGGCGCAACAACGTTGGCGGTTCGCTGGCGCTGATCGAGGCGGCGGTGGACGCCGGCTGCCTGGATTTCGTTTTCTCCTCGACCTGCGCGACCTATGGCGATCAGGATGGCGTGGTTCTCGATGAGAGCTGCGCGCAGATTCCGCTGAACGCATATGGTGCGTCGAAAAGGGCGATCGAGGAAATCCTGCGCGATTTCGAGGCAAGCCATGGTCTGAAATCGGTGATCTTTCGGTACTTCAACGTCGCCGGCGCCGATCCCGATGCCGAGGTGGGCGAGTTTCACCAGCCCGAGACACATCTGATTCCGGTCATGTTGCAGGCCATCGACGGGCAGCGCGACGCCCTGACCATCCACGGCACCGATTACGACACGCCCGACGGCACCTGCATCCGCGATTATGTCCATGTCATGGATCTGGCGCAGGCGCATGTTCTGGGGCTGGACTGGCTTCGGGCCGGAAAAGGAAGCCGCGTTTTCAACCTTGGCACCGGTCACGGCTTTTCCGTGCGCGAGGTGATCGATCAGGCCCGCCGGGTGACGAATAGCCCGGTGCCCTTTGCCGAGGGGCCGCGCCGGGCCGGCGACGCGGTGCGCCTCGTCTCGGGCAGCACCCGCGCCGCGACCGAGCTTGGCTGGCAGCCGGAGCGATCCACCTTGCCCCTCATGATCGCCGATGCCTGGCGCTGGCACCGAAATGGCCGTTTCGACAGGTAATCCGCCCACGGCGCGGCTGCTGGACATCACGCGCCTGATCTCGCGTGTCGGGCGCGGACCGTTAACCGGCGTGGACCGGGTCGAGATGGCCTATCTTTCGCGACTTTCTTCGGATTCCGTGCCGCTGTTCCTGCTGGCCCGCAGCAGCCTGGGCTTCGTGCTTCTGGGCGGGGCCGCCGCGCTGCCGCTTCTGAACCGGCTTGCCGGGGCAGAGCCGTGGGGCGCGGCCGATCTTCTGAGCCGCCTTGCCCGCATCAAGGCGCCGGCCCGGGCCGCCGCCGAGGCCGATCTGCGCCGGCTCAGCCTCGATCGGTGCAGCCCGGCCGGGCTGGCCGGAATGCTTCGCAAGCATCTGCCGCGCGGCGCGGCCTATCTGAACGTCGGTCACAGCAATCTGGGCGCCGAGACGCTGGCGGCGATTTCACAGGTCCCGGGCATCCGGATCGCGGTGCTGATTCACGACACGATTCCGCTGGATCACCCGGAATTTTCCCGCCGGGGCATGCCCGGGCGGTTTGCCGCCAGGCTGGCCGCGGTCGGGGCCCATGCCGATCTGGTAATCTGCAATTCGCACGCCACCGCCGCCGATGTGCAGCGCAATCTGGCGCCGCGCGGGCGCGTGCCCGCGCTGGTCACGGCGCATCTGGGGGTCGATCCGCCATGCCCGGATTTCGTTGCGTTGCCGAAGCGGCCGGCGCCCGGGCGGCCGTGGTTCGTTACCGTGGGCACGATCGAACCGCGCAAGAACCACGCCCTGTTGCTGAAGCTATGGGAAGAACTGAGCACGGAGATGGACGCGCCGCCGCTTCTTTACATCCTGGGCCGCCGCGGCTGGCGCAACGAGGATGTCTTCCGGGTTCTCGACACGGCGCCGTTCATGGGCCGCACGGTGTTCGAGATGAACGACCTGCCCGATGGCGGCGTTGCCGCGCTGACCGCCGGGGCGCGGGCGCTGCTGTTTCCCAGCCTGGCCGAAGGCTACGGTCTGCCCCCGCTGGAGGCCGCGGCGCTTGGCGTGCCGGTCCTGGCCAGCGATCTTGCCGTCTATCGCGAGGTTCTGGGCGATTTCGGCGTTTACCTGGACGGCGGTGATCCCTATCCTTGGCGCAAGAAAATAATCGAATTGATGCGGGACACAGGGACAGCGGGCAGCACGGAAACGGCGAGGATGGCCGTTCCGACATGGGAAAATCACTTCGATACCGTCTTGAAACGGACGTAACCCCGCCATGCTACCCGGTCCCGCCGGCCCGTCGCGGCCTGATGGGAAGGAGATGGATTGGGCGTGATCTCGTCATATCGCCTGCGGCTGCAGCGCAAGCGGTGGCTGATCCGCGCCTTTCGCAAGCGACGCGAGCTGCGCGCGGTGACCGATCGCACCGGCGCAATCCGCCCCGACGCCGTGCTGGCCTTCACCACGCTTCGCAACGAATGCAAGCGCCTGCCCTATTTCTTCCGGTATTACCGGGCGCTTGGCATCGATCACTTCCTGATGGTCGATAACGGTTCGGATGACGGCACGCGGGAATACCTGGAAAAGCAGCCCGATGTATCCCTGTGGTCCAGCACGAAAAGCTACAAGCGGTCGCGCTTTGGCGTGGACTGGCTGAACTGGCTTCAGCGCAAATACGCGCATGGCCACTGGTCGCTGGTCGTGGATGTGGACGAATTCTTCATCTACCCCTTCTGCGATACCCGCAACATCAAGGCACTGACCGATTGGCTGGATGCCTCTTCGATCAAGTCCTTCGCGGCGATGCTGGTCGACATGTATCCGCGCGGGCCGATCGACGCGCAGCCCTATCGCGCGGGGCAGGATCCGTTCGAGATCGCGTCATGGTTCGACAGCGGCAACTACATGATCAGCCGCAACCACGCGTTCGGAAATCTCTGGATCCAGGGCGGGCCGCGGATGCGGGCCTTTTTTGCCGACCGGCCCGAACGTGCGCCGGCACTGAACAAGATCCCGCTGGTGAAATGGGATCGCTCCTATGTCTATGTCAGCTCGACCCACATGCTTTTGCCGCGGGGGTTGAACCTGGTCTATGACGAATGGGGCGGCGAAAAGGCCTCGGGGTGCCTGCTGCACGCCAAGTTCCTCGACACCTTCACCGACAAGGCCGCCGAAGAGCTGAGCCGCCGCCAGCACTATGCCAATAGCCATGAATATCGCGCCTATCACGCCCGGTTGCAGGACAGGCCGGACCTTTGGAACAAGTGGTCCGAGCAATATATCAACTGGCGCCAGCTGGAGATCATGGGCCTGATGTCCAAGGGGAACTGGGCATGAGCGTGACCTTCCTGATGCTGGTCCACACCGCGCTGGACCGGGCGACGGCGGTGGCGCGGCACTGGGCCAACAGCGGCTGCCCGGTGGTGATCCATGTGGACAAGGCCGTCGGACGAAAGGATTACACCGCCTTTCTCCGCGGGCTTTCCGACCTCGACAACGTGCGGTTCAGTGCGCGCCACCGGGTGGAATGGGGAACCTGGTCGCTTGTCGCCGCGACGCAGGCCGCGGCCGAGACGGCGCTTGCGGCCTTTCCGGCCAGCAGGCACATCTATCTGGCGTCCGGATCGTGCCTTCCGCTGCGCCCGGTGCAGGATCTGCGGGACTATCTTGCCAGCCGCCCGCGGACCGATTTCATCGAATCCGTGACCACGGCCGACGTTCCATGGACGGTCGGCGGCCTCGACCGAGAGCGTTTTACCCTGCGCTTTCCCTTTTCGTGGAAGCGGCAGCGCCACCTGTTCGATGCCTATGTGAACCTGCAACGGCGAATCCGGTTCAAACGCCGGATTCCGCCGGGCCTTGTGCCGCATCTGGGCAGCCAGTGGTGGTGCCTGACCCGGCAGACGCTGCGGGCAATCCTGAACGATCCGGAACGGCCAGCCTATGATGCCTATTTCAAGCGCGTTTGGATCCCCGATGAAAGCTATTTCCAGACATTGGCGCGATTGCACAGCGAGACGATCGAAAGCCGTTCCCTGACGCTGTCCAAGTTCGATTTCCAGGGCAAGCCGCACATCTTTTACGACGATCACCTGCAATTGCTGCGACGGTCCGACTGTTTCGTGGCGCGCAAGATCTGGCCGCAGGCCGAGCGGTTGTATTCCTCGTTCCTGTCGAACGATCCCGCCGTCACCAAGAATGCCGAACCCAACCCGGGCAAGATCGACCGGCTGTTTTCCAAGGCGGTGGAACGGCGGACACGCGGCCGGCCCGGGCTTTACATGCAAAGCCGCTTTCCCAATCCCGGCTGGGAAAACGGCAAGACCTGTGCGCGGTTTTCCGTGTTCGAAGGGTTCTCCGAGCTGTTCGAAGATTTCGAGACCTGGTTGAGCAAGGCCGCCGGCGGGCGGGTCCACGGCCACCTGTATCACCCGGAACGGGTTGAGTTCGCGGCCGACGAGGCGATCTATAACGGCGGCTTGTGCGACAGCGCCGCGGTGCGCGATTACAACCCCTGCGGTTTTCTGACCAGCCTGATCTGGAACACGCGCGGCGAGCGGCAATGCTTTCAGTTCGGCCCGGGCGACCAGCAGGAAATCGGGGCGTTCATCGCCAGCGATCCGAACGCGCAGATTTCGGTGATCACCGGTGCCTGGGCGGTGCGGCTGTTCCGCAGCACGGGGAATTTCACCTTCATCCGGCGCGAAGCCGCCGCGCTGCAACGGATCGAGGCGCTGCATCTGGACATATTGCGCGCGCCCCGGACGCGCGCGCGCGTGCGGATCTGGACCATGGCGGATTTCGTCCAGAACCCGATGGAGCCGTTGCAGATCATCATCGACGAGATCGCCCCGCGGGGCCGGCGCCGCCTGACCGAGGCGCCGCGCATGGCCGATCTGACCGGGTTCGGCCAGTTCCTTCAGGATCTCAGGAACCAGGGGATGCAGCCCTATCTCATGGGGGATTTCCCGGTGGGCGACGATCCCGAAACCCAGCCGCACGACCGTCGCCGCCCCTATCTGGTGAAATAGTCCGAAATGTCCAGGCCCTTTGACAGCTTTGTAATCTTTGCAGAAATGCGGACCGGCTCCAACTTCCTGGAGGCAAACCTCAACGAGATTCCGGGCGTGGTATGTCACGGCGAGGCGTTCAATCCGCATTTCATCGGCCAGAAGAACCGGGATCGGTCGTTGGGGGTGACGATGGCCCAGCGTGCTGCCGATCCGCTGCGCCTTGTTGCTGCAATGAAGGCAGAGCCCGGGGTGTTGCCAGGCTTCCGCTTTTTCCATGACCACGATCCGCGGGTTCTGGATCATGTCCTGGCCGATAGGCGCTGTGCCAAGGTGGTGCTGACACGCAATCCCGTGGACAGCTATGTGTCGCGCAAGATCGCCGCCGAGACCGGCCAGTGGAAGCTGACCGACATGAAACACCAGCGCAGCGCGCGGGTCCGGTTCGATGCGGCCGAGTTCGAGGCGCATCTGACGCAATTGCAGCAGTTCCAGCAGACCCTGTTGCATGCGCTGCAATCGAGCGGTCAGACGGCCTTCTACCTGTCCTACGAGGATGTCGGCGATTTGCAGGTTCTGAACGGGCTGGTTCGGTTCCTGGGTGTCGAGGGCCGGCTCGAATCGGTTTCGGGCAAGCTCAAGAAGCAGAATCCGGCGCCCCTGTCCGAAAAGGTGTCGAATTTCGACGAAATGGTTGCGGCGCTTTCGCGGCTGGATCGCTTCGATCTGACCCGCACCCCGAATTTCGAACCGCGCAAGGGCCCGATGGTGCCGGGGTATGTTGCCGCCGCCCGGGCGCCGCTTCTGTTCATGCCCATCAAGGGCGGTCCGGTAGCGCGGGTCGAGGGGTGGATGGCCGCCCTCGACGCGGTCGATCGGGACGCGTTGCAGCGCAATTTCAACCAGAAATCCCTGCGCCAGTGGAAACGCGGCCATCCCGGCCATCGCAGTTTCACCGTTGTCACCCACCCGCTGGAACGGGCGCATGATGTGTTCTGGACGCGAATCCTGCCGGTCTCCGGGCCGAATGCGATGCCCACCTTGCGCGAAACCTTGCGCCGCGATTACCGGGTTCCCCTGCCGGAAGAGGGTCCGGGGCCCGGTTATGGCCGCGACCAGCACCGTGTGGGGTTTCTGGCCTTTCTGGAGTTCCTGAAGGGCAATCTTGGCGGGCAGACCGGGATCCGGGTCGATCAGGCCTGGGCTTCGCAATCGACGCTGTTGCAGGGAATGGCGCAGTTCGCGTTGCCCGACATGGTGCTGCGGGCCGAACGGCTGGTCGAGGATCTGGCGATGCTGTCGGCACAGATCGGGCGGCACGCCCTTGCGCCCTCGGGCACGACCGCCGAGCATCCCGTGCCGCTGTCGGACATCCATGACGACGCGCTGGAGGCCGCGGCCCGCGACGCCTATCACCGCGACTACCTGATGTTCGGGTATCGCGCCTGGCGCGGGGCGTAACCCGGGCTCAGGCGGCCCGGGTCACCGGCGACTCGGTCAGAACCGCGTGCAGCGCGGCCGGATCGTCATTGGCGCGCAGCTTGTCGCAGATCGACCCGTTGCGCAATGTGCGCGAGACCAGCGCCAATGCCTTGAGATGATCGACCCCTGAATCGCGGGGTGCGAAGAGCGCGAAAACCAGGTCCACCGGTTGGCGATCGACCGAGTCGAAATCTATCGGTTTTTCCAGTCGCATGAACGCGCCCAGCACCTGGTCGATCCCGTCGAGCCGCGCATGCGGCAGGGCGACGCCCTGGCCGACGCCGGTCGGGCCCAGGCTCTCACGCTCCTGCAAGGCATCCACCACGTCGGACGCGTTCAGGCCATAGGCCCCCGCGGCGATGTCGCCGAGATCCTGGAACAGGCGTTTCTTGCTCGAAAGTGTGCCAAGAACCCGGACAGCGCCGGGGTCGAGAATGTCGGAAAGTTCCATTAATTCACTGCTGCCTGCCGCTTCTCGTGCGGGCTTTTCATCCTGTGCTCAGGGGTCAATCCAGCCGACATTGCCGTCTTCGCGGCGATGGACAACATTCACCCCGCCGGTTTTCTCGTTCCGGAAGACCAGAAGCGGTGCCCCAGACAGTTCCATTTGCATCACCGCCTCGCCGACCGATATCGAAGGAACCTTCGTTTCCATCTCGGCGATGATGATCGGCTGAAGGCTTTCCGGCTCCGAATCTTCGCCCTCTTCCGCGTTGGCGAGGATATAAGAGGAACCGCCAGTCAGTTCAACCGGCTGTGAACGGGCCTTGTGATGGTCCTTCAGCCGACGCTTGTAGCGGCGCAACTGCTTTTCCATCTTGTCGCGGCAGCCGTCGAATGCGGCATAGATCTCGGCCGCGCGGTTGCTGGCCTGGGCCGTCAGCCCCGTGGACAGATGCACCGTCGCCTCGCAAACGAATTCGTGGCCGCTGCGCGAGAAGATGACATTGGCGTCGGTCGGTCGCCCGGCGTATTTGGCGACCACCTCGTCCAGCTCTTGCTTGACATGGGTCTGCAGCGCCTCACCGATGTCGATCTGTTTGCCGGTGATCTGATAGAGCATAAGGCTGCCTCCTCTGTTTTTCGGGACATGGGTGATGTCCGACGCGTCCGCAAGACCGGTGCCGGGGCGGAAATGCCCGGGGCACGGCTATTAGCCGCATATGTCTGAAAGGTGAAGACCCGGTTCATCATCTTGTCATTTGGCGACAGTTCCACGACTCGTGTCAATGTTTTCACACCGATCCGTTCGGGTGATCGCGCGATCTTGCGCGGTCGCGAAAGACCCCCTCCGGGGGCCTGTCCGGGCGGTGGCGTTCAATGGATGCGAAAGCTCTGGCCGAGATAGACGCGGCGCACGTTTTCGTCCTGAACGACCTCGGCGGCGGTGCCGCTCATCAGGACGTGCCCGTCATGCAGGATATAGGCGCGATCGACGATCTCCAGCGTTTCGCGGACGTTGTGATCGGTGATCAGCACGCCGATGCCGCGCGTCCTGAGGTCCGACACCAGGTGACGGATCTCGCCCACGGCAATCGGGTCGACCCCGGCAAAGGGTTCGTCCAGCAGCAGGTATTTCGGGTTCGCGGCCAGGCAACGGGCGATTTCGACCCGGCGCCGCTCTCCGCCCGAAAGCGCAAGCGCAGAGGCACGCCGCAGGTGGCCGATGGCGAATTCGGACAGAAGTTCCTCCAGCCGTTCGCGTCGCGTATGCGGATCCTTTTCCGAGATTTCGAGGATCGCCAGGATGTTGTCCTCGACATTCAGGCCGCGGAAGATGCTGACCTCCTGGGGCAGATACCCGATCCCCAGCTTGGCGCGCCGATACATCGGAAGGTTGGTCACGTCGCGGCCGTCTATGACCACGGTTCCACCATCGGGCACGATCAATCCGGCGATGTTGTAGAAACAGGTCGTCTTGCCCGACCCGTTCGGCCCCAGCAGCGCGACGACCTCGCCGCGGCCGAGCTCCAGGCTGACATCGCGGATCACCGGCCTGCGGCGATAGCTTTTCATCAGGTGCGAGACCCTGAGCCCGACATCGCCGCCGGCAATCTCCAGGTCCGGCTGGCCGCTCATTGCGCGGCGGACCCGGGCTGGAAGATGGTCTTGACCTGGCCCTGCATCGTGCCGGTGCCGCTTTGCAGATCGACGACCAGGCGTTCGCCCGACAGCGCGTTCTGTCCCTGGGTCAGCACGACGCCGCCGGTCATGACGATATTGCCGCTGTCGATCGTATAGACGGCCTTCTGCGCCTCGGCCGCTTCGCCGCCGCTCAGAAGCACGACATTGCCGGTCGCCAGCAGGCGCGCGATCCGCCCGGTCTGAATGCCGTTCTCGGCGCCGTATTCAACCGCGACCCTGTCCGCGGAAAGCCGCATCTCGCCCTGGCCGACACGCACGTTGCCGGTGAACACGGCGGTCCCGGCGGCCTGGTCGAGGCGCAACTCGTCCGACGTGATCTCGACCGGAAGCGAGCTGTCCTGTTTCAGCCCGCCGAACGCGACCTCGGCGCCCTGCGCCAGGACCATCGGCGCAAGCAACATCAATAGCAGGGCAAGAAGCCCCGAGCGGATCGTGATCACCGTTCATCCCCCTTGGTTCCGGGACGATATACCAATTTCACGCCCCCTTTGAAAACCAGAACGTAATGGCCCCGGTTTTCTTCGCCTTCCGTGATTTCCATGCCCCCGGCGGTCAGATCGCCCAGGGGGCCTGAGGCGCGTACACCGTCCTCGGCCACGACCCGTGTCGTCGACAAGGCGGTGGTCACGCTTTCCGTGACCATCCGGTAGCCGGCGGAGGTCCGCAGCGTGACCCCGCCCGACAGGCGTGCCTGGTCGGCACCGGGATCGACCACGCCGCGGTCCGAGGTGATCTCGGCATGGGTGCCGTCGGGAAATTCCAACCGGGCGACCAGGGCATCCGCGCTGGCCTTGTCGGGGGTGTCGGGGCTTGGCTGCGCCTTGCTGGCCTTGACCGAAATCGCCGTGCCATCGGCGGTAACGCCGGTGTAATGCGGCGCCGTGATCCGCTGTTCGCGCGCCAGCTTTTGCAAATCCTCTTGCGCTTGCGGCACCGAACCGGTGGGGTCGATCCGGCGTGAGATCAGGAACAGGGTCGACAGCAACACGACCGCGGCCAGCGGCAGCACGATCTTGGCCAGGGCGATGAACCGGGAATATGCCTTGTCGAAGGCGGCCATGGGATCAGGCCACGCCGGCCCGCAGGCAGTCGTGAATGTGAATGATCCCCTGCGCCTGGCCGTCGCCATCGGGGGCGACCGCGAAAAGACAGGTCACCTTGCGCGCGTTCATCAGCGCCAGCGCCTCTTCGGCCAGGGCATCCGGGGCGATGGTCAGCGGATCGCGTGTCATCACCTCGCCGGCGGTGTGCTCCAGCAACCCGCGCATGTGCCGGCGCAGGTCGCCATCGGTGACGATGCCGACCAGCCGGCCGGCGGCATTGGCGACACCCACCACGCCAAAGGTTTTCTGGCTCATGGTCAGCAGGGCATCGCTCATTTTCGTGTCAATGGTGACGACCGGCAATTCGTCGGGGCCGTGCATCAGGTCGGCCACCTTTGCCAGCCGCGCGCCCAGCTTGCCGCCGGGGTGGAAATCGCGGAAATGTTCGGGGGTAAAGCGGCGATGCTCCATCAGCGCGATGGCCAGCGCGTCGCCCAGCGCCAGCGTCATGGTCGTCGAGGTGGTGGGAACAATCCCCGTTTCGCAGGCCTCGGGCGCGGGGGGCAGCAGAATCGAAACGTCGGATTCGCGCAGCAATGTCGATCCGGGCCGCCCGGCGACCCCGATCAACGGGATCGAGAACCGCCGCGTATAGGCGATCAGATCGGCCAGTTCCGGGGTCTCGCCCGAGTTCGACAAGAGCAACGCGACATCGCCGCGGGTCAGCATCCCCAGATCGCCGTGGCTGGCCTCGGCGGGGTGGACGAAATGCGCCGGCGTTCCGGTCGAGGCCAGGGTCGCGGCGATCTTGCGCGCGATATGGCCCGATTTTCCCATGCCGGACAGGATGATCCGGCCCGGTGCCTTGAGGATCATCGCGACCGCTGCCGCGAAGTCGCCGTCGAGCGACCCGGCCAGAAGGGTCAGGGCCTCGGCTTCGCGGGTGATGACCCGTTGACCGGTCTGAAGGAAGGTCGTCTTGTCCATGCGTCTAATGTGCGAATATGTCGATCTCGGGCCAGCCGGCCAGATCGAGCTGTGCCCGCGCGGGCAGGAAATCGAAACAGGCCTCGGCCAGCGCGGTGCGGCCCTCGCGCGCCAGGCGGGCATCCAGCGCCTGTTTGAGCTCGTGGAGATGCAGCACATCCGAGGCGGCATAGGCAAGCTGCGCCTCGGTCAGGTTTTCGGCGCCCCAGTCGCTCATCTGCTGCTGCTTGGAAATGTCGATCCCCAGAAGCTCCTGCAACAGGAATTTCAGACCGTGCCGGTCGGTATAGGTCCGCACGAGCTTCGAGGCGATCTTGGTGCAATAGACCGGCGCCGCCAGGGCGCCGAAGGCATTGTACATTGCGGCAATGTCGAACCGGCCGAAATGGAACAGCTTGAGCACGCGCGGATCGACCAGCATCCGGGCCAGGTTGGGTGCCGCGCGCTGATCCTTGTCGATCTGCACCAGATGCGCGTTGCCGTCACCGCCGGACATCTGCACCACGCACAAGCGGTCGCGATGCGGGTTGAGCCCCATCGTCTCGCAGTCGATGGCAACCACCGGACCGAGATCCAGATCGGCGGGAATATCGTTCTTGTATAGTGTATTCGCCATGTCGTCCCCGCGCTTGGAAATGGATGTTCGGGCCAGTCGGTTCGACGCACCGCGCGATGCGCGTTCCGGCGGCCGGGACCGGGCTTATCGCTACAGGATTTGTCCGGGCGACAAAAGCCCGGAATTCGGGGCCGCCGGCGCCCACGGGCTTTGACATGGCCTCCGACAGGCGCCAAGAAAGCACGGGTGGCCCGAGCGGCGGGATGGCCCGCCGGGTCCTTTCGGGGTCAGGGATCCTTCGGCCGGATGGATGCGAGACATGACGATACCCAGCGCCTTGCGCGAAAACCTCGGCCTGCCGGCGATCGCGGCGCCGATGTTCCTGGCCTCGGGGCCGGACCTGGTGGTCGAAACCTGCAAGGCGGGGATGATCGGTGCCTTTCCCGCGCTCAACCCGCGCTCGACCGCGGGGTTGGAGGAATGGCTGTCCGAGATCGGCGCGCGCCTGGCGGGAACCGCCCCGGCCGCACATGCGGTGAACCTGATCGTGCATCGGTCGAACCCGCGGCTGGAGGCGGACCTGGAGGTTGTCGTGCGCAAGCGCGTGCCGCTGGTCATCACATCGCTGGGCGCGGTGCCCGACGTGGTGAGGGCGGTTCACGCCTATGGCGGCTGCGTGTTCCACGACGTCATCAACCGCCGCCATGCCGAAAAGGCGGCCGAGGCCGGGGTCGATGGCATCATCGGTGTCGCGGCCGGGGCCGGGGGCCATGCCGGCGACCGATCCCCCTTCGCCCTGTTGCAGGAAATCCGCGAGGTCTTTGACGGTTGCGTTGTCCTTGCCGGCGCCATCGGGACCGGCCGGCAGATCGCCGCGGCGCGGGTGATGGGGGCCGACATGGCCTATCTGGGGACGCGCTTCCTGGCCACGCGCGAGGCCATGATCGCGCCTGCCTACAAGGACATGATCGTCGCGGCACGGATGGCCGACATCGCCTATACCGACGCGGTGTCGGGGGTGAATGCCAATTTCCTGCGCCCCAGCATGGTGCAGGCGGGGCTGGATCCGGATAATCCGGAACCGCATGGGGGGCTGGACATGGAAAACGAGGCGAAAGCCTGGAAAACCGTCTGGTCGGCGGGCCATGGCGTCGGGGCGATAGGCGACCAGCCGCGCGCCGCCGATCTGGTTGCGGCGCTGAAGGCCGGCTATGCCGAGGCCGTGACCCTGGCCGCGTCGGACCCGTTCATCGCGCGGTGACAGGGCACGAGAACGCGGGCCATCGGCACGAAAGGGTCCGGCGCGGCAACCGCGCCGCCCCGTCCGTATCCTATTCGGCGACGTGCAGGCTGCCATAGGGTGGACGCTCGCCCTTTTCCAGCGCGTCGAGGCGTTTGCGCAGCGCGTCGATCTGTTCATGGCTCTCGCGCAGATCTGCGGTCAGGTCCTGCGGGCTCGATGTCTCGGGCTCGTCTTCCTTGCGACCGACGAAGCGTCCGAACACCCGGCCCAGCAGATTCTGCAGGTCGTCCATGATCAGATAGAAGGACGGCACCACCACGAGGCTGAGCACCGTCGAGACGATGATGCCGCCGATCACCGCGGTTGCCATCGGCGCGCGGAACGTGCCGCCCGCGCCCACTCCCAGGGCCGAGGGCAGCATCCCCGAGGACATGGCGATCGAGGTCATGATGATCGGACGGGCGCGCTTGTGCCCGGCCTCGATCATCGCCTCGATCCGCGAAAAGCCGCGGCGCCGCATCTCGATGGCGAAATCGACCAGAAGGATCGCGTTCTTCGTCACGATGCCCATCAGCATCAGTATACCGATCAGAACCGGCATGGACACGGCACTTTCGGTCAGGATCAGCGCCGCCGCCACGCCGCCGATGGCCAGCGGAAGCGACAGCAGGATGGTAAAGGGCTGGATCACGCTCTTGAACAGCAGGATCAGCACCGTCAGCACCAGCATCAGGCCGAAGATCATCGCGTTCACGAAGCTTTGCATCAACTCCTGCTGAACCTCGGCATCGCCGGATTCGGCAACGGTGACCGACGCGGGCAGTTCCACCTCCGAGACGAGTTCCTGGAACCGCGCGGTGGCGCGGCCCAGCGGGACGCCGGGCGGCAGGTTGGCGCCGATGGTCACGATCCGCTCGCGGTTCTTGCGCTCGATCGTGTTGGGCCCCTGGCCGAGGGAAATGTCGGCCACGGCCTGAAGCGGCACCGCGCCGCCGTTTGCGGTCGGCACCTTGAGGTTCGCGATCGCATCCAGATCATTGCGTAGCGACGTGTCCAGCCGCACCCGCACCGGCACCTGGCGATCGTCGATCGACACCTTGGCAAGCGCCGACTCGACATCGCCGATCGTGGCCACGCGCACGGTTTCCGCGATCTGGCGGGTGGTCACGCCCAGCCGCGCGGCGCGGTCGGCAAGCGGGGTGATCTGCACCTCGGGCCGGGGCAATGCGCCTTCGGCCGAGACATTGGCCAGCAAGGGATCGCCCCGCAGATGCGATTCCAGCGCCGCCGCCGCCTTTTCCAGATCGGCTTCGTTCGACGACAGGATGCTGTAGGTCATGTCGCGCTGGCCGCGGTCGTTAAGCTTGAAGGCCCGCAGATCCGGGATCACCGCCAGCCGGTCGAAGATCTCGGCCTCGATATCGCTTTGCGGACGTGTCCGGGCGTCGGTCTGCGGTTCGGGCAGATAGGGCCCGATCAGCGGCAGGTTCTGTGCCACCTCGGCCAGCTTGAAAAGCAGCGTCTCGTCGAGAGGCTCGAGCAGCACGGTGACCGAGGCGCGGCGCACGTCCATTTCGCCGGTGGGCGAGGCACCGCCCAGGACGAAGACATTCTTCACCCCCTTGATGGGCCGGATGAGTTCGCGCATCCGCCGGGTGACATCGCTTGTATCGTCCAGCGTCGCGCCGGGGGGCAGTTCGACGCTGATCTGCACGCGCGAGACATCCTCGGACGGGATGAAACTGCCGGGAATCCGCAACATGAAAAAGACCGAAACGGCCAGAACACCGATTGCCGCCAGCATGGTCAGATACCGAAGCTTCAGGGTCCGGCGCACGAACCACACATATCCGCGCATCAGCGCGCCATCGCGGCGTTCTTCCTCGGCGGCGTCCTTCTCGCTCATGAAATAGGCGGCCAGCATGGGCGTTATCAGGCGCGCCACCAGAAGCGAAAAGATCACCGCGATCGCCACGGTCAGGCCGAACTGCCGGAAATACTGCCCCGGAATGCCGGGCATGAAGGAGACGGGCACGAAAACGGCGACGATGGTCGACGTGGTGGCGATGACCGCCAGCCCGATCTCGTCGGCCGCGTCCATGGCCGCGCGATAGGGGCTCTTGCCCATTCGGATGTGGCGGGCGATGTTCTCGATCTCGACGATGGCGTCATCCACCAGGATGCCGGTGGCCAGCGTGATTGCCAGGAAGCTGACCAGGTTCAGCGAAAACCCGAGCATGTCCATCACATAGAAGGTCGGGATCGCCGACAGCGGCAGGGCCAGCGCGGTGATGATCGTGGCGCGCCAGTTGCGCAGGAACAGGAAGACCACCAGCACCGCCAGGAACGCGCCCTCCATCAGCGTGTGCAGTGCCGCTTCGTAATTGCCCCTTGTATAGGTCACGGTGTCGTCCACCTTGGTGATCGACACATCCGGGTTGGCCGCGCGCACCTCGTCCAGCCTGGCGTTCACCGTGTTGGCGACCGTCACCTCCGACGCGCCCTTGGCCCGGAACACGCCGAAGGTGACCACCGTCTCGCCCTCGAAGCGCGAGAAGGATCGCAATTCGGCATGGGTGTCCTCGACCGTGCCCAGCTGGTCGAGCTGAACGAAACGCCCCCCGCCCAGGGGGATTGTCGTCGCGGCCAGGCGATCGGCGGTGGAGGCATCGCCCAGAACGCGGATCGTCTGTTCCTGCGATCCCAGTTCGCTGCGCCCGGCGCCGAGATCTGCGTTCACGGCGCGCAGCTGCGCGCTGACCTGGGCCGCCGTGACGCCATAGGAAGACAGTTTGACCGGGTCCAGCGACACGATGATTTCGCGGTCGGCACCGCCATAGCGGTCGACGCGGCCAATGCCCGTCTCGCCCTGGAGGGCGCGCTTGATCTTGTCCTCGACGAACCAGGACAATTGTTCGAGCGTCATGTTGGGCGAAGAGACCGCGAAGGTCATGATCGCCTGCCCTTCGACATCGACGCGCGATACGATCGGCGTTTCCGCCTCGCCCGGAAGCTCGCCCAGAACCCGGTCGATGGCATCCTTGGTGTCCTGCACCGCCTTGTCGGTGGCCACCTCCATGCGGAATTCGACGGCGGTGCTGGACATGCCGTCGCTGATCGTCGAGGTGATGTTCTTGACCCCGGTTATCCCGGCAACGGCGTCCTCGATCTTCTTGGTGATCTGCGTTTCCATCTCGGACGGCGCCGCGCCGGGCTGCGCCACGCGGATCGAGACGATGGGCACGTCGATATTGGGAAAGCGCGTGATCGGCAGCGTGTTGAACGATTGCCAGCCCAGCACCAGAAGCATGAAAAATGCCAGAAGCGGCGCGATGGGGTTCCGGATCGCCCAGGCAGAGAAATTCATCACGATATCCTCAGTTCGAAACCGCCGCCGGGGCGGTCGCGGCCATCACCGGATTGATTCGATCGCCATCGCGCACGAAGGCCCCGGCCTTGGTGACCACCAGATCCCCGGGGTTGAGCCCCGATGTCACCTCGACCAGGCCATTTTCGCGAATGCCGGTCTCGATCCCGACGCGCCGGACGGTCCCGTTCTCAACCTTCATGACGCTGGTCGTTGCGTTGTCACCGCCGATGGCCGAGACGGGGATTGCCGGCGCCTCGTGCCGGGCGACGATCACCGAGACTTCGGCGAACATGCCCGAGCGCACCTGCGCCGGATCGTCGATGCTGACATGCACCTTGCCCAGCCGGGTCTGGGGGTCGATCACCGGTTCGACCAGCCGCACCGTGCCCGAAATCGGCTGCGCCCGGCCCTCGACGGAAAGTTCGGCCTTCTGCCCCGGTTCCAGCCGCAAGGTATCCTCTTCGGCGACATCGGCGACAAGTTCCAGCTTGCCATCGCGGATCAGCGTGAACATCGGCGCCCCCGCGGCCGAGGCGATCGCCCCCACCATCGCGTTCTTTTCGACCACCAGGCCCGCCACCGGCGCCTCGATCCGGGTGCGCTTCAGCTTCAGCTGAACATCGGCGACGCGGCTTTCGGCCACCTCGCGCTGCGCCTGCGCGGCAACCAGCCCCTGTTGTGCGGCCTTGACCGCGGCATCGGCGGCCTCGAACCGCGCATCCGCGCTGTCCGCGGCGGCCTGGGTCGCCGCGCCGCGTCGGGCCAGTTCGTCGGTGCGCTGCTTGGTGCGCAGCGCATCCCTGCGATTCGCCTCGGCCTGCACCAGCTGGGCGCGGGCCTGGGCAATCGCCGCCTCGGCACCGGCGACCTGCGCCTTCGCTTCGTTCAGGGCCAGGTCCAGCGCGCTTTGCGAAAGCCGCGCCATCACCTGGCCGGCTTTCACCCTGTCCCCGAGATCCACGGCAATGCTTTCGATCGCCTGCCCCTCGATCTGCGGCTGGATCAGGACCCGTTCGACCGGCGCAACAAAGCCCGAGCCCTGAACGCGGGCGGTCAGGGCATGGGTCTCGACCCTGGACACGGTGATCGCGGGAAGCGCCTCGTCCGGCGCCTGCTGTGCGGTTCCGCTGACGGCCGTGAGCAACAGGAATGTTGCGGCGAGAATCGGAAAACGGAAATCCATCGATCAGCCCCTTGCCTGTAAAATCCTGCCGTCGTCGTCTTTCGGCGCGAGCCCGCCCAGAAGCAGGTCGACGATCGTGAGCGCCAGGTCATCAAGCCGCGGTTCGGCGCCGCCGCCCGGCGCGGCCGACCGGCATTGCCCGTGTTTCGCCAGCCCCTGAACGATCATCACGATCATGTGCGCGTGCGGGCGAAAACGATCCTCGGCCTGCGCGGCGGTCAGGTTGTATATACGCGCGAAGATCGAAATCAGATGAGAAACGACCGCTTCTTCCATTTGCGCAAGCAGCCGGGCCAGTTCGGGGCGGCGCAGGCTGGCGGCCTCGATCTCGGCCAGGATGCGGCAGTCGTCAGGTTCTTCCAGACGGCGGCGCACGATATCCTTGAGCGTCTCGGTCGGCGCCGTCGAATCCATGACGACGGTGAATTCGTCGGCCACCCGGTCAAGCTCTCGCTCGACGATGGCGGCGATGATCGCGTCCTTCGACGGGAAATAGCGATAGAAATTTCCCGCGCTCATACCGGCGGCGCGGGCCAGGTCCTGCATCGACGCGCCCTCGAACCCCTTGGCGGCGAATACCGATTTGACGCTGTCGAGGATCTCGACGCTGCGGGCCGGTGTGGCGAGGTCTTTCATGCTGTCCCCCGGGTGACGTTGACGCGGAGAAGATGAGAATGAACGATCATTCAGCAAGTCTGTGTTACAGAAACGTGATGAATGGCAAGGGGTTTTCCAGAAAAAATCGAACCTTTCCGAAGAAAACCGAAAGCTGTGCCCGGGAAATGGCACGCTTTGCCTGGCCGCTCAGGCCAGGTGCCACCGCGTCGGCGCGGCATTCATGTCGTTGGAAAGGGGGCTGCGGGCGCTTTTATGTTTCGCTGGAAAAGGCGGCCAGCCAGCCCAGGCCGTCGCCGGTCCGGCCAGAGCGGGGCTTGTATTCCGCACCGATGGGCCGGTCATAGCCCATTTCGCCCAGTCTGTGCAGCAGCCAGCGGAAATCGACCTCGCCGGCGTCGGGTTCGCCCCTGTCCGGCACGGCGGCGATCTGGATATGCCCGATGATCGGCAGATGCGTCTCGATCCGCCGGGTCAGATCGCCCTGCATGATCTGGGTGTGGTAGCAGTCGAACATCAGTCGCAGGTTCTGCCGATCCATCTCGGCGATGATGTCGGCGGCCTGTTCCACCTCGCTCAGGTGATAGCCGGGAACGTCGCGATGATTGATCGGCTCGATCAGGATGGTGATGCCATGCGCCGCCGCAAGATCGCAGGCAAAGCCCAGATTGGCGTGATAGATCGCCCGGGCGGCGGGCCCGCCATCCGTCCTTCCGGCCATCACATGCACGGCCCCCGCGCCGATCGCCGCGGCATAGTCAACCGCGCGGGTAATCTCGGCGCGCGCTTCCTGTTCGCGGTCGGGCAACGCCGCCAGCCCGAAATCGCCGGCCGACAGATCGCCGGGCAGGGTGTTCAGCCCCAGCATCGAGAGGCCGGTTTCGCGCAACGCGGCGGCGACATCGGCCGCGTCGAACTTATAGGGAAAATGACACTCGACCGCGTCGAACCCGGCCCCGGCGGCGGCGCGGATCGCATCGGGCAGGTCCATCTCGGTGAACAGGAAACCCAGGTTTGCAGAAAATTTCATTCGTCCCACTCGACCTCGAATTTGGTGACTACATCGCGAATCTGTTCCGGCGTCAGCATGACCGGGTTGGCGCCACGCAGCAACAAGGCCAGCTTGGCGGTTTCCTCCAGCTCTTCGACGGCATAGACAGCCGCCTCGAGCTCCTTCGCCGCGACGACCGGGCCGTGATTGGCCAGCATCACAGCCGAGCGGCGCCCGGCCAGCCCGCGCAGGGCCGTGCCCGTTTCGGGATCGCCGGGCCGGAAATAGGGCAGCATCCGCACCTTGCCCAGCCGCATGATGGAATAGGCCGTCAGCGGCGGCAGCATGTTGTCGGGGTCGGTATCGGGCAGCATCGACAAGGCGACGGAATGGGTGGAGTGAAGATGCACAACCGCGCCGGCGCTGCGCCGGGTTTCGTAGAAGGCGCTGTGCAGCGGCATTTCCTTGGTCGGGCGGTCCCCCTCCACATGGCGCCCCGCCGCATCGAAGCGGGACAGCCGCGCCGGGTCCAGCCGCCCGAAACTCGATCCGGTGGGCGTGACCAGCAGCCCGCCATCCTCGGTCCGGGCAGAGATGTTGCCCGAGGCTCCGCCGGTCAGCCCGCGCTCGAACATCGACGCGGCCCAGCGGCAGATTTCCTCGCGCAGGCGGGTGTCCTTCATTGCAGATCCTCTGCCAGCCTCGCGGCGGCCTTTTCGAAAAAATCCTCGGCCCCGAAATTTCCGGACTTGAGGGCCAGGACCAGGTCCTCGCCCGCCCGCATCGCCGGCACGCCGGGGTCGATCTCGGGGCCGATGCGAAGGGAATCGAGCGTCAGCCCCTCGACGACCGCGCCCGAGGTTTCGCCACCGGCGGTGATCAGGCGGGTCACGCCCCCCGCGACGAGGTGCCGGGCGGCCTCGGCGAACAGCGCCTCGAGCTTCGCGGCAATGGTCTCCGTGCCGAAACGGCGCTGCGCGGCGGCAACCACCTCGGGATCGGCCGACGAATAGGCCAGCGGCAACCCGTCCTGCGCGAGGCACCATTCGGCGACGCTCTGGCCTGTCACCGCGCCGGCCATCACCGCTTCGGCGGTGATTTCCAGGGCCGGGTTGTGTTCGCGGTGCCGGGCAACCTGTGCACGTGTCGCCCCCGAGCACGAGCCCGACAGGATCGCCGCCGGGCCGGCCTGGCCGCGCCAGGCGGCGGCATTGCCGGCCAGCAGCCCCTTTGCCGCGAAATTGCCCGGCAGGCCCATCGCGATCCCCGAGCCGCCGGTCAGCAACGGCAGGTCATCCGCGGCCCGGCCCAGGGCCACCAGATCGTCGTCGCGGATCGCATCGGTGACGATCAGGCGATGACCGGCGGCGTCCTCGTCGGCCAGGCGTTTCGCGATCGCGCCCGGTCCGGCGAAGACATCGGCCGCCGGCACATGCCCGACGCTGCCGCGCGACTGGCGCGCCAGCCAGCGGCGGATGTCGGAATCGGTCATCGGCGTCAGCGGGTGGTGCTGCATCCCGCTTTCGTTCAGCAGGCGGTCGCCGACAAAGAGATGCCCCTGATAGATCGAGCGGCCGGTGGCCGGGAAGGCGGGGCAGACGATCACCTGGCGCGCTTCCAGCGCATCGGCCAATGCCTCGGCCACCGGGCCGATATTGCCCTCGGGCGTGGAATCGAAGGTCGAGCAATACTTGAACAGGAATTGCCGGCACCCCTGCGCGCGCAGCCAGTCCAGCGCCTCGAGCGACAGGCGCACGGCCTCTGCCACCGGGATCGAGCGGGATTTCAGCGCGACGATCCCGGCCTCGACATCCGCCGCCGCCGGGCGGTCGGGTACGCCGACATATTGCACCGTCCGCATCCCGCCCTTCAGCAGCGTGTTGCCCAGATCGCTGGACCCGGTGAAATCGTCCCCGATACAGCCCAGCAGCATCAGCTTTCCCCCGGCAGTTTCAGGCCCGCGGCCCGTGTGTAGACCCGGGTGATCGCCGCATCGTCAACCTCTCCGTCGCCGGCTTCGGCCGCCTTGCGGAACTGCGCGAGCGCGGTTTCGGTGATCGGCACCGGCAGGCCCGCGCCCTGCGCGATCTGCTGCACGATGCCCAGATCCTTGGGCCAGATATTGACCATCGAGCGCGGGGTATAATCGTTCTCGATCACATGCGGCGCGCGGTTCTCGAACATCCAGGAGGTTCCGGCCGAGGTCGAGATCACGCCGAGCACCTTTTCCAGGTCCAGGCCCTGCGACAGGGCAAAGGCCAGGGCCTCGCCCATCACCGCGATATGTACCCCGGCCAGCAGCTGGTTGACCGATTTCATCGCCGAGCCTGCCCCCGCTTCGGGGCCCAGGCGGTGCACGACTTCGGCCATCGCGTCCAGCGCGGGGCGGGCCTTGTCGAAGGCAGCGTCGGGCCCCGAGGCCATGATCGAAAGCCGCCCGTCCGCGGCCTTGGCCGCGCCGCCGGAGATCGGCGCATCGAGATAGTGCAAGCCCAGCTGTTGCGCCTCGGCGGCCATTTCGCGCGCGAAGGCCGGCGGCACCGTGGCGCAGGAGACGATAACCGCCCCTTTCGGCAGGTGCCGCGCCCAGCCATCGGGGCCGAACAGGACCGCACGGGTCTGGTCCGCGTTCAACACCACGCAGATCAGGATATCGCTCGCGGCGGCGGCTTCGGGTTGCGGCGCGGTCTCGCCGCCCTCTGCGACGATTGCGTTCACCCGGGCGGGGTTCAGATCGCTTGCGAAGACGCGAAGCCCGCCTTTCAGAAGCGATCGCGCCATGCCAAAGCCCATCGAGCCGAGGCCCACGATCGACACCGTTGTTCCGTTCATTCGTTCTTCCCTGTTCAGAAGGCCCGGCGTGGCGGACGTTTGCCTGTCCGGCCCGACCCGGGCGGGCGCGACGGCCCCGGCCGGGCCGTGCAGGTTCGAGTTTCGAACTTGGTATACCATAACAAGGCCCCGCCTCAAGGGGCCGGGCCGCGGGCCGTCGACGCGCCAGGCCTTTTCGGGCGGTTCAAAGAAGATCGGGAAGGCGCGTCATCGAGCGGAAAACAGTGGCGCCTTCGGCGGCAAGCGCGGCACCGTCGCCATCGGGGGCATAGCCGAAACAGCGCATCCCGGCCCGGGCCGCGGCGCGACAGCCCGGCGCGCTGTCCTCGATCACGACGGTGCGTCGCGGTTCCGCGCCCAGCGCCGCCGCCGCGTGCAGGTAAAGCCCGGGATCGGGTTTCGGACACCCCAGCGCCTGGCCCGAAAAGATGCGCCCGCGCAACCGGTCCAGCAATGCCGGATGCTGGCCCAGCGTGACGCGCATCTTGCGCATGGTCCCGTTCGAGCCCACGGCATAGGGAATGCCGGCCGCGTCCAGCGCGTCCAGAACGCCCTCGATCCCCGGTATCAGCGGCGTGCCCCGGGCCAGCCGGGCATAAAGACGGTCGTAGAAATCATCGACCCAGCCCGCGGGCAGGGTGGCGCCCATGTCGCGGGCGGTTTCGAATACCCGGTGCATGGTTCCGCCGATAAAAAGGGCGTCCATCCGTTCGGCCGGAACTGCCAGTCCATATGCCGCCAATTCGTCGCGCAGCATGTCGCGGGTCATGCCCTCGCTGTCGACGATCACGCCGTCGCAGTCGAACAGAACCGCGGCAAATTTCATTCGGACACTCTGAGCAAGGTGATGACCGTATCACCATATCGGCGCCGGTCGGCGATGTCGAACCCGTAAGGCGGGGCGATCTCTGCGCCTTCCTCCCACACCAGGAGCGCGCCGGGTGCGACCCAGCCGCCCGACAGCGCCGCAGCCAGTGCGCGTTCGCCCAGTCCCTTGCCATAGGGCGGATCGAGAAAGATCAGGTCGAACGGCGCGTCGCGATTGTCCCCCGGTCGGGTCGCGTCGCGCCGGAACAGCCGGGTCACGCCCTCGGCGTGGCATTTTTCGATATTCTCGCGGATCAGGGCACGGGCGCGGACCCCGTCATCGACGAATGTCACATGCGCGGCACCGCGCGATAGCGCCTCCAGCCCCAGCGCGCCGGTGCCGGCGAACAGGTCCAGAACCCGCGCCCCGGTGACCGGGTCGCCATGACCGCCGTTCACGAGAAGGTTGAACAGGCTTTCGCGCACGCGGTCGCTGGTGGGGCGAAGATGCGACCGGGCGTCGCCCTTTCCGACCGAGGCAAGCGTGAGGCCGCGATGCTTGCCGGCGATGATCCTCATGCCTTGAGCAAGGCCTTCAGGTCGGTCGCGGGGTCCGTCACGATTTCGGGCGACGGAGAGCGGCCCGCCGCCAGCAGCCGCTTGCCGATCATGTAGGCGCGGGGGTCATTCATCGCGTCCACGGCCAGCAGCCGGTCGCCGGCATAATACCAATGCGACTGGGCGCCGTTCTCGCCCGGTCGGACATGCACCCGGTCATGGCCGCTGTTCAGCCCGGCGATCTGAAGATGGATGTCGTATTGATCCGACCAGAACCATGGTTGCGGATCATAGGGTCTTTCCGCGCCCATCATGTTCTCGGCCACGTTCTCGGCCTGGTCTATGGCGTTCTGCACGCTTTCAAGCCGGATGCGCGCACCGTTGCGCGGGAAAGAGGCGCAATCGCCCGCCGCCCAGATCGACGGGTCGGAGGTGCGCCCCATCTCGTCCACCGCGATGCCGTTGTCGATGGCCAGGCCCGCCGCTTCGGCCAGACCGGTCGCCGGGGCGATGCCGACGCCGACGATAACGAAATCCAGTTCCAGCCTGGTTCCGTCATCCAGCTCGGCGCCGCTGACGCGGCCGTCGCCGGTCAGGCGTTTCAGGCCCACGCCCTCGCGCAGGTCGACCCCGTGCCGCTTGTGCAGCGCGCGGAAATAGTCGCTGGTCTGCGCCGCCGCCACCCGTTGCAGGATGCGGTCGGCCATTTCCACCAGCGTCACCTTCAGCCCGCGCGTGGCGGCAACCGCCGCGGCCTCCAGCCCGATATAGCCGCCGCCGACGATCAGAACCCGCCGGCCCGCGACGAAGTCCGGGGCCATCGCGTCGACATCGCCCAGCGTGCGCACGGTATGAACCCCGTTCAGCGCGCCGCCGATCGCACCAGGCAGGCGCCGCGGCGCCGCCCCGGTGGTCAGCGCCAGTTGATCGTAACTCAGTTCCCGGTCGCCGGCGAACACGGTTCTGGCCGCGCGGTCGATCGTCACCGCGGCCCGCCCCAGTTCCAGCTCGATCGCGTTGTCGGCATAGAAGCTTTCGGGGCGCAGGAACAGCCGCTCCAGCGGCATCTCGCCAAGCAGGTATTTTTTCGACAGCGGCGGGCGCTGATAGGGCGGCACGGCCTCTTCGCCGATCAGGGTGATCCGCCCCTGGAAGCCCAGGTTGCGCAGCTTCGCGACAAGCGCGCTGCCGGCTTGCCCGGCACCGATGACGACGATATCTGACATTGTGCTCACGCCTTTCCGCTGGTCTCGGGTGCGGGTAAACCTATATCGGCGCCGAAAGGCAATGCAATCACGCAGGAGAATGCGACATGACCATCAATGCGGGCGAAAGGCTGCCCGACGCGAGCTTGACCACGATCGGCGCGGATGGCCCCGAGCCGGTTCGGTTGCATGACCGGCTTGCCGGTCGGAAGATCGTTCTGTTTGCCCTTCCTGGGGCCTATACGCGCGGATGCACGGCAACGCATATGCCCAGCTTCGTGCGCAGCGCCGATGCGTTCCGCGAAAAGGGGGTGGATGAAATCGTCTGTCTTGCCGTCAACGACCCGTTCGTTCTGAACGCCTGGGGGCACGACACCGGCGCGCATGACGCCGGGATCACGTTGCTGGCGGATGCCGAGGGCAGCTTCACCCGGGCCGTCGGCATGGAATTCAGCGCCCCGGCGATCGGGTTGATCGGACGCTCGAACCGCTATGCGCTTGTGGCCGAGGACGGCATCGTGACGTCGGTCATGATCGACGAGCCGGGCGCATGCAGCCTGTCGACCGGCGAAAGCCTGCTTGCCACGATCTGATCCCGTTGCCGATACCGCAGGGGAATCCGCGATTAGGGGTTGGAAATCTTCCGAATTGTGAATATGGAGCCAATTCGCGGCATGGTGTGCGATTCGTCGTGCGCATGACCGCGTTCGTCCAAGACGGTGGGTGGGGCCATGCGGCCCCTTAATGTCCTGCCTGAGACGGGTAACGACCAGATTGACCGTGGGTTTCCCGCGGGCTGATCTTGGCTCAGCCCCGTAAAACGGACCTGAACGCCCCGGCCTGCCGGGGCAGACCTGAGCCGGAGGGCACGAGCCTTCCTGAATTGGAGTGAAACTGTGGATAGAGCCCAGAAAGAGAAAGTGGTCGATGAACTCGGCCAGATCTTCGAAAGCTCTGGCGTGGTCGTCGTTGCGCACTACGCGGGTCTCACGGTTGCCGAGATGCAGGACCTGCGCGCGCAAATGCGTGAAGCGGGCGGGTCCGTCCGCGTCGCCAAGAACAAGCTCGCCAAGATCGCCCTGGAGGGGAAGCCCTGCGAAAGCATTGCGGATCTTCTGTCGGGCATGACCGTTCTCACCTACTCGGAGGATCCTGTGGCCGCGGCCAAGGTCGCCGAGGCCTATGCCAAGACGAACCCCAAGTTCGAGATCCTTGGCGGGGCGATGGGTGAGTCGGCGCTGGATCGGGACGGTGTCAAATCCGTGGCCGCCATGCCGTCGCGCGATGAGCTCATCAGCTCGATCGCCGGCTGTATCGGTGCGCCCGGCTCGAACATCGCCGGTGCAATTGGCGCGCCTGCTTCGAATATCGCGAGCATCCTCTCGACCATCGAGGAGCGTGCGCAAGCCGCTTGAGCAACATGGAACCCGTGTGGGGCTTGATTTCCCCGCGTTGGAACACATCTGAAAGAACGGAAAACCTGACATGGCTGATCTGAAGAAACTCGCTGAAGAGATCGTGGGCCTCACGCTTCTCGAAGCCCAGGAACTGAAAACCATCCTGAAAGACGAATACGGCATCGAGCCCGCCGCTGGCGGCGCGGTGATGATGGCCGGCCCCGCGGGCGGCGGCGAAGCCGAGGCCGCCGAGGAGCAGACCGAATTCGACGTGATCCTGAAGGCCGCCGGCGCCCAGAAGATCAACGTCATCAAGGAGGTTCGCGCCA
Source organism: Actibacterium sp. (assembly GCA_016278325.1). GTDB lineage: Bacteria > Pseudomonadota > Alphaproteobacteria > Rhodobacterales > Rhodobacteraceae > JADQCB01. The sequence goes on from JADQCB010000034.1 coordinate 155,504, forward strand.
TCACCGGGCTGGGCCTGAAGGAAGCCAAGGAACTGGTCGAAGCCGGCGGCAAGGCCGTCAAGGAAGGCATCGCCAAGGACGAGGCGGAAGAGATCAAGACCAAGCTCGAAGCGGCCGGCGCCGAAGTCGAGCTCAAGTGATAATGACCGGCGGCGCGGGCACAATCGCGCGCCGCCGGTTCATCGGAATCGTAAAGACGCGCCCGGAGGGCGTGTTTTTGGCGCTTGATGGGCCGGGTTTTCCGCGAAGCCCGTAAGCACATGAAAAAGGGAAATGGCGCGCGCATGTCGAGCAATGGCCACACGTTTCTTTTCGCGCTGCCCGAGGTCACCGAGCCCGTCGGCGGCGTGAACGTGCTGTTGCAGATCGTGGACGTGCTGCGCGGGGCGGGCCATGACGCCGCGCCGCTTTATGCCAGCCCGGGTTACGGATACGGGTTCTGGCCATCGAATGGCGCGGCTTTCTATGACCCGGCCCTGTCTTCCCTGGGCAACCCGTTCGAGCGGCGGGTGAACCGGCTTAAAAGGAAGATCACCGGGCTGGCCGGTCGGTTTGGCCGCGGCGGCAACAGGCTGCGCCGGCCTGCGCCCGGCGACGTGATCGTTGCGCCGGAATTCTGCCTGACCGAGATCGCCCGCATCTATCCCGACAACGCCATCGTTCTGGCCGCGCAGGGCCAGCACGGCCTGGCGCTGGCCCGCAGGTGGGATGAAACCGGCACGGCGTTCGGCAAGGTCGTGGCGGCCTTTGCCACGTCCCGTGCCTGCGCTGCGGCGCTGCGGTATGTTCATGACGGTTCGTCGGAGCGGATCACCCTGCCGGTCGCGCAACCGGGCCTCGACTATGCCGAGGCCAAGAAGCGCCAGATCGCCTTCATGCCCCGGAAGCAGCCCGAAGAGGCGGAATTCGTCGTCGGTGCCCTGCGCGCGCTGCCCGAACTGGAGGGCTGGGAGATCGTCGCGATTGACGGGATGACACCCGAGCGCGTGGCCGAGGTATTGCGGGCGTCGCTTGTATTCCTGTCGTTCTCGCAGGGGGAAGGCTTTGGCCTGCCCCCGGCAGAGGCGATGAAGGCAGGCTGCATCGTGGTCGGCTATGCCGGCGTCGGCGGGGAGGAATATTTCTCGGAAGACACCGGGATCAAGGTGCCCGATTCCGATTTTCCGGCGCTGATCGAGGCCACGCGGGCCACCGTGGCAGAGTATGACCGCGATCCGTCGCGGCTGAACGCACTGCGCCGCAAGGCGTCGAAATTCATTGGCCAGACCTATTCCAGGGACGCTTTCGAGCAAAGCGTCCTGCGCGCCTGGAAAGGGATCGAGGCCCGGCTTGGCGACCAGGTCGCATCAAAAACGACGGAGGCGATTGCATGACCTGATCGAAATATGCACCTAACGCGATCTGCTCTTCCCGAACGTGCAGCCATGCACGTTTCGGAAGGTCAGACCGACGGGTCGAGCGAGGCGCTTCGGGAGGCGCTTCAAGGATGGACCCGTACTAACCGTAGTCTGCGCCACTGGCTGGTCCGTCCCAGCCCGGCCCGTGGCGCGAGCACTATAAAGGACGCGCGTGCCCCATGCCCGAGACCGTTATTGGCCAGAAACGACTCCGCAAATTCTACGGCAAGATCCGGGAAGTCCTGGAAATGCCGAACCTGATCGAGGTTCAGAAATCCTCGTACGACCTTTTCCTGAAATCCGGCGATCAGCCCGAGCCGACCGACGGCGAAGGTATCCAGGGCGTGTTCCAGTCGGTCTTTCCGATCAAGGATTTCAATGAGACCGCCGTGCTGGAATTCGTCCGCTACGAGCTGGAAAAGCCGAAATACGATGTCGAGGAATGCCAGCAGCGCGACATGACCTACAGCGCCCCGCTGAAGGTCACGCTGCGGCTGATCGTGTTCGATGTCGACGAGGATACCGGCGCCAAGTCGGTCAAGGACATCAAGGAGCAGGACGTTTTCATGGGCGACATGCCCCTGATGACGCAGAACGGCACCTTCATCGTCAACGGCACCGAGCGGGTGATCGTGTCGCAGATGCACCGCAGCCCCGGCGTGTTCTTCGACCACGACAAGGGCAAGACCCATTCCTCGGGCAAGTTGCTGTTCGCCTGCCGGATCATCCCCTATCGCGGATCCTGGCTGGATTTCGAATTCGACGCCAAGGATCATGTCTTTGCGCGGATCGACCGCCGCCGCAAACTGCCGGTGACCACGCTTCTTTATGCGCTGGGGCTGGACCAGGAAGGCATCATGGATGCCTATTACGACACGATCGATTTCAAGTTGAAGAAGAACAAGGGCTGGGTCACCAAGTTCTTCCCCGAACGTGTGCGCGGCACCCGCCCGAATTATGATCTGGTCGATGCGAAGACCGGCGAGGTGATCGCCGAGGCCGGCAAGAAGGTCACGCCCCGCGCCGTCAAGCAGCTGATCGAGAGCGGCGCGGTCTCCGAGCTTCTGGTTCCCTTCGATCACATCGTCGGCAAATACGTCGCCAAGGACATCATCAACGAGGAAACCGGCGCGATCTATGTCGAGGCCGGCGATGAGCTGACCTGGGAGGTCGACAAGGACGGCGAAGTGACCGGCGGAACCCTGAAGGAACTGCTGGACGCGGGCATCACCGACATTCCGGTGCTGGACATCGACAACGTCAATGTCGGCCCCTATATCCGCAACACCATGGCGATGGACAAGAACATGGGCCGCGATACGGCGCTCATGGACATCTACCGCGTCATGCGCCCGGGCGAGCCGCCCACGGTCGACGCCGCGAAGGCGTTGTTCGATACGCTGTTCTTCGATTCCGAGCGTTACGACCTGTCCGCGGTCGGACGTGTGAAGATGAACATGCGGCTCAACCTCGACAAGCCGGATACCCAGCGCACCCTGGATCGCGAGGATATCGTTGCCTGCATCAAGGCGCTGGTGGAGCTGCGCGACGGCAAGGGCGAGATCGACGATATCGACCACCTGGGCAACCGGCGCGTCCGCTCGGTCGGCGAGTTGATGGAAAACCAGTATCGCGTCGGCCTGCTGCGCATGGAACGCGCGATCAAGGAGCGGATGAGCTCGGTCGAGATCGACACGGTGATGCCGCAGGATCTGATCAACGCCAAGCCGGCGGCGGCCGCGGTGCGTGAATTCTTCGGCTCGTCGCAGTTGTCGCAATTCATGGACCAGACCAACCCGCTGTCCGAAGTCACGCATAAACGCCGGCTTTCGGCGCTCGGGCCCGGCGGCCTGACGCGAGAGCGTGCCGGCTTCGAGGTGCGTGACGTGCACCCGACGCATTACGGCCGGATGTGCCCGATCGAGACGCCCGAAGGTCCGAATATCGGTCTGATCAACTCGCTGGCCACCTATGCCCGCGTGAACAAGTATGGCTTCATCGAGACGCCTTACCGCAAGGTGTCGAACGGCCAGGTGTCGGATGACGTGCAATACATGTCCGCCACCGAGGAGATGCGCCACACCGTGGCGCAGGCCAATGCCAATCTCGATGACGCGGGCCGGTTCGTGAACGATCTGGTCTCGACCCGCCAGTCGGGCGAATACATGCTTGCCCCGAACGAGACGGTGGACCTGATCGACGTCAGCCCGAAACAGCTGGTCTCGGTCGCGGCATCGCTGATTCCGTTCCTGGAAAACGATGACGCCAACCGCGCGCTGATGGGCTCGAACATGCAACGCCAGGCGGTGCCGCTGTTGCAGGCCGATGCGCCCTTTGTCGGCACCGGGATCGAGCAGGTCGTGGCGCGCGACTCGGGGGCTGCCATCATGGCGCGCCGGGCCGGCGTGATCGACCAGGTCGATGCGACCCGTATCGTCGTGCGTGCCACCGAGGACCTGGAGCCGGGCGATCCGGGCGTCGATATCTATCGGCTGCGCAAGTTCCAGCGTTCGAACCAGAATACCTGCATCAACCAGAAACCGCTTGTGAAAGTGGGCGATACGGTCGGCAAGGACGAGGTCATCGCCGATGGCCCCTCGACCGATCTGGGCGAGCTGGCCCTGGGCAAGAACGTGACCGTCGCGTTCATGCCGTGGAATGGCTACAACTACGAGGACTCGATCCTGATTTCCGAACGGATCGCGCGCGACGACGTGTTCACCTCGATCCATATCGAGGAGTTCGAGGTCGCCGCCCGCGACACCAAGCTCGGGCCCGAAGAGATCACCCGCGACATCCCCAACGTGGGCGAAGAGGCGCTGCGCAACCTCGACGAGGCCGGCATCGTCTACATCGGCGCGGAGGTCGGGCCGGCGGATATCCTGGTGGGCAAGATCACGCCCAAGGGCGAATCCCCGATGACGCCCGAGGAAAAGCTGCTGCGCGCGATCTTCGGCGAAAAGGCCAGCGATGTGCGCGACACCTCGCTGCGGTTGCCGCCGGGCGATTTCGGCACGGTGGTCGAAGTGCGGGTGTTCAACCGCCACGGCGTCGAAAAGGACGAGCGTGCCCTTCAGATCGAGCGTGAAGAGGTCGAGCGCCTGACCCGCGACCGCGACGACGAGCTGGCGATCCTGGAGCGCAATATCTATGGGCGCCTCAGGTCGATGCTTCTGGGCAAGACCGCGGTCAAGGGCCCCAAGGGCGTCAAGCCCAACTCGGAGATCACCGAAGAGCTGCTGGAAAGCCTGTCGAAAGGCCAGTACTGGCAACTGGCGCTGGGCGACGAGGCTGACGCCGCGCAGATCGAGGCACTGAATTCCCAGTTCGAGGCGCAGAAACGCGCCCTGACGCATCGTTTCGAGGACAAGGTCGAGAAGGTGCGCCGCGGCGACGATCTTCCGCCGGGCGTGATGAAGATGGTCAAGGTCTTCATCGCGGTGAAGCGCAAGCTTCAGCCGGGCGACAAGATGGCCGGGCGGCACGGCAACAAGGGCGTCGTGTCGCGCGTGGTCCCGATGGAGGACATGCCGTTCCTGTCGGATGGCACCACGGTCGATCTGGTGCTCAACCCGCTGGGCGTGCCGTCGCGGATGAATGTCGGGCAGATCCTGGAAACCCATATGGGCTGGGCCGCGCGCAGCCTGGGGCTGAAGATCGACGACGCGCTGGGCGAGTACCGGCGTTCGGGCGACCTGACACCGGTGCGCGAGGCGATGCGCAATGCCTATGGCGACGATGCCTATGCCGAGGCGATCGAGCCGATGGATGATGCGCGCCTTGTCGAGGCGGCCTCGACCGTCACCCGCGGCGTGCCGATCGCGACACCGGTCTTCGATGGCGCGAAAGAGCATGACGTGAACGATTCGCTGCGCCGGGCCGGCTTCAGCGAATCCGGCCAGTCGATCCTGTTCGACGGGCGCACGGGGGAACAGTTCGCCCGCCCGGTCACCGTTGGCGTCAAGTACCTGCTGAAACTGCATCACCTGGTGGACGACAAGATCCACGCCCGTTCGACAGGGCCCTACAGCCTGGTGACCCAGCAACCGCTGGGCGGCAAGGCGCAGTTCGGCGGGCAGCGCTTCGGCGAAATGGAGGTCTGGGCGCTGGAGGCTTATGGCGCCGCTTACACCTTGCAGGAGATGCTGACCGTCAAGTCTGACGACGTGGCGGGCCGGACCAAGGTCTACGAATCCATCGTCAAGGGCGAGGACAATTTCGAGGCCGGTGTCCCGGAGAGCTTCAACGTGCTGGTGAAAGAGGTCCGCGGCCTCGGCCTGAACATGGAACTCCTGGATGCGGAGGGCGAGGAATAGGGCGGGCCTTGCCCGTCTCCTCCCCCTTCTTCTTCCGAATTCAAGGAATCGAAAATGAACCAGGAACTGACAAGCAATCCGTTCAACCCGCTGACCCCGCCGAAACAGTTCGACGAGATCAAGGTCTCGCTGGCGTCGCCGGAGCGGATCCTCAGCTGGTCCTTCGGCGAGATCAAGAAGCCCGAGACCATCAACTATCGGACCTTCAAGCCAGAGCGTGACGGCCTGTTCTGCGCGCGCATCTTCGGCCCGATCAAGGATTACGAATGCTTGTGCGGCAAGTACAAGCGCATGAAATATCGCGGCGTCGTCTGCGAGAAATGCGGCGTCGAGGTGACGCTGCAAAAGGTCCGGCGCGAGCGCATGGGCCATATCGAGCTGGCCGCCCCCGTGGCCCATATCTGGTTTCTGAAATCGTTGCCCTCGCGCATCGGCCTGATGCTGGACATGACCCTGCGCGACCTGGAGCGGGTGCTGTATTTCGAGAACTACGTGGTGATCGAACCCGGGCTGACGGATCTCACCTATGGTCAGATGATGACCGAGGAAGAGTTCATGGATGCCCAGGACCAGTTCGGCATGGACGCCTTCACCGCCGGCATCGGCGCCGAGGCGATCCGTGACATGCTGGCCCAGATCGACCTGGAATCCGAGGCCGAGCGCCTGCGCGAGGAACTGAAGGAAGCCACCGGCGAGTTGAAGCCCAAGAAGATCATCAAGCGTCTGAAGGTGGTCGAATCCTTCCTCGAGTCGGGCAACCGGCCGGAATGGATGATCATGACGGTGATCCCGGTCATCCCGCCCGAGCTGCGCCCGCTGGTGCCGCTGGACGGCGGTCGTTTCGCCACCTCGGACCTCAACGATCTGTATCGCCGGGTGATCAACCGCAACAACCGCCTCAAGCGGCTGATCGAGCTGCGCGCGCCCGACATCATCGTGCGCAACGAAAAGCGGATGCTTCAGGAATCGGTCGACGCGCTGTTCGACAACGGCCGACGCGGGCGCGTCATCACCGGCGCCAACCGGCGCCCGCTGAAATCGCTGTCGGACATGCTCAAGGGCAAGCAGGGCCGGTTCCGCCAGAACCTGCTGGGCAAGCGCGTCGATTTCTCGGGGCGTTCGGTCATCGTGACCGGGCCCGAGCTGAAGCTGCACCAGTGCGGCCTGCCAAAGAAGATGGCGCTGGAGCTGTTCAAGCCGTTCATCTATTCGCGGCTTGAGGCCAAGGGCCTGTCGAGCACCGTGAAGCAGGCCAAGAAGCTGGTCGAGAAGGAACGCCCCGAGGTCTGGGATATTCTGGACGAGGTGATCCGCGAACATCCGGTCCTGCTGAACCGGGCACCGACGCTGCACCGCCTTGGCATCCAGGCGTTCGAACCGGTCCTGATCGAGGGCAAGGCGATTCAATTGCATCCGCTGGTCTGCTCGGCCTTCAACGCCGACTTCGACGGCGACCAGATGGCCGTGCACGTTCCGCTTTCGCTGGAAGCCCAGCTCGAGGCGCGGGTGCTGATGATGTCCACCAACAACGTGCTCAGCCCGGCCAACGGCGCGCCGATCATCGTGCCGTCGCAGGACATGATCCTGGGGCTCTATTACATCACGATGGAGCGCAAGGGCATGAAGGGTGAAGGCATGATCTTCACCGACGTGGACGAGGTCCAGCACGCGCTCGATGCGGGCGAGGTGCATCTGCACGCAAAGATCCAGGCCCGGATCAAGCAGATCGACGATGAAGGCAACGAGGTCTACCGGCGGTTCGAAACCACGCCGGGCCGGGTGCGCCTGGGCGCGTTGCTGCCGCTCAACGCCAAGGCGCCGTTCGACCTGGTGAACCGGCTGCTGCGTAAGAAGGAAGTGCAGCAGGTGATCGACTCGGTCTATCGCTATTGCGGTCAGAAGGAATCGGTCATCTTCTGCGACCAGATCATGACCATGGGTTTCCGCGAGGCGTTCAAGGCCGGGATCTCGTTCGGCAAGGACGACATGCTGATCCCCGAATCCAAGTGGGAAATCGTCAATGGCGTGCGCGAACAGGTCAAGGAGTTCGAGCAGCAATACATGGACGGCCTGATCACCCAGGGTGAGAAATACAACAAGGTGGTCGATGCCTGGTCCAAGTGCTCGGACGAGGTGGCCGCGGCGATGATGGCCGAGATTTCGGCGGTTCGCGTGGACGATGCGGGCGCCGAGCTGGAGCCCAACAGCGTCTACATGATGTCGCATTCGGGGGCGCGGGGTTCGCCGGCGCAGATGAAGCAGCTGGGCGGGATGCGCGGCCTGATGGCCAAGCCTTCGGGCGAGATCATCGAGACGCCGATCATCTCGAACTTCAAGGAAGGCCTGACCGTGCTGGAGTATTTCAACTCCACCCACGGCGCGCGGAAGGGCCTGGCCGACACGGCGCTCAAGACCGCGAACTCGGGCTACCTTACAAGGCGCCTGGTGGACGTTGCACAGGACTGCATCGTGCGCCAGAAGGATTGCGGAACCGACAAGGCGATCACTGCCGAGCCGGCGGTGAATGACGGCGAGGTCGTGGCCTCGCTGGCCGAGCGTCTGCTGGGCCGGGTTGCCGCCGATGACGTGCTCGACCCGGCGACCGACGAGATCGTGGTCAGCCGCAACGAGCTGATCGACGAGCGCAAGGCCGACGCGATCGAGAAGGCCGGCCTGCAAACCGTGCGCATCCGCAGCCCGCTGACCTGCGAGGCCGAGGAAGGCGTCTGTGCCATGTGCTATGGTCGTGACCTGGCGCGCGGCACCATGGTCAACGAGGGCGAGGCCGTGGGCATCATCGCGGCCCAGTCGATCGGCGAGCCGGGCACCCAGCTGACGATGCGGACGTTCCACATCGGCGGTATCGCCCAGGGCGGGCAGCAATCCTTCCAGGAGGCCAGCCAGGAAGGGAAGATCGAGTTCCGCAATGCCAACCTGCTGAAAAACGCCGCCGGCGAGATGATCGTCATGGGCCGCAACATGCAGATGGTGATCGTTGACGACAACGGCGTCGAACGCGCCAGTCACAAGCTGGGCTATGGCACCAAGGTGTTCCCGGCCGAGGGCGACAGCGTCAAGCGGGGCGACAAGCTGTTCGAATGGGATCCCTATACCCTGCCGATCATCGCCGAGAAGGCCGGTGTCGCCAAATATGTCGATCTGACCTCGGGTATCTCCGTGCGCGAGGATACCGACGATGCCACCGGCATGACCCAGAAGATCGTCAGCGACTGGCGCGCCGCACCCAAGGGCAACGACCTGAAGCCGGAAATCCTGATCGTGGATCCGGAAACGGGCGAGCCGGTGCGCAACGATGCCGGCAATCCGGTCACCTATCCGATGTCGGTGGATGCAATCCTGTCGGTCGAGGACCGCCAGGAGATCAAGGCCGGCGACGTGGTGGCGCGCATCCCGCGCGAAGGGGCCAAGACCAAGGACATCACCGGCGGTCTTCCGCGGGTGGCCGAACTGTTCGAGGCACGCCGGCCCAAGGATCACGCCATCATCGCCGAGGTGGACGGCTATGTCCGGTTCGGGCGCGACTACAAGAACAAGCGCCGGATCACGATCGAACCCAGCGATGACAGCCACGAACCCGTCGAATACATGGTGCCCAAGGGCAAGCACATTCCGGTCCAGGAAGGTGACTTCGTCCAGAAGGGCGACTACATCATGGACGGCAACCCGGCGCCGCACGACATCCTGTCGATCATGGGGGTCGAGGCGCTGGCCGAATACATGATCGACGAGGTTCAGGATGTCTATCGCCTGCAGGGCGTGAAGATCAACGACAAGCATATCGAGGTCATCGTCCGGCAGATGCTCCAGAAGTGGGAGATCCTCGACAGCGGCGATACCACGCTTCTCAAGGGCGAGCATGTGGACAAGGCCGAGTTCGACGCGGCCTGCGAAAAGGCGGTGGCCAAGGGCGGCCGCCCGGCACAGGGCGAGCCGATCCTTCTGGGGATCACCAAGGCGTCGCTGCAGACCCGGTCGTTCATCTCGGCAGCCTCGTTCCAGGAAACGACGCGGGTGCTGACCGAAGCGAGTGTCCAGGGCAAGCGCGACAAGCTGGTCGGCCTGAAGGAGAACGTGATCGTCGGGCGCCTGATCCCGGCGGGGACCGGCGGGGCCACGCAGCAGATGCGCCGCGTCGCGGCCGAGCGTGATCTCAAGGTGATCAACGCCCGCAAGGCCGAGGCCGAAGCCGCCGCCGCGCTGGCCGCGCCGATCGACGACATGGTGTCGGACGGCGATGATTTCGGCCTGGTCGAGACGCCGGAAGGCCACGGCGAATAAACCGCGGCCCAATGCAGGACGGATCGACCCCCGCCAATCCGGCGGGGGTCTTTTCATATTGGCGCGCCGATTGTCCCGGCCGAGAAGCGTGCATTGCGCCCCTTGTCGGCATTGGCGGGCAGGAGCGCCCATAAGGGGCCGCAGGATGTTTCCCGCTGCCAGATGCCGCGGATGCACAACGCCCGGTCAAGTGCTGTTGACAACCCCCCCGACTCTGCATATACGGCGCTCACTCAGTCCGCCGGGCTTCGCTTGGAAGGACTGTGTTCTGAAATGAAGTGGTCATGATCCGGGCCGAGATGCCCCGATCCTCTGGAATTCCACCGCGTCGTTCCCGCGAACGAGGGGACGCATGCGGTATTGCGCGTTTCGTGGACGCATGGGGCGCATCGAGATTTGAACGGGTTGCAACACGGGGTTAACCGGAATGCCGACGATCCAACAGCTGATCCGCAAGCCGCGGCAGCCGAAAGTCAAACGCCAGAAATCCATGCACTTGCAGGGATGCCCGCAAAAGCGCGGCGTCTGCACGCGCGTTTATACCACGACGCCGAAAAAGCCGAACTCGGCCATGCGGAAGGTTGCGAAGGTGCGCCTGACCAATGGCTATGAGGTGATCAGCTATATACCCGGCGAAAGCCACAACCTTCAGGAACACTCGGTGGTCCTGATCCGTGGCGGCCGGGTGAAGGACCTTCCGGGTGTCCGGTATCACATCCTGCGCGGTGTCCTGGATACCCAGGGCGTCAAAGACCGTAAGCAGCGCCGCTCGAAATACGGCGCCAAGCGTCCGAAGTAAGGAGAGACGTCCATGTCCCGTCGTCACGCTGCCGAGAAGCGCGAGATTCTGCCCGACGCCAAATATGGCGACCGGGTTCTGACAAAATTCATGAACAACCTGATGATCGACGGCAAGAAATCCGTCGCCGAAGGGATTGTCTACAGCGCCATGGATCGCGTCGAGAGCAAGCTGAAACGCTCGCCCATCGAGGTGTTCCAGGAGGCGCTGGACAATGTGAAGCCCTCGGTCGAGGTGCGCTCGCGCCGGGTCGGCGGCGCGACCTATCAGGTGCCTGTGGAGGTGCGTCCCGAGCGCCGCGAGGCGCTGGCGATCCGCTGGCTGATCGACGCCTCGCGCAAGCGCAACGAGCACACGATGGAAGAGCGTCTCGCCGGAGAGCTGATCGACGCCGTCCAGAGCCGCGGCACCGCCGTCAAGAAACGCGAAGATACCCACAAGATGGCAGACGCCAACAAGGCGTTCAGCCACTACCGCTGGTAAACCCAAAGGCGCAGGACCGAAGAAATGGCACGCGAATACACTCTCGACCGGTACCGCAACTTCGGTATCATGGCGCATATCGATGCGGGCAAGACCACCTGCACCGAGCGGATCCTGTTCTATACCGGCAAGTCGCACAAGCTCGGCGAAGTCCATGACGGCGCCGCCACGATGGACTGGATGGAGCAGGAGCAGGAACGCGGGATCACCATCACCTCGGCCGCGACCACGACTTTCTGGTTCCGCACCGAGGATGGCGAGAATCCGACCGGCATCTACGGCGACACGCCGCAGGAAGCCAAGTTCCGCTTCAACATCATCGACACCCCCGGCCACGTCGACTTCACGATCGAGGTCGAGCGGTCGCTCGCCGTGCTCGATGGCGCGGTTGCCGTTCTGGACGCCAATGCCGGGGTTGAGCCGCAGACCGAAACCGTCTGGCGCCAGGCCGACCGTTACAAGGTGCCGCGTATCGTCTTCGTCAACAAGATGGACAAGATCGGCGCCGATTTCTGGAACTGCGTCAAGATGATCAAGGATCGCACGGGCGCAATTCCGGCACCGATCCAGATGCCCATCGGCTCGGAAGACAAGCTGGAAGGCATCGTCGACCTGGTGACCATGAAGGAATGGGTCTGGAAGGGCGAGGATCTGGGCGCCAGCTGGGTTGTCCAGGATGTCCGCGACGATCTGCGCGAGCAGGCCGAGGAAATGCGCGGCAACCTGATCGAGATCGCGGTCGAGGTCGATGACGAGGCGATGGAAGCCTATCTCGAAGGCAATGAGCCCGACCAGCCGAAGCTGCGCGAGCTGATCCGCAAGGGCACGCTCAGCATGGCTTTCGTGCCGGTTCTGGCCGGCTCGGCCTTCAAGAACAAGGGCGTGCAGCCGCTGCTGAACGCGGTGATCGACTATCTTCCCGGTCCCTACGACGTGCCGCCCTATATGGGGTTCTCGCCGGATGACGAGACCGAGACCCGTAACATCGAACGGCGCCCGGGCGATTCAGAGCCGTTTTCGGGCCTTGCGTTCAAGATCATGAACGACCCGTTCGTGGGGTCGCTGACCTTCACCCGGATCTATTCGGGCATCATCGAGAAGGGCGGCAGCGTCCTGAACGCGACCAAGGGAAAGAAAGAGCGCATCGGCCGGATGATGATGATGCACTCCAACTCGCGCGAAGAAATCGACTGGGCCGGGTCGGGCGACATCATCGCGCTGGCCGGTCTGAAGGACACGACGACGGGCGACACGCTGTGTGATCCCAAGGCGCCGGTGGTGCTGGAGACCATGACCTTCCCCGATCCGGTGATCGAGATCGCGGTCGAGCCCAAGACCAAGGCCGACCAGGAAAAGATGAGCCAGGGCCTGGCCCGTCTGGCCGCCGAAGATCCCTCGTTCCGGGTCGAGACCGACCTGGAATCCGGACAGACGATCATGAAGGGCATGGGCGAGCTTCATCTCGACATCCTGGTCGATCGCCTGAAGCGGGAATTCAAGGTCGAGGCGAATATCGGCGCGCCGCAGGTGGCCTATCGCGAAACCATCGGTCACGAGGCCGAGATCGACTATACCCACAAGAAGCAGTCGGGCGGCTCGGGTCAGTTCGCGCGGGTCAAGCTGGTCATCGCGCCGACCGAGCCGGGCGAAGGCTACAGCTTCGAAAGCCTCATCGTGGGCGGCTCGGTGCCGAAGGAATACGTTCCCGGTGTCGAGAAGGGGATCAAGTCGGTGATGGATTCCGGCCCGCTGGCCGGGTTCCCGGTGATCGACTTCAAGGTCAAGCTGGTCGATGGCGCCTATCACGACGTCGACTCCAGTGTTCTGGCGTTCGAAATCGCGGCGCGTGCGGCGATGCGCGAAGGTCTGCGCAAGGCCGGGGCCAAGCTGCTGGAGCCGATCATGAAGGTCGAGGTGGTCACCCCCGAGGAATATACCGGCGGGATCATCGGCGATCTGACCTCGCGCCGGGGGCAGGTTCAGGGGCAGGACAGCCGCGGCAATGCCGTGGTGATCGACGCCTTCGTTCCGCTGGCCAACATGTTCGGCTACATCAACAACCTGCGCTCGATGTCCTCGGGCCGGGCGAACTTCACGATGCAGTTCGATCACTACGAACCCGTTCCGCAGAACATCTCGGACGAAATTCAGGCGAAATACGCGTAACGCGCGGTCGTTACGGTTCATCGACAAAAGGAGGCCACGATGGCTAAAGCAAAGTTTGAGCGTAGCAAACCGCACGTGAACATCGGGA
>JADQCB010000052.1 GCA_016278325.1 Actibacterium sp.
CTGGGCGTCGTTGAGATCGTAGCTCATGGATCTGTCCTTTGCGTCTGGATCAGGAGGGATTGGCGGGATGTGCGGGTGCGCGGCCGTCGATCTTCGCGATCAGCGCGCCGAGATCGGGCGGCTCGGTCACATCGAGACGGCCGGAGCGGTCCTTGGCGGGAAGGCCCCAGGGGTTGCCGGAGCGGCAGACGAGGCGGCGCTCGGCAGAGGTCTCGTCGAGGTTCCAGTCGCCCTTGGCGTCGCGGCCGAAGAGCTGCATGGAGACCACCTGGTCGACGATGCCCGGCAGCTCGCGCCCGGCTTTTGTTCCCTCCATCTGCGGCTGCCAGGTCGTCGCGCCGAACTCGTCGGTGACCTTTTCGAGCACGCCGACGAAGATCACCGTCTTGCCGCGGGCGTGCTGGAGGTGCTTCAGCGCCTGGATCACCTCGCGGCCCAAGAGCCCGTAGGCGCCGCGGACATCGGGCTTGCCGGTCCGCTCGGAGAAGGCCTCGGGCTGCTGGCGGGCATAGGCCATGGCCTGCCGCGTCAGGTCGGTGATCGAGTCGACGAAGACGATCCGCTTCCTTGCGAGGAAATCCTCGATGCCGGTGCCGAGATACTGCTGCTGCAGCCAGGCGTGATACTCGGCGCCGTACCAGGACTTCGGATGCTGGGCCGGATCGTGCCCGCCGATCAGTACGGCGAGGTCGCGGAAATCGGTGAAGCTGCGCACCGGGATCGAGTCCCCGCGCCAGTCCTGCACCGACTTCATGCCGGCCTCGAGGTCGAGGCAGACCGTCTCCTCGGCGGGCAGCGTCTTCAGGAGCGTCGTCTTGCCGACGCCGGGCGGGCCGAAGATGGCGAGCGAGGTCTTGTTCTCGACGGCCGAGAGCCGTTCGTCGGCGGTGATGATGCGGAAGGCCATGGGGTTCTCCGGGGTCTGAATTCAGGGTGCGCGGCGACGGGGGTGACCGGGTGCCGAAGGGGAACCTGCCCGGCGTTGCCGACCGGGCGTCCCGCCGCCGCGCGTCACCGGTCTCGAGCCTCGAGCCGGAAGACGGGTTTGCCGGTGGTCTCGCTGCGCGCGTCCGCGAAGCCCTCGCGCATCGCCGCGGGCCAGGCGCCGAAGCGCCGCTCGGGCACGCGATAGGCGATCTCGAGATACTCGGTGGGATCGTCGCCGGCGGCGCGGATGCGATCGGCCATGGCGGCGAGCCGGTCCTGATCCCAGGAAACCTTCTTCGGCAGGTCCGCGACGATGACGACGCCCTCGTCCTCGACGCGCACGGTGCCGCTGGTCTTGCCCTGTGCAGCCCGCTCGGCCGTGGCGGCGGCCTCGTAACGTTGCGCGATCCCGGCCTCGAGCCTGTCCCGCAGCCGCTTCACGCGGGCGGTCTCGGCGAGCGCCGTCGTCTGCAGATCCAGCAGCAGCTCGGGTGGCAGCGCCGCGATGTCGCCGAGGGCGAGACGTTCGAGATCGTTGAAATGCGGGGCGTTGTCGGGATGCGGCATGGTGGGGTCTCCGTTGGAAGGGAATGGCAGGGCCATCACGCAGCGCGCTCTTCGAGGAGCAGCGCCGAAAGCGAGGTGGCGGCGGCTTTGGGTCTCGGACGGGCGACGGCGATGTAAGCGAAGCGATCTGGGCCCACGCGCTCCTGCACGAGGTGGACGAGGCCCTTCTCGAAGGCGCCCAGCGCGGCCTGACCGAGATCGGCAAGCTGACGGCGCTCGGCCTCGGGCAAGGTCGAGATCACCGGCGTGACATCGATCCCGAGAAAGCCGCGGTGGTACTCGATCCGGGCGCCGGCCTCGGCCTGCGCGATCCAGGCGTAGAGCTCGACATCAGTGAGCTGCGGCCTCGCTACGCGGGCGCCGATCGGGATTGCGGCGACCATCAGCACAGCCGCGCAGTCCGTTGGTGCGTGGCACCATGACCGCTGTCCCGCGCCGGGTCCGCGGTCAGACGGCGGGGCGCGTGGCCGGCACGCGCGACGGCCTCGCTGATCTTCAAGGCGCGCTGAAGCTGGCTCTGCTCGAAGGCCTCGACGTCGGCGAGCCGGTAGAGCACGCGCCCGCCGAGCTTGAGGAAGGCCGGTCCCTGGCCGCTGTAGCGCCAGCGTTCCAGCGTCCGGTGCGAGATCCCCCAGCGCCGGGCCAGCTCCTTCTGGTTCAGGCAATGCCTCTGCAGCATCGGTGTCTCCTCTCGTGTCGTCGTTGAGGAGACAGTGCGAAATTCCACTGTGGGATGTCGTCAGGATCGGCGGGGGATGCGGAGGGGGATCAGTCGGCCCTTGAAGGACTGGTGTTTGGCCGCGGGTGGGGCACCATCATCCCCCACCATCCATCACCCATCCCCCTCCCGATCCCACACGGGGGGGGGCGGAAGGGGATCGGTCAGTCGAGATTCAGGCGGTATCCGCCTCGGCGGTCGGACCGGATCAGCTGTCGCCAGTCCTTCTGCGACTTGAAGACGTCGGCCATGCGCAGGCTCTTGGAGCCGGCGCGCGACAGGATCGCCTTGACGTTCTGCCAGGGCGCGCCGGCCTGCGCCGCCTCGTGCAGCGCGCGCACGACTTCCGCCTGGATCGGGCCCAGCTTGAACCGGCATCCGTTGCAGCGGACCTCGAAGTAGTCGGCCGAGTGGATGAAGGTGGCTTCCTCCATCGGCTGGCCGCCGGGCGAGAACCCGGTCTCGATCTCGAAACGATCACGTTCATCGCGCCTTAGAAGGAGGTCGCCGATCATGACGAGGACGGGCTTCGCATCGCCCCAGGTCTCCGCGTAGTCGGCCTTCGGCGTCCGGAAGCTTTCGAGGTGGACCGTATGCGACGGCTACGCCCCATTGAGTTTCCGCTTTCGCGTTATCGCGATG
>JADQCB010000013.1 GCA_016278325.1 Actibacterium sp.
CCTGTTCGCCCAGCCCCACATCCGAGACCCGCCCCATGGACCTTGTCTTCGCGCCGAGCGAGATCGAGACATGGCCGATCGACCGGCTGCGTCCCTATGCCCGCAATGCCAAGGTGCATGGCGACGACCAGGTCGCGAAGATCGCCGCCAGCATGGCGAAGTTCGGCTGGACCGTGCCCTGCATGGTGGCCGACGACGGCGAGCTGATCGCGGGCCACGGTCGGGTGCTGGCCGCCACGATGCTGGGGCTGACCAAGGTGCCGGTAATCCGGCTGAGCCATCTGGATGAGACCGAGCGCCGGGCCTACCGCATCGCCGACAAAAAGCTCACCGAGCTAGGCGACTGGGACGAGGCGATGCTGCGCGACGAGATCGCGGGGTTGCTGGCCGAGGAATTCGACCTGACGCTGCTGGGGATCGGCGAGGCCGAACTCGGCGCCCTCCTGCAGGACCCCGAGGCGCTGGGCGACGAGGGACCGGTCGAGGGCGAGGACGATGTGCCGGAGGCGCCGGCCACACCGGTCTCGGTGCCGGGCGATCTCTGGCAACTCGGTGCGCACCGTCTGATCTGCGGCGACAGCACGTCCGGCGATGTGATCGCGCGGGTGCTGGGCGACGTGAAGCCGCTGCTAATGGTCACCGACCCACCCTACGGTGTGGAGTATGATCCTGCCTGGCGCAATCAGGCGGGCGCGGCCAAAACCAAGCGCACCGGCAAGGTGCTGAACGACGACCGCGCCGACTGGCGCGAGGCCTGGGCGCTGTTCCGAAGGCCGGGCCGGAAGGGTCACTCCGCGTGTTCACCCTCGCCGAAGGCGCTGTCCGTGATGCGCTTGAGAAGGCTGGCATAGTGCTCGAGGGTACCGACATCGCCCCAGTTGATCTCGTCGGGATTGGTCTCGAAATGATCGTCGCTGAGCGCCTGCAGGCGCGCGAGCATGTCGTCGATCTCGGCCTTTTTCCCGATGAAGGCGGTCAGAGCGGCTTCCTTGTTCCGCCGCGCTTTCTCGGCGCGCAGCTGGTGGCGGGGTGTGGTGATCGCGTTCATGGTCAGGCTCCCTGATCCTGCTGTTCGATCATGGCGAGGATGGCGCAGGCCATCCCGCCGAGGAATTCGCCGCGGCGAAACACGATCTCGTCGATCTCGTTCGCGGTGGTGATGGTCGGCGCGACGGCCAGGCTCTCGGCCATGTGCGGCAGCAGGCGGGCGGCCTCGGCGTTGTAACGCTCTGCAATGGTCATGGGGTTGTCTCCGATCCCTTATTTGTGGGGATCAGAATCGCTCCACCTGAGAGTGTAATCAACTGAAATAGACGACTTTAACTGTTTATTTCCAATGTATTGAGGGAATCCCGGGCGCCATGAAAGGTATGTCCGAGCGCGCGTATTCCGCCCATTCCGGCCTGTCGCGCGGAGCGATCCAGAAGGCGCGCAAGGCCGGGCGGCTGGTGGTTTACAGCGATGGGTCGATCAATGCGGCAGCCTCCGACGTGCGGCGCACCGAGATGACCGATCCGGATCAGCAGCGCCGATCGGTTGGCGGCGATACCGGGTTTTCCGGACCGGCAGACAGCTCGTCCTATCTCAAAGCCCGCACCGCACTGACGGTCTATCAGGCGCAGGAACGCCAGCTGGCGATACAGAAGAAGAAAGGCACGCTGGTCGACCGCGCCCGCGCGGAGACGCTGGTGTTTCGCCTGGCACGCCAGGAGCGCGATGTCTGGGTGACCTGGCCCACGCGCGTGGCCGCACTCATGGCCGCGCAATTGTCCGCAGAAATGGAGAACGCATCCGGCGAGGCGGTGACGATCGAGACGGCTGTTCTGCAGAGGGTGCTGGAAGCCCATGTCCGAGACCAGCTCGATGCCCTCACCGATCTCCGGGTCTCGATTGGATGACGGAGATCCTGACGCAGGCCTGATCGACGACGACCTGGCAGACGGCCTCGACCTCGCATTCGACGGGGCCGGGGATGTCCTGCGCGCCTGGCGCCGCGGGATGCGGCCCGATCCGGACCTGACCGTCTCGGCATGGGCCGATCAGCATCGCCAACTGTCCTCGCGGGCCTCGGCAGAACCCGGGCGGCGAAGGAGATGGTGAGCGATTGGGACGCGCTGATGCAGGGCGTCTCCGCGGCGGCACCGGTCACCGACGCGGCCCAGCTGCTGGCCAACCTTGGTCTCGGTCATCGCGATGGCGAGTGGATCCCCTATTGGGACGGCTGGGTGGACTGGATGCGGTCGCATGGCTGGCGGCGGTTTGGGTGGTATGTCTGGGACCAGGGGCCCGGCCTGCCCGGCGACTGGAACGGGCGGCTCGCGCCCTCGCACGAGTTCATCTTCCACTTCAACCGCCAGCCGCGCAAACCCAACAAGACGGTGGAGAGCAAACACGCCGGCGAGACGCTGGGCGGCGGCGGCCTGCGCACCACCGAAGGACAGGTCAGGCCCAAGGCCGGCACCGGTAATGCGATCCAGAGCCATCGGATCCCCGATAGCGTCTTCCGTATCATGCGTCACAAGGGCGGGTTGGGCGCGGCCGGATCGCACCCGGCCGTGTTCCCGGTGGCGCTGGTCGCGGCGGTGCTGGCGGCCTTCACCGACCCGGGCGATCTGGTCTACGAGCCGTTCTGCGGCTCGGGCACCCAGCTCGTCGCCGCGGAACGCACCGGACGGCGCTGCTTCGCGATGGAACTGGATCCGGCCTATTGCGATGTCGCCGTGCAGCGCTGGGAACTGGCCACGGAGCGGACAGCCAGTCGCATCGTCATGGGGGAGAAAGCCCACCCCTTGTGTCAGGAAAGTTGTCCGCTGCTCTACTTTTCCTCTATTTCTCAGGTG
>JADQCB010000006.1 GCA_016278325.1 Actibacterium sp.
GCTACGACATCGAGGAAGTGGACCGCGAGAACGCCGCCGACGCCGCGCGCGCGACTGTGCTCGGCCTGCGCTACCGCACGAGCGCCGGAGAGACGCAAGGCGCCCGCGCGACGCCGGCAACAAGGCCCGAGCCCGCTGATGGCGCGGGCAACGACACGGACGGCGGCGTGGCGGCGACCGATCCGGCCACCGGACAGGAGTGACGACATGGCAAGCTGGTATGCGATCCGCGCCCGGGGGACGGGCGCGGAAGTGGCGATCTATGACGAGATCGGCGCCTACGGGGTCTCCGCGAAGGGCTTTCTCGCCGAACTCGGCGCGCTGCCCGAGGGTACGCCCGTCGATCTGCGGCTGAACAGCCCCGGCGGATCGGTCTTCGACGCGGTTGCGATCCACAATGCGATCAAGCGCCATGAGGGCAGGGTCACGGTCTGGATCGACGGCATCGCCGCCTCCGCCGCCTCCTACATCGCCATGGCGGGCGACGAGATCGTCATGCCCGAGAACGCATTCCTGATGATCCACGACCCCGCCGGCCTCGTCATGGGCACGGCCGAGGACATGCGCGCCATGGCCGAGGCGCTAGACAAGGTGAAGGGCAGCCTCGTCTCGGGCTACGCCGCGAAATCCGGCCGGACGCCGGAGGAGGTCTCCGCGCTGATGGCCGCCGAGACCTGGTTCGACGCGTCGGACGCCGTAGCGCAGGGCTTCGCGGACCGGCTGGTCGAGCCCGTCCGGATCGCTGCGAACTTCGACATCGGGCGCTTCCGCAACGCGCCGCCGGTTTTGGTGGAGCAGGTCGAAGCCGAACCGGAGCCCGGCGACGATACCGACGGCACAAACACCGAGGCCACCGACGAAGTCGCCGACGGCGATCAGGTCGCGGATCCCGAGGACGAGCAGACTGCCGCCTCCGATGCCCCGCAGCCGCTGATCGAGACGCCGCCGCCCAGTGGCGCGCCGCCTGACCCCGCCGCGATCCGGTCGGAGGCCATCGGGCATGCCCGCGCGGTGGTCGATCTTTGTCGCCTCGCGGGCCAGCCGCAGATGGCGGGTCGCTTCCTCGAACAGGACATGAGCCTCGACGAGGTGCGCGCCGCGCTGCTCGCCGCTAAGGCCGAGGCCGAGCCCGAGATCGCGTCCCACCACCCGCAGCCCGGCCGTTCCTCGGCCGCGCGCCCCTGGGGCGAGATCGTCGGCCGCACCTTCAAGCTGAAAGGATGACACCATGACCACGCTGGTCGAAGGCAAACACCCCGGCGGCTTCCTCGTCTGGGAAGCCTTCCGCGACTACACTCGCGAGACGATCACCGTCGCGGCGGGTACGCTCGAGCCCGGCACGGTGCTGGGCCAAATCACCGCGTCCGGCAACTACGCCGCCCACGACCCGGCCGCTGTCGACGGCACCGAGACCGCCGTCGCCGTGCTCTGGGGCAAGGCGGATGCGTCCGGTGGCGATGCGCCGGCCGTCGCCGTCGTCCGCGGACCCGCCATCGTAAATCGCCACGACCTCGTCTTCGCCGGCACGCCCAGCGAGGGCGAGATCGCGGCCGCCCACACGGCGCTCCTCGCCGCGGGCATCCTCGTCCGCTGACCCAATATCCTCATTCACGCGCGCCCGGACGCAAAACCGGCATCCTCGTCCGCTGACCCAATCCCGACAGGAGGCATCCTCATGGCCACCATGGACATTTTCGAAGGCGATGCCTTCACCATCGTCGAGCTCACCCGTGCGCTCGAAAACATCCCTTACAAGCCCGCGCTGCTCTCAGGCTCGAACCTCTTCAGCCCGCGTGGCGTGCGCTCCCGCACCGTCGTGATCGAGAGCCGCGACGGCACGCTGTCGCTGATCCCGTTCTCCGAGCGCGGTTCGGCCTACGAGCAGCAGGTTCCCGACCGGCGCGAGATGCGCGCCTTCGTCTGCCGCCAGTTCAAGAAGCAGGACGTGCTCTGGGCCTCCGAGATCCAGTCCGTCCGCGACTTCGGCTCGGAAAGCGCCACACAGCAGGTGCAGACCGAGGTCGCGTACCGGCTGCGCAAGCTCCGCCAAGACGCGGAGACCACCTTCGAATACCACCTCCTGAACGGCATCCAGGGGCTGGTGAAGGATCCGAAGGACCACGCGACGGTGGTGAACTACTTCACCGAGTTCGGCATCACGCCGGCGGCCGAGATCGACTTCGACCTCGACAATGGGAGCCCCGCCTCGGGGGCGCTCCGCAAGCGCTGCCAGGCGCTGATCGAGAGCGTGGAGGAGTCGATGGGCGGTCTCTCGGCCGGCGCCGTGCAGGTCCGCGCGGAATGCGGCTCGGCCTTCTTTGCCGATCTCGTGGCCCACAAGGAGGTGCGGGAGACCTACCTCAACACCGCTGCCGCGGCCGACCTGCGGGGCCGCGTCGCCGACGAGGTCAGCTTCGGCGGGATCACCTTCCGCCGCTACCGGGGCGGCGTCGGTTTCACCGTGCCCACCGACAAGGCGTTCTTCTATCCCGAGGGGATCGAAGGACTCTTCGAGATCTACTACGCCCCCGCGGACACCTTTGAGACGGTGAACACGCTCGGCCAGCCGCTCTATGCCCGCACCATCCCCGACCGGGATCGCGACGAATGGGTGCGGCTCGAGATCGAGAGCAACCCGC
>JADQCB010000026.1 GCA_016278325.1 Actibacterium sp.
GCTACGACATCGAGGAAGTGGACCGCGAGAACGCCGCCGACGCCGCGCGCGCGACGGGTCTCGGCCTGCGCTACCGCACCAGCCCCGGCGAGACGCAGGGCGCCCGCGCGACGCCGGCGACCCGGGCCGAGCCCGGCGACGGCGCCGGCAACAACACGGATGGCGGCGCCGTCGCGACCGATCCGGACACCGAACAGGAGTGACGACATGGCAAGCTGGTATGCGATCCGCGCCCGGGGGACCGGTGCGGAAGTGGCGATCTATGACGAGATCGGCGCCTACGGGGTCTCGGCGAAGGGTTTTCTGGCAGAACTGGGCGCGCTGCCCGAGGGCACGCCGGTCGATCTGCGGCTGAACAGCCCCGGTGGGTCCGTCTTCGACGCGGTGGCGATCCACAACGCGCTGAAACGGCACGCGGGCCCGGTCACGGTCTGGATCGACGGCATCGCCGCCTCGGCCGCCTCCTACATCGCGATGGCGGGCGACGAGATCGTCATGCCGGAGAACGCCTTCCTGATGATCCATGATCCCGCCGGCCTCGTGATGGGCACGGCCGAAGACATGCGCGCCATGGCCGAGGCGCTCGACAAGGTGAAGGGCAGCCTGGTCTCGGGCTACGCCGCGAAATCCGGCCGGACGCCGGAGGAGGTCTCCGCGCTGATGGCCGCCGAGACCTGGTTCGACGGGTCGGACGCGGTGGCGCAGGGCTTCGCCGACAGGCTGATCGAGCCTGTGCGGATCGCCGCGAACTTCGACATCGGGCGCTTCCGCAACGCGCCGCCTGTCCTGGTTGAAGCGGTCGGGGTCGAGCCGGAGCCCGACAACGAGACCGACGGTGCCGGCACTGAGGTCACCGACGAAACGGATCAGGTTGAGGACGCCGAAGACGAGCAGGCCGCCGCCGCCGACACCGCTCAGCCGCCGGCCGAGACGCCGCCGCCCAGCGGTGCGCCGCCGGACCCCGCCGCGATCCGGGCGGAGGCCATCGGCCACGCCCGGGCTGTCGTCGATCTCTGCCGCCTTGCCGGCCAGGCGCAGATGGCCGGCCGCTTCCTCGAAGAGGACGCGAGCCTCGACGAGGTGCGCGCCGCGCTCCTCGCCGCCAAGGCCGAGGCCGAGCCTGAGATCGCGCCCCATCACCCGCAGCCCGGCCGGTCATCGGCCGCGCGTCCCTGGGGCGAGATCGTCGCCCGCACCTTCAAGCTGAAAGGATGACACCATGACCACGCTGGTCGAAGGCACGCACCCCGGCGGCTTCCTCGTCTGGGAAGCCTTCCGCGACTACACCCGCGAGACGATCACCGTCGCCTCGGGCACGCTCGAGCCCGGCACCGTGCTCGGCAAGATTACTGCCAGTGGCAAATACGCCGCTCACGACCCGGCCGCCGTCGACGGCACCGAAACCGCCGTCGCCGTGCTCTGGGGCAAGGCGGATGCATCCGGTGGCGATGCGCCTGCCGTCGCGGTCGTCCGCGGTCCCGCCATCGTCAACCGCCACGACCTCGTCTTCGCCGGCACGCTCAGCGAGGGCGAGATCGCGGCCGCCCATACCGCGCTCCTCGCCGCGGGCATCCTCGTCCGCTGACTCAATCCTGACAGGAGGCATTCTCATGGCCACCATGGACATCTTCGAAGGCGATGCCTTCACCATCGTCGAGCTGACCCGCGCGCTCGAGAACATCCCCTACAAGCCCGCGCTGCTCTCGGGCTCGAACCTCTTCAGCTCGCGTGGCGTGCGCTCCCGCACCGTCGTGATCGAGAGCCGCGACGGCACGCTGTCGCTGATCCCGTTCTCCGAGCGCGGTTCGGCCTACGAGCAGCAGGTTCCCGACCGGCGCGAGATGCGCGCCTTCGTCTGCCGCCAGTTCAAGAAGCAGGACGTGCTCTGGGCCTCCGAGATCCAGTCCGTCCGCGACTTCGGCTCCGAGAGCGCCACCCAGCAGGTGCAGACGGAGGTCGCGTATCGGCTCAGGAAGCTCCGCCAGGACGCCGAAACTACCTTCGAGTACCACCTGCTGAACGGCATCCAGGGGCTGGTGAAGGACCCGAAGGACAACGCGACGGTGGTCAACTACTTCACCGAGTTCGGCATTTCGCCCGCGGCCGAGATCGACTTCGACCTCGACAATGCGAGCCCGGCCTCCGGCGCGCTCCGCAAGCGCTGCCAGGCGCTGATCGAGAGCGTCGAGGACTCGATGGGCGGGCTCTCGGCCGGCGCCGTGCAGGTCCGCGCCGAATGCGGCTCGGCCTTCTTCGCCGATCTCGTGGCCCACAAGGAGGTGCGGGAGACCTACCTCAACACCGCCGCCGCGGCCGATCTGCGCGGTCGCGTGGCGGACGAGGTCAGCTTCGGCGGCATCACCTTCCGGCGCTACCGGGGCGGGGTGGGCTTCACCGTGCCGACCGACAAGGCGTTCTTCTATCCCGAGGGTATCGAGGGGCTCTTCGAGATCTACTACGCCCCCGCCGACACCTTCGAGACGGTGAACACCCTCGGCCAGCCGCTCTACGCCCGCACGATCCCCGACCGGGATCGCGACGAATGGGTGCGGCTCGAGATCGAGAGCAACCCGC
>JADQCB010000060.1 GCA_016278325.1 Actibacterium sp.
GCATTTTTCTCTTTGTCATTTCGGATCGTCTCTCTCGTCATGCGACCCACCTTAACAACTGGTCCAAATTTCCGCGACCACCTCTGAGCGCCGGCACCGGACGGATACTGATGTCCCAAATTATCTGACGACGGACGCGCGGACCGGGGTCCAGAGGTTGCGTTGTCGAGTTTGCATGCGGACATTTTCGTCATCGACCGGCACATCCGTGGCCCGCATCCATTCGCCTGCCCGCTTTCACCAGATGATAGCCGACATGTTCGGCGACCATCCTCGTTCCTGTCGCGGACTGGGCAGGGCGCTTGACCATCAAGCCTGCTTGCGCGGTCTGCCCCCCTTGCGGCCATTTTCGCGGGCGGCGGCAGCTTTCGCTGGCGATTTGGCCTGTCCAGCCCTTCGGGCCATATAGGCTTTGGTTCCGAACAGTCCCGCCAGCAAACCGGGAATGGACAGGTCCACATCGAGGGCTTCCCAATGCAGGCCATAACCTGCGCCGAGAATTTCAACCGCGGCGAGGTCTTCGTCCGTTGCAGCCTCCAACCCCTGCGCCATGCGGGGGGGGAAGGCAAAGGTGCAGCCGTTGGTCAGATCGACGATGATACGGCTGTTCCCCTTGTCATAGCGCACTGCATTCGCACGCGGCTCGGTCTGCTGCGCGATGTGGCCGCGCTCAATGGCAGCATTGATTTCAGAATCTGTCAGTTCAGCCATGGATTTCCCTCCATCTGGCAAGAAACACCTCTTGCTGGTCCTGGACGATCTGCACGGCTCGGCGCACATCGTTCCCCTTCATGCCCTGGGCCCAGACAAGAGATGGAGCCCCGTCAGGCCCGATCAGATTTATCTTGACTTGCCCATCACCGAACACATGCACATGGGCCGGCTCGTGATCGTCTGTGAAGATGATGACGCGCAGACCATGCGCTCGGTATATGGTGACCATAACTGTATTTAACCTATCACGATGGGATTTCAAGAGACATGCAAGCCGCTATGGTAGTGTCCCAACCCGTGGTGTAAGAGGCCGCGCGCAGAGCCATCTGGCGAGCGCAGCGCGCGGCCGGTGGCTGCAATCGGCCTTCGGGCAATTCATTTTACAGATAGACGGATGCAATTTCCGGGCTACACTGTCTACCGGCACGGGTAGAACCGTCGTGGCCTTATATCGATACTGCTCGATTGCTGCTTTCCCGACAAGACACGGGGGGTTCAGGTGGCGATCATCAGTTTCAGGTACAATTTGATATTCGTGAAGACGAGCAAGACCGCCGGCACCAGCATCGAGGTGGATCTCGGCCAGCGTGTCGAGGATGATGCCATCGTCACGCCGATTCTGCCCCCGTCGTCCCGGCACGTTCCCCGAAACTTCGAAAGCGAGGGTGGCAGATTCTACAACCACATGACCGCCATCGAAATCCGCGAGATTCTGGGGCCGGAGCAGTTTTCCGGCATGTTCAAGTTCTGTGTCGAGCGGGAACCGGTTTCGAAATGCATCAGCCATTTCCACATGTTGCGCAATTCGCCGCTGCATGTGACGCCGCAGACCGTCGATCTGAGCTGGGATGCCTATTGCGAACAGGGCCGGTTTCCAGTCGATCACCGGAAATATTCCGAGGTCGTCGATGGCACGCGCCGTGTGATCGTGGACCGGATCCTGAACTATGACAGGCTGCAACAGGATCTGCCCGGGGTGCTTGCCACGCTGGGTATCGACGGGTTCCGGCTGATCGCGCGGGAAAAGTCGGAATATGCCCGACGCAGCTTCATATCGCCCGATCGGGTCACGCAATCCCAGCGGGCGGCGATCTACGGCGCTTTTTCCGAGACCCTCCGCCTGGCCGGCGGCGCGTTGGGCCTGACAGGCATTGCGGGTGATGGCGCATGATCTCGGAAAAACACGGCTTCATATTCCTGCATGTTCCCAAGACCGGTGGCAATGCCATCCAGTCGCTGTTGTTGCCGTTCAGTGATGACGCCATGATCACGAATGACCGCCAGGACCGGGTCGAGCGTTTCGGCGTCAAGGGCCCGGTCACACCCCATAAACACGCCAGCTTGCAGGCCTATTCCGATCGTCTGGGCCCGCGTCTGTCCGCCTTCAAGGTCATTCTCACGCTCCGCCCCCCTTTCGAGCGGATGGTGTCGCTTTATTTCTCTCCTCACCGATGGGACGCACGTGAACCGATCTGGAGCGAGGAAGATTTTTGCGAACTGGCACGAAAGACGCCGTCTTCGGCATCCTTCCTGTCGGTCGCAGGGCGCCAGCACCGGCCGGACTTCATTTTACGGTTCGCGCACCTGGCCGAGGATTTCCGCCATCTCGTCGCTTACCTCGGCCTGCCGCTGACCGACGCGGGTCTTCCGCGCCGCAATGTCGGCATGGTGAAGGCAGCCGGCGTCGCCCGGATCCTGGCCGACAGGAAATTGCGCAGCGTCATCGAAGCGATGTTTCCTGACGACATGATACTTCTTCAGACCTCTGGTCTGGCCGGCCCGGGGCCATGTGACCGCAACCGGGCCGCGGCAGAGCTGCGCGAAACGCCGATCACGAAACGCTCCGAGTGATTCGTTCTTGTTCAGCCTCTGCGTGGCTCAGTACACATTTTTCACCCCAGGATTGTGGCCGTCCGGATCCGGAACCCGGCCGGAAGGGATCGCGTGCGGGGGGCACGGGGCGCTCTGCGCGACGGCTGCCCCTCGATTTGGGGGGTCTGGCCGCCACGCCAACCAGATCTTGTGAAATCGATCCGAAAGACTGACCTTTTCCCGCCTCGGCCCAAAATCCGGAAATTAATAAATAATGACTAAATTGCGGCTTTGATGTAGCAATCTTATGTCCTGTGACGTCGGCCTGCCTTCCGTGGCAGCGACGAAGAGGGTTTCGGACAACTGATTTATGATTCGGCCTTTTCAGGCCGCTCTTTTCCTGTGCACGGGTGGGGTATGTCCATGCCGGATAATAATTTGACGGGGCTTTCCGAACTGCGGGATGCCAAGCACGGTTTGAAGACACTTCTCTGGACGGCCGGGTTTTTCAGCCTGTTCGTCAATGCCCTGATGCTGACCGGGCCACTGTTCATGCTGCAGACCTATGACCGGGTTCTCAGCGCCAGGTCCGAGCCCACGCTCTTTGCCCTGCTTGCGGTCGTTGCCTTCCTGTTCCTGATCATGGGCCTGCTCGACTGGGCCAGAAGCCGGATGCTGACCCGAATGGGCGCACGTTTCCAGGACCAGCTCGACAAGCGGGTCTTTCAGGCCATGCTCAAGAAAGCCTCGACCGATCACGAGATCGACGAGAATACCGGATCGGGCGAGCAGCTGCGCGATCTGGAGACGATGCGGCGATTTTACGGCTCGCCCCTGTTCGCGGCGCTGTTCGATGCGCCCTTCACGCCCATTTTCCTGATCGGCCTGGGCTTTTTTCATCCATTGATCGGCCTGTTCGCCTTTGCCGGGGGCATGGTCCTGATCCTGTCGGCCCTTGCTAACCAGTTGTTCACGCGCACCAGCGCCGTGAAGTCGGCGGTATCGAGTTTTACCGCCGATCGCTATTCGGACCAGCTTCAGAACGAGGCCGAGACGATCCGCAGCCTGGGGATGCAGTCGAATGCTTTCGCCAAATGGGCCGAAGCCCGGAAACGGGCGCTGACGCAAAGCGTTCGGGCCTCGGATCTTGGGGGGAATTTCTCGACCCTGTCGCGCGTCTTCCGCATGTTCCTGCAATCGGCGATCCTGGGCCTTGGGGCCTGGCTGGTGCTGCGGGGCGAGATCACGCCCGGCGTCATGATCGCCTCTTCGATCCTGCTGGGGCGGGCCCTTTCCCCGGTCGAAACGGTGGTGAACCAGTGGAGCACGGTGCAACGCACACGGCGGGCTTGGGACAATCTTGCCGCGCTCCTGTCTCAGATCCCCGAAGATCGCATTCTGGTCGATCTGCCCCGCCCGAAGGCGCGGCTGAAGGCATATCAGGTTTCGGTCATTCCGCCCAAGGGCAGCACCGCGACGCTGAAACAGGTGAGCCTCGAAATCCAGCCCGGCGAAGCGGTCGGCGTCATCGGACCAAGCGGCTCGGGCAAGTCCACGCTGGCCCGCGCCATCACCGGGCTCTGGCCGCTGGCGGGGGGCAAGGTGACGCTCGATGGTGCGCCGCTGCACCAATACCACCCCGAGAAGCTGGCACAGTATATCGGCTATCTGCCGCAACGGGTGACGCTGTTCGACGGCACCGTGGCCGAAAACATCGCCCGGCTGTCCAGGAATTTCGACTCGGCCCAGGTGATCGATGCCGCGCAACGGGCCGCCGCGCATGAGATGATCCTGCGCCTGCCGCAAGGCTACAACACGCCCGTCCACACCATCGGCACGCAACTTTCCGGCGGGCAGATCCAGCGTATCGGCCTGGCGCGGGCGCTCTATGGCGACCCGGTGCTGCTGGTGCTGGATGAGCCGAACTCGAATCTCGACAACGAGGGATCGGTCGCGCTCAACGACGCGATCGTGGCGATGAAGGCGGCCGGCGACGCGGTTCTGATCATGGCGCATCGTCCGGCGGCCATCAAGGAATGCGACCGGCTGCTCGTGCTCGAGGATGGCAGCCGCAAGGCCTGGGGGCCGCGCGAAAAGGTCATGTCGGACATGCTTTCCAATGTCAGGGTCATCCGCAAGACCGCCGCCGTCGGCGCCGGGGGGCTGGCATGAGCGCGCGGCCGGAAATGGCGTTCTCTTCGCGTATGCCGATGGTGGTCGGGCTCGGCGCCGTTTCGCTTCTGGTCTTTGGCCTGGGCGGCTGGGCCCTGAGCGCGCAGATCGACGGGGCGGTGATCGCACCGGGGCAGATCGTGGTGGACCAGAACCGCCAGGCGATCCAGCATCTGGACGGCGGGATCGTCGAGGCCGTGCTGGTCCAGGAGGGCGACACCGTCGCCGCCGATCAGTTGCTGATAAGGCTGGATCCGACCATTGCCCAGTCGGAACTGGCCATCGTCGAGAACCGCCTTTACGAACTGATCGCCCGGCGTAACCGGATCGAGGCCGAACGTGACGAGACCGACAGCATCGATTTCGACCCGGAGCTTGTCGCGCTGAGCGAGACGGATCCGAAGGTGAAGGCGCTGATCGAGGGCCAGGCGCGCCTGTTCGAAGCGCGGCGCGATACGGTCGAGCAGACCGCGATCCAGATGCGCAACCAGCAGGCCCAGCTGCGCAACCAGATTGAAGGCATCGATGCGCAGATGACCGCAAGCGCGCGCCAGATCACGCTGATCACAGAGGAAACCGCGACGCAGCAGAGCCTGCTCGACCAGGGGCTTGCACAGAAATCGCGCGTGCTGACCCTTCAACGCGAAGATGCGCGGCTGTCGGGCCTTCAGGGTGAACTGGTCGCGCGCCGCGCCCAGGCGATGGAGCGTTACGCCGAGATCGACATCGAGTTGCTCAAGCTGCGCACCCAGCGGCGCGAGGATGCCATCACCATGCTGCGCGATCTTCAGGTCAATGAGCTGGAGAGCCGCGAAAGACGGGAATCCCTGCTGACCCAGCTGCAACGGATGCAGATCCGTGCCCCGGTGGGCGGGGTGGTCTATGATCTGAAGGTTTTCGGCCCCCGCTCGGTGGTGCGCCCGGCCGATCCGCTGCTGTTCATCGTGCCCCAGGATCGCCCGCTCGTGATTCAGGCGCGGGTGGAACCGGTCGATGTGGACAAGATTTTTGTCGGCCAGGAGGTGGTTCTGCGCTTCGCAACCTTCAGCATGCGCGACACGCCCGACCTGATCGGCAAGGTCACGCGGATTTCGCCCGATGCCTTTACGGATCCGGCGACGGGGCGGTCCTTTTACCGCACCGAAGTCACGTTGCCGAAAGCCGAGCAGGACAAGCTCGGCCCCGACCAGGTTCTGATCCCCGGCATGCCGGTCGATTGTTTCATCCGTACGGGAGAGCACACGCCCTTTACCTATATTACCGAACCCTTGACCCGCTATCTGTCCCGCGCGATGCGCGAGCCGAGCTGAACGCAAAGCCCGCCGGCCGCGGCCGGCGGGCAACCCGATATTGAAATCCACCGCAGAGGGATGTTCCGTCTCTGCGCAAACGCAATTGCGCAATTCGGGAATTACAGAGGATTACCTTCGGGCAATCTTCGCATATTCCCGTATTTTCCGGCTTGCATGACAGGCTCGACCAGGGTTGACAGTTTCCGCATCTGCGCACATTCCGGGATCCATTTTTTATTCCCCATTACCCCCATATGGGGATATCCGGAAACGTCATTTTCGATCACATTAATACGAGGTTCGATTGCATGGTGAGTCGGGCCGGGATGCGCCGGGCAACAGGGATTTCCCCGGGGTGAATGGCGCGAATTTTAAAACTCGAATTTGGGGGTAACAAAACCATGGCTATCAAATCTCAGAATGACGCCTGGGCGGCGGTCGGCGGGGCTGTATGGCTCGGCGGTACGCCGAACAGCGACAACGGCGATTTCGGCGATGCCGGCGTCGACCGGGGCAGAGCCTATCAAGGCGATGACCATGTCAAGGGGAATGAGAATTCCAATGCCATTATCGGCAACAGGGGAAACGATTTCCTCCGCGGCATGGAAGGCGATGATTATCTCTTCGGCAACAACCACAATGATGTCCTGCTGGGCGACGAGGTCAATGGCCCCGCCGGCAATGACGAGTTGACGGGTGAGCGCGGCGACGATGTGCTGGCCGGTGGGGCCGGCGACGATCTGATGTCCGGCGGCACCGAGAACGACCTGGTGATCGGCGGCTCGGGCGATGACGTCGCCTATGGCGACGAAGGCAACGACATCCTGCTGGGCGGGTCGGGTAACGACAAGCTCGACGGCGGCGAAGGCGACGATTGCCTTGCCGGCCAGGACGGTCGTGACACGCTCTATGGCGGTAACGGAAACGACCATCTGTCGGGCGGCGCGGGTGCTGACGTGCTCTATGGCGGCGACAACTTCGATACCCTGTCAGGCGGCGATGGCGACGACTACCTGCATGGTGGCACGCGCCGCGACACGTTGTTCGGCGGAGAAGGCGACGACATCGTGAATGGCGGCGGCGGCCACGACTTCCTTTGGGGCGGGGCCGGGAACGATGGCATGATCGGTGATCGTGGCCATGACTACATCGACGGCGACGAAGGCAATGACAACATCCAGGGCGGTGCCGGCGATGACACGGTCTTCGGCGGGGCCGATAACGACCGGATCGAGGGCAATGACAATGCCGATTGCATCTCGGGCGATGATGGCGACGACCGGATCTGGGGCGACAATGCCGATGGCGATCCGGCCGATGGCGAAGCCAGCGACGAAATCTCTGGCGGGGGCGGCAATGACTGGATCTCCGGCGGGGAAGATGACGACATGGTCACCGGCGATGCCGGCAATGACACCGTGAACGGCAATGACGGCGACGACGTGCTTGCCGGCAATGACGGCAACGATATTGTCAATGGCAATGACGGGGCCGACCAGATCCATGGCAATGACGGCAACGACACACTGAATGGCAATGACGGCAACGACATCATGGCCGGCGATGACGGCTATGACATCATGGATGGTGGTGCCGGCGATGACTGCATGGATGGCGGCGACAGAAGGGACGTCATGCAAGGCGGCACCGGCAATGACCGGATGGATGGCGGCACCGGCAATGACCGGATGGATGGCGGCGACGGTGACGACCTCGTCTATGGCAATGTCGGCAATGACGTGCTCTATGGCGATCAGGGTCAGGCGACGGGCGGTCAGGACACGCTGCTTGGTGGCATCGGCGATGATACCCTCTATGGCGGCAAGGACGATGATTGCCTGATCGCCGACGAGGGGTTCGACACCCTGACCGGCGGCGCGGATGGCGATGATTTCGTCTTCGGTCACGGCATCGACGTCAACGGCGACGGTGACTGCGATGATGAGGGCGACACCGTAAATACCACGATCGACAGCAACGTCATCACGGATTTCGACGATGACAACGGTGACCGCATCGTTTTCCACACCGATTTCGAGGGCTCGCTGTCGGCAACACTGTCTGGCGATGACGTGATGATCACATCGTCGCTTGGCGGGTCTGTCCTGGTGGAAAACCTGGTGGGTGAACTTGAAGGCATCGATCCGACCGATCCGTTCTTCGATCCGAACGCGCTGATTGATTTCCTCACCAAGACCGGGAAGTACGAAGGTGACGGAAAGGGGATCATCTTCTTCGAGGACAAATGCGTCACGCTGCCCGATTGCGATCCCGATCAGGCCGAGGCGTCTTGCGATCCGATCAGGCAGCCCGATCCCGATTGCAAGGTGCCGCTGAGCACCGAGCATGTCGGCAACACCACGATCTTCACGACGGAGCAGCAGATCGCGGACCTCTATGTCGAGCAGGATGCCAACGTCAGTATCGACAATGGCTATCTCCACATCGACCTTCTGGGGGCGATGACCTGATCCGAGAGGAAAAGGATCTGGCCCAGGCCGGAAAGAAAAGAGCGCCCCGCGAGGGGCGCTCTTGCCGGAGGAAGGTCGGACCACGGAAAATACCCCTCCCTGAGTCCGCTCTCCGGGGGCGCCGTCCTCGCAAGAGGCGGCGCTTCGGAGTAAACAGAAAACCTGTTTCGGGGAGCATAGCATGATCGAAAAGGAGGCACTACGGAGCGAACCGGCGACAGTCCGATGCAGTCGTTTCTTCATCGGGGATAATGAAATCGGGGACCGCCGCCGATCGCATTGAATCATTCCCGAACCTGGCGACGATATACCGAAATCAGGATGTCTTTTTTCCTGCCGGGAGATATCACTCTCCCGAAAAGATTTCTGAGCGTCTTGAAAATGGAAAGATCGGCGTCTCCGCTCGGTTCCTGCCGCTTTCTGGAATTGACAAATTTCAATATTTCACTCATCGTTTACCAGGTTTTCAGAATCCAGTCAGATCCCGAATTCAGTCCGTCATGCAGGGTCTCAGAACCCCGCCAGGAAGACGAAGCGGCCGAAATCGGGTTTCTGTTGGACATGAATTTATCCAATGAAATCCGGACAACTGATCCTGCCGGATGGTCCGGGTATTTGTCGGGGGGGGGTGGATCATGTTTGATGATCGCCAAGAAACGAAGCTTTTTCGGCAGGATTTCCTGAAGCAGATCGCCGCATCCGCCGATCTGAATTTCCTGATGATGGGGTTTTTCGACTGCACGCGCGGCGTGCTCACCGAGTCCTGGCTGGTCAGGGGGCCGCAATGCGGGCCGGATGCCTGTCAGAACATGGCCCTCGACCTTCAGCGCGCGCTGGCCGTGCAGGCTTCGCTTCGGGCGGGGCGGCTGGATGCGGATGCAAAGGATCGCCCGCTCTGGCTGAAGGCCGGGCCCTACATGCTGGGCATCGGCCAGCCGGTGGCAGACATGTTTCCGGTTCTGGCCCTGCCGGCAGAGGCCTGGTCCGGGACGCCCGCGCTTACCGCCCTGCTGCGCATCGGCATGGCCTATGCACAGCAGCAGCTGACCGAAGAGATCTATTCGCGCTCTCCCTGGCCCGACGGCCTGGTCGAGGCGACGCTGCAGGTTCTTTCCCTGAGATTCCTCCTGGTCAACGGGAAAGCGGAACTGCAGCGCGAAGCGCCGGTCCGGAAAGATGCGGGGCCGGACGACCCCGAGTGGATCATTCTGAACAGCCGTCTGACGCTTCGCGACGAAAAGGAACGCCGCCAGCTGCACGAGGCGATCCGCAGGGCCACGGAATCCGACCGGATCAGCTCGATCATTCCGGTCTCGACGGCCTCGGGGGCGATGCGATTGACGGTCGTTGCGCCGCTTGCGCGGACCGAGCCGCCGCTGGCCATGGTCCTGTTCGAACAGAACCAGACCGATCACACGGCACTGCGCGAGCATTTCTTCAGGGGCCACGGGCTGACCCCGTCGGAACAACGCATTGCGCATGTCCTGCTGGACGGCGGCACGCTCAACGAGGCGGCGACGGCGACCGCCCTGTCCCTGGCCACGGTGCGCAGCTATCTCAAACGCGTCTTCACCAAGACCGGAACCCACCGTCAGAGTGAGCTGATCGCGCTCTATTACCGCTCGATCCTGCCGGTCTGCACCTCGATCGCCCGGGCGGGTCAGCCCTCCTCCACAGGGCAGACACCCTCCGCAAGGCAGGGCGGTCATCCCGGATGAGGGTCGCGGCCGGGGCGATCCGGCAAGATCCCATGTGAGGACGGGACGGGCCCATCTCCGGATCATGACGGCGGTATCGCCGCCCGCCAGACCCGGAAGCGCCCCTGCCCGGTGATTTCGTGGATCAGGCCCTGCGCCTCCATCCAGCCCAGATTGCGCTGCACGGCTGCCCGGCTGGCCCCTGTCAGCGTCTCGGCCATCGGGGCCGAGACCAGCGGCCAGTCGCTCAGCGCCGCGCGCAAGGCCGGCGGCGTACGGCCCGACAGCGGGGCCATCACCTTTTCCGCCCGTGCCGACCAGGCCGCGATGGCGTCCAGTTGGCGCATTGCGCCCAGAGTTGCGCTGTCCATCCCGTCGAGCCATCGGGCCAGGCGCCCGGCCGGGCCCCCGCCAGCGCGCAGCCCCCCTGCCCCGCCCATGGCCAGCGGCGCGAAGATTGCGCCCCGCCCGTCGCCTGCGGCAATCCGGCCGGCCGTGACCGCCGCTTCCATCAGGTCGCCGTGCTGGCCGAGACCCGCGAGGCCCCAGAGGTGAAACCCCATGCAGGCGCGGGTGATCGGATGCAGCCCGGATGCGGCGGTCATCATGTCGTGCCACGCTTTCGCGCGATCCGCGAAACGCTCGGGTCCCTCCGTGACATTCCCGGGGTCGTGGCGGTCGAGAAACGCGGCCAGGCCCGCCTCGGGGCCCGGCCCGCCCGTCAGGCGCCGCACCGCCCAACCGACCCGCGCCAGCGCCGCTGTGTCGTCCTGCACGCCCGCCAGGCGCATGGATATCCAGAGCGCCAGCCTGTCCGGGCCAATTCGGTCGCCGACGAACCAGCTCAGGTCGGCCGCCTCGATCAGGGCCAGCCGGTGGCGCCAGCCCTCCGGGCCCCGCTTCAGCCGATCGTCCAGCGCGCCGAGACGGCCGGCAACACGGGCAAGACGCGCGGCATGGCCCGCTTCCGCATTCCGCCAATCGTCGAGAACCGCGGTCTCTCGCGGTTCGGCCCGTGGCCCGGGCGGCAGATCGTCGGACTCCTCCGCCATCGGACCGGGCAGGAACCACAGGTCGCCTTCCGGCGTCTCCTCGACGTCCTCGACGTCCTCGACGTCAGCGAGAGGATCGTCAAAATCATCATGAAAGGCAGAGGCTTGGGGTTTCATATGTGCAAAATAAGGCGATTTTGCACTGCACCCAAGGGTTTTGTCGGGGTGCGTCTGCACGCCTTGTATAGCATGCGCGCGCGACGGTCTGCGAGACCTCCCTGATCGCGCTCCGACCCGGGAAACCGGGGGAAATCCGGCCGGCGCGGGCACAGGGCCGTCTCTTGCATCCGCTTTCAAACGGTCGTTTAGTCACGACAGGTGAAACTGCAAAACGGCCCGTTCTGATGCCCCTGATCGGCTATGCCCGCGTCTCGACCGAGGATCAGAGCCCCCTGCCCCAAACGCAGGCCCTGAAATCCGCGGGCTGCGCCGAGATCTTCGAGGAACATGCCTCGGGCGGTGACCGGGCTCGGCCCGTGCTGGCGCGTGTGCTGGACCGCGTGGCCAAAGGCGACACCCTGGTCGTGGTGCGCATCGACCGGCTGGCCCGCTCGCTGTCGCATCTGCTCGAGGTGATCGAGCGGCTGGAGGCCAGGGGCGCCTTCTTTCGCTCGATACAGGATCCGATCGACACGGCCAGTCCGCAAGGCAAGTTCACGCTGCAGGTCCTGGGCGCGGCGGCCGAGTTCGAGCGCGCGCTGATCCGCGAACGCACCCGGGCAGGGCTGGCCCATGCGCGCGCCAGGGGCCGCGTGGGCGGCAACCCCGGCCTGCGCGCCCGCGACCGGGCGGCGCTGCGCAAGATCCGGATGGCCCGCGCCGAGAGCTACATGGAGCGGTTGAACGCGACGGCGCCGGACTGGGTGCCGCATGTGCGCCGCCTGCGCCCCGGCATGGCCTGGGAAGACGTGCTGCGGATCATCAACGCCCCCCTTCCGCCGGCGCGGCGCTGGACGCAGGGCCGCCTGCTTCGCGCCGTGCGCGCCTATGTGCGCGACGGCTTCCTGCCCGATGCGGTGCTGGGCCGCGCCGGGCGGCGCGATACCGACGACCGGCTGCCCGCCATCGTCGCGGCCATCAGGGGCGCCGATCCCGACATCACGCTGCAGGCGATCTGCGACCGGCTGGAGGCGATGCGCGAACGCACCCCACGCGGGCGGACAAGCTGGCAGCCGTCGTCGGTCAGGATGCTGCTGGCGCGGGCGGAACGGCTGGGGCTGCTCAACTGAACCTTGCGGCGGCGAACAGGGCGCTGACGACGATCATGCGCCGTCCAGATCATCGTAGTAGACCATCGCCGGAAGATGTCGCCGCTGGTGCAGGATGCGCAAGACGACAGGCTTGCCGCCTGCCGCGTCAACGGGTGAAAAGAAGATGATGTGCCGACCGTAGTTCATCGAACGCATTCCCTGGCGAAAGAGATCGCGACTGCGTCCCGACATCGGGTCGGCTTCGATCTTCTCGAGCACCGCCACCAGGCCGCGATAGTAGTCGAGCCATTGCGCCCTGCCCCACCGTTCCAGCGTGTAGGTGCGGATATCCTCGAGATCCTGTCGCGCCAGGTGGGAAAGCTTCAATGTCATGAAGGTTATGACGTGAAGGCGTCGGGCTCGAAGGCTTTGGGATCGAAGTCGGCAAACTCGCCCATCTCGGCCGCGGCGGCGGCATTCTCGAGATCGGCTTTGAGCGCGTAGAACTGACGCGCGCCATCCTTCTCCATCAAGAGACGAATACCGGCCCGCACCATCTCGCTGGTGTTGGCGTAGGCTCCGGACTTGATCTGCCGCTGCACATATTCCTGCATGGGGCCCGTCAGATGAACATTGGGCATGGGATTGTCCTTCATATGCTCGATCATATCAGAATCTGACATATAACGTCAAAGCGCTTGAACGCCATGCGGCGGCATCAGGAAACGGTGTCGTCGCCCCGGCGACGCCCTGCTGTCAACGCCGGAGTAAAATCCGGCCCCGGGGCGGCGCAAAACCAGGCGGCTTCTGGTTTGGGTGCGACGCGCGTCTGGCGGGGCCGACAGGCGGCGGCTCAGCCGCGCCGGGCGCGGGCACGCACGAAGCCCAGGAAGGCCGCGTCGGCCGAGCGCAGCCGGGGCCGCCCCGAGGCGGCCCAGAAGCCGCGCCAGTCGGCCTCCAGCGCATAGACATCCGCGCCGGGCAGCAGGGTGCGGGCCTGCTCCAGCACCCCCGCCGACAGCGGCGGCGCGGCGGGCCCCTCGATCAGCGCGTCGCGCAGGGTGAAGCGGATCATGTCGCCCGGCTCCTCGGCCATCTCGTAATCGGGCAGGTGATCGGCGGCGATCATGTCGCGCAGCATCCGGCGGAACACCCGGCGCGGGCTGGACGAGCCGGATTTCTTGAGCAGCAGATCGACCGAGACGCGCCATGCGGGCTGGCGGCCGCAATGCTTGCGCGCGATCTCGTAGATGCGCCGCTCCAGCGGTTTGCGCAGGCGGAAATAATCGCGGCTCAGCGTCAGCACCGCCTTGGACAGAACCGCGCGATACAGCCAGTCCGACAGCGTCACCGCCACGCTGACCATCCGCCCGCCGCGGGTGCGGCGCACGATCTCCCAGCCCTCGATCAGGCCGAAGCCGGTGGTCACCTCCTGCCCGCCGGTTTCCATGTTGGTGGTGATGCGGGTGCCGGCCAGCCGCTCGAAGGCCTCGCGCAGCCGGCGATAGGAATCGCCGCTGGTCTCGCGGTTGGTGGCCACCAGCAGGTCATGCGCCTTGAGCGTCACTGTGCGGCTGACGGCCCGGCCGGCGTTGAGCGCGGCCATCAGCTGGCTGATGCAGAAGATCAGGATGTCCTTGTCGTGGATCGTGGCCAGCCCGCGCATCGAGGGGACCACCGTGACCTCGACCCCGTTATGGGCATAGCTCAGGATCCGCCGGTCGGGCCGGGTGGCCAGGCTGAAGACCGGATGCTCCATCGTCGCCAGGTCGTCCTTGGGGATCGCGTCGAAGATGTCGCAGACGAAGAAATCCGCGGTGGGATAGCGATCGGGCAACAGCCCCTGCCCGCGCCCGGCTTCGATCCTGGCCATGCCTCTCGCCCCGCTTGCGGGGGGCCACGCCCGGCCCCTGTCCTGCCCTGATGTTCCCTGCCCGGGAATCGTGGTTTCGATGACACCCAGCCTAGAAGTTGTCCACAGGCGCTGTCCACCGCGCGTTTCGGGGGTTCGGAGTCATCTCAACGGGGGTTCGGAATCGCCCCGGCGTGGGTTCGGAATCGCACGGGCCCTTGCCATAGTTTCATTTTCCTGGAAAAACAATGAGTTGGCAAAACCGTCAGAACACTTAACACTTGAATAACACTCAATAACACCCGCGTTTTTTTTCGGACCGGCCCCGTTCGCCCTGGAAAACAGCCAGGATTCCCTGAGAAAAGCAAAGAAGAGGATGGTTTTCCTTCCATGTGCCGCCTTTTTCGATACACTGCGCAAAACACCGCACACAGCCGAGGCGAACGTGACACAGGACCTGCCCCCCTATTTCAACATCGACCCCGACCAGGCGCTTGCCGATCTGGGCAGCCCCACCGGAACCGACGGTTTCCAGGCGATCGCGGCGGCCTGCGCGCGGGGTCGCGACGATCTGGCCGCGCGCGGCATGGACGAGACCGGGCGCAAGACGCTGCGGCTGTTTTCCACCTGGGAGATCACCAAGTACCTGATCCCCGTCGCGCAGGCGCATTTCCGCCGCGTGCTCAAGGCCAACCCTGCCCTGCCCCAGGGCCGGACCGAGACCGAGGGCGGCGCCAAGTGGTTCACCCTCGACGAGGTGCTGCGCCTGCGCGCGCATTTCAGCCAGGAAGGCTCCAAGGCCAAGGAATACCGCCCCTACCGCCCCGAGGGGCAGCCGGCCAAGATCGTCTCGGTGGCGAATTTCAAGGGCGGGGTCGGCAAGACCTCGACCGCGGCGCATCTGGCGATGTCGGCGGCGCTGGACGGCTACCGGGTGCTGGTGGTGGATCTCGACAGCCAGGGCTCGATGACCTCGATCTTCGGCGGCCGGATCGAGGATGAATGGGGCACGGTGTTTCCGCTGCTGGCGCGTCATTACGCCGAGCAGGCCCAAGCCGAGAACCAGGGCCGGGTGGCGCGCGGCGACCCGCCCATTGCCATCGACGACACCCTGTCCGAGGCGCTGAAGATCGCCGCGCCCGACCTGATCCGCCCCACGCACTGGCCCAATATCGACCTGATCGGCGCGCAGCTGAACCTCTACTGGGCCGAGTTCCAGATCCCGGTCTGGCGGATGCAGGCGCGCAGCTGGAAGCTGTGGGACGCGCTGAGCGACCGGCTGGCCGCCGACGGGGTGCTGGACACCTATGACATCGTCTTCGTCGACACCCCGCCGGCGCTCGGCTATCTCACGATCAACGGGCTGGCGGCGGCCGATATCCTGCTGGTGCCGCTGGGGGCGTCCTTCCTGGAGTTCGATTCGACCGGGCGCTTCTTCGACATGCTGCATTCCACCTTCCAGTCGATCGAGGAGGGCGAGAACATGGCCGCCCGCGCCCTGGGCCGGCCCGGCCTCAGCTTCGAATGGGACGCGGTGCGCGCGGTGGTCACGCGCTATGACGGTGCCCAGCAGGCCGAGCTTGCGGCGCTGATGCAGGCCTATCTGGGCCAGACCCTGTCGCCGCACCGGCAGGATTACACCGCGCTGATCGGCCAGGCCGGCGAGAGCGTGAACGGCATCTACGAGGCCGATTACCGCGATTTCAACCGCGAGACCTATGCCCGCGGCCGGCAGACCTTCGACGCCACCTATGCCGCCTTCAAGCGGCTGCTGATCGGCGCCTGGCGGCGCGACGAGAAGGCCGCCGGCGCAGCGGCCTGAACATGGCCTTTCGCAGCGCGCGGCGCGCAAGGAAATCGTCAAGACAGGGCGGTGCAGGCTCTTACACACCGGCATCCCGGCACCATGGAGACCCGATATGGCCAAACGCAAGAGACTGACCCCGCCCCGCCCCGAGGATCTGGCCCCCGGCCCGCAATCCGCGCCCGAGACCAAGGGCATGTTCCCCAGCTATCCGATGGGCGTGGCCCCTGCCCCGCGGCGCAGCCCGCCCATTGCCGACATGGCCGGTGCCGCCGCCGCCCATGCCGCGCTGAGCGAGGTTTCCGCCGAGATGCAGACCGCCCGCGACGAGGGGCGGCTGGTGCAGCTGCTGGCGCTCGACACGGTGGATGAAGGCTACCTGGTGCGCGACCGGATCACCGTCGCCGAGGACGAGATGCAGACGCTGATGGCGTCATTGCGCGCGCGCGGCCAGCAGACCCCGATCGAGGTGGTCGAGACCGCGCCAGGCCGGTTCGGGCTGATCTCGGGCTGGCGGCGGCTGACCGCGCTGCGCCGGTTGCAGCAAGAGACGGATTCGGCCGAATTCGACACCATCCGGGCGCTGGTGCGCCGGCCCGAGGGCGCCGCGCAGGCCTATGTTTCGATGGTCGAGGAAAACGAGATCCGCGTCGGCCTGTCCTATTTCGAGCGCGCCCGCATCGTCGCCCGCGCGGTCGAGGCGGGCGTCTGCGCCGATGTGCCTGGCGCGCTCAACACGCTGTTCGCATCGGCCAGCCGGGCCAAGCGGTCCAAGATCAAGTCCTTCCTGCCGGTGGTCGAGACCCTTGGCGCGCATCTGCGCCACCCCACGGCGCTGAGCGAGCGGCTGGGGCTGGAACTGTCGCAGCGGCTGCAATCGGATCCGGGCTTCGCGGCGCGGCTGAAGGACCGGCTGCGCAAGGCCGCGCCCGAAACGCCGGAGGCCGAGGTCGTGCTGCTGACCCGTGCGCTGGCGGATGCGAAGGGGCAGGGCGGGCGGAAAGCGGATGGCCCGGCCCGGACCGGCGCCGGGCGCGCGCCGCTCGGCGCCCCGCCGGGCGAGGAACTGGCGCCGGGCGTGTTCCTGCGCGAAACCGCCGGGGGGCTTCACCTGTCGGGGCCGGGCCTGACCCCGGCCCTGGTGGCGCGCCTGCGAAAGGCCTTGGCGGGATGATGTTTCGCATGCGAAACGGAAACTGACAAGGCATTGAAAAATAAACTTTTTTTCTCATGCGAGCTGGAAATTCCGCGCCTCGCCGGCCACCGCGCGGGGCGCAGGGACAGGAAATCGTTTTCGCCGCCGCTACGCCATCCAGCGAAGAGCCTCACGGCGCGTTTTTCCATGGCTTTTTCTTCAGGGGTTTGATTATACGGAATTTGCGAGACAACCCTTTCCCGCGAGCTTGATGAGCAATGTGGATCCTACTGCGGCGATCATGAAACGAGTCGTGATACATATCGGCACCCACAAGACAGGGACCACCTCGATCCAGGAGGCGCTGGAACGCGGCCGTGCCGCGCTGGCCCGAAACGGCGTGTGGTATGCCCGCACCGATCGGGAACCGCACGCCCATCTGCCCAAGCATTCCAGCCTGACGCATGCGCTCAGGCATCACGCGGGGCGCGGGGCAGAGACCGAGATTTCGCGATTGCGCGACGAATTCGCGGCCTCGAAATGCGATACCCTCGTGCTGAGCACGACGATCTCCTCGGGGGCGGCATCGATCTCTTGGAAAAGCGCCGCCCAGTCGTCGAGATCCTCCAGCGCGCTGTCCCTGGTCGCCGGCTCTTTAAGCGCCCAGCACAGCTTGAAATGCGCCCCGTGAATCCGCCCGGCCTTGGGGTAGAGAAGCCCCAGGTCGCGCAGCGCCGGCGCGTTGCGCGTCAGCGAGTTTTGCAGGAAGGTCGTCGCCGTCTTGTGCGAGCCGATATGCAGGAACAGTCTCTTTTTCATCCGGACTCCGTCGGGTGGGGCGCGTCGTCGCGGGCGGGCATGTGGCGCAGGATGTCGGCATGCATCATGGCGCTGTCGAGCCAGGCGAAGGCGGGGGAGTCGCCCAGCCCGTCAAACTGCCGGCGCACCCGGTCGGCCTGGGTGCCGAAGCCCTCGGTGGCGAAGATCGTGTCGGGGAAATCGCCGAACGCCGCGGGCCCGAGCGCCTTTTGCATCAGCACCCACAGCTCGGCCGCGGCGGCCAGGAACGGCGCTCTGAGGTCGTCGCGCAACCCGCCATGGGTCCGGCTGATCGTGTTGACATAGCTGCGCAGCAGCGGCTTGAAGCCTGGCCAGCCTTCCTGCAACCCGCGCTTGAGCGCGAGGCGGAACATTTCCAGCGCGTAGAAACCCCGCTCGTCGCCCTGGCGGATGTCTTGGCCCGGGTGCTGACGGTAGTGCAGGCGCAGATGCTCCAGCGTGGGCACCTCGCCGGCGTGCTGCAGGCTGAGAAGCTGGAACAGCAGGTCGTCGAAGGCGCGGATATGCTCGGGGAACCAGATGTCGCGATTGTCCAGGAAATCGCGGCGATAGACACGGCGCCAGATGGTTGGCTGACGCGACATCAGATCGGTGCCCGCCATCAGCACCATGGTCGCCAGCGGCGCGTCCGCCGGGGGCGCGGGGGCATCGACGGATTCGGGGCCCGGCCGGCTGTGCCAGAGGCCTTGAGCGTCCTGTTCCAGCAGGTCGAAGCCGCCCTGCACCACCTCGGCCCCGGTATGGCGCGCCAGTTCCAGCAGATGGGG
Source organism: Actibacterium sp. (assembly GCA_016278325.1). Taxonomy (GTDB): domain Bacteria; phylum Pseudomonadota; class Alphaproteobacteria; order Rhodobacterales; family Rhodobacteraceae; genus JADQCB01. The sequence goes on from JADQCB010000060.1 coordinate 18,799, forward strand.
AAACAGGTTGGGGTCGGCCAGGTCGTCGGAATCGACGAAGGCGATATGCGTGGAATCCGACATCAACCGCCCGTAGTTGCGCGCCGAAGCGCAGCCGCCATTGGGCTTGCGGTGCAGGATGACGCGCGGGTTCGCCGCGAAACGCTCGGCCACCAGATCGCCCCCGCCATCGGTCGAGCCGTCATCGACCACCCGCACCCGGATCGCCGGGTCGTCGGCGGCGATCAGGCTTTCGACGCAGTCCACGATCCAGTCGCGGGAATTGTACATCGCCACCACGATGTCGAGCCCGTGCCGCCGGCCGTGGGGCGCGGGCGCGCGCCGCAGCGCGCGGGCCGGCGCGCCGGCCACCGGCAGCCAGGTTTCACGCGCGCCGGGGCCGTCATAGACCCGCCGAGAAGGCACGTGCGACCAGATCTCACCGATGATGTGATCGAGCGGTGCATTTGCCAGCCCTTCGAGTATCCCCGGCTCGCACCCGGGGGCGGTCAGTTTCAACAGATTGGGCCCCAGCACGGCGAGCGCTTCGGCCGGAATGGTGGGATAGCTGGTGTTTCCCGGCGCGAGGGGACTGCCCGCCCGATGCCCGGCCTGAAGGAAGCCATGCCGGGTCAGGCTGCGCCGATAGCCCCGCCGCGGACACAGCGCGGCAAGGGTCGCGCGGTCGCGCGCGGCAAGCGCGGTCGCGATTCTGTCGGTATATGCGCGCCCGTCACCGCCCCCCACGGCCAGGTTCAGCGCGATCACATTGTCGCAGCCCGCCGCCGCGATATTTTCCTCGAACGCGGCGAAAAACGCCGGATCAGGCTCGAAACACCAGATTGTCCAGCCGGGAAAGGCCTGCGCGAAGGGCAGGGCGAAGGCGCCGAACCCCGCGCCGATATCGACCGCCACCCCGGTCTGCGGCAGGCTGCGCACCGCCAACGCCGGTTCATGGATGGCGCCGAGTCGCCACAGCGAATCCTCGGCCAGAAAGCGCGGCACCCTTGCGGGCAGATCCAGCCGCTGGCCGAAGGCGGCCACGCGGCCCGCCGCGATCGGTTCCCAGCTTGCAACGTCGCGCAGCCAGCGCAGGCGCCGCCGGACTCGTTCAGACGGCATGGGCAAGCTCCGTGATACGGGCGCGCAGCGGGTCGGGCACCGACAACCTGTCGTAGACGGGATCGGGGATCTGCAGGTAGGCCGGGTCGATCATGCGGATCATGGCGCGGGTGATCTGGCGGAAATCGGCCCGGTTGGGGTGGCCGATCGTCTCGCCGCACCATGTCAGCAGCTTCAGGCAGTTGCAAAAGACCGCCGCGCGCTGCAACGGGTCGGTGAAACCGGGGGTCCGCGCGAAGGTTTCCAGCGTCATGCGCGTGACGGCGACGATGTCGAAGCGCCGCGCGCCGCTGCCCGCGGTGATCTGGGGTCGCCCGTAGCGGCGGAAATAGGCGAAACAGGGCGTCTGCGCAAAGGCGATGCGATCCGCAGCCGCCACCGCGCCGGCGTGAAAGAAGATATCCTCGAAGAAATGCGTGTCGGGAAATCGCAACCCGGCATCGCGCCACAGGCCGCGGCGCACCACCTTGTTGGCCGATTGCGGCTCGATCATCAGCGCGAGCGCCCGGACCAGCGCGGCCTCCGGCGCGTCCGCCTCAAGCACGCCGCCGGGACAGTGTTCGGCGATCTCCTCGAAGCGCGGCGTGTCGTAGAAGGGCAGGGGGGTATCGCGGGCCTCGCTCAGCGCGCCGCGGCACAGGATCAGGTCGGGCGCGTCGCGCGCGATGATCCCGGCGATGGTGGCAAAGGCCCAGGGCGGGCGGCTGTCATCGGCATCCAGAAAGCAGACATAGTGGCCCCGCGCCTGCGCCAGCCCCTTGTTGCGCGCCGAGGACAGCCCGGCATTGGCCTGGCGGATGACGGTGATGCGCGGATCGTCCACCCGGTCCAGCACCGCCTGCGTCTCGGGGTCGGCGCCGTCATCGACGACGATCAGCTCGAAATCCTCGAAGGATTGCGCCAGGAGCGAGCGGATGCTGGTCATCAGCAGCGCGCCTTCGTTGAAGCTCGTCGTGATACAGGACAGAAGCGGCATCGCGTTTCCCGACCGAAAAGGCGGCCACCGGAGACCCCGACCGCTGGAACCCGGCTGCCCCAAGCGCCGGCAGCCCCGTGCCTGTGTCGCAAGACCGCCGACAGGTGTCAATTCGGCCCTGACATCCGGACGTCACCTTGCCGCCCCCCCCGAAAACAAGCCGGAACCGGGCCGCCTTCACGACGGGGGCACCGATCGCCGACGGGGGGAGTTAACCAATTGTAAATAAGTTTTAATCTACCTGTGGTTGTTGCGAGGGCGGATATCGCGCCAAGGCATCCCGCGGGATCCGCGGATTCAGAATAAAGCCGGGATCGGCGGGGGCGGCATGACACGATCTGACACAGGGCGCATCGGGTGATCCGAGCCGGAACAACCGTCCTGTCGCCACAGAGCACGCGCCTGTTTCCCAAGAACCGCGGCGCCGAGGCCTATGCGATCACCGGGATCGCCGCGCGCTGCGATTGGGTGGTGCTCAGCGATCATCGCGCGCCGCATGTCGAGTTGATCCGGCAACGCGACACCGATCATCCGCGCCATGTCTTCCTGTCGCTGCGCGCGCCGTTCCACGCGGTGCACCATTTCGCCGAGCGGATCTTGCCCCGCCTCAGGGCCGATTTCGTGCTCGTCACCGGGTCCGAGGATATCACCCTGCCGCGCCAGACCGATGCGCGCTGGCGGGCCTTCGACGCCGAAGAGCAGGCGATGTTGGCGCGCATCCTCGATCATCCGAACCTCGTTCACTGGTATGCCGAGAACCTTGACGAAGGCGGGCATCCCAGACGCTCGCCGCTGCCGCTGGGGCTGGTCTTTCCAGAGGGCAAGCCCGACGGCATCATCCTGCCCAGCCCGCCCGCGCTTGCCACGCGGCCGCTGCGGGCATTCTGTGCGCATCGGCACCGCGAGGGTCCGCAATGGCAAATGCGGCGCGATGTCTCGCGGCTGGCAAGGGGGGCGTGGCGCGATATCTGCACCCTGCCCGAGATCGAACTGCCAGAACCCGATTTCATGGCCGAGCTGGAGCGTCACGCCTTTGTCCTCTGCGTCGAGGGCGGCGGGTTGGATCCTTCGCCCAAGGCGTTCTCGGCATTGTTGCATGGTACGATCCCGATCATCCGCAACACCGCGCTGGTGCCGGCCTATGATCATCTGCCGGTGGTCGTGGTCGAGGACTGGACCGCCGAGGCGCTGTCGGCCCGCAAGCTGGCGCGCTGGCGCGCGGCAATGCTGCCCTGGTTCGACGAGCCCGCCGGGCGGCGCGAGGTTCTGCACCGGTTGTCGGGCGATTACTGGTGGCGGATCGTCGAATCCGGCCGCCCGGTGGCGCGCCCCGGCGCCATTGCCCGCCATGCGGGCAGGTCCGGATCAGGGCGCATAACCGAAACGACCGCATAGCGCCCGGTATTCGGGGCTTTCGCCCCGTTGCGCCTCGATCTCTTCGGGCACCGCGCGGCGTGGACGCGGGCCGATCTTTGCGTCGCTGCGCCCGCTGTCGCCGCTCATGCGCACCGCGCCGATCAGGTCGGCGGCCAGCGGCGAGAATGTCAGATCCAGATAGTCGCACATGCGCCGCAGCACCGCGCCGGGATCGACGGTGAAATCCTCGTAGAACAGGACGGGCACGCCCTCGTGGCGGTCGAGAAAGGCAAGATAGCGGCGCGCGTATTCCTCCAGCGTGCCGGGGGTGAATTGCACCCATTTGTTCACCATCAGCGACAGGAAGGAATCCAGCGGATGGCGCATGGTCAGGACCGCGCGCGTCTCGAAACGGTCGGCCACCATCTCGCGCAGGGTCGGGCGGGTGTCGAAATCGACACTGTCCCGGCAGAACTGCGAATGCGCGTGATCGCGCAGGATCAGCTGGCGCCCGCCCGCCTCCAGCCCGGCCTTGGCCGCGGTCAGCCCCTCCAGGAAGGTGGCGACGATCACCTCGTCCTCCACCGGCCGGACGCTGTGGCGCAGCGCAGCGACCAGGTCGGTGGGGGCGAAGGGCAGCTTGTCACCCGTCGCCAGCATGGCAGTGCTCAGCGGATCGATCTCGCTCAGCACCACGGTGTTGGGCAGGGCGAACAGCGCCTTGGACATCACGGTGCCGCCGGTGCAGGCGAAATGGTGGATGCTGCGCAGCGGCTGCGGTGCGGGAATCGCGTCGCACGCGGCTTCGCATTGTTCCAGAAGACTGGGCAGCGGCTCGGCCGGGGCGGCAGGCTCGGCGTCCGCGCCGACATGCGCGCGCAACATCTCCAGCGTCTCGTCGAGCGTGTTCAACAGCGCGCGGGATGACAGGTCACGTTCCATCGGTCGTCTTTTTCCGGCTCGTGCGTTTGCGGGGCGTCGTCTTGGCACGGGGCTTCGATTTCGCGGGTTTCGGCGCGGTCTTTGCCGGGGCCGGCAGTTCGGCCGCGATCTCGGCATCGGCGGTCAGCTGCATCCGGCGCAACTGCTGCGCCGCTTCCTGCAACCGCGGGGTCAGCTTGCGAAGCAATTCCTCCTGACGGCCGCGCGTTTCTTCCGATTTCCGGTAGCGTTCCCTCAGGTCATCGAGATCGGATTGCATGAGACCCTGCATCCGCATCGCCAGCCCGAGATCGGAGAAAGCCTTGTCGCGTTCGGTGTGGGCGCGTTCCGCGGCATCCTCCGCATCCCGTGCCCGGGCGGCAGCGTTGTCGCGCTCCGATTCGAGCGTCGCGCGGGCGGCTTCGGCCGCGTCCAGTGCGGTCTTTTGCGTCTCGGCCTGCTTGCGGGCCGTGTCCAGCGCGGCGCGCGTTTCCTGCAAAGCGGTTTCCGTCTCTGCGCGGCGTGTCTCCTCGGCCTTCAGCCTGTCGGCGGCTTCGGAAAGTTCGCCTTCGCGGGCCTGGATCTGCTCGGCGTTTCGGGCCAGTTCGCGGTGCAGTTCCTCGGCTTCGGCGCGCGCCTTCTCAAGATCCGCCCCCAGCGTCTCGACCCGGGCGGCGGCGTTGTCGCGCTCCGATTCGAGCGTCGCGCGGGCGGCTTCGGCCGCGTCCAGTGCGGCCTTTTGCGTCTCGGCCTGCTTGTGGGCCGTGTCCAGCGCGGCGCGTGTTTCCTGCAGGGCGGTTTCCGTCTCTGCGCGGCGTGTCTCCTCGGCCTTCAGCTTGTCGGCCGTGTCCGCAAGTTCCGCGTGCAGCATCTCTTCCGACGCCGCGGCGTCGGCGCGGGCCCGGGCGAGCTCGGCTTCCAGCGCGTCGATCCGGCGCGCGGCCGGGTCGGCACTCAGCCGCAGTTCGGGCCAGTCGGGATCATCCTCGTCGACATGATCGACACGGAAATGCCGCTCCCTGAGCCAGGATTGCAACTGCGCGCGGTCCTGGCCGCCCTCGAACGGGGCCTCGGCGCCGCAGCGCAATGACACCGTCTCGACCGCCTCCAGCATGCCGGCCGCCTCCAGCGCATGCAGGATATCGGCCTCGGACCCCGGCAGGTCGATGCGCAGCCGCAGCGGGGCGGGCAGGGCGCCGGGATCGCCGATCGCGTCTGCGGGCAAAATTGTGCGGGTGGGGATGCGGGCACGTTCCGTCAGCCCCGGAAACAGGGTGCGCAACGCCTCTGTCGGGGCGTGCAGGCCGCGCAGCCCGGGCAGGTTGTAGCGCACCAGCTCGGCCGGGCCGGCCGCCGCGGCCGGCAGGCCATCGACCAGGTCGACCCCGTTCATCCCGGCAAGGCGCTGCGCATGGGTGCCGCCCGGCGTCTCGGCCGGCTCGATCACGATCAGCCGCTCGGGCACGCCGTCCAGATCGGCCAGCACTGCCTCGAACGGCGCTGTCGCGCCGATGCCGGCCACGATCAGGGTGCCGGAAACCCGCTTCGTCTGCTCAGCATTCATGCCGTTCCTCGCCTGTTCGCCCCTTGCCTTGGCGCAGCGTATCGAAAGCCTCGGGCCGAGGCCAGCCCGCGGCGCGCGTCAGAAGTCGATGCCCGAGCGCTCGACGCGCATCCCCGCGCGACCCATCCGCGCGGCCACTTCCGAGAACGAGCTCCAGGTGCTGGCCAGCAGGCGCGGGGCACGTGCCAGCAGGATCAGGTCGGCCAGCGCGTATTGAATCTGGCGCGGCGAGCGGTCGTAGAGGTCGCGCTCCAGCCAGCTCACGCGCTCGCCGTAGCGTTCGGCAAGGCGGGTATAGGTTTCGGCCATGTCGGCCGCCACGAAGATGGTGCGGATCGCGCGTTCGGCGATCAATGCGTCGAGCCGGGCGATGAAATGGTCGGCATGGCTCTTGCGGCGCCATTCGACCAGTTCGCGGTGACGATGCGCCGGCCAGTTGTCGGGCGATTCATGCGGCAGATGCTCGAAACCGGGGCCGCTTGCCATGCGGATATGGGCGGCGATATCGTAGCGGGGCCGCACCAGTGCCACCAGATCGCGCACGGGATCGGCCGCCACCAGCGCGCGCAGGAAGCGCCGTTCCTCCTCGAAATCGCGATGCGGGCCGGTCAGGGGATAGGCCGAGCGGACATAGACATCGCCATCCGGCGCGTCGCCTTCGGCCAGGATCGGCTCTTCGAAGCGGGCGCCGGGCTCGATCTCCATGTAGTTGTAGACCCGCGCGCTGCGCGCGCGCAGCAACTCGGCGGCGTCGTCCTCCTCGATCACCGGGCCGGGATAGCGCAGCAGATCGCCGATCCGCGCCTCGCAATGGGGATCGGGTCGCCAGAGGACCACCAGCGCGCGATCGGTGCGCGCGGCGATCCCGGCGGCCGAGGCCATGGCGCGCAGCCGGTTGCACAGCCCGTGCTGCACGTCGATGTAAAGCCGCGGGCGGGACAGGATATGCGGCGGCGCCGCAAGGGCGCGGGGGGGCGTCGTGTCGGGCATTCATCGGCACCGCGTCTGAGGATCCCCGCCGTTCTGCACGGCGGGGCAGGGCAGGGCAAGGCCCCCATTGGCCTCCACCCCGCCGCGGCGCCGCTCAGACCCTCACATTGATGAGGCAGCGCGCGATGGCATAGCCGAGATCCGGGTCGAACTCTTTCGTGATGGTCATGCAGCGCAGGCCGGTGCGCGCGGTGGAAGTCACGCCGATGCCGC
>JADQCB010000035.1 GCA_016278325.1 Actibacterium sp.
GTGGCGGAGGGGATGGGCCTGAAAGACAACCTTCTCCACGCTAACGCGTTGATTTTGCGATACTTGGAAAACGCTGATCGGCAAGTCGACGCTCGCTGCGCCAGTACGGCTTTGTCGCGGCAAGACTCAATTTCAACTCGGCCTATTCGTCGATGACCACTGTCTCTTCCTCATTGGCGAAACAGAGACTGCCGGTCGACCCGGCCGAGTATTCATCGAGGTCATGGTTCATATGTGTCAGCCGCGCCTGACGGGGGGCGAGTTGCGCAAGTATCTCCGAGGCCTCATCCAGATCGTTATGGTTGCGCGGGTCGGGAACGCCCGGCGGGTAGGCGCAGTCGAGCACCACGAGGTCGATCGGTGAGTCATCAAGGATCGCGTAGGTGTCATCGGGCAGACCGCGTGTGTCGGACAGATAGGCGATCCGGCGCGCGCCATGCGCGAAGACCCAGCCCAGCGTCGGCCGGGAATGGATCAGGGCGACCGGCGTGATCGTGACCGGCCCGATGCAGAACGCATCGCCCGCCGCGCAGGTCTGGAACCGCAGCCGGCCGGGGTGTTTCGTCAGGTCGTCATAGCCACGTGAATCGTGCGGATGCCAGACCGGCAGGGGTTCGGCCAGGCTCCAGCGCATCAAGGTCAGGCCGAGGCAGTGGTCAGCGTGAAAATGTGTCAGCAGGACGCCGTCGAGACTGCCCGGGGGAAACCGCTCGACAAGATCGGTGCGGCCCGCGTCGATCAGCAGGCGCAAGCCGGCCACCTCAAGCAGGGCCGATGCCGGGGCGCGGGCGCGCGACGGGTCGGCGCGCGCCGCGTCGCAGGCGCGACAGGCGCAGCCATGGACCGGGGCGGCCCAGACGCCGCCCGTGCCCAGAAAGGTCAGACGCATGTCATGGCCCGATGCCGGATCGCGGCCAGAAGCGCCGCGACCGCCTCTTCGGGCGGCCCATCGTTCTGGATGATCAGATCGACGGGTGCGCGTGGCAGTCCGGTCGTTCGCTCCAGACGCGAGGCGATCTGCGCTGCGTCTTCGCGCCCCCGGGCTGCGAGCCGGGCGGCCAGCGTCTCGGGTCGGGCCGTGATTTCGGTGGCTACGAGCGCCTGCCCGAAGGCCGACCGCGCGTCGGGCAGCGCCGCGCGCGAGCCGTTGGCGACGACTGTCATCCCCGCCGCCAGCCACGCCCGCACTTCGCGCCCTATGCCGTAGCGCAGGCCATGGCTCTGCCAGTCCAGCGCGAAGGCCTCCGCCGCGCGCAGGCGCGCAAAGGCGTCGGGCGTGACGGGAACATGGCGTTCGGCGCCGCCCGGATGCAGGGGCCGGGTAATGACGCGGCGCGCGACCATGACGTCGTCAGCGGGCGCAATTTGCGCCGCAAGGTTCGCAATGACCGTGTCCTTGCCAGCGCCGGATGGGCCCACGATCAGGAACAGCCGCCCGATCATGCTGCGCGGGCCCGTGCGCCGAAGCCATAGACCTGCGCCCCTGCTAGCCAGACTGCCGCCACCGAGAGCGCGCGGCCCTGTTGCCTCACGCGGATCAGGTCGGCGCGCAGGCCGGGCGCGATGGCCCCGCGGTCGGTCAGCCCCGCGGCGCGCGCGGGCGCGCCGGACAGCAGATCGATCGCCTGCGGCCAAGCCAGCTCCATCTTGCCCGTCAGTACGCCCAGCGCGGGCAGCATCGCCTGCGGCGCATAGTCGGAACAAAGCGCGCCCGCAGCATCCGCGGCGATGGCGTCGCGCGCCGAAAGCGCCCCGGACTGGCTGCGCCCGCGCAGCACATTGGGTGCCCCGAACAGCGTCACCAGACCGGCGGCCCGCGCCGCCTGCGCCGTGGCCAGGTCAAGCGGGAATTCGCTGATGCTCGCCCCCACGCCGGCCATGAAGGCCACCCGCTCGGTGCCCTCGTCGTCATGCCCCGCAAGCGCCACGCCGCGCGGGCGGGCGTGATCGGCCAGCCGCTGCACGCGGGCCACAAGATTGCCCGCCTCGGCCTGTTTGGCGCTGATCCGGTCAAGGATTTCGGCGTCGTTCTTGGCGTAGACGCGGCTCAGGTAGGCGCCATAGGCGGCAGCGTCCTTGAACTGGCCCTGTCCTGGCGTATGGTCCATGAAGGACAACAGGCTTGCCACGCCCTCGTCGATCAGCAGCGTCACGCGCGCCTCGGACCCTGCGTCGGTCAGCTCGTAGCGGATATGGACCCGGTGATCGACCGCGCCCTCGAACCCGTGTAGCGCGCGTGCCAGCGTCTCGGCAAAGGCCACGTCGCGCACGCCCAACTCGCCTTCGGCAAAGCTGATCCCGTGGAAAGCCGTGGTCACGCCCGCCGCCGCCATGCGCCGGTCGATGGCGTCGAGCGCCACGGGCAGCGGGAAAAAGGCGTTGGGGCGCGGCTCCACCTCTTTTTCGATGGCGTCGCCGTGCAGGTCGATCAGACCGGGCAAGAGCAGGTCGCCGCCCATGTCGAGACGCGGGGCCCCTTCGGGTGCGGCGGCGTCCAGCGCCACGATGCGACCCTCCGCGATGGTCAGGCTGCCGTGATGGATCCCCGCGGGGGTGACGATGCGGGCGTTCTCGAGACGCTCTCTCATGCCACGTCCTCGAACGCCTTGCGCTGCACCTCGATCTTCACATCGGCCAGCCGCTCGACCAGCGCCATGTCGTGAAAGATCCCGACCATCGCCGCACCCTCGGCCTTGGCGGCTTCGATCATCGCGCAGACATTTTCGCGCGCGACCGGATCGAGGCTGGCGGTAGGCTCATCCAGCAGCATCAGCCGCCCGCCCTGGGTGAAGCTGCGCGCGATGTTCACGCGCTGCCGCTCACCGCCCGAAAAGGTGGCGGGTGTCGCGTCCCAGAGCTGTTCGGGGATGGCAAGCGCGGCCAGCATTCGCGCCGCCTTGTCATGCGCGGCCTCCCGCGCGACGCCCTGTTGCAGCAGGGGCCGCGCCACCACGTCGAGCGTCGAGAGGCGCGGCAGGCAATGCAGGAACTGGGTGACAAACCCGATCTCGGCGCGGCGCAGATCGGTGATCGCGGTCTCGGGCGCCGTCGCCAGATCGACCAGATCGCCCACCGCCGTGCGATAGATCACCTGCCCCGAGGAGGGCACGTAGGTGCGGTAGATCGCCTTGAGGAGCGAGGACTTGCCCGCCCCCGACGGCCCGACCAGCGCCGCAAGCTGGCCCGGCTTCAGGTCGAAGCTGATCCCCTCGGCGGCGGGCACATGCTTGGCGCGGTCATGGATATAGAACCCCTTGCCCAGGTCGCGCACGGAAAGAATGGTCTCGGTCATGGCGGCCCTCACAATGCGCTGGAGACAAGTTGCTGGGTATAGGCCGCCTGCGGATCCTCGAGGATCTGGTCGGTCAGCCCGGCCTCGATGATGCGGCCGTGTTTCATCACGATCGTGCGGGTGGTCAGGTGCCGCACGACGCCGAGGTCGTGGGTCACGACCAGCATCGATACGCCCGTGACTTCCTGCAACTCCATGATGAGATCAAGAATACGCGCCTGCACCGACAGGTCGAGCCCCGTTGTCACCTCGTCGAGAAACAAGAGCGGCGCGCCGGTGGACAGCGCCCGGGCGATCTGCACGCGCTGCTGCATCCCCCCCGAGAAATTGCGCGGCAGCTCGTCCATGCGCGCGGGCGGAACCTCGGTCCGGGCCAGCAGCGCCGTGGCCTTTTCGCGGATCGCGCGGTAGCTCAACTCGTCCGACATCAACAGGCGCTCGGCGATGTTGCCGCCCGCGGAGATGTCGAAATTCAGCCCGAGCGAGGGGTTCTGGTAGACCATCCCCATGCGCATGTCGCGCAGGCGAAGCTGCTGCGCCTCATTCAGGGCGAACAGGTCATGCGCCTGCCCCTCGTCATGGAAGATTGCGCGGCCAGAGGTCGGCTTGTCATCGAAATAAAGCATCTTCACAAGGCTCGACTTGCCAGAGCCGCTTTCGCCCATGATCCCCAGCACCTCACCCTTGTGGAGCCGCAGGGACGCGCCTGCGACGGCCACGACGGAGCCGCAATGGCGGCAGATGTTGGTGTCATGCTCCGGCCCGGTCACATCGAGACAGGCCGGGCAGCCGGGGCCGTGAATGCGGGTCAGGGTTTCAACGTCGAGGATCGGTTTCATTTAGCGGCCTCCAGCCGTTCGAGGCGCATGTCGCAATATGCGGCATCCGAGCACTGGAAGACGCGGGCGCCGTCGTTGTCGAGAAATTCGTCGAGGAAGCTGTCATCGGCGCCGCAGCGGCGGCAGACATGGCGCTTGCCCGTGGTCTTGTCCCGGAAGCTCTCCACCGCGAAGGCCACGTCGTTGAAGGTGATCGGGACCGCGTCGGTATGCGGCGGCACCGCATAGATGCGCTTTTCGCGGCCCGCGCCGAAGAGATAGAGACAGTCGGCCTGATGCAGTTTGGGCACGTCGAAGCGCGGGATCGGCGAGGGGTCGATGATGTAGTGGCCGTTGATCCGCGTGGGGTAGCGATGCGAAATGGTGATCTCGTCGAAAGCCACCATGTCCTCGTAGAGCTTGACCCAGAGCCGCGCGTAATCGGCCCGCCCGTGCATCCGCCGCCGCTTGGCCGCGTTCGGTTCTACCACCACCAGCGGGTCGGGATAGGGCACCTGAAAGACAAGGATCTGGTCGGCGCGCAGTTTCAGTTCCGGAATGCGGTGGCGGGTCTGGATGACGCTTGCCCCTTCGGTGCGCAGCGTGCCGGTCACGCCGGGACAGGTCAGCGCGAAGAAGTTGCGGATATTGGCGGCGTTCACGCTGTCGTCGGCGCCCTGGTCGATCACCTTGCAGGTGTCGTCGGGGCCGAGCAGCGCGAGCGTCAGTTGCATCCCGCCCGTGCCGAAGCCGCGCGCGATTGGCATTTCGCGGCTGGCATAGGCCACCTGGTGGCCAGGAATGCAGACCGCCTTGAAGATCGAGCGGCGCAGTTCGCGTTTGGCGTCCTCGTCAAGGAAGGCAAAGCCGTATTCCGCGCCGTCGCGATTCTGGCCCATGGTATCAACGGGGTGCATCGGTGGCCTCCTCGGCTTTAGTCCGGGCGGCGCGCAGGCGGTCCATGTCGGACTGGAAGGTGACGTAATGGGGCATCTTGTAATGGGTGCAGAAGCCCATGCTCTCGATCCCGTCCACATGCAGCAGCACGAATTCGGGGTCCTCGGACGGGTTGGCGACGCGGCCCTTTTCCTTCGCGACGCTGATTGCCCGATCGAGGACCGCCATGGCGATCGCCTTGACCTCGTTATGGCCAAAGCACGCGCCATATCCGAGCGTGAAGACCGGCGCGCCATCGTTGTTCTTCTCGAACATGGCGACGATCTCGCATTCCGTCACCAGAACCTCGCCCGCCTCCATCGGCTTGCCCGTGACCGGGTGCGGGACCATCACCGGCACATAGCCCACGCGCAATTCGCCCACCGTGGGGTGCACGTCGCCATAGCCCCGCATGTTGGAATAGGCGAGCGCCAAGAGGCCGCCGGTTTCGCCGCGCGCCATGGTGGCGAGCTGCGCCGAACGCGGCACAGGGAAGATGAGCGGCTCGCGCGTGATGTCGAAGGGGGCATCGTCGCTCTCCGCCAAAGGCGCGAGCAAGCCTTCCTCGCGCAGGCTGTCCAGCACCTTGGGGAAGGTCAGCGGCATGTTGGCCTTGGGGCGATTGCCGAACCACTCGCGCGCGATCTCCTCGAACCGCTCGGTTCCCTCATCCATCAGTTCGAACCGGAACAACCGGTGCAGGTAGTCGGGCGTGGCGCCCAGCATCTGCCCGCCGGGAATGTCCTTGAACGCGGCGGAAACGCGCCTGACCACCCGCATGGTCCGCGTGTCGAGCGGCACAGTCTCGCCCAGGCGCGGCTTGGTCGAGCGATAGGCCCGCAGGAAGAACGCGGCCTCCAGACTGTCGCCAAGCGACTGCTTGAGCGCCAGAGAGGCGAGACGCGGGTGATACAGGCTGCCCTCGGACAGCACCTTGGAATGCAGCAGCGGCATCTGGCGTTCGATCTGGTCCAACTCCAGCGGGGCGGAGTCGCCCATGGCGCGCAGGGCGTCCATCAGCCTGGCCGAGCCCTTGATCGCGTCGGCGCCGCCGCGAATGGCAACATAGGCCATGGTTCAGGCTCCTTTGATGCGGGTTGTGCGGGGCAGGACGGCAACGCGGGTCGGATCCGCCAGCACCAGGTCCACCCCCATGGGAAAATCGGCACACCAGCGTGCGCGCGCGTCCAGCCACCCGGGCGCGAAGCCGCTGGGCGACACCGCAGTCCGCCCGGCGATCCCGGGGCCGGTGAGAGTCAGCGTTGAGCCATCGGTCAGGTTGTCCACCAAGACGACGATCGTGGCCCCGCCCTCGGGCGCATCGAGCGAGCCAAGGCGCGGCGCAAAGGCCGGCGCGCCGGCGCCGGAGGCGAGGATGAAACCGGCGGTTTCCACGGGCGCCGTGCCCACGTCGAGAAAGGCCAGGTCACTGGCCGAAAGACCGCCGGTCAGATCGGCCAGCGTCTGCGTGTTGTCGCAGAACGTGGCCAGTGCGGCCAACGCGGCGGGGCGGCCGTCCAGCAGGTCGGACAGATCGGCGATCTGGCCGGGACGCGCGGCCACGTCAAGGATGCGACGGAACAGCGCCTGATGCGTCTCGGGGCGCCAGAGGCGGGGAAGGTCCAGAACGCTCATTGGTCTTCCTCCGACAGAAGCTGGAAATCCACCCTTGTGCGGTCGAGCGCCAGCGCGCGTTGCGCCTGAACCTCGGCGCGCGCCGCCAGGCCTTCCGCGATCAGGACTTCGATTTCCGGTGCCTCGGGCAGATCGGCGCCGAGCGCCGCATCGAGGACGGCGAGCCGCGTGACCAACGCGAGATCGTCGCTCATCAGGGCCGCGCCGCCGTCGGCCCCGCCCTCGGGCGCGGTGAGGCGCAGATGAACGCGCGCCATCGGGATCTCGCCCAGATGAAAGGCCGCGCCGGCCACGGAGTCGCGCGCCTGCATCAGCATCAGCCCCTCGCGCGGGGGGGCCAGTGGCTCTACCGTGGCACGGTCGCGGATGCGATCGGCCAATGCCGCCACCTTGCCCCCGTCGGCGGCGGCAAGGGCGGCCGCCCAGCTTTCTCGTTCTGGTCTCATTTTAATGTCCTTATCCAATCAAACGTGCGCGCACCCGTGCCGACACTTGGTCGAGCACAAAGACGGCAAGGAAGATTACCACCAGGATCGTGCCGACATGGCAGTAGGTCTGGCCCTCCTTGGTGTCGAAATGAATGCCAGCCGCCTGCGTCACCTCATTGAACACCGGCTGGAAATCGGCCTTGGTGCCGCCGTCGGGGGGAATCAGCATCACGCGATAGGGATTTGCAGCCGTGCCATCGGATTGTTGCGCGTCGGCGCCGGTGATAGAGATGAATGCCGCAGCAGAAACCACAACGAAGGGATTGACAAGGGACATGGTTTCTTCCTTGGTCGTCGGGGTTTATTGACTGGGGAATAAGGGTTGCAGCCGACCCTCAGTCCGGCAGCGGGTCTTCCGAGGTCCAGCTAGCTTCGGCCACGGAAAGTTGGATGCGATCGCCGCGGAACTGGCTGATCGCGTATTCCTGAACGAGACTGGATTCTCGGCACGCATTGACACCTTTGACGCGCAGAACCGGCTGGTTTCGCGGCATCCGCAGCGCGAGCGCGTCCTCGGGGAGCGGCAGGCGTGTCGTGATCAGGCTCTCGACCCGGTCCAGCGTTACGTCTCCCGCCTCCCGCAGATGGCGCGTCAGCGATCCCCCCTCGTAGGTTCGCGCCGCCTCTGCCGCGGCCCCCGTCAGGAAATGCAACGTGAGCGCATAGGGCAGATCGTCCTCGCCGCGCAGGGTGCGCAGGCGCAGGACCGGGGCACCCTCAGCCACGCGCAGCCGGCGGGCGACCCCGCCCTCGGCCCCGATCTCGGCCCGCTCGAGCAATGTGACCCGCGCCGTGCGACCCGACGCCGCCAGACGTTCGGTGAAGCGCGTGTCGCGGCCGATCCCGTAGACCAGCCCCCGCGCCAGCACGCGCGTTCCGCGGCCATGCACCCGCTCGACAAGGCCCTCGGTGACGAGTTCGTCGACGGCCCGGCGAAGGGTGTGCCTGTTGACGCCGAAACGCGCCGCCAGTTCCGGCTCGGCGGGCAGCCAGTCGCTCTCGTCCAGACCCTGCTCGATATCGCCGCGCAAGGCCGTTGTGATTTGTGCCCAAATGGCGATCCCGGAATGTCTGACAAGCTGTGGCACCGACTTCTTCCTACCCTATTTTATTGACATCTAATCCATAATCGTTGACCCGACCACCTTGGTGGTCTGAAAGATGACGGGGCCGGGCTCGTCTCGCACGACCGGTCATGTTGCATTCTTGCAAGGTTTGTCCTCACGGCTGACCTTCTTTTCGTGCCGCCGAATCCCAAGCAGAACCGCCACGCCGAAAACGAAGGCAAGCGCGCCCAGGAAAATCATTGTGAAGGCTGCGGCCACGCGGATTTCGAGGTTCATGAAGGTCTCCAGCAGGGCCACGCCCACAGGCCGGTATTGCGCAGATCCGAGAAAGAGCGAGCCGTTGATCTCGGCGAAGGAGATGATGAAGACCAGAACCGCGCCCACCCCTGCCGCGCCGCGCAGATTGGGCAGGATGACCAGCCGGAACACCGTCCACTCCGACGCCCCGAGCGTGCGCGCCGCGGCGCCGACGGCGGCGCGGTCGAACCCCGACAGCGCCGCCATGACGGGCCAGACCATATAGGGCAAGGTCCAGATCACATGTCCGAGATAAAGGATTTCCCAACCGCCCAGCAGCCCGGGAAAGGCAAGGATCAATGACATCGACAGGATCATCGGTGGCAGGACAACCGGCAGCCCCACCAGTTCCCGCGCGAGGGCGCGACCCGGAAAGCGTAGCGCCGACAGGAAATACGCGAGCGGTACCCCGAACAGCAGATTGGACAGCATCACCACCAGTGCCAGCGCAGCGCTGAAGCCGATATCGCCAAGCCCGAGAGCCAGCGCCTCGTGATAGGCCGAGAGCGACAGCCCGCTCAGACCCCGGCTGTCCCATCGCGCGGCGAAAGAGCCGATCATCAGCACCGCCAGAGGCAGGCCGAGAACCAGCGTCGGCGACCAGACCAGCACCGGCTCCAGCCCGCGCCACAGCCGGTCCGCGAGCCGCGCAAGGCGCAGGCCCGCGGCTGGCTGGCCAGAGATCGCGCGAGCGGGCATCATGCGCTTTTCTCCGTCAGCGGGACGTCTGCGAACGCGGCGCGCTGTGGGTCGACCACGAGCCCCAGGCGGTTGCCCGGCGCGTAGGCGCTGTGCTTGGGCAGATCGACGACGATATCTTGTCCGGTCTTGCTCATGCCGAAGACGCGCACGCGGTCGCCGAGAAAGACCTGCCGCGTCACCTCGATCACCAGATCGGCGCGCGCGCCCTCCTCGGGCAGTCTCAGATCCTCGGGTCGCAGCACCGCGCCCTGCTGCCCGTCGAGCAGGTTGACGAGGCCAAAGAACCGCGCCACGCCGACATCGTTGGGCGCAAGATAGAGATCGCGCGGCGATCCGGTCTGCACCAGCGCGCCATCGCGCAGCATCACGATCCGATCCGCCAGCACGAAGGCATCCATCTGGTCATGGGTCACAAGCAGCGTCGTGATATCGAGCCGCTCCAGCAGCGCGCGCAGTTCCAGCCGGATCGCGTCGCGCAGGATCGGATCGAGCGCCGAAAGCGGCTCGTCCAGCAAGAGCACGCGCGGCTCGATCACCAGCGCGCGGGCCAGCGCGACGCGCTGCCGCTGTCCGCCCGACAGCTTGTCGATGGGCCGTTTGGCAAAGCTTTGCATCTGCACGAGGCTCAGCGCCTCCATCGCGCGGGCGTGGCGCTCCTTGCGCGCTACGCCGCGCACCCGCAGCCCGAACGCGACATTGTCCAGCACATCGAGATGCGGGAAGAGCGCAAAGCTCTGAAAGACATAGCCGATCCGTCGCTCGGCCACGTCGAGCCCGCCGATATCCACCCCGCCGATCTCGATCCGGCCGCCATCGGCCTCGACCAGCCCGGCGATGATGTTGAGCAGCGTGGTCTTGCCCGAACCCGAGGGCCCCACCAGCGCCGTCACGCCCTGCGATGGAAGGTCGAGGTCGATCTGGCGCAGCACCTCGGTCTGCTCATAGCTCTTTGAAATCCCGCGCAGCTCAATGCTCATCACGCTCTCCTTATCGGTCAGGGGGTGGCCGGGCGGATGGCCAGCCGCACAGCAGTGGTCAGCCCCAGCACGATCAGGGCCAGGATCGCGGCCATCGCCGCCGCCGTCGAAAAATTGAGAAATCCGGTGAATTCCCGGTAGATCACCGCCGGGTAGATCGGGATCGACCGCGCCAGAAGCAGCGCCGGGCCGAACGATCCCATGGCCAGGATGAAGGAAAAGCTCGCCGCCTCGACGATCACCGGCCGCAAGAGCGGCAGCGTCACGAGAAAGGCCGCCTGCGAGCCCTGTGCCCCCAGCGTGCGCGCAGCGGGCACCAGCGCGGGGTCAAGCTTCTCGATCGCCTCGGCCAGGATGAGCGCCGAGCGCGGGATCTGGAAACTGAGATAGGTGATCGCCAGCCCGGCCAGGGTAAAGGCCAGACCGGCGGTCGTGCTGGTCCCGAAGAGCGCGCGCTCGATCAGCACCAGCGCCCCGGCATTGCCCATCAGCGCGATCACCAGCATACCGTAGACGATCCCGGCAAAGGCGAAATTGATCTGGCTGGATATCCGCAGCGCCCCTGCCCCGGGCAGTCCCCGCCCGATCCGCCAGGCCAGCGGCAACGCCCAGGCGGTGGCCACCACCGAAGTGACGGCGCAGAAGATCAGCGTATCGCGCAGCGAGGCCATGAAATAGCTACTGCTCAGCACCTGGGCATAGGCATCGAACCCAAAGCCGCCGTCCTGCCCGGTCAGGCTGTTCCCGGTCAGCACGACAAGGGGATAGAAGAACGCGAGGATGACGAAAGCCGCGATCAACAGGCTGGTCGTGATGATGAAACTACGCATGGCGTTCCCCTCGGGATGAAAGGCAGGCGCCGCAGCATGCGGCACCTGCCCTTGGCGTCTGGCTCAGCTTCCAGCCAGACCGATCTGGCCGAGCGCCGCGTCGATGTCACCGCCCCGCAGCACCGCATCGGTAAAGGCGCGCTTGAGATCGGCCACATGGGCAGCGGCATGAGCGATGTTGATCGTCACCTGACGCTCGACCGCCGGGAAGCGGCCCAGCACCTCGGCGGGCACGCCCTCGGTGATCACCGGACGGAAATAGCCTTGCGCGATGATGGTCTGCGCCTCGGGGCTGATCACCCAATTGAGGAAATCCATAGCCTTCTCCGGCTCGGGCGCGCCCTTGGCCATGGACATGCCCAGCGGCAGCGAGGCCACGCCCTCGGAGGGGATGACGACCTCGACGGGGGCGCCCTTCTCCTTTTCGATCAGGATATTGCCCTCGGCGTCGATGGTGATGGCACATTCGCCCTGCGCCAGGCGCGGCGCCACGATCTCGGTGCGATAGCTGTGCCCGTTATCCTGGAACGCCTTGAGATATTCCATGCCGGGGCGGAAATCGTTCTCGCTGCCGCCCATGATGAAGTTGATCGAATACATGTGCACCGAGGCCGTGCCCGACCAGGTCGGATCCATCGAGCAGGCCAGCCCCTTGTATTTGGGGTCCAGCAAATCGGCCCAGGAGGTGGGCACCGGCAGGCCCTTGTCGGCCAGCACGTCGGTATTCACGCCCATCACGATATTGGCGGTGGCCACGCCCCACCAGTATTGCTCGGCATCCTTCAGCCCCTCGGGGATCATGTCGAGGCGATCCAGCGCGGCGGGCTGGGTCAGGCCCTGCTTTTTCGCTTCGACCGCGATATCGAGCGACCAGTAGGCGGCATTGGCCTGGGGGTTGGCCTCTTCGAGCTTGAGCGCGGCGAGCGCGGTGCTCGAGCCGTTCTTGAGGTCAAGCGTCGGCGCGATGCCGGTCTTTGCGGTATAGGCGGCAACAAGACCCTCCCAATTCATGTATTTGCTGGGCAGATCGTAGACCGTCAGGGTCTCGGCCGCCACGGCGACGGAGCCGAGGCTGGTGAGGGCAAGGGCCGCGGACCCGATGAGCAGAGAGTGAAGTCGCATGTCAGAACCTCTTGGGTTGAACGTCAGTTGGCAGTCTGGTTAAAACGATGGTCGCGGTAGACGGTGCGTCCGCCGCGCCAGGTGTGACGCACCACAGGATGCCCGAGGCGCGTGCTCACGAGTGCCAGATCGGCCCGCAATCCGGGGGCGATCCGGCCTCGATCCGTCAGGCCGAGCGCGCGCGCCGGGCCATGGGTAATCAGGGCGATGGCCTTGGGCAGATCGGCCCTGCCTTCCTCGACAAAGCGGAAGGCACCGCAGATCAGCGAGGGCGGATAGTAATCCGAGCAGATCGCATCGAGCGCCTCCGCCGCCAGCGCATCCACCGCATTGAGATTGCCGCTGGCCGAGCCGCCGCGCAGGATGTTGGGACCGGCCATGGTCACGGTCCAGCCCAGGGAACGGGCGCGTTCGGCGGCCTCGATCCGCACCGGCATTTCGGCCAGCCGCGCGCCGAGCGCATGCATCTCGTCCACCTTGGCGGCGCTGATATCGTCATGCGACGCGACCAGAAGGCCCAGATCGCGCGCCCGCGCTCCGACGCGGGCCTGATGTTCGCCCTTGAGATTGCGCCGGGCGATCTTTTCCATCACCAGTTCCTCAAGCTCGCTGTCATCGGCATCGGTCAGTTGACGGTTGAGGGATTTATACGCCTCGATATCGGCGAATTGTCCCTCGCCGGGCGTGTGATCCATGATCGAGATCATCCGCACCACCGGATGCGCCATCGCCTCCAGCGTATAATCGGGATCGGCAGTCACCTCATAGCGCAGGTCCACCCAGTGCTCGGCCAGCAATTGGCCTTCGTCCTGATAGCGCGCGATGGCGTCCATGATCGCACCCGAGAGGCGCTTGGAGCGGCCCTTGGCCTCGTCCTCGAAATAGGCGATGGCGTGCAGCTTGGTGGTGATGCCCCAGGCCACGGCGTTCTTGTCCGACTGCATCAGGCCCACCTCGACCGGCATCCGGCGGCTGCCGGCGCGGGGACCGAGCGCGCCGATCTCGAATTCGATATCGTCGCCATGCAGGTCGATCGCACCGGGGATCAGGAAATCGCCCTCGGCATCGAGGAGGACGGACCCCTGCGGCACGGCCTCGGCGCCGAGCGAGCAGATCCTGTCGCCCTCGATGACGAGGCGGCCCTCGATCACCTGATCGGGGAGAACGATGCGGGCGTTGTCAATCACGGTTGTCATGGACCTTGCTCCTCAGAATGTGCAGGCGTGATTGGCGCGTTCTGCCACGATCCCGCCCTTGTCGACTTCCAGGACGCGATCGGCGAGCTGTGCCACCGCTTCCATGTCGTGAAAGATGCCGATGCCGCTGATCCCGGCGCGCTTGCGCGCCAGAAGCACATCGACGATGCGCGTGCGTGTGTCGGGATCGAGCGCCGCTGTCGGCTCATCGAGAAACAGGACCCGCGGCGCGCCCATCAGGGTCAGCGCAAGGTTCAGACGCTGTTTTTCGCCGCCACTGAAGGTGACGGGATAGACATCTTCGAGCGCGGGCGAGAGCGCCAGATCGGCGAAGATGCCCCGCGCCCGTGCGCGTGCCGCCTCCGGCTCCAGTCCGACCGCGCGCTCCAGCATCAGGTCGAGAGCGCCGACACGCGGCGCAACGCTGAGCGCCTGCGAGACATAGCCAAAATCGCGTTCGGTCAGGTCCAGCAGGGCGTGATCGCCCATCTCTGTCAGGCTCTGCTGTGCGCCGTTCCGGTCGCGATACTGCACGCGGCCGCTGTCGGGACGATAGATCTGCACGAGGCATTTGAGCAGTGTCGATTTGCCTGCCCCCGTGCGCCCGACCAGCGCGATGAACTCGCCCTCGGCCAGATCGAAGGAGACATCGCGCAGCGCGGGGATTTTCCGTCCGCCCAGAAGATGCATGACGAAGGTCTTGTTCAGGCCCTGCGCGCTCAGAATGGGATCGGTCATAGTGCGGAACTCACAAGAAGTTGCGTATAGGGCGCTTGCGGGTCTTCCATGAGCTGCGCCACGGTGCCGCGCTCGACCACGCGACCGGCCTTGAGCACGATGGCCCGACGCGCCATCAGGCGCAGCACGCTCCAGTCATGGGTGACAAGGATGATCGCCAGGCCCAGGCGGCGATGCACCTGCCGGATCAGGTCCAGCGTGCGCGCCTGCACCGACAGATCGAGCCCCGTCGTCGGCTCATCCAGCAGCAGCACCTTCGGAGAGTTGACCAGCGCGCGCGCGATCTGCACCCGCTGGCGCATCCCCATGCTGAGCGTGCCGGTCTTGAGATCCATGCGCCCGGCCAGTTCCATGTGATCGAGCATGTCACCGGCCACGCCGCGCATCTCCCCGATATGGCGATTGCCCGCGGCCAGCATCCGCTCGACCACG
This sequence comes from Actibacterium sp., assembly GCA_016278325.1. Taxonomy (GTDB): domain Bacteria; phylum Pseudomonadota; class Alphaproteobacteria; order Rhodobacterales; family Rhodobacteraceae; genus JADQCB01. The sequence goes on from JADQCB010000035.1 coordinate 14,531, forward strand.
TTGCCCCCGGCCGAGACCCCCATCATCAGGTTGCGGCGCGGGTTCTGATGCACCACCCCGATCTCGAAGCTGCGCAGATAGCGGCGCTCTTGCGCGGTGGCGTCATGCACCGGCACGAGACCCTCCTTCCAGGGCGCGTAGAGGATCGCGCCATCGCTCGGATCGCGGGCGAAATCCAGAATGTCGATCAGGGTGGATTTTCCCGCGCCGCTTTCGCCGACAATGCCGAAGACCTCACCCGGCATCACGTCGAAGCTGACATCTCGCAGTGCCCAGACGGTGCCGCATTGCGGGCAGATATTGGTTTCGGCCACGAAATCGGGGGCATGGCAAAGCGCACAGCCCTTTCCGTGGCGCAGCGACAGTCGCTCGGCGCGGATCACTGGTCCAGCCATTGCGCATCCTCCAGTTCTTCGCCGCGGCGCGCGCGGCAATAGGCGGTGTCAGAACACACCCAGTCATAGGCACCACCCATCCGCAGCACCGGCGCCAGAAAGCTGTCGGTGGACTGGCACAGCAGGCAGGCGCGTCCCTCCTGCTGCTCGACGCGGAAGGGGTGATCGTCAAACCCCAGAGGCACGACCGAGGTATAGGGCGGAATGGCGTAGATGCGCTTCTCGCGCCCGGCACCGAAGAGGAACAACGCAGGGGAATTGTCCATCATCGGCAGGTCCCAGCGCGGCACGTGGGTTGGATCGAGCACATATCGCCCGCCCACCATGACCGGATAGCGCCCACCGATCATGATCTCCCCGTGGTCGATCACGCTCTCGTAAAGCCGCAACCAGAGCTTGGCGTAATCGCCCTCGGCATGCATCTGCCGCGACACCGCCTCGGAGCGTTCAAAAAACCGTAACGCATCGGGAAAGGCCGATTGCAGCACCACGATCTGCCCTTCGGCCAGCGGCGCCTCGGGCACCTTGTGGCGGGATTGGATGATCGTGGCACGCGCGGGGTCGCGAGTGGCCACGTTGCCCGTCACCGTTCCGATCATGCGGCGCAGGTTCTGGGCGTTCACCGTCTCGTCATCGCCCTCGTCGATCACCTTGAAGCGGTCCTCGCGGCCAATGATCGACAACGTGATCTGCAGCCCCCCCGAACCATAGCCACGCGCGATCGGCACCTCTTCGGAGACGTAAGGCACCTGATAGCCGGGGATGCAGACCGCCTTGAGGATCGCCACCCGGACCGAGCCCTTCATGAACTCGTCGAGATAGCCGTAGGGATAGGCCGGGGCCTCCCGGGTCTGTGCTTGCATTTCGGTCATTCGGCCATCTCCCCGGTATTGGCGCGGCTCTCTGCGTCGCGCGCCTCGGCGCGCCTGGCGTTTGCCCCCGCCAACCGGTCCATGACCGAGGCGAAAAGCATGTAATGCGGCTGTTTGAGATGCTCGACAAAGCCGAGGCTTTCGATCCCGTCGATGTGATAGAGCACGAATTCCATGTCATCGGCGGGCCCGTCGCTGGTGCCTTCGGCGAGGCAGCCATCGAGAATGGCCATGGAAATCGCCCGCGCCTCCTGCTGGCCGAAACTGGCGCCGAAGCCCAGATCGAGGCGGATATCCTCGTCGCCCGTCGCCGTGACCATGGCCACGCCCGAGATGATCCCGTCGCAGAGCGTGAGCGTCACCTCGCCGATATCGACCGGCACGTCCCATTGCGGATGCTTCACCCGCACCGGCACGGCCCCCACGCGCAACTCGCCCAGGGTCGGATGCACATGGCCGTAGCCGCGCAGGGAACTGTAGGCGAGGCCGTTGAGCATCCCCGTCTCGCCGCGCGCCAGCGCCTGCAATCGGGCAGAGCGCGGCGGGCGTGGAAAGCGCAAGGGCTGCATGGTGATGTCCACGGGCTCCTCCTCGGGCGGCTCTGGCGGCTGGGAAATCAGTCCCATCTCGCGCAACATCTCGACCACGCGCGGCATCTCGGGCAGGGCCCCATCGTCGCCGCCCAGTGCCGCGATCACCTCCGAGAGGCGCGCGGCAGGCAGCTCATCCTCGAGCGCCCGGCGCAGGAACCGCAGCGTATAATCGCGCGTCGGGCCCAGATATTGCCCGCCCGGCACCTCCTTGAACGCTGACGAGATCCGCCGCAGCACCCGCATCTTGGCCACCTCGACCGGCAGGGCCGGCTCGATCCGGGGCAGGCTCGCGCGCAGCGAGCGCAGGATAAACGACGCCTCGATCGCGTCGCCCTCGGCCTGCACCAGGGCGGTCGCGGCCAGGCGGGGCGCATAGAACCCGGCCTCGGCCATGATCCGGTCCACTGCGCTGCGCTGGCTGCGCAGCATCATGTCGATCACCTCGGATGTAGGTGGCGCGGCCTCGGCATCGCCGCGATCAAGCCCTCCGAGACGCGCGAAATCGAGCATCTCCTCGGCGGCCTGCATCGCCTCGGCGCCACCCCGGACAACGGAATAACCCATAGCTCAGCCCTCCAGTTTCACATGGCGCGGCAGGCCGAGCATCGTGCCATCCGGCCCGATCAGCAGCGCATCGACGCCCATCGGGAACCCGGCATTGACCTCGGCGCGGCGCGCGGCCCAGCGGGCCGAGAGCCCCCCGGCAAGAATGCGGCGGGCCCCGATCGGGCCAGGGCCGAAGACCGTAAGATTGCCCGAGGCATCGGCCGCAAGCGCGTCCAGCATGATCACCGCCAACGCCCCCTCTTGCGGATGCTGCAGGCTGCCGCGCCGCAGATCGACAAACAGATCGCCCGCCTCAGCCCCCGCCATCACGACCACCGCCGCCGCGCCAGGCGCGGCCAGCCGCAGCCCGCGTGGCGCGGCACAGCCTGCCGCCTCGGCGGCGGCAGTCACATGCACCGGCGTACCCACGGGCGCAAATGCGCTCAGCACCGCCTCGGCACGCGCCTCGTCACAGGCATGCAAGCGCCCCGGATAGGCCATCGCCGAAATCACCCTGCGCGCGATGCGCTGTGTCTCGAACGGATCGCTGGTTAGCTCGTCAAGCAGCATGGTCACGCCCCCCTAGCGGTCAGTGGTAAAGTCGCTGGCGGCATAGGCCTCGGCCTCGCCCCCGTCAAAGCGCACCCGTGTGGCGCGCACCGCCGCGCGCTCGGCGGCGTGTCGCCCTGTCGCAAGTTGAGATCCGAGCAGTTCGGTGATCCGAGCCACGCGCTCCGGATACTCTTCGGCGGCCAGCATGATCGCCGCGCCCAGGCGAGCGGCGTGCAGATCGTCGCCCACGCGGATCATGTAACCCTGAAGGCCCTGCGCCTCTGCTGTGGCCTCGGCCACCAGAACCTCGCCCAGAAAGAACCGCCCGCCCGAAACCGGATCAGGCAGCGGCAGCATCATGCGCGCCGTGCGCGCCCGCGCAGACCGCGCCAACGCCATCAGAGAGAAATCTTGAGCAACCTGTTTTAGAGCGGCCACCGGACTCGTGGCAACCAATCCAAATAAATGCTCTACTGTATGCTCTTGATTTGCGTTCATTTCTCAGCGCCAATCCCTGTCATGCACCTGTCTGAGCAGACGTCTAGACGTTGTATGTGACGCTTGTGTTTCATTTTTCGCACGATTGATGAAATCGAGCTGGACCGCGCCGGGGCTCGGTGCGGTTAGGCTGATGGATGGGGATGGTGCGCGGCTACGGGCCGCTGCCGAAGATTTTCAGCTTGATGGCGATGCCCGCCAGCAGCGCCAGCATGACGCCGGTGGTGATCATGCGGACGGCGGTCTGCATTGCCGTGCGGCGCAACAGTCGGATGCAATCCACCAAGGAGCGCAGATCGCGGATATCGAGCGCTGCCTCGTCGCCGTCGAGACCGACATCGGCCAGCGCGCGCTTCGCGCCTTCCTCGGCCGCGCGGGTCAGGATGGCCTCGAACTCGGCGTCGGGCATGCGCACGAAGCCCTCGGATCGGGGTGGGTTCATCGGATCCTCCTTCCGCCGCTCAGCCGATCTTGCAGCCCCAGAAGGACGTGTGGTCGGCGGCGAAATAGCCGTCCGCGACCCGGAAATACCCCTGCAGCTCGACGGTATCGCCCGCGGTGAGCGGCACCATGGTCTGCAGCCAGATCGCGGTGGCGAGCGAGACGTGGGTTGCGGAGATTTCACCGAGGGAACCTCGGATTTCGGTCGTGCCGTTCAGCACCAGCCGACCGCGCATGCGGGCCGTGGCGCTGGCGTTGATCTTGTAGAGCAGCGTCGCGCCGAAGAGATAGGTGCCGTCCACAGGCGCCACGAAATGGTTGTTCGCGGCGTCAAAGGCCCCCTGGTCGTTGGTGTCGGTGTTGTTGAGGCCGATCTTCGTCCAGGTCCCGATGCCGACATAGTTGTCGTAGTTCGTCCAGGCCTTGAACCGCGGGAGTCGGGGCTGGTCGACGATGCCGTTGGCGTTGTCGACGCTGAGCCCGTCTAAGAAGGTGCTGCCGTCCGCCGAGACCGCCAGCCGGAAGCGGTCGGAGCCAAAGAGCCCGACCAGCGCCTTGGTCACGAAGCCGGTCTGGAGCGTCAGGCCGAGATCGTCGCCCGCAGCCTCCTTGTTCATGGTGTAGAACAGATCGCCGGTGCCGCCCTCCGCCACGGTCCTGGCGGTCCAGAGCGCGGCGTTCAGCTTGGCAGAGAACGGGTTCGACGCATCCGCCGTGGTGCCGAGTCCCAAGAGCGCGAGGTTCTGCAGCGCGGCCGGCGTCGTGCCGACCCAACCTGACCCGTCGTAGACCAGCAGCAGTCCCTCGTCCTCGACCCATGCCCGCCACCCGGTCCGCGGCGGCAGACGAAGCCACGCGCCGTCCGTCCAGAGCGCCACGTTCAGGTCCCAGCCCGCCCAGTCGCCCGTCGCGCCCGAGGCGACAATGTAGCGATCGCCATCGGCGGGGCCGCTAGGCGGCGCGGTCAGGTCCTGGTCGAGGACGGAGAGCTGCACGAGCCCGTCGAGCAGCCGCAGCGCCTCGTTGTGGGTGACGTGCTTCTGGGCCTGCGCCGCCAGGATGTAGGGCAGCAGGAGATGGGTCGTCGCGTCGGACATGGGGTCCTCACAAGGTCAGCGTGACGGTTTTCGCTGCGCCGCGCCCGATCAGGGCGGAGAGTTGGAAGATGCGGATGTCGAGGGTGTCGCCGGGGGCGATCAGCGCGCCCCAGTCGGCGGTCTGCTGTGCGGCGGTGTAGACAGCGCTGGTGGTGGCCGTGCTCAGCACCCGCTTCACGGTCGCGCCGTCGAGGATCTCGACCTCGTAGGCTTCCAGTTCCTCCGCCATCGGCACTTCGACAGCGCTCCAATTGTCGGCCGCGAGCGACCGGGACCGGCGCGTCCAGCGGATGGTCAGATCGCCGGGCGTTCGCGGCTTACGCCATGGCTGCTCGACATGAGCGACCGAGAACGGCCGCAGCCCCACGCCCTCAGGCGTGAAGGCCTGCGCGACATAGGTCTCGTCGCTAACCGAACGGCTGGCAGGGCCGATACGCCAGCTCCATGGCAACCCGAGATCGGCTTCGGCGATCGGCAGCGACGCAAGGCTGTCGTCGAGCAACACCACCCGTGCGCCTGCCGGAGCCGGGTTGCCCATGGCGCCCTCGGTGCCGCGCTGTCCGCGCAGGAGGCGTGTCATGCGATAGCGGCCGGGCGCGAGCAGTTCCGCCGCGCCCGCCTGCACGATCTCCCAGACGCCGGGCGTGCTCTCGATGGCGAGCGCGTTGGCCCCTCCGAACAGGGTCAGGTCGGTGACGCTCTCCAACGTGCCCGTCAGCAGATCGACCACCAGCGCATTGCCGAGATCGAAGCGCGAGGTGGGGCCCGCGTAGAAGTCCGAGACCAGCGTCCCGGTCCGGGCGCGACTGCCGAATGTCGTCAGCAGATCGAAGCCATCGGTCGAGGGGCTGCGGAACACCGCCATCTCGCCGGGCCATGGAACGGCGTGCGCGGCGACCAGCGGCCGGTGCGCGGGCTGGTCCTCTGTGAGCTGCGGCAGGTCCATCAGCACCGCATCCGGCGCGCCGAACACGACAGCCCGCGTCAGCGACGCCGCGCGGGGATCGCCGGGCGGCAGGTCGTAGGTCGCGCGGTCCTGGCGGACCGCCTCGATGCCGCGCGCCTCGGCGTCGGCGATGGAGACGAGCCGCAAATCGACCAGCCGCCCGTCATGGGCGAGCCGGATCGCATCGGCGGGATCAAGCGCGAGGCGCGAGGGCGGCAGTCGGAACGCCGCCGTCTCGCGCCCCACCCATGCCTCCATCAGGGCACGGCGGCAGCGCCGCTCGGCTTCCTCGGGCGGCACCGCCATCGGGAAGCTTTCCGAGGCGATGCGCGTGGTGTCCACGGTGATGCGCCGCGCCTCGACGAGGGCCGCGTCGTAATCCTCATCGGCGCGGGCGACCTGCCATTTCAGGGCCTGCGGCAGTTCCGTCTCCTGACCGCGCGTCAGCTCCAGCACATCGCCCTCGCGAGGGGCCACAAGATCGTCGGGCGCGAGGGTGGCGACGGAGGCCCGGCCGCGCATTACAAACCGTATCACACCCTCGGTCTCCACCGCGTCGAAGCCGAAGTGCCGCGACAGCGTGGTGATCGAGGCGCGCGGGCTCTCCAGCGCCGTGATGGCATAGCCCTCGACCGCGCCCCAGAGGCCGGTGACGTCGATCCGCGACGCGGGCATCCCCGCACGCCGGGAGAGATGGCGGACCAGCGCCGCGAGCGACACCGCGCCCAGCCGTCCCGTCAGCCAGTGGCCGAGCCGCCAGTTCGCTCCGTCCGTCCAGACGTCGGTCAACGCCGGGAAGAACGGATACGGCCGCGCGTCCCAGGTCCAGGCGGCGCATTCGGGAACATGCACCATCCGGCCGCCATAGACGGGGGAGATCGGGTTGTTCGCCGGAGTGCCCCACCAGAGATAGGTCGCCTCGAGATAGGCGCGCTGGATAGCATCATCCCGCCAGCCCCGCGAGAAATGCGGCGTGAAGCTCTCCGACGACTTCGGGTCGAAGAAGACGTTCGGCTGGTTGGTCCCCCGGTCGATGGCCGGGCATCCGAGCTCGGTGAACCAGATCGGCTTGGACTGCGGCGCCCACGCCGTCGGCGTCCCGCTCTCCACCCCGCCCGGGCGGTTGTAGTGCGGGTTCGACCACCAGGCGCGCAGATCCTTGTAGCGGAAGACCCACGGCTTGGCCGCCGCGCCGTCCGTGATCGGAGTCCGGACCTGCGCTGTGCGATCCGCCGCGCTGGCATAGAACCAGTCGAAGCCTTCGCCGCCCGCGATGTTCCCCTGCAGGTAGGCCCGGTCGTAGATCGCGGGCCAGCCCTCGGCCGCGTCGGCATGCTCGAACCCGTCGCGCCAGTCCGACAGCGGCATGTAGTTGTCGATCCCGACGAAATCGATCTCCGGATCGGCCCAGAGCGGATCGAGGTGGAAGAACACGTCGCCCGAGCCGTCGCCCGGCTGGTGCCCGAAATACTCCGACCAGTCGGCTGCGTAACTGATCTTCGTCCCAGACCCGAGGATCGACCGCGCATCTGCGAGCAGGTCCCGATACGCCTGCACCGCCGTATACGTGCTGGCGTCCGAGCGGATGGTGGTCAGCCCCGGCATCTCGGTGCCGATCAGGAAGGCGTCCACCCCGCCCGCCGCCGCGCAGAGATGGGCGTAGTGCAACACCATGCGCCTCAGACCCCAGTCGCCGGATGGTCCGGTCCACGAGACAGACTGGCCCGCCACACTGAAGCTGGCGGGCGTAGCCGCACCGAACAGCGCCGCGACCTGCGTGGCGGCCGTGGCCGTCTTGTCCACGGTCCCTGCGAACCCCGCCGCTGGAGAACAGGTGATCCGCCCCCGCCAGGGAAAAGCAGGCTGGCCGGTCTCGGCGGCGTTGTCGGAATACGGGTTCGGCAGCGTGTTGCCGGGCGGCACGTCCATCAGGATGAAGGGATAGAAGGTGACGCGCAGCCCGCGCGCCTTCATTTCCTGGATGGCCTGCACCACAGCGAAATCGGACGGCGTGCCGCCATAGACCGGGCGGTCCTGATCGTCCCGGCTGACGAGGAAAGCGCTGGCGCGGCTGACGCCGTTGACCGACCAGCTGGCGGGCGTGGTGGATTTGGCCGACACCTCGACGCCCGGCCGCACCTTGCACGATCCCGCCCGCAGATCGTCGCCGAACCAGGCGACGACGAGGCTGACGCTCTCGACCGCCGGGGCCATCGCCTGCAGCCGGTCCAGTGCCTCCACCATGTCGGGGGAGTCTGCCAGTGCGTTCAGGTTCTCCGGCACCGTCGCGCCGCCGTCGGTCTTGCGGATCGCTTGCGTGGCATAGGTGAACTCGCCCGAGGCCGGGATCATGGTGACGGCGCGGGTCAGCCCCTCGG
>JADQCB010000002.1 GCA_016278325.1 Actibacterium sp.
CAGATCTTGCCATGAAAAGGGCTGATCGCCGAGGGCTTATGTGATCATCCGGGATAGAACAGGTAGGCTCGATCTGATCGCCCGCCGCGATCCTCGCAATATCTTTACACAAAAGAACCGGCATTCCGCCGGTCTCGGGAAAATCCCGCAGCCCGGCCCGGCGAGCTTGTCAAATACGATTTGCAAAGATTTCTGAATTGATTATCAATTGACGAAACTCAAAAGGAGGCCGCAATGCAATTCGATCTCGAAAACATGAATCGCAAGGAGCTGGAAAAACTTCGCAGCGATATAGACAAGGCGCTGGAACGGCTTGCGGCACGCGATCGCAAGAACGCATTGGCGGCGGCGGACAGGGCCGCGCGTGAATACGGGTTTTCGCTGGCCGAGTTGAAAGACGATGTTTTGTCCGCGCGATCCCGCGGCCGGTCGCGCACCCCGGTGCCGGCGAAATATCGCAGTCCCGATGACCCGACGAAAACCTGGTCGGGCCGCGGCCGCAGGCCGGAATGGATTAAGCGAGCGTTGGAAAACGGAAAATCGCTGGAGGATATGGAGATCCGGGGCAGCTGAATGACCATCCATATCGGCGCAAGGCCCGGGGAAATTGCCGAAACCGTGCTTTTGCCAGGTGATCCGTTGCGCGCGAAATGGGCGGCGGAAACCTTTCTCGACAACGCGGTTTGCGTGAATCGGGTTCGCGGGATGCTGGGTTTCACGGGGTCTTGGAAAGGACATCGCGTCACGATCCAGGGCTCGGGCATGGGAATGCCCTCGCTTTCGATCTACGCCAATGAACTGATCCGCGATTACGATGCGAAAACGCTGATCCGGATCGGCTCTTGCGGGGCTATGCAGGAACGGATCCGGCCGCGTGACATCATCCTTGCAATGACCTGTTCCGCGATTTCGACTCCGTCGCAGGGCATTTTCAGGGAATTGCGTTTTTCTCCCTGCGCCGACTGGTCGCTTCTTCATGCGGCATGGCAGGCCGCACAGGACGCGGGAACGCGCGCGCATGTCGGCGGCATCTATTCCTCCGACGCATTTTACGATGAGCGCCCGGACCTGGAAGAACAGATGATCCGCCACGGTATCCTTGGCGTGGAAATGGAGGCGGCGGAACTTTACAATCTCGCCGCCCGCCACGGGCGCCGCGCGCTGGCGGTGTTGACGGTCTCCGATCACCTGCTCACGCGGGAAGCCTTGTCCAGCGCGGAGCGCGAAAGCGGTTTTCGCGAGATGGTCGAGATCGCACTTGCGGCCGCTTTTGCCTGAAACGCGGCCCTGCGCGACAACGCATCCCCGATCTCAACAATGTGCAGGCGGTTCGACCGGCTGCCGCATGGCCGCGAAAGCCGGGCCTCACCCCGCGCCGTGATCGCGTGAATAGTCGCTGGGCGCGGGCGGCTGCCACCCGGCCAACGCCCCCTCTTCCGGCGTGAAGACCTCGACCAGCAGCGGGTGGCATTGCGCCGCGTCGCTGGAATGTTCCGCCCCGCAATCGCCGCCCGGACAGGCGGAAAGGGCGCCAAGCAGGTCGATCTCGGCGAAGAATTCCAGGTAATCGCCGGCGCGCGCCGGGCTGGCCTTCATGAAATACCGCCCGTCATCGCGGGTGAACCCGGTGCACATGAACACGTTCAGCACGTCATGCACATGCGCCTCGGCCTGCGCCAGCGGCAGGCCGGTCTCGGCGGCCAGCGCCCGGGTCAGGTTCGAATGGCAGCAATGATGATACACGTCCCCGCTCAGCAGCCTGTTGGTATAAGGGTCGCATCGGGTGCCGATCACGTCATGCACCCCGCCGCCATATTGGTCGATCCCGTACCATTCCAGCGTGTCCTCGACGATGGTCGCCATCGGCCGAAGAAACGGAAAGGCCGACCACATCCGGTCGCCGGTTCCCAGGTGGGTGCCGTGCAATGCGCGCGTCTTGCCCGAAAAGAACCGTTCCTCCAGCTTCTGCGCGTGCCACAGGTTCAGGTCGCCCACCTGGCTGCCCTCGGGACAGGAGATGCGAAAGAACTGCCCGGCGGACACCCGGAAACAGCGCGCATCGCGCGGCGGCACGGTGATCTCAGCGCTCTTGCGGGCCGTGGCGCGTGCGCCGCGATAAAGGCCCGGATCGGGTGCTGGCAGGGTGTCGGCGGGATAGCAGATCACCGGGGCCACTGCGCGGCGCGCGGCGGCGTCGGACGGCACTGGATGTTGGCGGGCACTGTCCATCTGTCCTCCTGTCGGATTCGGCACGCGGGCTCAGGCGTTGAACAGGAAATGCAGAACGTCGCCATCCTTGACGATATAGGCCTTTCCCTCGACCCGCATCTTGCCGGCGTCCTTGGCCCCCTGCTCGCCCCCGCATGCGATGAAATCGTCATAGGAAATGGTCTCGGCGCGAATGAAACCGCGCTCGAAATCGCCGTGGATGACACCGGCGGCCTGCGGTGCCGGCGTGCCCTCGGGGATCGTCCAGGCGCGGGCCTCCTTGGGACCGACGGTGAAATATGTCACCAGCCCCAGAAGCCCGTATCCGGCCTTGATCAGCCGGTCGAGCCCGGCCTCTGCCAGCCCCAGTTCCGACAGGAACATCTCGGCCTCTTCGGCATCCAGCTGGCTGATCTCTTCCTCGATGCGGGCCGAGATCACGACGCTGGCCGCGCCCTGCTCTGCCGCCATCTTCTCGACGGCGCGCGAATGGGCGTTGCCGGTGGCGGCCTCGTCCTCGGCGACATTGCAGACGTAAAGCACCGGCTTGGCCGTCAGCAGCTGGAGCATGTTCCATGCCTTGGCGTCCTCGGCATCCACCTGCACGCTGCGCGCCGGGCGGCCCGCTTCCAGCGCGGCCTCGGCCTGCTTGAGAAGCCGTTTCTGCTGCGCCGCCTCGTTGTCGCCGCCCTTGATCTTGCGGGCCAGGTTCTGCAACCGCCGGTCGATGCTTTCCAGATCGGCCAGCATCAGCTCTGTCTCGATCGTGTCGGCATCGGCGACGGGGTCCACCCGCCCCTCGACATGGGTCACGTCATCCTCGTCGAAACAGCGCAGCACATGGGCGATGGCGTCGCATTCGCGGATATTGGCCAGGAACTGGTTGCCCAGGCCCTCGCCCTTGCTGGCGCCCTTCACCAGGCCGGCGATATCGACAAAGGTCATGCGGGTCGGGATGATCTGTTTCGACCCCGCGATTTCGGCCAGTTTCTCCAGCCGGGGGTCGGGCACGGCGACCTCGCCGACATTGGGCTCGATGGTGCAGAATGGAAAGTTCGCCGCCTGTGCCGCGGCCGTCCGCGTCAGCGCGTTGAACAGGGTGGACTTGCCCACGTTCGGCAGCCCGACGATCCCGGTCTTGAAGCCCATGCCATTCTCCTGTGCCTGCAACCCGGCGCATGTAGGGTGTGGCGGGGGCGAAGGTCAAGCAGGGCATTGATTTTCCCCCGGCGATGACGCAAACCGCCTGAAACGCGCCAACGAGGACACGCATGACCCGCATCGACCGCAAGTTCGCCGCCCTGAAGGCAGAGGGCAAGAAGGCCTTCGTCGCCTATGTCATGGCCGGCGATCCCGACGCCGAAACCTCGCTGGAGATCATCAGGGGCCTGCCGGGCGCGGGTGTGGACGTGATCGAGATGGGCATGCCCTTCACCGATCCGATGGCCGATGGTCCGACGATTCAGCTGGCCGGGCAGCGTGCGCTGGCGGGCGGGCAGACATTGCAGAAGACACTGGACATGGTCCTCGCGTTCCGCGAGACCGATGACGAGACGCCGATCGTCATGATGGGCTATTACAACCCGATCTACAATCGCGGGGTTGACAGGTTTCTTGCCGACGCCCGGGAAGCCGGCATCGACGGGTTGATCGTGGTGGACCTGCCCCCCGAAGAAGACGCCGAGCTTTGCATCCCGGCACAGGCGGCAGGGCTGAATTTCATCCGTCTGGCGACCCCCACCACAGACGACAAGCGCCTGCCGAAAGTGCTGACCAATACCAGCGGTTTCGTCTATTACGTCTCGATCACCGGGATCACCGGCGCGGCCGAGGCACAGGCCGCCGATGTCGGCCCCGAGGTCGCGCGGATCAAGGCAAAGACCGATCTGCCGGTCATCGTGGGCTTCGGGATCAGGACACCAGAGGCCGCAGAGGCCATCGCCAGCGTGGCCGATGGCGCCGTTGTCGGCTCGGCCATCGTCAAGCTGATCGAACAAGAGCGCCCGGTCCCCGAGATCCTGGCTTATGTCAGATCCCTGGCCGACGGCGCCCACCGCGCCTGACGCCGACGCTCAGGATCGACGCTGCGCTCCGGGCTGGGGCGCGGCGTCGGATTCGGCCAGATCGGACAGGATCGGGCAATCGGGACGGGCGTCGCCGGCGCAGGCCGCCACAAGGTGCGACAGGGTGCCATGCATCGTCTGAAGCTCCTCGATCTTGGCCTCGATCCTGTGCAGATGCTCCTGCGCGATGCGTTTCACATCGGCGCTGGCGCGGCTGTCATCCTCGTAGAGCTTGAGAAGGCCGCGGCAATCCTCGATGCTGAACCCGAGCGATCGGGCTCGCCCGAGAAATGCCAGCTTGTGCAGGTCGCTGTCGCGGAAACTGCGATAGCCATTGGCGCCGCGCAGCGGCGAGATCAGGCCGATCTCTTCATAGTAACGGATGGTCTTGGCGGGCAGGCCCGAGCGGCGGGCGACATCTCCGATATTCATCCCTTGTCTCCTATCGTGCCGGCGCCGGGGCGATCGCGGCGTTGGCCCGGTCGGATCGGGGGGCGGACGGTGGCGCCGCGCCCTCGTCCATCGCAGGGGCTACCCGGCGCAGGCGCAGCGCGTTGCTCAGCACGAAAACCGAGGACAGCGCCATCGCCCCGGCCGCCAGGATCGGTGACAGCAGAACCCCGAGCGCGGGATAGAGAACACCGGCCGCCACCGGGATCAGCGCTGTGTTGTAGCCGAAAGCCCAGAACAGGTTCTGGCGAATGTTGCGCATCGTGCGCGCCGAGATCTCGAAGGCATTGACCACGCCACGCAGGTCGCCCGACATCAGAACGACGTCGGCGGCCTCGATCGCCACGTCGGTTCCGGTGCCGATGGCGATGCCCACATCGGCATGGGCCAGCGCCGGGGCGTCATTGATGCCGTCGCCCACGAAGGCCAGCCGCCGGCCGCCCTTGCGCAGATCGTCCAGCGCGGCGACCTTGCCCTCGGGCAGGACATCGGCAATCACATGGTCGATCCCGGCCTCGCGCGCGATCGCCTCGGCGGTTTCGCGTTTGTCGCCGGTGATCATCGCCACTTTCAGCCCCTGCCGGTGCAGCGCCGCGATCGCGGCGCGGCTGGCCGGCTTGATCGGGTCCGCAACGGCCAGCACCGCAGCCAGTTGCCCGTCCACCGCCGCGTAAAGCGCGGTGCGCCCGCGATGCGCCAGCCGGTCCGCGTCTTGTGCCAGCCCCTCGGTCGGGAGTCCTTCACGCTCCATCAGGCGGCCGGCGCCCACCAGAACGTCATGGCCGCCGACAGTGGCGCGCACACCGTAGCCGGTGATCGAGGCGAAATCCGTGACCGCGGGGATCTGCACCTTTTCGGCGCGCGCCGCGCGCAGGATCGCCGCGGCCACCGGATGTTCCGATTGCGCCTCGACCGCCGCGACAAGCCCCAGCACCTGCACCCGGTCGAAACCGTCGGCCAGCACCATGTCGGTCAGTTCGGGTCGCCCCTCGGTCAATGTGCCGGTCTTGTCCAGCGCGACCACATCGACCGAGGACAGGGCCTGAAGCGCGTCGCCCTTGCGAAACAGGACCCCCATCTCGGCAGCGCGGCCGGTGCCCACCATGATCGAGGTCGGCGTGGCCAGCCCCATGGCACAGGGACAGGCGATGATCAGCACCGATACCCCCGCGACCAGTGCCATGGTCAGCGCCGGCGCCGGCCCGAAGAGAAGCCAGGCCAGCACCGTCACCCCGGCCGCAGCCATCACCGCGGGCACGAACCACAGGGTGATGCGATCCACCAACCCCTGGATCGGCAGTTTCGCGCCCTGCGCCTGCTCGACCATCCGGATGATCTGCGCCAGCGTGGTATCGGCGCCGACCCGGGTCGCGCGGAAGCGGAAACTGCCCGCCCCGTTCACGGTGCCGCCGGTGACCGCGTCGCCGGCCCGTTTGGTCACCGGCACGGGTTCGCCGGTGATCATGCTTTCATCGACATGGCTCTCGCCCGCGATCACCTGGCCATCCACGGCCAGCCGTTCGCCCGGACGCACGACGAGGATATCGCCGGCCACGATCTGCTCGATCGGCAATTCGACGATGTCGCCGTCGCGCTCCAGCCGGGCGGTTTTCGCCTGGAGCCCCAGCAGCTTGCGGATCGCCGCGCCGGTGCGCCCCTTGGCGCGGGCCTCCAGGAAGCGGCCCAGCAGGATCAGCACGACGATGACCGCCGCCGCTTCGTAATAGACCGCCCGCATTCCTTCGGGCAACAGCGCCGGGGCGAAGGTCGCCACCACCGAATACAGATAGGCCGCGCTGGTGCCCACCGCGACAAGGCTGTTCATGTCGGGCGCGCCGTGCAGCAGCGCGGGAAAGCCGCGGGTATAGAATTTCCGCCCCGGTCCGGCCAGCACCAGCGTCGTCAACAGGAACTGGATCATCCAGCTTGCCTGATGGCCGATGCTGCGCCCGATCAGATCGTGCAGCCCCGGGATCAGATGGCCGCCCATTTCGATCAGAAAGACCGGCAGGGCCAGCGCCGCCGCCCAGGCCATGCGCCGCATCAGGTCCTGCGCCTCGGCTTGCTTGCGGGTGACGCGGTCGGCATCCTCAGCGCGGTCGGACAGCATCGCCGGATAGCCTGCGCGGGTCGCGGCCGCGATCAGTGTCTCCGGGTTGACCGCCCCTTCGAGATAGGTGACCGTCGCGGTTTCCGAGGCCAGGTTCACGTTGACATCCAGCACCCCCGGAACCGCCGCCAATGCCCGGTCCACCCGGCCGACGCAGCTGGCACAGGACATCGACGCCACGTTCAGCGTCACGCTGGCGCGGCGGGCCGGGTATCCGGCCTTGTCCAGCGCCGCGGCGACGCCGGCTGTATCGGCGCCCTCGCCCAGTGTCATCTGCGCCGATTCGCTGGCCAGGTTGACCGACACGTCATGCACATCCGGCACCGCACGCAGCGCCTTTTCGACCCGGCCGACGCAACTGGCGCAGGACATGCCATCGACGGTTAGGCGCAGCTCGCTTTGTTCGGGCATGGTTTCGCTCCGCTTCGATCGGGTTTCCTCTGGATCGTCAGATAAGGATTCCACTTGCTGGAAGGTCAAGAGGCGCCGCGAAAACATTCCAATGGCGGCAAGGCTTGACCTTCCAGCGCTGGAGGCCCCCACTTGTGACCAGTGATGCAAAGGAGGCCCGAATGACCCGCTTCAAAGTTCCCGACATGAGCTGCGACCATTGCACCGCCGCCATCGAACGCGCAATCAAGGCCGTCGACCCGGTCGCCACGGTCGAATGCGACCTGGACAAACGCATGGTAAAGGTCGACAGCGCGACCGACACCGACACCCTTATCGCCGCTTTGCACAGCGCCGATTACCCAGCAACCCCGGCCTGAAGGCAGAATTGAACATGGCCTATACCTATGACCGGATCATCGCGGACGCGGATTTCGACGCGGTCGATGATCGCCTGCGCAACGCCCTGGCCGAGAACGGCTTTGGCGTTCTTACCGAGATCGACGTCGCGGCGACGATGAAGAAGAAACTCGATGCCGACATGCCGCCCTATCGCATTCTCGGGGCCTGCAATCCGCAGATGGCCTACAAGGCGATCGGGATCGAGCCGCGGGTTGGCGCGATGCTGCCATGCAATGTTATCCTGCGACAGGTCGGCAAGGATGTGGAGATCAGCGCGATCGACCCCGAGGCGTCGATGCAGGCGATCGACAACGCCGATCTGAAGGCGGTGGCGGCGCAGGTGCGCGACATGCTGAAAACAGCCGTGGACGCGGCCTGACAGGCAGAGCGCGGCCCGGCCCGGGCCGCCTCAGCCCCCGCGCGGGACCAACAGGATCACCGCCGCACCGGTCAGGCACAATGCCAGCCCGGCGGCATCCCAGCGATCCGGGCGCTGGCCCTCGATCATCCACATCCATATCAGCGACGATGCGATATAAACCCCGCCATAAGCGGCATATGCGCGCCCGGCGAAGGCCGAATCCGCAAGGCTGAGCAGCCAGGCGAAGGCGATCAGGCCGGCCAGGCCCGGCACCAGCCACAGGGCGCCGGCGCCAAGGCGCCACCAGGCCCAGAACGCGAAACAGCCGGCGATTTCCGCCAATGCCGCGACAAGGTAGATGAATGCCGTCGTCATGCCCCCTCCGCGCGTCAACTTCGCACGGGGGCATGTCCATGACCAGCCCGGCTCAGGATTTCGGCAGCACCGGGGCCGAGCGATCGAGCGCAAGCTCGGCATCCGAGAACACCCAGGGCCCGCGCAGGCCCGGCACACCCTCGGGCGCGATCCGCAGCCCGCGCGCCACAACCTGCGGATCGGCGAAAACCTGGTCCAGCGTGTTGATCGGACCGGCGGGAACGGTCGCCGCCTCAAGCGCGCGCAGAAGATCGGCCGAGCCTTGCTGCGCGATCCGGGCCGACAGCAAAGGCTCCAGCGCGGCGCGATTGGCAACCCGGTCGGCATTGGTGGCAAAACGCGGATCATCGGCCAGGGCCGGCATTTGCAGAACCCCGCACAGGCGCCGGAACTGGCCGTCATTGCCGACCGCGACGATTACATGCCCGTCGGCGGTGGCGAAGACCTGATAGGGCACGATATTGGGATGCGCATTGCCCTGGCGCACCGGTGCCTTGCCGGTGGCCATGAAATTCATCGCCTGATTGGCCAGTGTCGCCGTGGCGCAATCCATCAGCGCCATGTCGATATACTGCCCCCGCCCGGTGGCGTGGCGCTGTTCGATCGCGGCGAGGATCCCGATCGCCCCGTAAAGCCCGGTCAGGATATCCGTGACCGCCACGCCCAGCTTCTGCGGCGGGCCGTCCGGCTCTCCGGTGATCGACATCAGCCCCGACATGCCCTGGATCAGGAAATCGTAACCGGCCCGGTCGGCATAGGGACCGGTCTGCCCGAAACCGGTGATCGAGCAATAGACCAGCCGCGGGTTGGCCGCCGACAGGCTGTCATAATCCAGCCCGTATTTCGCCAGCCCGCCGCGCTTGAAATTTTCCACCAGGATATCGGCATCCTGCACCAGCTCGCGCACCCGCGCCTGCCCCTCCGGGGTGCGGAAATCGGCGACGACCGAGGTCTTGCCCCGGTTGCAGGCATAGAAATAGGCCGCGCTGCGGTCGCCGTCGCGCTCGATGAAGGGCGGGCCCCAGCGGCGGGTGTCATCGCCCTCGGGCGCCTCGACCTTGATCACCTCGGCGCCGAGATCGGCCAGGACCTGGCCGATCCATGGCCCGGCCAGGATGCGGGCCAGCTCGACCACCTTGAGCCCTTGCAGCGGCCGCATCAGAAGAACGCTTGCAGCCCGGTCTGGGCGCGGCCCAGGATCAGGGCGTGAACGTCATGCGTGCCTTCATAGGTGTTCACCGTCTCGAGATTGATCATGTGGCGGATCACCTGGTATTCCTCGGAAATGCCATTGCCGCCATGCATGTCGCGGGCCGCACGCGCGATATCCAGCGCCTTGCCGCAATTGTTGCGCTTGATCAGCGAGATCATTTCCGGCGCCGCGCGCCCCTGATCCATCAACCGCCCGACCTGCAATGCCGCCTGAAGACCCAGCGTTATCTCGGTCTGCATGTCGGCCAGCTTCTTCTGGAACAGTTGCATCTGTGCCAGCGGCTTGCCGAACTGCTTGCGGTCGAGCCCGTATTGCAGGGCCGCGTGCCAGCAGAACTCGGCCGCGCCCATCACCCCCCAGGCGATGCCATAGCGCGCCCGGTTGAGGCATCCGAACGGCCCTTTCAGCCCCTCGACACCGGGCAGCAGCGCATCTTCGCCCACCTCGACACCATCCATCACGATCTCGCCGGTGGTCGAGGCGCGCAGGCTGAGCTTGCCGTCGATCTTCGGCGCGGACAGGCCCTTCATGCCCTTTTCCAGCACGAAGCCCCTGATCTTGCCGCCATGCGCCTCGGACCTGGCCCAGATCACGAAGACATCGGCGAAGGGGCTGTTCGAGATCCACATCTTGCTGCCGGTCAGGCGATAACCTGTTTCGGTTCGTTCGGCGCGGGTCTTCATCGCGCCCGGGTCGCTGCCGGCATCCGGTTCGGTCAGGCCGAAACAGCCGATCAATTCGCCCGAGCACAGGCCGGGCAGGAATTTCTTCCGCTGCGCCTCGGTGCCATACGCGTAGATCGGGTAGATCACCAGAGAGCTTTGCACCGACATCATCGAGCGATAGCCCGAATCGACGCGCTCGATCTCGCGCGCGATCAACCCGTAAGTGACATAGGACGCGCCCAGCCCGCCATATTCCTCGGGCAGGGTCGCGCCCAGCAGGCCCGCCGCGCCCATCTCGGCGAACAGCGCCGGCTCGGCGCGCTCTTCGCGATAGGCGGCGGTGACACGCGGGGCAAGCTTGTCATCGGCGAAGGCCCGCGCCCCGTCGCGCAGCATCCGCTCTTCCTCGCTCAGTTGATCCTCCAGCCGCAGCGCGTCTTCCCAGTCGAAGCGGGACATGTCGGGCGAATCCTTGGCGGGTGTCACGGTGGCGTCCATCATGCTGTTGATCCTCAGGCAGCGTCGTCGATCTCGATATCCAGTAACGGTGCATATTGCTGCGCGCCGAAAATGTCACCATCCCCCGCGCTGCCGCTGGGGCGATCGCGCAAAATGGTGAACTTTATCGCATAGGCCGGGTCGTATTCGACGAAATCGGTGATTCGCGCCGGATCGATCTTCAGCAACCGGCTGATCGATCCGCGCGACAGCGCACCGGACCGCTTGACCAGGTCATAGGCGGCGGCCTCGCGGAAGATCACGTCGAAGGTGATCTTGTCGGTGCCGGCATTCTTGCTGCGAATGGTCTTGGCCAGATCGCTCAGTTTCTTGACGGACATATGGGGCCCCTCCTCGGGTCAGGCGTCTGCGAAGGTCTTTTCGCCGACGATTGCGGTTTCGATCGGGAAAAGGTCCAACGGCTTTTCCACGGCCATCGTGTGGTTCAATGTCCAGCGATGCGCCGGGCTGGCCGGCAGAACCTCGTCGAACACGAAGGAGACGCCGCCTGCGGTGCCTTTCACGTCGGGCAGCCGGGCATAGAAAAGCTGCCGGGTGCCGGTGATGGCCACTTCCTCGGCCATCTCGCGGGTCGGCGCGACCCCCTGGACGACGACCAGCACCTCGTGCCCGGGCCTGTCGCGCAGCGGCTCCATCTCGCCCATGATCCCGTCGCGGCCGAACACGTTGAAATGAAGTTCCCAACCGTCCGGGCCGAACCGCTCTTCGACCTGGCGGCGGCCCCAGGCCATCACCTCGTCGACATTGGCGATGGTATAGGGGTCGCGGATGCCGGCCATGCCGACATAGCGTTCGCCGACCTTGCCCGAACCTTCCAGCTTTACCCGCAATTCTTCGGCCGGGACAAAGCGCATCCCCGTCACCCTTGTGGTCTTTTCCGAGACCTGTTCGTAATGGCAATCTGTCATGTCCAGCATGCCGCCGGCGACAAACTCGTGATACGGGTTGGAGCGTTCATACATCGCGTGCCCGGCGACCGAGGCGATGGTGCAGCGCTGTTCGGGATGCATGGCCGTGACCTCGACCCAGTCCCGGGTAATCTCGCCCAGGACGGTTTCCTTGGCGCCATAGGGTTCGGCACAGAAGGAGGCGCATTCCAGCACCTTGCCGAGATAGTAGGACTGCGCCTCGGGAAAGCCGTGATAGAGCGCGGGCGCGGCGAACACCGCGCTGTCGGAACAGCGCCCGCCGATGATCACGTCGCATTTCTGCTCCAGCAGCGAAACGAACGGGTGAACACCGGCCATCGCCACGATGCGGGTTGTCGCGTCGAGCTCGTCCTCGCTCAGCTCGTCACGGGCATCGAGCCCCCGGATCGCCGAGCCCGAGCGGATCCGGCCGCGGACAAGCTCCTTGTCCAGCTCGGAGTAGAACCAGCCGATGCGGAAGGCCGGAAGGTCATGGCGCCGGGCAATGTCGCGGATCATCTGGACATACATGTCCACCCGCGAGTTCGACCCGGTATCCCCGGCCGACCCGATGATCATCGGCACGTCCAGCTCGCGCGCGGCAAGCAGCATCTGTTCCAGGTCGTGTTCCTGCCAGGACGCGGGGCTGGCACAGGTATCGCTGCCCAGCGGAACCGGGCCGATATCGTCGCTGCCGGAATCGGCGGCGATGTAGTCGGGCTTTTGCGCCACGCCAAGGCGGAAGCTTTCAACCTTGAGCGGGGCAAATCCCAGGTGGCCATTGGGGCAAATGATCTTGAGCGACTTCATGAATCTCTCCAGTGTTATGTCGCCTATCTATATGCATTTTCCGTGCCAACCGCAGCTGAACGTCAAGTTGCTGTTTTACATTGTAAAAACTAAACGGGTTGCCGACCCGACGGCCCGATTGCGCGCAGGTCACGCGGCGTGGTGCAAATTTCACGCCTCGCGCATTTCCAGCTTGATCATCTGGTGGCGCAGGGCATGGCGGCTGATCTTCAGCATTGCCGCCGCATCCTGGATATTGTGCCCCGTGGCCGAAAGCGCCTGCGCGATCAGGTCGCGCTGGAAATTCGCGGTGGCATCGTGAAACCCCTTTGCCGGTGCCTCGCCGGCGGCTTCCTCAACGCTGGGAACCGTGTCGCGCCCGGCACGCACGGTGCGCAGGATCCGGTCGGGCATGTGCCGCGGCAGCACCTCGTCATCATCTTCGAGAATGAAAATCCGCTCCAGCAGGTTTTCCAGCTCTCGCACATTTCCCGGCCAGGGATAGCGGAGGAAAATCTCGCGCACCTCGGGCGACAGGCCGCTGATGGTGCGGCCATATTGGCGGTTGAACTTGTCGATGAAATGCCGGGCCAGAATCAGCACATCCTCGCCCCTTTCGCGCAGCGGCGGGATATTCAGCGCGATGACCTGCAACCGGTAATAGAGATCCTCGCGGAAATTTCCGGCCTTGACCTCGGACAGCAGCACCTTGTTCGTCGCGGCGATGAAGCGCACGTCCACCGGGGTCATCCGCACCGCACCGACACGGCGAAACTGATAGCTGTCGAGCAGCGACAGGAGCTTTGCCTGCAACGTCAGGTCCAGCTCGCGGATCTCGTCGAGAAAGATCGAGCCCTTGTTGGCGGCCTCGACCAGGCCGATCTTGCGTTCGGTGGCGCCGGTAAAGGCCCCCTTTTCGTGACCGAAAAGCTCGGATTCCATGAGGTTGGCCGGGATCGCGGCGCAGTTTATGTCGGCGAATTCCTTGCCCGCGCGGGACGACTTGGCGTGGATGATGCGCGCCACCAGCCCCTTGCCGGTGCCGGTCTCGCCATAGATCAGCACCGTACGGGCCGGGCTTTTCGCCACCCGGTCGATCAGCCCCTGAAGGTTCCGGATCGTTTCGTGCGCGCCAATCAGCTTGTCGGCATAATCCGCCATTGCCCGTCCCATCGGTTCCCCCGTCAGGACGTAAGCGCGATACTCTGCCATTCGCCCGAACAGGGATTGTCGAGGCAAACATACATCACCCGCGTGCGACAGCAATAAGCCACGCTCGACAGGGTGCGCGTGCCCCCTGCGGCGGTGCCATGCTGGCAGACCGGCGCAAGCAGCGGATCGTCGCCGTCGCGGTGTTGCGCCATGAGGCCGGCGGCATCGCCCACGCCCCAGTCGCGGCCCGGCAGCACCCGGTCGAGGAAGGCGCGCCGGCTGTGCGAGCTGTCCTCGATCCGGCTGCGCGTATCGACCAGCGTCTGCGGCGCCAGCGCGGTGGTGGTGAAATGGTTGGTTCGGCAGACCACCGGCGCGGTTTCCACCGCCACGCCGGCCGCACCCAGTTCGACCGCGGCCACCTCGCCGGCCGCATCGGCCAGGACCAGCGTGCCCCCCCCCGCATGGGCGGATCGGCGGATCATCGCCACCGCCTCGGCCACGCTTGCGGTTTCGGCCAGAAGCCGTGTCATCAGGAAATATCGCAGCCAGCCGACCGCGTGCCGACGCACGCCAACCTGCGTGTCCACCACTGCCAGGCCGGCCGCATTGAGCCCGCTGGAATAGGCGCCCGGGCTGCCAAGGCTGCCCAGGCAGAGCATCGGCCCGTGCTTCAGGTCGGGCCCGTCATGCCGGAACACCCGCTGGATGCCGGCATGCCCGCCCGAGAAATCGCGGTTCTTGACGGTAAGCGGCCCGTCCGGCCCGTCCGCCACGGCCCAGGCGCTGCACCCGTCCGACGCCCCGCCCTGCGCCTGCGCCAGATCGCGCAGCGTGCCCAGGTGCAGATGCTGGAAAAGGCTGTCCTCGGGCAGATCGAAACCCGCGGCGATACCCGAAAGCTCGGCCATGTCATCGGGGCATTCGGCCCGGGCAAAGACCTTCTGCTGGTCGAGATAGGCGCGGGCTGTATCGCCCAGAAGCCCCGCCTCGCGCGCCGCGGCAAGCCGGTCGCGGGTGATCTGGCGCACTTCGGGCCACAGGTCTGCGCCGGCGGAGATCTGGGCCTGGCCGCGCTCGAACGGGTCCCCGACCAACGACAGCACATCGGCATTTTCCGTCGCCCGCATCGTCATTGCACCGGGTCCAGAAGCGACAGGTTCTCGGCCAGCCGGTGACAGGCGGCCTGATGTCCGTTTCCGACGGGTTCGGTCCGGGGCGCCGTCTTTCGACAGATATCGATCGCCAGCGGGCAACGGGTGTGGAACTTGCAGCCCGCCGGCGGCGACAGCGGCGACGGCAGATCGCCGGTCAGGCGCACCCGCGCCTTGCGCGCCGAGGTCTCGACCTCGGGCACCGCCGACATCAGGCTTTGGGTATAGGGATGGCGCGGGCGGGCCAGGATCGACTCCACCGGCCCCATCTCGACGATCTCGCCCAGATACATCACCGCCACCCGGTCGCTGAGATAGCCGATCACCGAGATATCGTGCGATATGAAAAGATAGGTCAGCCCCATTTCCTGTTTCAGGTCGGTCAGCAATTCGATGATTTGCGCCTGGATCGACACGTCCAGCGCCGAGACCGGTTCGTCGCAGACGATGAATTCGGGATTGCTGACCAGCGCCCGCGCGATACCGATGCGCTGGCGCTGCCCGCCCGAGAACTGGTGCGGATAGCGATCCAGATGCGCCGTCTTCAGGCCCACCTTCTCGACGATCGCGGCCACCTTGTCGCGCATTTCGGCCGGCGTCGGCGCCAGCCCGTGCAGCTTGAGCGGCAGCCCGACGATCTCGGCCACGGTGCGACGCGGATTGAGCGAGGCATACGGATCCTGGAAGATGATCTGCATCCGCCGGCGCATCGCCTTCATCGCCGCGTCGTCCAGCCCGGTCACATCCACCCCGTCAAATGTGACCGTGCCGGTCGTGGGTTCGTGCAGCCGCAGGATCGAGCGCCCCAGGGTGGATTTGCCGCACCCGCTTTCGCCGATCAGGCCCAGAACCTCGCCCGCGCGGATGTCGAAACTGACATCGCTGACCGCCTGGACCCGCGTCTGCTGGCGCCCCGACAGGCGGTCGGCCAGGTTATGCCGGCCCAGATAGGTCTTGGACAGGCCGCGAATGTCGAGCAACGGATTGTCTGCCTGCGGATTCATGCCTCGGCCTCCTGACTGGCAATCGCGGTCTCGACCCGGATGCAGCGCGCCATGCGCCGCGGGCCCGCCGGCTGCATCGCGATGGTCTTCAGGCAATCGTCGCCCGCCAGCGGGCAGCGCGAATAGAACCGGCATTGCGCCGGCAGGTCGATCAGGTCGGGCACCTGCCCCTGGATCGGGTGTATCCGTTCGCCCCGCAATGCCGGGCGCGGGATCGAGGCCAGAAGGCCCCTTGTATAGGGGTGCTGCGGTGCCGCGATGACCTCTTGCGTCGGCCCCTGCTCGACCACCTGGCCGGCATACATCACCATCACGCGGTCGCAATGCTCGGCCACGACGCCCAGATCGTGGGTGATCAGCACAACGCTCATGCCAAGCCTGGCGCGGATGTCGCTGATCAGCTCCAGCACCTGCGCCTGGATCGTCACGTCCAGCGCGGTGGTCGGCTCGTCCGCGATCAGCAGCTTGGGGCGCGAGGCCAGCGCGATGGCGATCATGATGCGCTGGCGCATCCCGCCAGAGAATTCATGCGGATACTGGCGCAGCCGTTCCGCCGGAGAGGGGATGCCGACAAGGCCCAGCATCTCGACCGATCGCGCGCGGATCGCCTGGCGCCGCGCGGCACCGCGCGGCGGAAGTTCCTCGTCATGGGCTTCCAGCATCTCGCGGATCTGCTCGCCCACGGTCAGCGCGGGGTTCAGCGCGGTCAGCGCGTCCTGCATCGTCATCGCGATGTCGCGGCCCCGGATCGCCCGCATCTGGCGCGGGTCGAGCGCGCGCAGGTCCTGCCCCTCGAACAGGATCGAGCCGGCGTCGATCCGCCCCGGCGGGCGCACCAGCCCCATCACCGAGCCGAAGGTGACGCTCTTGCCCGAACCGGATTCGCCGACCACGCCCAGGCACTCGCCCCGGCGCACGGTCACGTCCACCCCGTCCACCGCACAGACGGCGCCGGCGCGGGTGTCGAAGATCGTCCTCAGGCCGG
Source organism: Actibacterium sp. (assembly GCA_016278325.1). GTDB lineage: Bacteria > Pseudomonadota > Alphaproteobacteria > Rhodobacterales > Rhodobacteraceae > JADQCB01. Next base: position 16,749 of record JADQCB010000002.1, read on the forward strand.
AAACCTCCAGCAGGGTGCTTTCGTCTCGCTGCATCATTCGTGGAACCTCGGATCGAAAGCATCGCGCAGGCCCTGGCTTGCCACATTGATCGCCAGAACCAGCAGCAGGATCGCAACGCCCGGGAAGGTGCTGACCCACCAGGATTGCATGATGAAGGCGCGGCCATCGGCCACCATCGCACCCCAGGATGCGGTCGGCGGCTGCACCCCCAGCCCGAGGAAGCTCAGGCTTGCCTCAAGGATGATCACATGCGCCATGCGGATGGTGGACACCACGATCACCGGCGACAGGATGTTGGGCAGGATCTCGCGCGTCATGATATGCCGGCTGGACGCCCCCAGGGCGCGGGCGGCCTCTACATATTCCAGCTCGCGCGTGGCCAGCGTCTCGCCCCGCACCACGCGGCAGGGAATCACCCACTCCTTGTAGACCAGGGCAAGGATGATGTTGATCAGCCCCGGCCCCATCATCGCCATCAGGCCGATCGCGAAGATCAGATAGGGAAAACCGAGCAGGATATCGACGACGCGGGAAATCACCGTGTCCACCCAGCCGCGCAGGAACCCCGCGGCCAGCCCGGCAATGATCCCGATCGTGGTGGCGACCAGAACCACCGCCGCGCCCACGAAGATCGAGATCCGCGCGCCATAGATGATGCGCGAAAGGATGTCGCGCCCCAGCGCATCGCAGCCCAGCACATAGGCCCAGTCGCCGCCTTCCTGCCAGGCCGGCGGCTGCAGGCGTCGGAACAGATCGGTCGTGTTCGGGTCGTGCGGCGCGATGAAAGGCGCGAAGATCGCCATCAGCACGAACAGCAGCACGACCACGGCGCTGCCCAGGGCAAGCCGGTTCTCGGCGAAGGTCGCCATGTTGCGACGAAAGATCGAATTCCCGGCCGGGGACGCCACCGCGGCCGAGCCGTTGTCGATGGCGGTCATAGCTTCACCCTCGGGTTCAGGACGGTATAGAGAATGTCGGCCAGGAAATTCAGCATCACATAGGTCAGCGCGTAGAACAGCACCGCGGCCTGAACCAGCGGGTAGTTGCGCACGAAAATGCTCTCGACGACCAGCCGTCCCAGGCCGGGCCAGCCAAAGACCGTCTCGACGATCATGTTGCCGCCCAGCAGAGAGCCGGTCTCGATCGCCGCCACCGACACGGTGGGGATCAGCGCGTTCTTCAACGCATGCCGGAACAGGATGCGATTGCGCCGCAGGCCCTTGGCCTCGGCAAAGGTGACATAGTCCTGGCGCATCACTTCGAGCATGGATGTCCGTGTCACCCGCATCAGGATCGCGGTCATCGGCAGGCCCAGCGTGATCGCCGGCAGAATGATATGCGACAGCGCGTCGAGAAAGGCGTCGGGACGCCCGCGCAACAGCGTGTCGATCAGCAGGAAATGGGTGATCGGCTCGATCTCGCTGGAAAATCCGATCCGCCCGGACACCGGCAGGATCTGAAGCTGCACCGCGAACAGCATCAACAGCAGGATACCGAACCAGAACCCGGGCAGGGACACGCCCAGCAAAGAGCCCACGGTGGCCAGCCGGTCGGTCATGGAATTCTTCTTGATCGCGGCCACGACCCCCAGCGGGATCGCCGTGACCAGCGCGATGATAAGCGCCACGAGGCTGAGCTCGATGGTCGCGGGCAACCGCTCGGCAATAACGTCGATCACCGGGCGCCGGTGATAGAAGCTTTCGCCGAAATCCCCCTGCACCGCGTTTCCGAGAAACAGGAAAAACCGCTCATGCACGGGCCGGTCCAGCCCGAGATCCTCGCGCATCGCGGCTTCCTGCTCGGCGGTGATGTTCTGGTCGCCGATCATGATTTCCACCGGGTCGCCCGGGGTCAGGGTGATCATCACAAAGACGATCACGCTGACGCCCAGAAGCACCGGAATCAGTTGAAGCAGACGTTCAATCAATCTTGCCAGTGACATGGCTGGGGCTCCCCGGTGGAAGGTCGGTTACTTCAGGCAGGCATCATGCAGGTTGATGCGGCTGTCGGGGCTGGGCTGCCAGCCGCTCAGGCGCTTCGACACACCGTAAATGTCCTGCGGCACCCAAAGATAGGCATAGGGAACATCCGCCGCCGCGATCGCTTCGGCCTTGCGGTACATTTCGGCCCGCTTTTCACGATCGACCTCGGTCGCGGCCTCTTCCAGCAGCTTGTCGACCTCGGGGTTGGAATACCCCGCCGAATTGCCGCGTGCCGCGGTATGATGTGTCGGCATGAAGATGCCCTGCGGATCGAGCGAGCCGTTGCCCCAGGAGGTGAAATACATGTCACCGGTCTTTTCACCGCCCTCGGTGCGCCATTTCTGCGACAGCAGCCCGCTTTCGCCCACCGCGACCTGGGTCTTGATCCCGGCCTTGGTCAGCAGCGACGCAACCGCCTGCGCGGTATCCTTGTAAGAGCCCTGCACGTCCATCGTCACCTCGATCCCGTCGGGATAGCCCGCTTCGGCCAGAAGCGCGCGCGCCTTTTCGGGGTCATAGCTGTAGCCATCCAGATCCTTGTTCTTGCCGAACGCATCGGGGCTGAGAATGCCGTTGATGGCCTCGGCATTGCCGCCAAGGATCTTGTCGATGATCAGCTTCTTGTCGATGGCATGCGCCACCGCCTGGCGCACGCGGATATCGTCGAAGATTTCGCCCTTCACGTTCATCGCGATGAAGAAACTGCGCGTGCCGTTCACCGTCATGACCTCGGCGTTCGGGCTGTTCCTGACCTGCTCGACCGCGAAGGGCGGCAGTTCATTGATGATATGCACGTCGCCGGCCAGCAGCGCGGCCACGCGCGAAGCGGATTCGGGAATGATCTTGAAGATCGCCCGCTCGACACAGGCCTTGCCCACCGGCGGGATGCCCGGCGCGCCGCCATAATAGTCCTCGAAACGCTCCATGATGACCGAGTCGCCCTTGCGCCACTCGACCAGCTTGAACGGGCCGGTTCCGTTCACCTGGGTCGCCAGACCCTCGGTGCCCACCTTCTCGACGAAATCCTTCGATACGACCTCCTGGAAGGGCAGCATCGCGGGCAGCAACGGCCACGGCTCGGAAAGGGTGACGCGCACGGTGTCGCCATTCACGATCTCGGCCGACTTGAACGGCCCCAGAAGGCTTGCGCGCGGGCTCGTCTGCCCGTCGCCCGTGCCGCCCTCGCTGGTCAGCCGGTCGAGCGTGAATTTCACGTCCTCGGGGGTCAGCTCGGTGCCATCGTGAAACAGGATGCCCTTGCGGATCTTGAAATCATAGACCGTGGGCGAGACCTGGGTGTAGGATTCCGCGATCTGCGGCAGGATGTTCATCCCGGAATCGCGGGTCAGGATCCCGTCATACATGTTCCGGATAATGGTTTCCGTCTCGCGGTTGCGGTGATTGCCCGGATCCAGCGTGTTCGCGTCGGCGGTGAAGCCGACGACCAGATCCTCGGCGATTGCCGCCGGCGCCATGCTTCCCAGCGCCATTGCCGAGGCCAGCATGATCCGTGTGAGATGTTTCATCAGTCAAGTCTCCCATCATTGGTTGAACCGTTTTTGGCTTTTTGGGTGCGCGCCTGTCTTCGCCAGGGCGCCGCCACCTTCTTGTATGCAATCCCCATGCCAAGGCTGCAAAAGAACCAAATCCTCGAAAAACGTTAATGAAAACCGCGACAAACGAAAGTGACCGAATTCATCGTGGGTCGTATTTCGGTCAGGTTGCGCGCATTTCACGCAAGGGCGCGAGTTTTTCGCGCGATCAGCCGGCCCTACCGGCGGCCCCCTTGCGCCGCCGCGCGGCAGAGCCCGGGATGTTCATAAGCGTGCGATACTTGGCAACCGTGCGGCGCTGGATCTGCACCCCGCCGCTGCGCAATGTCTCGGTGATGCGCGCATCGCTCAGCGGGGCGTGGGCGGGTTCCTCGGCGATCATCCTGCGAATGCGCTGCTTGATTGCGCCAGTGGACACGTTGTCGGCGGCGTCATCCGAACCCGCGCGCGGAAGGCCGCGGGAAAAGAAGCTGCGCAGATCCAGCACCCCGCGCGGCGTGTCGATCGTCATCCCGCGCGTGATCCGGCTGACGGTGCTGGCATGCAGCTTTACCGCGCCGGCCACGTCCTGCAACTTCAACGGTGCGGGATGTTCGCTCGCGCCGTCAAGATAGGCCGACTGACGCCGCGCGATTTCCGCCGCGACGGCCAAGGTGCTGGCGTTGCGCTGTTCGACCGCGCGCTTCAGCCCCCGCGCCCCGGCCAGGGCCTCGGCCACGAAGGCCTCGCGCTTCTCGTCGGCGGGCACGAGATCGTCGCGGATGACGACACCCGGCAGGGTCGAGCCGTTCAGCTCGACCGCCCATTGCCCGCCCTGTTCGACCAGCAGCAGATCCGGCGCGCGGATCGGGCCGTCGCCCTGGCCAAAGGCCAGCCCCGGCTTGGGGTCGAACTGGCGCAAGGTTGCAAGGCAATCGTGCAGCCGCGCCATGTCGCAGCCGCAGATTTCGGCCAGTGCCTGCATCCGGCCGTCGGCGACCATGTCCAGATGGTCCAGCAGGCGATCGAGCTCCGGGCTCAGCAATCCACGGTCGGCGGCCTGAAGCCGCAGGCATTCGGCCAGCGACCGCGCGAACAGGCCGGCCGGTTCGAACTGTTGCAGGACCGCCAGGACCGCCTGCGCCTCGGCCATGGACACCCCGGCATCGGCGGCAACCGCCTCGACACTGTCGCCAAGCCACCCGAACGGTTCCAGCACCTGCAGGAAAGCAAGGGCGATCCGTTTCTGCCCGGGATCGGAAATCGCCAGGCCGACCTGACGTTCCACATGATCGATCAGCCCGCCCGGCGGCGCGGCGATCGTGTCGGCCAGGCCCGCCTGTGCCTGCTCGGCGGCTTGCCGCCGCGCGGTATCGCTGGGCGCGGCGGGAATGGAAGGCCGCCCTGCCCCGTCGCGCAGGCCGTCGCCGGGCGCCTGGCGAAGCTCCAGGAACGGGTTCTGCCGGACCTTCTCGACAAGGAAGCCCTGCAACTCGGCATTGTTGAACCGCAACAGGGAAATCGCCTGTCGCAATTGCGCCGTCATCGCGAGCGTGCGTTTCTGTCGAAGGTTGAGTGACGATGTCAGCTGCATGGCATGCGTTTCCGTCAAGGATCATGCCCCGGCCCGGGATCGGAGTAAAGCCGCATCGCGCGCGCCCCGGACCGGTCGCACCGCCGGGGTTCAGGCAGCGCCGTCACCCTGCGCGGCCAGCGTGCGGTCCAGCCAGCCGACCTCCATCTCGGGGACCGAGGACAGCAAGAGCGCGGTATAGTCGGCATGCGGCGGTGACAGGATATCCTCTTTCATGCCCTTTTCGACCACGCGGCCCTGATACATCACCACGATCTCGTCCGAGATGGCGCGCACCGTGGCGATGTCATGAGTGATGAAGATATAGCTGACGCCCAGATCCTTCTGCAACCGCATCAGCAGCTTGAGAATGCCGTCCTGCACGATCTGGTCCAGCGCCGAGGTCACCTCGTCGCAAATGATCACCTCGGGATCGGCGGCCAGCGCACGGGCAATGCAGATCCGCTGTTTCTGGCCCCCCGAAAGCTCCCCCGGCAGGCGATCGAGAAAACTGTCGTCGAGCTCGATCATTTGCAGAAGCTCGGAAACCCGGGCATCGACCTCGGCGCCGGTCTTTGCGAAATAGAACTGCACCGGGCGGCCGATGATCTCGCGCACCGTCTGGCGCGGGTTCATCGCGGTGTCGGCCATCTGATAGATCATCTGGATCCGGCGCAGATCCTCCTTGCTGCGGCCCGCCAGATCGGGGGCCAGATCCTGACCGTTGAACCGCACGCCCCCGTCGGTCGGCGGCAAAAGCCCGGTGATCACCCGCGCCGCGGTCGATTTGCCCGAACCGGATTCGCCCACGACCGCGACCGTCCGCCCGCGCGGCACGTCAAAGCTGACATCCTCCAGCACCGGCCGGGTGCCATAGGCGGCCGTCACCCCGCGCACTTCCAGCACCTTGTCGGCGCTGCCCTCGCCCGGCTTGCGGATCGAGCGCACGGCCCAGAGCGACCGGGTATAGGGCTGTTTCGGTGCGCGCAGCATGGTTTCGGTGTCGGCTTCCTCGATCTCCTCGCCGTGGCGCAAGACCTTGATACGGTCGGCCATCTGCGCCACCACCGCCAGATCGTGGGTGATATAGATCGCCGCGGTATCGAACCGCTTCACCGCGCCGCGCATTGCCGCCAGCACATTGACCTGCGTGGTCACGTCCAGCGCGGTCGTGGGTTCGTCGAACACGATCAGGTCGGGGCGGCAGGCCATCGCCATTGCCGTCATCGCACGCTGCAACTGCCCGCCCGACACCTGGTGCGGAAAGCGGTCGCCGAAATGCTCCGGGTCGGGCAGATCCATCGCGCGATACAGCTCCACCGCCGTTTCGCGGGCATTGTCCGGGCGCAGCACCCCGTGGCGGATCCCGGATTCGACCGTCTGATCGAGCAGTCGATGCGCCGGGTTGAACGCCGCTGCCGCGGATTGCGCGACATAGGCGATCCGCGCACCGCGCAAGCGTTGCTTCTGGCGCTCCGACGCCCGCATCAGGTCGACCCCGTCGAACAGGATCTCGCCGCCGGTCAGCCGGCAGCCGGGCCGGGCGAACCCCATCGCCGCCAGACCGAGGGTCGATTTCCCCGCCCCGGATTCGCCGATCAGGCCGAGAACCTCGCCCTTGCGCAGGGTCAGATCCACACCCTTGATGATCTCGTGCCACTGCTCGTCGGCGAAACCGTCGATCCGGACATCGCGCATTCGCAGCAGGATATCGGCCTCAGAACTCATCGCGCAGCCCGCTTGTCTTCATCAGGAACCAGTCGACGACGAAATTCACCGCCACCGTCAGCAGCGCGATCGCCGCGGCGGGCAGTAGCGGGGTAAGCCCCGCCTTCAGGTCATATTGCGCGAACTGGATCAGCGCCGCGTTCTCGCGCACCATCGAGCCCCAGTCCGCGGTCGGCGGCTGGATGCCGACCCCAAGAAAGCTGAGCGCGGCGATGGTCAGGAAGACGAAGCAGAATCGCAGCCCGAACTCGGCCACCAGGGGCGGCATGATATTGGGCAGGATCTCGCGCCGCATCACCCAGCCCAGCCTTTCGCCGCGCAGGCGGGCCGCCTCGACATAATCCATCACCACCACGTTCATCGCCACCGCCCGGGCCAGCCGGAACACCCGGGTCGAATCCAGCACGGCGATGATCGCGATCAGCGAAACCGCCGAGGCGCCGAAGATCGACAACAGCATCAGCGCGAAGATCAGGCTGGGGATGGCCATCAGGACATCGACCAGACGCGACAGGACCTGGTCGACCCAGCCCCGGCTGATCGCCGCCATCAACCCCATGCCGCCACCGATCAGGAAGGCCAGGAAGGTGGTCGCCAGTGCGATGCCGATCGTGTTGCGCGCCCCGTAGATCAGCCGCGACAGCACGTCGCGCCCGATCTGGTCGGTGCCGAAGGGAAATTGCGCGCTCCACGGGGCATAGGGCGTGTCGAAGATCTCGGCCTCGCCATGCGGTGCGATCCAGGGCGCGAACAGCGCGACAAGCAGGTAGCACAGGATCACGAACATCCCGAACCACGCGGTCCAGGGCGCCTTGCGCAGTTCGATCAGCGTCCGCTCGCGCCAGCCGCGGCGCGTGTGCACGATCGCCGCTTCCTGCCGGGCCGAATATGTCTGGTCGGTCTCGCTCATCGCGGGTGCAGCAACCTCGGGTTGGTGACGATGGATATGATATCGGCCAGCAGGTTCAGCAGAATGTAGGTCGCCGCGAAGATCAGCGCGCAGGCCTGCACCACCGGGATGTCGCGCGCCGTCACCGCATCGACCATGAGCTGCCCGATTCCGGGATAGACGAAGACGACCTCGACCACGACCACCCCGACGACCAGATAGGCCAGGTTGAAGGCGATCACGTTGACGATCGGGGCCCAGGCATTGGGCAGGGCGTGATGCAGGATCACCCGCCGGCCGGAAAGCCCCTTCAGCCGGGCCATCTCGATATAGGGGCTGGCCAGCAGGTTTATGATCGCCGCCCGGGTCATGCGCATCATGTGCGCGACGATCACCAGCGTCAGCGTCATCGACGGCAGCGCGGTAAGGTATATGCGTTCAAGCAGCGGCGTGCGGGGCGTGACCGCGGCCAGGGTCGGAAAGACCGGGACCAGCGTCGAAAGCAGCAGGATCAGGATGTAGGCGACGAAGAATTCCGGCATGGAAATCGTGCTCAGCGTGCCGGCATTCACGATCCGGTCATAAAGCGAGTTGCGATAGAGCGCCGCCGTCACCCCCAGGAACAGCGCCAGCGGCACCGCGATGATCGCGGTCATCGCGGCCAGGAACAGCGTGTTCATCAACCGCGGCGCGATCAGATCGACCACCTCGCGCGAGCGGTCGACCCCCGATGACGCCCGCCCCGAGAAGGAGGTGCCGAAATCGCCCTGAAGGACCGATCCGATCCAGTCGAAATACCGGATCCAGGCCGGTTGATCGAGGCCGAGCTCATGTCGGAAGGCCGCGACCGTTTCCCTGGTGGCGGCCTGCCCCAGCACGGCTTCGGTGAAATCCCCCGGCAGGAACTCTATGGCGCTGAAGATGACGATCGAAACCAGGAACAGCGTGAAAAGACCAAGGCCCAGACGCTGCAGAATGGTCCGGATGATCGGATGCACAGGCCCTGCCCCCTCCCGTTTCTTGTTGGATCCGGCCGCATGTGGCGGTGGCCGTTTTGTTAGTGACGCTAACCTTATGTCAGGGCATCATTGCTTGGCAACCGGCTTTGTGTCTGGCCTGCGGCGCGAAGAATTGTATAGTTGCCGGGCGACCGATCGCTTCCCCCACATCGCGACGCCACGGCGGTCCGGGGCGGGGATGTGCGACACGGACCCAAGAACGATGAATGACACAGCAGGAGGATCGAAAGATGATTGACCGAAAGAAAAGATTCATTCGCGAACAGGAAACCCGCTTCGGCGCCGGACAGATCGACCGGCGTTCGTTCATCACCGCGCTCGCCGCCGCCGGGGTCGCGATTCCCGCCGCCATGTCGATGGCCACGCGGGTCGAGGCCGCCACCCCCAGGCGCGGCGGCAGCTTCAAGATGGGCATGGGCCATGGTTCGACCACCGACAGCCTCGATCCTTCGACCTACGAGAACGGGTTCATGACGGCGACCGGGTTCGCATTCGGCAACTGCCTGACCGAGATCGGCCCAGACAACGCGCTGCGCCCCGAGCTTGCCGAAAGCTATGAACCGATCGACGGCGGCAAATCCTGGGCGTTCACCCTGCGCAAGGGCGTCGAATTTCATAACGGCAAGACGTTGACGGCCGACGACGTGATCGCCTCGATCAATTATCACCGCGGCGCGGATTCGACCTCGGCGGCCAAGGGCGTGATCGCGCCGGTCACCGATATCCGCAAGGACGGCGACAATGTAGTGATCTTCGACCTGGAAAGCCCCAATGCCGACTTCCCGTTCCTCGTGTCGGATTACCACCTGATCATCCTGCCCTCGGAGAATGGCGAGATCGACCCGACCGCGGGCATCGGCACCGGCGGCTATGTGGTGCAGAACTTCGAGCCGGGCGTGCGGATGCAGGCCACGCGCAACCCGAATTACTTCAAGGAGGGCGCGGCCTGGTTCGACGACATCGAACTGATGTCGATCATCAACGTGACCGCCCGCCAGAACGCCCTGCTCAATGGCGAGGTCGGCATGATCGACCGGGTCGATCCGAAGACGGTCGCGCTGTTGTCGCGCGCGCCGCAGGTCGAGATCCTCGATCTGGTCGGATCGCTGCATTACACCTTCCCGATGCGGCTCGACACGCCGCCCTTCGGCGATTTCGACCTGCGCATGGCGCTCAAGCTGGCGATCAACCGCCAGGAGATCGTCGACAAGATCCTGCTGGGCTATGGCACGGTCGGCAATGACCACCCGATCTCGCCCATCGTGCCGTTCTATGCCGAGGCCCTGCCGCAACGCGAATTCGACCCCGAGCAGGCCGCCGCGCATTACCGCAAGTCGGGCCATTCCGGGCCGATCCAGCTGTCCACGTCGGAAGCAGCGTTCGCCGGGGCGGTCGATGCCGCGCTGCTTATCCAGGCCTCGGCCAAGCAGGCGGGCATCGAGATCGAGATCGTGCGCGAACCCAAGGATGGCTACTGGTCCAACGTGTGGAACAAGAAGGGATGGTGCGCCTGCTACTGGAATGGCCGCCCGACCGCCGACTGGATGTTCGCCTCGGCCTATGTCGAGGGCACCGAGTGGAACGATACCGCCTGGCGCAACACCGAGGCGGCCGACAAGTTCAACAAGCTGGTGGTCGAGGCGCGCGCCGAGCTGGACAGCGCCAAGCGGCGCGAGATGTATTTCGAATGCCAGCGCCTGATCAACGAGGACGGCGGCGCCATCGTGCCGATGTTCGCCAATTACATCATGGGCATCGGTCCGGGCGTCGCGCATGGCGAAAACGTCGCCTCGAACCTGGAGAACGACGGCAACCGCGCGACGGAACGCTGGTGGGCCGCGTCCTGATCTCCTGAGGCAACGGCACTCAACGCGGCGGCGGGGTAATCCGCCGCCGTTTTCCCGGCCGCTCAGCCGGCCAGGGCGGCGCGCCCGCGGTCCCGGCGCCCGCGCAGCAGCAACATCGCCACGATCCCCATGTTCATCAGGTTCCAGCCGATCCCGTTCAGGAAGGCGGCCTGGTAGGATCCGGTCAGATCGAAGATCCAGCCCGACATCCAGCCTCCCAGGGCCATGCCGAAGATCGTCGCCATGATCACGAAGCCGACCCGCGCCCCGGCCTCGCGCGCCGGCAGGAACTCGCGCACGATGATGGCATAGCTCGGCACGATGCCGCCCTGCGCAAGACCGAACACCAGGCTGATCAGGTAAAGCGACGCCATCCCGTCGAAGGGCAGGTAGAGAAACAGCGCGAGGCATTGCAGGGTCGAGCCGATCAGCAGCGTCCTGACCCCGCCCAGCCGGTCCGCCAGCGCCCCGGATACCAGTCGCGACACGACCCCGCCCATCAGCATCAGCGACAGCATCTCGGCCCCCGCTGCCGGACCATAGCCCAGATCGACGGAGAGCGAGACGATATGCACCTGCGGCATCGCCATCGCCACGCAGCAGCCCACACCGGCCAGCCCCAGCATCATCTGCAACCTGCGCGGCGATATGTCGACCGCGCGCGCGCGCAGGGTCGCACCGGTTTCGGCCTGCATCGCCAGCCCGGGCGGCACCCGCCGGCGCAGCAGCAGCGACAGCGGGATGACCAGCAGCACGGTCAGCACCGCCAGCGCGCCATAGACCGCGCGCCAGCCGAAATCGTCCAGTATCCCGCTCAGCGCCATCGGCCAGATCGCGCCGGAAAGATAGTTGCCACTGGCCGCCACCGCCACCGCGATCCCGCGCCGGCGGGAAAACCAGTGCGAGATATCGGCGATCAGCGGCCCGAAGCTGGCCGCGGTTCCGAAGCCGACCAGCAGTTGCAGCATCGACAGCATCAGCACCGAACCGCTGGTTGCCGCGGCACCGAAACCCGCGGCGATCAGCAGGGCCGCCGCGCTCAGCGCGGCGGTGACCCCGAACCGATCCACCGCGCGCCCGATGACCAGGTTGCCCAGGCCGAAGCCGATCATCGTCATGGTATAGGGCAGCGCTGCTTCGGCCCGCGGAATCGCGAATTCCGCCTGCACCGCCGGCATGATGACCACGATCGCCCACATGCCGACATTGCCGATCGTGGCAATCGCCAGCGTCACGCCAAGGCGCAGCCAGGAATAGCGTCCGTCGAGATGGCCGGGGTCACTCATGCACCGGACGTTAGGCCGCTTGGCCGGGGCTGTATAGCCGCGAAAGCAAGCGCGGGCATTGGAACCCCGGACGCTTTGCCATAAGACGCCGGCAACGCCACCCGACGGAGCCGCCCGCAGAATGACACGCCACCCGATGTTCGGTCTCGCCCTCGCCGCCTTCGGTGCGCTGGTGCTGACGCCCGACACCCTCTTGATGCGCCTGTCGGGGATGGGCGGGATCCAGATGATGGCCTGGCGCGGGTTGCTGATGGGGGCGGTGCTGCTGGCGCTCTGGCTGATCATCGCCGGCCCGGCCAGGCGGTCGCAGGCGCGCGCGCTGCGCTCGGGGGCCGGCCTGGCGATCATCGGCTGCCAGTTCTTCAACGCGGCGCTCTTCGCCTTGGGGATCGGGAATGCCCCGGTCGCGGTGGTTCTGCTGGGGGTGGCGACGGTGCCGGTCTGGTCGGCGCTGTTCAGCCGGCTGCTGCTGGGCGAGACGACCAGCCGCGCCACATGGGTTACGATCGCGGCGGTTCTGGCGGGCATCGCGATCGCCGTTTTCGGCAAGGATTCCAGCGGCGTCGGGATCAACGCGGCCTCGGCGCTCGGCGGGCTGGCCGGGCTGGGCGTGGCGATCGTGATGGCGTTGAGTTTCGTTGTCCTGCGGCGCCATCGCGCGGTGCCCATCGTGCCGGCCATCGGGCTGGGCGCGTTCCTGTCCGGCGTTCTGGGGCTGGCGATCACCGGCACCGCGGCGATGACCGACGGCGCCGTCTGGGCGATCGCCCTGTCCGGGGCTGTGATCCTGCCGATCTCTTTCGGAACGCTGTCGGCCGCGTCGCGCCATGCGCCGGCCTCGGGCGTCAGCCTGTTGCTGTTGCTCGAAACCGTGCTGGGCCCGGCCTGGGTCTGGCTGGGGGTGGGCGAAACGCCGACCCCGCCGATGCTGCTGGGCGGTGCCGTGGTCGTGGTCAGCCTGGCGCTCTATCTGCAGCACAGCCGCCGGCGCGTGATCCCGGTCTGACACCGCGCGGCACGAAGAGCGCTAGAAATCGAGCCCCAGGTCCAGCGTCGGTGCCGAATGCGTAAGCGCGCCGGACGAGATGTAATCGACACCGGTCGCAGCCACCTCGGCGATGCGCTCCAGCGCCATGTTGCCCGAGGCTTCGGTCACGAGCCGGCCCGCGACCATCGCCACGGCCTCGCGCAGTGTCGCGGTCGCCATGTTGTCCAGCAGCACGACATCGGCGCCACCAAGCGCAAGCACCTCGGCCAGCTGGTCCAGCCGATCGACCTCTATCTCGACGCGCGTCATGTGCGACGCACGCGCCCTGACCGCCGCCAGCACCGGGCCGATTCCACCTGCCGCCGCGATATGGTTGTCCTTGATCAGGATCGCATCCGACAGGGAAAAGCGGTGGTTGAACCCGCCGCCATGCAACACCGCCTGCTTTTCGGCGATGCGCAGGCCCGGCGTGGTCTTGCGGGTGCAGGTGATGCGCGTCGCGGTGCCCGCGGTCCGGGCCACGAAACGCGCGGTCAGCGTGGCGATGCCCGACAGCCGCCCGGCAAAATTCAGCGCCACCCGTTCCGCCGACAGGATCGAGGCGGCATCGCCGGCGATCTCCATCAGCATCGTGCCGGCGGCGCAGGGGCTGCCGTCGGGAACGCGCATGTCCACCGTCAGCGTGGGATCTAGCAGGCGGAACGCCAGCCGCGCGATCCCGAGCCCCGAGACGACCCCCTCTTCGCGCGCGTTCAGGCGCGCGCGATAGCTCGTTCCGGCGGGGACGACGAGGCGCGTGGTGATGTCGCCCTGGGCACCCAGATCCTCCAGCAGCGCGGCGCGAACCATCGGTTCCAGCACCAGGTCGGGCAGTGTGGATTCGGTCATTTCAGTTCCTCGCAGACAGCGTCGCGGACCGCCAGCGCCCGCTTCAGGGTGATCCGGGTCCGCGCCGCCATCGCATCCGTCTGCGGAAAATCCGCGCGGGAATGGGCGCCGCGGCTTTCCTCGCGCAGCAGCGCGGCGGCGGCGATCAGCGTGGCGGTGGCGGTCATGTCGGCAAAACTCTCGGCGCCGGCCTGGGTGCGCTCGAGACGGGCAATCTCGGCCAGCGCGATCTTCAGCCCCCTTGCATCGCGGATCACCCCGACATGCTCGGTCATCACCTGGCGCAGGGTCCGGATCACGGCGGCATCGGGCCAGCGGTCGCCGGGCGGAAAACCGATCTTCGGCGCGGGGTCCGGCGCAGGCGGATCGCCCAATGCGGCGCCGATATCCAGCGCGCAGAACCGGGCATAGACCAGCGCCTCCAGCAGCCCGTTCGAGGCCAGCCGGTTGGCCCCGTGCAGCCCGGTCGACGAAGCCTCGCCGCAGACCCAGAGCCCGTCGAGACTGGCCCGACCATGGATGTCGGTATCGATCCCGCCCATGTGGTAATGCGCCGCGGCGGCGACCGGGATCGGCTGGGTCACGGGGTCGATGCCGTTGCGCGCACAGGCCGCGGCCACCGCGGGAAACTGCGTGACGATCCGCGCGCCGATGGCCTGGCGGGTGTCCAGCATCGGCCGCAACCCCGCGCGTGTCTGGGCAAAGATCGCGCGCGCCACCACGTCGCGCGGGGCCAGTTCCGCATCGGGATGGATCGCGGTCATGAAACGTTCGCCCCGCCGGTTGACCAGAACCGCGCCCTCGCCGCGAAGCGCCTCGGTCGCCAGCGGCGCCGGATCCTCGCCCACGTCGATGGCGGTGGGGTGGAACTGCACGAATTCCGGGTCGGCGATGACCGCGCCGGCGCGGGCGGCCATGCCGATCACCTGCCCGCGGATGCGTGGCGGATTCGTGGTCAGCGCGTAAAGCCCGCCGGACCCGCCGCCGGCCAGCAGAACCGCCGGGCCGCGCAGCAGCACCGGCCCCGAGGCGGCGCGCGCCGATTCCACCCGCACCCCGGTCACGCGGCCGCCGGACAGCTCCAGCGCGGTGGCCATCACGCCTTCCAGCACCTCGATCGACGGGGCGGCGCGCACCTGCGCCACCAGCGCCTTCATGATCTCGGCGCCGGCCTGATCGCCGCGCACCCGGACCACGCGCGAAAAGCTGTGCGCGGCTTCGCGCGACAGCACATAGCCGCCGTCGGGCCTGCGGTCGAACGGGGTGCCCAGCCCGGTCAGTTGCACGATGTGATCGCGGGCCGCGCGGGTGACAGTTTCCGCAACCGCCCGATCCACGGTGCCGGCCCCGGCGCGCATTGTGTCCGCGGCATGGGCTGCCGGGCTGTCGGCGGCATCCATCGCGGCGGCCACCCCGCCCTGCGCCCAGGCCGAGCTGGCCCCTTCGCCCAGCGTCTCGGGCGAGATCATCACGACCGGGCGCGGTGCCATCTGAAGCGCGGCATAGAGGGCGCCGAGCCCCGCGCCCACGATGATGACGCGGCTGGTCGCAATCTCCTGCATGGCGGGCGCCTCAGATGCCCAGCTTGCGCGACAGATCTATCATCCGCTGGACGGCCAGGCGGGCCTTGTCGGCCACGGCGTCATCGACCTCGACCTTCGTGGTCATGCTGTGCAGCGACCAGAGCACCTTCTCCAGCGTGATCTTCTTCATGTAGGGGCACATGTTGCAGGGCTTGGCGAACTCCACCTCCGGCAATTCGTCGGCGATATTCGCGGCCATCGAGCATTCGGTGACCAGCATCGCCCGTTTCGGGTGGTGCTGGTGAACCCAGTCCACGATACCGCTGGTCGATCCGGTGAAATCCGCCTCGGCGACCACATCCGGCGTGCATTCGGGATGCGCGATGATCGCCAGGTCCGGATCCTGTTCGCGATAGGCGCGGATATCCTGCGCGGTATAGAGTTCATGCACGATGCACGAGCCCGGCCAGAACACGATCTTTTTCTTCGACTGCCGCGCCACGTTCTGCGCAAGGTATTGATCGGGCGTCATGATCACGGTGTCGCCCTCGATCGCGTCGACGATCTGCAAGGCGTTGGACGAGGTGCAGCATATATCCGACGCGGCCTTCACCTCGGCGGTGGTATTGACGTAGGAGACGACCGGCGCGCCGGGATATTTCGCGCGCATCTCGGCCACGCCGGCGGCGGTGATCGACTCGGCCAGCGAACAGCCTGCCTCCATGTCCGGGATCAGCACCGTCTTGGCCGGATTGAGGATCTTCGATGTCTCGGCCATGAAATGCACGCCGCACTGCACGATCACGTCGGCCTCGACCTCGGTGGCCTTGATCGCCAGTTGCAGGCTGTCGCCCACGAAATCGGCGATGCCGTGATAGATCTCGGGCGTCATGTAGTTATGCGCCAGGATGACCGCCCCGCGCTCTTTCTTGAGCTTGTTGATCGCCGCGACATAGGGGGCAAACACGGCCCAATCGGGCGGCGGCACCACGCGGTCCATGGTTTCATAGATCTCGCGCATCTCCTCGGCCCGTTCGGTCGAGGGGGCCAGATCATAGCATTCGGCCAGGTCTTGGCGTATCGAGGACATATCCAGCACGTGCAGTTCCCCCGGGCTAAGCAGTCATCGGCTGGTTACACCCTAGCGGCGCGGCGTTCCAGCAGGTTGTCGGCCCCGCTTCTCATATATGATGCCAGGGCCACGCCGGAAAGGGTCAGAGGCCGCAAGTTTCGCGGCCGGGCCAGGCATCGGGATCCCCTGACGCGGCCACGACGGCCCGGTGATCGCGTCATTCCAGATCGGCCTGGCACGCCTCGATCAACGCCAGGGCACGTTCATGTGCGCCCAACTCATGCGCCAGGGCAAGCGCGAGCTTGGCCAGGAACAACTCGGCCCGGTACGGCCCGACCCGATCGATTCCCCTGGCGATGACCTCGTACACGTCTTCGATACTCGCCTCGCTCATGCGGCGTCTCCTTCCCTGCCCAGCAATCTCTCGATCGCGGCGCCGACCCGGTTCGCGTCGGCCCGGTACCAGCGCGCGGCGACATGCATGTCCGGGCGGACCAGATAGGCACTGTCGGCGCCGGCGCCGTATGCGGCGGCCACCGGCCCCTCGGCCGGCAGGCGGACCGGTCTCGCGCCCAACGCCTGCGCCGGCGCGACAAGATCGGGCCGATCGCCGAAAACCAGCAGTGTCAGCCCGCCCAGCCGGTCGGACAGGTGCCCCCCATCCAGTATCGGATCGGCCGCCACCGCACCGGGAACCGGCCCCGCGGCGAAGGCCGGATCGTCGGGCATCGTGACCGGGCTGTTCGCATAGGTGTAGGGCGTCATCTGCCGCGGGTTGGCAAACGCGCCGGCCCATCCGAAACGCAGCGCCAGTGACAGGGCCGCATCGCGCATCAGCCGCCATCCATGGCTGGGCGGGGTCATGAAGCGCGTGCTTTTCGAGGCATTGGCGAACACGTCCAGCGTGGCGCCGCGCCGTTCGGGGGTGTAACTGTCCAGCAGCCGCGGCCCGGCGCGCCCGGTCAGCACCCAGCCAAGCTTCCAGCCGATATTCTGCGCATCGGCCAGACCGTTGTTGAGCCCGCGCACACCGAAGATCGGCACGATATGCGCGCTGTCACCGACAAAGAAGATCCGCCCGTCGCGGTAATCGTCCAGTGCCAGGGTGTTGGCGGAATAGACGCTCCACCATTCCAGGTCGTAATCCCCGTCATGGCCGATATCGCGCAGCACCGCGTCGACGCTGCGCCGCACCTCATCTTCCCGCGTGGCCTGTTCCGGCGTTTCGCCGTCCTGCAGCTGGTAATCGATCCGCCAGATGTCATCGGGCTGGCGGTGCACCAGAACGGTGCCACCGGGCCGCCCGGGCGAATCGAACAGCGCGCGGCGGATCGTCGGGTAATCGTGCTTCATCCTGACATCGGCGATGACGTATCGACCCTCGTAATTCTCGCCCTTCAGGCGCAGCCCGCGCATCCGGCGCACCGCGCTGCGCGCGCCGTCGGCGGCCAGCACCCAGTCGGCCGGCAGGTCGTATTCGCCCGACGGATCGCGCACCGACACGACGGCCCCGTCGTCCTGCGCCTTCAGCGCCACCACCTCGCTTTGCCAGCGCATGTCGATCAGGGGCGACTCGGCCACACGTTCCCACAGGAACTTCTCGATATATTGCTGCTGCAAGTTGTACATCGGCCGGAATTTCTGCTCCGGCCCGTCGGGCATTTCGAATTCCAGAACCTGGCGGCCGCGATAGAAGCTGCGCCCCGTGGTCCAGCCCAGGGCCTTGTCCAGGAAGCGATCCGCCGCGCCGAGGCTTTCCAGGATATGGAAACTCTGCCGCGCAAGGCAGATCGCGCGACTGCCGTCGTTGAAGGTCGGGCGCGCCTCCAGCAGCACGCTGGCCACTCCTTCGGCGGCCAGCGCCAGCGCAGCGGTCATGCCCACGGGCCCGGCGCCGACAATGGCCACCGGCGTGGGGTGGTCCAGCCCGTCGCGCGTTTCGGGCGGCTCGAAATGGGGATAGTCGAAATAGAGCGACTCCAGCGCGCCCCGTCCCTTCGGTCGCATGTCTCGATCCTTCTGCAATCACCGCCAGTGCCTTCTACACCCGCTTGGCGCGGGGGGAAACGGCGCATCCGCACGTCTTGCGCGATCGGATGGTCGCGCATGCGGCAGGGCGAAAAACCTTGGCGGCGATTTCATTGATCAAAGTCAATTCCGCTGGCGCGCCCCGCGTGTTAGCGTTCGCTCATCTCGCAGCCCGGCGCGCCGCGAAAGCGGCGTGCAATCGGCCGAGCGAGCCTTTCGGGAGGAAATTGGAAATGATCAGAATTGATAAAGTGATGCTCGCCGCGGCGGTGAGTTGCGCCGCCCTGGCCGGGGCCGCGCGCGCCGACGGCACGGTCGAGGTGTTGCACTGGTGGACATCGGGCGGCGAGGCCAAGGCCGTCGGAGAGTTGAAGAAGGCCTTCGAGGCCGAAGGGGGAACCTGGGTCGATTCCCCGATTGCCGGCGGCGGCGGCGATGCCGCGATGACCGCGCTGCGCGCCCGCGTCATGGCCGGCAACCCGCCCACCGCCGTCCAGTTGAAGGGCCCCGGCATCCAGGAATGGGCCGAACAGGGCGCCCTGAACAACGTGCAGGACGTGGCAGAGGCCGGCAACTGGGACAAGGTTCTGCCGCCGGCCCTGGCCAGCATCATGAAATACGAGGGGAAATATGTTGCCGCCCCGGTCAACATCCACCGCGTCGACTGGATCTGGGGCAGCCCCGAGGCCCTGAAGAAAGCCGGGGTCGAGGCGATGCCGACCACCTGGGAAGAATTCAACGCCGCGGCCGACAAGCTGGAGGCCGCCGGGCTGATCGCCCTGGCGCATGGCGGCCAGCCCTGGCAGGACGCCACCCTGTTCGAGACCGTGGTGCTGGGTGTCGGGGGCGCGGATTTCTATCGCAAGGCGCTGGTGGAGCTGGACGACGCGGCGCTGCGCAGCGACACGATGGTCGCGTCCTTCGACCAGCTTCGCAAGCTGCGTGGCTATGTCGACCCCAACTTCTCGGGGCGCGACTGGAACCTGGCCACCGGCATGGTGATGCGCGGCGAGGCAGGCTTCCAGATCATGGGCGACTGGGCCAAGGGCGAATTCCTGGCCGCAGGCAAGGTGCCGGGCGAGGATTTCCTTTGCGCGCCGACACCGGGCAAGGGGTTCATCCTGAACTCGGACAGCTTCACCTTCTTCAAGGTGTCGGGCGATGACAATATCAAGGGTCAGAAGGTGCTGGCGCGTCTGATCATGTCGCCCGAGTTCCAGAAGGTGTTCAACATGGCCAAGGGCTCGATCCCGGCGCGCACCGACGTGCCGCTGGACGATTTCGACAGCTGTGCCAAACGCTCGCACGAGGATCTGCTGGCCGCGATCGAGAACGACACGCTGGTCCCGTCGATGGCGCATGAGATGGCCGTGCCACGCTCGGTCCGGGGCGAATTCCTGGATCTCGTGACGCAGTTCTTCAACTCGGACATGAGCTCGCAGGACGCGACCACGCGCCTGGCCGACGCCGTCCAGCGCGCTATGTGACAAGTCGGGCCGGGGCCACGCGCCCCGGCCCTCTTGCGTGAGGGGCAGGAGCGATGCAGTCAGCCAACAGGTTCGGTGCGCGGCTGGAACGACGGCTTCCGCAACTGGTGGTCTCGCCGCTGTTCGCGGTCAGCCTTTTCTTCGTCTACGGTTTCATCCTGTGGACCGCCTATATCTCCTTCACCAAGTCCGGGGTGATGCCGAACTATACCTTCGACGGCCTGGCGCAATATCAGCGCCTGTGGGCCACCCCGCGCTGGTATGTGGCCATCCGCAACCTGTTCATCTTCACCGCCCTGTTCATCGCGATCAGCCTGGCCATCGGCATTCTTCTGGCGGTGCTGCTGGACCAGCGGGTGCGGATCGAGGGCGTGATCCGCACGATCTATCTCTATCCCATGGCGCTGAGCTTCATCGTCACCGGCACGGTCTGGAAATGGATCCTGAACCCGGGCCTGGGGGTCGAACGGCTGGTCCACCAGATGGGGTTCGAAAGCTTTTCCTTCGACTGGCTGGTGAACCCCGATTACGCGATCTACACCGTCGTCATGGCCGCGGTCTGGCAAAGCTCGGGTTACGCGATGGCGCTGTTCCTGGCCGGGCTTCGCTCGGTCGATGACGAGGTGCTGAAGGCCGCGGCGATCGACGGCGCCGGCCCGTGGCGCACCTATACCGGGATCGTTCTGCCGATGCTGCGCCCGGTCTTCCTGTCCACCGTGATCATCCTGGCCCATCTGGCGATCAAGAGCTTCGATCTGGTGATCGCGCTGACCGGCGGCGGGCCCGGATACGCGACCGACATGCCCGCCACCTTCATGTATGCCTTTGCCTTCCAGCGCAGCGAGCTTGGCGTCGCCGCGGCCAGCGCCACGATGATGCTGATGACCGTGATCGCGATCATCGTGCCCTATCTTTATTCAGAACTCAGAAAGACCGCCGAATGAGGCAACGCAGGATCAGTGGAATCGTTCATCGCCGGGGGCCGCGGCATGTGCTGATGCGCGGCCTGCTCTTCGCGATCCTGCTGCTCTTCTGCGCCTATTACCTGGTGCCCCTGGTGGTGATGATCTCGACCTCGCTCAAGTCGCTGGCCGAGATACGCGAAGGGTCGCTGCTAAGCCTGCCGCAAGGGCTGGATTTTTCCGCCTGGGCCACCGCCTGGGGCTCGGCCTGCGTGGGCGTGCGCTGCGACGGGCTGGAACCCTATGTCTGGAACTCGGTTCTGATGACGGTGCCCGCGGTGGCGATATCGACCTTCCTGGGCGCCCTGAACGGCTATGCACTGACGAAATGGCGGTTCCGGGGCGCCGACTGGATCTTCGCGCTGGTCCTGTTCGGCGCATTCATCCCGTTCCAGGTGGTGCTGTTGCCGATGGCCCGGACGCTGGGCTTTCTGGGACTGGCCGGAACGGTGCCGGGACTGATCCTGGTGCACACGGTCTATGGTCTGGCCTTTACCACCCTGTTTTTCAGGAACTTCTTCATCGGCGTGTCGAACGGAATCGTCCAGGCGGCGATGGTGGACGGCGCCGGGTTCTTCGGCATCTTCTTCCGCGTGGTGCTGCCCATGTCGATACCGGCAATCGTGGTCACGGTGATCTGGCAGTTCACCCAGATCTGGAACGACTTCCTGTTCGGCGTCGCCTTCACCATCGGCGATTCCAACCCCGTGACGGTGGCGCTGAACAACGTGGTCAACACCTCGACCGGGGTGAAACAATACAATGTCGACATGGCCGCGGCGATCATCGCCGGGCTGCCCACATTGGCGGTCTATGTGATCGCCGGGGCATATTTCGTGCGTGGACTCTCGGCCGGGGCGATCAAGGGATAACTGAATGGTATCGGGCATCAGACTGGAAAACCTCCGCAAATCCTTCGGCGGGAACGAGGTCATAAAAGGCATCGACCTGGAAATCGAACCCGGCGAATTCGTGGTGCTGGTCGGGCCCTCCGGCTGTGGCAAGTCGACCCTTCTGAACATGATCGCCGGGCTGGAAACCCTGGGTGGCGGGCATATCCATATCGGCGACAAGGTGGTCGATGACGTTCCGCCGCGCGACCGCGACATTGCGATGGTATTCCAGTCCTACGCGCTCTACCCCACCAAGACCGTGCGCGAGAACATCACCTTCGGGATGCAAACCAGGAGGATTCCAAAGGAATTGCAGAAATCGGCGGTCGAGGAGTTCAGCGCACTGCTGCAAATTCATGCCTATCTGGACCGCAAGCCGGGGCAGTTGTCCGGTGGCCAGCGGCAACGCGTGGCGATGGGGCGGGCCCTGGTGCGCAAGCCCGAAGTGTTCCTGTTCGACGAGCCGCTTTCGAATCTCGACGCCAAGCTGCGGATCGAGATGCGCACCGAGATCAAGAAGCTGCACCAACGCCTTGGAAAGACGATCGTCTATGTGACCCATGACCAGATCGAGGCGATGACGCTGGCCTCGCGCATCGCGGTGATGGATAACGGCCATGTCCGGCAATTCGCCGATCCCACCACGATCTATGAACACCCGGTTGACCTGTTCGTCGCGGGTTTCATGGGCTCGCCGCCGATGAACATGCTTCCCGGCCATCTGCGCCGCCGCGACGGCCGGACCGTGGTCACGGCCCCGAGTGATGACAGCCCGGATGCGCTGCACTTTCCGCTGCCCGATCGTCTTGCCAACCGGCTGGACCAACCCGACGGGCACGAGGTCGTGCTGGGTCTGCGCCCCGAGACCATTTTCCGGGCCGGGTCCGAATTGCCCGGCGACGAACGGTTCACCTTCAAGCGGCCGGTCAGCGTCGTCGAGCCCACGGGCCCCGACACAATGATCGTTTTCGAGATCGGCGCGACCGAGCTTATCGCCCGCGTCCGCCCCGAGGATGCCAGCAAGCCGGGCACCCCTTTCGATTTCGAGGTGGACATGGCCAAGGCCAAGATCTTCGACGCGAAGACCGGTCTGCATCTCTGATCCGGCGGCCGGACACTTCGCGCAAAAGATGAAGACAGGCGCTTAACTCATTGCGCACAAAGGCCCCCGCGGGACGGGGGCCTCTGGAGTCCGGGGCGAGATGGCTCAGCCCGCGGCCTTGACCGCGCGTCCCGTCATCACCTTGACCAGATGCGCGCGGTATTCCGGGCTGCCATGCAGGTCGCCGATCATCGCGTTTCCGGGAACGTCGAGCCCGGCGATCGCGCCGGCCGAGAAATCCGACGCCAAGGCCGCTTCGGCCTCGGCCCAGCGGAACACGCCATCCTCGGCCGCGCCGGTGACTGCCACCCGCACGCCGTCGGGATACCTGGCCACGAAGACGCCCACCAGCGCAAAGCGCGAGGCCGGCTGCTCGAACTTCTGGTAATTCGCCGCCTGCGGGATCGGAAAGTGCACTTCGACGATGATCTCGCCCTCTTCGAGCGCGGTGGTGAACATGCCGTCGAAAAATTCATCCGCCGGGATCCGGCGGCTGTTCGTGACGATCGTCGCCCCCGAGGCCAGCGCGGCGGCCGGATAGCATGCCGATGGGTCGTTATTGGCCAGAGATCCGCCGATCGTGCCACGGTTCCGCACCGCCGGATCGCCGATGTTTCCGGCCAGCGCGGCCAGCGCGGGATAGGCGCCGGCCCCGGCCGCGACCTCGGCATGGGTGGTCGCGGCGCCGATGCAAAGCGTGCCGTCATCGCCGGTCGAAATGCCCTTCAGTTCGGGGATCGCGGTCAGGCTCACCAGCTTCGAGGGGCTGGCCAGCCGGCTTTTCAGCGTCGGGATCAGGGTTTGCCCGCCGCCGAGCGCCTGCGCGTCCTCGGCGCCCAGCGCCTTCAGCGCGTCGTCGATGGTGGCGGGCCTTTCGAAATCGAATGCATACATCTTCGCTTCCTCCTGCGAAGGGCCGGCGCGCAGCGCGTCCCTGCCCTTTCATCTTGTTCCATGTTGTCATGGCCCGGCGGCACCGCCGCCGGGCCGGGGCTCAGCCCTGCATCGCGCTCCAGACACGCGACGGCGACAGCGGCATGTCGATATGCGTCACGCCGGTATGGCCCGCGCGTTGCAGCGCGTCCACCACCGCGTTCACTACCGCCGGCGGGCTGCCGATGGCGCCGGCCTCGCCACAGCCCTTCACCCCCAGCGGGTTGTGCGTGCACGGGGTCTGGCAGGAATGATCCACCGAATAGAAC
This sequence comes from Actibacterium sp., assembly GCA_016278325.1. GTDB lineage: Bacteria > Pseudomonadota > Alphaproteobacteria > Rhodobacterales > Rhodobacteraceae > JADQCB01. Next base: position 40,751 of record JADQCB010000002.1, read on the forward strand.
GGCACGTCAGCGGCCCGCGGCATCGCGTAATCCATGTAGGAGCCGGTCAGAAGCTGGCCGTTCTCGTCATAGACGCAGCCCTCCAGCAGGGCCTGGCCGATCCCCTGCGCCAGGCCGCCATGGACCTGGCCGGAAACGATCATCGGGTTGACGATATTGCCGAAATCGTCGGCCGCCGCGAAGCTCTCGATCGTCACCTTCCCGGTTTCCGGGTCGACTTCGACCTCGCAGGCATAGGCCCCCGCCGGATAGGTGAAGTTGCTGGGATCGTAAAACGCTGTTTCCTCCAGCCCCGGTTCAAGCTCTTCCAGCGGGTAGTTATGCGGCACATAGGCGGCCAGGGTCACGTCGCCCCAGGCAAGGCTCTTGTCGGTTCCGGCCACGGTGAAGCGCCCATCCTTCAGCTCGATATCGTCCGCGCTGGCCTCCATGATATGGGCGGCGATCTTCTTGGCCTTGGCAATGATCTTTTCGGTTGCCCGCACGATGGCCGAGCCACCCACGGCGAGGCTGCGCGAACCATAGGTGCCCATGCCCATCGGCGCCTTGTCGGTATCGCCATGCTCGATCTCGACCATGTTTGCGTCGATGCCGATCATGTCCGCCACGACCTGGGGGAACGAGGTTTCATGCCCCTGACCGTGGCTGTGGCTGCCGGTCATGACCACCAGGCCCCCCGTCGCGTTGACCCGCACGGTGGCCGATTCGTAAAGGCCGGCCCGCGCGCCAAGCTGCCCGACCAGGTTCGACGGCGCGATGCCGCAGGCCTCGATATAGCAATTCACGCCCAGCCCGCGCAGCTTGCCGCGCGCCTTGCTTTCGGCCAGCCGCTTCTCGAACCCCGCCAGGTCGGCGATCTGTTCCAGCTTGTCCATCGTGGCGACATAATCGCCTGTGTCGTATTCCACCGCCACCGGCGTGGCATAGGGAAACTCGGTGACGAAGTTCTGCCGGCGCAGCGCGATCGGATCGACCCCCAGTTCGCGCGCCGCCTTGTCGATCACCCGTTCGAGCTGATAGGTCGCCTCGGGCCGGCCGGCGCCGCGATAGGCATCGACCGGCACCGTGTTGGTGAACACCGCCTTGACGTTCACATAGATCAACGGCGTCTTGTAATTGCCGGCCATCAATGTCCCGTGCAGCCAGGTCGGCACCGAGGGCGCGAAGGTGGACAGATAGGCGCCCATGTTGGCATGGGTCTCGGTCCGCAGCGCGGTAAAGTTGTTCTCGGCATCCAGCGCCAGTTCGATCTTCGTCACATGGTCGCGGCCATGCGCGTCGGACATGAAGGCCTCGGCCCGCGACGATGTCCATTTCACCGGGCGCTTCAACTGCTTGGCCGCGAAGGTGCAGAACGCCTCTTCGGCGTAATGGAAGATCTTCGAGCCGAAACCGCCCCCCACATCCGGGGCCACGACACGCAGCTTGTGCTCGGGGATTCCCAGCACGAATGCGCCCATCAGCAGGCGGATCACATGCGGGTTCTGGCTGGTGGTGTAAAGCGTCGAATCGCCGGAATGCGGGGCGAAGTCCCCCACGGCGACGCGCGGTTCCATCGGGTTGGCGATCAGCCGGTTGTTCACCAATTCCAGCGTGGTCACATGCGCGGCCTTGGCGAAAGCCTCTTCCACGGCGGCCTTGTTTTCCTCGACAAAGCCCCAGTCATAGCAAAGGTTGCTGCTCAGGTCGTCATGCACCTTCGGCGCGCCCTCGGCCAGTGCGGCCTTCATGTCGACCACCGCGGGCAGTTCCTCGATATCCACCTCGATCGCCTCGACCGCATCGCGCGCCTGTTCGCGTGTCTCCGCGACCACCGCCGCAATCGGATCGCCGACATGGCGCACCTTGCCCTGGGCCAGCACCGGGTGACCCGGTTCCTGCATCGGATTGCCCTGGCGGTCGGTCACCTGCCAGCCGCAGGGCAAACCGCCGATCCCCTCGAAATCGGCGCCGGTGAAGATCCGCACCACGCCGGGCATTGCCGCGGCCGCCTGCGTGTCGATCCCCTTGATGCGGCCATGCGCGACATCCGAGCGCAGGAAGGCGACATGCGCCTGCCCCCGAAGATTGATGTCATCGGTATATTGCCCGGTCCCGGTCAGGAACCGGATATCCTCTCGGCGCTTGGTCGATGCGCCAATTCCTCCGTCCTTCGGCATTTTCCTCATCCTCCCTGAAATCGGCCGGGCGCTGCCCGCCGTGTCGCACTCGTCACTCTGCCGCGATGGCGCTCACGTCCTGGCCGCTGGCGGCCAGGATCGCCTTGACGATGTTATGATACCCCGTGCAGCGGCAGATATTGCCTTCGAGATATTCGCGGATCTCGTGCTCGCTGGGCCTGGGGTTTTCCTTGAGCAGCGCGGCGGCGGACATCACCATGCCCGGCGTGCAGAAGCCGCATTGCAACCCGTGGTGATCCTGGAATGCCTGCTGGATCGCGTTCAGCGAGCCATCGGGATTGGCCTGCCCCTCGATCGTGGCGACCTCGGCGCCCTCGGCCTCGGCGGCGAATATCGAGCAGGACTTGACCGCCTTGCCGTCGACATGCACCACGCAGGCGCCGCACTGGCTGGTGTCGCATCCCACATGGGTGCCGGTCAGGCCCGCCCCGCGCAGGAAATCGACCAGCAGGGTGCGCCCCTCGACCGGTCCCGATACGGACTTTCCATTGACCTTGATCGTGATCTCGTTCATTCGATCCTCCCTTGAACCCAGTCGCACGGGATCAGCGCGAAAACAGGCGCTTTCCCCATGATTTCGTTTCACTTTCCGCATCTTCCGATGGCTCCGCCCCGGCGTCGTCCGGCGCCGGTCCCTCGACCACCTGCTTGAACCTGTCGAAGAACTGGTCCGACATCTTGCGCGCGAAACCGTCGATGATCCGGCTTCCCAGCTGCGCGAGCTTGCCGCCCACCTTGGCCTCGACGTCGTAATCCAGCAAGGTGCCCTCGGGCGCGTCGGACAGCCTGATCGCGGCCGATCCCTTGGCAAAGCCCGCGGCGCCGCCCTTGCCCTCGCCGGTGATGGTGCAGCTTTCGCCCGCGACGATATCCGACAGGGTGACGCCCCCCTTGAAGGTGGCTTTCACCGGTCCGACCTTCTGCACGACCGTGGCCTCGAACCCGTCCTCGGGCGAGCCGGTCAGTTCCTGGCACCCCGGAACGCATTGCTGCAACACCTCGGCGGACATCAACGCCTGCCACACCGTATCGCGATCGGCGGCGATGACACGCTTGTCGGTCAGTTTCATGTCGGAGACTCCCAATGGATTGGCGACACCCTAGGCCGGGCGCGAGAATTCTTCAACAACCTCAAGGATGGTACGACGGTGCTATCTGTCAAGATTGCGTTCCCATTCGGCCCAGTCGGCGGGCGTATCCAGATCGGTCACCGCGCCCCGCCCCGGGGTCGGCACAAGGGTCATGTGCTCGGGCGCGGATGCGATGATGTCCCGCGCCCCGCGATCGCCGGCAAGATCGCTCAGCAGCTCGAAGAAACGCTGGCCGAACAGCACCGGGTGGCCGGGGGTGCCATCGGCGCTTACCGCGCGGCAGATCTCGCGGTCCTCGGACGGGTCATGCGCCGCGATCAGCCGGTCGATATGGGCCGGGGTGATGTCGGGCATGTCGGCCGGCATCACCACAACCGCGGCGGTGCCCGGACTCACCGCGCGCACCCCGGCGCGGATCGCGGCGGCCATGCCCTCGTCGCGATCGGGCACTTCGGTGATCTCGACATCCAGCCCGTCCAGCGCAGCGCGGCGCGCGTCCGAATCGAGGGGCAGCAACACGCGGACCCGCGCGACGCCCGAGGCCAGTGCCGTCCGTGCCGACCTGCGCAGGAGCGGCACCCCGTCGATCGGGCGCAACAGCTTGTCCGCGCCCCCCATGCGGCGCGAGGCCCCCGCGGCCAGCAACAGCAACTCGACGCGCATTCCCGATGCCGGCCGCGCGATGCGGGGCTGGCGGCGCTGCGGGATTTCCTTGAGCAACCCGCCCACGCCCATCGCCGCGATATCGGCGCTGCCTACCCGCTGACCGCTGACCAGCCGTTCGATCACCCAGTCCGCGCCGTTCAATGCCGGCGAACGGGCGCAGCCCGGCAACCCGACCACGGGCCTGGCGTTCAACTCTCCGAGGCACAAGAGGTTGCCGGGATCGACGGGCATTCCGAACCGGTCCACCCGTCCGCCGGCGGCAATCAGGCCCGCAGGCACCACGTCGGCCCGGTCCGACGTGGCCGACCCGCCGAAGACCAGGACCAGCCCGGAGCGGCAGCGCCGCAGCGTATCGGCCACCGCCTGATGCTCATGCGCAACGACCGCAACCGAGGCAAGCCGCACCCCCAGCGCGCGCAACCGGGCCTCGGTCACCGCCTCGGCCTTCTCGATCAGGCTGTCCTTCATCCCCGCCGTCCGGGTCAGAACCAGATCGGCCGATTTCACGACCGCCGGGTGCAATCGGAACCCGCACCCGCCCCGGGCCAGCGTCTCGGCCCGCGCGACCAGCGCGCCGGGCACGGCATAGGGGATGATCTTGATCGTGGCGACCAGCGTGCCTTCGCCGACCCAGGCCTGGTTGGCAAGCGTCGCCAGGGTGATCCCCTCGTCGATCGCGTTCAGCGCGGCGATCGCGTCGGCATCCAGGGTGAAGGCCCCCGCACGTTGCGCGACCAGGTTCACCCGGCCGGCAAAGGGGGCCGTCGCCTCCAGCCCGGCAACGACCAGCGGCGCGGCGATCCGCGCCGCGGCGGCATTCTCGTCCACATCGCCGGGTTCGATCCGGGCGACGGTCACCGCGTCGATGCCCGCCGCGACCAGCGCCGCGACATCCCCTGCGGACAACACCGTGCCCTTCCTGATCACCCGGTCGGACAGCCGCAGCGCGTGGGCCAGCAGGGCACCTTCGGCGCGGGAAGACGGAACCGGCCCGAATTTCATCGCATCGCCTCCATCAGGCGCGGCTTTTCGCCCTGGTCCGTCGCGGTCGAAATCGCCTGCGCCAACCCTTCCAGCGACACGATGTTATGGCCGGCGCGGAAACAGTCCACATGCGGCAGCATGGCGCGGATCCCGGCGGCTTTCGGGGCGAACCCGTCCCAGCGCAGCAGCGGGTTGATCCAGATCAGGCGCCGCGCCGACAGGTGAAGCCGCTCCATCTCGGCCGAGAGCTGTTCGCCATCGCCCCGGTCCAGCCCGTCGGTGATCAGCAGAATCACCGCGCCCGTTCCCAGCACGCGCCGCGACCAGTCGCGGTTGAATTCGTGCAGCGCGGCGCCGATACGGGTGCCGCCCTCCCAATCGCGGGCCTCGGTCCCGGCGGCGTCCAGCGCGGCATCCACGTCGCGCGTGGCCAGCTGACGGGTGATATTGGTCAGCCGGGTCCCGAAGGTGAAGGCATGAACCCGCGCCCAGCCCGCGCCTTGCGTGTTGGCCACGGCGTGCAGAAAATGCAGCGCCATCCGGCTGTATTGCGACATCGACCCGGAAATGTCGCAGATCACCACCAGGTTCGGCCAGCGCAGGCGCCGGTTCTGGCGCGCGAATTCGCGGATCTCGCCGCCGCCGCGCAGCGCGTCGCGCATGGTGCGGCGCCAGTCGGGCAATCGCCCGCGGGCCTCGGCGCGGGTCCGGCGGGACCGCAAGGGGCTGACCGGCAGCGAAAGCTGCGCCAGCATCCGCCGAGCCTGCGCCATCTCGTCATTGCTCATCTGCTCGAAATCCAGCGTCTTCAGCCGTTCCTTCGCCGACATGGTGCGGCTGGCGTCGATCTCGATCTGCGATTCGTCCTCGTCCCCGGTTTCGGGCAGATCGGGCAGGTCACGCTCGACCCCGTCCAGCAGCGCCTCGGCAGCACGCTTCTCAGCGGCGCGGGCCTTGCGCTCTTCCTGCGCGCCGCGCACCGAGGGCAGCAGCATGCTCATCATGTGTTCCAGATAACGTGGATCGCGCCAGTAGAGGCGGAAAACCTGGGCGAAGACCGCACGCTGATCCGGGCGCGAGACGAAACAGGCGTGCAAGGTCCAGTAGAAATCGGTGCGATCGGAGAAGCCCGCCGCCTCGACCGCGCGGATGGCGTCGATCACCCGCCCGGGCCCGACCGGAAGCCCGGCCTTGCGAAGCGCGCGGGCGAAATGGACGATGTTGCGGACCAGCTTGCCATCGTCCGGAATGTCGAGCGCGCGCGGATCAGCCATCGGCACGCATTCCGCGCCGTTCGCCTCCGGCGGGAGTATTTGGACCGAGAAGAAGCATCACGGTGTCGCCGATTCCGCCCGCACCTCATCCAGCAGCCGGCGGGCCTCGGCCCCCTGGACGCGCTGGATGTCGTCCTGGTATTTCAGGATCGCGCCGATCGTGTCGGCGATGACCTCGGGCGACAGGTCGATCACGTCGAGCGCAAGCAGGCATTTCGCCCAATCGATGGTCTCGGCAACCCCGGGTTTCTTGAACAGATCCTCGCCGCGCAGTTTCTGGACGAAACCGACGATCTGGCGGCTGAGCGTTTCGGAGGCTTCCGGGGCGCGGGCGTGCAGGATTTCAAGCTCGCGTTCGAGCGACGGGTAATTGACCCAGTGATAGAGACAACGGCGTTTGAGCGCATCATGCACCTCGCGGGTGCGGTTGGAGGTCAGGATGACGATCGGCGGCTCGGGCGCGCGGATCGTGCCGAGCTCCGGGATCGTCACCTGGAAATCCGACAGCGCCTCCAGCAGGAAGGCCTCGAACGGCTCGTCGGTGCGATCGATCTCGTCGACGAGCAGCACCGGCGGGCCGCCGGATTGCGGGCTCATCGCCTCCAGCAGCGGGCGGCGAATCAGGTAGCGTTCCGAGAACATCTCGTCGACCAGCGCATCGCGGTCGGTGCCCTCGACCGCCTCGGCGGTGCGGATGCCGACCATCTGCGCGGCGAAATTCCATTCGTAGACCGCCGAAGCGGCATCCAGCCCTTCGTAGCATTGCAGCCGGATCAGGCGGCGCCCCAGCGCCGCCGAAAGCGCCTTGGCGATCTCGGTCTTGCCGGTGCCGGCCTCGCCTTCGAGAAACAGCGGCCGGCCCAGTTTGAGCGCCAGGAAGACCACCGTCGCCAGCGCCCTGCCGCAGATGTAATCTTCCTCGGCTAGCAGGCTTTGCACCGCTGCGATATTTTCCAGATTCGTCGTCATTCCGCCCCCGACCCGATACGCTTGCCGTCACCATGGCCGATCCGACGCCGCAGGGAAAGGGATCGCGGCATTTGCCGTGGCGTCGGCGTAAAGGTCAGCTAGGGTCGTGCCGAAACGAGACAAGGGAGAAATCCATGCCGCTGCAGATCAACGACGAGGTCTTCATCACCTGCGCGGTGACCGGATCGGGCGCAACGCAGGATCGCAGCCCGCATGTGCCCCGCAGCCCCGCACAGATCGCCGAAAGCGCCATTGCCGCGGCGCGCGCCGGGGCGGCGGTGGTGCATTGCCATGTACGCGACCCGCAAACCGGATCCCCCTCGCGCGACCGGGCGCTTTATCGCGAAGTGACCGAGCGTATTCGCGACAGCGAAACCGACATGGTGCTGAACCTGACCGCCGGCATGGGGGGCGATCTGGGTTTCGGCCCGCCCGAGGCGCCGTTGCCGCTGGCGGCGGGGACTGACATGATCGGCGCGCAGGCGCGGGTGGCCCACCTGGCCGAATGCCGCCCCGAGATCTGCACCCTCGATTGCGGAACGATGAATTTCGCCGAGGCCGATTACGTGATGACCAACACGCCGGGCATGTTGCGGGCGATGGGACGGCTGGTCGCCGAAATGGGCATTCGCCCCGAGATCGAAGCCTTCGACACGGGCCACCTTTGGCTTGCGAAACGGCTTGTCGAGGAGGGTGTGCTGCCCGCGCCGGCGCTGGTGCAGCTGTGCATGGGGATTCCCTGGGGGGCGCCGAACGACCTGAACACCTTTCTGGCGATGGCCGGCCAGATCCCGCCGGACTGGACATGGTCGGCCTTTTCCATCGGGCGCCACCAGATGCCCTATGTCGCGGCGGCGGTGCTGGCGGGCGGCAATGTGCGCGTCGGCCTGGAGGACAATCTCTGGCTGGCAAAGGGACAGCTGGCCGACAATGCCCAGCTGGTCCGGCGCGCCGTCGGGATCGTCGAGGGGTTGGGCGCCAGGGTGATCGGCCCGGACGCGGTGCGCGCGCGGCTGGGGTTGACCAAGCGCCCGCCGCTGTGAGCGGAGCGACCATCCGCCCGTATTGCGCCGGGCCGGATCTCGGGGTCGCGCGCGCCTATCTCTGCCGGGTCTCCCAATCGGGATTTATCCAGGGCCGGGCATTTTCCGGTGGCAGGCGCCGCCCGAGCAGGTGATCGGCGATCTTTTCGCCGACCATGATCGAGGGGGCGTTCAGGTTTCCGTTGGTGATACGCGGAAAAATGGAACTGTCGGCCACCCGAAGCCGTTCGACACCGATCACCGCGCCGTCGGGGTCCACCACAGCCTGCGGGTCGTCCCGCCGGCCCATCCGGCAGGTTCCGCAGGGGTGATAGGCGCTTTCCGCATGCGCGCGGATGAAATCGTCCAGTTGTGCATCCGATGTGACCGCCGGCCCGGGCAGGATCTCGTGCCGGACGAAGGGCTTGAACGCGTCCTGCGCGAAGATCTCCCGGGTCAGGCGAATGCAGCGCCGGAAATCCTGCCAATCCTGTTCCGTGGACATGTAACTGAACCGGATGGCCGGGGCGCTTGCCGGGTCGGCGGATCTGAGCGTGACCGTGCCCCGGCTTTGCGATCGCATCGGCCCTACATGCGCCTGAAAACCGTGCCCGGCCGCCGCGGCCCTGCCATCATAACGCACCGCGAGGGGCAGGAAATGATACTGGATATCGGGATATCGCACGCCGGCGCGCGAGCGGATGAAAGCGGCCGATTCGAACTGGTTGGAGGCGCCCGGCCCATCGCCGAACAATAGCCACCGCGCGCCGACATAGGCTTTGCCCAGAAGGTTCCAGTAGCGAAACAGCGTGATCGGCTGGCTGGCAGCCATCTGGATGTAAAGCTCCAGGTGATCCTGAAGGTTTCGGCCTACGCCCGGGCGGTTTGCCACGACCTCGATTCCGTGGTCTGCCAATGCGCGCGCGTCGCCGATACCCGAAAGCATCAGCAGCTTCGGCGAGTTGATCGCACTGGCCGCCAGGATCACCTCGCGCCGGGCATCGATGACCTCGGTCCGGCCGCGGCGCAGCACCTCGACCCCGGTCGCGCGGCCCTGGTCGATCACGACCTTCTGCACCAGGGCGCGCACCAGGGTGCAGTTGTCGCGCTTTAGCGCCGGGCGCAGATACGCATCCGCGGCCGACCAGCGCCGGCCGCGATGCACCGTCTGGTCCATCGCGCCGAACCCTTCCTGCCGCTCGCCGTTGTAATCCGCCGTAAGCGGGTATCCGGCCTGCCGCCCGGCTTCGACGAAAGCGCGGAACAGCGGGTTTTCGCGCCGCCCGCGCGTCACATGAAGCGGCCCGTCGCGACCGCGCCAGGCGGGATCGCCGCCATGCCCGCCGGAGTCCCAGCTCTCCATCCGTTTGAAATAGGGCAGCACATCGGCAAAGCCCCAGCCATTGGCGCCCTGCGCGGCCCAATGGTCGAAGTCGCAGGCATGGCCGCGCACATAGACCATGCCGTTGATCGAGCTGGACCCGCCGATCACCTTGCCGCGCGGGCAGGCCAACCGCCGCCCGCCCAGATGCGGCTCGGGCTCGGTGCGATAGCCCCAGTCATACCGCGCCATGTTCATCGGATAGGACAGCGCCCCGGGCATCCGGATGAACGGCCCGGCATCGGTGCCGCCATGTTCCACGACGATCACCGAGGCCCCGCTTTCGGCCAGGCGATAGGCCATTGCGCAGCCCGCCGACCCGGCGCCGACGATCACGAAATCCGCTTGCATTCGATCGTCCTGTCAGAAAGGCGCGTCCACCGGGCCCATGCCCACATAGACGGTCTTGAGTTGTGAATAATGCTCGATCGCGGCCTTGCCGTTCTCGCGCCCGATCCCCGAATGCTTGACGCCGCCGAACGGGGCTTCGACCGGGGTCAGGTTGTAGCTGTTGATCCAGCAGGTTCCGGCCTCCAGCCGGGCGATCACGCGATGGCCGCGGCGCAGGTCATTGGTGAACACGCCCGCGGACAGGCCATAGGGCGTTGCATTGGCGCGGGCGATGACCTCGGCCTCGTCCTCGAAATCCAGCACCGACAGCACCGGGCCGAAGATCTCTTCGCGGGCGATGGTCATCTCGTCGGTGACCTCGGCGAACACCGTCGGCGCGAGGAAATAGCCCGGCCGGTCCAGCCGCTTGCCCCCGGTGATCAGGCGCGCGCCCTCTTCGATGCCGCTGGCGATGTAGCCCAGCACGATGTTCAACTGCGCCTCGGACACCATCGGGCCGAAGCTGACAGTCTCGTCCAGCGGATCGCCGATCTTCGCCTTTGCCAGGCGCGCGGTCAGGCGCTCCAGGAACGCGGCCTTGATGCGCTTGTGCACGAAGACCCGCGTGCCGTTGGAACAGATCTGACCGGTGGAATAGAAATTGCCCAGGATCGCGCCGCTGACGGCATCCTCCAGATCCGCGTCGTCGAAGACGATCATCGGGGACTTGCCGCCCAGTTCCAGTGTCGCGTGCTTCAGCCCCGCCGCGGCGGCGCCATAGACCTTGCGCCCGGTCGGCACCGACCCGGTGAGCGACACCTTGGCCACGCGATCATCCCCGATCAGCGCCGCCCCCACCGCGCCCGCGCCCTGGACCACGTTGAAAACGCCCGGCGGCGCCCCGGCCTCGTGCAGGATCTCGGCCAGTTTCAGGGCACAGAGCGGCGTGGTTTCGGACGGCTTGAAGACCATGGTATTGCCGCAGGCAAGGGCCGGCGCGGCCTTCCAGCAGGCGATCTGCGTGGGATAGTTCCACGCGCCGATCCCGACGCAGACCCCCAGCGGCTCGCGCTTGGTATAGACGAAATCCGCGCCAAGCTGAAGATGCTCGCCGCCCAGGCTGGCCGCGATCCCGCCGAAATATTCCAGCGCGTCGGCGCCCGAGGTCGCATCGGCCACCAGCGTTTCCTGCAACGGCTTTCCCGTATCCATGGTTTCCAGGATGCTGAGCTCGCGGTTGCGCTGACGGATGAGGTCGGCCGCGCGGCGCAGGATGCGGCCGCGTTCGGTGCCGGTCAGCGCCGCCCATGCCGGCTGTGCCGCATCGGCCGCCGCCAGCGCCGCCTCGATGACCGCTTGCGTGGCCGAATGGACGCGCGCCACCGGCGCCCCGGTGGCCGGAAAGATCGAATCGATGGCAGCGCCCTGCCCGTCTTCCAGATAGGCACCGTTCACGAAATGGCTGGCTGTCGGCTGGGTCACGGCTGTCCGGTCTCCGTCAATTGGCGGCATGTATAGTCGCGCAGGATGTCGATGATATCGTCGCGGTCGGGGGCCTGATCCTGAAGCGCGTGGCGGATATAGAACCCGTCGATCAGCGCCGAAAGCGCCTGGGCCATCCGCGCGGCGCGGGCCGGGTCGGTCAGCTGCTTCAACTCGTGCAGGAGGTTCGAATGCAGCCGCAGCGCGTAAACGCGCAACAGCCGCCGTGCCTCGGGGGATTGCTGCGCCTGAACGTAGAAGGCAAGCCAGGCCGCCACCGTCTCGGGTTCGAAATGCCGCCGGTCCATGCTGGCGTCGAGAATCGCGTTCAGCCGCTGCATCGGCGTCTCGACGCGCGCGAGCTCTTCGCGCACAAGCGCGCCGAATGTCGACAGGATGTGCCGCATCGCCGCCAGCAGGATCCGCTCCTTGTTGCCGAAATAATGATGCGCCAAGGCGGTGGACATGCCGGCGCGGCGGGCGATCTGGCCCACGGTCACGTCCATCCCGCCGCGCGCGCCGACCTCGTGGATGGTCGCGTCGATCAATGCGCGGCGGCGCGGTTCCTCCATTCCGATCTTGGGCATTGAAAGCCTGCGCGTTAGGGTTTCTACTTGCGGCGGTGAAGATGATCGTTTTTAATTGACTAGTCAATCAACAAAACGCCACCCACAACAGGAGCCATCACATGACTTTCAAAGCGACTGCGACCGGCCTGCTTCTTGCAGCCTTCACGGGCGGCATGGCACAGGCCAATTGCACCGAAGTGCGGTTTTCCGACGTCGGCTGGACCGACATCACGGCCACCACGGCCGTGACCACGACCATTCTCGACTCCCTCGGCTACGAGACCGATGTGAAGGTGCTTGCGGTCCCCGTCACCTATGCGTCGATGGCCAAGGGCGATATCGACGTCTTCCTGGGCAACTGGATGCCGACGATGGAGGGCGACATCGCCCCCTACCGCGAGGCCGGCACCGTCGAAACGGTGCGCGCGAATCTCGAAGGCGCGAAATACACCCTGGCCACCAACGCGGTGGGCGCCGAACTGGGGATCGCCGATTTCGCCGATATCGCGGATCATGCCGAGGCGCTGGACAGCAAGATCTACGGGATCGAGCCGGGCAATGACGGCAACCGCCTGATCCGCTCAATGATCGAAAAGGATGCGTTCGGCCTGTCGGATTTCGAGATCGTCGAAAGCTCGGAACAGGGGATGCTGGCGCAGGTCGCCTCTGCCAACCGAAGTGGCGACCCGATCGTGTTCCTCGGCTGGGAACCGCACCCGATGAACGCCAATTTCGATCTGACCTACCTGACCGGCGGCGACGACTATTTCGGGCCCAACCTGGGCGGGGCAACGGTCTATACCAACACCCGCGCCGGATTTGTAGAGGACTGCCCCAATGTCGGCGCGCTGCTGAAGAACCTGGAATTCTCGCTGGCCATGGAAAACGAGATCATGGGCGCGATCCTGGATGACGGCATGAAGCCGGAGGCCGCGGCCGCGGCCTGGCTGAAGGAAAATCCGGGCGTGCTGGAGGCCTGGCTCGACGGTGTCACCACGCAGGACGGCGGCGACGCGATGGCGGCTGTCAAATCCTCTCTCGGGCTCTAGGCCCCCCCGGGGGGCCGCCGCGGCGACCCCCTTTTTTCCCGGTCTTTCAACAGGGTTGACGGATGAACTGGTTGACGGAGTTCAAGATCCCGGTCGGGCAGACCGCAAAGGCCATCTTCGACTGGCTGCAAAACAACGCCGCGTGGTTCTTCGATGCGCTGGCCACGGGGCTTGAAAACCTGATCGACGGGATCTTGTGGCTGCTCCAGGGTCCGCATCCCCTCATCGTGATCGCGATATTCGCGGCCCTGACCTGGGCCCTCCAGCGCGGCTGGAAAACCCCGCTGATGGTCGTGCTGGGCTTCCTGTTCATCGTCAACCAGGGCTATTGGGAGGCAACCACCGAAAGCCTGACACTGGTGCTGAGCGCCTGCCTGGTATGCATGGCCGTGGGGGTTCCGGTGGGCATCGCCGCGGCGCATCGGCCCCGGCTTTACGCGGTGATGCGCCCGGTGCTCGACCTGATGCAGACGCTGCCCACCTTCGTCTACCTGATCCCGGCGATCGTGTTCTTCGGTATCGGCATGGTGCCGGGGTTGATGGCCACGGTGATCTTCGTGATGCCGGCGCCGATCAGGCTGACCCAGCTTGGCGTCGCCTCGACCCCCAGGCCGCTGCTGGAGGCCGCCCAGGCCTTCGGCGCCACACCGTCGCAGACGCTGTGGAAGGTCGAGCTGCCCTATGCCCTGCCGCAGATCATGGCCGGGCTGAACCAGACGATCATGCTGTCGCTGTCGATGGTGGTGATCGCGGCGCTGGTCGGCGCCGACGGGCTGGGGGTGCCGGTGGTCCGGGCCCTGAACTCGGTCAACACGGCACTGGGGTTCGAAAGCGGTTTCGTGATCGTCGTCGTGGCGATCCTGCTGGACCGGATGCTGCGGCTGGAGAAGCGCAAATGAGAACGATGCTCGAATTCGACCGGGTCTCGATCGTGTTCGGCGACGCCCCGGAAACGGCGCTGCCGCTGATGGATGCGGGGCGAGAACGGCCCGATATCCAGGTCGAGACAGGCCAGGTGCTGGGCGTGCATGACTGCACCCTTGCGATCCGCGAGGGCGAGATCGTCGTGCTGATGGGCCTGTCCGGCTCGGGCAAGTCGACCTTGCTGCGCGCGGTCAACGGGCTGAACCCGGTGGTGCGCGGCGAGGTGCGGCTGCATGACGGTGGCGGGCTGATCAGCGTCACCCATGCCACCCCCGCCACCCTGCGTCGCATAAGGCAGGAACGGGTGGCGATGGTGTTCCAGCAATTCGGCCTGCTGCCCTGGCGCACGGTGCGCGAAAACGTCGGCCTCGGGCTGGAACTGCGCGGCATGAAACCGGCCGAGCGGCGTGACAAGGTCGATTTCCAGCTGGATCTGGTCGGCCTGTCGGACTGGGCCGATCGCCGCATCGGCGACCTGTCGGGCGGGATGCAACAGCGCGTCGGGCTGGCCCGTGCCTTTGCCACCGAGGCGCCGATCCTGCTGATGGACGAGCCGTTTTCGGCCCTCGATCCGCTGATCCGCAACCATCTTCAGGATGAACTGGCGGACTTGCAGCAAAAGCTGAAGAAGACCATCGTCTTCGTCAGCCACGACCTTGACGAGGCGTTCAAGCTGGGCGACCGGATCGCGATCATGGAGGGCGGGCGCATCGTGCAATGCGGCACCCCGCGCGACATCTTCTCGACCCCGCACAACGATTACGTCGCCGAGTTCGTGGCGCATATGAACCCGCTGGGGGTGCTGACTGCGCGCGACGTGATGGGCGAGCCGCTGGAACAGACCGCGGGCAGCATCGACGCCGAGGCCCCGATCGCCGAGCTGATGCGACAGGTGGTCGAAAGCCGCCAGCCGGTCGCGGTGACCGAACAGGGCCGCGTGATCGGCGCGGTGTCCGAGCATTCGATCCTCAGCCGGCTGATGTGACGGTCCCGCTCAGATCGTGAAGCGCTGGTGCGGCGCGGGAATCGTGACCTCGGTGCCTTTCAGCGCCTGGCCGAATTTCCGCGCGGCCTCCGGTTCGCCATGGACAAGGAAGGTTTTCGCGGGCGTTCCGGTCGCGCGATGCCAGCCAAGCAATTCGTCCCGGTCGGCATGGGCCGAGAACCCGTTGATCGTGTGGATCCGCGCGCGCACCGGGACCCAGCCGCCGAAAAGGTTTACCTTCTGCGCGCCGTCGATCAGGATGCGCGCCAGCGTGCCCTCGGCGGCGAACCCCACGAAGATCACGCTGGATTCGGCATGGGCCAGGTTGTGGCGCAGGTGGTGGCGCACCCGCCCGCCGGTGCACATGCCCGAGCCGGCCATAAGCACCGCGCCGGCGCGGATCTCGTTCAGCTTCATCGATTCCGATGCCTCGCGCACCATGTGCAACCCCGGCAGCTTGAACGGGTCGCGCCCCTTGCCAAACAGCGCGGTCACCTCCGGCCGATAGGCTTCGGGATGGTGGCGAAAGATCTCGGTCGCCGAAATCGCCATCGGCGAATCCAGGAACACCTGCAGATCCGGCGCGATCACCTTCCGCGCCACGCCCTCGCGCAGGTAGAACAGCAATTCCTGGGCCCGCTCCAGAGCGAAGGTCGGAATGACGACATTGCCGCCGCGTTTCAGCGCGTCGTCGACCGCATCGTGGAACTCGGCGACCGAGTCCTTCAGCGACCGGTGATCGCGATCGCCATAGGTGGTTTCCATCACCACCACGTCGGCCCGGTCGGGGATCTGCGGATCGCGCAGCAGCGGCCGGCCGGCATTGCCGATGTCGCCGGAAAAGACGATCCGCTTGCCCCCCTCCGCGGCCGGCGTCTCCACCAGCACGCTGGCCGAGCCCAGAATGTGCCCCGCATCGTGGAACGTCGCGCGGATGCCGCGGCCCAGGTCGATCGGGGCGCCGTATTTCGCGATACGCCCGAACTGGTCGAAGGAATTGAGCGCGTCCAGCGTGTCGTAAAGCGGCCTTGTCTCGGGCTTGCCGTGGCGCCTGCGGCGGCGTGCCTCCTCCTCGTGCAGATGCGCGGAATCGAGCAGCACCAGCCGGGCCAGTTCGCGCGAGGCGGCGGTGGTAATGATCTCGCCGCGAAACCCCTGCCGCACCAGCAGCGGGATGCGGCCGCAATGATCCAGATGGGCATGGGTCAACAACAGGATGTCGATGCTGTCCGGCTCGAACCCGAAGGGGGCGTCGTTGTCCTCGTCCAGCTCATGGCCGCCCTGGAACAGGCCGCAATCGACCAGGATGCGGCGCCCGGCGCATTCCAGCAGATGGCAAGACCCCGTGACCCCCTGCGCCGCGCCGTGAAATGAAAGTTCCATGCCCGCTTCCTGTCCCTTGCTCCGCCGGATGCTGTCATGCCGCCCCTGCCCTTGCATTGACCTGTATCATGGTGCGCCCGGGGCTGGCGGCATAATCTGCCTGTCACGGATCGGAAGGATGCCCGCACCGGGGCGACGGCGGCAGCCGCGAAAGCATGGAGGCCCGTAACATGATCGAGAAGGATCTGCCGGCCGGTCGGGTCTGTCAGGTCTCGGGTTCGGTCGTGGATGTCCGCTTTCCGCAGCACGCGATGCCGCCGGTCAACACCGCGCTCGAACTGCACTGGGACGGGCCGAACCGCCTTGTGCTGGAGGTCCAGAGCCACCTGGACAAGACCACCGTCCGCTGCGTTGCGATCCAGCAGACATCGGGCCTGGCCTGCGGCACCGAGGCGATCAATACCGGGGCGCCGATCCGGGTGCCCTGCGGCAATGCGGTTCTGGGCCGGCTGATCAGCGTGCTGGGCGAGCCGATCGACCACGGCCCCGGCTTCGGCCCCGATGTGCCGCGGCGCGGCATCCACCACGCGGCACCGCCGCTCGATGCGCAACGCGCCGGAGGCGAGGTCTTTCTGACCGGGATCAAGGTGATCGACCTGATGGCGCCGCTGGTGCGGGGCGGCAAGGCCGGGATGTTCGGCGGCGCCGGTGTCGGCAAGACCGTGCTGATCATGGAAATGATCCGCTCCACGGCCGAGCGATACAAGGGGACGTCGGTCTTTGCCGGGGTCGGCGAACGCTCTCGCGAGGGGCATGAGTTGTGGCTGGATCTCAAGCGCTCGGGCGTGATCGACCGCACGGTGCTGGTCTTTGGCCAGATGAACGAACCGCCCGGGGCGCGCTGGCGCGTCGGCCTGACGGCGCTGACCGTGGCCGAGCATTTCCGCGACGAGATGCAGCAGAACGTGCTGCTGCTGATCGACAACGTGTTCCGCTTTGTCCAGGCCGGGGGCGAGGTGTCGGGCCTGTTGGGCCGGCTTCCGTCGCAGGTCGGCTATCAGCCGACCCTGGCGACCGAGATCGCCGAGCTCGAGGAACGGATCGCCAGCGTGCGGGACGCGGCCGTGACCTCGATCCAGGCGGTCTATGTGCCCGCAGACGATTTTTCCGACCCGGCCGTGGCCGCGACCTTCACCCATCTCGACAGCGCCATCGTGCTGAACCGCGACATGGCCGGCGAAGGTCTCTATCCGGCGATCGACCCGCTGGCGTCGACCTCGACGATCCTCGATCCGGCGGTGGTCGGGCAGAAACATTACGACACCGCCGAAGCGGTGCGCAGCCTGATCGAGCAATACCGCGAATTGCAGGAGATCATCTCGCTTCTGGGGATCGAGGAATTGTCGGCCGCCGACCGGCAGGCGGTGGGCCGGGCCCGGCGGCTGATCCGCTTTCTGACGCAGCCCTTCGCGGTCACCGCGCAGTTCACCGGTCTTGCCGGCGGCCCGGTATCGCTGGAGGACACGATCGAGGGGTGCCGCGCGATCATCGACGGGCAGGCCGACGACTGGGCCGAGGATTCGTTCTACATGATCGGCACGCTCGAAGACGCCCGCGCCAAGGAAGACAAGGCCCGGGGACGCGCGGCATGAAACTGACCGTGGCCACCCCCACGCGAATGGTCGTCGAGACCGACGATGCCCGCCATGTCCGCGCCGAGGATGCCACCGGCGCCTTCGGCATCCGCCCCGGCCATGCCGATTTCGTGACCACCCTGCCCGTCTCGGTGGTGACATGGCGCAACGGACAGGATCACGAGCATTTCGTCGTGGTCGGCGGCGGCGTGTTCATGGTCGAGGACGGACGCCATGTGCAGATCGTCACCCGCCGCGCCGTCACCGATGACGAGATCGACCGGCTGGGCGACCGCGCGCTGGCCGATTTCCGCGAAACGATGGAGGCCGAGACGGAAAGCCGCACCGCGGTCAACCGCCTGCACGCGGTCACGATGCGCCAGATCCAGCGCGTGCTGGATGCCTCGCGCCATGTTTCCACCGATTTCGGCGGCCGCGGCGAAGAGGCAGGGCAATGACCGAACCCGATCCGGAAGACGAACACGACGCCATGGAAAAGGCAATCCGCCTGCGGCGCGAACGACGCGCGCGATGGGAGCATGAGGGCGAACGCCCGCTGTGGGAAAACCTGTCGATGGTGGGCGCGCTCGGCTGGCTGATCGTGGTGCCGATGCTGCTGGGCGTGGCCCTGGGGCGATGGCTGGACAATGTGCTGGGCAGCGGCATCTTCTGGACCGGCGCCGGCATCGCGGCGGGCGCGGGCCTGGGATTCTTCATGGCGTGGAAAAGGATGAACCGGCGATGAACGGCCTGTTGCCCCTTGCCGGCTGGCTGATCGGCGGACTCGCCCTGGGCGCGGCCTATCTGCTGCTGCTGCGGCAAAGCGTGCGCGCGCTGCGCAAGGGACGTGGCCGGGTGGCGGCCTGGGGCGCGCTGGCGCTGCGCCTGGCGCTGGCAGTGGCGCTGTTCGGATTGGCCGCGCGGCAGGGTGCCGGCCCGCTGCTGGTCGCGCTGGCCGGTTTCATGCTTGCGCGGACGGTCCTGATGAAGCGGATCACGGTTTCATGATGGCGCAGAACCCGCTTCTGCCGGATATCCTGTTTCGCATCGGCCCGGTGCCGATCGACCGCGCCGTGGTCACCACCTGGGCGATCATGGCGCTGCTTTGCGCCTTGCTGGCGCTGGTCCTGCGCCGGCGCAGGGTGCAAGCAGGCGCGGCGCAGAGCATCCTCGAGATCCTGGTCGAGACCATCGAAAGCCAGCTGCGCGACGTGCTGGGCCGCGATCCCTGGCCGTTCATGCCGCTGCTGGGGGGAATGTTCATCTTTCTTTGCCTGGCGAACCTGGTGGCCATCGTGCCGGGCGGCAAGCCGCCCACGGGTCATGTCGAGACCCCGGCGGCATTGGCGCTGATCGTGTTCTTCTCGGTTCATTACTACGGCATGCGCGCCCGCGGGCCGGGCGCCTATCTGCGCAAGTATATCCGGCCCAACCCGATCCTGCTGCCGCTCAACCTGCTGTCAGAGCTGACCCGCACCTTCTCGTTGATGGTGCGCCTGTTCGGCAACATGATGAGCCACGAATTCGTCATCGCGATCGTGCTGATGCTGGCCGGGCTTTTGCTGCCGGTTCCCTTCATGGCGCTCGGGATCCTGATCGGGCTGATCCAGGCCTATATCTTCACCATCCTCGCAGCGGTCTATATCGGCGCCGCGATCAGCGGCTCCGAGGCATGAGAAAAGGAGTTTTCGAGCAATGATAGAAATCGTCAGCATCATCGGCGCCGTTGTCGCCGTGTCCTTCGGGGCGATCATGCCCGCCTATTCCGAGGGCCGGGCCATCGCCGCGGCGATGGAGGCCATCGCCCGCCAGCCCGAAGCGGCCGGAACGCTCAGCCGGACGTTGTTCGTGGGGCTCGCGATGATCGAGACGATGGCGATCTATTGCCTGGTGATCGCGCTGCTGGTGCTCTACGCCAACCCGTTCACCGGCTGATCCATGCAGCTCGACCTCTGGACCCTGGCCATTCAGGCAGTCAATTTCCTGGTGCTGGTCTGGCTTCTGTCACGGCTTCTGTTCCGGCCGGTCCGCCAGATCCTGCAAAAGCGCCAGGCGCTTTACCAGGAGCATATGCAGCAGGCCGAAAAGAAGGCGGAGCAGGCCGAGGCGGCGAAGGCGGATTACGACGCCAGAACCGCCGCGCTGGAGGCCGAGCGCAACCGAAAGGCCGCCGAAACGCACAAGGCGCTTCAGGCCGAGCGTGACGAGATCCTGCAGGAGGCCCGCGCCGCGGCCGATGAAATGCGCGACGAGGCCCGCAAGCAGATCGCCGAGGAACGCGAGCGCGCATTGGCGGCCGCAAAGGACCAGATTGCCGGGCTGGTCAGCGACCTGACCCGCAGGATACTGGCCGATGCGGCCCTCGACAGCACCGGTCCGGCGCTGCTGGCACGGCTGCGCGCGGTGCTGGACGATCTGCCACCGGACCGCGCCGCAACCCTGCGCGCCGATCTGGCCCCGGCGGATGCGCAGTGGCGCGTGATCACCGCGGCCCCGATCCCCGATGATCGCCGCCGGACATGGGCCGACACCCTGCGCCGGCAGCTGGGCACCGAGACCGATCCGCAGTTCGATGTCGATTCCGACCTGCTGGGCGGGGTCGTGCTGCACCTTCCGCATCAGGTTCTGGACCTGTCCTGGGCCCGCAAACTGGAGCTTGCCATCGAACGGATCCGTGAGGCCGGCGATGAGCCTTGAGCGCGACGTTTCCGCATGGCTGCCGCGGGCGCGCGCCGGGCTGGCGCGGGCCGACCTGGCACCGCAGCTTCGCGCCGTCGGCCGGGTGGAGCGGATCGGCGACGGGGTCGCGACGATCTCGGGTCTGCCCGACACCCGCCTGGACGAGCTTTTGCGCTTCGAGGATGGCACCCCCGGCATCGCGCTGAAGATCGGCGAGGACGGGATCGGTTGCGCCCTTCTCGACCATGGCGCGGCGATCCGCGCGGGCAGCCTCGTACATGGCACCGGCCAGATCATCCGGGTGCCGGTGGGCGAGGCGCTGCTGGGCCGCGTGGTCGATCCGATGGGGCGCCCGCTGGATGACGGGCCGGCCATTGCAGCCGAACGGATGGACCCGGTCGAACGGCCGGCCCCCGGCATCGTGGACCGCGACCTGGTGAGCGAGCCGTTGCTGACCGGCCTGACCGTGATCGACGCGATGATCCCTTTGGGCCGGGGACAGCGCGAACTGATCATTGGCGATCGCAAGACCGGCAAGACCACCATTGCCATCGACACCATGATCAACCAGCGCGACTCGGGCGTGGTGTGCATCTATGCCGCGATCGGGCAGAAATCCTCCGGCGTGGCGCGGGTGGTCCGGACGCTGCGCGCGCAAGGCGCCCTGGGCAACTGCATCATCGTCGTGGGGGCCTCGGACGCGCCGCCCGGCACGCAATGGACAACGCCCTATGCTGCCTGCACTATGGCCGAATATTTCCGCGACCGCGGGCAGGATGCACTGCTGATCCTGGATGACCTGACCAAGCACGCCATCGTCTATCGCGAAATTTCGCTGCTGCTGCGCAAGCCGCCCGGCCGCGAGGCATATCCCGGTGACGTGTTCTATCTGCACGCGCGGCTGCTGGAGCGCGCGGCCAGGCTGTCGGCCGCGCAGGGCGGCGGATCGCTGACCGCGCTGCCGATTGCCGAAACCCAGGCCGGCAACCTGACCGCCTATATCCCCACCAACCTGATCTCGATCACCGACGGGCAGGTCTATCTTGAGCCCAAGCTGTTCTACGAGGGCCAGAAACCCGCCGTGAATGTCGGCATGAGCGTCAGCCGCGTCGGCGGGGCCACCCAGGCGCGCGCGATCCGGGAGATCGCGCAATCGCTCAAGCTTGATTACGCGCAGTTCCTGGAGCTTGAGGTGTTTACCCGGTTCGGCACCATGGTCGATGAGCGCACCGCGAAACGGATTGCGCATGGCCGCCGGATCCGCGCGATATTGGCCCAGCCGGAATACAACCCGCTGCCGCTGGCGTTGCAGGTCGCGTTGTTGCTCGCGGTGGCCGAACGCAAGCTCGAAACCCTGCCGTTGTCGCGCATCCCGGACCTGCGCGCGCGCCTGGCCGAGGCCATGGAAACGCGCTGCCCGCACGCGGTTCACCGGATCGCGCAGACAAACACCGTCTCTGCCGATGACCGCGCCGCCATTGTCACGGTTCTGGACGACTGCATTGCCACGCTGACACCCGAAGCCTGACATGGGCCAGCTGCCACGCATCAACGAGCGGATCGACAGCATCGCCGGGCTGCACGACCTCGTGGGCGCGTTGCGCGCCATGGCCGGCATGCATCTGCGCGAGGCACAGCAGGCATTCACGGGCACCCGGGCCTATGTGGAGACCGTGGAACGCGCGATTTCCGCGGTGGCGCTGCTGGCGCCGATGCCGGCGGAGGGCGGCGACGGACGCCGCCTGTTGCTGGCCATCGGTTCCGAGCACGGATTCGTCGGCGGGTTCAACAAGGAAATCCTGCAAAAGGTAAAGGATGTCCTTGCCGCGGACGAGGAATTGCAGATTGTCGGGCAGCGTGGCGCGAGCCGCGCAGCCGAAGCCGGGTTGCGCAGCGCGACGATACACCCGATGACCTCGCGCGTTGGCGGGATCGCCGCGCTTGCGCGCCGCATCAGCGCCGGGCTTGCCGGTGCCGCGTCGGTGCGTATCGCGCATGCCAGCTATCGGTCCGGCGCCGGGTTCACCCCCACGCTTCGGGTCATTCTGCCGTTGCACCCCGACGCCTTCGTCAAGACCGACACGCGCCTGCCGCCACTGCATCACCTGGCGCCCGCCAGGCTGATGGAAGACCTGGCCGCCGAGTATCTCTTTGCCGAAATCGCCAATGCGCTGATGCAAAGCCTGGCCAGCGAGAACGCGGCGCGCCTGCGCGCGATGGAGGCCGCCGACCGCAATATCGGCGACCGGCTCGACAAGCTGCGCGCCGAGGAACGGGTGATCCGGCAGGCCGACATAACCTCGGACCTGCTGGATGTCGTCACCGGGGCGCAAGCGGTTTCCGAGCGATAGCGCCGGGGCGGGGTCAGCGCCGCCGGGGCATGGGCAGGCTCAGGGTACCTCGTGCCCCAATGCGGCCTCGTAAAGCCGGAACCAGGTTTCGCGATCAAGGCGCAGATCCAGCGCATCCGACAACCGGGCGATCCGCGAAAGGGTATTGGTGCCCATCACCGGCACGATGCCGGCCGGATGGCTCAGCAGGAACGCCACCGCCACGGCCGCCCTGTCCACGCCGGCGGCCGACGCGACCTCGTCCAGCATCGTGGCCAGGGGCCCCCGGCCCCGCATCAGCGCGCCGCCGCCCAGCGGCGACCAGGCCATCGGGTGTTGCCCCTGGCGCTGATGAAAGGCCAGGTCCCCGTTGGCGAACGCTTCCGGCGCGGCCAGGCTGATTTCGATCTGGTTGGTGACAAGCGGCGTTTCCATCGCCGATTGCAGCAGCCTCCAGTCCCAGGGACGGAAATTCGACACGCCGACAGCGCGCACCTTGCCGCCGCGCACCAGCGCATCCAGCGCCGCCCCGGTTTCGTGATGATCCATCAGCGGATCGGGTCGATGGATCAGCAGCAGGTCGATATGGTCGATCCCCATGGCGTTCAGCGACATCTCGACCGAATGCTCGATATGTGCGAGCGAACTGTCGTAATGCTTGACCTTCGCGCCGGAATACCGGCCCACCGGGGCGACGATACCGCATTTGGTGATTATTTCCATCTGCCGGCGCAACCCCGGATCGGCCTTCAACGCGCCGCCCAGAATGCCCTCGGCCCGGTAATCGCCATAGATATCGGCCTGGTCGAAGCTGCTGATTCCCTGATCCAGACAGGCCCCGATCTTGGCCGCGACATGCCGTGGCGAGATATCGCGATCATCGGCCAGCCGCCACATGCCATAGGCGATGCGGCTGATCGTCAGATCCGGCGAAAGCGCAACCCGCTGCATCACGTCCGCCGGAAATTTTCATAAGGTCTCGGTTCCATGCAAAGCCCCCGGTCGCCTGCGCCCCGGCGATGAGCCTATCACCCATCCGCGACGTGGTGCAGATCATTTCGGAAATCCGGTGGCCCCGCCGAAATCGCGGCAGCGCCGAAAGCAATGGCCTTGTGAGTATTTGCACCAAGGAGAAGGGGGGATCGCAGCCTCGTCGCGGGTCGGCCCGGGCGGCGGTTGCGCAACCGCGCGCCCCTTTCCGCAGGGAAGGGGCGCGCGAATGGCTTGTGCGCCGCAGGCGCACGCAATCGGGTCAGGCGAGTTGCCTTTCTATCCGGTCGAGCGTGCGCATCGCGGGCAGCACTTGCGCGACGGAGGCATTGGGTTCGCGCCCGGTTTCGATCGCGCTGATGAATTCGCGGTCGATCAGTTCGATCCCGTTGCTGGACACCGCGACATCGCTCAGGTCGATCGGGTTCTCGTAGCCGTCGAACAGGTCGTCATAGCGCGCGATATAGGTGCCGTTGTCGCAGATATAGCGGAAGACCGTGCCGAACGGCCCGTCATTGTTGAAGCTCAGCGAAAGGGTGCAGATCGCGCCGGCAGGTGTTTTCATGCCAATCGACATGTCCATCGCGATGCCGAGTTCGGGGTGAACCGGACCTTGCAGGCCGTGGCAATCGGACACCGTTTCGCCGGTCTGGTACTGGAACAGATCCACCGTGTGGCAGGCGTGGTGCCACAGCAGGTGATCTGTCCAGCTGCGCGGTTCTCCCTTGGCGTTGGTGTTGGAGCGCCGGAAGAAATAGGTCTGCACGTCCATCTGCTGGACCTTAAGCTCACCCGCGGCGATCCGGTCGTGAATCCACTGATGCGACGGGTTGAAGCGGCGCACCTGCCCGGCCATGCAAAGCACGCCGGTCTGTTTCTGCACGTTCACCACCCGCTCGCTGTCGGCAAGCGAGTCGGCCATCGGGATCTCGACCAGTGCCGGCTTGCCGGCCGTCATGCAGGCGATGGCCTGTTCGGCGTGCATCTGGGTGGGCGTGGCCAGGACCACCGCATCCACATCGTCGCGGGCAAGGCATTCATCCAGTTCGGTGGCGGCGTGGCCAATCCCGCGTTCGGCGGCCAGCGCATCGATCTTTTCACGGGTCGGCCCCATGACCGAGGTCACCTCGACCCCCTTGATTGCGGAAAGCGCGTCAAGATGCTTGATCCCGAAGGCGCCATAGGCGCCGGCGACACAAATCCTCATTGATCGTTCTCCAGTATGATGAGTCCGGCCCCGGTGTTGGAGGCCGGAACGTGATAATGGCGATAGACCTCGTGCACCTTGTCATCCAGCGCGCCGCGCATCACCAGCCACATGATAAGCTCGATCCCCTCGGACCCGGCCTCGCGCATGTATTCGACATGACCGATATTCGTCAGCCGCGCGACGTCGCCCGACAGGTCGTCGAGAAACGCCTTGTCGAAGTCGGGGTTCACCAGCCCGGCCCGTTCGCCCTGCAACTGGTGCGACATGCCACCGGTGCCGAAGATGGCGACGGTCAGATCCTCGTCGAACTCATCCACGGCCTTGCGGATCGCCTTGCCCAGCTTGTAGCAGCGCCGCCCCAGGGGCTGGGGATATTTCACCACATTGACCGCCAGCGGGATCACCCGGCAGGGCCATTCCCGCGGCTGGCCATACATCACCGACAGCGGCACGGTCAGGCCGTGGTCCACGTCCATTTCGAGCGCGGTGTTGATGTCGAACTCGTCGAAGACCAGCGATTCGATCAGATGCGAGGCCAGTTCGGGATAGCCTCGGACATTGGGCACCTTTCGGCGGCCATAGCCTTCGTCGGCAGGCAGGAACTCGGGCGCGGCGCCGATCGTGAACATCGGCGTGAGCGAGATGTCGAAGGCTGCGGCGTGGTCGTTGTAGACCACGATCACCACGTCCGGGTTGGCCTTGCGCATCCATTCGCGCGCCGGTTCATACCCGTCGAATAACGGTTTCCAGTACGGTTCTTGCGTCTTGCCATTGTCCATCGCCGCCCCGACGGACGGGATATGCGAGCAGCCGACGCCACCGATGATTCTTGCCATTATTTCCACTCCGATTTGGATCGGTTTCCTTCGACGCTGCGCCCGCCCGCCAGCATCATCTGGCGGAAGTCATCCACCGTGATGCCGGACATGGCGCCGCCGATATGCTGCATGGTGATGCCGTCGAAGGCGGCCAGCTTGAACGTGTAATAGACATTGCCGCCCAGTTGCAGCATGCCCAGCCAGTCGCGATCCTCGATCGCCTTGCGCTGTTCCGGCGTCATCGGGAACTTGTCCAGATAGCCCGACGGGTCGTCACGGAACGCCGCGCGGTTCGCCTCGAGGTCGAGCGACTTGCAGAACTTGTTCAGCTGAAAGCCCTCGATGCAGCGTTTGCCGTCGAATACATAGGTTCCGGGGATATCCTCGTATTCGCTTTCCAGTTTGCCCATTGTCTTGTCCTTCCTGCAAAAGTCAGGTTCGGCGGCTTGCCATCGCCGCGATGATCGCATCGCTCAGCGCGGCAAGATCGCCCGCGCCGATGGCCGCCGCGTCGAGGCCGAGCGCGCCGATCTCTTGCTGGCGGGCCGCGGTCGCCGTTGCCATCGGCGCGGCAAGGCCGAGGTCCTCGACCGTCCGGGCCACCTCGCGCATCTCTGCCGCGCGGCGGATGCCGTGCGTCATGACCCTTTCCAGCATATAGGGCGCCCGGTCGGCCCAGCCAAAGCCCGGAAAGCTGGATTCGAGAGAGGCGAGTATGTCCTCTTCGATCCCGGCCTTGCGCGCGGCCAGCATGCATTCGACGGTCAGCGCCTCCAGCCCCTTTATCATGATCGAGCGGACCATCTTGCGCGTCGATGCCGCGCCGACCGGCCCGTCGGCCACGGTCACGTCCATGTTCAGGGCCGTCATCGCGGCCTGCGCCGCCTGGGCGTGATCGCCCGACAACAGGCATGGCGTGCGATGCAGCCGCGGATGCACCGGCGCCATCACCGCAACATCCACATAGCGCCCGCCGGCCGCGTCGATCCGCGCGGCCGAGGCGCGTTTGACCTCGGGCGCACAGGAATTGCAATCGAGAAACAAAGCGCCGTTCAGCCCCGCATCCGCGACGGCCGCCGCGGCCGCGCCAGCCTGGTCGGCGGTGACGGTGGAAAACACGATATCGGCCCCGGCCACCGCTTCGGCCACGGTTTCGGCCCCGGCAACGCCTGCCGCGGCATAGGCGGCGCGCATCGCCGCGGCGGTTTCGGCGGCCCCGGTCTTGATGTCGAAGGCCCGCAGGGATGGCCCGCCCCCTTCGGAGCGGAGCCCCTTCACGAGGGCGCGGGCGGCTTCGCCAAAGCCGATGAAGGCGATTGTCACGCTGACGTCCGGGCCTGCGGTCATGGAACCTCCTGTGGATGCTTGCCTGTTATCATCGCCGTGCGGCGCCGGCCAATTCGAATACCTGTTCGACTATTGTATTTATCTATAGGTGTGCCGTGTCCCGGGAGGTTTCGGCGGTCGCGCGCCGACTCCACTCTCGCAGCAAATCTATAAACCGGGTCTGCGTCGCGGTGGGCCGCCAGTCGCGCCGCCAGGTCAGGCCGATGGGCCGGCGGTTGCCCTGCAACGGCACCGGCAGGGGCACCAGCGTGCCGGCGGCCTCTTCATGGCTGATCTGATGACGTGAAATCAGGGTCAGGAATTCGCCCTCGGCCAGCAGCCCGCGCAGAAAGACCAGCGACGACGAGACGACCCGCACCGGCGTCTCCGCGCGGTCCTGGATACGCAGCGTCTCGTATAGATATTGCCCGGCCGGGGCCTGGCGCGGAGGCGCAACCCACGGGTAACGAAGGGTTTCTTCCAGCGACACGCGGGCACGGCCCGCCAGCGGATGGCCGCGGCCGGCCACGATGGCCAGCGGATCGTCGAACAGCGCCTCTTCGATCACGTCGTCAGACGGGGCCGGATCGCGAAGCGCCCCGATCAGGCAGTCGATCTCGCCCTCGCGCAGGCTGCGCAGAAGCTCGGGGTAACGGCCATCGACAACCCGGATCTGCAAGCCCGGCGTGGTGCGGATCATCTCAGCGACCGCCCTTGGCACGATATGGGTGCGCGCCAGCGGCAGGCTGCCCAGCACGAAGGTCGCGCTTTCACGGCTCAGCGCGGCGTCGATCTCGTCCAGGCCCTGGCGAATTTCGGCATAGGCCAGCTTGACGCGCTGGACCAGGACCTGTGCGGCCGGGGTCAGGTCCACGCCGGCCGCGCCGGACTGGAACAGGCGGATCCCGG
The DNA here is from genome assembly GCA_016278325.1 of Actibacterium sp. Taxonomy (GTDB): domain Bacteria; phylum Pseudomonadota; class Alphaproteobacteria; order Rhodobacterales; family Rhodobacteraceae; genus JADQCB01. The sequence goes on from JADQCB010000002.1 coordinate 68,876, forward strand.
CCACCGCCTCCAGCGTTCGGGCCGCCTTGTGCACGGTGGGCTGCGACAGGCCAAGATCGCGCGCCGCGATCGTGAAACTGCCGGAACCGGCGATCGCCACCAGCGCGCGCAGCTGCGCCGCGGTCACCCTTGTCTCGAGGCCGGACGGTCCGGCCGATCGCCCCGACCCGGCCAGCCGCAGGGCCAGCCGCGCGCCGGTGGCCAGATGCGACAGCGCCCGCCGCGCCCGATCGAGGAACACCGCGCCAAGCGGCGTCGGCACCAGCCCCTCGCGCCGCCGGGCCAGCAGCGTCACCCCCAGATCCGCCTCGAGCCGGGCGATGGCCTGGGTCGCCGCGGGCTGCGACAGATGCACCTGCGCGGCGGCCAGAGAGACCGAGCGCAGCCTGGCCGCCTCGCACAACACCCGCAAATGCCGTATGTTGGGAAATATCGCGTCCATCGCGCCCCGCATGACATGCAATCAATAGCCTGAACTTATATAATCATCTTCATTCGAAATAGGCAAACCGGGCGGGATGAGGCATGCTTGTCACGAAACTCCGGCCGGGACTGCACCGGCCAGAACCACAGCGGAGCCATCGCAAATGCCAGACACCAAGACCGCCCTTGTCATCAGCGCCCATTCCGCCGACTTCGTGTGGCGGGCCGGCGGCGCCATCGCGCTGCACCAGAAACGCGGTTACGATGTGACCGTCGTCTGCCTGTCATATGGCGAACGCGGCGAAAGCGCCAAACTGTGGAAGCAGGAGGGCATGACCCTGGACAAGGTCAAGACCGCGCGCCGCAAGGAGGCCGAGAACGCGGCGAAGGCGCTGGACGTGCATGACATCCAGTTCTTCGACGTCGGCGATTATCCGCTGGACCTGGGCCGCGAGACCCGCGAGCGGATGGTCGACGTGATCCGCGCGGTCCAGCCCGCCTGGATGATGAGCCATTCCAAATGGGATCCCTACAACACCGACCACATGAACACGACGCAGTTCGCGCTGGAATGCCGGATGGTCGCGCAGGCCTGGGGCCACAATCCCGGCCAGAAGGTGCTGGGCGCGCCGCAGCTCTACCTGTTCGAGCCGCACCAGACCGAGCAGATGGAATGGAAACCCAACGTGTTTCTCGACATCACCGAGGTCTGGGATCGCAAGCGCGCCGCCATCGAATGCATGCAGGGGCAAGAGCATTTGTGGGACTTCTATACCAATGTGGCCGAGAACCGCGGCAACCATTTCCGGCGCAATTCCGGCGGGCAGGCCGGCGGCCGCGACGCACGCTATGCCGAGGGCTTCCAGGCGATCTTTCCGCAGACCGTGGACGAGCTGTCATGAGCGGGGTCGTGGTCCAGAACATCGAGCGGGCCGATCCGGAAGTGATCGCCGGGCTTGGCGAATGCGGCGTGGCGACGGTGCACGAGGCGCAGGGCCGCAGGGGATTGCTGGCCAGCTACATGCGGCCGATCTATCCCGGCGCGCGGCTGGCGGCCTCGGCGGTCACAATCTCGGCCCCGCCGGGCGACAACTGGATGGTGCATGTCTCGATCGAGCAATGCCGCGCCGGCGACATCCTGGTGCTGGCCCCCACGAGCCCCTGCGAAGACGGGTATTTCGGCGACCTGCTGGCGACATCGGCGCAGGCCCGCGGCGTGCGCGGGCTGATCATCGACGCGGGCGTGCGCGACGTGCGCGAGCTGACCGGAATGCAGTTCCCGGTCTGGTCGCGGGCGATCTTCGCGCAAGGCACGGTGAAGGAGACCCCGGGCTCGGTCAACGTGCCGATCGTCTGTGCCGGCGCGATGGTCGAACCGGGTGACATCATCGTGGCCGACGATGACGGTGTCTGCGTGGTGCGCCGTGCCGAGGCGGCGAGCGTTCTGGAAAAGGCCCGCGCGCGCGAAGCCAGGGAAGAAGAGAAACGCCGGCGGCTGGCCGATGGCGAGCTGGGGCTGGACATCTACGACATGCGCGGGCGGCTGGCCGAGAAGGGGTTGAAATACATCTGACCGGCGGTTCGGGGGGCGCTGCCCCCGTCGCGGCAAGCCGCGACTCCCCCGGAGTATTTCGACCGAGAAGAAGCGGAGAATGCGGATGAGCGACGGAATACGCTGCATGTGGATGCGCGGGGGAACCTCGAAGGGCGGCTATTTCCTGGCCGCGGACCTGCCCGACGATGCCGTCGCGCGCGACGCGATCCTGCTGGAGGTCATGGGCTCGCCCGATCCGAGGCAGATCGACGGGATGGGCGGGGGCGATCCGCTGACCTCGAAGGTGGCGGTGGTCAGGCCGTCCGCGCGTGCGGGTGTGGACGTGGATTACCTGTTTCTCCAGGTCTTCGTCGATCGCCCGATCGTCACCGACGCACAGAACTGCGGCAACATCCTGGCCGGGGTCGGACCCTTCGCGATCGAGCGCGGCCTGGTGCCGGTCGCGGGGGACGAGACTCCGGTGACGATATTCATGGAAAACACCGGCCAGGTGGCGGTGGCCCGCGTCGCGACGCCGGACGGGGCTGTCAGCTATGTCGGCGACACGAGGATCGACGGCGTGCCCGGCGCCGCGGCGGCGGTGCCGATCGCCTTCGAGGACACGGCCGGGTCGTCCTGCGGGGCGTTGCTGCCGAGCGGGAACGCGGTGGACCTGGTCGGGGGCGTCGAGGTGACGATGATCGACAACGGCATGCCCTGCGTGGTGTTGCGTGCCGCGGACATGGGGCTGGCCGGGGACGAGACGCCCGAAGAGCTGGAGGCGGATGACGATCTGCGCGCCCGGCTGGAGAAGATCCGCCTGGCCTGCGGGCCGCGGATGAACCTGGGCGATGTCGCGGAGAAATCGGTGCCGAAGATGACCATGGTCAGCGCGCCCAGGGCGGGCGGCGCCATTGCCACGCGGACCTTCATTCCGCATCGGTGTCACAAGACGATCGGGGTTCTGGGCGCGGTCAGTGTCGCCACCGCCTGTCTGCTGGCGGGCAGCCCGGCCAACGCGCTGGCGCGCACCGGCGCGGGGCGCATGCGCCGGCTGAGCATCGAGCACCCGACCGGCGAGATGACGGTCGAGGTCACGCTGGACGAGGATGGCGCGGTTCTTTCGGCCGCGATCCTGCGCACCGCGCGCAAGCTGATGGACGGCATGGTTTTCACGAGAGGATGACAATGATGGACGCGGACTGGCTGGTCTTTCACCCCGATCCGAAGAAACCCGATTTCAAGCTGCCGGCCGGCGCGGTGGATGCGCATTGCCATGTCTTCGGGCCCGAAGCCGCGTTTCCCTTTGCGCCGGAACGGAAATACACCCCGTGCGATGCGGGCAAGGGCAAGCTCTTTGAATTGCGCGATTTCCTGGGGTTCGATCGCAACGTGATCGTGCAGGCGACCTGTCACGGCACCGACAATCGCGCGATGCTCGACGCCTGCCGCGCCGCGCAGGGTCGCGCGCGCGGCGTTGCCAGCGTCGGCGCCGAGGTCACGGACCGCGCGTTGCAGGAGATGCATGCCGCCGGGGTGCGCGGGGTGCGTTTCAATTTCGTCAAGCGGCTGGTCGATGACACGCCGAGGGAGGTCTTTCTCGACATTGCCGGCCGCATCGAGGCGCTTGGCTGGCATGTCGTCGTCTATTTCGAGGCGCAGGACCTGGAAGAGCTTGCCCCGTTCCTGGGCCAGTTGCCGACCACGGTCGTGGTCGATCACATGGGCCGGCCGGACGTTTCGAAACCGGTCGATGACCCGCAGTTCCAGCGCTTCCTGCGGTTGCTGGACGAGAACGAGAACATCTGGTCGAAAGTTACGTGCCCAGAACGGCTGAGCCGGCAGGGCCCGCCCTTTGACGACGTGGTGCCCCATGCCAGCGCCGTGGTCGAGCGGTTTCCCGACCGGGTGCTCTGGGGCACCGACTGGCCGCATCCGAACATGAAATCGCATATGCCCGATGACGGCGCGCTGGTCGATTTCATTCCCCGAATCGCGCGAACGCCCGAACAGCAGCGCAAGCTGCTGGTGGACAACCCCATGCGCCTTTACTGGGCGCCGTAACAAAGGACGAACCGATGGACCTGGCAGAGTTCGACCATCACGCCGACATTCCCGGCACGACGATCTTCGACGGCCGGCAGGCGATGAAGGGCTATGCCCTGAACAAGATGTGCTATTCCTTCAACAGGAAGGAGAACCGCGAGGAATATCTGCGCGACCCGGAGGCCTATTTCGAGAAGTTCGGGCTGAACGAAGAGCAGAAACAGGCCTGCCGCGACAAGAACGTCCTGGCCCTGATCGAGGCCGGCGGCAACATCTATTACCTGGCCAAGTTCGCCGGCATCTATCAGCTGAGCGTTCAGGATGTGGGGGCCCAGCAGACCGGCATGACCACCGAGGAATTCAAGCAGAAACTTCTGGACGCGGGGCGCTGAAATGGCACGAATACTGGGTGGCATCACCACATCGCATATTCCCGCGGTCGGCAACGCGATCGCCAACAAGCTGTTCGACGATCCCTACTGGAAACCGTTCTTCGACGCCTATCCGCCCATCCATGACTGGCTGGCCCGGGTGAAACCCGATGTCGTCATCAACATCTACAACGATCACGGGCTGGGCTTCTTCCTCGACAAGATGCCGACCTTCGCGATCGGTGCGGCGCATGAATACCGCAACGAGGACGAGGGCTGGGGCATTCCGCAACTGCCGCCCTTTCCCGGCGATGCCGCGTTTTCATGGCATATCATCGAAGGCATGGTCGCCGACGAGTTCGACATAACCTCGTGCCAGGAACTGGCGGTGGATCACGGCTTTACCGTGCCGATGCAGCTGTTCTGGCCGAAACTGGGGCAGGATCCGAATTTCCCGCGCGCCATTCCGATCAGCGCGAACACGGTGCAGCACCCGATCCCGACGCTGCACCGGGCGCTGGAATTCGGCCGGTCGCTGCGCAAGGCGATCCTGTCCTGGCCGCGCGACATCCGGGTGGTCGTGCTGGGCACCGGCGGGCTGTCACACCAACTGGACGGGCAGCGCGCGGGATTCATCAATACCGCGTTCGACAAGTATTGCATGGAAAAGATCGTCAGCGCCCCGGACGAGCTGACCCGGATCAGCCGGATGGAACTGGTCGAGAAGGCCGGCGCGCAGGGCACCGAGTTCCTGATGTGGCTGATGATGCGCGGGGCATTGGGCGAGAAGGTGAACCTTCTGACGCAGAACTATCATGTGCCGATCTCGAATACCGGGGCGGGCACGATGCTGCTGGAATGCGCCGACTGAGCCGGGGCGCGGGGGCGGCGCCGCGCGCTCAGCCCCGGCGCTGGCGCAGCGCGCGCAGAGCATGGCCGGGCAGAATCAACGCCGACAGCGCATAGCGCCGGGCCAGCCGCTGCGGGTCGCCCAGCATCCGGAACAGCCATTCCATCGCGATCCGGCGCACCCATCGCGGCGCGCGGGTCTGCTGGCCGGACAGGAAATCCAGCCCGGCGCCGATGCTGGCAAAGCCGATCTCGGGGGTGCGCACCCGCCCCCGCGCGGCCAGCATCTCCTGCTTCGGCGCGCCGAGGGCAAGAAAGCACAGGCGCACGCCCCGGGCCCGCAATTCATCCAGAACCGCATCGGCCGCCGGGCTGTCTGGATCGAAACCCATGGGCGGCGCGATTCGCGCGGCAATGACCAGCCCGGGCACCCGGTGCGTCAGGGCATCGGCCGCACCTTCAAGGCTGTGCGCGGTGCTGCCCACCAGCCCCACCGGTGCGCCCGCCCGGGCCGCGATCCGTGCCAGCGGGTCGACCAGGTCCGATCCCGGCAACAGCGCGACCGGCCGACGTGCCAGCCGCGACATCCAGACGATCGGGTTGCCATCCGCCGTGACCAGGTCCTGCGCCGCATAGGCCGCGCGAAACCCGGGCGACTCGCGCAGCTTTACCAGGTGATCGAGGTTCAGCGTGGCCAGCGCAAAGCCGGTGCCCCCCGCCAGGCGGCGCGCCACCTCGGCCTCCAGCGCCGCGGCATCGGCAACATTCACTTCGATCGTGGCCTCGCCCGCGAAGATCCTCACCGCCGCGCTCCTGCCCTTGCGCCTCGCCCCGTTCCGGCGCGCCGGTCCAAGAAACCGAACGCTCATGGACAAACTCCTGCCACCCTTTCATGGTTTGCCGGAGAGGTGCAACAGGCAGGCGGGACATGACGCGACAGGCAGCAGCATCGGGCGGGTGGCGCGAACGGGGCGCGGCATGAGCGGCGCCGTCACCCTGGTCGGCTGCGGCTTCGTCGCGGATCTGTACATGCGGGCGCTGGCCCTGTATCCCGACATCCGCGTGCTGGGTGCGCATGACCGCGACGCGCGGCGGATGGCAGCGTTCTGCACCCATTGGAACATCCCGCAATTCCCGGACCTTGCGGCGGCGCTGGCCGCGCATCCACGCGACGGGATCTTGCTGAACCTGACCAATCCGGGCCAGCATGGCCGCATCATCCGGGCGGGGCTGGGGGCGGGGTGTCACGTGTTTTCGGAAAAGCCGATGGTGCTGGACATGGCCGAAGCGCGCAGCCTGCACGCGCTGGCCGAAAGCAGGGGTCTGCAACTGGCCACCGCCCCCTCTTCGGTGCTGGGCGAGGCGGCGCAGGCGCTGGCCCGGGCGGTGCGCGACGGCAGGGGCGGTACGCCGCGCCTGATCTATGCCGAGATGGATGACGGGTTTATCCCGCAGGCCCCGCTGGCGCGCTGGCAATCGGAAAGCGGCGCCCCCTGGCCGTTCGAGGACGAGTTCCGCACCGGCTGCACGCTGGAACACGCGGGCTATGCCCTGTCCTGGCTGATCGCGATCTTCGGCCCGGTCCGGCGGGTCGTCGCCTCTGCCCATACGCTGGTGGAAGACAAGCGCGGCGTGACCGGCGGCGCGGCGGATTTCTCGGTCGCGACGCTGGATTTCGCCGCCGGGCCGGTGGCGCGGCTGACCTGCTCGATCGCCGCCCCGCATGACCACCGGTTGCGCGTGATCGGCGATGCCGGCGTGCTGGAGGTGCCCGAGCTGTGGGACAATGCCGCCCCGGTGCGCTATCGGCGCCGGCTGCGGCTGCGCCGGCGGTTGCTGGAATCGCCCCTGCCCCGCCGGATCCGGCTGCAAGGCCCGACCCACCCGAAACTGCCACGCCGGGGGGCGGCGGCGATGAATTTCGCGCTTGGCCCGGCCGAGATGCTCGCCGCGATCGCCGAAGGTCGGACAAGCCGGCTGTCGGGCGATTACGCGCTGCACCTGACCGAGGTGACGCTGGCCTGTCAGCAGACCGGCGCGCATCGCATGGCCACCACCTGCACGCCCATGAAGCCGATGCCATGGGCGCGATGACGCTGCTTGTCACCGGTGCCGGCGGTCATGTCGGGCGCGCTGTCGTGGCCTGCGCGCAGGCGCGTGGCCACCGGGTGCGCGCGCTGTATCGCGCAACGGTCGATCCACCCCCGGGCGTCGAGGGTCTGCGCGCCGATCTTGCGCGCGACCCGCTGGACCAGGCCCTGGCCGGGATCGACGCCGTGATACACGCCGCCGCCGCCGTCACCGGCGAGCCGGCGCAGATGCAGCGCGATACCGTCGCCGCGACCCGGGCCCTGATGCAGGCGGTCGGGCGTGCCGCCGTGCCGCGCGTGGTGCTGGTCGGCTCGATGGCGGTCTATGGCACGCAAGGGTTGTGCCCGGGCGCGGTGGTGGACGAGACCACGGCGCTTGAAACCCGACCGGCGCTGCGCGACGCCTATTGCCGCGCCAAGCTGGCGCAAGAGGACGTGGCCCGCGACATCGCCCGCCAGCATGGCACCGCGCTGTGGGTGATGCGGGCCGGGGCGGTCTGGGGGCCGGGGCGGCTGTGGAACGCGCATCTGGGCCTGGCCCTGGGGCCGGTGCTGCTGCGGATCGGCGACAGCCCGGGCGAGATCCCGCTGGTCCATCAGGACCGTTGCGCCGCGGGGCTGGTGACCGCGGCCGAAACCGCCCCCACGGCAGGTTTCGAGATCGTGAACCTGCTGGACGCGGACCGGCCCGACCGGCGGCGCTATGTCACGGCGCTGCGGCGGGGCGGCTGGCCGCGGATCGTGCTGCCGGTCCCGTGGCGGGTGCCGGACCTTGCGGCCTGGGCCTTGACGCCGCTGGCCCCGCGCCTGCCGGGGCTGTTGCGCCGCCCGGCGCTACGGGCGCGGCTGATGCCGCTTCTCTATGGTGATCAAAAGCTTCGCGCGCGGCTGGCCCTGCCCGACGGCCCCGGGTTCGAGGCCGCAATGCAGGCGGCGTCAGGCGACGGGGGGCGGCCATGACCGGCAGGATCGCCTATCTGACCGGCGAATATCCCCGCGCCACCGACACCTTCATCCAGCGCGAGGTCGCGGCGCTGCGGGCACTGGGGCTGACGGTCGAGACCTGCTCGATCCGGCGCACCGGACCGGCGCATCACGTCGGCCCGGAACAGCGCGCCGAAGCGGCGCGAACCTTTCATGTGCTCGCGGCCACCGCCCATCCGGGCCGCAGCCTTGCCGCCCATGTCGCGGCGCTGCGCCGGCCCGGGCGTTACCTGCGCGCGCTGACCCTGGCCTGGCGCAGCGCGCCCCGGGGGGTGCGCGGGCGTCTTTACAACCTGGTCTATTTCGCCGAGGCGGTGGTGCTGGCCCGCCACCTGAAGGCACGCGGCATCACCCATCTGCACGATCACATCGCCATGGCAAGCTGCACCGTCGCGATGCTGGCCAGCGCGGTTTCCGGCATTCCCTTCAGCTTTACCCTGCACGGGCCCGATATCTTTTTCGCGCCCGGGCACTGGCGGCTGGACGAAAAGATCGCGCGCGCGCGATTTGTCGCCTGCATCAGCCATTTCTGCCGATCGCAGGCGATGCTGTTCTCGCGCCCGCAAGACTGGGAGAAGCTGCATATCGTGCATTGCGGCATCCACCCGGCCCGGTATCGCGCAGGCGACGGCCGGACGGGCGATCGCCTGCTTTTCGTGGGACGGCTGGCGGCGGTCAAGGGGCTGCTGGTGCTGCTCGACGCGCTGGCCGCGGCCCGCACCACGCGGCCGGATCTGCGCCTGACCCTGGTCGGCGACGGCCCGGACCGCCCGATGCTGGAGGCCCGGGTGCGCGCCATGGGGCTCGACGCGGCGGTGACCTTCGCCGGCTACAAGGCCCAGGACGAGGTGGCCGCCGCGCTGCAAGCGGCCGATGCGCTGGTCCTGCCCAGTTTCGCCGAAGGCGTCCCCGTCGTCTTGATGGAGGCGATGGCCGCCGAATTGCCGGTCGTGGCGACGCAGGTCGGCGGCGTCGGCGAACTGGTCACCGATGGTGAAACCGGGCTGCTGGTGCCGCCCGGCGATTGCGCCGCGCTTGCCAACGCATTGCTGCGGGTGATGACGGATGAAGCGCTGCGCCAGCGCATGGGAAAGGCAGGCCGCGCCCGGGTAACGGCCCAGTTCGATGTCACCGATCAGGCCGCCCGCCTGGCCCGCCTGTTCGGTTCCGCCGTGCCCGGTATCGGCGGCGAGAGCGATCGCGAGGCCCCGGTATGACCGCGCCCGTTGCCGCCGTGGCCATCGGCCGGAACGAGGGCGCGCGATTGCGCGCCTGCCTGAACTCGCTACAGGGCGCGGTCGCGCGTGTCGTCTATGTCGACAGCGGCTCGACCGACGCGAGCGTGGCGCTTGCGCGCGCGCTCGGGGTCGAGGTGGTGATCCTGGATCCCGCCATCCCGTTTTCCGCCGCACGCGCGCGCAATGCCGGATTCGCGCGGCTGGCCACCGGCGCGATGCCGGATTTCGTGCAGTTCCTCGATGGCGACTGCACCCTTGTACCCGGCTGGATCGAGGCCGGGCGCGCCGCATTGCAGGCAGACCCGCAACTGGGGATGGTGACCGGCTGGCGGTCCGAGATGGATCCGCAGGCCAGCGTCTACAACGCGATGTGCGACACTGAATGGCACCGCCCGCCCGGCCCGGTCCGGGACTGCAACGGCGACATGATGGTGCGCGCATCGGTGTTCCGGCAGATCGGCGGGTTCGACGCGGATTTCATCGCCTCGGAAGACGACGAGATCTGCCAGCGCATCGCCGCCGCAGGCTATCGCCTGTTGCGGTTGCCGCGCGACATGTCGCGCCACGATGCCGCCATTACCCGGTTCTCGCAATGGTGGCGGCGCGGGGTGCGCACGGGGCACGGTTTTGCCCATATCGCCAGCCGTCATCCGGGCCGGAACCGGCGCGAACGGGCGCGGGCCTGGGTCTATGGCGGCGTGCTTCCCTTGCTGGCGCTTTTCGGGGCGGCCTGGTCGGGCTGGGTGCCGGCCGCGGTCCTGGCGCTCTATGCGGCGTCCTGGCTGCGCAGCGCGCGCGGGTTGATCCGCAACGGGCAACCGCCCCGCCGGGCCCTGCATCATGCCGTTTTCCTAACCCTGTCGAAATTTGCCAACATCCAGGGAATGCTCATCTTTCACGGGCGCCGCCTGCTGCACCGGCATCACCGGTTGATCGAATACAAGTGACCGCGCGCCGCCGCGAACGGGCAGGTTTCTTGGCCGTCGGGCATATTTATGCCAGTTTTTCATGTTTTCTGGAAATCGGGGCGGACGGGCCCCGTATATGGGGTTTGTCTGGTTTGAACGACGATCAATCAAACGATTTCATGAAGCGGCACGCCGCGCCCGACGAGGCCGAAACCCGCCGTCAGGAACGGCGCTTGCGCAAGGCGTTGATCCAGCCCGACACGGCAACGGCCGGCGCCGAGGCGGAGGCGGATCGCGCCTTGAGCCGGGTGGATGACGGGCCGTTGCCGCTGGCGGTGCGCGACAGCTGGCCGTTTCTTCCGGTCAGCCATATCGACCCCGACATGCTGGACCGGAACCTGGTGATCACGGCGCGCCGGCGCGACCCGGCCCATGCCGCCTTCGACGTGCTGCGCGGGCGGATGATGCAGGCGCTGACGGATCACCGCTGGTCGCGGGTCGGGATCACCTCGCCCACGCGCGGTTGCGGCAAGAGCTTTACTGCGATCAACCTTGCAATCGCCCTGTCGCGATTCGAGGGGTGGCGCACGATCCTGCTGGAGATGGATCTGCGCCACCCCAGCCTGGCGTCGATCCTGGATGTGCAAAACCCGCCGAACGCCGCGGATTTCCTGCGCGGTGAGATCGGCCCGGGCGCCTATCTGCGCAAACTGTCCACCAGGGACAACGGGATCGGCGACAACCTGGCGATCGGATTGAATGGCCGGGCCGAGGCTTTTCCCGCCGAATTGTTGCAGCGTCCGGAAACCGCCGAGGCATTGGCGGGGATGACGGCCGAGATGCGCCCGAATCTGCTGCTTTACGACCTGCCGCCGGCGCTGGCGCAGGATGATGTCCTGGCCATGCGACGGCATCTCGACTGTGTGCTGGTGGTTGTGGGCGGCGGTATCACCCATGCCGCCGACCTGCGCGAGATGGTGCGCCGCCTGGGCGACGACCTGCCGATCCTGGGCGTCGTTCTGAACAATGGCGAGCCGGTGCAACCTTATGGCTATGGCTGACGCGCGGCGCTGCGGGTTGAAATCGGGCCGGATCGAAGATGCACGGGGGCAAGGCCCCGCATCACCCGATGAAACAGCCATCCCAGGATCGTCGCCGCGACGACCGCCGGAAGCGCCAGCCAGAGCGCCAATCGAAAAAAGCCGCGCCGCGGCGGCGACGGCCGTTTGAGCCGCGGCACCACGATCACCGGCCGCACCCCGAGCTGCGCTTCGAGCTGCGCCGCGGTGCGGATGGTGCCGTCCATGAGCTCCAGCGCCAGGGCCGCGCCAAGCGCGACGACGAGGCTGAGCACGCCGCCGGCCATTGCCAGTTTCCGGCGACTGGTCGAGGTCGGCGCCTCGGGCACCAGCGCGCGTTCGAGGATCTCGAAGCGTTCGGCCTGTTCGCGATTTTCCAGCAGCCGCGCCATTTCGGCCTCGGTCCGGCGCTCGGTCACCACCCGATATTCCTGTTGCAGGCTTCCCAGGTCACGCTGAAAGGCGTTGATCCGGCGTTCGACTTCGGGGGCGCGGGCAATCATCGTCTCCAGTTGCGCGATCGGCTGGTCCAGCACCGCGCGCTTCTGTTCCAGCAACGCGGCGCGGCGCGCGGCCTCTTCGGCCAGCAAGCGGTCCGATTCGCCCTGCAATTCCAGCAATTGCTGGTCGATCGCGGTGCGCCGTTCCAACAGGTCGTTGAGCCGCGCCCGCTGTGCCGCAAGCGCCCCGGGCAGGGCGCCGGCATTGTCGCGCTTGAATTGGGCGAACTCCGATTCGATCGCCTCGATCTCGGCACGTATGCGCTTTTGCTCGCTGCTGAAGAAGGCCAGCGTCTGGTCGGCGCGGCTGTCCGAACGGCGCCGCGCCTCCGCGACGATCCCGTCCAGCAGGCGATTGGCGACCTCGGCGGCGGCGCGCGCCTCGCCCAGGCTGACCTGGATCGACAGGCCCGTCGGCGTCGCCTCGGCCCCCCAGGCGGGGCCCGACGCGTTCAGCTTTTCGATCTCGATCGCTTCGCGCAGAAGCGCCACCTTTTGCGCCTGCGATTCGATTTCGGGGAAAAGTCCCAGGGCGTCGATGATTTCGACCAAGTTGCCTCGCGCCATGGTTTCCTGTTCGATCAGGTTCAACTGGCTGTCCGTCGCCCGCCAGGCGGCGCGCGCATCCGTGCCGGGCACCCCGCCGGCGATCTTCGGCCCCTCGATCTGGATCACCGCCGTCGCCTCGTAGACCCGCGGCTGGCTCAGCGCGAACCACACCGCGCCCGGCAGCCCGATGGCAAGCACCAGCACGATAACCCAGGCGCGCCGCCAAAGGGCGTTATACGCGTCGCGCATGGATGTGATCGAACTCATGGAGCCCTCCTGCCGGTCGAATCCGCAACCGAACGGGTCGCTGCCCCGTCCCGGTCGGATCTTACCCTAAATTTGCCCCACTGATGCCGCAATCTAGGGTTTTCGCCACAAACTTGCCATGATTTCCCGAGGCGAATTGCGAAACTTACAGTTTCCGATCCGCGAACACGCCGCCGCGCGGGCTCAGTGCCCGGCCCCCGGCAGCGCAAGCGCGGCAATGATCCGCCCCTCGGCCCGGCCAAGCCGCCCGTTCAGCACCGAGCCCGCCGCGAAGGGCCCGAATCGGATGGCAAGGGTTGCGGCAAAGCCGCGCAACTGCGCATCGGGGATCACCTGCATCGCATCGAAGCCGACGACCTGCGGCGAAAGCGGGTAGAGCGCCTTGTAGGTCGCCTCTTTCGCCACGAAGATCGCGCGGGCCATCCGGCCCCGACTACCGGCATCGCGCCCGTCCAGCCAGGCGCGTTCATGCGGCGTGGCGATTTCTTCGATCAGATCCGCGGGCAGATCCAGGGCCGGCTCGGTATCGATCCCGATCGCGCGCAGATCGCCGGCGCGGGAAAGCGCGGCAAGGCAAAGCGCGCCGTCATGGGCGATCGAGCCCACCACCCCGGCAGGCCAGTCCGGCGCACGATCGGGCCGCATCGCGACCGCGCAGGGCGACAGGCCCAGCTCGGCCATCGCCAGCCGGGCCGCCGCGCGCCCGGCCGCGAATTCGGCGATGCGGGCGGGACGGGCACGGGCGATCGCCGCCGCTTCGACCGGGAACAGCCCGGCCGCATGGGCGCCATGCGCGGTATCGGCGCGGCCCACGGCGACGGTTGGTCCGCAAAGGCGGCGCAGAAGGTCGTCCGCCCGCGGGGCGCTCACCGCCCGACCCGCGCCGCGCGCATCGCCCGGCGGCGCGCCATTGCCGCGGCCCGGTCCGCCGGATTGGTCGCGGATGCGACGCCCGTGTTGCGGGACGGCGCCGCCGCTTGCCCGCGCGCCGGCATGGCCTGGCCCAGGGCAAGCTCATCCACCCGGGCGGCCAGCGTCTCCAGCACCGGATGGCGGAAGATGTCGGTGATCGACAAGGCGTCAATCGACAGCTTGCTGCGGATCGCGCGATGCGCCTCGACCGCAAGCAGCGAATGACCGCCGAGGTCGAAGAAATTGTCCCGCGCGCCGATATCGCTCACCGCCAGGATGTCGCGCCAGATCGCGGCGATCTGGGCGGCCGACCCCCTGGGCGCACCACCGGCTGCGGCGGCCTGGCGCATTGGCGTCCGTTCGGCGGGCGTAGGCAGCGCGTTGCGGTCCACCTTGCCGTTCGGCGTCAGCGGGAATTCATCCAGCAGCACCACCCGGGAGGGCACCAGATGCGTCGGAAGCCGTTCGGACAACCGGGCGCGCAGCCGGGTCTCGTCCAGCGCGCCACTCGCCGTGACATAGGCCACCAGCCGCGCCAGGCCATGCGCGTCCTTTCCGGCGGTCACCACCGACTGACGCACACCGGCAATCGCGTCGATGGCGGTCTCGATCTCGCCCAGCTCGATGCGCACGCCGCGCATCTTGACCTGGTGGTCGGTGCGGCCGAGAAAATCGAGGCTGCCATCGGCGCGCCAGCGCACCAGGTCGCCGGTGCGATAGACCCGCCCGTCATCGCGGAACGGATCGGGCAGGAACCGCTCGGCGGTCAGTTCGGGACGCTGCCAATAGCCTGCGGCGACGTTCTCGCCGCCGATGAACAGCTCGCCCACGACACCGACGGGAACGGGATGGCCCTCGGGGTCCAGAACGTAAAGCCTTGTATTGGCGATCGCGCGGCCGATGGCCGAGACGCCCGCGTCGGCCATCGCCGGTCCGGTCGTCGCCCAGATCGTCGCCTCGGTCGGGCCATACATGACCTCGATCGTCGCGTCCGAGGCGTCCCGCAGGTCACTGACCAGCGCGGCCGGCACCGCCTCTCCGCCGACCATGATGTGTTTTATCCGCGACAGAGACCGGCGGGCCTGGTCGTCGCTGACCATCATCCGTGCCAGCGACGGCGTGCATTGCAGATGGGTCACGCCGTGGCGCCGGATCTGCGCCGCAAAAGAATTGTCTTCCGCATCGGGCGCGGCCAGCTCACCGGCATTGGCCCGGCGCAGAACCTCGGCCAGCGGGTGCAGCCCATCGAGCACCGTGTCGGCGGGAATGCCGTAATCGATCAGACAGGCGACCTCGTCCACCCCGATCGCCATCAGCCGGTCCACCCGGTCAAGCGCGTCCTCGACCGTGCCGAACAGGCCCGAATCCTCGAAATAACGCTGGAAGGCGAAGTCGAGGATGCCCTCCATCTCTTCGGGCGCAAGGCTGTCCAGGTCAAGCTGTGCGGCAGAGTCGACGCCCCGCGGCTTGCGGAACGCGGGAAAATCCCAGGCGTATTGCTTGATCAGCCCGGCCGCCGCGCGCAGGTAGTCCTTCATCGGCCCCTCGGCCACGGCCCGCGCGGTCTCGCGGTCCGCGGCCAGGAAACTGTGCAGCATCAGCGTCACCTTGTATGCCGCCAGGTCGTGCCCGGCCGCGCGCAGCGCCGCGCGATAGATTTCGATCTTCCCGGCCAGTTCGTCGATGTCCTGGCCCAGCAAATGGGTCAGCACATGCGCGCCATTCGCGCCGGCCTCGCGCCAGGTGTCGGGATTGCCGGCGGTGGTGATCCAGATCGGAAGATCGCGCGACACCGGCCGCGGCTGGGTCACGACTGCATGGCTGCTGCCGTCGGCGCGGGGAAAGGCGACCGGCCGGCCGGCCCACAGATCGCGGATCTTGCGCAGCGTGTCGAACATCGCCGGCTTGTTCGCCGGCGGCGTGTTCTCGGGGCGCAGCACAAAATCGTCGCGCTGCCAGCCGCTGGCAAGCGCCAGCCCGGCGCGCCCGTTGGTCAGGTTGTCGATCACCGCCCAGTCCTCGGCGATGCGGGCGGGGTGATGCAGCGGGGCGACGCAGCTGCCGGCGCGCACCGACAGGTTGCGCGTGACCGCCGCCACCGCGGCGCCGGTGACCGCCGGGTTCGGATAAGGCCCGCCGAAGGCATGGAAATGACGCTCTGGCGTCCAGACCGCGCAGAACCCGTTGGCATCCGCAAAGCGTGCGCCATCGAGCAAAAGGCGATACTTGTCGCGCCCCGCGCCATCGTCATTGCCCCAGTAGAACAGGCTGAACTCGATCCCGCGCGCGCGCGTTCCGCCGACCCCGCCAGAGACCGGGGTGCGGCTCTCGTCGCTGGCGATCACGACCTTGGCGCCGCGCGCCAGGGTCCAGAACAGTTCAAGCACCGAAATGTCGAAGGCGATGCTGGTGATCGCCAGCCAGACCCCGGGCGGGTCATGCGGGATGCGGGCATCCATCCCGGTGAAGAAGTTCGACACGTTGCGATGCGTGACCATCACCCCCTTGGGCCGGCCGGTCGAGCCGGAGGTGTAGATCAGATAGGCCAGGTCCTCGCCCGTCACCGCGCTGTCGGGCCGCCGCGCCGGGGCGTTTGCAATGCGCGGATCGGTGTCGATCTCAAGCCGCGCCGCATCCGCGCCCGGAAGCGTGCCGGCCAGCGCGGATTCGCTCAGGATCACTTTGGCGCCGCTGTCCTCGACATAAAACCCGAGCCGCTCGGCCGGATAGGTCGGATCCAGCGGCACATAGGCCCCGCCCGCCTTGAAGATCGCCAGCGCACCGACCACCAGGTCGAGCGAACGGCCCAGGTTCAGCCCCACGACCTGCCCCGGCTTGATCCCCATTTCCACCAGCACCTGCGCGACCTGATTGGCCCGCGCATCGAGCGCGGCGTAGCTGAGCAACCGGTCCTCGAAGACGATGGCGGTGGCATCGGGGGTTCGGGCCGCCTGTGCCTCGAAATGCTGGTGGATGCAGATGTCAGGCGAAAACGCGGTATCGGTGGCGCTGAACTGCTCGACGACCAGGGTGCGCTCGGCCGGTGGCAGGATGGGAAGATCGGCGACGGGCAATTGCGGATCCGCGCCCAGCAGGTGTTCCAGCCGCGCGGCAATCAGGTCCAGATGGGCCGCCGAGATCCGGGATGGATCGCCATGCAGGGTGAGCGACCCGTCGCCGCCCGACAGTGTCAGCGCGGTGCCCGCGATCAGGCCGCCGGCATCGGCCAGCCCCACATCGGGCTGTTTCAACCCCGACATTGCCGGCATCCGCGCCGGCAGGTCGGCAGCAAAGCCGCCAAGGGCGCGCGCCGCGTCGATCGCCGCGTCGAACCGTGCGGCGGCCTCGCCGAAGGATCCCTCGGGGTCGAAACGGACCGGCACCCAGGAATTGACATAGCCCGCAGGCGCATCCGCGATCCGCAAGGCCAGATCGACCGGTCCGGGTGTGCCCAGCCTTTGCACGAGCGCGGCCAGGCAGGCCCGGACGGCTGCGGTTGCGGTGCCCGGCGGCACCGCAACCGGGCGGGTCAACGGCCCTGCGGCGCGATCCCCGGGCGTCAGCGACAGGGTGGCCGGGCGCAGGTCCGACAACCGGTCGCGCCAGTGCCCTTCGTTTCCGGCGGTGGCGGCGATGGCCGCGTTCAGTCGCTGGGCCTCTTGCGTGTCGGGCGTGGGCAGAACATCGCCGCGGGCGATCCCGGGCTGCGCCGTGCTTCCGTCCGGCCTGCGAAAACCCGACAGGCGAACGGCCCCGTCCGCGGTGGCCACCTCCACCACCCCGTCACCCACCGCCAGGACCTGGCCCGGCGCGCCCTGCCCGGCCACCGGCGCGGCCGCGCCCACCAGCAGAACCCGGCCCGCCGCCTCGATCTTCGGACAGGCCAGCGGGTTGGCATAGGTGCCATGATCCAGCCCGGCAACCAATGCGCATATCCGCGCAGAGGGTTGGGTGAAATCCAGCCGCCCCGCGGCCGCGGGCCGGTCGGATTTGGCGAAATAGCGCCGCCGCGCCGGATCCTGCGGCCGGCGGGCGGGCGCGCCTGTCGCAAGTTGCCCGATGACGGCCGGAAAGCTCTCCAGCGCCGCGGCATAGCACCGCGTGTTCAGGCTCAGCGCGGTTTCGCCCGGTTCGATATCGAACCCCTGCTGTTCGATGATGTCGCCGGTATCGATCCCCGTCTCGATCATGTGCCAGGTGATCGCGTGCCGGGTGGCGCCGTTGATGATCGCCCAGGCGGGCGCGTTCAGCCCGGCATATTCCGGCAAGGGCCCGTCATGGAAGTTGACCGCGCCCCGACGCGGCATTTGCAACACCGTCCCGGGGATCAGGTCGAGGTTGCCGATCGACAGCAACCACTCGAAATCGAGCTCTGCAAGCCCGGCCGCCAGGTCAGCATCGGGCGACAGGACCGTCAGGCCCGCGCCCTCGGCCCAGGCGCGCAGATCGTCGCTGCGGGTGACGACGGCGCGGATCGGACAATCCCGCGCGTGCAGCATCTTCGCGCATTGCAGGGTCAGGGGCGCGTTGCCGATCAGGACAGAGGAAAACGCGGACATCGTTCAAGCTCCGGTGGTGGGAAGGTGATTGGCCGGCCGGCGCGGCGTCGGCCGCAACGCGCGGCGCAGGTGATGACCCAGCAGATGCCCCGGGAATCCGCGGGGATCGCCCGGCTTGCGTCCCGCCAGGAAACAGCGCAGGCGGTGGGCGGCGCCGCCCGAAAGGTTCGCCGCCGTCGCCAGCGCGGCATGGACGGCGCCGTGGTTCGCGGTGAAATACCGCAGCCGGGAATCGAACCAATAGTCCGGCACCCGGTCCCAGACATCCATTCCGGTCGAGGCCGCCACCAGGTGCATCACCTCGCTTTCGCGCACGTAATGCGTGGCAATCCCGGCGCGCGCGGCGCGCAGGCACAGGTCGGTTTCCTCGAAATAGAGGAAGTACCCTTCGTCGAACAGGCCGATCCGGTCCAGCACGTCCTGCCGGATCATCATGCTGGCCCCGGCCAGCCAGTCCACCGGCCCGCTGCTGTCGGGCACCGGCATCGGCACCACCCATTTCGCCAGCAGGCGGGTGATCGGGCCGATCCGCGCCGCCCCCTCGAACTCGCCCAGGATCGAGGGAAAGCGGAAGGTCGAGATTTGCGGCACCCGGTCGCGGCCATGCAGGCAACTGCCCGACAGGCCGACCTGCGGGTGGGCCTGCATGTAATCGACCAGCGCGCGGATCGCGTCGGGTTCGGGGAAGGCATCGGAATTGAGCAGATAGACGAAATCGGGCTTCGATCCGTCGCGCAACCCGGCCCGGATCGCGGCGTTGTTGCCGGCGCCGAACCCGCCGTTAAACCCCGATTGCAGCACATGCACCCGGTCCGACCAGCCCGATGCCGCAACATGCGCGGCCATCGCCTGATACGAGCCGTCCTGCGAGTCGTTGTCGACGATGACGATCTCGCCCGCGATACCCTGCATCGCGCCAAGCGCCGCTGCCGCCGCGTCGAGCGACATCTCCGGCGTGCGCCAGTTCACGATCACGGTCAGCACGCTGGCGGTCATTCGGCGGCCTCGCGGCGGGGGGCGGCATGGCGGCGTTCGGCAGCGTCGAGCAGCCGCTTCATCCGCGCGGCCAGCACCCGCACATTGGGTTCGAGCACGATCGCATCGTGATCCCCCGGCACCTCGATCACCTCAAGGCGCGGGGCGATCTCCGACCAGCCGTTATCGGACCGAACATAGGCACGTTGATCGCTGACCAGTCGATCCGGCGCGACCTGCCACTTGCCCGACAGGGGCGGTCGGAACAAGGTCAGCGGCCCGTCCCACGGGCGCGTCCGATAGGCGCCGATCGCCTCAAGAAAGGCGTCACCCACCGCGACATTGTGAAAGGTCGGGGCGGCGCCGCCCGGATCGACCCGCTTGCGCCGTTTCTCGATCTCCCAACGCAGGCGGTTGCGCAGCCACCGCAGCGGATAGCCGGCGCCGCCGGCACGCAGTTCCAGCCACTGGATCATCGCCCGGTCCCGCAGGCTGAGCGGCGTGGGAACCGGCAGCGGCGTGTCCAGCAGAACCACCGCCGCGACCTCCTGGCCCGCCGCGTGCAATTGCTGGGCCACCTCGAAGGCCGCGATCCCCCCGCCCGAGAAACCGCCCACCATGTAGGGCCCTTCGGGCTGCACCTGGCGCATCTCGGCGATATAGCTCGCCGCGGCCTCGGGGATCGACCGATACGGCGCCTCGTCGCCGAACAACCCACGCGCCCGCAGGCCATAGAACGGCCGCTCGGTGCCAAGCATCTGCCCCAGGTGGCGCAGGTTCAACACGTTGCCGAACATGCCGGCGATCATGAAGAACGGTGTTCCCGGCCCGCCGCTGCCCTGATGGATCGGCACCAGGTGGGTGAAGGTCTGCGCGCTGTCCTGCGCAACCGCCGCGTCATGCGACAACGGGGTGGCGCCACTGGCAGCGCGATGCTTTTCGATCAGGGCGGCGCATTTGCGGATCGTCGGCGCCTCGAACAGAACCGAGATCGGGAAATCCACCTGCCAGGTCTTGCGCACCAGCGCGAAGAGCCGCACCGCGATCAGCGAATGGCCGCCCAGATCGAAGAAACTGTCTTCGGCCCCGACTTCGCCGACGCCAAGCAATTCACTCCAGAACTCGGCCAGCTTCACCTCGACCTCGGTCTGCGGCGCGACGAAGTCCTGGTCCAGCGCCGGGCGCTCGAATTCCTGCCCGCCGGGGTCGGCGGGCATCGCCATTTGCCCGGCCTCCAGGCATAGCGCGTCGAGATCCAGCGAGGACACGACGACCTGCGCCTCGCCCGTTGCCAGCGCGCGGAAGAACGCCTCGGCCCCCTGCTCGGCATCGATCCCGCAGGCCAGCATCCGGCGCAAGCGCGCCTCGGCCGGGGATGGCTGGGCCGGCAATGGCGCGGCCGCGGGGGGTGGCGCGGGCGCGAACTGCAGCGCGCCTTCGATCCGCTGAACGGCAAAGCCGTCGAACTCGACCAGCACGGTCCCGTCCGGCGCGGCGATGACCACGTCGAACACCGCCCGGCCGGTATCGGCGCGATTGTCGCCGGCATTGCGCACCCAGCTGACCAGCTCGGGCGGCAACGGGCCATGCACCCGCACCGCGTCACAGCCGACCGGCACCCACAGATGGTCGGGCGCATAACCCGCGACCAAGGCCATCGCCCAGCCGGTCGCCATGTCGATCACCCCCGGCGGCAGCGCGAATCCCGCGCAGCCCGGCGGCAGGCGCAGATGCGCCAGGCCCTCGTGCCTGCCGGTGCGGGTCCGGACCAGCGCCCGCCAATGCGGCCCGAAGGCCAGATGCGCCTCTTGCGGGGCGCGCAACGTCTCGCCCGGGGCCGCTTCGACTGGCGCGGGCAGGCGCGCGGCGATCGCCGCCAGGTCCAGCGGTTCCGGCGCTGCCAGCCGGCCCGCCCGGACCGATGCCTCGGCATTGCGGATGAACCCGGCCTCGGGCCCGGCGCTGTCGAGGGTGATATCGTATCCCGCGGCCCGGCGCGCCAGGGTCAGGCGGATCTCGCTGACCGCATCGTCGGCCACGCCCAGCGGGCGCAGGAATTGCAGGTCGCGGATTTCGAAACTGCCCTCCTCGCCCTGCGCGGCCAGCGCCTCGGCCAGCAGTTCGGGCATCGCGGTTCCGGGCATCAGCGCCTCGCCGGTGGCAAGACGGTGCTCATCGAGAATCCAGCGCTCCCGGCTGCGCCAGCGGGCGGTGAACACCCGGTTGTCATCGGCGTCAAAGCCCGCCGCATCCAGCAGCGGGGCCGTGATCGGCTCGGGCGGCGACGGCGCGTGCTCGGCCAGCGCCTCGGCGGCCATGCCGACATCCGCCCAGATGCCCCAGTTGATCGCGATGACCCGCGTGCGCCCGCCGCGACGCGCCTTGGCGAAGGCGTTGAGATATTCGTTGGCGGCGACGTAATCGACCTGTCCCGCCGGCGCGGTGACCGTCGAGGTGGACGAGAACAGCACCATCCAGTCCAGCGTCCCATCGGGGAACAGCGCATCGAGCACCTGGAGACCATGCGCCTTGGGCGCCAGCACCTCCTCGATCTGCATCGGCGTCTTGGCCGGGATCGGCGCATCGTCGATCACGCCCGCGGCATGCACCACGCCCGAGATCGGCCCGAACTGCGCCGTGGCCGCGTCCAGAACGCCGCGCATCTCTTCGATATTGGCAACGTCGGCGGCCAGGAGCAGCACCTTGCCTCCCGCCTCTTCAAGCCGCTGCACCGCGCGGATCCTTTGCGCGACGCGATCGTGGGGCGCGCTGTTGCGCAGCCGCGCCGGCCATGTCTCGCGCGGCGGCAATGCCTGACGCGACACCAGAACGATCCGCGCAGCGTGGCGCCGGATCAGCGCCTCGGCCAGGGTCAGGCCGATGCCGCCGAAGCCCCCGGTGATCAGCACCGCCTCGCCATCGGTAATCGCCGGGGTCTGCGGCGCGGCCAGCGGCATCGGGCGGAAGGATTGTTCCAGCCGTCGACCGCCGCGCATGGCGGCCACCGTGTTGGCGGGCCGGGCAAGAAGCTCTTCCAGCACCGGCGCGACCTGCGCCGCGGCCGCCAGCCCTGGATCGAGATCGAGAACGGCACAGCTCACGCCCGACATTTCGTGCGGGATCACCCGCGCCGGGCCCATGATCGTGCTCTTTTCGGGATGGCGCAGCGGCTCGGCACGGACCTGCATCGCTCCGCTGGTCAGGATGCCCAGATGCAGATCGCCGCAATCGGCCTCGGCCCAGGCCTGCGCGAAATGGAACAGGCTCCAGAATCCCTGTTCCTGGACCCGGTGAAAGAAGCTCGATCCGGGCCGGAAACTTTCATCGGCGGTCACCAGCCACAGATGCGCGACGCGGCTGGGCAGACGATCCCGCGCGGCCAGGTCGTCCAGCAGCGCGTCATAGCCTTCGCGCCCGCCTTCCGGCGCGATCACATAGTCGTCCGCGCCGATGCGGGCAAAACCATCGCCCGGGCGCAGCGTGCAGACCGCGTGTCCCGCGGAACGCAGCCGCGCGATCAGCGGATCGGCCAGCCCGGCGTCATCGGCGAAGATCAACCAGCGCTCGGGCGCCGCCTCGGACAGATCGCCGCCGATATCGACCTCGCATTCGGCATAGCGCGGGGTCCAGACCGGGTGCCAGCCCCAGTCCGACAGGTTCTCGATCCGGGCGGACAGGGTCGCGTCATCCTGTGGCCGCTGCGCGGCGGGGGCGACGTAATAGGGCGCGCGCTGAAAGGCATAGCCCGGCAGCGGCACGCGGTTGCGCCGCGCCTCGCCCCAGTACTGGCCCCAGTCGAAATCGCCACCCAGCGCCCAGACGCGCCCCAGCGCGGCCAGGAAAAACGCGTCATCGGCGGCGTCATCCTCTGGGTGGCGCAGGGTGGCGACGACCTGGTCCGGGCGCAGCCCGTCATGCTGGCAGATGAACGAGGACAGCGCCCGCCCCGGGCCGACCTCCAGATAGATGCGCGACGGAATGGCGGCCAGGGTGCTCAGCCCATCGGCGAACCGCACTTCATGACGCAGGTGATCGACCCAGTATTCCGGATCGGTGGCCTGTGCCTCGGTGATGAACACGCCGGTGCGGTTCGAGATGAACGGAATATCGGGCGGCGACAGGCGGATCCTGTGCAGATAATCGCGGAACCGTCCCAGGATCGGCTCCAGCATGTGCGAATGGGCGGCCACGTCGATCGGGATGCGGCGATACTCGATCCCGCGTGCGGCCAGATCGGCGGCCAGGGCTTCGAGCGCGGCATCGGGGCCGCTGGCCACCGACAGGCCCGGCGCGTTTATCGCCGCCAGGTCAAGATCCTCGCCCAGCAGCGGGCGCAGCTGCGCCGCGGGCATCGCCACCGACAGCATGCCCCCCGCCGGCACTTCGTCGAAAAGCCGGCCGCGCAGATGCACCAGGCCGATGCAATCCTCGAACCCGATCACCCCGGCAAGACAGGCGGCCGTGTTCTCGCCCATGGAATGGCCGATCATCGCACCGGGGTTGACGCCCCAGCCCATCCACAACCGGGCCAGGGCGTATTCGGTGATCATGATCAGCGGAAGCTGGACCGAAGGACGGCGCAACCGCGCCTCGGCCCAGTCCAGGTGGTCCGGATCGGGCAGCCAGATCGCGCGCGGGTCGTAATCCACCAGCTTCTCAAGCGCTGCCAGTCCCCGATCCATCCATTCGGCGAAGACCGGCTCGGTTTCATAAAGATCGCGGGCCATACCGGCGTATTGCGCGCCGCCGCCGGGGAACATGAACACGGTTTCGGGCGTGCCGGCCAGGCGACAATGGGTGAAAACCCGGCGCGGGTCGTTCTGCTCCAGCAGGGTGGCGGCCTGCTGATGGGTCTCGGCCACCAGGACCCGGCGCTTGTCGAAGGCATGGCGGCCCTGTTTCAGGGTCCAGGCGATATCGGCCAGCGGCTGTTCGGGATGGGCGCGAAGATGCGTCGCCAGGGCCTGCGCGTTGGCATCGAGCGCGGCCTTGCTGCGGCCCGACACAACCAGCAGTTCGAACGGCCAGTCCGACGGCTGGGAGGCCGGGCGCGCCGGCGCCTCTTCCAGCACGGCATGGGCATTGGTGCCACCCACCCCCAGCGCGTTCACCCCCGCACGCCGCGGCCGGCCCCGGTCGGGCCAGTCCGCCAGCCGGTCGGCCACCCGGAACGGCGAACCGGCGAAGTCGATCGCCGGATTGGGCGCCTCATAGCCCAGCGAGGGCGGGATCTGCCGGTGATGCAGCGCCAGCGCTGTCTTGATCAACCCGGCCACGCCGGCGGCGGTATCCAGATGGCCGATATTGGTCTTGACCGAGCCGATGCGGCAGAAATCGGCCGCATCCGTGCTGCGCCGGAACGCATCGCTCAGCGCGGCCACCTCGATCGGGTCGCCCAGATAGGTGCCGGTGCCGTGACATTCCACATAATCCACCGTGTCGGCGGAAATGCCGGCCATCGCCTGCGCCTCTGCCACGGCGTCGGCCTGCCCCTCGACCGAGGGCGCCAGGTAGCCGGCCTTGGCCGCCCCGTCGTTGTTGACCGCGGTGCCCTTGATGACGGCCCAGACATGGTCGCCATCGCGCCGGGCATCGGCCAGACGGCGCAGCACCACCGCCCCCGCGCCCGAGCCGAAGACCGTGCCCTGCGCGCGATGATCGAAGGCGTGGCACTGGCCGTCGGGCGAGAGAACCTCGCCCGGCTTGTAGACATAGCCGCGGCCCTGCGGGATCTCGATCGTCACCCCGCCGGCGATGGCCATGTCGCATTCCCCGGTCAGCAGGGACTGGACCGCGTAATGCGTCGCCACGAGCGATGTCGAACAGGCGGTCTGAAGGTTCACCGACGGCCCCTTCAGATCGAAGACATGGCTGATCCGGGTCGCCAGGAAATCCTTGTCGTTCCCGGTATGACGCAGCAGGAACATGCCGGTTTCGTCGACCAGGTCGGTATTCGAACAGATATTGAAATAGAAATAGCTGCCCATCCCGCAGCCGACGAAGACACCGACCGGGCCGGTTTCGGCGTCCGGCGGATGGCCGGCATTCTCCATCGCTTCCCAGGCCACTTCCAGCATCTGGCGGTGCTGGGGGTCCATGATCGCGGCCTCCTTGGGCGAAAGCCCGAAAAAGCCGGCATCGAAATCGGCGAACCCCTCCAGCGGGGCGGCGAAGGGCACGTAATCGGCGCGCTCCAGCAGGTTCGGCGATTCGCCCGCCGCCTCGAGCGCGGCCCGGTCCAGGCGGCGGATCGCGCAGACACCATCGCGCAGATTGGTCCAGAACGCATCGGCCGAGGCCGCGCCTGGCATATGCGCCGCCAGCCCGACGATCGCGATGTCCTGATCGTCGCCCGCGCCATTGTCTTGCATATCGTCACTCACGGCCTGCTCCGCTCCGTCCGGCAATTGCTCCCGCCCTGCCATCGTTTTTCGTCCATTTATGGGCAGTGAGTCGACAAATTTGCAGCATCCCTGCCCCCGTCAGCCCTTGTCGAGCGCGATGATCGCGCCCCAGTTCACCCACAGCGCGACCGCCCCCAGCAGCGCGCCGATCAAGGCAAAGCGAAGATCGTGGCGTGGATCCCAGGCGCCCTTGTTCCGGGCAAGCCAGATCAGCACCGGATAGGCCGCCAGATACGCCAGGCCCTGGCCGATCAACGCGCCGGGCAGGCCGGCCAGGCTGGTGCCGATAACCAGGGCGGCCACGATCAGCACCGCGCGCACGGCCACGAACGCGAAGAAGCGCCGGGAATCGCCAACGGCCAGCGCCGCCTGGTCATAGCTCAGGCCGATCAGCGCCGGGATCTGGGCAACGGCGATCAGCGTCACCACGCCGCCGGCCGCCAGATAGCGCGGATCGTAAAGCGCCATGATGATCGTGACGCCGAAGATCGCCACCAGCGCGTTCAGCCCCAGCAGCCCGCCCGTCACCAGCCGACGCACCCGGGCCAGCCGGACGAAATTCTCGGCCGACGCCGCCGGCGGGCTGTCGCGATAGAGCGGCAACATCAGCTTGGGCACCACCGCCACGCCCAGCAGCAGCGGGAAACTGGCCCAGAAATAGCCGATATTGTAGATCCCGAATTCCGCCGTCGACAGGTATCCGCCGATGACGACCTTGTCGGCCTGGTTTATCACGAAACCGCAGACCGTGGACAGGAAGATCCATTTGCCGAATTGGATCAGCTCGTGCACCGCGACCGTTTCCCAACGCAGCCGATTATGCAGGCCCGGCAGGAACAGGTCGAAAAGAACCAGCTTGAGCAGGGATGAGAAAAGCCCGCTCAGCACCAGCGCCCAGACCGATCGCAGCCACCAGGCCAGCCCGACCGCGACGATGAGTCCGGCCAGCTGGATCGCCAACCCCAGAACGGTCAAGCGGCCTGCCCTGAGATGCCGGTTGGCGGTGTCCTCGCGCGTCGTCACGAACCCCTCGATGACCAGGGTCAAAGCCGCCACCGGCAGGTAATGGACAAGGTCGGGTTCGCCGAAATACAGCGATATCGGCCAGGCCAGCGCACAGGCCACGCCCCAAAGGGCAAACCCGCGGATGATCTGGATCGTCCAGGCCGTGTTCAGGAAATCGGGATCGTCACCGCGCTTGCTGTGCATGATCGCCGGGCTCACGCCGACATCCGAGAACATCGCCAGCCCGGTCAGGAAGACCGAGACCATGGCCATCACCCCGAACGCCTCGGGGAACAGCAACCGGGTCAGGATCAGGTTCGAGCCCAGCCGCAAGACCTGCTGCGCGCCGAAGCCGAACACGTTCAGGGTCGAAGCGCGCAACGCGCGCTGCATCAGCCCCTCGCCCCGGGCGGCCTTGAGAACGGCCGCGATCATCGGCCCCTGCTCCATTCCGTGGCCGGCGCCGAAAGTCGCACCCGCAGCGCCACCGCCGCGTAAACGGCCAGGCCAAGCGGGGCGCGCAGCGCAAGGCGCAGCAGGTCCAGCCGGCGCATCGGGGCCTTCTCCTCGTTGGCCAGCAGATCGGGAAAGCGGGTTGCGATCTCGGCCACGCCGGTATCCTGGCGCCGGCGCACCCGCACCAGCGCGGCAAAGCCCTCGGCCACGGGCCAGTCATAGCTTGCCGCGACCTTCACCCGTTCGCACGGGGCAAAAAGAAGCCGCACGAAAAGGTCATCGGCGATGACCTCGGGGAAGCTGCCCCATCGCGCCCGGCCCGCGGCATTGACCGCGAACAGGCCGCAGCCCGGAACGCCGCGCGCCATGAACGGAACCGCCGCCCATATCCGGGCATAGGCCCGGCTGGCGCGGCTGGTCCCGGCGGTGATCCGCAGCCTGCCGCTGGCATAGACCGGGCCGGGCCGGTCCAGCGCGCGCACCAGCGCGGGCAGAAGATCGGGGGCGGGGGTCACATCGGCATCCAGATAGAGCCGCGCCGCGCCCGTCGCCGCCGCATCGCCGGCATTGAGCGCACCGATCTTGCCCGCCGCCTGGCGTTCGATCACGCGAAACCCCCAGCCACGCGCCGCGATCGCGCCGCGCTGTGCCCTGGCAAGCGCCACGGTCCGGTCGCGGCAGCCATTGGCCACCACGATCACCTCGGCCTGGCCCGGCACCGGCCCCGAGGCGGCCAGCGCGCCCAGGCAGCGGCCGATCACCGCCGCCTCGTTGCTGGCCGGGATGATGATGCTGATCTTCACCGCGTCCTCCCCGGACCTTTGACGCCGGTGCCGAAACGACGCAATCTGGCCCGCAAGTGCCACCATGACCCAGGGGATGCAGTCCGGCCATGACGAAATTCGGGTATCTGGTGCCGCAATTCCCCGGCCAGACGCATATCTTCTTCTGGCGCGAGATCGCCGAGATGGAACGGCGCGGGGCGCAGCCGGTGCTGTTGTCGACCACCCGCCCGGCAGCGGGCCTGATCGCGCATGACTGGTCGCAGGCGGCGATGGCGCGCACCACCTATCTGGGCCGGCTCGACCCGGTGGCCGCCCTTGCCGCCCTGCCCCGGTTGCCGCTGGCCGAGATCCTGCGCGACGCGCGCAACCAGCCGCCCGCGTTTCTTCGCGACATCGCCCTGGCGGCCCCGGCGGCGCGGCTGCTGACCCGGAAATGCCGCGAACAGGGCATTGCCCATGTGCATGTGCATTCCTGCGGCCGCGCCGCGCTGGTGGCGGCGCTGGCCCGCCGGGCAGGCGGACCGGATTACAGCCTGACGCTGCACGGGCCGCTGGCAGATTATGGTCCGGGCCAGGGTTTCAAATGGCGCAGGGCGCGCTTTGCCACCGTCATCACGCAGCGCCTGCTGGACCAGCTGCGCGGCGCGCTCGGCCCCGACCTGCCGCAGCGGGTGATCGTTCAGCCGATGGGGGTGAATACCGACCAACTGTCGCGCGACGCGCCCTATCGCCCGGCCCAACCCGACGAGGTGCTGCGCCTGTTCACCTGCGCAAGGCTGAACATCGTCAAGGGGCACGAGGATCTGCTGATCGCGCTGCGCCGGCTTCTGGATGCGGGGCGCCGGGCCGAGCTTGTCATCGCCGGCGAGGATGATGCGGGCGGGTCCGGCTATCGCACCGTGCTGGAAGCGCGGATCGACGCGCTGCATCTGCGCGACCATGTACGCCTGCTGGGCGCGGTGGACGCGGAGGAGGTCAAGCGCCAGCTTCGGGCCGCGCATCTGTTCGTCCTCGCAAGCTGGGAAGAGCCGCTGGGCGTCGCGCTGATGGAGGCGATGAGCTGCGCCGTGCCGGTGATCGGAACCAATGCCGGGGGCGTGGGCGAACTGATCGCCGACGGGCGCGACGGGGTTCTGGTGCCACCGCGCAGCCCCGCGGCGCTGGCCGCCGCGATCGCTGGGCTGGCCGATGCGCCCGGGCGCGCGCGGGATCTGGCGGCGGCGGGCCGCGCGCGCATCCTGCGGCGTTTCGATGCCGGGCGCGGCGCCGAGACGCTGTTGCAGGAGATCACCAGGCCCGACCATCCCTAACGCCCCCGATCGCCGGTCCCGAGCTGCAGCGGCGCCTCCGGTTCATCCGCGAAAAACACCGTTTCCACCGCGACCAGCCGCACCGCGCCCTCCGGCCCGGCCAGGGTCACGGCCCGGCCCGCCCGGCCTTGCGTGTAATCGGCCCGGCGGCCCGGCAGCGTCGCGCGATCGGCGCCCGCCCCGCCATGCAGCCGGTCGCCCGGGCCGGCCATGAAGCTGTCGTCGCCGCCAAGGCCCAGCATGATGTCGGCCTCGGCCGTGCCCGCCATCGCGTCCCGGCCCGCGGTGCCGCGGCGGGCGACGCCCTGGGTGAAGGTGCCTGGCGGGCGGCGCGGCAGGCCGGCGGGCGCCGCGTTCCACGCCATCAGGGTGGCCCAGCGGGGATTGATGTCGTCCAGATGCCGCAAGGCCCCCCAGCTGCCCCATTTCGAGGGTGCCGCGACGTCGACGAAGGCGTTGAAAAGCGTGCCGCCTGCGGCGCGCCAGCCGGCGATAAGCTCGGCATAAAGCCGGGCCATCCCGGGGCTGTAATTGAACGCGGTGAAGAACGCGGTCAGAACCGGATCGTCCACCTGATCGCCAAGCCCCACCACATGGCTGCCGCCCTCATACATCACCAGGGACAGGCCATGCGTCCTTGCCACCTGCAGGTGATAGGGAAAGACATCCCGGATCATCTCGTGCAGCGCACCGTCGCGGATGTGGCGATAGGCGCGGTCCGTCGCCACGCCCTCCGCGATCCAGCGGCGCAGCGCGGCGAGCGAGGCCTGCGTATCGGCACCGTCCCCGTCGAAGCCGAACCTGTCATACCCGAAATAGCCGGTCACCGCATAGGCGTCGAAAGAATCCGCCGGCGGCGCATGGCCCTCGCGCTGCGCCAGCGGCGCGTTCAGAAGCGGCTTTTCCAGGCCGCCCCAGCCGGTCTGCGTGGCAATCACCCGCACCAGCCGGTCGGGCGCCGCCGCACCGAAAACCCGGGCCCAGATATCGGCCACCTGCGCGGCGCGCAGCCCGGCATATTGGACCCAGGGCGCCTCACCGGCCTCCGGCCCCCAGCGCGCCTCTGCCTGCGCCTGAGCCCAGTGGGCTTGGGGAAACTGCCAGTTCCAGACCTCGTTCGACCATTCGGCATAGACCCGAAGCGACGGGTCCAGGTGATCGCGCACATATCGGGCGAAGGCGGTCACATAGGCATCGTCGGCCTGATGCGGCAGGGTGAACCACGGGTCGGCCGCCACCTCGTTTGCCAGCCGCACCATCACCTCGACCGGAACGCCGCGCCGGTCATAGCTGAAATCATCCGGGCGCGGCCGGTCATCCCAGGCCACCTGGTCGGAGCCGTTGGTCTTCATCCAGTCCATGAACCGCAGGGCGCGAAAATCGCGGATGCGGGCAATCCAGTCGGGATTGAAAATCTCGCCCAGTTCCAGCAGCGGGATATTCTCCTGCTTGACGACGACGATATCGCGGATCGGATCGTCCGGCTCCGTCGCCTCGATCCGGATCGCCACCAGCCCCGGACCGGGGGCAAAGTCGAAGCGGATCTCGTTGCCCGGGCGGCGTGTCACGTTGCGGGCCCGGCCGATGACCCGCAGCCGGCCCTGCCCGGCCCATGTCACGCGATAGCGCCCGGCGGTCGAAACCGCGCCCGGCGGCAGGTCGGTCAGAATGAAGGCTTCCAGCGCCTCGACGCCCTCGGGAATCCGCCGCGGCCAGCCCTGCGCGTCCAGCACGCCCCGCGCCACCAGCTGATCGTAATCCACCGCCCCCCATTCATCCGGCTTGTGCCCGGTCCAGGTGCGCGCGGTCTTCATCACGTCGAGAAACGGCATCTGGCTGGACCAGTCGGAAACCCCGTTCAGCCCCATCGCGATCGACGGGTTCGCAAGCCCCGTTTCGGGCGCCAGCCGCAGACCGGCGGGGGGCGGCACGGCGCCGCTGACCTCGGCCCAGATCGACGCGGCAAGCGCGCGATAGGCGCGCCGCAGCCGCGGATCCAGGGCAGTCGGCAGATCGACGCCCGCGGGCGGTGCCTGCGCGTAAAGCACCGAATAGGTCACCAGCGCCGACAGGAAATGCAGCGATGGCGTGCCCTGCGCCTCGCCCGCCTCGCCCGCCTCGGCCGGTCCGCCGGGCACCAGCCCGGAAAAGCGCGGCATGTCGGACAGTTTCTCCAGCACATCGGCGACCGGGATCAGCGTGATCGACAGATCCGGCCGCGCGGCCCGCAACGCGGCGACATGGGCCTGAAAGGCCCCGCGCCCGGCAGCCCCGTCCTGCGCCGGGTCCTGATAGATGAAATACCGAAGCCCGGGGGCCTGAAACGCCGTCCAGTCGAGCAGGCGCAGCACCGCTGCAAGCGCGTCTTCACCTGCGACCCTGTCGGGCGCAATCAGCACCGTGTCGAAACCGGCCCGGCGGAACGCATGCTCGCGCGTGTTCCAGGCCCGGGGCACCTGTGGCAGGCCCCAGTCCGGCGCCGGCGGCAGGTCGGCCGCTGCCGCGCGCAAGCTGCCGCCGGTGCCATCCATGGCGAAGCTTTGGCCATCGGCGCGGGCAAGATGGGCCAGCCAATAGGGAACCGAGCTTGTCCCGGCATGCCGGGCCAGCCCCGCCCCGAAGCCGAAAGCGCGGATCCCGTCGGCCGCGCGCCCCGGCGCCGGGAGCAGCGCCAGCAACAGCGCGAGCACCGACAGGAACGGGGCCAGGCGGCCGGTCATCTCATTGCGCAGCATGGTATCCTCGCTCGGGTTCGACGCCCGCCTCGACGGGCAGGACATCGGGGAAAAAGCACGGTTTGTCGGCGCGACGGCCCAGGACCCAGTCATAGACCTCGGCCAGCTGTGCGGCCTTGCGCGGCCAGGTGAACAGGGCGGCGACACGGTCGCGGGCGCGGGCGCCGGTGGCCTGCACGCCTTGCGGATCGCGCGCCAGCCGGGCCAGTTCCGCCCGCATCCCGGCAACGATCTGCGCCCGCGATCCCAGCGGCACCTTGTATCCGCTCGCCGGTGTCACCAGTTCGCCCGGCCCGGCATAATCCACCACCAGCGGCGCCAGGCCCCGGGCCATCGCCTCCAGCACGACGCCGCCGCCGAATTCGCGGATCGAGGGGAAGGCCAGAACGGCGTTTTCGGCCAGAACCTGCTGCACCCGCTCATGGGCCAGCCAGCCGTGAAAGGTGACACCGTCCGAAACGCCTTCGGCCCGCGCCAGCGCCTTCAAGGCATTGAGCGCGGGACCATCGCCCACCATGTCCAGCAACAACCGGCCATCGCGGATCAGCGGCGCGGCCGCCTCGATCAGCATGTCGCCCCCCTTGTATGGCACCATCCGCCCGACGAAACAGGCCCGCAGCGGGGCCGGCGCGGATCGCGCAGAACCGGACGCGCCGGTTGCGGCCACCGCGTTCTCGGGCAGATAGATCACGCGGCCGCGATGCCGCGCAGGGATTTCCCCCGCGGTGTGGGCCGAGCCCGCAAGGATCGCCGCGCAATGCGACAGCATCGGCCCGCGCCCGGGCCAGAGCCGATGCACCGCGCGGATATAGGACAGCCACTCGCGCTCTTGCCGGCGCGCGGCGTCGAATCCCGGCGGCCAGGGCACGCCGCCATTGAGCGGCCCGAGGACGAAGGGCACCCCGAGACGGGCCGATTTCGCGGCGATCGGACTGACGATCGTCGGGCTGAGCGGCGTCACCCGATGCACGATGTCGAACCGGCCCGCCGCCAGGTCCGCGCCGAAGCGGGCCCAGACCTGTCGCTCGAACAGCGGATAGGACAGCGCGTTGATCGCCTGCAATGCCGTCCAGCCCTTGCCTTCGCCCATCCGCAGCCGCGCGCCCAAGGCCCAGAGCGGGCGGGCCAGCGCCTCGGAATCGATGGCGGTGAAGTCGCGGTGCTCGACCAGGCCGGCGCGCAGGATCGCGGCGCGGTTGCGGACCTGGGTGACCAGATGCACCTCGGCCACCTCGCGCAGGGCCATGGCCAGCGACCAGCCGATCAGCGGCACGCTGACCCATTCGGGGTTGGCCGCCTCGGCGATCAGCAGAACGCGGGGCCGGGATGCGGGCGGGATGCTCATGCGGGCCTCACAGGACGGTCCTCAACGGCTCGGGTCGCGCGCGGCCCGGCAACGCCGCGCGCTGCGCGCTGCGGCCGGCCCGCTCGGCAAGGCCCAGGACCGCCCCCGCCACCAGCCAGGTCAGCGGCGTGATCGTGGCATTGGGCAGCATGTCCACCAGATTGACCGCCAGCATCAACGCCAATGCCCCGGCCCCGGCGGGCGCCGCACCCGCCATGCCCGCACGCCACAACAGCAGTACCGGCAGTGCCAGCAACCCGAACTCGGCCAGGAACCCGACCCAGCCGAAGGTGCCGATGGCGATGATCCACTCGCCATCCGCAACCGAGACCTGACGCCCGGTGTCGGGGTCGTAAATCAGGTTGCGCCCCCAGCTGCCCCAGCCGAACAGCGGTTTGGCGCTGGCCCGGTCGAGAAGCGCGTTCTCGTTGTCGAAACGGAATTCCAGCGAATCGGCGCGATTCTCGTCCACCCGCTCGGCCAGCGATAGCAGCGCTTGCTCGGGCACCGCGCCGCCCCCCTTGAGCAACGGATAGCTGACCGCCAGTGCGGCCAGCAGCAGCGCGACGCTCAGTTGCAGGCGCTGGCCCAGGACCGCGATGACCGGCACCAGCGCCATCGCATAGAGAAGCGCCGCCGCCGATTTGCACAGCACCAGCACCACCAGCAGGTAGATCGCCGCCACCGAAAGCGCCAGGGCCCGCCGGCCGGTCGCACCCCGGGCCAGCGCAACCGCCGCCAGAACCGCCGTCGACATGAAAAACGCCACCCAAAGCCCATGATACAGGAACACGATCGGACGATAGCCGCCAAATCGGATCATCTGATCGAAACTGTGCTGGAAAAAGCCGTAGATCCAGATGTTGAGCTGCGGGCTGAGCCGCACCTCGATCAGCATGGGCAGGGAATAGACCAGCCCGGCCAGCATGAACCCGGCCAGAAGATCGCGCAGGTCATCGGCATCCCCGAGCAGCGATCTGGCCAGCACGAAAGGCAGCAAGGCGATGGCCTGCGCGACAACGAGGCCCAGCATGTCGTGAACCCGCATCCCGGGCAGCCAGACATTGCCGAAAATGACCGGATCGGGGTTGGTCAGAACCGTCAGAACCGGGCTGAGCACAAAGGCGGCCAGCAGCCCCTGCGCGGCGCGCGATTCGGGCCACAGGCGGATGCGCCCGCGGCAGGTCATCAGCCCCGCGAACAGCGCCGAAAGCGCCAGGATCGATTCCTTGTCCAGCTCGGGAACCAGCGGAAAATCGAACCCCGCCGGCGAAGGCGGCAGGAACAGGTAGCCGATCAGGACGGACGCGATCAGCGCACGCCCGGGCGGCAGCCTGACGAAGATCAGGACGCAAATCGCCGGCCACAGAACCAGCGCCAATGATGCAAACGCATTCGGCATCCGTCAGTTCGTCATCCCGTTCCCCGACCCCGATCCGAAGCGCCGCAATCGCAGCCCCGGTCCGCGGCCCGGCACCTAGCCGGCTGAAGCGGCAGAAAAATGACCGCCCCGGGCCATCGTTGCGACAGCGTCGCGCCATGCGGCCCGGCCAGCCGATCCTATTGCCCTGTTGCGCGCAACACCACGGCAAAGGTGCGCAGGATGATCCTGATGTCCGTGATGAAGGACAGGCGGTGAAAATAGGCCCGGTCGAAATGCGCCCGTTCGTGAAAGCTGGTCGCATTGCGCTCGGATGTCTGCCAGAAGCCGGTGATCCCCGGCAGAAGCAGGTAATATTCCACCCCCGGATACAGCCCGGTCTGGCTTTTCATGATCGGACGCGGACCGACGATCGACATTTCGCCCCTGGCCACGTTCCACAACTGCGGCAACTCGTCCAGCGAGGTGCGGCGCAGGATCCGCCCGATCGGCGTGACGCGCGGGTCGTGGCGAAGTTTCTGGTGATGGGCCCATTCCGCCCGCGCCGCGGGAGAGCTGGCCAGATAGGCCTCCAGCACGGACTCGGCTGCCGGAACCATCGTGCGCAGTTTCCACATGCTGAAAATGCGACCGTTCCGGCCGACCCTGGGCTGGCGATAGAACGGGTTGTGCCCGTCACACGCCACGAGCAATGCCAGCACACCGATCAGAGCCCCGGCCGGAAGCGCCGCGAGAAGCACGATCATCGCATCGAGCAGCCGCTTGAAATACCGTCGATAGGCCCCGTCACCATCCCCGGACACAACCGGAAGCGGCATCGTCGACACGTCGGATCGGCTTTCGAGGTCAATTAAGTCCGGTTTCAATTTGCACCTTTTAATCAGGTATTTGCCCATCAAAACGACAGGCACGACTTCTCTGTTGGCAGGCCGGTATCCGGCTGCCTCGGGCTTCGTTGTTCAATTTCGAATGCGCCGGGAGGTCAGGATCGGATCATGGACCCGACGCCCGGCGAAATCCCCCGGTCGGTTTTTCCGGCACCGGCGGCTTCGTCCCTTCGCACGCCCCATATCAGGCGCTTCTCCGGGGCATTAGTCAATTACGGCAAAATTGTGTTCAGCGTCGGATTCGACCTGTGGTTGTTATTCCGGAATGGATTTCGCGCATTTTACCGCTCTTTCCCGGGCAGCCCCCCGACGCGCGCAACAGCCCCGACGAGGCCCAGGGCGGTTGCTGATCGTGATCGCCCGAGCGCTCTTTCCAAGCTGGCATGGAAGAGAAAACTGTCGCCGCACGCGGAACAATCCCGCGCCGCCAAGGTGCAGTTTTCGCGAAACAACAACAAACCGGCAGAATCCGGGGGGGATTCAAGCAGCCCAACCATTGGCACAGGCCGACCGGTCACAGCGCGCGCGGCATCCGATCCGCCGGCATCGCCCCCGGCCATGCCGGGCCCGTTGGGGCATTTGGGCGAAATTGTGGCGGGATCGCGGCAATGCCACGGCGCCGTTCGGGAAAAATTCTGTCGCAGGACGACGAGACCCCGAATTCGAGGTTTATCCGGGGCCAATTCGCGCCGCTGGCGCGTATTGTTTCAGAACCGTGGAAACGGTCCGCGAATCACTCTGCCGGCCGCGACCGGGCAATCCGACATTCCCCGAGACGAAGCGCCCGGCGCGATCACCCCAGATCGGGACCGAAGATCCGCTCGGCATAGCGATCGACATAAATCCGCATCCATGGCGTGAACGCGTCCGGATCCTGCGCGACCGTGTTCTTCAGCGCGTTGATCGCGATCCAGCGGGTGTCCATCACCTCGGCCGGGTTCGGCCGCAATTCGGGGCGCGCGGACAGCTCCAGCAGGAACAGGTCGACCATCTCGTGCTCGATCATTCCGTTGCCGACCTCGGCGCGATATTCCACCTGGTCGCGGAAGACCGGGGCGAGACCGGCAAGCCCGAGCTCTTCGTCCAGCCGGCGGCGCGCGCAGTGGCGCGGCTCTTCCTCCCAGGCGGGATGGGTGCAGCAGGTGTTCGCCCACAATCCCGGCGTGTGGTATTTTCCCAGCGCGCGGCGCTGTATCAGCAACGCGCCGTCGCACAGCAGGAAGACCGACACCGCCCGGTGGCGCAGGCCACGCCGGTGCACCTCCAGCTTCTCGACCGGGTGCAGGCCGCC
This sequence comes from Actibacterium sp., assembly GCA_016278325.1. Classification (GTDB taxonomy): domain Bacteria; phylum Pseudomonadota; class Alphaproteobacteria; order Rhodobacterales; family Rhodobacteraceae; genus JADQCB01. Next base: position 105,759 of record JADQCB010000002.1, read on the forward strand.
GTCGATCCAGGCCGGGATCATTTCCATTCCTGGTCTCCCTCGAAAACACTCCGGGCCGATCCGGTTGCGTGTCTGGTTCTGCGGCGCCTTTTGTCCGGGCTGGCCGGTTGCGCCCTTCTGCCCGGCCCCGGTGCCGCAAGCATACCGCGTCCGCGCCGCCCCGAGAACCGGAAAGAGGGCCGCCTGACCGAGAACCGCATTCCGGCCGGATCCGCGCGGGCTTGCAGCACGCCGGGCCAGCGTCTAGCCATGGTCCCCGGGCCGGGCGGCGCAGACCGCCGCGCCGGCCCGGCCAACAGGGACCGGAGCAATTTGCCATGATGAAACGACTTCTGATCACGGGCGCGGCCGGCGGGTTGGGCCAGATGGCCCGCGCGCGCCTGCCCCATCTTGCCGAAACCCTTCGCCTGTCCGATATTGGCGATCTAGGCAGCGCCGCGCCGCATGAAGAGCTGGTGCAATGCGATCTCGGCGACAAGGCCGGTGTCGACGCGCTGGTCGCCGGATGCGACGGCATCGTCCATCTTGGCGGTATCTCGGTCGAGGACAGCTGGACGCCGATCCGCACCGCCAATATCGACGGGATGTTCAACCTGTACGAGGCCGCGCGCGCGCATGGCCAGCCGCGCATCGTCTTTGCCAGTTCCAACCACGCCATCGGCTTTCACCGCCAGACAACGCATCTGGATGCGTCGGCCCCGACCCGGCCGGACGGGCTTTACGGCGTGTCCAAGGTGTTCGGCGAGGCGATCGCCAGCATGTATCATGACAAGTTCGGCCAGGAGACGGCGATCGTTCGCATCGGGTCGTGCCGGCCGGAACCGGCCGATCACCGGATGCTGGCCACCTGGCTGAGCCCGGCCGATTTCGTCCGGCTGATCGAATGCGCCTTTCGCGCGCCGGTGCTGGGCTGCCCGATCATCTATGGCGCCTCGGACAACGATGCCGCATGGTGGGACAATTCCGCCGCCCGCTACCTGGGATGGCGGCCACGCGACAATTCCGAGAAATTCCGCGCCGACCTGGACGCCCGTCTGGACCGACCGGCCCCGGACGCGCCGGTGTCACGCTATCAGGGGGGCGTTTTCACCGCCGACAGCATCCACGAGGAATGAACGCCGCGACCTGATGCCGCCCCCCGGGCATGAGATGGTGCAAAGGCCATTTGGTGGCGTCGGGGATTTCGGTTACCGTCGCCCTGGTTTTGCATGGGGGATTGCCGAAGTTGCCGGATTGCGCTCGATTGCGACACGGGATCGACCACGCGCGATTCGATACCAGGCCAACCAAAGGGAGGAAGACCATGAAATCAGAATTCATACACAGAGCCATTGCGGCATCGGCCCTGTCGCTGCTGCTGGGCAGCGCGGCATCGGCCCAGGAATATGTTTTCAAGCTGCACCATTTCCTGGGGGCCAAATCCCCCGCACAGACCGAGATGCTGGAACCCTGGGCACGTCAGGTCGAAGAGAACTCGGGCGGGCAGGTCAAGATCGAGATCTACCCCTCGATGACGCTGGGCGGACGGCCGCCCGAGCTGATCAACCAGGTGCGCGACGGCGTGGTGGACCTGATCTGGACGGTGAACGGCTATACCCCGGGGCTGTTTCCGCGCACCGAGGTGATGGAACTGCCGACGGTATTCAAGAACGACCCGGTGGCGGCCAATCTGGCGATGTATGACATGTATGACGAATACCTGGCCGACGACTACAAGGGCGTCGAGCCGATGTTTCTGCATGTTCACGCCGGGCAGGCGATCCACATGGCCGAAAAGCCGGTGCACAGCCCCGCCGATCTGAAAGGCATGGACATGCGCATCCCGACCCGCACCGGCGCTTGGATCATCGAGGCATTGGGCGCCAACCCGGTGGCGATGCCGGTGCCGGACCTGCCGCAGGCGCTGTCCAAGGGCGTGGTCGATGGCGCCTTCATTCCGTGGGAAATCATCCCGGCGCTGCAAATCCAGGACCAGACCGAATACCAGATCGAAGGCGCCGACAAGGAACGCTTCGGCACCACCACCTTCCAGGTGTCGATGAACAAGGCCCGCTGGGATGGCCTGCCCGAGGACATCCAGAAAGCCTTCCGCGACGCGTCGGGGCGCGACTGGGTGGCCGAGGTCGGCCGCATCTGGCGCGAACAGGATGAAAAGGGTATCGCGGTCGCGGTCGAAGCGGGCAACACCCATATCACCCTGACCGAGGAACAGACCGCCGCCTTCCGCGACGCGCTTCGGCCCGTCGTGCAGCGCTGGATCGACGACGTATCGGCGAATGGCATCGACGGCGCGGCCCTGGTCGAGGCGGCCCGCGCCCATGTGGCCGAGAACCAGACCGCCGCCGCGGACTGATGGCCGGCATTCTCGACACGCACCGCACCGGCCGCGCCGGTGCGGTGGAGCGGATCGTCACCGTCTGGGCATTGCTGGGCGGTGGCCTTCTTCTGGTGGTGGTCACGATAAACGTGCTTGCGGTGGTCGGCTCGGCGATCGGGGTCCCGCTTCCCGGCGATGTGGAACTGACCGAGATGGGCGTCGCGATCGCCGTCTTCGCCTTCCTGCCCTATTGCCAGATGATCGACGCCAACGTGACAGCCGACATCTTCACAGCCGGTGCCGGGCCGCGCATGCTGGCGGCGCTGCGCGCGCTGGCCTCGCTGATCGCGTTGCTGTTCGCGGCGATTCTGGTCTGGCGGATGTATGAGGGGATGCTGGATCAGCGCCAATACAACTATATCACTACGATTCTGCAAATCCCGGTCTGGTGGGCCTTCGTGCCGATCCTGGTTTCGCTGCTGTTGCTGATCGTTGCCGCGGTCGTCAACGTCGCGGAAGCCGCGCGCCGCACCGCGAAACAGCCGGAGGCCGGGCAATGACCGATCCGCTGACGCTGGGCCTGATCGCCCTTGTCGTGCTTGTCATTCTGATCGCGATCCGGATTCCCGTCGCCTATTCGATGATCCTGGTCGGCGGCATCGGCGTGGCGCTTCTGAACGGCCCGATGATGGTTCTGAGCCAGCTCAAGACGCTGGCCTACGGGCAGTTCTCGATCTATTCGCTGTCGGTGGTGCCGATGTTCGTGCTGATGGGCGAGCTGGCAACCGTCGCCGGGCTGAGCCATGCGCTGTTTCGCGGCGCCAATGCCTGGCTGGGCTGGATGCGCGGCGGCACCGCGATGGCCGCGATCGCCGGGTGCGCGGGCTTCGGCGCGGTCTGCGGCTCCTCCCTGGCCACGGCCTCTACGATGGGCAAGGTCGCCCTGCCCGAGTTGAAACGCTATAACTATTCGGGCGCGCTGGCCACCGGCAGCCTGGCCGCGGGCGGCGTGCTGGGCATCCTGATTCCGCCCTCGGTGGTGCTGATCGTCTATGCCGTGATCGTCGAGGCCAATATCGTGACCATGTTCATGGCCGCGATGATTCCGGGGTTCCTGGCCGTCATCCTGTTCATCCTGACCATCGCCGCCTATGTGCTGATCTTTCCCAAGTCCGGGCCGCGCGGCGGTGCGGCGACCCGGGCCGAATTCATCTCGGCCACGCTGGGGATGCTGCCGGTGCTGGGTATTTTCGCGGTGGTGCTGGGCGGAATCTATGCCGGGTTTTTCAACCCCACCCCGGCCGCCGCGGTCGGGGTTTTCCTGGTCTGGGTCTATGGCGCGGCAAAGCGGCGCCTGGATCGCCAGACCATGGTGCGGGCGCTCAAGGCCACGGCGGCGACATCGGGGATGATCTATCTGATCCTGCTGGGCGCCGAGCTGATGAAGATCTTCATGTCGCGGATCGGCCTGCCACAACAGGCGGCCGCCTGGATCGCGGATGCGGGTTTCGCGCCGATCATGGTGATGGTGCTGATTCTGATCGCTCTGATCGCCTTGGGCTGCCTGATGGACAGCCTGTCGATGATCCTTCTGGTGATCCCCTTTTTCTGGCCGATGCTGCTGGAATTGAACGGCGGCCTCTATCAGGGGGCCGAGGGCGCCGGCTTTGGCATGAGCACCGAGGATCTGAAGATCTGGTTCGGGATACTGGCCCTGATCGTGGTGGAGCTCGGCCTGATCACGCCGCCGGTGGGCATGAACGTGTTCATCATCTCGGCGCTGGCCAAGGACACGCCGATGATCGAGACCTTCAAGGGCGTGCTGCCCTTCTTCGGGGCCGAGCTGCTGCGGGTGGCGCTGCTGCTGGCTTTCCCGGCGCTGACGCTGTGGCTGCCGCGCGTGCTGAGCGGATAGGCGCGGATGCGGGACGCGCCCCGGATGCGGGCAACTGGAAAAATGGCGGGCTCAGCCCAGCGGCCCCGGACGGCGCTCCTCGGAGAGCAGGACATTGGCCTCGACATTGCCGACTCCGGGCAGGGTCATGATCCGCCGGCGCAACACCCGTTCGAAATCGCTCAGGTCGCGGGCCACGACGCGCAGGCGATAATCATACATGCCCAGAACATGCTGCACTGTCTGGACTTCGGGAATCGCGGTCACGGCGCGTTCGAAATCCTCCAGGCTGACGCGGCCCTTGCTGGCCAGTTTGACGCCCAGGAACACGGTGACACCGAAGCCGAGCGCCGCGGCGTTCAGCTCCACCTTGCGCCCGGCCAGGATGCCTGCCTGCTCCATGCGCCGGATGCGCCGCCAGGCGGCCGGTTGCGACAGGCCGAAACGCCGCCCCAGCGCCCCGGCGCCCTGCGTTGCATCCGCGGCCAGGGCGCGCAGCAGCGCCCGGTCGGTTTCGTCCAGGTCAGTCACAGTGGCAGCGCCTCGTCCAGCTTGATGTCGGCCACATGCATCAGCGCCTCGATATCGGCGATATGCGGCAGGGTCAGGATGCGGTCGCGATAGATTTCCTGGTAATGCGCCATGTCGCGCGCCAGGATGTTCAGCCGCACATCGACCCGGCCCAGGAAGGTCTGGATTTCGTGCACCTCGGGGACATTGCGCGCCTCGGCGATGAATTCGTCGAAGGCGCGCGGATCGGTCTTGTCGAGCGTGAAACGCAGGCTGACCTCGACCGCGTAGCCCAGCGCCGCCCAGTCGATCCGGGCGCGGGTGGCCTTCAGTATTCCCCCGCGGCGCAGCTTTTCCAGCCGCCGCGTGGCGGTCGCGGCGGTCATGCCGGCCCGCTCGGCCAGGGCCGCCATGGTGATGTCCGGGTCGGCCTGAAGATGGCGCAGCAGGCGACGGTCGGAATCGGTGATCTGCATGTCATTTTCACTTTGATGCCGATGAGCGAATGATTCCTGCGATATTTGCAGAAATTTGACGATGTTTGCAACGAATCGTGACGCCTCAGCGCATAGGCTGCGCGCCGGAACGCCATCCGAAACAGGAAAGGAACACCCGATGCGGGTCTATTACGATCGCGATTGCGATATCAACATGATCAAGGACAAGAAGGTTGCGATCCTGGGCTATGGCAGCCAGGGCCATGCCCATGCGCTGAACCTGCGCGACAGCGGCGCCAGGAATCTGGTCGTGGCGCTGCGCGAGGGGTCGGCCAGCGCGAAGAAGGCCGAGGCCGAGGGGCTGAAGGTCATGGGCATCGCCGAGGCCGCCGCCTGGTGCGACCTGATCATGTTCACCATGCCCGATGAATTGCAGGCCGAAACCTATCGCAAATATGTCCATGACAACCTGAAGGACGGCGCGGCCATCGCATTTGCCCACGGCCTGAACGTGCATTTCGGCCTGATCGAACCCAAACCCGGCGTCGATGTCATCATGATGGCGCCGAAGGGGCCCGGGCACACGGTGCGCGGCGAATATGTCAAGGGCGGCGGCGTGCCCTGCCTGGTCGCGGTCAACAACGACGCCAGCGGCAAGGCGCTGGAGCTGGGCCTGTCCTATTGCGCGGCGATCGGCGGCGGCCGGTCCGGCATCATCGAGACCAATTTCCGCGAGGAATGCGAAACCGACCTGTTCGGCGAACAGGCGGTGCTGTGCGGCGGCCTGGTCGAGCTGATCCGCATGGGTTTCGAGACGCTGGTGGAGGCCGGCTATGCCCCCGAGATGGCCTATTTCGAGTGCCTGCACGAGGTGAAGCTGATCGTCGACCTGATCTATGAGGGCGGCATCGCCAACATGAACTACTCGATCTCGAACACCGCCGAATATGGCGAATATGTCTCGGGCCCGCGCGTGCTGCCGCGCGAGCGCACCAAGGCCGAGATGAAGGCGATCCTGAAGGATATTCAAAGCGGCGCCTTCGTGCGCGATTTCATGCAGGAAAACGCCGTGGGCCAGCCTTTCTTCAAGGGCACGCGGCGGCTGAACGACGAGCACCAGATCGAGCAGGTCGGCGAAAAGCTGCGCGCGATGATGCCCTGGATCAGCGCCGGCAAGATGGTGGACAAGGAAAAGAACTGACGATCCTGGCGCGGCGGGCAACCGTCGCGCCAGCGGCCGGCCCGTCCGGCCCATGGCCGATCGCATCTGACCGGGAATTGCCATCATGAACGCGACCCCCGCAGGCACTGCCCCCACTCCTTCGGCGTCCGACTGGTTGCTGGTCGTGCTGCTGGGCATGTTGTGGGGCGCCTCCTTCATGGCCGTCAGCGTGGCGCTGACCGGCTATGGCCCGCTGACCGTCGCCGCCGTCCGCATCGCGCTTGGCGCCGCCGCGCTGCTGGCCGTTGCCCGTGCCTCCGCGCATCGCCTGCCCGACCCGCGGCAGGCCGATGGCCGCCGCGCCTGGGCCTTTGCCATTGCCCTGGGCCTGTTCTCGAACGCCCTGCCCTTCTTCTTTCTGGGCTGGAGCCAGCAATACGTCACCTCGGGCTTCGCGGGCATCACCATGGCCGCAGTGCCGCTGTTCGTGCTGGGCCTGGCGCATGTCTTCGTCCCGGGCGAGCGCCTGACCCGCTGGCGGGTGGCCGGTTTCCTGCTGGGCCTGGCGGGGGTGGCGATGCTGATCGGGCCCGGTGTCCTGTCGTCAACCGGCGCCGCGATGGAGGGGCCCGCCCGACTGGTCTGCGTCAGCGCGGCGCTGTGCTATGCAATCGGATCCATCGTGACGCGCCGCGCACCGGCGGTGCCGCTGATATCGTTCAGCGCGGCGGCCCTGCTGGCGGCCGCGGCGATGATCGTGCCGGTGGCGCTGGCGATCGAGGGGCTGCCCGCGCCGGCCGGCGGTGCGGGCAGCATTGCCCTGCTCTATCTCGGGATCGGCCCCACCGCGCTGGCGACGCTCATCCTGGTGCGGGTGATCCGCAGCGCCGGGCCGAGCTTCCTGAGCCAGGTCAATTACCATGTGCCCGTCTGGTCGGTGATCTTCGGGGTTGCGCTGCTGAACGAAACGCTGCCGCCGCAATTCCTGGCGGCCCTGGCGCTGATCCTGGCCGGGCTGGGGCTGGGCCGGGCCCGCGCCTGGCGCCGCCGGCCCTGACCCGCGCCACCGCGCCGGGCGGGCGGCGCGACCGTCATCCGGCGGTGGCCGCCCTGACCGCGGCGACGACCTCGTCCACGACCGAACTCAGCAGCCCGTCATCCTCGCATTCGGCCATGACGCGGATCAACGGCTCGGTCCCCGATTTGCGGATCAGCAGGCGGCCGGACCCGTTCAGCCGGGTTTCGGCCGAGGCGATGGTCCTTTTCACCTCGGGCGTGTCGAGCGGCGTCTGCCCGCTGGTGAAACGCACGTTGCGCAGCAATTGCGGCACCGGCGTGAATTGCCGCGCCAGCGCCGAGGCCGGCTGCCCCGTCTCGACCATCGCGGCCAGGAATTGCAGCCCGGCCAGCAGCCCGTCGCCGGTGGTGGCGTAATCGGTCATCACGATATGGCCGGATTGCTCGCCGCCCAGGTTCCAGCCACCGCGGCGCATCGCCTCGACAACATGGCGGTCGCCGACCGGGGTGCGTTCCAGCGCCAGGCCGCGCTCTGCCAGGAAACGCTCCAGCCCGAGATTCGACATTACCGTGGCCACCAGCCGGTCGCCGCGCAGCCGCCCCTCGGCCGCCCATCGCGCGGCGAACAGCGCCATGATCTGGTCGCCATCGGCCAAATTCCCGTGCTCGTCGATCAGCATCACGCGGTCGGCGTCGCCGTCCAGGCAGATGCCCAGATCGGCGCCGTTTTCCAGCACCGCGGCCACCGCCGCATCGGTATGGGTCGAACCGCAATCGAGGTTGATGTTGAACCCGTTGGGCGACACCCCGATCGGGATGATTTCGGCGCCAAGCTCCCACAGCACCTCGGGGGCAGCGCGATGCGCGGCGCCATTGGCGCAATCGATCACGATCTTCAGCCCGTCCAGCCGCCGGCCATGCGGAAAGCTGGCCTTGACCCGCTCGTTATAGCGGCCGCGGCCATCGTCGATGCGTGTCGCCCGGCCGATATTCTTCGCCTGCACCGGCGACACCCCGTCCAGGGTCATGCGCTCGATCTCGGCCTCGGCCTCGTCGGACAGCTTGAAACCGTCGGGACCGAAGAACTTGATCCCGTTATCCTCGGCCATGTTGTGCGAGGCAGAGATCATCACGCCCACATCGGCCCGCATCGAGGTGGTCAGCATGCCCACCGCCGGCGTCGGCACCGGCCCCAGCAGCAGCACGTTCATGCCGGTCGAGGTGAAGCCTGCCGTCATCGCGTTTTCGAACATGTAGCCCGAAAGCCGGGTATCCTTGCCGATCACCACGCGATGCGTGTCGGTGCCGTCGCGGCGGAAATACCGACCCGCAGCGGCCCCCAGCCGCAGCGCCAGCTCGGCCGTCATCGGCGCGGTATTGGCCCGCCCGCGCACGCCGTCGGTTCCGAAAAGTCGTTCAGCCATCACTGCCCCAGATTGCTTCGGCCAATTGCAACGCCTGCCGCGTCTGCCCGGCATCATGCACACGCATAATCTGGACCCCCTGTGCCGCCCCGTGCAAGGCCACCGCGACGGATCCGGGCGCGCGATCGGCGGCTTCCTGCGCATCGGCGATCACGCCGATGAAACCTTTGCGCGACGCGCCCAGCAGGACCGGGCAGCCCAGCCCGTGAAACAGGCTCAGCCCGCGCAGCAACGCCAGGTTATGCGCCACCGTCTTGCCGAACCCGATGCCCGGGTCGACAAGGATGCGGGCGCGCGGAATCCCGACCGACTCGGCCAGCGCGACGCGGTCGGCCAGGTGATCGTAGACATCAAGCAGCACGTCGTCATAGCGCGGATCGCGCTGCATCGTCTGTGGCCTGCCCTGGGCATGCATCACGCAAAGCGGCACGCCCGCGCCGGCGACAAGCGCACCGAGATCCGGGTCATAATCCAGCGCCGACACGTCGTTGACCATGTCGGCCCCGGCCTCGAGCGCGGCGCGGGCCACCGGGGCCTTGCGCGTGTCGATCGAGATCGGCATGTGCAGACCCTCCGCGCGCAGGGCGCGGATCACCGGGGCGGTGCGGGCAATTTCCTGCGTGGCGGGCACGTCCACGGCCCCGGGCCGGGTGGATTCGCCGCCGATATCGAGGATATCCACGCTGCGCGCCAGCAGCCGGGCATGGGCCAGCGCCGCCTCGGGCGCGTCGAAACGACCGCCATCGGAAAAACTGTCGGGGGTCACGTTGAGGATCCCCATCAGGCGCGGCCGGTCCATGTCCAGCCCGGCCACTGCCGGGCGCGGCGCAGTCAGCCGGTCGCGGATGTCATCGGGCAGGTCCGCCGCCGGCATCACGCGCGGCGGGGCCGCGCGCGACAGGCATTCGACCGTGTCGAACCACACCCACCCGCCGGCCAGGGCCAGGGCGCCGGGCGGACGGGCGGTATCGGTGCGGGCGACGGGACGGAAATATTGCGCGCTCATGGCCCGGTCTTTCCGTCATCGCGGCACGAAACGCAAGGGTCACAGCGCGGCCAGCGCCGTTTCCGGGTCCAGGCTCTCGACCGCGAGCGATGCCTCCGCAGGGGCCCGGGCACCGATCACCACCAGCCGCGTTGCATGAACCAGCCCCCCGAACCACAGCGCCAGCGCGACCGCATCGCGCGGCGATGCCGAGGGGCCGTCGACCGCGTCCAGAACGATCTTGGACGGCGCCCAGACGCAGATCCGGCCATTTTTCACCGCCCAGTCGATCTCGGTGCGGCTGTCGGTAACGACGCAACGATCGTCACGCCCGGCCAGGACCCAGGCATTCTGTTCGATCGCCAGCAGGTCGATCCGCCGCTGCGCCATCCGCCCCTCGGAGCACGGAACCGGCGTCTCGGGCGGGCCGACGCAAAGGATGACCGGCTTGCCGCCGGCCTCCAGCCGGTCCAGCCAGCGCGGCAGCTGCGGCGCGGCAATGGCGGCATTCGACAGGAACAGCACGATCGGATGCAGCTTTTCGCCGCTCGCCGCGCGGGGGCGAAGATCGGGCGCACGGCTGCGCACGATCTCGACCCCCAGCGCACCGGGGCCGCGGTCAAGCTTTTCGATGCGAATGAAGACACGCTCGGCCCGGGGTTCGGCCAGCAGCAGCGCGGCGATCCGTTCGGCCAGGGTTTCCAGCAGGTTCAACCGCTCCTCGGCCAGCGCCGCGGCGATGGAATCGGTGATCGTGTCATAGGACAGGATCCGGTCCACGTCATCATCCACCGGCGCGTCGCTCGGGCGCAGTTCGACAACGACATTGAAGCGCACCCGCTGGGTCGCGCCGCGTTCCGTCTGGAACGCCCCGATCTCGACCGCGACCACATGGTCGCGCAGCGCGATCCTGTCGCGCGGGTCACGCGCATTCTCCATCGCCTGGGAACGCTCCGACGGATGGGCGAAGGCAAGGTGGATATCGCTGCTCATGCGGTGCTCCGGGGGCCGGGATTCGGGGCCGGGTATAGCGCACCCGCCGCGACGGCGCAGCCCCCGCTGGCGACGCCCCGTCGCCGCGGACCGACAGGCGCCGCCTAGTTGCTGCTGACCGCGATCGGCCGGCGATAGAAAAGATGCTGGCCGATCGCCGCGGTGCGCATGAACTTGCGCGCCCAGCTCGGTCTCACCGCGCGCGTGTGATAGAAGGTGGCACCGCCCGTCAGGTTGCGCGCGGCGCCATCCAGCATGATCTTCGCGACCTTGCCGACGCGGTCATAGGCGCGCGGCTCGGCGATGGTTTCGGCCCGCCCGTCGCAATTATAGGTGAACTGGCACCGATAGCGCTGGCCGGTTCCCTGGCGGATGACCTCGCAGACGCTATCGGGAAAACGCGGCGACGCGGCGCGGTTCAGGATCACCTCGGCCACCGCGAACTGGCCCTTGACGGTCTCGCCACGCGCCTCGAAATACAGCGCCTGGGCCAGGCATTTCCATTCGGACCCGCCGCTGGCCTTCGGTTGTTGCGCCAGCCATTCATCGTCATAGCGCAGATCGGGCGTCGCATCGGGCAGCGTGACCAGTGACAAGAGCCGCTCTTCCGGCACCGAATCGAGCGCCGCATTTTCGGCCCGCAAGACCCGCGCCAGGCTGTTGTCGAGCGCGGCCTGCGTGTTGTTGGAACTGGACAATGTCATGTCGGCTGATGCACTTCCCGCAAGCAAAAGCACGACAGCGGCGCAAAGCGCCGGCCATTTCCTGCACTCCATAATCTTCCCCCACGGTGGCACGGTCAGACCATGACCGCCGGTGAAGGCCGATACATCAAATGAGCCCGCGCGTCCACCCGGGGGGCGAAACCGTCACGATCCGCGCAGTTTACCGCCGGTCAACCGGCCGGAATCCGGCCCCGGAGTCGCATGGCCCGGCCCTGCCCGGCCGTTGCATCATACGCGGCCCTGCGCATCGCCGATCCGGTCCGCGAGGCTGAGCCGGGCCGCGGCGAGCCGGGCCACCGGCACACGGAACGGGGAACAGGAGACATAATCGAACCCGGCGGCGCGGCAGAATGCGATCGATTCGGCATTCCCGCCATGCTCGCCGCAGATCGAGAGCACCAGGTCGGGTTTTTCCGCCCGGCCCCGTTCGGCGCCGATCAGCAACAGCTCGCCCACACCGTCCACGTCCAGCGTGTGGAACGGATCTTCGGGATAGACCCCCTGCGTGACATAGGCCCCCATGAACCGGCCCGCATCGTCGCGCGACAGCCCATAGGTCATCTGCGTCAGGTCATTGGTCCCGAAGGACAGAAACGCCGCATGCTGGGCGATTTCGCCGGCGCGCAGCGCGGCGCGCGGGGTCTCGACCATGACGCCGAGACGAAAATCGAATTCGGCATCCATTTCGGTGCGCACCGCCGCGGCCACGGCATCGACCCGGGCCTTGACCATCTCGACCTCGCGCTTGGCCGAGACCAGCGGGATCATGATTTCGGGCACCACGGGCGCGCCCTTCCGGCTGGCCTCGACCGTCGCCTCGAAGATGGCGCGCGCCTGCATGTCATAGATCTCGGGCACGGTGATGCCCAGCCGCACGCCGCGCATCCCCAGCATCGGGTTGAATTCGCTCAGCGCCTCGACCCGCCGGGCGACACGCGACACCGGCAGGTCCAGCGCGTCGGCCAGTTCGCGGATGCCTTCGCGGCTGTGCGGCAGGAATTCGTGCAATGGCGGATCGAAAAGGCGAATGCAGACCGGCAGATCGTGCATGATCTCGAAAAGGTCTATGAAATCGCGCCGTTGCATCGGCAGAAGCTGTTCCAGCGCCGCGGACCTGTCCGCGGGCGTGTTGGCGAAGATCATCTCGCGCATCACCGTCAGGCGGTCATCCTCGAAGAACATGTGCTCGGTGCGGCACAGGCCGATCCCGTCAGCCCCGAATTCGCGCGCGATCCGGGCATCGGCCGGGGTGTCGGCATTGGCGCGGATCCCCAGGTCGCAGGCCTCTTCGGCCCAGCCCAACAGGGTGCTGAACGTCTCGTCCAGCGCCGGGGCCAGCATCGGGGCCGCGCCGACCAGGGCCTCTCCCATGCGCCCGTCCACGGTGATCGTGTCGCCTTCGCGGAAGACACGGCCATCGGCCGCGGTCAGGGTGCGCTCGCGCGGGTCCAGCACCATGCCCGACACGCCGACGACGCAAGGCAGGCCCAGCCCGCGCGCGATCACCGCCGCATGGCTTGTCATGCCGCCGCGTTCGGTCAGCACCGCGGCGGCGGCGTGCATCCCGCGGATATCCTCGGGCGCGGTCTCACGCCGGACCAGGACGCAGTCCTCGCCCCGGGCGGCATGCGCCTGGGCGGCGGCCGAGGTGAACACGATGCGCCCGGTGGCCGCCCCCGGGCTGGCGGCAATCCCCGAGGCGAACACGTCGCGCGGACCGTCGGGATCGACCTGGCTGTGCAGCAGTTCGTTCAGGGCGCGCGGTTCGATACGCATCACCGCCTCGTCGCGGTCGATGATCCCGTCTTGCGCCAGCGTCACCGCGATGCGCACATCCGCGCGCGCGCTGCGGGCAACCCGCACCGCATCCAGGATCCACAGGCATCCCTGCTCGATCGTGAATTCGATCTCCATTTCCTCGTGCAAGCGGCGGCGACAGGTTTCGCCATGGCGCAGCAAATCGGCGAACAGGTCGGGGCAGCGATCCTCCAGCGCCGGGCCGCGGCTGTCGCGGGTCAGAAACAGCACGCCATCGGGGTTTTCCAGCGCGGCGCGGCCCAGGCTCTGCGAAAGATACCGCCCGGCGATCTGTTTGCAGCCGGTGGCGGCATCGACGAAGCGAATAACCCCCGAGCCGCTTTCGGCCGGCCCCAGCCCCATCGCCATACGCTGCACGACAAGCCCCAGCCCCGCATCCGCCGGCGCCCCGCGGGCCTGGCGCAACAGGCGGGCGGTGGTCCCCTCCCAGGCGCGCGCCATCGAGCGCAGCACCTCGGCCAGTTGCTGGGCCGGGTCCTGGGGAAACGGCTCATCGGCTTCCTCTTCATAGGATCGCAGCGCCTTTGCGATCGCCTCTGTGCCGGGCGTTTCCTCTTCGAACATATCGGGATCGAGCCGCGCCACCTCGACCGCATAGGCCTGGATGAAGCGCAGATAGACGGTGTCGGCGGCCACCGCGCCGAGGGTTTCGCGCAGCGCCGCGTGGCGTGCGTCGTTCATGCCGATATTGAGCACCGCGCCGGGCCCGCCCCAGTCCGCGTCCTGGCTCGATGGCCGGACCGAGACCAGCGGCGCATCGCCGAACAGCGACAGCAGCACCGCCGGGTCGGGCGATTGCCCCGCCGCAAGCCGGCGCACCGTGTCGAAGGGCAGCGCGACCGTCCGCGGCACTGGCATTCCCAGGCGGATCAGCCGTTGCAGGCATTTCGCCCGCCCGCCGAAACGATCGGCGCGGATGTCGGCGCTTGCCGTGATTTCTGTGAAACCGGCCAGGCTCATGTGTTTCTGCACCGCAGCGACCCTTCTTTTCGCGCGCAGCATACGCGGCTTGCGCCATGGCGCAAGCATCGCGTTCACGCGCCGGGCCGGGGCGCCGGGCCGCCCCGCCTATCCTTCGATGCGGGTCAGGTCGGCGACCTGGAGGCAGATTTCGCGAATCCGGTGCAGCAGGTTCAAACGGTTGCGCCGCACCACCTGGTTGTCGGTATTCACCTGCACCGCTTCGAAAAAGGCGTCGATCGGCGCGCGCAGCGCCGCCATCGCGGCCATGGCGGTGGCGAAATCCTCGGCCTTCATCGCGGCGGCGATGCGCGTGTCGGCCTTGTCCAGCGCGGCGAACAAGGCGGTCTCGCTGTCGTCCTCGGCGAATTTCACATCCGCGCCGAAGCGGTATTCCACACCGTCCTTTTCCTCGGCCTGAAGAAGGATGTTGTTCGCACGCTTGAACCCCTGGAGCAGGTTTTCGCCATCCTCCGTCGCCAGGAAACCGGCCAGCGCCTCGGCCCGCTTGACCAGCAATGCCAGGTCGTCGGCGCGCGGCATGTGAATGCAGGCATCGACCACGTCGTGGCGCATGCCTTCATCGCGCAGATGCACCTTCAACCGGTCGAAGAAGAACGCCAGCAGGTCATCGCTCTTTTCCGGCAGGGTCCGGCGCAGCCCGGCCAGCCAGGAGCCGTCCTCGATCACGATCTCCTCGCCCTCTTCCTCTGCCGCACCGGAAAGCCGGTCGCGCACGGCCTGGAAAGCGGCGCGGAAGATCCCCGCTTCGGCGACATCGTCGACCATCTGATGCAGGAAATAGATCTCGCGTTCCTCGGCGGTGTCGGAGGCCAGCGCGATCGTATGCGCCAGCAGCTGGACATTGATCAACCGCTCCAGCCCGATACGCAGACCGTTGCCCAGAACGGTCCGGATGATGCCAAGGGCCGCGCGGCGCAGGGCGAACGGGTCCTTGCTGCCGGTCGGTTTCTCGTCGATCGCCCAGAACCCGGTCAGCGTGTCCAGCTTGTCGGCGATCGACACCGCGATAGACACCGGGTTGCGCGGCAGCGCGTCGGCCGGACCCAGCGGCTTGTAATGCATCTCGGCCGTCTCGGCGACCTCGGGGGGAAGGCCGGCCGCCCGGGCATAGTAGCGCCCCATGATGCCCTGAAGCTCGGGGAACTCATAGACCATTTCCGACGCAAGATCGGCCTTGGAGATACGGGCCGCCTGTTCGGCCAGGTCCGGGTCCGCCCCGACAGGCAAGGCCACGCTGCGCGACAGCGTCGCGATCCGTTCGATGCGATCGCCCTGGGTGCCAAGCTGATTGTGGAAGGTGACATTGGCCAGCTTGTCCAGCCAGGGCCCCATCCCGGCGCGGGCGATGCGCAGATCGTTTTCCCAGAAAAACCGCGCATCGGACAGCCGCGCGGCCAGCACCTTTCGATTGCCGGCCAGGATCGTGGCGCCGTGATCGGCGGTGTCGCGATTGGCCACGGTGACGAAATTCACGATCCGGCCGGTTTTCGGATCGCGCACGGAAAAGAATTTCTGGTGTTCCTTCATCGAGGTGCGCAGCACCTCTGGCGGAAGGTCGAGAAACTCTTCCTCGATCGCCCCCATCAGCACCACCGGCCATTCGACCAGCCCGGCGATCTCGGACAGCAGGGCACGATCCTCGATCACCTCCAGCCCCTGGGCAAAGGCCAGGTTGCCGGCATCGTGCCAGATCTGCTCTTCCCGCTCGGCGGGGTCGATGATCACGCGGGCCGCCTTCAGCCGCGCTGCGTAATCCTCGAACGAGGTCACGGCGAAGGGATCGGGGGCCATGAACCTGTGGCCGCGCGTGGTGTTGCCGGCCTTGATGCCGTCAAGTTCCAGCGGGACCACCTCGGCGCCGGCCTCGTCCGACAGGATGCAAAGGATCGAATGCAGCGGGCGAACCCAGCGCAGGGTTCCACTGCCCCAGCGCATGGATCTGGGCCAGGGAAAATTGCGGATCGTCGCGTCCAGCGCCTCGGCCACGATCTCGTCCGCGGGCCGGCCCGGTCGTTCGATCGTGGCGAAATAGACCTGCCCCTTCTTGTCGTCGCGGATCTGCAGCTGATCCCTGGTCAGGCCGGTGGCGCGCAGGAAGCCCTGCACGGCCTTGTCCGGCGCGTCTGTGCGCGGCCCCTTGCGCTCTTCACGCATCGTCGGGCTTTGCGCGCTCAGCCCGGCAAGTGTCAGCACCAGCCGCCGCGGCGTCGAGAACGCCCCGGCCGAGGCATAGGTCAACCCCGCCTCGACCAGCGCATCGGTCATCCGCGCCTTCAGATCGGCGCGCGCGCGGGCCTGCATCCGGGCCGGGATTTCCTCTGAAAAAAGTTCGATCAGAAGCTCGGGCATGTCTTTTCCTCAATCGGCCCGCGTGGCCATTGTGATCTTGCGCGCGGCGCCGGGCGGCGTGACGATGGCAAAGCCGAGATCTTGCAGGATCGCGGCACAGGCCGCGCCCGTCTCCTGGCCATTGCGTTCGGGGCCGGTGTCTATGGCAACGTGCCGGGTGCGCGCCAGCACATCCTGCCCGCCCTGCAAGACCTCGGGTTCGGCCCCCTCGGCATCCATCTTCAGCAATGCGACGCTGCCGATGGCGTGTTTTCGCGCCAGCGCGTCCAATGTCGTCGCCTGCGCGGTGAAAGCGGTAACAGCTTCGCCCGGCGGCAGAAAGACCGAACTGTCGGCCCGGTCCGGCGCGCTGTAGAAGGTCAGTTCGCCCGCCTCTTTCCACAGGATGGCGCAATCGGCGTGGATCGCGCCATGCCCGGCGGTATTGGCGCGCAGACAGTCGAAAACCTGCGGATCGCCGTCGAAGGCAAAGACCGTGGCGCCGGCCTCGGCCGCGGTGATGGCGAAATCGCCGACATTGGCGCCGATGTCGATCACCGTGTCGCCGGCGCCCACCGCAAATGGATCGCCCAGCCCGAACTCGACGGCCAGACGCGCCTGGCGCACCGCCCAGCCTCGCCGGTAGGAGCGCCAGATCAGCGCCGAGGGCACACGCATGCTGTGACCGGTGGTTTCCAGCACGAAAGCATCGCCGTCACGGCGCAGCGCCACCGGGCGCAACCCGTCGATGCCGCTGCGCGCAAGGAGGTTGTGAAGCCGCAATTGCAGCCGGTGCCGAAACCGCAGACCGAGATCGTTCATGCCGAACCCCGCTTTCATTGCGGCGGCGGCGGACAGTCCGCCGGGGCCGGCTTGCCCTCGAACACCACCTCGCCGCAGCGGTTGATCCGGTTCCACGCATAGGCGCGCCCGTCGGGGAAGACGGCGACGATCCGGTCGATCCCGTATTCGATGTTCTTCTCGCCCAGAAAGGCGACGGCTTCGCCGTCCTCCAGCGCGCCGGCAATCTTTCCGGCATCGAAACAGTCGAACCAGCCCGGCGCGATCAACGGCTCGGCCCCTTCCAGGGTGACATAGCTCTCGCGCAGCGTGGCCGGCGCGCCTGGCAGCGTGAAACAGGCACGGAACCGCAACGGTGAACTGTCGGCATCGATGCCGCGAAAATCCGACGCCGGCACCGGCACGGCCGCGCCGCCGCCCGACGGGGTCAGCCGCACCTGCGCCCTCGGGCTGTCGGGCGGCACCGGCCGGTAATAGGCATAGACCTGCGCGTAATAGATCCCCGCCCCCACGATCAGCGCGGCGCCCAGAATGACGATGGCAATGATCTTGCCGTTCACGCGGTGTCCTCCGCGCTGTCCTGCCAGCCGCCGGCCCGGGTCTGCACGAAGGCGTCGGCGCATTTCTTCGCCAGCGCCCGCACCCGCCCGATATAGGCCTGCCGCTCGGTCACCGAGATCACGCCGCGCGCATCCAGCAGGTTGAACAGGTGGCTGGCCTTGATGCACTGGTCATAGGCCGGGTGCGCCATGACGATGCGCTTGCCGGTGCGGGGGTCCAGATGCGGGTGGGCCAGGATCGCCTCGCATTCGGTCTCGGCATCCTCGAAATGGCGCAACAGGATCTCGGTCTCGGCCACGTCGAAGTTGAAACGCGAATATTCCTGCTCGGTCTGGCGGAACACGTCGCCATAGCGCAGCGGGATCGGCGCGTCGGGGTCGTTATAGGGCATGTCCATAACGTGATCGATGCCCAGCACATACATCGCCAGCCGCTCGATCCCGTAGGTCAGCTCGCCCGAGACAGGTTTGCAGTCATGCCCGCCGACCTGCTGGAAATAGGTGAACTGCGACACTTCCATCCCGTCGCACCAGACCTCCCATCCCAGGCCCCAGGCGCCCAGGGTGGGGCTTTCCCAGTCATCCTCGACAAAGCGGATGTCATGCAGCGCCATGTCGATGCCGATCGCCTCCAGGCTGCCCAGGAAAAGCGCCTGAAGGTCCGGCGGGCTGGGTTTGATCAGGACCTGGAACTGGTAGTAATGCTGCAACCGGTTGGGGTTCTCGCCATAACGCCCGTCGGTCGGCCGGCGCGAGGGCTGCACATAGGCTGCGGCCCAGGGGCGGCTGCCCAGGGCGCGCAAGGTGGTCGCCGGATGGAAGGTGCCGGCGCCCACTTCCATGTCATAGGGCTGCAAGACGGCGCAGCCCCGGGACGCCCAGTAGCTTTGCAGCCGCAGGATCACTTCCTGAAAACTGCGCGGTTTCGTGTCGGTCATCGTGCAGGCCCCGCTGATCGGAAACAGCGCCTCAATAGGCAAGCGGCGCGTCAGGGTCAATCGGCCCCCGGAAAAGGTCAAGTTTGACGTGCATTGGCCCCCGGCTTTGATACGGTCGACACTGGAATCGGCCGCGATACCCGGCCTGTAAGCGCAGAAAGCGGGGAAGACCACAAGCATGCGTCATTTTCTTTCAGTTCTTTTCGTGATCGTCCTGTGGATGGCACCGGCCACCGCGCAACAGCGCGCCTGGGTGCAGATCGAGGCCCAGCCGACCCTGCGCGAGGCGCAGGGGCGCGCCCGCAGCTACGCGGTGGAGCTGCCCGACGTGAACGGGTTCCGCATGACCACCGGCTGGTATGCGATCGCGCTTGGCCCCTACACGCCCGAGATGGCCGAAATTCGGCTGCGCAGCCTGCGACGCGACCGGCTGATCCCCGGCGATTCCTATATCGTGGACGGCGGCAATTTCCTGCGTCAGTTCTGGCCGATCGGCGCGAACAGCCTGACCGCCGCGCCGGCAACGCCAGAGGCGGCACCAGAAGCCGCGCCCGGGATTGCGGCGGCGGACCCGGAGGGTGCCGCTGAAATGCCGATCCTGCGGGAAACGCCGGCAGAGGCGCGCCGCAACGAGCGCGGCCTGAGCGCAGCGCAGCGCGATCTCGTTCAGAAGGCGCTGCAATGGACCGGCTTCTATGACGGGGCCATCGACGGCGATTTCGGCCCGGGAACACGGGCCGCGATGCGCGACTGGCAGGCCGCCAACAGTTACGAGATCACCGGCATCCTGACCACCCGGCAGCGTGCCGACCTGGTCGATGGCTACCGGGCCGACCTTGCCGCGCTGGGGCTGGAAACGGTGGACGACACCGCCGCGGGCATCCGCATCACGATGCCCACGAAGATGGTGGAATTCGCACGCTACGCGCCGCCTTTCGTGCATTACGACAACACCGCCGGGAACGGCGTGCGGGTGCTGCTGATCAGCCAGCGCGGCGACCAGGCCACGTTGTCCGGGCTCTATGACATCATGCAGACGCTGGAAATCGTGCCGATCCAGGGCGCGCGCGACCGCGACAGCGACAGTTTCGTGCTGACCGGGCAGAACGCACAGCTGCACTCCTACACCTATGCCGCGCTGCGCGACGGGCGGATCAAGGGCTTCACGCTGACCTGGGATCCCGCGGATGCCCGGCGCATGAACCGGGTGGCGCAGATCATGCGCGACAGTTTCACGCCCTACGGCACGCAGGTCCTGGATGACTCGCTGGGCAGCGCCGGCGCCGGGCAGAGCGTGGACCTGCTGGCCGGGCTGAACATCCGCCGCCCCGAGATGTCGCGCAGCGGGTTTTACGTCGATGGCACGGGCACCGTCCTGACCACCGCGGAAATCCTGAACCAGTGCCAGCGCATCACCATCGGCGAATCGCAGGACGCCCGCGCCGCGGCGCGCGACGAGGCGCTGGGGCTTGCCATCCTGCGCCCGGTGCAGACGCTGGCCCCGGTCGCCCATGCCGCCTTCCGGACCAGCGAGCCGCGCCTGCAATCGGAGGTCGCCGTGGCCGGCTTTCCCTATGGCCCGGCGCTGACGATGCCGGTGCTGACCTATGGCAAGCTCGCCGCGCTGCGCGGGCTGAACGGCGAGACCGCGCTCAACCGGCTGTCGATGACGACCTTGCCCGGCGATGCGGGCGGGCCGGTCTTCGATGCCAGCGGCGCGGTCATGGGCGCCCTTCTGGCCGACCCCGACGGCCCGCGCCAACTGCCCGAGGATGTCGGGTTGGCCGCCTCGGTCCCGGCGATTGCCACCTTCCTGTCGGCCAACGGAATCGAAATGACCGCCGCAGATCCGGCCGGGACGATGGCGCCCGAAGACCTTACCGAACTGGCCGCGGACCTGACCGTAAGGGTGAGTTGCTGGAACTGATCCGGCGCGCCGGATCGTTCGGCCCGCGCGCGTTTCGCAGGCGGGTCGGTTTGCCCCCAGGGCGCGGAGCGCGAGGGGGCGCTGCCCCCTCGGGCACCCCCGGAGTATTTCGGCCAAGGTGAAGGGGATGACGGCGCCCGCCCCGGCACGACCCCAGACCGCAGCGCCGGCTCAGCCGCGGTGGATCAGCGAGGCAAAGAGCTGCGGATCGAGGCTGTCCGCGGCGAAGGTTTCGCCCTCGTAGAGCAGCGACACGGCATCGTGGCTGTGCAGGCTTTCCTGGTGGCTGGCAACGACCCGGAAATCGCCGATGCGCGGGTCTGCATCCAGATATTCGCAGAAGAGCCGTGCGGCATCCTCGACGAAAATCGGATTGGCGGCGTTGAGCTCGGCGAAGGCCTGTTCGTCCTCGCGCTTGACCATCACCTGGGTTTCGGTGGGCACCGCTGTGCGGCAAAGTTCGATCAGGTCCTCGAACCACAGGCAGCCGCTGCCCGGCACCAGTTCGACCGAGATCCGCGCGACCGAGCGTTGCGCATGCGGCGTGGCCATCTGGCCGCGGGCATTGCGGGCATGTTCGGCCAGTTCCAGCGAGCAGGGACAGGTCGATGAATAGACATAGTCGAGATGCATGATCTTCTTGCGCACGCCGTCGCGTTCGACCAGCTCCAGGGCGATATCGTAATATTGATAGCCTTCGAGGCCCGAGCGCAGCGAGGAAAGCTTCACCGGAAAGGAAAAGCGCATCTGGATGCGCGCATCGAAGCTGTCGAGATGGCGCTTGTAGTCGTCCAGCGCCGCGTCGATGACGTCGAAGCTGAAGGCACGCTCGGCATGGGCATAAAAGCTGCGCATGATGCGCGACATGTTGATGCCCTTCTTCTCGGCCTCCAGGCTGACGGTGCCGGTGACCGAGGTTTCCAGCGTCAGATCCCCGTTGTCGCGCGTGTGGTATTTCAAGGGAAGCCGGAAATTCGAGATGCCCACATGCTGGATCGCCTGCCGCGCGCCGCGAATCAGGCTGGACGGTCCGTTCTGCAGATCCGGCAGGGACGCCTTGTAGGCGGCATCGACGGCAAAACCGGCCGGATAGTCCCGGCTGAGCGCCGGGCCGTTGGCCCCCGGGGCCAGCAGCCGTGCCAGGGCCGGGTCCAGCGCCGCGATCTCGTCCGCCCCGGCCGTGGCCGCCCAGCGTGCAAGTGTGTCGAGCGCCTTGCGCGCCTCGGCGCGATCCGGTTGCGGCTTGTGCAGGTTCATCGTGACCTCCCCTGGCGGGTTACGGCATCGTGCATGATGTAGACATGAAACGTCGCATGTCCAATCGCTTCATTCACCATACGCGGCGGCGGCCCGGTCAGATCACATTGAGCGCCCCGGTCAGATCGGCCAGAAGGTCGGCGGGATCCTCCAGCCCCACCGAGAGGCGGACCAGGCCGGGGGTGATCCCAAGCGCCGCCTTCTGCGCATCGGGCAGGCGCTGATGCGTCGTCGTGGCCGGGTGCGTGACGAGGCTTTTCGCATCGCCCAGGTTGTTCGAGATCGTCACCAGCCTGAGCGCGTTCAACATCGCGAAGGCCGCGGTCTGCCCGCCGGCGACCTCCAGCGCGAGAACGGTCCCCCCCGCGCCCATCTGCGCCATTGCCAGCGCGTGCTGCGGATGCGACGGCAGGCCCGGATAGATCGTTCTCGTCAACCCGGGATGGGGCTGCAACGCCTCGGCCAGGGCCTGTGCTGTTTCGGTCTGCGCGCGCACCCGCAGATCGAGGGTTTCCAGCCCCTTGAGCATCACCCAGGCATTGAACGGGCTGAGCGCGCCGCCGGTATGTTTCATGTAGGGTTCCAGCGTCTTGCGGATGAAATCGCGGCGGCCCAGAACGACGCCGCCCAGGCAGCGCCCCTGCCCGTCGATATGCTTGGTCGCGGAATAGACCACCACGTCGGCGCCCTGTTCCAGCGCGCGCGAGAAGACCGGCGTGGCGAACACGTTATCCACGATGACCAGCGCCCCGGCGGCATGGGCCAGGCGCGCGACCGCGGCGATATCGACGATTTCGAGCGTCGGGTTGGAGACGGATTCGAGGAACACCGCCTGCGTGTCCGGGGTGATCGCCGCCGCCCAGGCCGCCGGGTCGGTGCCGTCGACCAGGACGATCTCGACGCCGAAGCGGGCCAGGATGTCCTCGAGCACATAAAGGCAGGACCCGAACAGCGCCCGCGCCGCAACCACGCGGTCGCCCGCCTTCAGCATCGACATCAGCGCGCCATTGACCGCGGCCATGCCCGACGCGGTCGCGAAGGCATCCTCGGCCCCTTCCAGCGCCGCGATCCGCTCTTCGAACATGCGCACCGTGGGGTTGCCATACCGGGCATAGATGTACTCGTCATCGCCAAGTTGCCGGAAACGCGCCTCGGCCTGTTCGGCGCTGTCATAGACGAATCCCTGGGTCAGGAAGATCGCCTCGGCCACCTCGCCATACTGGCTGCGCCTCGTGCCGGCATGAACCTGGACGGTGCGTCTGCTCCAATTGCTCATCTGCGTGTCTCCTTGAGCACGAAAAACCCCCGACCGGGAAAGGACGGGGGTGGCGGGCAACCCGAACCTCTTTAGCGGCTTGTTTAACGTGGCCCGCAATCCGGTACAAAGCGCCACGTTCCCCGCTTATCGCGGCGGCCATTTAGCGTCAAGGGCAGGCGCGCGGTTCGGCCGGTTCACAACCGCTTGTGGCCGCGCCCCCTTGTCGTGGCGGGCAAAAACCTCATGTTGTTACCGCAAAAGGAGGTTTGAGATGCCCGAGACGATCGAACTCTATTACTGGCCCACGCCGAACGGATGGAAGATTTCCATCGCGCTGGAGGAGATGGGCCTGCCCTATGACCTGCACCTGGTCAATATCGGAAAGGGCGACCAGTTCGACCCCGAATTCCTGAAGATTTCGCCCAATAACCGGATGCCGGCGCTCGTCGATGCCGATGGCCCAGACGGCCAGCCGATCTCGATCTTCGAATCCGGCGCGATCCTTCAATACCTGGCGCGCAAGACGGGGCGTTTCTACGGCCGGAACGAGCGCGAGCGTGTCGCGGTCGAGCAATGGCTGATGTGGCAGATGGGCGGGCTGGGCCCGATGGCCGGGCAGGCGCATCACTTCCTGAAATACGCACCGCAGATGGACCCGCCGCAGGCGCTGCCCTATGCGATGGACCGGTACCGGAACGAAACCGGGCGTCTTTACCGCGTGCTCGACACGCAACTGGCCAGGCACGAATTCGTGGCGGGCGATTTCTTCTCGATCGCCGACATGGCGATCTGGCCCTGGGCCTCGCTGTGGGAAGGTCAGGAACAGACGCTGGAGGACAAGCCCAACATGGCCCGCTGGTTCGACAGCGTCGGCACCCGTCCCGGGGTGCAGGCGGGCCGCGCGGTGGCCGCCGACAAGCGCACCGCCACGCGGGACCGGGATGCACAGAAAGTCCTGTTCGGCCAGAAAGGCTGATTGACCGTGCGGGCCGGGCGCCGCGCGCGGCCCGCACGATGACCGCCGGGGATCAGCGGTCTGGCAGATGCTTTTGCAGGATCGCCCCGATTTCGGGGCTGACCCATTGCCGCGATTGCAGGATTTCGCCGCCCCGGGCCGAGGTCCAGTAGAAATTCATGAAGCTTCCCGCCTCGCCCTTGCAGCGCTCGGCCATCAGCAGCGTGTCGCGCGGCGTGCCGTTGAAGTCGATCCGGCGCGGGCCGCGCCGTTCGATCCGGCAATCGAAGCTGTGGATCACGATGTCATCCGCACCATCGAGATAGCCATGCGCGCGCGTCACCGGACCGGTCTGCCGGGCGGCGATCAGCGATGCGCTTTGCGCGACATCGGCCGACATCAGGTCGCGCCCCATGCCGCGGGTGCCGACCAGCAGACCCCGATCGAAGGTCAGGCTGACATTGTCCGGGCTCAGCCAGGTGGTGATCGTGCCGCGCCGGGCGATCTGCACGACGTCACCTTCGGTGTTCCGGTCCTCGATGATGATCTTCATGCGCGGTGCGTTGCGCGCCTCGGCGGCGGCGATCCGGGATCGCGGCGACGCGATCTCGGGCCCGTCGCTGGCCAGAACTTTTCCCGAAAAGCCGGCCAGGCCGCCGACGCCGCTGCACGCCGCCTGGGTCAGCGCGATCAGGGTAAGCGCAAAAAACCGCATCGTCGTCATCGCCAGAATTTCCCCCACCGGTCCTCAAGGTCCGGCAGATGACTGCCGCGCACCGTTTCATAAAGGCGGTTGCGGACATTCAGCCGGGCGCCGCCGTCGCGCGTTATCGGCCGGATCGTGGTGTCGAATGCCGTCTTGCCCGGCTCGCCCGACAGCCAGGACAGCGGGATCGTCAGGTGAATCCCCTTGTCGAACGAGCCTTCGCCAAATTCCGAGAACGGCACATCCGTCAGCGTGAAGAAGGCGCCGACCCGGAAGCCGTTGTCGAATTCCCGATCGAGCGCGAAGGTCGCGCCCCAATCGCCGGCCAGATAGCGCCCGGCATCGACCCGGGCGAGATAGCCGTCGGCAAATTCGTAATAGGCCGAGGCATGGCCCGTCGCGACGCTGTAATCCTGGAATCCGAACCCCAGGTCGAAATCGCGCTTGCGCACGTAATTCACCTCGACCCCCAGCGCCAGCGGCCCGGTAACCGGCTTCCACAGGATCTCTCCCGACAGGCCGCCATACATCCTTTCCAGGTACCCGGCCGTCACGCGCCCGTAAAGGTTGCGACCGGGACGAAAGAAATATTCCGCCGTCAGATAGGACAATTCAAGCTCGGACTGCTTTTCATACTGCACGATATCGGTGCGGACATGCGGCAGGACCGAGTTCGACGCCCGGTCCGACTGGTCCAGGTTGCCGAAGATCGGCTGGCGCAGCTGGCCGGCGAAAACCAGGCCCGGCGCAGGGCTTAACGCGGCCGAAAGCTGGGCCCCGAAATCGGCGCGAACCGGGCTGTCGGGATCGAAATAGGAGGGCGAGATATAGGGGCCCAACCCGTATTCGAATCGCGGATAGACCCCTTTCGAAAGATCCGCGGCCGAAAAGCCGAGCCCCGCGGCATCGGCAATCTCTGCCCGCGCAAGGCTCTGCCCGGCCCCGTCCAGCGCGGTCTCGAACCGTTCCAGATCGCTGCGGCGCAGGGTGACCGACGACATCGCCACCCCGTTGCGCACCGGGACGATGACGAAGGTTTCGACCGATGCCGGCATGACCCGCGTCATCGCCCGCGCGGCGCGCCCGATCGCCTGGGCCTCGGCATCATAGAGCGGATTGCGCAGGTGAACCGTGGCGGTGTTTGCGTTCAGCCGAAGCGCGACCAGCTCCATCCCCAGGGCATCGAGAGCGGCGCGCAGATCGCTGCGGATCGTGCTGCGTGTCGCCGGGTCCGCGACCCAGTCCTGCGACCAGCCCAGCGGACCGCTCGCGCCCGGCCGCGCATAGACCGGCGGCGGCGCGCCCTCGCGCCCGCCGGGCAGCGGTGGCTTGTCCGGGTTCAGCGTAAAGCTCAACCGCGCCCCGATCTCCGAACCGTAAAGGTAATAGGCCCCCAGATCCACGCCCGGACGCAACCGGTAATTCACCCCGAAATTGAATGGAGACCGATGGGTCAGAACGCCCTGCTTCTCTTCGAGGTCATAAGCATCGGAAGAATATTCCACGGCCAGGCTCAGCTTGTCGGTCGCCTGCCATTCAAGCCCGCCGAAAACCGCGGCATCACCACGAAACCAGTCCCCCGCGTTCAACGTGCCGCCGAGCGTCGAGTCATCCGACCGGGTTTCGAAACGATCGTCGATCACCGATAGCGGGTTGGAAAACCCGCCAAAGCTGCCCAGGCGTCCCCATCCAAGGCCCAGCGTGCCCCGGAAACGCGCACCGAAGGTCTTGGTCGCCGTCAGGTATTCCGCCGAATAAAGCCCGGTCCCGCCGAAATCCTGCAAGCCGACCGCCACGGCCGGCCGGACCCGGCCCTCGTTGAGAAGCTGGAAACGGAAATCGAAACTACGGTCGTAATAATCCTCGTACCCGCCCAGATTCGCATCCCCCAGGCGGGAATAGCGGAAAACACCGGTAATGCGCGGCGCGAACTGGAAGGATACGGAATTGCGCAGCGCGTTCCCGAACATCCCGACCGTGAACGACAGGTCGCCATCGGGCACCGCCTGCGCGCTCGGCATGTCGACAAGGCCCGGAACGCCGTAAAAGGATAGCGTCGGCCGCTCCTGCGCCGCGACGGCCGACGCCCCCCACGACAAGGCAAGGCCGGCGCTGGCGAACAGGCCCGTCATCTTCACTCGAACGCTTGGCAAGACCGCCCTCCACAATCCCTGTTCGCAGCAACATAATCAGACCCGCGCCGCAAAGTCACCCGTGCCGGCGATGCCAGCGGCAAATGATGCCGATCTGCTGCATCCGCGCCCATGGCGACGGACACTGACCCGCAGGCCCGAAAAGCGATCATCCCTGCGGGTTTTCCGCGATCAGCTTTTCGATCTCTGCCAGGCGCGTGGCGACCATCGCACGATCGCCGCGCGTCTCGATATTCAGTCGCAGCAACGGTTCGGTGTTCGACCGGCGCAGGTTCAGCCGCCAATCGGCGAAACTCAGCGACAGGCCGTCCATCTGTGCGATATCGAGCGCCTCGGGGCCATGGCGCGCCAGCACCGCCTCCATCGCCCGATCCGCATCGGCCACCGGAAAGTTCACCTCGCCCGACGAGGGAAATCTCGCCCGCATCTCGCCCACAAGGGCCGACAGCGGCTGCCCGGTCCGCGCCATCCGCTCGACCACCTTGATCCAGGGGATCATCCCGCTGTCGCAGAACATGAAATCGCGAAAATAATGGTGCGCCGACATTTCTCCGCCATAAAGCGCACCCTCCTCGCGCATCTTCTGCTTCATGTAGACATGGCCGGTCCGCGACAGCACCGCCCGGCCGCCCCCTTCGGCGATCGCGGCTTGGGTGTTCCAGATCACGCGCGGGTCATGCACGATCGTCGCGCCCGGCATGTCCGCCAGGAACGCCCCGGCCAGCAAGGCGACCACATATTCGCCGTCGACGAAGGCCCCGGTCTCGTCGAACAGGAAGCAGCGGTCGAAATCACCATCCCACGCCACTCCCAGATCGGCGCCATGCGCGCGCACGGCCCGGGCGGTGGCAGGCCGGTTTTCCACCAGGATCGGGTTGGGAATTCCATTCGGGAAGGCGCCGTCGGGCATGTGGTTGATCCGCTCGAAGGTCAGCGGCGCGCCCTGCGCCAAAAGCTCGGCCGCGATCGCATCGAAGGCCGGGCCGGCAATGCCGTTGCCGGCATTGACCACGATCTTCATCGGCCGCAGCTGCGCGGCGTCGACGAACCCCGCCACATGGCGGGCATAGGCCGGGCGCGGCGTTTCCGCCCGGTATCCGCCCGGCACCGCGGCCGGGGTGAAGGCATCGCCCTGCACCAGCGCCCGCATCCGCGACAACTCCGATTCGGGGTCCAGCGGGCGGCTCGCAGGACCGACGAATTTCATCCCGTTATAGTCGATCGGATTGTGCGACGCGGTGACTTCCACCCCACCGGCCGCGTCGAAATGGCTGGTGGCGAAATAAACTTCCTCGGTCCCGGCCGTGCCGATGTCGATCACATCGCCACCCTGCACGCGGATCCCCTCGATCAGCGCGGCGGCCAGCCCGGGACTGGATTCGCGGCAGTCGCGCCCGACGACATAGCTTCCTTGCCCCAATACCGTGACAAGGGCCTGCCCGATGCGCCGCGCGATCCCCGCGTCCAGATCGACGCCGACACGCCCACGAATATCGTAACTCTTGAAACAGGTCAGATCACGCATCGCCTTCCCTTCCGCTCGAATGCCCCGGGCGCATGTTTTCCTACATCGCGGCGCCGTGCAACCCGGGCGGCGCGCAACAGGCCGAAGCGCGATGGCGCATATCGCCGACGGGCCGCGCCGCGCCCGGCAAAGACGGCGCCGCTAACCTTCGCGTGACAACAGCTCCACCAGCCGCTGGCGCGCCGGCGGCAAGGGTCGCTCGCCCAGTGCCGGGGCCAGGCGGGTGCGCAGGAAATGACCGGTCATCCGCAGCCCTTCGCCGATTTCCGGCCCCGCCACCGGCCCCTGCCCCAAAAGGCATTGCGGCAAGGGCAACAACCGATCGGCCCAGGCGCCGGCGCCCGCGACACTGACCGCGCGCCCGGTCCTGGGCGAGACATAGGCCAGGTCATCGCGACTTCCCGTGACCGCACAGCATGTCAGGTCCAGGCCGAACCCCATCTCCTCCAGCAACGCCAGTTCCCAGCGCAGATAGGCCAACGGCCAGGCATCGGCATGGCCCAGCAGGTCCAGCATGGTGATCGACCGCGCATAAAGCGCCGGATGCGCCTCGCGCTCGGGCAGGCAAAAGCACAGCAAGGCGGTGATCGCGTTCAATCCCGCCAGAGACAGCCTTCCCCCCATCGCCACCGCCGCGCGCGATCGGATCGGTTCGACCACGAAATGCCCCAGATGCGTGTCGAGCCGGGCCTTCCATGTGACATCGAGCTGCGATCCGGGTTGCAGGATCGGCGCGATCCTGCGGCTGGCGCCGCCACGAACCACGCCGGCATGGCGGCCATGTCCGGCGGTGAACACCTCGATGATCGCCGCGGATTCGCCATGCCGCCGGACCCGCAACAACGCCCCCTCGTCCCGCCATTCGATCATCCGCCTTCCCCCGTGGCCCGGGTCACACCCGACAGAGTCTCACGAAAGCCCCGGCTCATCCAGCAGATGCCGTCCGCCCCGGTCCTCGACCTCGATCACCCACAGATCCGGATCGAAACCGCGCTGGCGGGCGATCGAGGCATCGATGCTGGCCTCGTCGCCTTCGGCCAGAACCACCCAGGCCCGCTCGCCCGTCACCGGATCGAAACTGCGCTGAAACAGTTTCGCGCGCTTGTCCAGCGTGTTCAGCTTTACCATGACCGATCCGGCCGTCGCATCGCCCCGCGCCGTGACGAAGGCCGGAATATCGGCCAGCCGCAGCCGCGTCAGGTAGGCCTGCACCCAGAAATCGGCCGTCAGGCGCGCCATGTCGTCCCCGCGCACCGTCGCGGCTTCTTCTCGGCCGAAATACTCCCGCCGGAGGCGCAGCTCTCGCCGATGCGTGCCATGGCGTCAGTCACCCTCGTTGAAATCCAGCCCCATCTCGCCATAGCGTTCCGCGTCCTCCAGCCAGCCGGGCCGCACCTTGACCTGAAGGAACAGATGCACCTTGCGGCCCAGGAAATCCTCCAGCTCGGCCCGCGCCGCCTGGCCCACGGCCTTTATCGTCTCGCCCTTCCGACCCAGCAGGATGCCCTTGTGCCCCTCGCGGGCGACATAGATCAACTGGTCGATCCGCACCGATCCATCCTTGCGCTCGTCCCAGGTCTCGGTTTCCACGGTCAACTGATAGGGCAGCTCCTGGTGCAACCGCAGGGTCAGCTTCTCGCGGGTGATCTCGGCGGCGATCATGCGCATCGGCAGGTCGGCGATCTGGTCCTCGGGATAGAGCCACGGCCCCGCGGGCAGTTCGCCGGCAAGCCAGTGGCGCAGGTCGTCCACGCCATGGCCCTTCTCGGCAGAGATCATGAAGGTCCGCGCGAAAGGATAGGCCGCGTTCAGCTTTTCCGACAAGCCCAGCAACACCTCGGCCTTGACCCGGTCGATCTTGTTGATCGCCAGGGCCACGCGCTGCGGGGCCACCGCCCGCGCGCGCAAGGCGTCCAGGATGGTCTGCACGCCGGGCGTCAGGCCGCGATGCGCCTCGACCAGCAGCACCACCACATCGGCGTCGGCCGCCCCGCCCCAGGCCGCGGCCACCATCGCCCGGTCCAGCCGGCGGCGCGGCTGGAACAGGCCGGGCGTGTCGACGAAAACGATCTGCGCCTCGCCCTCGATCACGACACCCCGGATGCGGGCGCGGGTCGTCTGCACCTTGTGGGTGACGATCGAGACCTTGGCCCCCACCATCCGGTTCAGCAGGGTGGATTTGCCCGCGTTGGGCTCTCCAATCAGGGCGACGAAGCCCGCGCGCGTTTCAGCCATCTGCCGCCTCCAGCTCTTTCAGAAGCGCACCGGCGGCGGCCATTTCGGCGGCGCGCTTGGTTCCCGCACTGGCCTGTGCCCGGTGGCCCGATTCCAGCTGCACCGCGATCGTGAAGACCGGGCTGTGATCGGGCCCGGTCCGGGCGATCTCGACATAGCTCGGCGGGGTCTGTCCGCGCGCCTGCGCCCATTCCTGAAGCGCCGTCTTGGGATCGCGCGAATCCGCCTCGACCGTGGCGATCCGCTCGGCCCAGATCCGCAAGATCGCGCGGCGCGCGGCCTCGAACCCGGCGTCGAGATAGATCGCGGCGATCACCGCCTCCATCGCGTCGCCCAGAAGCGCCTCTTTCCGGCGCCCGCCCGAGAGCATCTCGGAGCGGCCCAGTTTCAGCACGGCGCCCAGATCGACGCGGCGGGCCATCGCGGCGCAGGTCTCCTTGCGCACCAGCGCGTTGAACCGCGGCGCCAGCTGGCCTTCGGTGGCCGCCGTGTCGGCCGAAAGCAGCGCCTCGGCCATGACCAGCCCCAGCACCCGGTCGCCCAGGAATTCCAGCCGCTGGTTGTCGGGCCGCGTCGCCGAGGAGATCGACGGATGGGTGAGCGCGCGCAGCAACAGCTCCGGCTGCTGGAACTGATGCCCGAGCCGGCCTTCGAAGGCCCTGATTTCCGCCGAAAGCTTCACTCGACCGCCTTGAAGAACCGATCCGCGCGCCATGTCCAGAAGAAGAACAGCGACCGACCGGCGGCCGAGAACATGATCCGGTCGGCCCGGCCGATCAGGTATTGCGCAGGCAGCATGCCGACACCGCCGCTGACCCGCGGAAAGCGGCTGTCCTGGCTGTTGTCGCGGTTGTCGCCCATGAAGAAATACTCCCCCTCGGGCACGGTGAAGACCTCGGTATTGTCGGCATAGCCGCCATCGCGGATATTCAGGATGTGATGCGAGACGCCATTGGGCAGCGTCTCGATGAAACGCTCCTTCTTGCACACACCGCCCTCGCCCACCGGGGCGTTGGAACAATGCGGATAATAGCCCTGCGGCCCCTGTTTGTGGAAGATTTCCGTGAACATGCCCGCAGGTTCCATCTTGACCGGCTCGCCATTGATGTAAAGCCGGCCATCGCGCATCTGCACCGTATCGCCGGGCAACCCGATCAGGCGCTTGATGAAATCCGAGCCGTTGGTCGGGTGGCGGAACACCACCACGTCGCCACGTTCGGGCGCACGCGCCAGGATGCGGCCCTCGAAGGGGCACAGGCTGAACGGGCAGGAATATTTCGAATAGCCATAGGCCATCTTGTTGACGAACAGGAAATCGCCCACCAGCAGCGTATCCTTCATCGAGCCGGACGGGATCCAGAAGGGCTGAAAGAACAGGGTGCGAAAGACGCCCGCGATCAGAAGGGCATAGACGATCGTCTTGATGGTTTCCTTGATGCCGCCATCGGCCTTGCTCTTGCTTGCCATGAAACGCTGCCCTGCCTGTCCGCTGTGATGCACGACGCTTCATGCTGGGGCGGAGGGGGGGAGTCAAGCCACCGGCCGTGCCTCGATCAACACGAAAGCCTGAGCCCAGGGATGATCGTCGGTCAGAGTTACATGCACGATCGCCTTGTGCCCGGGCGGGGTCAGGTCGGCCAGACGCCCGGCCGCCCATCCGGTCAGCTGCATTACCGGCTGGCCCGTGTCCAGATTGGTCACCGCCATGTCCTTCCATGCGATGCCCATGCGCAACCCGGTGCCCAGCGCCTTGGAACACGCCTCTTTCGCCGCCCAGCGCTTGGCATAGGTGCCGGCGGTATCGGCCCTGCGCTCGGCCTTGTGCTGCTCAGTTGCCGTGAACACCCGGTTGCGGAAGCGGTCGCCATGCCGGTCGAGCACCCGCTGGATGCGTTCGATATTGGCCAGGTCGGTGCCGATGCCCAGGATCATCGCCGCATCCTAGATCCGGCCCAGAAGGATCGACAGGCCGGCGGCCCCGAACATCGCGGCAAAGCCGGCCTCGATCCCGCGCCGCGCCCGGGCGTAAAGCGCGACCGCGCGCCGGGTCGAGAATACCAGGGCATAGCCCACCAACATCGTGATGCTGACCGCGATGCAGGCGGCCAGCAGGGTCAGCACATCGCCGCTGGCCGCGTCTTGCGGCAATGCGACGGCAAAGACCGAGCCCCAGAAGAAAACCGCCTTGGGGTTCGACAGGTGAATTGCCGCGCCCCTGGCCCAGCCCCGCAATGGCGATACAGGCACTGCCCCGCGCGCCGGCACGGCCGCGCCCGGTTGCGCCGCCCGGCGGGCCGCCCCCCAGGCCAGCCAGAGCAGGTAAAGCGCACCGCCATGGCGCAACAGCGAAAACGCCCAGGCATTCGAGGCCAGCGCCGCGCCCAGGCCCAGCGCCGCCATGCTGCCCCAGAAGAGCGAGCCGGTGCAGACCCCTGCCGTCACCGCCAGCGCGGCCATGCGTCCCTGCGCCAGGGCCGCGTTCAGGATCGCCATCGTCGCCGGTCCCGGGCTGATCACCGCGATCGCCCAGCCCGCCAGCAGTGGAAGCAGCATCGCCAGCGTCATCGCGCGCGCGCCGCATCCATCAGGCGGCGCATCTCGCGGATCGCCGGGTCGAGCCCGCGAAAGATCGCCTCACCGATCAGGAAATGACCGATATTCAGCTCGACCACCTCCGCCAGGGCCGCCACCGGCTGCACCGTGTCATAGCTCAGCCCGTGCCCGGCATGCACCTCCAGGCCCAGCGCATGGGCATAGGCCGCCATTTCGCGCAAACGCTCCAGTTCCGCATCGCGGGCCGCAAGGTCGCCATCGGCGTGGAAGTCGCAATAGGCGCCGGTGTGCAGCTCGATCACCGCCGCCCCGATCCGCGCGGCCGCCTCGATCTGGGCCGGTTCGGCAGCTATGAAGATCGACACCCGGCACCCGGCCTCGGCCAGCGGCGCGATGAAATGCGCCAGGCGGTTCTCTTCCCGCGCGACATCCAGGCCGCCTTCGGTGGTCCGCTCTTCGCGCTTTTCGGGCACCAGGCAGACTGCGTGCG
This sequence comes from Actibacterium sp., assembly GCA_016278325.1. Classification (GTDB taxonomy): domain Bacteria; phylum Pseudomonadota; class Alphaproteobacteria; order Rhodobacterales; family Rhodobacteraceae; genus JADQCB01. Next base: position 139,711 of record JADQCB010000002.1, read on the forward strand.
GCCGGTGGCGCAGCGCGATCGCCTGCATCTCGTCGGTGGCAGCCATTTCCAGGTTCAACGGCAGCGACAGCGCCGCCATCAGCGCGTCGATATCGGCATCCGAGATATGCCGGCGATCCTCGCGCAGATGCGCGGTGATGCCGTCGGCCCCGGCCGCCTGGGCCAGCTCCGCGGCGCGCACCGGATCGGGATAGCTGCCGCCCCGCGCATTCCGCACGGTCGCGACATGGTCGATATTCACGCCAAGCCGCAGCCGCCCCAGCGGGTCAGTCCCGGTTATCCCCATTGCCTTCGTCCCCCTGTCCTGCCGGGCCGCATCGCCCGTTCAAACACCTTCATCGGCCTTGCGCGCCGTTTTGCTGCGCAGGCTGTCCATCTTTTTCTTCAACCGGGCCCGGCGGTGTTTCTGATAGGCCCGCACGACCGGCAGGCTGAGGTAATAACAGGCCAGCCCGGACACGATCCCCGGCACGATCCCCCCCACCAGGGCGGGAAAGAACACGTCGTGATAGAACACTGCCAGATGGGTCCAGTTCGCTTCGACCGGGGTGAACAGCGCCAGGAAGTTCTCCAGCAGGTCGCGGGCCGCGCCGAAGAAACTTTCCAGCACCGAATTGTCGACCTCGCGCTGCAATTCGGTGCCCAGGATGAAATGCCCGGTCTTGAGCGAGATCGCGATGATCGGAATATAGGTCAGCGGGTTGCCGAAGAAAGTGCCGATCAGTGCCGCCACCACGTTGCCCTTCATTGCACGTGCCAGCAAGACGGCCAGGATGAAATGCAGCCCGTAGAACGGGGTGAAGGTCGCATAGACCCCGGCGAAGATGCCGCGCGCGATCCGCTCGGGGCTGTCGGGAATGCGCCGCAACCGGTGGTGCATGTACTGGAACGCCCGCGCCCAGCCCCCGCGCGGATACAGGACCTCGACCGCGATGCGGAGCCATGATCGTCTTTCGCGGCGTTTGAAAACCAAGGCACGTCTTCCTTGTGGCGGTCACGGTTTGCGGGACACGTCCCTGTCGCGATGGATCTCGGCCACGTCGCTTTCGGCTTCCAGCGCCGTCATGACCGTGTGCAGATGTTCCACATCGCGCAGATCGGTATCTATCAGAAGGCGGTAGAAATCGGGTTTCCGGTCGGCGAAGTGCAGATCCGAGATATTGGCCTTCTGCTCGCCGATCAAGGTGCAGATCCGGCCCAGAACGCCCGCATCGTTGCGAATCGTCACATTGAGCGTGACGGTATGCGCGGCCGGGTGCTTGCCCGAGTGCCAGTGCAGGTCGATCCAACGCTCGGGCTGGTTTTCCAGCTCGGCCAGCGCCGGGCAGTCGATCGCATGGACCACCACGCCACGCCCGCGATACGTGATGCCGACGATTCGCTCGCCCGGGACCGGCTGGCAACAAGCGGCGCGGGTAAAGCGCTGCTCGGGCGACAGGCCCACCACGGCCCGTTCGGCCGAAACCTCTTCGCCCTTCTCGATCGACAGGTCGGGATACAGCGCCTCGACCACCTCGCCGGCGCGCAGCTCGGCGCTGCCCAGGCGGGCCAGAACCTCGGCCGCGTTGTCCAGCCCCAGCCTGCGCGCGGCGGTCTTGAGCGCCTTGTCGGTCGCCTTCTTGCCGACATGCTCGAAGGCCACGCGCGCCAGTTCGCGGCCCAGCTTGATGAACCGCTCGCGGTCTTCCTCGCGCAGGCTGCGCCGGATCGCCGCCTTGGCGCGGCCCGTCACCACGATGTCCAGCCAGGTGGCTTGCGGGCGCTGGCCCTCGGCGGTGATGATCTCGACCGACTGACCGTTCTTCAGCCGGGTCCAGAGCGGCACCCGCAGGTGATCGACCTTGGCCCCGACGCAACTGTCGCCGATGCGCGTGTGGATCGCATAGGCGTAATCCAGCGGCGTCGCCCCCTTGGGCAGCTTGACCACCTCGCCCTTGGGCGAAAAGCAGAAGACCTGGTCGGCATACATCTCCAGCTTGACGTTTTCGAGGAACTCGTCGTGATCCTCGGCATTGGCGAAACTCTCGTTCAACGCGGCCAGCCATTTGGCCGGGTCCACCGCGAAGGGGTTCTCGGCGCGCACCCCGTCGCGATAGGACCAGTGCGCGGCCACGCCCGCCTCGGCCACCTCGTGCATCTGCCGGGTGCGGATCTGCACCTCGACCCGCTTGCCGTCGCGCCCCGACACCGTCGTGTGGATCGACCGGTAGCCGTTGCTCTTGGGCTGGCTGATGTAATCCTTGAACCGCCCCGGCACCGAGCGCCAGCGACGGTGAATCGCCCCCAGCACGCGATAGCAATCGGGCTCGGACGTGGTGATGACGCGGAACCCGTAAATGTCGGACAGGCGCGAAAAACCCTGCCCCTTTTCCTGCATCTTGCGCCAGATCGCATAGGGTTTCTTGGCGCGGCCGAACACGTCGGCCTCGATCCCCTCGCGCGCCAGCTCGGTGCGGATGTCCTGGGTGATCCGGTGGATCACGTCGCCGGTTTCGCGCTGCAAGGTGATGAAACGCCGGATGATCGAATTGCGCCCCTCGGGGTTGAGAACCCGGAACGCCAGGTCCTCCAGCTCCTCGCGCATCCACTGCATGCCCATGCGGCCGGCCAGCGGCGCGTAGATATCCATCGTCTCGCGCGCCTTCTGGACCTGCTTTTCATGGCGCATCGAACGGATCGTGCGCATGTTGTGCAGCCGGTCGGCCAGCTTGACCAGGATCACCCGAAGATCCTTGGACATGGCCATGAAAAGCTTGCGGAAATTCTCGGCCTGGCGTGTCTCCGACGAGGACAGCTGAAGATTGGTCAGCTTGGTGACGCCATCCACCAGCTCGGCCACATCGGTGCCGAACATCTCGACCAGTTCGGAATAGGTGGACTTGGTATCCTCGATCGTGTCGTGCAGCAGCGCGGTGATGATCGTGGCGTCGTCCAGCCGCATCTCGGTCAGGATCGCGGCCACCGAGACCGGGTGCATGAAATAGGGCTCGCCGGATTGGCGAAACTGCCCTTCATGCATCCGCTCGCCATAGGCATAGGCCCGGCGCAGCGCATCCTCGTTCGTCTTCGGGTTGTAGTTGCGGACCAGCGAGATCAGGTCGTCGACATCGATCTTCTGCATCCGCTCAGCATCCCGCCGGGCGCCCGCGCGCCCGTCCCCGTCACCTGGGCCCCTGCGCTTCCATCAGGGCGCGCAGCAGCTTTTCCTCGGACATGTCGTCCTCGGCCGGCTTGTCGGCGGCACCGCCCCCCATCAGAAGCGACATCGAGTCCTCTTCGGGCTCGTCCACCTCGATCTGGGTCTGGTTGCTTTCGATCAGCCGCTCGCGCAGCGCGTCGGCCGACTGGGTCTCATCGGCGATCTCACGCAGCGCCACGACCGGGTTCTTGTCATTATCGCGATCCACGGTGACCGGCGATCCGGCGGAAATCTCGCGCGCCCGGTGGGCGGCAAGCATCACCAGCTCGAACCGGTTGGGAACCTTGTCAACGCAATCTTCGACCGTAACGCGGGCCATGGAATACTCCGATCCATCTGGGAAGGTTGAATGCCCTCTCTATTGCGTTGCGAAAGACTTGACAAGGGCGGAATCTCCTGCATTGCCGCCTAAACCGGACGAATTTCGGCTTTTTCCGCCGCAGGCAAATCGGCGAGCATGGCCGAGACGTCCTTTCCGCTGACCGGATGCACCCAATCCGGCGCGACATCGGCCAGCGGCACCAGCACGAAGGCCCGGTCTTGCAGCCGCGGATGCGGCAGGATCAGGCGGTCCGGGGCAATCCGGGCCTGATCCGGCGCGGCCAGGTCGCGCCACGCAAGGTAGGTTTCGGCATCGGGCAGGATGCGACCGCCGAAATCCAGAAGATCCAGGTCCAGCGTGCGGGCCCCCCAGCGGCCGCGACGCTGGCGTGCGAAGCGCTGTTCGATCCGGTGCAGATGCGCCAGCAAAGCCTGCGGCTCCAGGCCAGTCTTCACCAGCGCCACCGCGTTCACGAAATCGTCGCCGGCCCCGGGCGGAAAGCACGGCGTGCGGAAGAATCGGCTTTTTGAGACCAGGCGCACCGCCCTGCTCGCGAGGGCGGAAAGCGCCGCACGAAGGGTATCGGCCGGCGACCCGGCCGGAGAGGCCATGTTGCTGCCGAGCGCGACAAGCGCGAATGTATCGATTTCGTGACCCTCCGAGGCTTGCAGCATCTTCCGATATCCCCTAAATCCCCACTCAATTGCTCGGCGTCCAATTCCAGTGCCTCACTCTTTTTCAAGTGCACCACCACTCACGATCGGGACCCGCGCAATCTTTAGCGGAAGGATATTGTATGTTCTACAGAGACGAACGGCTGGCGCTGTTCATCGACGGATCAAACCTCTATGCGGCCGCCAAGGCGCTGGGGTTCGACATCGACTACAAGCTCTTGCGGCAGGAATTCATGCGCCGCGGCAAACTGCTGCGCGCGTTCTACTATACCGCGATGCTTGAAAACGACGACTATTCCCCGATCCGGCCCCTGGTCGACTGGCTGCATTACAACGGCTTCTCGATGGTCACCAAGCCGGCCAAGGAATACATTGACAGCCAGGGTCGGCGGAAGGTCAAGGGAAACATGGATATCGAGCTGACGGTCGATGCCATGGAGCTGGCGCCGCATGTCGATCATATCGTGCTTTTCTCGGGCGACGGGGATTTCCGGCCGCTGGTCGAAAGCCTCCAGCGCAACGGCGTGCGGGTATCGGTCGTGTCGACGATTCGCAGCCAGCCGCCGATGATCGCCGACGAACTGCGCCGTCAGGCCGACAACTTCATCGAGCTCGAGGAGCTGAAAGAGGCGATCGGCCGGCCGCCGCGCGAACCCCGGCCCGAGCCGCAGGGCGAATACGCCGTCGAGGAATAGACGCGCCAGTCAGCGCAAAACGCGCAGGAAGCGCCGCCGCGGCCCGCGCCGCGGCGGTCGCGCGACAATGTCCTGACGCCGCGCCCCTGCCGGGCGGAGGCCTCCGCAGCCGGTTGAAAATCCACCGGCCCCGGCTATTCCTGAGACGCATGACAGTGCTCGAAACCCTTGCGCAACTTGCCGGGTTGTTCGCGGCCGCCTTCGGCGCGGCGACGGTTCTGCCATTCCAGTCGGAAATCGTCTTTGCCGGCCTGCAGATTGCCGATGGCCTGGACCTGGTGACGCTGATCGCGGTGGCCAGCATCGGCAACACGCTGGGCGCGGTGGTCAATTACGCCATGGGCATGGGGCTGGAACGGTTTCGCAACCGCCGCTGGTTTCCATTCTCCCCGGCGCAGCTGGCGCGCGCCCGGAATTGGTATCTGCGATGGGGGCTCTGGACGCTTCTGCTCAGCTGGGCGCCGTTCGGCGACGGATTCACCGTGATCGCCGGCGTGATGCGCACCCCGTTCTGGCTGTTCCTGGCGCTGGTGGGCCTGGCCAAGACCGGCCGCTATGCCGCGCTGGCCTGGATCACGACGCTGGCCGGGGGGTAGACGCTGGCGCCGCTTGGCCTTACCTGTTGCCGCGCGAAAGGACATGCCATGCCAAAGCCGCCGCTTACCCTTTACCTCGCCGCGCCGCGCGGCTTCTGTGCCGGTGTCGACCGGGCGATCAAGATCGTCGAGATGGCGCTGGAGAAATGGGGCGCACCGGTCTATGTGCGCCACGAGATCGTGCATAACCGCTTCGTCGTGGAAAACCTGCGCGACAAGGGCGCGGTCTTCGTCGAGGAACTTGACGAATGCCCGGCCGACCGACCGGTGATCTTCTCGGCCCATGGCGTGCCCAAATCGGTGCCGGCCGAGGCTGCCCGGCGCAACATGATCCAGGTCGACGCCACCTGCCCGCTGGTCAGCAAGGTGCATATCGAGGCCGAGCGCCACCATGCCGAGGGCATGCAGATCGTGATGATCGGGCATGCCGGTCATCCCGAAACCATCGGCACGATGGGTCAGCTGCCCGAGGGCGACGTGCTGCTGGTGGAAACGCCCGCGGATGTCGCCGGGCTGCGCGTCCGCGACCCGCAAAAACTGGCCTTCATAACGCAAACCACCCTGTCGGTGGATGACACCGCCGATATCGTCGCCGCGCTGAGGGCGCGGTTCCCGGCGATCGTCGGCCCGCGGAAAAAGGATATCTGTTACGCCACGACCAACCGGCAGGCGGCAGTCAAGGCGATGGCGCAGAAGGTCGCGGCAGTGCTGGTGATCGGCGCCTCCAATTCGTCCAATTCCCGCCGTCTGGTCGAAGTGGCCGCCGCGGCCGGCTGCGGCTATGCCCAGCTTGTGCAGCGCGCCGCCGATATCGACTGGCGCGCACTGGACGGCGTGCGCGCGCTGGGGTTGACCGCCGGCGCCTCGGCCCCAGAAGTGTTGATCGACGAGGTGATCGCCGCCGCCCGCGCCCGTTTCGAGGTCACGGTGCAAACCGTCGAAACCGCGCAGGAAGACGTGGAGTTCAAGGTGCCGCGGATCCTGCGGGAACCGGCATGAGCGCGGTCCTTCGCACCGCAGGGCGGCACGGGCTGACCGGTCCGGCCGCAATCGCAATCGCCGGCCTGCCTGTCGGCCACTCGTGATCCAAGCCGAAGGCGCCGCCCCGATGCCTGAAATCTTTGCCTATACCGATGGCGCCTGTTCCGGCAATCCCGGCCCCGGCGGCTGGGGCGTGCTGTTGCAGGCAAAGGATGGCGGGCGGATCGTGAGGCAGCGCGAACTGTCCGGCGGCGAGGCCCGGACCACCAACAACCGGATGGAGCTTCTGGCTGCGATCAACGCGCTGGAAAGCCTCTCGCGCCCCTCGGCGATCACCATCGTGACCGACAGCGCCTATGTGAAGAACGGCGTCACCCAGTGGATCCACGGATGGAAACGCAACGGCTGGAAAACCGCCGGGAAAAAGCCGGTGAAGAATGTCGAGCTCTGGCAAAGGCTGGACGCCGCGCAGCAGCGCCACGCGGTCAGCTGGGAATGGGTCAAGGGCCATGCCGGCCACCCCGAGAACGAACGCGCCGACGAACTGGCGCGTGAAGGGATGAAACCGTTCAGGCCGAAAAGGCCGTGATTCAGGCCAGGGCGGGGGCGTTCCGCCCCCGAACCCCCTGAGAGTATTTGGCCCGAGAAGAAGGCTCAGCGGCGCTAAACATAGCTTCGCCACAGCCAGATCAGCAGGACCGCGCCCAGCACCGCCCCGATGAAGCCGGCAAGAAGGCCGGTCAGAAGCAGCAGGAAGCGCAGGATCAGGCCGCCAAGCAGCGCCCCCAGCACACCGATGCCGACGGTGGCGAGGATATTGGCCTTCACGTCCATCACCCGTGTGGCGATGTAACCCGCGGCGGCGCCAATGATGATCAGGAAGATGATTTCCATGGCTTGACTATGCGCGCGCGTGCCGGAATTGCAAGGGCTGGTCCGCGGGGGGCCCTGCCCGAAGGGCACCAACGAATGTCTTGCGCCGCGCAAGCGGCGCGCCGCCAGGTCAGGCCAGGCGATCGGGCAGCGCGATGCCGCGCAGGAAGTCCTCCGCCGCCATCGGGCGGCGGCCCGGGCGTTGCAGCACAAGCAGGTCGACCGCGCCGCTGCCGCAGGCGACCACCAGCCCGCCCAGCACCGCGCCCGGCGCGCCCTTGCCGGCCACGACGCGGGAGCGCAACAGTTTCACCCGTTCGTCGCCGATCCGGCACCACGCCCCGGGCACCGGCGACAAGCCGCGGATCAGCCGGTCCACCTCGATTGCCGGTCGGCGCCAGTCCACCCGAGTTTCGGCCTTGTCGATCTTGGCGGCATAGCGCACGCCGTCCTCGGGCTGGGGCTGCGGCGTCAGGCTGTCGAGCCGCGACAGGGTCTCGACGATCAGCCTTGCGCCCAGCGCCGACAGCCGCTCATGCAGCGCGCCCGTCGTGTCTTGCGCGCCGATCTCCACCGCCTCGCTCAGCAGAACCGGGCCGGTGTCCAGCCCGGCCTCCATCCGCATGATACTAACCCCCGTCTTCCGGTCCCCGGCCATGATCGCGCGCTGGATCGGCGCCGCCCCGCGCCAGCGCGGCAGCAGCGAGGCATGGATATTCAGGCACCCGTGCTTCGGCGCATCGAGAACCGGCTGCGGCAGGATCAGCCCGTAGGCCACGACCACCGCCACGTCGGCATCGAGCGCGGCGAACGCGGTCTGTTCCTTTGCGTCGCGCAGCGTCTGGGGATGGCGCACGGGCAGCCCCAGCGCCTCGGCCCGCGCCTGCACTGGTGCCGCGCGCGCGCGTTTGCCACGGCCGGCGGGGCGCGGCGGCTGGCAATAGACGCAGGCGATCTCGTGCCCGGCATCGACCAGCGCATCCAGCGCAGGCACCGAAAACGCCGGCGTTCCCATGAAAACGATCCGCATCATCGCCTCTGCAATTTGCCGGCGCGTTTGAGCAGCCGGTCGCGCCGGAGTTTCGACAGGCGGTCGAAATACATCTTTCCGTCGAGATGGTCGATCTGGTGCTGCACGCTGGTCGCCCAGAGATCGACGAAATCGCGCTCCTCGACCGCGCCGTCGGAGGACATGAAACGCACGGTGGCCGCGCGCGGCCGGTCGATGGCCGCGGCCACGCCGGGCAGGTTCGGGCTTGCCTCTTCATGCCGCCGCAGCCTCGCGGAGGCGTGCAGGATTTCGGGATTGGCGATGCGCACCGCCTGCCCCCGTTCGAGCGAGCAATCCACCACCGCCAGACGCAGTGGCACCCCGATCTGCGGCGCAGCCAGGCCATAGCCCGGCATCGCGTCCATGGTTTCGACCATGTCGTCCCAGATCGCGCGGATTTCGTCACTGATCGCCTCGACCGGGGCGGCGGGGCGGCACAGGCGCGGATCGGGCCAGGGCAGGACGGGCCGGATCATGCAGTATATCCGTCGATCGCCGCGCGCCGCGCGGGCCCGCGCCGGTGGTCGGTGCGCAGCGTCCCGTCCAGGTGATCGCGCACATGCCGGGCGCAGGCGGCGCGCAACCGCGCATGGCGATGGCGCAGGATCGCCCGTCCGGTCATGCCCGGGCCCGTTCGCGTTTGAGCTTTATCATCTTGCGGGTGATCATCTGGCGGCGCAGCGGCTTGAGGTAGTCGATGAACAGCTTGCCGTCGAGGTGGTCGATTTCATGCTGGACACAGGTCGACCACAGGCCGCTGAAATGTTCTTCGCGTTCATTGCCCTCGGGATCGATCCAGCGCACCCGCACCTCGGCCGGGCGATCCACATCGGCATATTGATCGGGGATCGACAGGCAGCCTTCCTCATAGGTGGTGACATCCTCCGAGGCCCAGACCACCTCGGGGTTGAACAGCGCCATGGGCCGCGGCGCGGCGCCCTCTTCCTTGACGCAATCCATCACCAGCAACCGCCTCGGCACGCCGACCTGCGGCGCGGCCAGGCCGATGCCCGGCGCATGGTACATCGTTTCCAGCATGTCCCGGGCCAGCTGGCGCAACTCTTCGGTGATGTCGTCCACCGGCGCGGCCGCCTTCTTTAGACGCGGGTCGGGATGGATCAGGATCGGCAGAATGCTCATGACGCAGGGATTTAGGCCAAGCCGCGGCGTTTCGCAACGCCAGTTGGGACTTGCACGCAAGACCGATCCGGTTAGCCTGCGCCGGAAAAGGGAGAAGTGAATGAATTTCGACGAGATCATCGACCGGCGCGGCACCCATTCCTCGAAATGGGACATGATGGAAAGGATCTTTGGCGTATCGCCCGACACGGGCATCGCCATGTGGGTCGCGGACATGGACTTCCGCCCGCCGCAATGCGTGGCGCAGGCGGTGCAGGCGATGGTCGATCACGGGATTTTCGGCTATTTCGGCGACGATCGCGCCTGCAAGGAAGCGATTCGCTGGTGGATGGGCACCCGTCACGCATGGCCGGTCGAGCCCGAATGGATCTTCACCACCAACGGGCTGGTGAACGGCACCGGCCTTTGCGTCGATGCCTTTACCGCGCCGGGTGACGGCGTGGTGCTGATGACGCCCGTTTATCACGCCTTCGCCCGCGTCATCAAAGCCGCCGGGCGCGACGTGGTGGAATGCCCGCTGGCGCTGCACGATGGCCGCTATCACATGGATTTCGACGCCTGGGACGCGCGCATGAGCGGGCGGGAACGAATGCTGATCCTGTGTTCGCCGCACAATCCCGGTGGCCGCGTCTGGAGCGCGGCCGAGCTGAAGGGCGTTGCCGATTTCTGCCGCCGCCACGACCTGATCCTGGTGGCCGACGAGATTCATCACGACCTCGTTCTGCCCGGTCACAGCCACACGGTGATGCCGCTGGCCGACCCCGAAATCGCCGCACGGCTGGTGATGATGACCGCCACCACCAAGACCTTCAACATCGCCGGCGCGCATGTCGGAAACGTGATCATCCCCGATGCGACGCTGCGCGCGCGTTTCGCCACGCGGATGGGGGCATTGGGAATCTCGCCCAACGCGTTCGGAATGCATATGGCCACGGCAGCCTATTCGCAGGAAGGGGCGGATTGGGTGGACACGCTGATGACCTATCTGGAGGGGAACCGGCAGGTCTTCGACGCCGGCGTGAACGCGATCCCGGGGGTGAAATCCATGCCGCTGGAGGCGACCTATCTGGCCTGGGTGGATTTCGCCGGCACCGGGATGACCCGCGAAGAGATCAACCGCCGCGTTCAGACCGAGGCGCAGATCGCCGCCAATCTCGGCGAAACATTCGGCACCGGCGGCGAGACCTTCCTGCGGTTCAACCTGGCGACACCACGGACCCGCGTGCAAGAGGCCGTCGCGCGATTGCAAGAGGCTTTCGCCGATTTGCAGTGACCTCAGCGCGGCAACAGGGCGATCGGCGCGTCGGGGTCGCGGTAGAAATCCAGCGGCGCGCGATCCGACGCGGCCGTGTTGCGCTTGAATTCGAACAGGATCTCGCCATCCTCCTCGGACGAGGCGACGATCAGCGCCTGGTAAAGATGCTTGCCGCGATCGTAAAGATCGACCAGTCCGCGCAGATGCGGCGCGTCCTCGGCATCCAGCGAAAACCCCGTGGACCAGAAGCGCAGCACCGCGTAGCGCTGGCCACCGGCCTCGACCGACAGGCGGCGCTTTTTGCGAAGCGCGTCCTTGCGGGCCTTTTCCAGGCCCTCGCGCACCTCTTTGGGCAAGTATTCGGACATCACGGCATTCCTTCCCTGACGTTCAGAAACGATGAAAACCCGATTCCGGTCAAGACTTCATTGCCGCGGCGCAATTTCCGGTCCGGTGCGCTGTTGCAGGCCGGCTGCGCGGATTTTCGGGTGCACAGGCGCGGCGCCACGCCCTATTGTCCATGAAACCGAAATGCGGAGGAAGAAATGGGCCAACTGATCGACGGCACCTGGCACGATACCTGGTATGATACGAAATCGACCGGCGGCCGATTCAAGCGCACCGACGCGACGTTTCGCAACTGGATCACGCCCGACGGCGCGGCGGGTCCCAGCGGCGCGGGTGGTTTCGCCGCCGAAAGCGGCCGCTATCACCTCTATGTTTCCTATGCCTGCCCATGGGCGCATCGGACACTGATCTTCCGCGCCCTGAAGGGGTTGGAAGATCACATCGACGTTTCGGTGGTGCATCCCGACATGCTGTCGGACGGGTGGACCTTCGACACCGATTTCCCCGGCGCGACGGGCGACCGGCTTTTCGACCTGCCCTTCATGCGCGATGTCTATCTCAGGGCCGAGCCGAAAATGACCGGCCGGGTGACGGTGCCGGTTCTGTGGGACAAGCAGCGCAACACGATCGTGTCCAACGAATCGGCCGAGATCATCCGCATGTTCAATTCGGCCTTCGACCGGATCACCGGCGACAGTCAGGATTTCCGGCCCGCGCATCTGCAAGACGAGATCGACCAGGTGAACGCGCGCGTCTATTCGGACGTGAACAATGGCGTCTACAAGGCTGGATTTGCCACCACGCAATCCGCCTATGACGAGGCGGTTCATGCGCTGTTCGACGCGCTGGACTGGCTGGAAGAGCGCCTGTCGTCGCGCCGCTATCTGACCGGCGCGCGGGTGACCGAGGCCGATTGGCGCCTGTTCACCACGCTGGTGCGCTTCGATCCGGTCTATCACCTGCATTTCAAATGCAACCGCAACCGGCTGATCGACTTTCCCGCTCTGTGGGGCTATGCGCGCGAACTCTATCAATGGCCGGGCGTGGCCGAGACCGTGCATTTCGACCATATCGTGCGCCATTATCACTACAGCCACGCGACCATCAATCCGAACCGGATCATCCCGATCAACCCGCAGATCGACTGGCACGAGCCGCATCGCCGCGAAAGGCTGCGCGCGGCCTGAACGCTTGTATGTCCGCGACGGGCTGTTACCATCCTTCCCACGAAACCGGGAGGATGGCATGCGTCTGGCGATCTCCATTGCGACGACCCTGGCCCTGGCCACGGGGGCACAGGCGCAATCGGTGCCCTGCGGCGGCCCGTTCGGCGATTTCGTCGCCGGCCTGAAACGGCAGGCCGCCCGCCAGGGATATTCCGACCGCGCGATCGACGGGTTCTTCCGCACCGTCCGCCACGATCCGCGCACGATCCGCGCCGACCGGGCGCAGGGGGTGTTCCAGCTGGATTTCCTGGCCTTTTCGCGGCGGATCATCAGCCAGAACCGGATCGAGAACGGTCAGCGCAACAGCCGCAAATGGGATGGCGTGTTCGACGCGATCGAACGGCAGCTGGGCGTGCCCCGCGGCGTGCTGCTGGCGTTCTGGGCGCTGGAAACCGATTACGGCCAGGTGCAGGGCGATTTCAACACGGCCAATTCGCTGGTGACCCTGGCCCATGATTGCCGGCGGCCCGAACTGTTCCGCCCGCAAGTCTTCGCGGCGCTGGAGCTTTACGAACGCGGCGATTTCGATCCGGCCGAGACGACAGGCGCCTGGGCCGGCGAAATCGGGATGGTGCAGATGCTGCCCGGGGACATCCTGGAACACGGCACCGACGGCGATGGCGATGGCCATGTGCGGCTGAAAACCTCGGCGCCTGACGCGCTGGTCTCGGGGGCGCAGATGTTGCGCGGGATGGGTTGGCGCGCGAACGAGCCCTGGTTGCAGGAGGTCGTGATCCCACGAGATCTGGACTGGGCCGAAACCGGGCTGGACCACCGCAAGAGCGTGGCGGACTGGGCGCGGCTCGGGGTGCGGGCGCGCAACGGCACGCTGGGACCGGCCGGCCTGCCCGCCTCGGTGCTGCTGCCGATGGGGCGCAAGGGGCCGGCCTTCCTCGCCTATCCGAATTTCCGTGTCTTTTTCGAATGGAACCGGAGCTTCGTCTATGTCACCACTGCGGCCTATTTCGCAACAAGGCTGTCGGGGGCGCCGGTTTATGACCCCGGGACTCCCGATCCCGGGCTGGACGGCGCGCAAATGAAGGCGTTGCAACGCAAGCTGATCGCGCATGGGTATGACGTGGGCGGGGTGGATGGCATCCTGGGCGAAAGGACACGCGCGGCGGTTCAGCGCGAACAGATCCGCCTGGGCCTGCCCGCCGATTCCTGGCCGACGCTGGATCTGCTGAACCGGCTGTAACGCCCGATCGCCGGGGCAGGCCGCCCCTTTCCCCGGGCCGCGCGATCGCCTATATCCCTGCAACCATGAGCCAGGCCAAGACAAACCCGAATTACAAGGTCGTCGCCGAGAACCGGCGCGCGCGGTTCGACTATGCCATCCAGGACGACCTGGAATGCGGCATCATGCTGGAAGGGTCCGAGGTGAAATCGCTGCGCGAGGGGCAGGCGAACATCGCCGAAAGCTATGCCAGCATCGAGGATGGCGAGTTGTGGCTGATCAATGGCTATATCGCCCCCTATGCCCAGGCCAAGACCTTCGGCCATGACGAGCGGCGCAAGCGCAAGCTGCTGGTCTCGCGCAAGGAACTGGCGCGCCTGTGGAACGAGACGCAGCGCAAGGGCATGACGCTGGTCCCGCTCGTTCTGTATTTCAATCACAAGGGCGTGGCCAAGCTGAAGATCGGCATCGCCAAGGGCAAGAAACTGGCCGACAAGCGCGAAACCGCGGCCAAGCGCGATTGGCAGCGCCAGAAGCAGCGGCTGCTGAAGGAAAACGGATAGCGCTCGGCGCCCGGCTTGCCACGCGCCTGCGCGCGTTCTAATCAGGGGGCGTCAACCGCGCAGAGGGGAACCGACGAGATGGCGAACGACGATCCGCAGACCCTCGTCTCGACCGACTGGCTGGCCGCGCATCTGACCGATCCGGATCTGCGGGTGCTCGACGCGTCGTGGTATCTGCCCGGCAGCGGGCGCGACGCGCGGGCCGAATACGATGCCGCCCATATCCCCGGCGCGCGGTTTTTCGATATCGACGAGATTTCCGATCACCGCTCGGACCTGCCGCACATGGCCCCCGAGCCCGAGAAATTCATCAGCCGGATGCGCGCCATGGGCGTGGGCGACGGCCACCAGGTCGTGGTCTATGACGGGATGGGCCTGTTTTCGGCCGCGCGGGTGTGGTGGCTGTTCCGCCTGATGGGCAAGCGCGACATCGCGGTGATGGACGGCGGTTTTCCAAAATGGCAGGCCGAGGATCGCCCGGTCGAGGACATGCCGCCGGTAATGCGCGACCGGCACATGACGGTGCAGCGCCAGGCCGGGCTGGTCAAGGACGTGACCCAGGTCGCCGCCGCCGCCAAGCTGGGCGATCGCGAAATCCTCGACGCGCGGGCCGCCGAGCGGTTTCGCGGCGACACGCCGGAGCCGCGGCCCGGGCTGCGCGCGGGCCACATTCCCGGCGCCCGCAACCTGCCCTTCACGGCGCTGCTGAACCCGGACGGCACGATGAAGGATCCGGCCGCGCTGAAGGCGGCGATCGAGGCCACCGGCGCGAACCTGTCGAAACCGGTCATAACCACCTGCGGCTCGGGCGTGACCGCGGCGATCATCAACCTCGCGCTGGAACGGATCGGCCACCGCGATCACTCCCTCTATGACGGGTCCTGGGCCGAATGGGGAATGTTCGGCGATCTGAAGGTTGCCACCGGATGAGCGTTTTCGCCGGGCTTTCGGACCAGCCGCGGGACCAGATCATCGCCCTGATGCAGGCGTTTCAGAACGACCCCCGATCGCGAAAGGTGGACATGGGCGTCGGCGTCTATCGCGACGCCGGCGGGCGCACACCGGTGATGCGCGCGATCAAGACCGCCGAAGGCCGGCTGTGGGACCAGCAGACCACGAAATCCTATACCGATCTGGCAGGCGACGCGGGGTTCCGCGATGCGATGGCAGGGCTTGTGCTGGGCGAAGCGCGCGATGCGCGCCGCATCGCCACGCTGGCGACCGTCGGCGGCACCGGCGCGATCCGCATCGCGCTGGAACTGGTTCGCAGCGCCGCACCGCAAGCGCGGGTCTGGATCCCGGACCCGACCTGGCCCAATCATTCGCCGATCATCCGGCAGGCCGGGCTTGCGCAGGCCAGCTATCGCTATTTCGACGCGGCCACGGGGGCGGTGGATTTCGGCGCCGTGATGGCCGATCTGGACCGGGTCCGCGCCGGCGACATCGTGTTGCTGCATGGCTGCTGTCACAATCCCACCGGCGCCAACCTGAGCATCGGGCAATGGAAAGACGTGGCCCGCCGGCTGAACGACCGCGGCGCGGTGCCGCTGATCGACATCGCCTACCAGGGCTTCGGCGACGGGCTGGACGACGACGCCGCACCGGTCCGCCTTGTCGCGCGGGACTGCCCCGAGGTTCTTGTCGCGGCCAGTTGCTCCAAGAATTTCGGCGTCTATCGCGACCGGGCGGGTGTCCTGCTCGCGCTGGCCGGCAACAAAGCGGGCGCGGCGCGCATCCAGGCAAACCTGACCGCGCTCAACCGGCTGGCCTATTCCTTCCCGCCGGACCACGGCGCGCGGCTGGTCACGATGGTGTTGGCCGACCCGGCCCTGCGCAGCGCGTGGCAGGCGGAGCTGGAGGCGATGCGCGCGCGGATGCTGGCCCTGCGCGAAGGCCTGGCGGATGCGTTGCGGCGGCAAAGCGGCTCGGACCGGTTCGGTTTTCTGGGACAGCACCGCGGCATGTTCTCGCGGCTTGGCGCCACGCCCGGCCAGATCGACCGCCTGCGCGAAGATCACGGGATCTACATTCTGGGCGACGGCCGGATGAACATCGCCGGGCTGCACGATGATACCATCGACATGATCGCGCGGGCGATCGTCGATGTCGGCCTGTGATCGGCCTGGTTTCCGGCCTGTCCCGATCCGCCCCGCGCGCAGGCAAAAGGCCCGGGCGCGTACGCCCGGGCCGTCCGTGCCGTGAGCTTGGCGCGAAAGCTCAGCCCTTGGAAAATTCCGGATAGGCTTCCATCCCCAGCTCGGCCATGTCCAGGCCGTTGATTTCGTCTTCCTCGCTGACGCGGATGCCCATCGTCGCCTTGAGGATGCCCCACACGATCGCCGAGACCACGAAGACGAAGACGCCCACGATGACGATCGAAATCAGCTGGCCGCCCAGCGTGGCGACGGGGTTGGTCAGCACCACCGCCAGCGTGCCCCAGATACCGCAGACCAGGTGCACCGGGATCGCGCCCACCACGTCGTCGATCTTCAGCTTGTCGAGCATCGGCACCGCGAACACCACCAGCACGCCGCCAACGGCACCGATCAGCGTCGCGGCGCCAAGCCCGGGTGTCAGCGGCTCGGCCGTGATCGAGACGAGCCCCGCAAGCGCACCGTTCAGCACCATGGTGATGTCGGGCTTCTTGTACAGCAGCTGCGTCAGGATCAGCGCCGCAATCGCGCCCCCGGCCGCCGCGGTGTTGGTATTGGCGAAGATCCGGCTGATATCGGCCACGTTGCCCGCCGTATCCATGTAAAGCTGCGAACCGCCGTTGAAGCCGAACCAGCCCAGCCACAGGATGAACGTGCCCAGCGTCGCCAGCGTCAGGTTCGAGCCCGGCATCGGATGCACCTTGCCATCCTTGCCGAACTTGCCAAGCCGCGGCCCCAGGATCAGCGCGCCGGCCAGCGCCGCCCATCCGCCGACCGAGTGCACGACGGTCGAGCCCGCGAAATCCTGAAAGCCGAAGCTGGCGTCAAGAAAGCCGCCGCCCCATTTCCAGGACGCCTGGATCGGGTAGATGAGCGCGGTCAGGATCACCGTGAAGATCAGGAAGGGCCACAGCTTGATCCGCTCGGCCAGGGTGCCCGACACGATCGACGCCGTCGTCGCGCAGAACATCAGCTGGAAGTAGAAATCAGAACCGACCGAGGCATAAGTCAGGTCGGTCGCGGTCTCTGCCAGCCCGACCGGCTCCAGCACCGCGGGCGCGAAGGCGCCCAGCACACCCACGATTGTCCAGCCATCGCCGGGATACATCAGGTTGTATCCGACGAGGTAATACATGATCGCCGCGATCGCGAAGAGCGCGACGTTCTTCATCAGCTGCATGGTCACGTTCTTCTGGCGCACGAGCCCGGCTTCGAGCATCGAAAAGCCCGCGCCCATCCACATCACCAGAAAGCCGGTGACGAGGAACATGAAGGTGGTGAAGATATAGCCGATATCGCCATTCGGCGGGGTCACATCCGCCTCCTGCGCCAGCGCGGGCAGCGCGATCAGCGAAAGCGCCGTCCCGATCGAGAGAATCCTGGTCAGTTTCATTTGCTTGGAGTCCTTGTTCCGCTCACGCGCTCAAAGCGCGTCTTCGTTGGTCTCGCCGGTGCGAACGCGAACCGCCTGGCCCACGTCGACGACGAAGATCTTGCCGTCGCCGATCTTGTCGGTCTTGGCGGTGACGGCGATGGTCTCGACCACCTGATCGGCCATGCCGTCCGAGACGACGATCTCGAGCTTGACCTTCGGGACGAAATTCACGGCGTATTCGGCACCGCGATAGATCTCGGTGTGCCCGGACTGAGAGCCGAATCCCTTTATCTCGGTCACCATCATTCCGCGCACGCCGACCGAGGTGAGCGCCTCTCTCACCTCCTCGAGCTTGAACGGCTTGATTGCTGCAATGATCAGTTTCACGTCATTACCCTTCGATTGACCGGTGCCCCTGCGACACCTTCACGCGATCATGCAGGACGGCATTGGCGCGCCGGCACAAGCCGGCACAGCCCCCGACAGCGGCCGGATTCCGCGCCAGTTGCACATTTTTTGCACCAATCATGGCTTTTGCCTATTTTATGTGCGGCCGAAGAAGGCAGACGCCGCCCGCGCAAACGGCTCCACATTTCCGGCATGGCAAGTTATCGTGCGGCAACACGACAAGAACGGCATCGAGGACCGCATGAGCAGCACGGGCAGACGAACCCCGCCCCCGACACGGCAAGGGCCCAACCGCGGACGGACCGCCAAGCCGAAAGGCGCGGCGCGCCGCGCGGCCACGCGGCGACGGCGCAACCCCGTCGTGGCGCTGTTTTCCGGCCTCGTGGCGTGGATCCTGCGGCTGGTCTGGCGCATCACCTGGCGGGCGGGCGCGGTGCTGGCCATGGTGGTCGGGCTGGCCGTGCTTTATGTCTATACCACCTTGCCGCCGGCCTCGGCCCTGCTCGACGCGCGCACCCGCGGATCGGTCACGTTGCTGGACAGGCATGGCGAGGTCTTTGCCTGGCGCGGCGACCAGTTCGGCGGGCAGATCAGCGCCGACACCGTGGCCCCGATCCTGAAAAATGCCGTCATCGCGACCGAGGACAAGCGGTTCCGCCATCATTTCGGCATCGACCCGATCGGCATTGCCGGGGCGATCCGCATCAACCTGAGCGAAGGCCGCGGCCCGCTCGAAGGGCATGGCGGATCGACCATCACCCAGCAGACGGCCAAGCTGCTCTGCCTGGGGCGCCCCTACGACCCGAACGAATGGAAAAGCGAAGCGGCCTATGAGGACGACTGCCGCCGGACCACGCTGTGGCGCAAGATAAAGGAGGCCGTCTATGCCATGGCGATGGAGGTGCGCTATACCAAGGACGAGATCCTGACCATCTACCTTAACCGGGCCTATCTCGGCGCCGGGGCGCGCGGCTTCGAGGCCGCCGCCAACCGCTATTTCGGCAAGTCCGCCAACCAGGTGAACACGGCCGAGGCGGCGATGCTGGCCGGTCTGCTCAAGGCCCCGTCGGCCTATGCGCCCACCTCGGATCTGGACGCGGCCCGCGACCGCGCAGCCGTCATCGTCGGGCTGATGCGCGAGCAGGGCTATCTGACCGCCGCCGAGGCCGCCCGCGCCCGCGCCAACCCCGCGCAGCTGTCCGAGGCCGCCGCGGCGCGCGCCGGCGGGTATTTTGCCGATTGGGTGATGGAGGCCGGCCCTGCCTTCCTGACGCGCGAGACCACCGAGGACGTGATCATCCGCACCACCTTCGACCCGAAGATCCAGAAGGCCGCGGAAGAGGCGATGAAGCAGGTTTTCGAAAACAAGGTGAAAGAGGATTCCGAAGCCCAGGCGGCGATTGTCGTCATGTCCGCCGACGGCGCCGTGCGGGCGATGGTGGGCGGGCGCCGGACCCGGGTATCGGGGCTTTTCAACCGCGCCACGATGGCCAAGCGGCAGACCGGCTCGGCCTTCAAGCCCTTCGTCTATGCCGCGGCCATGGATCTCGGCTTCAGCCCCTATGCCACCGTGGTGGACGAGCCGATCACCATCGACGTGCCTGGCTCGGGGCCCTATTCGCCGTCGAATTACGACCACGAGTTTCACGGCCGCGTGACGCTGGTCGAGGCGCTCACGCATTCCTACAACATTCCCGCCGTGCGCGTGTCCGAATCGGTCGGGCGCGAGACTGTCCGCAAGGTCGCCGAACAGTTCGGCATCAAGAGCGATCTTGCCGCGGGACCGGCCATCGCCCTTGGCACCTCTGAATCGAGCCTGCTCGAAATGACCGGGGCCTATGCCGGGATACTCAATGGCGGGCGCAGCGTGCGCCCCTACGGTCTGACCGAATTGCGGCTTCAGGGCGAGGAGGAGCCGCTGATGGGGCAGGCCGGCGGCATGGGCGAAAGGGTGATTTCGCGCGAGGCCGCCGAGAACCTGATCTTCATGATGCACAAGGTCGTCGAGGAAGGCACCGGCCGACGCGCCGATCTGCCGAACCGGCAGGCCGCGGGAAAGACCGGCACCACCCAGGCCGCGCGCGATGCCTGGTTCATCGGTTTCACGGCCGATTACGTCGCCGGCGTCTGGATGGGCAATGACGACAACACGCCGCTGACCGGCGTGACCGGCGGCGGTTTGCCGGCCGAGATCTGGCGCGAAACGATGGTCCGCGTGCACAAGGATCTGCCGCCACGGCCCCTGCCCATGGCCACGCCGAAGCCACCGCGATCGCAACCCCAGCAACGGCAGACAGCGCCGCGCGACGGGGCGCGCGACCCGGTCGAGCGTGTGCTGATGGACGTGCTGCGCGGCATCCTGAACAACAACTGATCCGGCCGCGCCCGGGCGCCGCGACTGCTCAGCCGGCGGTTTTCAGATCCTCGATCAGCCGGTCCAGGTTGCCGCCGCGCATGTCCAGCATCGCGCCGATCTCGGCGCGTTCCGAGGCCAGCATGTTCACGCCCTCGATATACATGTTGAAAAACAGGTTCCGGCCGCTCTTGTCCGACACCAGGAAGGTCACTTCGAACGGTGCCTCGCCCTTCAGATAGGCGGTGGTGCGCACCTCGTGAAAGCTCTTGACGGCACGCGCCGCCTTGACCTCCAGGCGCCCGCCGATGAATTCGCGGAACCGCTTGCCGTATTTGCGCGCGATATAGCCGCGGAACGCATTGATAAAGGCCCGCATCTGGGCGTCGCTGGCAGACCGGGCCGCCACGCCCAGGGCCGAACGCGCAATAATCTCGACATCCGCATATTCATCGAAGATCTTTTCGAACTGGCGATACATCGCCGGTTCGGAAACGCCCGAATTGAGGACGCCGTTGATTTCGTCGACGAGACGCGAAATCAGGTCGCTTGCCTGCGCCTCGGTCAGCGCCAGCGCCATGCGCGGCAGGGCAAACAGGGCGGGCGCGCCTGCGAAAAGCCCGGCCAGGACCGACCGGCGGCTCGGGTTATTGGACATTGAGAGCCTCGTAGGGGTCTGAATAGGTGGGTTTTTCATCGCCTCTCAACTCGAAACGACGGTTCTGGAGATACAGCAACTGCCCCTGAGCATAGCTGTCGGCGCTTTCATATAAAACCGAATCGATGGTTTCCGAATACTCGTAGCGCTCATTTGCCACATCGGCGATGCCGGCGACGGTCTCGCCCGCCTGAAATTCGTCCGAAAACATCAGGCGCGTCGGGTTCAACGCCACATCCACGACCTTGCCGACCATGTCACGCTCGGTCGAGGGGCCGAGCAGCGGAAGTTCGACATAGGCCCCCTCGCCCACTCCCCAGACATGCAGCGTCTCTCCGAAATCGGTTTCCCGCTCATAAAGCCCGATATCCGAGGCAGGATCGAAGAACCCGGCCAGGCCCACGGTCGAGTTGAACAGGAAACGCGCCGAATTGGTGATCGCATCCGCCAGCCGGACCTGAAGCAGATCGTTCACGACCATTCCCGGCAGGTCCAGATTCGCGCTGAACCGGCTGAGCCCGCCGCGCACCGGGGCCGGCACCGTATTGCCGTAGGCGCGCGATACCGGCCGCAGCACGGTGCGGTCGATATCCTTGTTGATCTCGTGAACTTCCCGGTTATGCGCCTCGTAGGGATCGTTTATGCCTTGCGCCTGCGGCGCGGCACAGGCCGAAAGCACTGCCAGCGCAAGGATTGCACCGAACTTGCGGCCCCGGGAAATAACGGGCGACGCTATGCCCTGTGGCGATGAAAAGACATGAAGCAAAACCTGGATTCCCGTGTATGAATGATGTTTCAACAACGCATGACAGGCCCCATGCGCCCGCCAGCGATTCAAGACACCCGGCGTTTCCTGTTTCCGGATCCTCGTATAAGCTAGTCTCGGGTCAGAGAAAACCAAGAAGGACGATCAGGCAATGGCCGCGCGGCGCATCAATCCGGAAAAGGGCCTGAAGGAACTGCGCGACGCCCGTCGCAAGGGCAACGGGCTTTTCGGATCTGTCTTCCTTTTCAGTATCTTCGTCAACCTTCTGATGCTGACGGGGCCGATCTTCATGCTCCAGGTTTACGACCGGGTCCTGGGCAGCCGCTCGGAAGAGACGCTGGCCGCGCTTTTCGCGCTCGTGGCGTTCCTCTACCTGATGATGGCGCTGCTGGATTATGCCCGTGGGCGGATTGCCGCCCGGGCCGCGGCGCGGTTCCAGACGCTGCTGGATTCGCGCGTCTTCGCGGCGATGATCCGCCGCGCATCGCTGACACGCGAAAAACTGTCGCCGACGGCCGGGCTGCGCGATCTCGAAGCGGTGCAGCGGCTGATGGCATCGCCCGCGTTGCTGGCCTTTTTCGACATCCCCTGGACGCCCCTGTTCCTGCTGGGGATCTTCGTGTTCCACCCGTGGCTGGGCATTCTGGCGGTGGTCGGCGGCGCGATCCTGGTCGTCGTCGCGCTGATGAACCAGATCCGCACCCGCCATCCGGTGACCGAGGCCAACACGGCCGCGGCCCGGGCCGACCAGATGGCCGAGCAGCTGCGCGCCGAGGCCGAGATGGTGCGCAGCCTCGGGATGCAGGGCGCGGCCTTCGACCGCTGGAACATCGCGCGCGTCCGGGCGCAGGAACTGGGGCTGAACGCGGCCGACCGGTCCGGCAGCTACATGACGGTTTCCAAGTCCTTCCGGCTGTTCCTGCAATCGGCGATGCTGGGGCTGGGGGCGTATCTGGTGCTTCAGGGTAGCGTCACCGCCGGCGCGATGATCGCCGCGTCGATTCTCATGGGCCGGGCGCTGGCCCCGATCGAGCAGGCGATCGGCCAGTGGTCGCTTTTGCAATCGGCGATCCGGGCATGGGGGAACCTGGGCGAATTGCTGTCCGAGGTGCCGCCCGAACAGTCGCGCACCGCCCTACCGCGCCCGCGTGCGCGGCTCAACGTGCAGCAGATCACCGTCGTGCCGCCGGGACAGGCCCAGGCCGCGCTGCGGCTGGTCTCGTTCACGCTCGCGCCCGGCGAGGCCCTGGGCGTGATCGGCCCCTCCGGCGCGGGAAAATCGACCCTTGCGCGGGCGCTGACCGGAATCTGGCCGCCGGCCGGCGGGCGGATCCGCCTGGATGACGCGACACTGGATCAATACGATCCCGACGTTCTGGGGCAGTATATCGGATACCTGCCCCAGCGGGTCACCCTGTTCGACGGAACCATCGCCGAGAACATTGCCAAGCTGTCATTGAACCCCGATGCCGAAAAGGTCGTCGCCGCCGCGCGCAAGGCCGCCGCGCATGAGATGATCCTGAAACTGCCCGACGGTTACGATACGCGGGTGTCGGCCAATGGCGGCGGATTGTCCGGCGGACAGATCCAGCGCATCGGCCTGGCCCGCGCGATGTATGGCGACCCGGTGATCCTTGTTCTGGACGAGCCCAATTCGAACCTCGACAACGACGGCTCGGCCGCGCTGAACCAGGCGATCCGCGACGTCAAGGCCGGCGGTGGCGCGGTGCTGATCATGGCGCATCGCCCCGCCGCGATCCAGGAATGCGATTTGCTGCTGGTGCTTGAGGACGGGATGCGCAAGGCGTTCGGCCCGCGCGACGAAGTGCTCCGCAGCACCGTCAGAAACCACGAACTGATCGCACAATCCAAGGGCACCGGAGGGGTTTCATGACAACGCCGCAAATACCCCGCTGGTCCGCACGCACGCCGCTTGTCATCGGCTTCCTGGCGCTTTTGATGCTGGTCGGCGGGTTCGGTGGCTGGGCGGTATTTTCCAACATCGCGGGCGCGGTGGTGGCCTCGGGCCAGGTCAAGGTCGAACAGAACCGCCAGGTGGTGCAGCACCCCGATGGCGGGGTGGTCGCGGAAATCCTGGTTGAAGAGGGCGAGATCGTGGACCCGGGCGACGTGCTGATCCGGCTCGATTCGGAGGAACTGCGCTCGGAGCTGTCGATCGTCGAAAATCAGCTTTTCGAACTGATGGCCCGCCGCGGCCGGCTGACGGCGGAGCGCGATGGCGAGGACCGGGTCAAGTTCGAGCCGGAGCTGGCCGAGATCGCCGCCACGCGGCCGGAAGTGGCCGACATGCTG
This sequence comes from Actibacterium sp., assembly GCA_016278325.1. Taxonomy (GTDB): domain Bacteria; phylum Pseudomonadota; class Alphaproteobacteria; order Rhodobacterales; family Rhodobacteraceae; genus JADQCB01. The sequence continues at coordinate 163,837 of JADQCB010000002.1, forward strand.
GAGGGGCAGCGACGGCTGTTCCTGGCCCGGCGCGCGAGCATGGCAAAGGAAGGCGAGCAACTTGCGCAGCGCCAGAATCAGATCGCCGACCAGGTCGACGGCATCAGGGCGCAGCAGAACGCGCTGAAGACCCAGCTTGCCCTGATCGAACGCGAACTGGCCGACCAGCAATCGCTGCTCGACAAGGGGTTGGCCCAGGCCAGCCGCGTGCTGTCGCTGCAACGCGAACGCGCCCGGCTTGAAGGGCAGGTCGGCGAGCTGGCGGCCAAGGCCGCCGAGGCGCGCGGCCGGATCACCGAGCTGGAATCCCAGAAGCTCAGCCTGGAAACGACGCGGCGCGAAGAAGCGATCACCCGCCTGCGCGACCTGCAATACCGCGAACTGGAACTGGCCGAACGCCGCCAGTCCCTGCGCGCGCGGCTGCGCCGGCTGGAGATCCGCGCACCGGTGGGCGGCAAGATCTTCGGCCTGACGGTCTTTGCCGAACGCTCGGTCGTGAAGGCGGCCGAGCCGGTGATGTATATCGTGCCGCAGAACCGCCCGTTGTTGATCGAGGCCAGGGTCAGCCCGATCCATGTGGACGAGGTGACCATCGGTCAGCCGGTCACGCTGCGATTCGCCACATTCGACACGCGCACCACGCCGGTTCTGCAAGGCCAGGTCACCGGGATTTCCGCCGACACTTTCACCGACGAGACCACGAAACAAAGCTATTATCGTGTCGAGATCGTTCTGGCCGAAGGCGAAATCGCCAAGCTGGGCACGGAAAAGATCGTGCCCGGCATGCCGGTCGAGACCTTCATCCGCACCGCCGAACGCAGCCCGCTGGCCTATCTGGTCAAGCCGCTGGCGGTCTATTTCAACCGCGCCTTCCGCGAAAGCTGAGTTTCGGCCTTTCGCCCCGTCCCGCGCGCGGATAGCCTCGCGCCGCGAGCAACCTTGAAAGGAGCGACAGGATGAGCGGAAAATACGAGGCCCGGCTGGCCGAAATGGGCGTCACCCTGCCCGACGCGCAGGCCCCGGCGGCCAATTATGTGCCCCATGTGACCAGCGGCGACCTGGTTTTCGTCTCGGGCCAGGTGTCGATGGCCGAGGGTGAGTTGATCAAGGGCAAGCTTGGCGCCGACATGGACGTGACACAGGGCGCGAAGGCCGCCCGCGCCTGCGCCATCGGCCTTCTGTCGCAGGTCAAGGCCGCCTGCGGCGGCGATCTGGACCGGCTGCAAAGGGTGGTAAAGCTGACCGGCTTCGTCAATTCGACGGCCGATTTCGGCGACCAGCCCAAGGTGGTCAATGGCTGCTCGGATTTCCTGGTCGAAGCCCTGGGCGAGGCCGGGCGGCACGCGCGCTCGGCCGTTTCCGCCGCCGCCCTGCCCTTTGGCGTGGCGGTCGAGATCGAGGGAATATTCGAGATCCGATGACCCCCTTGCCCGCGGGTTTTCTGCGTGTTCCGCTGGCCCATCGCGCCTATCACGACCGCGCCGCGGGCCGGCCGGAAAATTCGCGCGCCGCGGTGCGCGCGGCCCTGGCGGCGGGATACGGGATCGAGCTGGACGTGCAATCCTCGGCCGATGGCCGGGCGATGGTGTTCCACGACGACAGGCTGCGCCGCCTGACCGGGCAACGCGGCGCGATCCGATCGCGCAGCGCGGCGGAATTGCAGGCCCTGCCGCTGCTCGGCGGCGCCGAAGGGATCCCTGCCCTGGCGGATATCCTGGCGCTGGTGGCGGGCCGGGTGCCGCTGCTGATCGAGATCAAGGACCAGGACGGCCGGATGGGGCCGGATGTGGGCCCGCTGGAGCGCGCCGTCGCGGGCGATCTTGCCGGGTATCGCGGCGATGTCGCGCTGATGTCGTTCAACCCGCATTCGGTAGCGGCCCTGGCAGAGCTGGCGCCGGACCGTCCGCGCGGGCTGACCACGGCGGCCTTCGATGCGGCCAGCTGGCCGCGCCTGCCCGGCGCCACCCGGCGTCATCTGCGCATGATCCCGGATTTCGAAGCCACCGGCGCCGTTTTCATCAGCCACCAGGCAACCGACCTGGACCGCCCGCGCGTCGCCGAGCTGAGGGCACAGGGCGCGGCGGTGCTTTGCTGGACCGTCCGCTCGCCGCAGGCCGAGGCCGAAGCGCGCAAGCACGCCGACAACATCACCTTCGAAGGCTACGCCGCGCGAATTCCCGGCGCTTGACCCGCAGGGACAGGACACCAGTTAATATACGGATGACAGGCAGGAGCGATGCGCGAAACCCAGGTTGAAATCGACGTTCTGACCGGCGTCTCGCAGCTCGATTCCGCGCTGTGGGATTCCTGTGCCTGCCCGGAAACCGCCGATGGCAGCCGCCCCGACGACCCGTTCACCACGCATCGCTTCCTCAGCGCGCTGGAACAGGGCGGCGCGGTCGGCCCCGGCACCGGCTGGCATCCGCGCCCGCTGGTGGCAAAGGCCGGCAATGAGGTGATCGCCGTCGCCCCGCTTTACGTGAAATCCCATTCCCAGGGCGAGTATATCTTCGATTTCAACTGGGCCCATGCCTATGAACGCGCGGGCGGCGACTATTACCCCAAGCTTCAGATCGCGGTGCCATTCACCCCGGCCACCGGGCGGCGGATGCTGGCAAGGCCGGGCCATGCGGAAACCGGACAGGCCGCCCTGGTGCAGGGCGCGGTCCGGCTGGCCAGCGAAAACGGCTTGTCCTCGCTGCATTGCACGTTCTGCACCGAACAGGAGGCGGCGGCCTGCGCCTCGATGGGCCTGATGCACCGCGTCACCCAGCAATTTCACTGGGTCAATCGCGGCTATGCCGATTTTGACGACTTTCTTGCCGGCCTGTCCTCGCGAAAGCGCAAGAATATCCGCAAGGAACGCCGCACCGCCCGGGATTTCGGCGGCACGATCCGCGCGCTGACCGGCGACGACATCCGGCCCGAGCACTGGGATGCCTTCTGGACCTTCTACCAGGATACCGGCGCGCGCAAATGGGGCACGCCCTATCTGACACGCCGCTTTTTCGACATCGCGCAAGAGACGATGCGCCACGACATGCTGCTGGTGCTGGCCGAACGCGACGGCAGGCCGGTCGCCGGCGCGCTGAATTTCATCGGCCGTGACAGGCTTTACGGCCGGTATTGGGGCGCGGTCGAGCATCATCCATGCCTGCATTTCGAACTTTGCTACTATCAGGCGATGGATTTCGCCATCGCCCATGGCCTGCACACGGTCGAGGCTGGCGCCCAGGGCGAACACAAGCTGGCGCGCGGCTATCTGCCGGTGCAGACCCATTCGGTGCATTGGGTGGCCGATCCGGGTTTCCGCGACGCGATCGCGCAATACCTCAAAGCCGAACATGCGGCCGTGGACGAGGAAATCGAGATCCTGACCAGCTACGGGCCGTTTCGAAAGACGCAAATGGAGGAACAGCAATGACCGAGAAACTGACCGAGGCCGAGCGCGCCGCGCAGCTGGCCCCCCTGATCGCGGCCGGCTGGACGATCGCCGAAGACCGCGATGCCATCGCCAAGACCTTCACCTTCGACAATTTCGTCGAGGCGTTCGGATGGATGACCCGGGTTGCGCTCTGGGCCGAAAAATGGAACCACCATCCCGAATGGTTCAACGTCTTCAAGACCGTCGAGGTCACGCTTTCGACCCATGATGCCGGCGGGCTGACGGCGTTGGACGTGAAACTGGCCCGGAAAATGGAAGATCTCGCGTGAATATTGACATTGCCTCTGTCGAGAAGCTGATTGCCGAAAATTTCGACCGCATCGTCGGGCTCGGGCTCAACGTGGTCTATGCCTTCGTCATCCTGCTGGTGGCGCTGTGGATCAGCGGGCGGGTCCGCAACCGCATCACCGGACTGCCCCGGCGCAACAAGCGTTTCGATCCGACGCTGACTAGCTTTCTCGGCAGCCTGGCGAAATACGCGATCCTGGCGCTGGCACTGATCTTCATCCTTGGCCGGTTCGGCATCCAGACGACATCTCTGGTGGCGCTGATCGGTGCCGCCGGCCTGGCCATCGGCCTGGCCTTGCAGGGCACCTTGTCGAACCTCGCAGCGGGGGTGATGCTGATCGGGTTCCGCCCGTTCCGGGTGGGCGACTACATTTCCGCCGCCGGACAATCCGGCACCGTGTCCGAGATCAGCCTGATCTTCACCGAGATGACGACGCCGGACAATGTTCAGATCATCGTGCCCAACAGCGATATCTGGTCGTCCTCGATCGTCAATTACTCGGCGCATGACACGCGGCGCTGCGATTTCGTGTTCGGCGTTTCCTATGGCGCCGACCTGAACGCCGCCGAGACCGTGATCCGCCAAGCCATCGCCGCCGACCCCCGGGCGAAGGACGATCCCGCCCCCTTCGTGAAGGTTTCGAACCTGGGCGACTTCTCGGTCGATTTCACGGTGCGCGTCTGGTGCGATGCGGCCGATTACTGGGATCTGAAATTCGATCTGACCCGCGCGGTGAAGGACGGGCTCGATGCTGCCGGCGTGGAAATCCCGTTCCCCACGCGCACCGTGCTGAACGCGCCAGCCTAGGCCGGCGCGAGCGCGCTGCGCTCTTCCTTCACCGGCAGGTGCACGATCGCCGAAAAGGCGCCGACCCCGACCCCGATCCACCAGACGAGCGTGTAATCGCCGTGAAGGTCGTAAAGCCGCCCGCCCAGCCAGACACCGATGAAACTGCCGATCTGGTGGCTCAGGAACACGATCCCGTAAAGCGTGCCCATGTAGCGTAGCCCGTAGATATGCGCCACCAGCCCCGAGGTCAGCGGCACCGTGGCCAGCCACAGCGTGCCCATCACCACCGAGAAGATCAGCACCGAGCCGGGCGTGATCGGCAGCATGATGAACAGGGCCGCGGCGATGGTGCGCCCGACATAGATGGCCGAAAGCAGGTATTTGCGGCTGAATTTCCGCCCCAGCCAGCCGGCATAGACCGTGCCCGCGATATTGGCCAGGCCGATCACCGAGATCGACACCGCCCCCAGCGCCGAGGTGGTCGATACTCCCAGCGAGGCCAGCATGCCCGACGGGTCGATGGCGCCGCACATCTCGGTCACGAAGGCCGGGAAATGCGCGGTGATGAAGCCCAGCTGGTAGCCGCAGGAAAAGAACCCGAGGAAGATCAGTGTATAGGAGGGATCGCGAAAGGCGCGCGACAGGATGGTGCCCATGCTCTCTTCCAGCTCGGCCCGGCCGGCCGGCGGCGCGGGCGAGCGCATCATCGGCAGCACCATCAGGACCGCCAGGATCAAAGCGGCGAAGATCAGGAAAACCTGCTGCCAGCCCATCATCGACAGCAGCCATTGGGCCGCCGGCGCGCCGAAGACCTGCCCGGCCGATCCGGCGGCGGTGGCGATCCCCAGCGCCAGCGAGCGGTTCTCGTCGCTGGCCGCGCGTCCGACCACGGCCAGGATCACGCCGAACCCGGTGCCGGCAATGCCGAATCCCACCAGGATTTCCAGCATCTGATGCGCCGCGGGCGTCACCGCGAAGGACGAAAGCACCAGCCCCGCGGCATAGGTCAGCGCCCCCAGCACGATCGCCTTTCGGTCGCCAAAGCGTTCGGCAAGCGCCCCGAAGAACGGCTGACCGATCCCCCAGGCCAGGTTCTGGATCGCGATGGCGAAGGAAAACTCGGCCCGCATCCAGCCGAACTCTTCGGCGATCGGGATCTGGAACACGCCGAAACTCGCGCGGATGGCAAAACCGGTCATGATGATCAGGCATCCCGCGATCAGCACGGGCGAGAAAAGCGGGGCGCGGTCGGTCTGCATCGGGATCTCCTTCGGGCGCAAACAGGCATACCGCCGGGCACGCCGGCGTCAACTGCATTGTCGCAAGGGCGCGGATCGGCTTTTCTTGTCCGCCGTCCCTGAATATGAGGGGCGGATGACGATGACGCTGCGCCAGTTATACGACCACGAGGTTGCCGCCGGGACGCTGCATGCCGATCCCGGACAGCTTGCCGTTCTCGATCCGCTGGAGCGCGTGCGCCGCGCGCTGGAGGACGGGCAAGGAGATCGGCGCGGCCTGCCCTTCCTGCGCCGCAAGCCCGAACCGGTGACCGGGATCTACCTGTGGGGCGGCGTCGGGCGCGGCAAATCCATGCTGATGGATTTCTTCTTTTCGCATGTGGCGATCGACGGGAAACGCCGGGTGCATTTCCACGCCTTCATGCAAGAGGTTCACGCCGCGCTGCACCGGTCCCGCCAGAGCGGCACCGCCGACGCCCTGAAACCGGTGACCGACGCGCTGTCGCGCGAACTGCGGCTGTTGTGCTTCGACGAGATGCAGATCACCGACATCACCGACGCGATGATCGTCGGGCGGCTTTTCGGACTGTTGTTCGAAAACGGCGTGACGGTGGTCACCACCTCGAACCGGGTGCCGGACGACCTGTACAAGGACGGGTTGCAGCGCGACCGTTTCCTGCCGTTCATCGATCTGCTCAAGACGCGGCTCGAGGTGCATCACCTGGCCTCGGCCACCGATTACCGGCAGAACCGGCTGTCGGGCTCCGAGGTCTATTTCACCCCCGCCGACGCGGCCGCCCGGGCGGCGATGGACGAGATCTGGCAGGATCTCACCGGCGCCGCCGCGGCCCGGCCGCATTCGTTGACGGTGCAAGGCCGCCAGGTGGAATTGCCCGCCTTCCACAACGGCGTCGCCCGCGCGCGCTTCTGGGATCTGTGCGCCAGGCCATTGGGCCCGGCCGATTACCTGGCGATCGCCGCGGCGGTGCGGGTGCTGATCCTGGACGACATCCCGCGCCTGTCGCGCGCCAATTTCAACGAGGCGAAACGCTTTGTCACGCTGATCGACGCGCTTTACGAGGCGAAGACCCGCCTGATCTGTTCGGCCGCCGCCGCGCCCGAAATGCTCTATGTCGAGGGGACCGGCGCCTTCGAATTCGAACGCACCGCCAGCCGCCTGCGGGAAATGCAGGATTCCGACTGGGGCCGGGACGGCTGAGACCGGCCGTTCCGGGCCGTTCAGCCGTTTTCCTTCAGCACATCCCCGGCCAGATAGAGCGAGCCGCAGATCAGGATACGCGCGTTCGGCGCCGTGGCGACGATATCGCGGATCGCCCGTGCCACGTCTTGCGCGACCGAAGCGGGCATCCCCACGGCCTGCGCCGCCTCGGCGGTGCGCGTCGCGGGCAATGTCGCGTCAGCACCGGGGATCGACACCGCGTGCAGCCGCTGCGCCACCCGCGCCAGCGGCCGCAGATAGCCGGTCACGTCCTTGGTGTTCAGCATCCCGCAGACCAGGTGCAGCGGGCGCGGTGGCAGCCGCGACAGCGCCTCGGCCAGCGCGTCGCCGGCGGCCGGGTTATGCCCGCCATCCAGCCACAGCTCGGCCCGTCCGGCGGTATCGACCAGCGGGCCGCGGCGCAGGCGCTGCATCCGCGCGGGCCACTCGGCGCGGGTCACGGCCGCCTCACAGGCCGCATCGCCTGCCCCGAGCCGGCGCAGCGCCGCCAGCGCCATGCCGGCATTCTGCACCTGGTGCGCCCCCAGAAGGCCCGGCAACGGCAGGTCCAGCAACCCGGTCTCGTCCTGATAGACCATGCGCCCGCGTTCTTCGCGGAGATGCCAGTGCTGGCCATGGGCCAGAAGCGGCGCACCGACCCGCGCGGCCTGCGCCTCTATCACCGCCAGCGCGGCCTCTTCCTGCGGGCCGACGATGCAGGGCACCCCGCGTTTCAGGATACCCGCCTTTTCGCCGGCGATCTGCGCCAGGGTATCGCCCAGGTATTGCTGATGATCCAGCGACACCGGGGTAATCACCGTCAGCGCCGGCCGTTCGACGACATTGGTCGCGTCCAGCCGCCCGCCCAGGCCGACCTCCAGCAGGCAGTAATCCGCGGGGTAGCGCGAAAACGCCACCAGCGCCGCGACGGTCGTGATCTCGAAATAGGTGATCGGCGCGCCGTCATTGGCGCGCTCGCATTCCTCCAGGATGGCGCTCAGCTCGGCCTCGGAAATCAGCGTGCCGGCCAGCCGGATACGTTCGTGAAAACGTGCCAGATGCGGCGAGGTATAGGCATGCACGCGATGCCCCGCGGCCTCCAGCCCGGCGCGGATCATCGCCTGGGTCGATCCCTTGCCGTTGGTTCCGGCCAGGTGGATCACCGGGGCAAGCCGCCGCTCGGGGTGGTCCATCGCCGCCAGAAGCCGCCAGACACGATCGAGCACCAGGTCGATCACCTTGGGGTGAAGGGACATCATCCGCTCCAGGATGATGTCGCTATTCGCAGAGCTCACTTGCCGGACCCGGCGGATTTCGCCGGTTTCGCCCCGGCCTCGTCCTTCTTGCCCTTCTCCGGCGTCCTGGCGTCCGGTGCCGCCTTGCCGCCCCGCGACTCGCCCTGGTCCGGCGCCACGGCCGCGTCCGCCGCCACCGGCGTCACGGCGGCCTCGGCCAGCGCGGCCGGATCCGGGGCCGGAAGCGTGCCGCGCACCGCGGGGGGCTGGTTCATCAGCATCCGGGTGATCGTTATCAACTCGTCGCGCAGCTCCAGCCGGTGCGTCACCCGGTCGAGCATGCCGTGATCGAGAAGATATTCGGCACGCTGAAACCCCTCGGGCAGTTTTTCACGGATCGTCTGCTCGATCACGCGCGGCCCGGCGAAACAGATCAGGGCGTTGGGCTCTGCGATCTGCACATCGCCCAGCATCGCGTAGCTGGCGGTCACGCCGCCGGTCGTGGGATGGGTCAGGACGACGATATAGGGCAGCCCGGCCTCTTTCAGCATCTCCACCGCGACCGTGCTGCGCGGCATCTGCATCAGCGACAGGATGCCTTCCTGCATCCGCGCGCCCCCGGCCGCCGAGAACAGGATCAGCGGCCGGCCCAGCTTGACCGCGCGTTCGGCCGCGGCAATGATCGCATTGCCGACATACATCCCCATCGAGCCGCCCATGAAGCGGAAATCCTGGGCCGCGGCGACGATCGGCGTGCCGCCCATCTCGCCTTCGGCCGCCAGCATCGCCTCGGCCTCGTTGGTGGCTTTCTGCGCCGCGCGCATCCGGTCGGGATATTTCTTCTGATCGCGGAAATGCAGCGGGTCGGCGAGCGGCCGGGGCACCTTGATCTCGGTGAAAATGCCGCCGTCGAACAGCGCCGCGAACCGCTCTCGCGGGGGCAGCGCCATGTGATGGCCGCAACTGGTGCAGACATTCAGGTTTTCGCTGAGTTCGCGATGGAACAGCATGGTGCCGCAGTCGTCGCACTTGCTCCACAGGTTCTCGGGCACTTCGCGGCGCGAGAACAGCGAATTGATCTTGGGGCGGACAAAATTGGAAATCCAGTTCATGGGGGCTGCCTGTCGCTCCGGGTGCTGCGCCCGAAATAAGCCGGGAACGCGGGAATTGCAATTGCACTAGCGGCCAAGCGCAAGGCGTATCGCGCGCCAGATCACCACCAGCACCAGAACGTCCAGCGCCAGGCCGGGCAACAGCGACCCTGCCGCATCGAGACCGAACGGCGTGACGTAAAGCGCAAGCCCGGTGATCGTGCCCTTGACAGAGACCAGAAGCATCGCGTTGACGTTGTTCAGGAAATGCAGCGCCATGGCGGCGCCCAGGCTGCCCGTTTTCTCGGTCAGGTCGGCCGCGATCAGCGCGAAGGCGAATGTCGCGCCGACGATCGCCCAGGCATTGGCGCCGGCCTGCGGGTTCCAGTGCAGCGCCGCGAAGATCACTGCCGGAAGTCCCATCCAGATGGCGCGGGCGCGAAACCGGGCGGCAAGCTGCTGTTGCAGGTAGCCGCGGAAAAGCAGCTCTTCGGCGGTGGTCTGCAACAGGATCAGCGGCAGCGCCAGCGGCAGGAACCGCGCCCAGACCGCCAGTTCCATGTTCGCCACCGGGCGGGTCAGCGCCCATGTCGCCGACAGCGCCACCGCGTAGATCGGCACCAGGACCGCCAGGGTCACGGCGAATGTGCGACGGGTTTCATCGGCCGGACCGAACAGGCTGCCGGGGCTGCGATAGTGGCAGGCCGGCGCGGCCACGATCGTGCCCAGGAACAGCCCGGCGAAACTGGCAAGCAACACCAGCGTGGGCCAGGGGGTGGTCGGGCCGGCCAGCTGCATCACCCAGCCGAAGTAATCAAGCGGTCCCAGCACCGGATAGAGCGCCACCAGGATCAGCGAGATTCCCCCCAGATAGATCAGCAGGATCAGGCCGATCCCCAGCAAGAGCCGCCAGATCTCGGGGTGGGTCCGGGCCGGTCCGATATAGGCGGTGAATTCGGGCGCGCGCATCTGCATTGATCCTGATCCTTGCCTGCCCGCGCGAGGCTAGCCTGCCCCGGCACCGGCCGCAATCACGCTTGTGAAAGCGCCTGTCGGGGGATATTCCCGAGACAGACCAGACCGGAGGAAATTTCGACATGCTCAAGCGCCCAACCGACAAGTCCCGCCTTCCCAGCCGCCATGTGACCGAGGGCCCGGCCCGCGCCCCGCACCGGTCCTATTTCTACGCGATGGGGATCAGTGACGAAGAGATCCACCAGCCCTGGGTCGGGGTTGCGACCTGCTGGAACGAGGCGGCGCCGTGCAACATCGCGCTCAGCCGGCAGGCGCAGGCCGTCAAGATGGGGGTCAAGGCCGGCGGCGGCACCCCGCGCGAGTTCACCACGATCACCGTGACCGACGGGATCGCCATGGGGCATGAGGGGATGCGCTCCAGCCTGGCCTCGCGCGAGGCGATCGCCGACACCGTGGAGCTGACGATGCGCGGTCATTGCTATGACGCGCTGGTGGGGCTGGCGGGCTGCGACAAGTCGCTGCCGGGCATGATGATGGCGATGGTGCGGCTGAATACGCCCTCGGTATTCATCTATGGTGGCTCGATCCTGCCGGGCAAGGCGCCGCAGGTCGACGAGATCCCCGAGGATTTCCGCACCCGCGACCTGACCGTGCAGGACATGTTCGAGGCGGTGGGCCGCAACCAGAACGGCAGCCTGTCGGACGCGGCGCTGGACATGCTGGAGCGGGTGGCCTGCCCCAGTTCGGGCGCCTGCGGCGGCCAGTTCACCGCCAACACCATGGCCTGCGTGTCCGAGGCGATCGGCCTGGCGCTGATGAACTCCTCGGGGATGCCCGCCCCTTACGAAAGCCGCGACCAGTATGGCGAGGCGTCGGGCGAGGCGGTGATGAACCTGATCGAAAAGAACATCCGCGCGCGCGACATCGTGACCTATGAAAGCCTGGTGAATGCCGCCCGCGTGGTGGCCTGCACCGGCGGCTCGACCAATGCCGGGCTGCATCTTCCGGCGATCGCGCATGAGGCGGGGATCGATTTCGACCTGCTGGATGTCTGCGAGATCTTCCGCGACACGCCCTATTTCGTCGATCTCAAGCCGGGCGGCCAATATGTGGCCAAGGATCTGTACGAGGCCGGCGGCGTTCCGGTCGTCCTGAAGGAACTGCGCCGGGCCGGCCTGATCCACGAGGATTGCATGACGGCCAGCGGCCGCAGCATCGGCGAAGAGCTGGACCTGATCACGCGCCAGGCCGATGGCCGCGTGATCCATCCGGTGGACAAGCCGCTGTCGAAGACCGGCGGCGTGGTCGGGCTGACCGGAAACCTGGCGCCCGACGGCGCGATCGTGAAGGTCGCCGGCATGACCGCCGAGCAGCAGGTCTTTACCGGCCCGGCCCGCGTGTTCGAATGCGAAGAGGACGCGTTCGAGGCGGTAAAGGCCCGCGAATACGAGGAAGGCGAGGTCATCGTGATCCGCAATGAGGGGCCCGCGGGCGGACCCGGGATGCGCGAGATGCTGGCCACCACCGCCGCGCTGTCCGGCCAGGGCATGGGCAAGAAGGTGGCGCTTATCACCGATGGGCGCTTTTCCGGCGCAACGCGGGGTTTCTGCGTCGGCCATGTCGGCCCCGAAGCCGCACATGGCGGCCCGATCGCGTTTTTGAAAAACGGCGACCGGATCACCATCGACGCGATCAAGGGCGAGATTTCGGTGGCGCTGAGCGACGCGGAACTGGCCGCGCGCAAGGCCGAGTGGAAAGGCCCGCGCCCGACCGATTACGCCTCGGGCGCATTGTGGAAATACGCGCAGCTGGTGGGCGATACGCGCAAGGGCGCCGTGACCCATCCCGGGGCCCGGGCGGAAACCCATGTCTATATGGACCAGTAGGGGCCTGTCCGGCGCCGCGGCCCTGTTTATGCTTCTGGCGGGCTGCGCCGTTCCGGGCGCCAGCCCGCCGCAGACCCAAACCGTCGCCGGCGGGGCCGTGGTCGTGGCCGGGCCGCGCGGCTATTGCATCGATCGGGCCGGCTCGCGCGCGGCGGCCGACTCGTCCTTCGTGCTGCTGGGCAGTTGCGCCGCGATCAGCGGCGATGCCTCGGCGCCGCGCCCGCTGTTCCCCGCTGTGCTGACGGTCACCGTCGCGCCGAAACCGCCCGGCACCGGGGCGATCGCGGATCAGGCCGGAATCCTCGAACGCTATTTCGCGGCCCCGGAAGGCCGCGCCGCGATGGCGCGTGACGGCGACCCCGAAAGCGTCGAGATCGTCGAGACGATGACCCGCGACGGGCTGTTCATCGTGCATGCCCGCGACCGGTTGGCGGAAACCGACGATGCGCTGACCCCGGACCGGTGGCGCGCGATCTTCGATCTGAACGGACAGATCGTCAACGCATCGGTCACCGGCATGGATATCCGGCCGATCACCCGCGATGTCGGACTGGCCCTGGTGTCGAGATTTGCCGCACGGATCCGCGAAGAGACCCGCGCGGCCGCGGCCGAAAAGCAGGCCGCACCGCCCCTGCCAGACAATCCGGCCCCGGGGGGATGAAAATCGTTCATGGTCTTGTCTTGGACGGCCGGGCGATTGTATCAGCAAGTGAAGGATGAGGCGGGGCAGAATGGCGCGACGGCTTGGCATGTTCCTCGACACGGTGCTGCGCAGGCGGGCCCTGCGCCGCTGGGCCCGGGTCGCGGACCGGGCCGAAACGCTGGATCTGCCCCGGCTGCGCACCGAGCGCGGCCATGCGCGGCAGTTGCGCCGGCAGGTGGATCGCGTCCTGCATGTGGCCGACGGGCGTCTGAGCCTGCCGCTGATCGGGTCCAACGCCTTCCGCAAGCCGCTGGGAACGGACTGGAGCTATCGGCCCGAGCTGTGGCGCGGCCCGTTGCATCCGCCGGGGGCCGCGGCGGTCGAAAGCCGCACCCGCATCGGCGACGAGGTCGTGGTTTTTCACGACTGCCAGGTGAGCGAGCTGACCCTGCGCCAGATCCGCAATCGCCTTGAAGGCGATCTTGCGCCTTTCGGCCTGCGGATGGACGTGTTCCGGTTCGACGGCTCGTTCCTTTCGGTGGTGATCGAACTGCCGGACTCCGCCGTCGAAGGCCTCAGGCAACGCCACCTGGTCCGGCTCGACACCATCGTCGAGATGGAAAAGCCGCTGGAAATCTTTGCCCGGCTGAATCTGCGCTATGGTCCGAATACCGAACAGATCGTGCGTGAGCTGCCGCTGGACGATCCGGAGGTGCATGTGGAGTTCGACCTCGCCTATACCGACGTGAAGGACATGCGGATCGACCGGATGTGGCTGGACCTGATCTTCGAGGATCCGGAAATGAACCAGATTACCCTGCGCGACCTGACGCTGAGCCGTCGTCCACGGGCCGAATTGTGAAAATGCAGAAAGGCGCCGCGATGGCCCAGACGCGACTGACGAAAACCCGATTGCAGGCCGGACGCTGGCAAGGCGTCCTGACCACCGATCCCCCGGCCGAGGCACCGCCCCCGCTGGAGGTTCGCCATCTCGACCGCAGTCTTGACGATCTCCGGGTGGAGCCGGCGCCGGGCCAGGCGGGCCGTTTCCTGGTCTCGGTTCCGATCCCGGCCGAGCTGTTGTCCGACGGGGTCCAGACCTTCGTGATCTGCGCCGCGGAAACCGGCGAGACGCTGGACAGCTTCACCATCATCGCCGGCGAGGCGCTGGACGATGACATTCGCGCGGAAATCGCGCTGTTGCGCGCGGAACTGGACATGATGAAGAAAGCCTTTCGGCGGCATTGCCTGGAGACGACATGAGGTTGCGCGATTGCCGGCACCAGGCGCGGCTGTCAGTGATGGTGATGGCCCAGCCCGCGGCGGATCATGACGTAGTTGATCGGAAACGCCGCGGCAAAGCCCACCGGCACCGCCACCAGAAGCGCGATCCAGAAGAGCGGCACGAAAATGCTGCTGACCGATGCGCCGCCCAGCAGGTATTCGGCCAGGTTCATCGCCAGTTCCATCGCGGCGATCGAGGCGACCTCGCCCACCCAGATCATCCGGAATGCCGCCCCGAGCGGGATTGACTGGCTGCGCGCCAGCGGCACGGTGGCCAGGCTCAGCCCGACGATGAAGGCCAGAACGGTGCCGATCCCCATCGACCACCACGCCCCCAGCCCGAGGCTGATGCCGATGGCAAGGCCGGCCACCTCGCCGATCGTGCAGCCGATCGTGCAATGCGCCGTCGCGTGCAAGGCTGCCGAAAATGTGTGTTGTTTTTCATGTTCATGCGCCATGCCTTTCACCTAAAATCCGACGACGCGATGTCAACCGCGGCCTCACCCGCGCAGGGGCTCCGGGGTGGCGGCGCCTGTTTCGATCTCATTTACGATCCACTTCAATACCCAAGTATTGTCGGTGCCGTTCCGCAATCTTGCCCGAATTGCCCGCCATACCCGGGAGCAGAGGGACGGACACGGCGTAAAGGGTATGAGATGGACCGATTGACCGAAATGGAGGCCTTTGCCACGGTTGTGGACCAGGGCGGTTTCACCGACGCGGCCAAGAAGATGGGCATTTCCAAATCCGCCGTTTCCAAGCATGTCTCGTCGCTGGAAGCACGGCTGGGCGCAAGGCTTCTCAACCGCACAACGCGCCGGGTCTCTCCGACCGAGATCGGGCTGGCCTATTACGACCGGGCCCGCCGGGTGTTGAACGATGCCGGCGAGGCCGATGCGCTGGTCACCTCGATGCAGTCTGCGCCCTCGGGGTTGTTGCGCATTTCGGTTGCCACCGATTTCGGGGTCAATCACCTGTCGCCGATCCTCAGCGATTTCCTGAAGGAATATCCCGACATCACCGTCAACATGGTTCTGAACAACCGCTATGTCGAACTGATCTCGGAAGGGTTCGACCTCGCGATCCGGGTGGGCGAGCTGGAGGACAGCACCCTGCGCGCGCGCAAGCTGACCGAAACCACCAAGCGCATGATCGGCGCGCCGACCTATTTCCAGCAATACGGGCGGCCGCAACGGATTGACGACCTGAACGAACACAAACTGCTGCATTATTCCAACCAGGCGGCCGGGAACATGTGGAAGATCACCGCGCCCTCGGGCGAGAAACGGCAGGTGCGCACCGCGGGCTGGCTGACCGTCAATGACGGCCAGTCATTGCTGAACGCGGCGATTTCGGGGCTGGGAATCGCCTATCTTCCCAGCTTTCTCTATCGCGACGCCCTGCAAAAGGGGCTGGTCGAGGAAGCGATCCCGGATCTGCCGGTCGAGAACCTGGGGATCTACGCGGTCTATCCGCCCGGGCGTTTCACCCAGCCGAAAGTGCGTGCTTTCATCGATTTCCTGGTTGCCAGCTTTTCCGGCAAGGGGCCGGACATCTGGTAGAGGGCGCCCGGCAGGAAGGGAAAGCCGCGTTTTACCGGGTCGAGGTCAGAACAGCCTCGACCCTTCTGTTTTCGCGCCGGCCCTGTTCGGTCAGGTTGCTGGCGATCGGAACCAGAAACCCGACACCGCGGGCCGAAATCTGCCCGGCCGGGACGCCGAATTCGTTGACGAGCCGATCCTTGACCGATTGCGCCCGGTCGCGCGAAAGCGCGATATTGCCCTCCAGCGTCCCTTCGGCATCGGTATGACCGACAAGGGTGATCCGGCGCCCGGGATTGTCCTGCAGGTAAGCCGCCAGCTGGGACAGGCTGGTGAAGCTGCCGCTGCCCAGGGCGGAAGATCCCGTCGCGAAATTCAGATCGCCCAGCACCGCCCGGCCGCGCGATTCCAGGACCTGACCCAACGGCCCCGCATCCGAGAGCGTTCCCGGGCCGATCCGGGCGCCCTGCGGGGCCGGGGTCTTGGTCGAAACCGTGGCCGTGGGCATCGCGTCGGATTCCGCGCCCACGCGCACCACATGCACATAGCCGCTGGTCGATGACCGGCTGACCAGCAGGCAGACATATTCCGGTTCGTCATCCGCGTCGACGCCCGTGCGTCGCGCGAACAGGAACTGGAAATCGCCGAGATCGACATGCATCTGGGGCTCTGGCAGGATGTCCGAGGCATAGCGGAAATCGAACCCGCCGCAGGCATCGTCATCGCACTGGAACGGGATTTCGAATCCCTTTTCCCGCAGTTGGGCCCGCAACGGATCGAGAATCTGAAGCGTGGTCATGCCATTGATCGGGAATTTCCAGGCACGCTGGGTCACCGCCCCCTCGGCGCGCACCGTCGGCATGTTGCCATCGGCCCATGGTCCGGCCGGCAGATGATAGCTGGCCAGCTTGCCGATCTGCTCGCCCGAAAGGGTTGCCCGTTCGGGCAGTTTGAGAAGCTGCGCAGAGGCGCCGACGGGCACCAGGGCCATGATCGTGGCGAATATGAGGGCTCGGCTTGTCATCGATAGGCGCCGTGATAGGCATCATTGGGTTGCATGTCGATGGCCGCGGCCACCCGGTTCGTCATGTTGAAGAACGCCGCGACCGAGGCAATGTCGAATATATCCCGGTCGGTGAAGCCCGCCTTGCGCAGGGCTTCACGGTCCTGTTCCTCTATCCTGTCACTCGATTCGGTTAATTTTGCGGCAAAATCCAGCATCGCACGCTGGCGTGGGTCCAGCTTCGCCGCGCGATAGTTCATGACCATGGCTTCGCCCAGCTTCGGATCGCCCGACAATTGCCGCACCGCGGCGCCATGCGCGACCTGGCAATACCAGCACCGGTTGATCGAGGAGACGACGACCGCGATCATTTCGCGTTCCAGCTTGCTCAGGCCGCTGTCGCCCAGCATCAACTCGTTATACATCGCGGTGAAGGCGTTGAGCTTGTCGATATCAAAAGCATAGGCCCGGAGCACGTTCGGCACCAGCCCGAGCTTTTCCTCGCACAGGTCGAAATATGACCGCGTCGCATCCGGAAGCGGATCGACCATTTCCAGGTCAAGCGCGGTCACTTTATCCACGTTACCCAACTGCTCCGGCCTCTTGTGTGCCCTTTTCAAGATAATGGTAGTGTCCCACAATCTTCATCCCCAGGGAAGCATAGAGCGCGCGCGCCGGCGCGTTGGCGCGCGTGACCAGTACGCAGAGCGCCCCGGCGCCATGATCTTGTGCCCAGCATGCCGCCGCCCGCATCATGTTGACGGCGGTTCCTTGCCGACGCTGGCCCGGCGCGACCACCAGCGCATGGGTCACGGCAATTCCGCGATGAATCGCGACGAAGGCGGCCCCGGCGGCCCGGTCGCGCGAGCGGCCGAGAACGGCGGTTTTCGGCTCGGGCGCCCGGGCCATGATCGCCTGTCGTGCCGGTCCGATACCGGCCTCGCTCCACAGCGCGCGCATGATCTCCAGCGGCTCCCATATGGTGAAGGCCGAGATCGGCGGCGGCGGGCTGGCCAGGGTGTGCACCGGGCAGGCCAGGATATCGACCGGATCGACAACGCGATAGCCAAGGGGGTGCAAAAGCCCGTCGAGCCGATCCGCGCCGGGGCGGACCATGAACAGCGGCGCCTGCCCCAGCGCCCGCATCGCGTCTTCGGCCAGGGCTATATCGTCTGCCGTCACGGGCGCCTCGGCCGTCGCGGCCGACACCCGTTTTCCGCCACCCTGCCCGGCGCGGATCGTCCAGGGGCCGACACGCCGGGCCGAGGCCGGCGGCCATGTCGCCGCGGCGGCAGCCAGATACGCGGCGGGGTCTGTCAAGCGGCGCTCTCGGGGAACAGCGCCACCAGTTCGGCCATCGCCGCCTCGACCCGGGCGGCATCGGCGCCGCGGATCACGATTTGCGCGCCGAAGGCCCCGTCGCGCTGAAACGGGTAAGAACCGATCGAAAGGTCGGGATAGGCATCGGCCAGCCGCGCCAGCGGGCCGGCGATCTCTCCCTCGCCACGATCTATCCGCAGGCTCTGGCTGAGCAGCGGCGCGCCACCGACAATCGTCGGCAGCACCGAGGCCACCATCGCCTGGAAGATCGCCGGGACCCCGGCCATGACATGCACATTGCCCAGCGAGAATCCCGGTGCCGCGGAAATCGGGTTGTCGATCAGCACCGCCCCCTCGGGGATGCGGGCCATGCGCAGGCGCGCCGCGTTCAGTTCGGCCCCGGTGGCGGCATAATGCGCTTCGAGCAATGCGCGCGCATCGTCGCGCACGCCGATCGGCAGATCGAAGGCGGCGGCCACCGCCTCGGCGGTGATGTCGTCATGCGTGGGGCCGATCCCGCCCGAGGTGAACACCGTGTCATAGGCCGCGCTCAGGGCCCGAACCGCGTCGATGATCGCCTGCCGGTTGTCGCTGACGATCCGGGCCTCGGCCAGGGTCACGCCGCGCTTGGCCAGTTCTCCGGCCAGGTAATGCATGTTGGCATCGCGGGTCCGGCCAGACAGGATTTCATCGCCGATGACAAGCATCGCAGCGGTCGGATTGGCCATGCGCGTTCTCCATTCGACAGGGTCCATGCCGGTATAGGCGTGCAACCCCGGCTTTCAAACCCCTCTTGTGCACGGGCCGGCGACAGTCCCGACCCGCCTTGCCCGTGGCACAAGCGCCGATGGAAACCGCCGCGCCGCCCGGTGCAAGACCACGCCACATCCGGCCCCGGCAACGGGAAGCGACCATGGATGTGCCTGGCGGGTGAGGCTTTCGCGATCATTCCCCGCGCCGGCGCGTGCCGAAACGCCACGCATCGCCGTTGCCAGTTCCTCCACCGCCGTCCCGGTCATCGAGCGCGGGACCATGATCTCGTAGCCATCCACCGCATCGCGGCTCAGCGCCACCTTCATGTGCCCCAGCAATGTTCGTGCCGTATGGCCGGTCGCGAAGACCTGCGGGCGCAGGTCGAGCGGGCACAACCGCGCCAGCACGTCCCGCGCCCCGGTCCCGTCCAGCCGGATCACCGCCCAGGCGTCGCCCTGATCGGTCAGGGCGGCGTGATCCGCCAGCGCGGCCCGGTCGGGCGCCGGGCCGACAAGGAATGCCTGCTCGCGCCCCGACCACAGGCACCGGGCCGCCCCCGCCGCGCTGATCCGTCCCGGGCCGGGATACTCCACGCCATGCGCCGCGCGAAGCGCCCGCGACAGGGCCGCCCCCGCGCCACGCCACGGGGCCAGCGCGGTGATGTGGCCCGGGTCGGTCAGCGACAGGGTCATCCCGCCGATTTCCAGCGGCAGCGCCTGGGTCGCCGGGTTCGCAAGAAGCCTAACCACGCGCGCGCCTCCCCTCCGAATCGAAGAACACCGGATCGCAAACCTCGCACGATGTCTCGATCCCGCGCAGGTGATCGACCAGCCGCACCCGGTGGCCATGCCGCGCGCGCCCGTCCTTCAGGAAGGCCAGCGCGATCTCGTGCCCCAGGGTGACGGAATGGCAGGCCGAGGTGACATGACCCTGGTCGTTCACCCGCACCGCCTGCGCGCCTTGGGCGAACAGATGCGCGCCGGCGCTCAGCCGGCCGTCGGGGGCGACCGGTTTCAACCCGACCAGTTGTTCGCGGGTCGCGCAGTGCAGCCCGGGGCGCTGCGCCGCTGCCCGTCCGATGAAATCCTTCCCGCGCGCCAGCATCCGGCCCAGCCCGAGGTCGAACGCCGTGGTCCGCCCGTTCAGCTCGGCATGGGTCAGCAACCCCTTCTCGATCCGCAGCACGTTCAACGCCTCCATTCCGTAGGGCCCGCCGCCAAACTGTTCGGCCAGGCACAGAAGCTGGCGGAAAAGCGCGGCGCCGAACCGTGCGGGCACCGCCAGTTCATAAGCATGCTCGCCCGAGAAGGAGATACGGAACAACCGCGCCGCACCCCCCATCACCGCGACCTCGCCACATGCCATGAAGGGAAATTCGCCCCCGTCGAGCGGGGTGTCGAGCAGGGCGTTCAGCAAGGCCCGCGATTTCGGCCCGGCAATGGCGAACTGCGCCCATTGCTCGGTCACCGGGATGAATCGCAGGTCCAGATGCGGCACCAGGCATTGGTGCACGAATTCCAGGTGGCGCGTGACCTGCTCTGCCGCGGCGGTGGTGGTCGTCACCAGGAAATGCTGCGGCGCCAGCCGGGCGCAGGTGCCATCGTCCATCACATGCCCGTCCTCGCGCAGCATGATGCCATAGCGCACCCGCCCGACCCGCAGGCCCGAAACCGTGTTGGCATGAACCAGGTCCAGGAACGCCCCCGCATCCGGCCCCTGGACGTCGATCTTGCCCAGGGTCGAGACATCGCAGATCCCGACCGCGGAGCGGACCATCCGCACCTCGCGGTCGCAGGACTCGCGCCAGCTGGTCTCGCCATTGCGCGGGAAACAGGCCGGGCGATACCACAGCCCGGCCTCGATCATCGGCGCATCGCGCTGAACCGCGACATCATGCGCGGCGGTGAACTGCGCCGGCGCAAAGCCCTTGCCGCGCGCCCCCGCCCCCATCGCCGCGATCGGGACGGGGGTATAGGGCGGGCGAAAGGTCGTGGTCCCGGTTTGCGGAATCGTGCGCCCGGTCGCCTCGGCCAGGACCGCCAGCGCCCCGATATTCGAGCTCTTGCCCTGGTCCGGTGCCATGCCCTGCGTGGTATAGCGCTTCATGTGCTCGACCGAGGCGAAATTCTCGCGCGCGGCAAGCTGCACGTCCTTGACCGTCACGTCGTTCTGAAAATCCAGAAAGGCCCGCCCCCTGCCCGGCACATGCCAAAGCGGCGCGATCCGCCAGGCGCCATCCTCGGCGCGCGGCAGATCGATGGCGCCCGGCGTCATGCCCATTTCCGTCAGCGCGGCCCGCGCGGCATCGGCCCCGTCGGCCAGGCAACCGGCGGTCGAGAACACGCCGCGCGCCGCCCCGGCCACCATCATCCCCGGCACCGCCCCCTCGGGCGCCACGAACCCGGCCAGCCCGTCCTGCCAGATCGGCCGGGCATTCATGTGACAGGCCAGGTGAACCGTCGGGTTCCATCCCCCCGCCACGGCCAGGCAATCGGTCTCCAGTCGCCGCTGCCCGCCGGCATGGCGAACCAGGATCTCGCGCAGGCCGTGCCGGCCCCGCGTGCCGATCACCTGCGCGCCTGCGAAAACCGGGTAACCGGCGCCCTCTGGCGCATCGGCGCGGCAATCGATCACCCCGGCCACACCGACCCCGGCCGCGCGCAGATCGCGCGCGGTGCGATGGCCGCTGTCGTTATTGGTGAACACGCTCACGTTTTGCCCCGTGGCCACGCCCCAGCGATGCAGAAAGGCGCGCACCGCACCGGCCTGCATGATGCCGGGCCGGTCGTTGTCGGCAAAGGCGATCGGCCGCTCCAGCGCACCGGCGGCCAGCACCGTGCGCCGGGCAACGATGCGCCAGAAGCTCGCCAGCGGCAGATCCGGGCCCGGCGCGGCCAGATGCAGCCCGACCCGCTCCAGCGCAGCGTAAGTGCCCTGGTCATGGGCACCGGTCACGGTGGTGCGCGGCATCAGCCGCACATTGGGCAACGCCGCCAGCTCGGCCACGACGCCGGCCACCCATTGCACGGCCGATCCGCCGTCCACCTCCTCGGCCTCGGCCAGCAATCGCCCGCCGAATTCGCGATCCTCGTCGGCCAGGATCACGTCGGCGCCGGCGCGGCCGGCCACCAGCGCCGCCATCAGACCGGCCGGCCCGCCACCGATCACCAGCAGGTCGCAATGGGCAAAGGCCTTCTCGTAGCAGCCCGTGTCGGCCTCGCCCGAAAGCGCGCCGGGCCCGGCGGCCCGCCGGATCACCGGCTCATAGACCCGCTCCCAGAAGGCGCGCGGCCACATGAACGTCTTGTAATAGAACCCCGCGCCGAAAAACGGCGCCAACAGGTCGTTCACCGCCAGCAAGTCCCGCCTGAGCGACGGCCAGGCCGCCTGGCTGCGGGCGCACAGCCCCTCGTAAAGCTCCTGCATGGGGGCGCGGACATTCGGCCTGCGCGCCGCGCCGCGGCCGATGGTCACCAGCGCGCCCGGATCCTCCGACCCGTCGGCGACAATGCCCCGCGGCCGGTGATACTTGAACGACCGCCCGACCAGGCGAACGCCGTTGGCCAGCAGCGCCGAGGCCAGCGTGTCACCCTCGTGCCCCCAGAAACGGCGCCCGTCAAAGGTGAAGGGGATGGTGACCCTGCGGTCCACCCGCCCATGGCCGGCGACCCTCATTGCGCACCCGCCCGGACATCGCTGGCCAGCCTCACCGACAGCACCGCGTGGCTGAGCGTGTTGCGCCCGACCACCAGCCAGGCACCGCAGCCGGCCGCGTGCTGCCACAAATCGCGCGTCTCGCCCGCCGGGTTGTCGCGCAGATGCAGGTAATCCTCCCATGCCTCGGGCGGCGCCTGGGGGCCGGGGCGATCCAGATAGACCGCGCAGCCCAGGTA
This sequence comes from Actibacterium sp., assembly GCA_016278325.1. Taxonomy (GTDB): domain Bacteria; phylum Pseudomonadota; class Alphaproteobacteria; order Rhodobacterales; family Rhodobacteraceae; genus JADQCB01. Next base: position 186,441 of record JADQCB010000002.1, read on the forward strand.
ATGGAACTCGCGCCGGTCGCGCGCCCCGCACAGCGGGCATGTGATCCTCATTGCGCGCTCCCTTCTTCTTCTCGGCCCAAATACTCTCGCCGAAGGCGGCGTCGGCGCAGGACGCCCCCTCAATGCAGATTGTGGCAAGAGCCTGTGCCCTCTTCATCCAGCAGATCGCCGCGCGCGAACCGGTCCAGCCGGAACCGCGCCGCCGGGTCGTGGTGGCGCCCCGTCGCCAGCAGATGCGCGAACGACCAGCCAGAGCCCGGCACCGCCTTGAACCCGCCATAGCACCAGCCGCAATTGACATAGAGCCCGTCCACCGATGTGCGGTCGATGATCGGGCTGCCATCGGGCGTCATGTCCATGATCCCGCCCCAGCTGCGCAGGATGCGCGCCTTGCCGATCATCGGCATCAGCGTCATCCCGGCCTCCATCACATGCTCGGCCATCGGCAGGTTTCCGCGTTGCGCATAGGAGGCATGGAAATCCAGGTCGCCGCCAAAGACAAGCCCGCCCTTGTCCGACTGGCTGATATAGAAATGCCCCATGCCGAAGCTCACCACATGATCGATCACCGGCTTCAGCCCCTCGGTGACGAAGGCCTGCAGGATATGGCTCTCGATCGGCAGGCGCAGGCCGGCCATCGCCGCCACCTGACCCGAGCGGCCGGCCACCACGATCCCGACCTTGCCCGCGCGGATCGGCCCGCGGCTGGTCTGCACCCCCCTGACCCGGCCGCCCTCGATGTCGATGCCCGTCACCTCGCAGTTCTGGATCAGGTCCACCCCGCGCGAATCCGCGCCGCGGGCATAGCCCCAGGCCACCGCGTCATGCCGCGCGGTGCCGCCGCGCGGGTGATACAACCCGCCATGGATCGGAAAGCGCGCCTGCTCGAAATCCAGATAGGGCAGGATCGCGCGCACCCCTTCGCGATCCAGCAGGATCGCGTCGTCGCCCTGGTTGATCATCGCGTTGCCACGCCGGGCGAAAGCGTCGCGCTGCCCGTCGGAATGGAACAGGTTGATCAGCCCGCGCTGCGAATGCATCACGTTGAAGTTCAGTTCCTGCGACAGCCCCTCCCACAGCTTCAGCGAATGGCTGTAGAACTCGGAATTGCCGGGCAGAAAGTAATTGGCGCGCACGATGGTGGTGTTTCGCCCGACATTGCCGCCGCCCAGATACCCCTTTTCCAGCACCGCGACATTGCGCAGCCCGTGTTCGCGCGCCAGGTAATAGGCGGTGGCCAGCCCGTGCCCGCCGCCGCCCACGATGACGATGTCGTAATGCGGTTTCGGCTCGGGGTCACGCCAGACCGGGCGCCAGCCCCGGTTTCCGGTGAGCCCCTGGGCGAGCAGCCTGAACCCCGAATATCGCATGCGCCTGTCCCTGCCCTTCAGCAATGCATCAAAGCAACTCGGACCAGCCCGATCAATGCCTGATATTCGCGTCGCGCCCTACCTGTAGACCAAGGTCGGCAGCCACATCGTGACCATCGGGACATAGGTGATGAACAGCAACACCAGGACCAGGGGGATCAGGAACGGCGCGGTGCCGACCACGGCACGCTCGAAGGGGATGTTGGCGACCCGGCTGAGCACGTATAGCACCATGCCGACGGGCGGGGTCAGCAGGCCCAGCATCAGGTTGAGAACCATGATCACGCCGAAATGCACCGGGTCCACCCCGATCGCCACCGCGACCGGCAGCAGAACCGGGACCATGATGGTGATCGCCGCAACGGTTTCCATGAAACAGCCGACCACCAGCAGGATCAGGTTGATCAGCAAAAGGATCACCCAGGGCCGGTCCGAGGTCGACAGAAGCAACGAGGCCACCGCCTCGGGCACCCGGTTCGAGGTGAGGATCCAGGCGAAGATCGAGGCCGCGGCGACCACGAACAGCACCACGGCCGTCGTCTCGATCGTGTCATAGCTGACGCGCAGGAAACGGCGCAGGCTCAGGGTGCGATAGACGACGAGCCCCAGGAAAAGCGCCCAGGCACAGGCCGCCACCGCGGCCTCGGTCGGGGTGAAGGCCCCCGACAGGATGCCGCCGACGATGATGACCGGCGTCATCAGCGACAGGAAGGCACGCTGAAAGGTGGTGAACATCCGACCCAGCTGAAAGCGCTGGTCGCGGGGAAAGCCGCGCCGGCGCGCCATGAAGGCGACCATCAGCATCAGCGCCGCCGCCATCACCATCCCCGGCAGGAACCCCGCCGCGAAAAGCTGCCCGATCGAGGCCCCGGCCACGACGCCGTAGATCACCATCGGCAGCGATGGCGGGATGATCGGGCCGATCGTCGAAGACGCCGCGGTGATGCCGACCGAGAACTCGGAATCGTAATCGGCATCGCGCATCGCCTTGATCTCGATGGAGCCGAGCCCGCCGGCATCGGCCACCGCGGCGCCCGACATGCCCGCGAAGATCACCGAGGCGCCGATATTCACATGGCCCAGCCCGCCGCGCATCCAGCCGACCAGGGACAGGGCAAAGTTGAAGATCCGCTCGGTGATGCCGGCGGTGTTCATCAGGTTGCCGGCCAGGATGAAGAACGGAACCGCCAGCAGCGGAAAGCTGTCGACGCCGTTGATCATGCGATGCGCAACCACCATCGGCGGGACGCCGCCGAAGGTCAGCAGGAACACCGCCGAGGATCCGGCCAGGGCGATGGCCACGGGCACGCCGAAGACCAGCAAGAGGAACAGAACGATGAAAAGGGTCGCGATTTCCACGGCTGGATCCTACTCCATTCTTGGCACGTCACCGGCGTGCAGTTCGGGGTCGATGAGCTTGGATGTGCCGCTGCGCAGATGGCGCCATGCATTGCGCAGCGCGTATAACGTCATCGCCGCGAAACAGGCGGCGACGAACCAGTAGACGATGGACTTGGGAACATTGATGGACACCATCATCTGCTGGGTGAGCCCGGCCACCTTGGTCGACATGTAGGCCAGGCCGCCGAAGAAGACGACATTGATCACGTCGATGATGAACTGGGCGACTCGGCGGACGCGCCTCGGCGCCCAGCGATAGAGAAACTCGACGGCGATATGGCTGTTCTTGCGCACCGCCATGACCGACCCGGTGAAGGTCACCGCGATCAGCAGGAAACGCGCGATCTCTTCGGTCCAGCCAAGCGAATCGTTCAGCACATAGCGTGTGAAGAACTGAAGGAAGACGACGAAGGCCAGCACCCAGAAGACAAGCAGAACCAGCGTGTCGTCCCACTTGATGTCTGACAGGTCGATCTCGGTCTCATCGAGCGCGAGATCATGCAGCGTCTCGTCGTCACGGTCGGCCCGCGTGTCGGCCATGCTCGGTCTCCTGCTGAAAAACGCGGCACATCTGGCCGTCGTCGGGTCGTCGGGTCGTCACGCCGCCGGGGGCGGGGCGCGTGACCGGCCGGGAAAGCCCCCCGGCCGGCCCGTGCCGGTGCTTACTTGCCGATGGCCTGAAGGCGATCATAGGTTTCCTGGTCCCAGGTCGCCATTTCGCCGTTATGCATCTTCTTCACCGCCTCGATGAACGGGCCGCGATCGACCTCGTTGACCTGCACGCCCTGGTCGCGGAACCAGGCCACAAGCTCGTTCTCCTGCTCGATGATCTGGTCGGTGGCACAGCTGGCCGTGTCCTCCAGCACCTTGACCAGCGCATCGCGATCCGCCGCGTCCATGCTGTTCCAGGTGGGGCCGCCGACGATGGTCAGAAGCGCGTCGGTGATATGACCCGTGAGGTTGATATTGCTCTGCACCTCATAGAACTTCTTGGCCTTGATCGTGGGCAGCGGGTTCTCTTGCGCATCCACGGTGCCTTGCTGAAGCGCCAGATAGACTTCGGCAAAGGCGATCGGCGTCGGGTTCGCGCCGACGGCTTCCGGGAACATCATGTAGAGCGGCGCATTCGGCACCCGGATCTTCAGCCCCTCCATGTCCTCGGGCTTGGTGATCGGCTTGTTCGAGGTGACGTGCCGGTTGCCGTAATAGGTCATCGCCACGATGTGGTTGCCGGTCGCATCGGCATAGCCCTGCGCCAGTTCCTTGAAGAGATCGGAATTGCGATAGGCGTCCCAGTGCTCGAAATCGCGGAACATGTAGGGCGCCCCGCCGATGGCGATCGGCCCATAGGCGCGGCCGGCAAAAAGCTGGCCGGTATAGATGATGTCGACGGTGCCCAGGCCGAGCCCCTCGTTGATGTCGACCTCCTTGCCCAGAGAAGAGGCCGGATAGACCTCGATCCCGTAGCGGCCATCGGTCGCCTTCACCAGGTCGTCGTTGGCGGCGACGGCGCAGGTATGATACGGCTCGCTCGATTCATAGACATGGGCGAATTTCAGGACATTGTCGGCCTCTTGCGCGAAAGCGGTGGCGGTGCCGAAGGACAATGCCGCCGCGGCAGTGCTCGCAAGGGCGATGGCGTGGGTAACTGTCTTCATGGTTTCTCCTCCCTGGTAGATGCTGTCAGGCCGTCATGCAGACGGCCCGATCTTCAATGGCGAAATCTCGTGTTCGCCGGCGAAACGGGCAAGCAGGTCAAGCGTGGTCGTATCCAGCTTGATCCCCTTCGCCCGTCGGCGCGCAGCCTCGGCCCATTCGCGGTCGCCGGGGGCCATGACGGTCTCGCCCGGCGCACAGGCCGATCGGCGGATCGCGTCCAGATAGCGTGAAATCACGGCGCGGAATATCTCGGCGCCGCTGAATGCCTCGGGGTCGAGCGCCAGGACGAAGGCGCCCAGCCGGCGCGGGGTTTTCATGTCGTCGCTGATCATCGGCGGTATCTCGAAGCTCAGCGGCGCGTCGCCGAGGGCGGTCGACAGGATTTCCGACAGCCCGGCAAGCCCCGCGCCCTTGTAGCCGAACAGGGCCCCGCCCAGCGGGGCCAGCATCTCGACCAGCGCCGGGTCGGTGACATTGACCCCCTGCGCGTCCGAGGCCACGTCATCGGGCAAATCCACCCCCAGGCTGCGCGAAAGCTGCACCTTGTTGAACGGAATCGCGCTGGTGGCCATGTCCAGAAGCCAGGGCTCGCCCGCGGTGGCGGGGGCGGCGGCGGCAATCGGGTTGGTGCCGTGAAACCGCTCGGCCCCGCCATGCAGCCGCACGAAGGAATCCGAGTTGCACACGCTCAGCCCCATCATGCCGTTGCGCGCGATTTCCATCGCATAGGCCCCCGAAGCGCCGAAATGCGACGAGCCGCGAATCGCAACGGCGCCCAGGCCGTGGATGCGTGCCCGCGCGACGGCGATGGACGCGGCCTCATAGGCGGCGCGGGCGCCATGGGCGTTGTCGGCCTCCAGCACGCAGGCGCCGCCCTTCTCGTTGAGAATACGCATCGCGGGCACCGGGTTCAGACGCCCGCCTGCGAAACCCGCCAGGTAATGCGGCAGCAGTCGAAACCCGTGCGTGTCCACGCCCAGGCCCGACGCATGCAAAAGCGCGCGCGTGACCGCGTCGACGGTCGGCTGGTCGGCCCCCACCGCGGCAAGCGCGGCACGCGAAAAGCGTTCCATCTCGGCCAGATCGATCCGTTCCGATCCGGGCGCGGCGGCGCCCGGCCCGCGTTCGCGGTCCAGCCGGTCGAGATAATTGCGCGTCGTGTCGGCAACGTGGCCGCGAAGGATGCGAAGGGCATCGTCGCAGCGGCCTTCGGCCAATGCGTCGCGGATCGCGATATGCTCTTCCAGCGAGCGATCGTTCAATGCCGGATCCAGAGACAGCCGGTTGCGCAGCGCCTGCACCCGGAACGACAGCGTCGCGAACTGTCTTTCGAGATAGCTGTTGCCGCATTCGGCGAAGATCGCGCGGTGATAGTCGTTGTCCAAGGCCTTGTAGGCGTCGGTATCGCCCTGCTCCAGCGCGGCCTGCATCGCGGTGACGATCTCGCCCAGCCGCCGGCTCAGCGACTCGGGGTTGCGGTCGCAGGCCAGGCGCATCGATTCGATTTCCAGAATCTGGCGCAGCTCGCCCAGCTCCGCGATCTCCGAGCGATCCATGGTGAAGACGCGGGTGGTGCGCCCCGGGAACATCTTGACCAGCCCCTCGCGTTCGAGCTGCAAGAGCGCCTCGCGGATCGGACTCTTGCTCATCCCGAGGATCTCGACGAGCTCTGCCTCGGGCAACCGGCGCCCCATCGGGAATCCGCCCGAAACGATCCTCTCACGGATCGTTTCACGCGCCAGCGCCGAGAGCTTCTGCCGGTCCGCCGGCGTGTTCCGCGACATCGTGGTGGTCACATGCTCCTCCCTCAGAGGCGCAGGATATATCATATATCACATCGTTCAACCCCCGTGTTTTCCTGTCCGCCTGTCCCGGCAGGCGCGCGATAGGTGATGCCACGGGGACTTGCATGTGCCCGGCGCGGCCGGGCACATGGCAGCAGGGCCAGGGCAGAACGGTCGGGGACTCCTGTCGCGTGGCGACGGCCGCCGCGCGGGTGTCAGATCTGCTTTTCGGGAAGCCGCACCACCAGCCCGTCCAGCGCGTCGGTGACCTTCAACTGACAGGTCAGGCGCGAACGGGCCGGGTCGGGCTCATAGGCGAAATCGAGCATGTCTTCTTCCATCGCCTCTTTCGGCGGCAACCGGTCCACCCAATCGGGCATGACATAGGCATGGCAGGTCGAACAGGCACAGGCCCCGCCGCAATCGGCATCGATACCGGGGATGTTGTTGTCGCGCGCGCCTTCCATAACGGTCAGCCCGTTGGGCACGTCGACCACATGCTCGGTGCCGCCATGCTCGATATAGGTGATTTTCGCCATCTGCGCCCTCATCCCGGTTCGTTGGTCGGAAATCCAGATAATTCACATCGCCCGCATTTGCCACCCCCGGCGCAACGGGTTGCCGGGCTTTCAGGATGTTCTATAATTGTTCTCATGACCGAACCCGCAGACGCCCCCGCCCCGGCCCCGTGGCCACGCCCGCCCGCCTGCATCCCGCATGCCCGCCTGGCAGAGCCCCCCGCCGGGGCCCGCGTCACGGTGGCCGGGCTGGTGCTGGTGCGGCAGCGGCCGGGCACCGCGAAGGGGGTGATCTTTGTCACGCTCGAGGATGAGACCGGGGTGGCGAATGTGGTGATCTGGGCCAATGTCTATGAACGATTCCGTCGCGCGGTGATCGCCGGGCGCCTGCTGCGCGTCACCGGGCGCGTGCAGCGCGACGCCGGGGTCGTGCATGTCATCGCCGAGGTGATCGAGGACATCTCGGCGATGCTGGACGATCTGCTTGCCCCGCTTCCGGATGCGACGCGCTGACCTGCGCGCTTTCGCGGCGGTGCGAAACACGCTATCCTGATGGAAAGAGCAGAATGGCCACACGCCCCGAGCGAGCAGCAATGACCCGAGCCTTCCTTCTGAGCGGCCTTGCCGCGCTGAGCCTTGCGGCCTGCCAGAGCGCGGCCGAACCGGACCGGGTCAGCCGCCAGCAGGTCTCGCCGGCGGCGGCCGGAACCCCGGGCGCCGCGCCCCCCGGTGCCGACCCCGGCACATGCTGGACCCGTCAGACCCTGCCGGCCGTGATCGAAACCGTCACCCGGCACAGGCTGGTCGAAGCCGCGAAAACTGCCCCGGACGGCCGGGTTCTGACCCCGGCGCGCTATCGCACGGAAAGACGGCAGCACATCGTCGAAGAGCGTCGCGCGATCCGGTTTCAGACCCCCTGTCCCAACCAGGTCGACCGCGAATTCATCGCTTCGCTGCAACGCGCCCTGGCGACGCGCGGCCTCTATCGGGGGGAGGTTTCGGGCCGCTACGACACCGCCACCCGCCTTTCGGTGCGCAGCTACCAGGCCGAAATGGGCCTCGAAAGCGGGGTCCTGTCGCTGAAGGCCGCCCGGACCCTCGGGCTGGTGCCCTACCCGCGCCCGCAGGCTGAAAACTGAGCCGCGCGGCAGCCCGCCGCGAGCGGCCGGGCGCAAACCTGAGCGCCCAGGGGGCGCGAGGCAAGGGGAATGGCCCGGCCACGGGCCGCGATCAGGTCAGGCAATAATCCCGGTAAACGCAAGAACGGGGCGCCGAAACGACGCCCCGTCATCGATATTGACGCCCGCGCGCGTTGCGCGGGCAGCGCCGCTCACTCTTGCAGCGACAGCGCCACGAAGCGCGGCTCGCCCTGGCGACGGATCAGCAGCAGGATCGACTTGCGCCCCGCCTCTTTCGTCGCATCGATCCGCGCCTGAAGATCGGCTGCGGTGGCAACCTTCTGCTGGCCGGCCTCGGTGATCACGTCACCGGCCCGCAGGCCCTTTTCATAGGCGCCGCTCATCTCGTCGACATTGGTGATGGCCAGGCCCTCGGTGCCTTCCTCGACCTGAAGCTGGGCGCGCATCTCGTCGGTCAGCGGAATCACGGTCAGCCCCAGCATCTGCATTTCCCTGGGCTCGCGCGAGTCCGGTCCGGTCGCAGCCGGAACCGCAGCTTGCGCGGTCTCGCGCCGGCCCAGCGTCACCGTCACCGTTTCGCGCGCGCCGTCGCGGAAGACCACGACATCCACCGGCTTGCCGATCGCTGCATTGGCGACCATCCGCACCAGTTCGCGCGTGTCGGGCACCGGCTTGCCGTCGAATTCGACGATGACATCGCCCGATTCGATCCCGGCCTCTTTCGCCGGACCCTCGGGCACCGAGGTGACCAGCGCGCCGATGGCCTTGTCCAGGCCGATCGCCTCGGCGACATCGGGGGTCACGTCCTGGATGCGGACACCCAGCCAGCCACGGCGAGTCTCACCGTATTGCTTCAGCTGTTCGACCACGTTCTTGACCACGTTCGAGGCCATCGAGAAGCCGATGCCGATCGAGCCGCCATTGGGGCTGAGGATCGCCGTGTTCACGCCGATCACCTCGCCATCCATGTTGAACAGCGGCCCGCCGGAATTGCCGCGGTTGATCGCCGCGTCGGTCTGGATGAAATCGTCATAGGTGCCCGACAGGGCCCGGTTCCGCGCCGACACGATCCCGGCAGAGACCGAGAACCCCTGGCCCAGCGGGTTGCCCATGGCCATCACCCATTCGCCCACGCGCATCTTGTCGCTGTCGCCGAAGGGGACATAGGTCAGCGGCGTGTCGCTTTCGACCTTGAGCAGGGCGATGTCGGTGTTGGGGTCGGTTCCGACCACTTTTGCTTCCAACGTCTTGCCCGAGAAGAACTCGATGCTGATCTGGTCGGCCTTTTCGATGACATGGTTATTAGTGACGATATAGCCATCCTCGGAAATCACGAAGCCCGATCCGAGCGCCTGGCCCCGGCGCTGTTGCGGCTGGCCATTGCCGTTCGGTCCCATGAAATCGCGGAACAGGTCGTCGAAAGGCGTGCCCTCGGGAAGGTTCGGCATCGGGCCGGCCCCGGTCGAAATGGTCGTCGTGGTGGTGATGTTGACAACCGCGGGGCTCACCTTCTCGGCGAGGTCGGCGAAACCCTCGGGCGTGCCGCGTGCCTGCACCGCCATCGCCTGCGCAAACAGCATGGCCACCCCGAGCACCAGGGCAAGGAAACCGCGCATCACCGCGGTCTCACGCCGCGCAGTCAATTCTATCGTCTGAGGTTTCAATTGGACGTCCTCCTGGTAAGCTGATCCCGGCCCCCGCGCGCTGCGGCGCGTGCCGGGTTTCGTGTCGCTCTTTTCAGATAGGCGGGACGCGACTGCAATTCAAAGCCCGTCGCGCCACGTCACATGGACGTGACGGCCCGTGCGCCCCCGGGTGCGCGCCGCTCAGATCCCCATGCTGCGGGCGAGCCAGACCAATACCACGCCAAGCGCGAGCCCGCCCAGCCCGATCATGCGCCGGGTTTCGACCGGCAGCGCCCTGAGCGCCTCGAGCATATCCTCAAGACGCGAAGGGGCCAGTGCGAACACCAGCCCCTCCACGGTCAGAACCAGCCCGATGGCCAGAAGCAGCATCGCCATCAGGGGCGATCCGCATTGCGCAGATAATCGAAGAATTCGCCCTTCGGCGTCATCACCATGGTCGATGTGTCGCCCTGCAAGGCCCGCTCATAGGCCTGCATCGAGCGATAGAAGGCGAAGAACTCGGGATTCGCGCCATAGGCTTCGGCATAGATGCGGTTTGCCTTCGCATCCGCCTGGCCGCGGACGATCTGTGCCTCGCGCTCCGCCTCGGAGATGGTTTCGGTCACCGTCCGGTCGGCAAGGGCGCGCACCCGCGCCGCCGCCTCGTTACCGCGGGCGATCTCGTCAGCCGCCTCGCGCTGGCGCTCGGCGCGCATCCGCGCGAAGGTCGCATCGAGGTTCTGCGCCGGCAGGTTGGTCTGCTTGAGCCGCACGTCCACCACGTCGAGCCCAAGGCCCTGGGCGCTGGCCTGGGCCTGATCGCGGATCCGGCGCATCAGCTCGCGCCGGTCCTCGGACAGGATCACGTCCGAGGTCACCTGGTCGGCCCCCAGAACCTCTCGGATCTGCGAGTTCAGGATCGATTGCATCCGGCTTTCGGCGACCTGCAACCCGCCGACGCCCACGGCCTGGCGGAACTGCACCACGTCCGAAATCCGATACCGCGCGAAGGCATCGACGACCAGCCGGCGATCGTCCGACGGCGTGACCTCGATCGTTTCGGTGTCGAGCGACAGGATCCGGTCGTCATAGCGCACGACATTCTGGATCAGCGGGATCTTGAAGTTCAGCCCCGGCTCTTCGCGCACGGCCTTGATCTGGCCGAATTGCAGCACCAGCACCTTCTGGCGTTCATCGACCACATAGACCGACGACATCACCACGATGATCGCGATCACCGCGAGCGGCAGCAAGAAATAACCTAGTTTGCGCATGGATCAGTTTCCTTCCGCGGTCGTGCCGGAGGACGGCGCCATCCCGGTCTCGGCGCTGGTGCCGGAGCGGCGCAGTTCGTTCAGCGGCAGGTAGGGAACGATTCCGCCCTGGCCATTCTCGCCCGACAGGCTTTCGTCGAGGATGACCTTGTCCACCTTGCCCAGCACGTTTTCCATCGTTTCCAGATACATCCGCTTGCGGATGATCTCGGGCGCGGTGGCATATTGCTCGACGATCGAGGTAAAGCGGCTTGCCTCGCCCTGGGCAATGTTGACCACTTTGGCGCGATAGCCTTCGGCGGCTTCCCGGATCTGGGCAGCCTCGCCGCGGGCCTCGGCCATGACGCGGTTGGCATAGGCGTCGGCCTGACTCTGAAGCCGATCGCGTTCCTGCTCGGCGGCCTGCACCTCGCGGAAGCTGTCGATCACCTCGGCCGGCGGGTCGGCCTTCAGAAGGTTGACCCGGACGATCCGGATCCCGCTGTCATACGCATCCAGCGTTTTCTGGATCCTTTCCTTCGCGGTCTGGGTGATGAGCGCGCGGTCACGGTTCAGGATCGGCGCCAGCTTGCTGGCCGAAATGATCTCGCGCATCACGGATTCGGACACGGCCGCCACGGTCTGCTGCGGATCGCGGATGTTGAACAACAGCTTGGCCGGGTCGGAAATGTTCCAGACCACCTGAAAGTTGATGTCCACGATATTGGCGTCCGTGGTCAGCATCAGGCCCTGCGGTCCGCCGCCGCTCTGGCGCTCGCCCAGGGTCTCGGTCCGTTCGCTGGTGACATTCACCACCTCGGCAGTGACCAGGGGCCAGGGCGCGAAGTTCAGCCCCGGCTGCCCGATGGACGAGAACGAGCCCAGGAACAGCTCGACCGACTGTTCCTCGGGCTTGACGGTGTAGAAGGACGAGAACGCCCAGAGCGCAACCGCCGCCAGGATGCCCAGACCGACGGTGCCGCGGCCGAAAGCCGGCCCACCCGACCCGCCGCCGGGTCCGCCGGGGCGGTTGCCGTCGCCGCGCCCGCCCATCAGCATGCGAAGGCGTTCCTGCCCCTTGCGCATCAGGTCGTCAATTTCGGGAATCTGCGACGGCCGATCGCCGCCGCCGTTACCGCCGCCGGGCCGCCGGTCGCCACCGCCCCCCTTGTTGGAGCCGCCGGTTCCCCAGGGCCCCCCGTTGTTACCAGCCATACTGGATGTTTCCCCCTTGCTTCGTGTCCGTCACAGACTTTTCCTAACGTGGTCGTGCGGGTGCGGAATTCAAGCGCTGCGCACCGGCGCCTTCATCGTGACCAGTTCTTCGGACATGGTCGGATGCACCGCGACGGTGCGGTCGAAATCCTCTTTCGTCGCGCCCATCTTGATCGCCACCGCCGCCAGCTGGATCAGCTCGCCCGCGTGATCGGCGACAATATGGCAGCCCAGCACCTTGCGGCTGGCCTGGCTGACGATCAGCTTCATCATCACGCGGTCAGGGCGCCCTGCGAAAGCCGACTGCATCGCCCGGAACGAATTGCAATAGACCTCGATCGGCTCCTGCGCGCGCGCGGCTTCCTCGGTCAGGCCGACCGACCCCAGCTCGGGCTGGGTGAAGACGGCACCGGGTACCAGATCGTGGTCGGGCCGGGTCGGGTTGCCCTTGAACACCGTCTCGACAAAGGCCGCCCCCTCGCGGATCGCCACGGGGGTCAGGTTGATGCGGTCGGTCACGTCGCCCACCGCATAGATCGACGGCACCGATGTCTGCGAATATTCATCGACCTCGATCTGCCCCCAGCGGCCGAGCTTCACGCCCGCCTCTTCCAGCCCCAGCCCGGCGGTGTTGGGCCGCCGGCCGGTGGCATAAAGCACCTTGTCGTAATCCATCTCGCGCCCGTCGGTGGCCTTCACCCGGATGCCCTCTCCGGTCTGTTCGATGTTCAGCACCTCGGTGCCCACATGCAGGTTGACGCCATGTTCGCGCATCAGTTCCGCGACATGGCCGCGCGCTTCCTCGTCGAAGCCGCGCAGGATCTGCGCGCCGCGGTAATATTGCGTGACCTCGACACCCAGCCCGTTCAGGATACAGGCGAATTCGCAGGCGATATAGCCCCCGCCGACGATCAGGATGCGGTCGGGAAGCGTATCCAGCTTGAACACGTCGTTGGAGGTGATGACATGCTGCCCGCCCTGCATCTCGGGGACGAAGGGGGCACCGCCGGTGGCGATCAGGACATGCTTGGCGGTAAGGCGCGCGCCGTCGGCCAGCCTGACCGTATGCGCATCTTCCAGAACCGCGCGCGTGTCGAAGATCTCGACGCCGGCCTTGTCCAGGTTGCCGCGATAGGCCGCTTCGAGCCGGTCGAGCTCGGCATCCATCCGGGCGCGGAAGGCGGGCCAGTCGAAGGCGCCGGTCGTCACCTGCCAGCCATAGGCCCGGGCATCGGCCATCGCCGGCGCGAAACCCGAGGCGAAGACCATCAGCTTCTTCGGCACGCAGCCGCGGATCACGCAGGTGCCGCCCATCCGGTATTCCTCGGCCAGGCCCACCCGTGCGCCGCCCTCCGATGCCGCAAGCCGCGCCGCGCGCACCCCGCCCGAGCCGCCGCCGATGACGAAAAGATCGTAATCGAAAGTCATTGCGCCCCTTTCAAAGGTCGATGAACAGGTTCTCGTTTTCCAGGAAATCCACGCGATCCTCCTCGACGGTGCCGGCGTTGATGTCGCGCACCTCCACCCGGCCGTCGCCGTGACCGATCACCACGATGTCGCAGATGTCGATGAACAGGCCGTTCTCGACCACCCCGGGGATCTGGTTGACGATCAGCGCCAGTTGCCGCGGATTGCCGATGCGCGACAGGTGCATGTCGATGATGTAATTGCCCTCGTCGGTCACATAGGGCGCCTCGCCGTTCATCCGCAGCGTGGTGTCGCGGGTCAGCACGTCGACATTGATCAGGGTCTCCTCGACCAGCGCCTTGGTCGTCTGCCAGCCGAAGGGGATCACCTCGATCGGCAGCGGGAACGCCCCCAGCTGCCCGACCTCCTTGGCGGCGTCGGCGATGACGATCATCTGGTCGCTGGCGGTCGCCACGATCTTTTCCTGCAACAGCGCGCCGCCGCCGCCCTTGATCAGGTTCAGATCCGAATCGACCTCATCGGCGCCGTCGATCGTCAGGTCCAGCCACTTGGCCTCGTCCAGCGAAATCACCTCGATGCCGACCTGGCGGGCAAGCTCGGCGGTGCGGGTCGAGGTCGGAACCCCACGGATCTTCAGCCCCTCTTCGCGCACGAGCTCGCCCAGGCACCGCACCATCCAGGCCGAGGTCGAGCCGGTTCCGAGCCCCACGCGCATGCCATCCTCGACGAAATCCACCGCCCGCTTGGCGGCAACGAATTTCGCCTTGTCGATCGGGGAAAGCTGTCCGCTCATTGCTTATCTCCTGTCCGTTGCCGGCCGTTATAGGCAAGAAGCGCGCGCTCCGCGAGGGTCAATCGTCCGACGGGGGGCCTGGAAAGCGGCCCCGGATCGCTGTTTTCACCGGTTCGACCGGTTCTGACAGGGGGGCGGCATCGAAAGCGGGCGGCCAGGATCGGGCCTATGGACATCGAGGCATCCCCGACAGACCCCCGCCGACCGCGCCGTGCCCGGGCCCGGCGCGTGCAAGCGCCATCGCCCAGGGCCGTTGCTCTGGCGCCGGTTGGCGAAATGTGAAATTCTGCCAGCGCGCGCGCCCTCAATCGCCCGGGATATCCTCATGATCGCAAGACTTGGTCCTGGCCGGCGCGGCGTGATCGTGGCCGCGCTCGGCACATCCCTCACGGTCAGCTGGGCGTCGAGCTATTACATCCCGGCGGTTCTGGCCGTGCCGATGGCCGAAAGCTTCGGCCTGTCCCCGGTCTGGATCTTCGGGGCGTTTTCCATGGCGATGGTGGTCTCGGCAATGGTTGGCCCCTGGGCCGGGGCACGGATCGACAGGTTCGGCGGGCGCGGCATCCTGATGCTGTCGAATCTCGTATTCGCGGGCGGGCTTGCGTTGCTGGCCGTGGCCCCCGCGCCGCCTGTCCTGTTCGCGGGTTGGGCCGTGGTCGGGCTGGGAATGGGGATCGGCCTTTACGAAGCCGGCTTTGCCACGCTGACCGGCATCTATGGGCGCGATGCGCGCGGTCCGATCACCGGCATCACCCTTATCGCCGGGTTTGCGAGCACTCTCGGATGGCCGCTGTCAGGTCTGATGCTGGCGACCTGGGGCTGGCGCGAGGCCTGTCTCGGCTGGGCGCTGATCCACCTTTGCCTCGCGCTGCCGCTCAATGCCTGGCTGCCGAAAGGGACCGAAGCGATACGCCCGTCCACGGCGCCCCCGGCAGAGGATGGCCCGCCACCGTCGCGCCTGGCACTGGCGCTGCTGGCCTTCGTCTTCGCGGCGACCTGGTTCAACTCCACCGCCATGGCCGCGCATCTGCCCGGCCTGCTGCAAGAGGCCGGGGCCAGCGCCGCCATGGCGATTGCCGCCGGCGCCCTGATCGGCCCGGCGCAGGTGGCCGCGCGGATGCTGGAATTCGGCCTTCTGCGCCGGGTCCACCCGCTGGTGTCGACGCGCGTGGCCGCCGCCGCACATCCGGTCGCCGCCATGGCGCTGGTAGGTTTCGGCGGGCCTGCGGCATATGTCTTCGCGGTACTGCATGGGGCGGGCAACGGGATCCTGACCATCGCCAAGGGCACCCTGCCGCTGGCCTTGTTCGGAACGGCAGGCTACGGGCGGCGGCTGGGATGGCTGAATGCCCCGGCCCGCATCCTGCAGGCGGCCGCCCCGCTGATCTTCGGCGCCGCGCTGACCGCATGGGGAGTGTCCGCGATCTGGCTGACGGCGGGGATCGGCCTGGCCGCGCTGGCCGCGCTTGCGCTGCTCAAACGGACCTGAGCAGGCGCCGGGTGGCCGCGGAGGAGGCCGGGCTTTCGCCACGCGGCCGGATTCATTAGGATCGACCGGCCGAAACGGGGCCCGGAGCGTCGTTTCCGAACCGGCGCAGATATCGACATGGATCAATGATCCGTCAGACAAGGCAGGGACCGCCAGCGATGTTTCTTTCCGTTTTCGAGATGTTCAAGGTGGGGATCGGCCCGTCATCGTCGCACACGATGGGGCCGATGATCGCCGCGGCACGGTTTCTGGACCTCTTGCGCAAATCGCCATTCGCCGCGCACGGGCTGCGCGCGTCGCTGCATGGCAGCCTGGCCTTCACCGGCGTGGGCCACGCCACCGACCGGGCGGTCAAGCTGGGGCTCGCCGGCTTCACCCCCGAAGACTATGACGCCGAGGCGGCCGAGGCGGCGCTGGCCGAGATGCAGGCGCAGAAGGCCGTCACGCCCGACGGGCTGGGCCGGCTGGTCTTCGATCCCGACCATGACGTGACCTTCGATTACGGCGCGCCGCTGAAGGGACATTCCAACGGCATGATCGTGATGGCAACCGACGCCCAGGGCGACGTGGTGCTGCGCGAGACCTATTATTCCATCGGCGGCGGCTTCGTGGTGACAGAGGCCGAATTGCAGGGTGGCGAGAAGGCGGCGCTGAAACAGCTCAGGCCGATCCCCTACCCGTTCGGCTCTGCCGCCGAAATGCTGACGATGGCCCGCGACAGCGCCAGGTCGATCGCCGAGATGAAACGCGCGAACGAGCTGGTCTATCGCACCCCGGTGGAGCTGGACCGCGGCATGAACCGCCTGTGGCAGGTGATGGAGGACTGCATCGATCGCGGCCTGGCGACCGACGGCATCCTGCCCGGCGGGCTGAACGTCCGCCGCCGCGCCCATGCCATGCACGAGGCGTTGAAATCCGAACAGGGCCGCAACCTGACCGCGCCGCATATCATCAACGACTGGATGAGCGTCTACGCCATGGCGGTGAACGAGGAAAACGCCGCCGGCGGCCAGGTCGTCACGGCGCCCACCAACGGCGCGGCCGGGGTGGTGCCGGCCACAATCCGCTACTGGCTGGACCATGTGCCGGGCGCAAGCCGCGCGCGGATTCCCGAATTCCTGCTGACCGCGGCGGCGATCGGCGGCCTGGTCAAGCACAACGCCTCCATCTCGGGGGCCGAATGCGGCTGCCAGGCCGAGGTGGGCAGCGCCGCCGCGATGGCCGCGGCGGGGTTCGCGGCGGTCATGGGCGGCACCCCCGAGCAGGTCGAGAACGCCGCCGAAATCGCGCTGGAACATCACCTCGGGATGACCTGCGACCCGGTCAGGGGGCTGGTGCAGGTGCCCTGCATCGAGCGCAACGGGCTGGGCGCGATCAAGGCGGTCTCGGCCGCCTCGCTGTCGCTGCGGGGCGACGGCCAGCACCTCGTGCCGCTCGACGCGGCGATCGAGACGATGCGCCAGACCGGCGCCGACATGAGCGAGAAATACAAGGAAACCTCGCTTGGCGGGCTGGCGGTGAACGTGCCCAATTGCTGAACGGTAGGGCCGCGGGGTTGACGCGATCGGCCGCCCGGGCGAAAGCGGCATGATGATGAATGCACCCGATCGCGTGGTCCTCGGCATCGTGCAGATGATCGGCTTTACCGTCACCGCGCCGCTGATGGACAGCTTTGCCAAGCTGGCATCGGCGCAGTTGCCCGTCGGCCAGATCGTCGCGACACGCTTCGCGATCCAGGTGCTCGTGCTGATCCCGCTCGCGGCCTGGCTGGGGGCGCTGCGCCGCCCGCCGGCGCGCGACGCGGCGATCCATGTTGCCCGCGCGGCGTTGATCCTGCTGGCGACCTCGGCCTTCTTCACCGCGCTTTCGGTAATGCCCGTCGCCGACGCGATCGCCATCTTCTTCGTCGAGCCGTTCATCCTGACGCTTCTGGGCGGGTTCTTTCTGGGCGAGCAGATCGGCTGGCGCCGCATCCTGGCCTGCGCCATCGGTTTCGCCGGCGCGCTGTTGGTGATCCGGCCCAGCTTCTCGCAATTCGGCCCGGTGGCGATGTTGCCGCTGCTCACCGCGTTGTGCTTCGCCTTCTACATGGTCCTGACGCGGCGCATGGCCCGGCGCCTGCACCCGGTGGCGTTGCAGGGCTGGACCGCGCTGGCCGCCACGGTCCTGATCCTGCCCTTGCTGGTGATCTTCGACGACGCCGGAATCGCGGTGCTGGACCCGGTCATGCCGCAGGGGCGATTCTGGGCCTTTCTGGCCGGCGTCGGCCTGACCGCGACCGTCGCGCATCTTTTCATCAGCTTCGCGCTGCGCTTTGCACCGGCGGCCACGATCGCACCGCTGCAATACCTGGAGATAATCGCCGCAACGGTGCTGGGTTTCGCGATATTCGGCGACCTGCCCGACGCGCAGACCCTGCTGGGGATCGCGATCATCATGGGCTCGGGGCTGTTCGTTTTCCTGCGCGAGCGGAAGCTGGACCGCCCGCCGCCGCCGGCGCCGTAAGCGCCCGAATCGAGCCATGCCTCCAATGCCCGGGGCGACCGGACCCGCGGCGCATCTGATGCGCAGGACTGCGCGCCATGCACCTTGTTGCGCGAACGCCGGCTCAGCCGGGCAACGCGCCGGCCACATCCGCAAGCGCCGCCCGCGGCAATATCGCCACCAGCGCCGGTGTGTCGGTGCGCAGCCGCACCAGCGGCGCCGAGACCCGGTTCGACGTGCCGATCCGTCCGCCCGGCGCCAGTTCCAGCCCATCGATCGGCCATTCCAGCCCCTGGCTTTCGCCGCGCACCGCCCCGAATGGGAAAAGCGACAGGCGCATCCCGACCGCCAGGCGCAATGACAGCTGCGGCGGCACCAGGAACGCGATATCCGCCGTCCCGATCAGGATGCAGCGCGTTCCGGGCGCTCGCAGCAAGCCCGACAGCGCCGCAAGCTCATGATCCAGCCGCGCCCCCAGGAAGCCCAGCCCAAGGACCAGCGGGGCGCAGATCCGCGCCAGGCATTTGTCGAAATCCGTAGTCTCCTGCTCCGCGATGCGGTGCTGCCGCTCTGGCGGCACCGCCGCCCGGGTCGCCGCCGAAACCGAATCGAAATCGCCGATCACCGCGGCGGGCATCACGCCGGCCTTCAGCGCGGTGTCGGCCCCGCCATCGGCCGCCACCAGCACCGGCGCCAGTTCCAGCGCCATGGACAGGTCGCCGGATGCCACCGCCCCGGCACCCAGAAGCGTCACGTTTTCCGGGGATTGCACGATCGCGTCGGTCATGGCGCCCTAAGTGACGGATCCGGGCGAAAACCACAATCTCGTCATGAATAATCCCCCCAAATATCCCGTTTCCGGTCCATTCAGGAATTCGCCCTGTGGTAAAACATCAGCTGTTGGGAAAGATAGAAAGCGAGTCCAGGATGGTCGGCACAAGTAAGATTTTAACGGTTTCCTACGGCACTTTCTCATGCACCTTGGAGGGATTCGACGATTCCTTCGGCACGATGAAAGCGATTGCCGAATATTTCCGGGATCTCGCCTCGGACGATCGCTATTTCGGCGCCGAGCCGCCGACCCCCGACACCGAGATGCTGCAACGGATCGCCGAGCGCGAGATCCGCAAGCAGGTCGAGGCGCGGCGAGAGGGCGACGGCGTGGTGCTGCGCGCCCGCACAGACGACAAGGCACTGGCCCGGCCGCAGCCCGACACCCCTGCCCCGCAGCAGGAACCGCCCCGCGAATCGCAGGCGCAAGCCGACGCGGCCGCGGCATCGTCCGAACCGGCCCCCGCGACGCAGGCCGAGCCCGGCACAAGCGACCTGGGCTCGGTGGCCGCCCGGCTGGCACGGATTCGCGCCGTCGTGGACAACGCAAGAAACACGCCGCCGACGGCACAAGCGCCGGCACCTGCCGCGCCCGCGTCCCCGGACGAGGATGAGACATTCGAAGACGAGATCGACGCCGGGCCGACATCCCCGCAGGCCGGGGACGCCGCCAGTGACCCCACCACGGTGGCCAGCCATGACGGGTCGGAAACGCAAGACAAGGCGCCAAGGGACGTTTCGCCAGAACCGGTCGCGCCCGCGCCGGCGCAATCCGAAACCGTCATCGACCAGGGTGACGCGGAACGATCCCCGACCGCGGAGATGGCAAGCGAGCCGGAAACGCCGGTGCCGGACGACGCGGACGAGATCTTTCCCGAAGACGGCGACGAAACCGGCCAGTTGCCCGATGCCGTCCTCTCTGCCGTGGACACGCCGGATGATGATGACGCGGGCGACACGGCCTCGGATGACGAGGCCGCGATTCTGAGCGCGGTGTCCAGCGGCCTTGCCGCACAGGCCGCGACGGCCGAACCAGATGTCGCGCCCGCCGCCGGGCCCGACGTGGAGGTCGATGCCGACAGCTCCACGCCCTCCATCGGCGCGGCACACGACGACAGCCCGGCGCCGCCCGCCGAAACCGGGGACACCGGGGACACGGCGCCCGCCCCGCAGGCGGATGCGACGGCGGAAGAACCGCAGCAGGACGAAGACATCAGCGCACGGGCGGAAGAACCGCAAGCCGAGAAGGGCCTACAGGACTTCGCGGCGCAGGCCGCCCCGGAACCGAAAGTGGCGGAAGACCCGGAAGCGACGCTCGAAGCGGAGGCCACGACCGAAGCGGATGAAGCGCCCGAGGCGGAAACCACGGCCGAAGCAGACGAAACACCCGAAGCGGAAACCACGCCCGAAGCAGATGAGGCGCCCGAGGATCGGCGCGCCCGCCGCCAGTCCCGCCGCGCGGAAAAGGCCCGGCGCGCCGATCCCGGCGAACCCGACCACACCAGCGCCGTCGCCGCGCGTGCCCGCGCCCGCGTGATGAAGATGAAGCGCAGCGAACTGGCGCCGGCGGAAGAGGATCCCCAGGCGCAATCGCCCGCGGCCGAGCAGGCCACGAAAGATGCGCGTCCCTCCGCGCCCGAAGCAGCCCCCCTGACCCTGGAAAACCCGGTCCGCCCGCAAAAGCCGGAGCGGACCGAAAGGCGCCGGGCCAGCGACACGCCATCCCCCGACGCGGCCACGCCCGACGACGCTGCGGCCGAGGAGAAGACCGACCTCACCCCCGAGCAGGAAGCCGACCTGATGGCCGAACTGGCCGAGCTGGAAAGCGAAACCGCGGCCGGGCGGACCAGGCCGGAAATGCAAAAGCCGGCCGGTGACGATGCCGCGGTCAGCCGGCTGATCGACCAAGTGAATACCCGGATGGACGGCCCCGAACAAAAGCGCCGGCGCTCGGCGATCGCGCATCTCAAGGCCGCGGTTGCGGCGACCGTGGCCGATCGCGGGCTGCTGCCTCGCAAGAACCAGGAAGCCGAGGTCGAGGCCCAGAAAGCCCCTTATCGGCGCGACCTTCGCGAAGTCGTGCGCCCGACGCACCCGTCCCGCGGCGCTTCCGGGCAGATGCCGCCCCTGATGCTGGTCTCCGAACAGCGCATCGACCGCGCCCGTTCCGGTGATGCGCGCCCCGCGGCGCAGGGGAACCTGGCGCTCCAGCGCGACGAGGATGAAGCCGAGGCCGAGGCCGAGGAAAACCCGGTGTCGCGCAACATCTTCTCGGACGATGACAGTTTTGCCGATTTCGCCGAACGCATGGGCGCGCATGATCTGCCCGACCTGCTGGAAGCCGCGGCCGCCTATTGTCTTTCGGTCGAAAAGCACCAGACCTTCACCCGCCCGCAGGTGATGCAGCTTGCCGCGGAACAATACGCCGCGGATGAATTCCCGCGCGAGGATGGCTTGCGGGCCTTCGGGGCGCTCTTGCGCGAAGGCCCGTTCGAACGGGTGCGCCGCGGCGAATTCACGATTGCCGGGGCCTCGCGCTTCATGACCTCACAGACCCGGTGAAGCCCGCCTTGCCGGCCGGCGCGGGCTTCACATTTGCCGGGTGAACCCCGCGAAATGGCCAGCGGTCATTTCGTTTTGCCCGCACTGTGGCTCAGGCGTTTGCGGACCTTGACATCGGTTTCCACCCCCAACGCCTTGGCCAGCGCGGCAAAGCGGATCTCGGCCACTTCGCCGAACAGATCCCGGGCCCATTTTTCCAGCCACAATTCCAGCCGCTTGCGCTTGGGGAAATAGCGTAATTCCGCCAGCGTATCCGGCGCCTGGGTCGAGAACATGGCGCCGAAGCGCATCGCCTTGCCCAGCACTTCGGCCTGGGCAATCTCCTTTTCATCCAGAAGCCTGAAAAGCGGATCGAACCGGCTGCCGCTGCGGTTGTTCTTGTAGCGATGCAGCAGGGCCACCCCGATGAACACCCGCCCGCGATGGTCCAGACCGCCCAGGTTGGCGCGCGTGGCATTGTCGAAACAGACCTCGTGGCGGTAATCGGGATGCGCCCGCCAGGCGGTGTCATGCAACAGGCAAGCCGCCCGGATCAGGCGCAGCCGTTCCTCGCTGGCACCCGAGAAAAGCGGCCGCACGAAACTGTAGAGCCGCCGTCCGAATCCCGGCAGCCGCGACTGGCTTGCCTCGGCAAAGCGCGCGGCCTCGATCAGCGGGTCGCGATTGCGCAGGCGTTCGGGCATCTGCTCGAACAGCAGGCCCTCGCGGATGCCATAGCTGGACACGAAGATCTCGCGCGGCATGAGCGTCGCCAGAAGCTGCTTGAGCACCTGCGCCGCGATCGGAACCAGCGACATCCGCTCGGCCGAGGTGCCGGTAAGGGCGCGCAGATCGTCGGGATCGTTCTCGGCGATCCACTTGATCGTGTCGAGGATGGATTTGCGCGTCATACGGTATTCGTGCAGCACCAGCAGCGGATAGCCGCGCCGCTCCATGTCCAGCCGCGCGATCGCGCGCCACGACCCGCCGACAAGATAAAGCCGCTCGTGACTGGTGCCGACCTTTTCGGCCAGTTCGGCCAGCCGCGCCGCGATATATTTCTTCAGCCCCTTCTTGCCGCCCTTCACGTCGCGCAGCTTGAGCGGCCCCAGTGCCGAGCTCACGCGCCGGCCGACCCGCCCGTCGGACACTTCGGCCAGTTCCATCGACGACCCGCCGATGTCGCAGACCAGCCCCTCGGCCCCCGGCCAGCCCAGAAGAACCCCCTGCGCCGACAGCCGCGCCTCTTCCTCGCCGTCGATCACCCACAGCTTCAGCCCCGTCTCGCGCTCGACCTCGGCGCGAAATTCCGGCCCGTCCTCGGCATCGCGCACCGCTGCGGTGGCCACCACCGTCAGCGGCGTGGCGCCCATCGCCTCGGCCAGCAGGGCGAAGCGCCTGAGCGCCGAAAGGGCGCGCCGTCGTCCGTCCGGGTTCAGCCGGCCGCTTTCCGACAGCCCGGCGCCCAGACCGCACATCAGTTTCTCGTTGTAGAAATAGGCCGGGCTGCGCGCCGCCCCGTCGAACACCACCAGCCGGACCGAGTTCGACCCGACATCGACCACCCCGACCCGCGACAGCGCGCGGGCCTCGGGGTCGTTGAAAAGCGGGCGGCCGAACGGCCCCCAATCGTCAGAGCGCTGCTCGGCGCTGCCATCCATAGGCTTTCCCCCGCTGGCCCCCCGCGACCTTGCCAACACGGCGCGGTCGGCGTCAATCCTTTGAATGCGCCAGGTTCGGCACATCCGCCGCCCCGGCCGTGCCCCGCCCCGACAAGGACGGATTTTCCATGAAGAAGCGGTGGCAACTGAATGCCTCGGGCCCCACCGGATGCCGGGTAAAGCTGTTATCGGGATTCATCACCCAGCTTTGCGCGGTATCGGCCAGGTTGGCGGCCATGATCTGGTCGACGATCTGCGCCTTGACCGTGTCGTTGCAGATCTCGACCAGCGCCTCGACCCGGCGGCTCAGGTTACGGCCCATCCAGTCGGCCGAAGAGATGAAGACCTTGGCCTTGCGCGACGGCAGGCCGTGGCCATTGCCGAAACAGGCGATCCGGGAATGTTCCAGGAAACGACCGACGATGGATTTGACCCGGATATTCTCGCTCAATCCCCGGATTCCGGGCCGGATGCCGCAAATGCCCCGCACCACCAGGTTGATCCGGACCCCGGCCGCGCTGGCCGCGTAAAGCGCGTCGATCACGTCCGGCTCGATCAGCGAGTTGACCTTGGCCCAGATCTCGGCCGGCTTGCCCTGCTGCGCGAAGGCGGCCTCGCGCCCGATCAGGTCCAGCAGCCGCGACTTCAGGTTCAGCGGCGAAATCGCCAGGTTCTCCAGCTTTTCCGGCTCGGCATAGCCGCCGACATAGTTGAACACCCGCGTCGCGTCGCGCCCCAGGGCCGGGTCACAGGTGAACAGGCTGAGATCGGTATAGATCTTGGCGGTGATCGGGTGATAGTTGCCGGTCCCGTAATGGGTATAGGTGACAAGCTGGTCACCTTCGCGCCGGACCACGGCGCTGATCTTGGCGTGGGTCTTGTAGTTGATGAAACCATAGATCACATGCGCACCGGCCCGTTCCAGCCGCCGCGACTGCTGGATATTCGCGGCCTCGTCGAACCGGGCCTTGAGCTCGACCAGCGCGGTCACCGACTTGCCGTTCTCGGCCGCCTCGCACAGCGCGCCCACGATCGGCGAATCCTTCGACGTGCGATAGAGCGTCTGCTTGATCGCGACCACGTCGGGATCCTGCGCGGCCTGTTGCAGGAACCGCACCACCATGTCGAATGTCTCGTAGGGGTGATGCAGCAGCATGTCCTTCCGGCGGATGGCCCGGAACATGTCGCCATCGTGATCCTGCACCCGTTCGGGCACCCGCGGGGTGAAACTGGGCCACAGCAGGTCGGGACGGTCGTCCAGCACCAGTTCGGACAGGTTGGCCAGACCGATCAGCCCGTGCACCTCGACGACCTCGGTTTCGGTGATATGCAGCTCACGCATGATCAGCGCGCGCAGCTCCTCGGGGGCGCCGGCCGACAGTTTCATCCGAACCACCTCGCCGCGCCGGCGACGCTTGAGAGCGACCTCGAATTCGCGCACCAGGTCCTCGGCCTCTTCCTCCAGTTCCAGGTCGCTGTCGCGCAGCACGCGGAAGGCGCAGCTGCCGCACAGTCGATAGCCCGGAAACAGCGATCCCAGATGGATCAGCAACAGCTCTTCCAGCGGCAGGAACCGGTAATGCCCGTCAGGGCCCGGCAGCGGCACGAAACGCGATATCTGATGCGGAATCGGCAGAAGCGCCTGCAACTGGCGGCCGTCCGAGGCACGCTCAAGCTGCAAGGCCAGGCAGAACCCCGCGGTCGGGATGAACGGGAACGGGTGTGCCGGATCGATGGCCAGCGGCGCAAGCACCGGGAAGACCTTGTTCAGGAAATAGTCCTCCAGATAGGTCATGTCGCGCCGCTTCAGCCGGTCACGGCCCAGAAGTTCGATCCCCTCGTGCTCCAGCTGATGGCGCAGCTTGTTCCAGACCTGCTGCTGCGCCTGCAACAGCTTGCGCGCGTCGCGGTCGATCAGCACCAGTTGCTGCGCCGGCGTCAGCCCGTCGGCGGCGGGGGTGGTATGCCCGCCATTTGCCAGTTCCCGCAGGCCCGCCACCCGGACGGTATAGAATTCGTCCAGATTGGCCGCCGAGATCGAAAGAAAGCGCATCCGCTCCAGCAGCGGCACGCGGGGGTTGCGCGCCTCGTCCAGAACCCGCCAGTTGAACCCCAGCCAGCTGAGTTCGCGGTTGCCGAAGCGCTTGGGCCCGGTGCGCTGCGCCTCGGGCAGATCCACCGGTTCGGGCATCGGCGCATTCAGGAAATCGGCTGCATTCATGACAGGATTATGAAGAGTCTCGGTAACGCGGGGATGACATATGTCGCGCACCCGCGTCCCGGTTGTCCAGCAATTCGGCCGCCAGCGTCCGGTTGATCCGGCGCCCGGTGGCCAGCGCGCGGCGATCCAGCGCCGCAACGATATCGCGCGCCGCGGCCGAGGACCGCTCCATCCGGCCGACCAGGTAGGACACCAGCGGCGGCGCGATGGCAAGCTGGCGATCGGCGAACTGTTTTACCAGCAACGCCCCCAACAGCGCGTCGTCGGGCGGCGCGAGCGTGGCAGTCGCGGTGCCCTCGACCCGGCTTTTCAGATCGGCCAGCCGCAGCGGCCAGCCGCGCGGCGCCCGGCGCGCGGTCAGCAGCAGCACGCCGCCCTCGGCCAGCAGCAGGTTGTGAAGGTGGAAAAGCGCCTCTTCGCAGGCGCGATCGCCGGCGAGGCGGTCGGCATCCTCCACCGCCAGGGCCCGCAAGCGGGCCAGCGCCGGGATGTCGGCCCCGGCCAGATCGCCCGCATCGACGATCCGGGCATCGGCGAGATCCGCCCAGACATGGGCCAGATGCGTCTTGCCCGCGCCTTCCGGCCCGACCAGCACCAGCTTGCCCTGGGGCCAATGCGCCCAGCCCTCGATCGTGGCCACTGCCAGCGCATTGGCCGGCGAGACGAAGAAATCCTCGCGCCCGCGGGCGGTCCGGTGGGGCAGCGCAAAGGTCAGCTGCTCGGCCATCTACTCGTCCTCATGCACCGTCAGGTCCCGCGTTTCGAGACCGCGGTAAAGCCGGCTGTTCATGTATTGCCCGACGCCGTAACGGGCCAGCACGCCCAGGGCCGCGGATACCGGCACCGCCACCAGCATGCCGACGAAACCGAACAGCATGCCGAAGGCGGACAGCGCGAAGATCAGCCAGACCGGGTGCAGCCCGACCGAGCCGCCGACCAGGTTGGGCGTCAGGATGTTGCCTTCGAGCATCTGGCCGGCAACGAAGATCGCGCCCACGGCGCCGATCATCCACCAATCGCCCCAGAACTGGAACAGCGCCAGCCCGACCGCCAGCACGCCGCCGACGATCGCGCCGATATAGGGAATGAAAGAGATCAGCCCGGCGACGAACCCGACGATCAGCCCGAACTGAAGCCCCGCCAGCATCAGCGCGACCGCGTAATAGGTTCCCAGGATCACGCAGACCGTGCCCTGCCCGCGGATGAAGGCGGCCAGCGTGGCGTCGATGTCATGCGCCAGCCGCCGGATCACCGGCGCGTGGTCGCGCGGCAGCAGCCTGTCGATCTGCGCCACCATCCGGTCCCAGTCCATCAGCAGATAGAAGGTGATGACCGGCACCAGCACCACCAGCATCGCCAGGTTCAGCAAGGACGCGGCCGAGGCCAGGACCCCGTTCAACAGCTCGATCCCGCGCGACTGGATCGCCGATCCCAGCGTGGTCAGCGACTGGCGCAGGGTCGAGCCTTCGTCCATCAGCGAGGGGAACCGTTCGTTCAGGAAGGTCTGGAGGTTCTGGAACATCTGCGGCGCCGTGTTGGCCAGCGCCATGGCCTGCTCCACGATCATCGGCACGATCAGCAGGGCCAGCAGGACAAAGAAGATCGCCGCCAGCGCCGTGATCGTCACCGTGGCCCAGACGCGGGACAGGCCCAGCCGCTCCAGCCGGTCGGCGACCGGATCCAGCAGATAGGAAAAGGCCATGCCCAGCACGAAGGGCAACAACGTGCCGCCAAGAAACCACAACGCCGCCAGGAACACCGCCGCGGCGATGCCCCAGTATTTCAATTGCTGTTGAACTGGCAGGGCCATGGCGTCTCCGGAACAGTTTCTCAGTCATCGCCCAAGGCCCGGATGGTTGCAAGGGGCGCGAACGCTTGTCTGGCCCGCGCCGATGCCATAGACGGGGGCGGAAACCGTCATACCGCTTGAGGCAAAGCCCGCCATGCGCCTGTCCCGCTATTTCCTTCCCGTCCTGAAAGAAACGCCCGCCGAGGCCCAGGTCGTCAGCCACCGCTACATGCTGCGCGCCGGCATGATCAAGCAGGCCAGCGCCGGGATCTATTCCTGGCTGCCGCTGGGGTTCAAGGTGCTGCGCAATATCGAACGGATCGTGCATGAGGAACAACAGCGCGCCGGGCACATCCCGATGCTGATGCCGACCTTGCAGCCGGCCGACCTGTGGCGCGAATCCGGCCGCTATGACGCCTACGGGCCGGAAATGCTGCGCATCCGCGACCGGCATGAGCGCGACATGCTCTATGGTCCCACGAACGAAGAGCTGATCACCGACATCTTCCGCAGCCATGTTGGCAGCTATCGCGACCTGCCGCTGACGCTCTATCACATCCAGTGGAAGTTCCGCGACGAGATCCGGCCGCGCTTCGGGGTGATGCGCGGGCGCGAGTTCTACATGAAGGACGGGTACAATTTCGACCTGACGCGCGAGGATGCGCTGCACGCCTATAATCGACACCTGGTCAGCTACCTGCGCACCTACGAACGGATGGGCCTTCAGGCGATCCCGATGCGGGCCGAAAGCGGCCCGATCGGCGGCGACGATACGCATGAATTCCTGGTCCTGGCAGAGACCGGCGAATCCGAGGTTTTCTATGACAGCGAGATCACCGAGCTGAAATTCGGCGCGCGCGAGATCGATTACGACGACCGCGCCCAGTGCCAGGCTGTGCTGGAAGAGTTCACCTCGCGCTATGCGCGCACCGACGACACCCATGACGAGGCCGCCTTCCACGACCAGGTGCCCGAACCCCGCCGCCGCAGCGCGCGTGGCATCGAGGTCGGGCAGATCTTCTATTTCGGCACCAAGTATTCCGAGCCCATGGGCGCGACCGTCACCGACCAGGACGGCAACCGCGTGCCGGTGCACATGGGCAGCCACGGCATCGGCGTGTCACGCCTGGTCGGCGCGATCATCGAGGCCAGCCATGACGAGCGCGGCATCATCTGGCCCGAAGGCGTGACGCCCTTTCATTGCGGCATCGTCAACCTCAGGCAGGGCGACGAGGCCACCGATACGGCCTGCGAGTCGCTCTATGCCGGCCTGGCCGCACTGGGGCTGGAACCGCTTTACGACGACACCGAGGACCGCGCCGGCGCCAAGTTCGCCACGATGGACCTGATCGGCCTTCCCTGGCGGATCACGGTCGGTCCGCGCGGGCTGAAGAACGGGGTGGTCGAACTGACCAGCCGACGCACCGGCGAAAGCGAAGAGCTGAGCCCCGAGGATGCGGTCCGGAAAGTCGCCGAGATCTATGCCCCGCATCACGACATGGCGATGCAACAGCCGATGCCGCAACGCGCCTTTCATACCTGGATGTAGACGGCGCGCCGGCGCCGGGCCGGTCGGCTTGACCCGGCCGGGCGATCGCCGCACTGTCCGCACCGGCTGAAGCAGGAGAAGACGTGGCCAACCGCACGCCGCCTTTCGCAGGGTTCGAATGGATGATCGCCTGGCGCTATCTGCGGGCGCGGCGCGCCGAGGGCGGGGTCAGCGTGATGACCTGGATCTCGCTGATCGGGATCACCCTGGCCGTGTTCGCGCTGATCGCCACCCTGGCCGTTCGCGCCGGATTCCGGGCGGAATTCGTCGACACGATCCTGGGCGCCAATGCGCATGTCACGCTCTATTCGGCCCCGGTCGCCACCGCCGCAGGGCAAACCGAGCGCGTGATCGAGGATTATGCCGCCCTG
Organism: Actibacterium sp.; assembly: GCA_016278325.1. Classification (GTDB taxonomy): domain Bacteria; phylum Pseudomonadota; class Alphaproteobacteria; order Rhodobacterales; family Rhodobacteraceae; genus JADQCB01. Next base: position 215,562 of record JADQCB010000002.1, read on the forward strand.
GCCGCGCGGGTTGCCGACATCCCCGGCGTGACCCGCGCCGCGCCGCTGGTCAAGGGCCAGGTGATGGCCAGCGCCAATGGCCGCAATGCCGGTGTCGAGGTCTTCGGCATCGCCGAATCCGACCTCAAGACGATCCCGCGCATCGCCAACCCCGACGAGGCCATCGGCGACATCGACCGTTTCGGTGCGGGCATTGCCATCGGCATCGGCGTGGCCCAGTCGCTCGGCGTCACGGTGGGCGACCGGGTCAGGCTGATTTCGCCCGACGGGGTCAAGACCGCCTTCGGCACCTCGCCCCGGGTCAATGCCTACGAGGTCACCTATATCTTCAAGGCCGGGCGCTATGACATCGACCGCACCCGGGTCTACATGCCCTTTGCCGCGGCCCAGAGCTTTTTCAACCGCGAGGGCGCGGCCGACGAGATCGAGGTCATGGTGAGCGAGCCCGAGCGGATCGACGACTGGGCCCCTGCCCTGCGCGCGGCCGCCGGTCCGAACATGCTGTTATGGACATGGCGCGATTCCGCCAGTTCCTTCCTGCGCGCGCTGGAGGTCGAGGACAACGTGATGTTCGTGATCCTGTCGATCCTGGTGCTGATTGCCGCGATGAACATCATCTCGGGGCTGATCATGCTGGTGAAGAACAAGGGCCGCGATATCGGGATCCTGCGCACGATGGGCCTGACCGAGGGGTCGATCCTGCGGGTGTTCTTCATTTGCGGCGCCTCGGTGGGGCTGATCGGCACCGGCGCCGGGGTGATCCTGGGATGCCTTTTCGCGATCTATATCGACCCGATCTTCTCGACCGTGAACTATCTCGCCGGCGGCGGCGTGTGGGATCCGTCGATCCGCGGCATCTATCACCTTCCGGCCAGGTTGCAGCCCGGCGACGTCCTCTCGGCGGTGGCCCTGTCGCTGGGCCTGTCCTTCGTCGTGACGATCTTCCCGGCCCGCCGCGCCGCCCGCCTGAACCCGGTCGAGGCGCTGCGTTATGAGTGATCCGGTTCTGCGCCTCGACGGGATTTTCAAGACCTACAACAAGGGCCTGCCCGGCCAGGTCGAGGTGCTGCGCGGCGCATCGCTGGATGTCGCACCGGGCGAAATGGTGGCGCTGGTCGCGCCATCCGGGGCGGGCAAGTCCACCTTGCTGCATATCGCCGGATTGCTGGACCTGGCCGATTCGGGAACGGTCGAGATCGACGGGCAGGACATGACCCGCCTGTCCGACCGCCGCCGCACCGCCATGCGGCGCGACGCGGTCGGCTTCGTCTATCAATTCCATCACCTGCTGCCCGAATTCTCGGCACAGGAAAACATCATCCTGCCGATGCTGGCCAACGGGATGTCGCGCGCCCATGCCAGCGCGCGCGCGATAACCCTGCTGGGGCAGGTCGGCATCGCCGGGCGCGCCGATCACCGGCCGGCCGCGCTGTCGGGCGGGGAGCAACAGCGCGTGGCCGTCTGCCGCGCCCTGGCGAATGCGCCGCGGCTGCTGCTGGCCGACGAACCGACGGGCAATCTCGACCCCGACACCTCGGATCGGGTGTTCGCCGCGCTGATCGCGCTGGTGCGCGACACCGGCCTGTCGGCGCTGATCGCCACCCATAACCGGGATCTGGCGGCCCGCATGGACCGAACCCTGCACCTGGAGGCCGGACGCCTGGTCTGAATCCGGGCGCCGGGGGTCTCAGGCCCGTTGCGTCACGAAAACCCCGAGCGCCATCAGCGCCAGCCCCGCCGCGCGGGTCAGGCCGATCGGTTCCGGGCGGACGCCCATCAGGCCGAAATGGTCGATCGCGGCGGCCGAAACCAGCTGGCCCAGCAGGACGAAGAACACCGCGTTCCCGATGCCGAATTTCGGCGCGATCCAGGTGATCGAAAGAACGTAGAACGCCACCAGAAGTCCGGCCAGGAACAGGTGCCGCGGGGCCGCGGCGATGCCCGCCAGGGCGGCGGGGCCGGTCAGCGCCAGCACCACCGCCGCGCCGGCAAGGGCCACGATGAACAGCATGAAAGCCGCGGCGGCCGGGTTGCCCAGCCGCAGGCCAAGCTGCGCGTTCAGCGCCGCCAGAACCGGAATACCGACCCCGGCCGTCAGCATCACGGCGGCATATTTCATCGTGGTGATATCCATTCCCGCTCCTCCCCGGTTGGCCGGCGCCAGACTAGCGGGCGGGACGGGCGGCGCAAAGGCCGTTTCCGGCCCTGCCCGTCACATCTTCCGCTCTCGGACGATTGCCACCGGGGGCCGCGACGTGCCATTCTGGACGCGGGGCATCTGGCAGGAGAACACGGGAATGCGGCCTTTCATGATCGCGGCCGGAATGGCACTGACGCTGGGGATATTGGCGGGATGCGAACCGCAGGACGCGCTGTCGGGCCGCAACGATTTCCAGACCTATTGCGCCGGCTGCCACGGCACGGACGCGACGGGCGGCGGGCCGTTGGCGCGCGACCTGGGGCTTCAGCCGCCGGATCTGACGCTGATTTCACGGCGCAATGGCGGCGCGTTTCCGTTCACCCGCGTGATGTCGGTGATCGACGGCTACACGCGGAAGAACCAGCATGGCAGCAAGATGCCCGCCTTCGGCCCGTTGCTGGAAGGTCCGAAAGTGATGCTGCCCTATGATAACGGGGCCGTCACGCCAACGCCGGCGGCATTGGTGGCGCTGGCGCGGTATCTCGAAAGCATCCAGCGATAACCGGCGATCGCCTGCCGCTCACAGCTCGACCGCCCCGCCGGGTGCCTGGCCGTCCTCTGGTGCCGGCAACGGATGATCCGGCTTGCGGCGGATTATGATGTCGCCATTGGGCAGCATTTCGGGCATTTCATAGGCGTTGAAATCGTCCACGAGGCGCAGCAATTCCTTCATCGCGGGCTCGACATTCTCGGCCAGCTTGCGCATCGCCGGCTCCATCTCGTCGGCCAGCCCCTTCATGAACAGGCGCGCGCCGCGTTCCAGCAGGCTGAGCCCCTCTGTCATGTCGCCGTCCGGCGGCGCCTTTTCGGCCTCTTGCGCCGGCACCGGGGCGGCGGCGAGACAGACGACCAGCGCGAATGCGGAAATTCGTTTCATCCTTCCAATATAGGGGCAGGCGCCGCGGGTTCAAAGCGTCACAAGGCGATATCGAGCGTGACCGGGAAATGATCCGAGGCCTGCAACAGCGCCCGGCGCAGCTCCGGCAGGCCGGCGCAGCCCGGATCGTCCAGCGGATGCCAGACCCGCCAGCGCGGCGCGCGGCGGCGCAGGTCATCCGAGATCATGATATAGTCGATCGCCACCGAAAGCGGCCCCCGCCCGTCGCCCCGGATGAATCGCGCGGTCGCGGGCACGTCGGCGATCCGTCCCGAAAGCGCCATCTCGGCATGCGGGTCGTGCAAGCGCAGCGCAGGCGGGGAATCCGCCGGGCCCAGCACGATTTCCACGCCCGACCGGCCGAACAGGTCTTCGTATTCGTCCAGCCCGGGGCCATCATTGAAATCGCCCAGGACGATCAGCGACTCGCCGGCCTGCAGATGCATCGCCACGCGCTGGCGCAGCCACAGGCATTGCGCAAGCTGCTTGCGCCGGTTCTCGATCGCCATCCGCATCAGCGCCTGCGGTGTATCCGCCCCGTGCGGGGCCTTCGACTTGGCATGGACCCCGATCATGCGGAAGCTTCGGCCGGCCTTGCTCTGCACCGCCAGTTCCAGCGGCGGCTTGGAAAACACGATCAGCTCGGGCGCGCCATCGGCATCCAGATCCCAGCGGAACACCGAATCGAAGCGCGGCGCATCGGCAGACCCCTTCTTGCCGGTCCGCGCGCCCTGCGGATCGTGGCGCGGCACCAGCACGGCGGGGTCGTATAGCAGGGCGATTTCCTGCTGCGTGTCGCTGCGAAACCCGGAAATGGCCCGGGTCGTGCGCAGCTGCATTTGCGCGGCGAAACCCTCCAGCGCGGCGACACAGGACCGCGTGGCGCTGTCGTCGGGCGCCTCGATCACCATGATCGCATCGGCGTCGATCGCGCGCAGCACGATCCCCAGCGCGGCGATCTGCCGGTGCCGCGTCACGCCTTGCCGGCCGGACGGCCCGGCATCGTCCAGAAGGTTGGCTTCGGCATCGAAAAGCGCGTCGAACCATTCGACGTTGTAGGTGGCGATCCTCACCCCGCGCGCTCCAGCGAAATCTCCTCCCAGGCGCGGTTTATCGCCACAAGGCGCTTTTCGGCGAGTTTCACCGCCTCTTGCGGAACGCCGCGGGCCATCATGCGGTCGGGGTGGCTGTCACGCACGGCCTGCCGCCAGGCGGCGCGAATCTGATCCATCGGCATCTCGGGGCTGACCCCCAGAACGGCGTAGGGGTCCGGTTCGGCATCGGGCACGAAACGCGCCTTGAGCGCGCGGAAACATCGCCCGTGAAGCCCGAATATCTCGGCCACGCGGTACAGGAAGCGATCCTCGTCGGGGTGATAATCGCCATCGGACACGGCGATATAGAAAAGCCCCTCCAGCAGATCCTCAAGCGGCCCGCCATCGCCGCGGAACATGCGCGCGATGCGGCGGGCATACTCCTCGAACCCGGCCACGTCCTGCCGGGCCAGGTTGAAGACCCGTGCCGCGTTGTCGGTTTCCGAGGGCGGGATCGTGAACACCTCGCGAAAGGCCGTGACCTCGTTGCGGGTCACAAGACCATCGGCCTTGGCCATCTTCGCGCCGAGCGCAATCACCGCGATGGTGAAGGCCACGCTGCGTTCGGGCGGGGCGCGCAACCGGTCGAAAACCGTTGCAAGGCTTTCGCCCTTGGCCAGGGCCGCAACAGCGTCGGATATGCGGGTCCAGATCGACATGGCGTCAAGATTATCGTCCCCGGGCCGGGAAGTCAGGCGGAGAATCACAGAATTTTCTGCATCAGCACAAGATCCAGCCAGCGGCCGAACTTGAACCCGACCTCGGGCAGGGTTGCCAGTTGCGCATAGCCAAGCGCGGCGTGAAAGGCCACGGCGGCGGGATTGGCGGCACTGACCCCGGCGATCATGGAATGGACGCCGCGTGTGCGGGCGTGATCCTCAAGCGTGCACAGCAGAACGCGGCCGGTGCCCCTGCCCCGGGCCCCGGGCGCCAGGATGATGGAATGTTCCATCGTACGGGCATAGCCCGCGCCGGCGCGGAACTGGCCGTAGGTGGCGAACCCGGCAACGCGCCCGTCCTGCTCGGCGACCAGGAACGGGTGATCCTGCGCCGCCTTCGAGATCAGCATCGCGGCCAGGGCGTCATCGGTCTTTTCCTCCGGCGTGAAGGTGATCGGCGTGTCGCGGATCACCGCGTTCCAGATCTGCCGGATCCCGGCAATGTCGGCGGCGCCGGCCGGGCGGATCGTCACGCCGCCCCCCGCATTGCGCCACCACGGACGCGGTGGCCGCGAAACAGCGAATGATGATCCGTCGGCGGCATCGTCCACCCCTTCTTTCCCGGCGCCGGCGAGGCGGCTAGCCCTGATTTGCCCGCGCGTCGCGGATCAGGCGCAGCACGTCCTGCGCGGCGGCCGGAATGTTGGTGCCCGGCCCGAAGATCGCCTTGACGCCGGCATCCTTCAGGAACTGGTAATCCTGCTGCGGTATCACGCCGCCGCAGATCACGATGATGTCCTCGGCCCCCTGGGCCTTCAGCGCCGCGACCAGCCTGGGGGCCAGCGTCTTGTGACCGGCCGCCTGGCTGGAGATTCCGACGACATGCACATCGTTGTCCACTGCATCCTGCGCGGCCTCTTCGGGCGTCTGGAACAGCGGCCCCACATCCACGTCAAAGCCGATATCGGCAAAGGCCGTGGCGATCACCTTGGCGCCGCGGTCATGCCCGTCCTGCCCCATCTTGACGACCAGCATGCGCGGGCGGCGCCCTTCCTGCGCGGCGAAATCCTCGACCGATTTCTGGATCGCGGCGAAATCGGCATCGCCCTCATAGGCCGCGCCATAGACCCCGGCCAGCGTCTTGATCTCGGCGCGGTGCCGTCCGAATGCCTTTTCCATCGCCATGCTGATTTCCCCGACGGTTGCGCGTGCGCGGGCGGCCTCGACCGCCAGGCGCAGCAGGTTGCCTTCGCCGCTTTTCGCCGCCGCTTCCAGATCGGCCAGCGCCGCGTCGCAGGCGGCCTGGTCGCGGGTCGCGCGAATCCGTTCCAGCGCCTTCACCTGGCCATCGCGCACGCGCAGATTGTCGACATCGAGAATGTCGATCGGCTGTTCCTTTTCCGGGCGCCACTTGTTGACGCCGACGATCACCTCGTCGCCGCGATCCACGGCGGCCTGCCAGGCGGCGGCCGATTCCTCGATCCGGAGCTTGGGCATTCCGCTGGCAACGGCCTTTGTCATGCCGCCCATCTCGTCGATCTCGCCGATGATCTTCCATGCCGCGTCGGCCAGGTCGGCGGTCAGTTTCTCGACATAGTAGGACCCGGCCAGCGGATCGACCACCTTGGTCACCTTGGTCTCGTTCTGGAGGATCAGCTGGGTGTTGCGGGCGATGCGCGCCGAGAAATCGGTCGGCAGGGCGATCGCCTCGTCGAAACTGTTCGTGTGCAGCGACTGGGTGCCGCCCAGGACCGCGCTCATCGCCTCATAGGCGGTGCGCACGATGTTGTTGTAGGGGTCCTGCTCGGCCAGGCTGACGCCGCTGGTCTGGCAATGGGTGCGCAACATCAGCGATTTCGGGTTCTTCGGCCCGAACTCGGTCATGATCCGGTGCCACAGGAACCGCGCGGCGCGCAGCTTGGCTATCTCCATGAAGAAATTGGTGCCGACGGCGAAGAAGAAGGACAGCCGCCCGGCAAAGGCGTCCACGTCCAGCCCGCGCGCCAGCGCCGTCTTCACGTATTCCTTGCCATCGGCCAGGGTAAAGGCCAGCTCCTGCACGAGGTTCGCGCCGGCCTCCTGCATGTGGTAGCCGGAGATCGAGATGGAGTTGAAACGCGGCATGTCGGTCGAGGTGTATTCGATGATGTCGGCCACGATCCGCATCGACGGCTCGGGCGGGTAGATATAGGTGTTGCGCACCATGAACTCCTTGAGGATGTCGTTCTGGATGGTGCCGGAAAGCGCCGCCCGCTCCACGCCCTGTTCCTCGCCCGCGACGATGAAGCTGGCCAGGACCGGGATCACCGCGCCGTTCATCGTCATCGACACGCTGACCTGGTCCAGCGGGATGCCGTCGAACAGGATCTTCATGTCCTCGACGCTGTCGATCGCCACGCCCGCCTTGCCGACATCGCCCTCGACCCGCGGATGATCGCTGTCGTAACCGCGATGGGTGGCCAGGTCGAAGGCGACCGAGACCCCCTGCTGACCGGCCGCCAGCGCGCGGCGATAGAAGGCATTCGATTCCTCGGCCGTGGAAAACCCGGCATATTGCCGGATCGTCCAGGGGCGCCCGGCATACATCGTGGCCTTCGGGCCGCGGGTATAGGGCGGCGCGCCGGGGACCGAGCCCATATGCGCCAGTCCCGCGACATCCGCCTCGGTATAAAGCGGCTTGATGTCGATCCCTTCGGGCGAGGTCCAGGTCAGCTCGTCCGGCGAACGGCCGCGCAGTTCCTTTTCGGCCATCTCGGCCCAGGCTTTCGTCTTGTCCGTCATCGGATCATCCCTTCGTCTGTCTTGCGGCCGGCATGTCGGCCTTCGCTTTCACCGCCCCGTCGCCTATATGGAACCAGGCAGGAGGTGCCATGAAAACGCTGATCAAATTGGTTCTGGCCGCGGTCCTTGCCACCGGTCCCACGCTTGCCCGGGCGCTGGACGGCACCCCGGTCGAGCGCTGGCAACAGGACCGGACCGTCGTGCTGGAGGCCACCGGGCTTGAACTGTCGGATTTCCGATGGATCGCCAGGCCCGTCGTCGTCTTCGCCGATTCCCCGGCGGACCCGCGGTTCCGCGAACAGATGAAACTTCTGGCCGCGCGCCCCGAGGCGCTGGCGGCGCGCGACGTGGTCGTGATCACCGATACCGATCCGGCCGCGAACTCGTCGATCCGCCAGGCGCTGCGCCCGCCCGGGTTCATGGTGGTGCTGATCGCGAAGGACGGTGCGATCAACCTGCGCAAGCCGGTGCCATGGGACGTGCGCGAACTGACCCGCAGCATCGACAAGATGCCGCTGCGCCAGGACGAACTGCGCCGCTGAACGCGGGGCGAATGGCCGGTCGTGCAGGTCACTCGAACTCCATGATGATATCGTCCACCGCAAGGCTGTCGCCCGGCCCGGCATTGATCCGGCTGACCACCGCCTTGCGCTCGGCGCGCAGGATGTTTTCCATCTTCATCGCCTCGACGGTGCACAGGGCCTGGCCCTCCTGGACCTCCTCGCCTTCCGCGACATCGACCTTCACGATCAGCCCCGGCATCGGGCAGAGCAGGAATTTCGTGGTGTCGGGCGCCTGCTTTTCGGGCATCAGCGCGGCCAGCTCGGCATGGCGCGGGGAATAGACGGCCACGTTCATGTCCGCCCCGCGGGTGCGGATGCGAAAGCCGGTGGCACGGCTTTCGACCTTCAGCACCAGCGTCGTTCCGTCGATATCCAGCCGCGCAAGGCTGTCGCCCGGTGTCCAGGCCGAGGCAACGCGATGCGTCGTGCCATCGGCGAAGGTCACCGTCGCACCGTCGCGGTCGGCGGCAATCGACAACGCGAAGCTTTCGCCCTGGGCGACAACCACCCAGTCGCTGCCCACCTTGCGCTCATGATTGCCCATTCGCCCCGAAATCCGGGCCCGCCGGATCTCGGCGACGCGGTGCATTGCCGCCACCGCCGCGGCCACCCGGCGCAGCGCATCGCCCGGCAGCCGCACCCCGTCGAACCCGTCGGGATACTCCTCGGCGATGAAGGCGGTAGTGATGTCGCCGGCAACGAATTTCGGATGATCCATCACCGCCGACAGGAACGGCAGGTTGTGGCCGATCCCCTCGACCTCGAAGGAATCCAGCGCCACGCGCATCCCCTCGATCGCCTCTTCGCGGGTCGGCGCCCAGGTGCACAGCTTGGCGATCATCGGGTCGTAATACATGCTGATCTCGCCACCCTCGAAAACGCCGGTATCGTTGCGCACCGCGTGATCGGCGGCCGCGACCTCCTGCGGCGGGCGATAACGCGACAGCCGGCCGATCGAGGGCAGAAACCCGCGATAGGGATCCTCGGCATAAAGCCGGCTTTCCATCGCCCAGCCCTTCAGCTTCACATCGTCCTGAGCGATCGGCAACCTTTCGCCGGCCGCCACCCGGATCATCTGTTCGACAAGGTCGATGCCGGTGATCAACTCGGTCACCGGATGCTCGACCTGAAGCCGGGTATTCATTTCGAGGAAATAGAAATTCCGCGCGCCATCGACGATGAATTCCACGGTTCCGGCGCTGGCATACCCCACCGCATGGGCCAGCGCGACGGCCTGTTCGCCCATCCGCTTGCGCGTCTCGGCATCGAGAAACGGGCTGGGCGCCTCTTCGATCACCTTCTGGTTGCGCCGCTGGATCGAACATTCCCGCTCTCCCAGATAGATGCCGTTGCCATGCGCGTCGCACAGCACCTGGATCTCGATATGGCGCGGCTGGGTCACGAATTTCTCGATGAAGATCCGGTCGTCGCCGAAACTGCTGGCCGCCTCGTTCTTCGAAGACTGGAATCCCTCGCGCGCCTCGTCGTCATTCCAGGCGATGCGCATCCCCTTGCCACCGCCGCCGGCGCTGGCCTTGAGCATCACCGGATAGCCGATCTCGCCGGAAATCTTCACCGCCTCATCCGCATCCGCGATCAGGCCCATGTAGCCCGGCACGGTCGAGACCCCGGCCTCCTGCGCCAGCTTCTTCGAGGTGATCTTGTCGCCCATCGCCTCGATCGCGCCTTTCGGCGGGCCGATGAAGGCCACGCCGGCGGCCTCCAGCGCCTGTGCGAATTTCGGGTTTTCGGAAAGGAAGCCGTAGCCCGGATGCACCGCCTGCGCGCCCGTGGCGCGGATCGCCTCCAGGATGCGGTCGATCACGATATAGGATTCGCTGGCCGGCGCCGGGCCGATATGCACCGCCTCGTCGGCCATCGACACATGCAGCGCATTGCGGTCGGCATCGGAATAGACCGCAACGGTGGCGATTCCCATCCGCCGCGCGGTCTTGATCACACGGCAGGCGATTTCGCCACGATTCGCGATCAGGATCTTTTCGAACATCGACTGTCCCTTCCAGTATCGGGCCGCCGCATCGCCGCGGCGGCCAAGACAAACGAAAGGCCACCGGGGCGGCTCGCCCCGGTGGCCTTGTCATCCGCGATTGCCGGGCCCGTGCCCGGCCGTTTCACGATGTCAGTTGCAGATGCCCGCGTCGTCGCAAAGCGCCCCGCCGGCGGCGCCGGCCGCGGCCCCTGCGACCGCGCTGCCACCCAACGCATCCGCGACGATCGCACCGCCCGCCGCACCGGCCAGGGCGCGCTCGCCATCATTGTCAAGGCATCCCGACAACGCAAATGCCATTGCCGGCACGACCAAAAGTTTGAGAATTCGCATGCTGCTCCGCCTTCTTTGTGGGTTGAACTGCAATCAATATGGCGACTGTCGCACCATATTGCAAAGGCTGAATCGTCCGCCACAGCCGCGGTGGCGAAGCCTTGCCATGCCCACGAGGAGAAAAAACCTGGCCTGACCCGAAACGGGCCAGACCAGGGAGAAGGGGAAGGGTAACGGTAGATATGGAACGGACCACATGCGGGCACATGCGGCGCCCTTCCGACACCGATCCTGCGCCAGGTCCGGGCCGGCGCATACGAAAATTTCGCCTGCCCCCGGCGCTGAGCCGGATTTCGCTCAGAAAACCTGCCCGCGCGCAAGATCATGCCCAATCCCGGCCCTCGAAAACCTCGGGAAAGCTTGCCCGGGCGCGCGCCACGTCGATCCGCAGCATGGCATCATAGCTTGTCGGGTCGAACGGGTCTTCGGCGGGCACCACCTCGCGCCCGAACAGCCACGAAAGCCGCCCGGCGTCGAGATTGCCGCGCTCGAACGGGGCATCCCCGAAATGATCCCACAATGCCGCCAGGAAGGCCGCGTCGGCCCGGCGGTCGGGCGCACGCCGGTCGGCATAGCGTTGTCGCGCCACGATCGGCGTTGCGCCCCTGGGATTGTCCCGCCGTATGGTGAACTGGAAATCGGTGCCGGGCAGCCGGCCTGGAAATCCGCGATGCTTCAGCATGGGATTTCCCGCCGTGCCATTGCCGAAAGCGGATTCAGACGGCGCGAAAATCCGCGCCCCGAAAATGCGCAATGCCCGAACACGTCAATCCCGACCGCAAGGCCGGGTTTCGGGCGGGCCTGCGGGACGGGCGCCAAGGCCCGCCCCGAAAGCGGTTCAGTACTTGCTGTAGGTCTGCTCGGCCGAGACGGGCTCGGGCTCGACATAAACGACCTTTTCTTCCGTGGCGCAGGCCGCGGTAAAGGCCAGCGCACAGATTGCCACCAGAACCTTGAAGCTGCTGGGCATGTTCTACTCCTCATCCATTTTTCCGTCGGCTGGGCATGCGTCCACATCCCCCCGACCGGCTTCAATAAGCGAACCGCAGGATCGCGGCCCGCGATCACCATAGCGAATCCTGCGCAAGTTGCACATGCCCAAGCGATTGCACCATGCCCCTGTGGCGGGAATGCCGCATCGGAGCCGCGCCCTGCGCAGACCCGCGCAAGATCGCGACGACGCGCCGAAACACGCGCCACACGCGACGCCGGGCCGGATTGCCCCGCGCGGTGCGCCCGCGCCCCCGGCGCCCGGGCGATCGCGGCGTGGAAATTCGCGATTTGGTCCATCTTTACGATCCCCTCACAACGGGATGTTATCGTGCTTTTTCCACGGGTTGCTTTGCTTCTTTCCGCGCAACGAAGCGAAGGCCCGGGCCACCCGGCGACGGGTCGAATGCGGCATGATCACCTCGTCGATGAAACCGCGCTCGGCGGCAACGAACGGGTTGGCGAAACGCGCCTCGTATTCCCGGGTGCGCCCGGCGATCTTTTCGGCGTCATCGAGTTCCGCGCGATACAGGATCTCTGTCGCCCCCTTGGCCCCCATCACCGCGATCTGCGCCGTGGGCCAGGCATAGTTGAAATCGCCCCGCAAATGCTTGGAACTCATCACGTCATACGCGCCGCCATAAGCCTTGCGGGTGATGACCGTGACCTTGGGCACCGTCGCCTCGCCGAAGGCGAACAGCAGCTTGGCGCCATGCTTTATCACGCCGCCGAATTCCTGGCTGGTCCCCGGCAGGAAGCCCGGAACGTCGACGAAGGTCAGGATCGGGATCTCGAAGGCATCGCAGAAGCGCACGAACCGGGCCGCCTTGCGCGAGCTGTCGATGTCCAGGCATCCGGCCAGCACCATCGGCTGGTTCGCCACGACGCCAACGGTCTGCCCCTCCAGGCGGATGAACCCGGTGATGATGTTCTTGGCGAACTCGGCCTGAAGCTCATAGAAATCGCCCTCGTCCGCCGTCTTCACGATCAGCTCCTTCATGTCGTAGGGCTGATTGGGGTTGTCGGGGATCAGCGTGTCGAGGCTTTCCTCGATCCGGCCTGGATCGTCGAAGAACGGGCGCACCGGCGCCCTCTCGCGGTTCGACAATGGCAGGAAATCGACCAGCCGGCGCACCTCGGCCAGCGTCTCGACATCGTTCTCGAAGGCCGCGTCGGCGACCGAGGATTTGCGGGTATGCGTGGTGGCCCCGCCCAGCTCTTCCGCCGTGACCTGCTCATTGGTCACCGTCTTGACCACGTCGGGCCCCGTCACGAACATGTAGGAGCTGTCCTTGACCATGAAGATGAAGTCGGTCATCGCCGGGGAATAGACCGCGCCGCCGGCGCAGGGGCCCATGATGACGCTGATCTGCGGGATCACGCCCGAGGCCATGATGTTGCGCTGGAACACCTCGGCATAGCCGGCAAGGCTGGCCACGCCCTCCTGGATGCGGGCGCCGCCGGAATCGTTGATCCCGATCACCGGCGCCCCGTTCTGCATCGCCATGTCCATGATCTTGCAGATCTTCTGAGCGTGGGTCTCGGACAGCGACCCGCCGAAAACCGTGAAATCCTGGCTGAAGACATAGACCATCCGGCCGTTCACGGTGCCCCAGCCGGTCACGACGCCGTCGCCATGCGGGCGGCTGTCCTCCATCCCGAAATCGGTGCAGCGATGCGCGACGAAGGTGTCGAACTCTTCGAAACTGCCCTCGTCGAGCAGCAGGTCGATGCGTTCGCGCGCCGTCAGCTTTCCCTTGGCGTGCTGGGCGTCGATCCGCTTCTGCCCGCCGCCCAGCCGCGCGGCGGCGCGGCGCGCATCGAGTTCCTGAAGGATGTCTTTCATCGGCGTGCCTCCCCCGCGTCGGATTTGCCGCAACCTAACCGGCGCGGGGGCAGAGACAAAGCGGAATCGGGCATATTTGCAAACTATTGCCAGAGGTTGGCGCGCAAAGTGAATATTTGCGAACTGCCGCGCGCCGCCGCCACCTTATGGACAAGCTGACGAATTGCGCCTAAGCGGCCTTGATGACGCCAAGACAACCGATGCGCACGACCCCGCCTCACATCCTGACACTTGTCCTGCTGGCCGGGTTGTCGGCGCTTTCGATGAACATTTTCCTGCCGTCGCTGCCGAACATGACGGCGTTTTTCGATACCGAATACCGGCTGATGCAGCTTTCGGTGGCGCTGTATCTTGCCGTGAACGCCGTCCTGCAACTCTTCGTCGGGCCGATTTCCGACAAATACGGGCGCCGGCCGGTGCTGCTGGGGGCGGTCGCGCTGTTCATCCTTGCGACCATTGGCTGCCTGCTGACCAGCAATGTCTATGTCTTTCTCGCCTTTCGCATGGGCCAGGCGGTCATCGTGGCCGGCATGGTGCTCAGCCGCGCGGTGGTGCGCGACACGGTTCCGCAGGACGAGGCGGCCTCGAAGATCGGCTATGTCACCATGGGCATGGCACTTGTGCCGATGCTCGGGCCGGCGGCCGGCGGCGTGCTGGACGAGGCGTTCGGCTGGCAGGCCAATTTCGCCATGCTGCTGATCGGCGGGATCGGCGTGCTGGCGCTGATCTGGGCCGACCTGGGCGAAACCGCGCGGCCCAGCGACATCACCCTGCTGGCCCAGTTCCGGGAATATCCCGAACTGATCCGCTCGCGCCGGTTCTGGGGCTATGCGCTGGTCATGGCCTTCACCTCGGGGGCCTTCTTCGCCTTCCTGGGCGGCGCGCCCTTCGTGGGCACCAATGTCTTCGGCCTGTCACCCTCGGCACTGGGGCTCTATTTCGGGATGACGGCCCTGGGATACATGGCCGGCAATTTCGTTTCGGGGCGGTATTCGGTCCGGGCCGGGATCAACCGGATGATATTGTGGGGGACGCTGATCGTGACCGCCGGCCTGGCGGTCTGCCTGATGTTGTTCCTTGCCGGCGCCGCGCATCCGCTCGCCTTTTTCGGGTTCATGACGACGGTCGGGCTGGGCAACGGGCTGGTCCTGCCCAATGCGACCGCCGGGATGCTTTCGGTGCGACCGCATCTGGCCGGCACCGCAAGCGGGCTGGGCGGGGCGATCCAGATCGGCGGCGGCGCCGCGCTCAGCGCACTGGCCGGCGCGATGCTTGTCCCGGGCTGGGGGGTCTTCCCGCTGCTCGGCCTCATGTTGTCCACCTCGATCGCCTCGGTCCTGGCGGTGCTGTTCGTCCTGCACATCAACCGGATCGCCGGCGATCTGCCCGGGCTGTGAGCGCAGGTGCCTTGCGCCGCCGCTTTGCAAAGGGATAAAATTCCGAAAGCAAAACTGCAAAGGCACGATCATGGCCAACCAGAAACTCTATGCCGGGGTAAAGCTGCGCGAAACCCGCACCCGCCTGGGCCTCACCCAGAAGGATTTCGCCGCGAAACTGGGCGTTTCCCTGCCATATCTCAATCAGATGGAGAACAATAACCGCCCGGTCTCGACCGGGGTGGTGCTCGCCCTGGCGCAGGAATTCGGTTTCGATGTCACCGAGCTGTCGACCGGCGATGCGGAACGAATCGTCGCCGACATGCGCGAGGCGCTGGCCGATCCGGTCTTTGCCGACGCGGCGCCGCCGCTTGCAGACTTACGACTTGCGGCGTCGAACGCGCCGGCGCTGGCCCGGGCCTTCCTGGACCTGCATCGCGCCTATCGCCAGGGGCGTGAAAGGCTTGCCTCGCTTGACGAGGCCCTGGGGCGCGAGGATGCCCGCGTGCAGCCCTCTCCGTGGGAAGAGGTCCGGGATTTCTTTCACTATTGCGACAATTACCTCGACGCGATCGACCGTGCCGCCGAACGCTTCGCCTGTCCGGGCGGCGCACGCGGGGACGTGATGCAGATGGCGCGCGAGACGCTGCGCAAGGCGGGAATCCGGGTTGTCGAGGGCGATGGCGACATGCTGCGCAGCTATGACGCGGCCGAGCGGAAACTGACCCTTTCGGCGAAGGCGGCCCCGGCCACGCAACGCTTTCAGCTGCTTCACCAGCTGGCGCTGCTCACCCAGTCCCGGTTGCTGGATGCGACGCTGGATTTCGCCCGATTCCAAAGCGAAGCCGCCCGCGCCATCGCCCGGATCGGGCTGGCGAACTATTTCGCAGGGGCCGCGCTGTTACCCTATGGTCCGTTTCTTGCGGCCGCGTGGGAAACGCGCCACGACCTGGAACTGCTGGCCGGCCGGTTCGGCGCGTCGATCGAGCAGGTCGCGCACCGGCTGTCCACGCTCCAGCGCCCCGGCGCCAAGGGTGTGCCGTTCTTCTTCGTCCAGGTCGACCAGGCCGGCACGATCACCAAGCGGCACTCTGCGACCCGGCTGCAATTCGCCCGCTTCGGCGGCGCCTGCCCGCTGTGGAACGTGCATCGCGCCTTCGAAACGCCGGGCCGGTTCCTGCGGCAACTGGCCGAGACGCCGGACGGTGTGCGGTTTTTCTGCCTGGCGCGGGACGTGTCGAAACCCGGCGGCGCGTGGAAGGCCCCGGTGCGCCGATTCGCCATCGGGCTGGGATGCGAGGTGCAGCACGCGGACCGGATCGTCTATGCCGACGACCTGGATCTTGCCCGCGGCGCCGCGTTCGAGCCGATCGGGATTTCCTGCCGGATCTGCGAACGCCGGCACTGCCACCAACGCTCTGTGCCGCCGCTGGAACGCCGCCTGCATGTATCGCCCGACCAGCGCGGCGTCCTGCCCTATACGATTGCCGATTAGCGACCGGTGCGCTCAGCCGGCCTCGGCGGAGGAAAGGATCTCGGCGATTTCATCCTTCAGCGCCAGGCGCTGCTTGCGCAGGTCCTGTTCATGCGCCTCGTCGGTCGGTTCGACATTGGTTTCGGCCCGGTGAACCGCCCGGTTGATGTCGTGATATTGCTCGATCAGCCGGGTGAAATGCGGGCTGGATTTCTTCAGTTCCGTAATCCGGTCGCCTTTTCCGGGAAATTCCTCGGCCAGTTCATGCGGGACATGGGACATCGCGTTACCTTTTCCTTCCTGTTGACCTTGGCCTTTTAGACCGCCATTCGACGCACCACCTTGACCCTGATCAATTCCCGAACCGACGCTACAGCCCGGCGCCATGTTTCAGGATCACCGGCACGACCAGGTCTTCCTCGTCCAGCAGGTGACGATCCAGGAACGGCTCGAACCCTTCCAGGGCGATGTGCAGCGCGCCGGCTGCATCGTTGAACCCCTGCGCCGGCGCCTGAAGCATCGCGTTGGTGCGATCGGCCAGCCCGTGGATATGCCCGTCGAGCTGGTGATGATCGGCATCCAGGATCTCGAAGCCCCGCCCCAGCCGCGATTCGAGCGCGGAAAGCTGCGGGAAATACTGGTGATCCTCGATCATGTGATGACCGTGCAGCTGGTTGAGGAAGAACCCGGCCAGCCGGGCCGTGTTCTGGCGATAGCGATCGGGATCGACGCGACCGTCCAGCGCCGCCTCGGCCTCGTCGCGCAACCGCGCCAGAGCCTGGCGGAACATCAGGTGACGCTCCAGCCAGAACCGCGTCAACCCATCGAAATTGCGATGGCTTTGCCAGATGTCGCGCGGATATTCGGCCAGCAAAACGCGCAAGGCGTCGGGCAGGCGGTCGCGTTCGTCTAGGGCGATACTCTTTTCCATGCCACGCAGGTAAGCGCGAAGGCGATATGCGGCAAGCCCGTGGTTGCACAGCCCGTGTGCGCCGGTTCAGAACTTCGTCGCCTCGGGGGGCGGCGTGACCGCGCGGCGCTTTCGCATCGCCTCGCGCCAGGTGATGAATGTCACCGATCCGAGGATCAGCCCGCCGCCGAGGATCACCCACGCATCCAGCGCCTCGCCGAACACCAGCCAGCCCAGCAGCGTCGCCCAGATCAGTTGCAGGAAGGTCACCGGCTGGGTCACGGTCATCGGCGCCGCGGCGAAGGCCCGCGTCATCGCGTAATGGCCCGCCGTTGCGAAGGCGGCGACCAGGAACAGCCAGGCCAGCTGCGTCAGCGTCGGCGTGACCCAGACCGCCGCGGCGACCGGGGCCAGCCCGATCGTGACCGAAACCGACAGCAGCGCAACCACAGCCGATGGCCGCACCTCGCCGCTGAGAAATCCCGCAAGAAGATAGGAGATGCCGAAGAACATGGCCGTCAGCAGCATCGCCAGATGCCCGGGCGAGATCTCGCGGAATCCCGGTCGCAGGATGATGACCACGCCCACCAGCGCAACGCAGATCGCGATGATCCGCGGCCGGTGCAATTTCTCGCCCATGAACAGCGCTGCGCCGATCGTGACATAGACCGGGTTGAGATAGTTCATCGCCGTGACCTCGGCGATCGGGATCTGGGTCATCGCGTAGAACCAGAAGATCACCCCCAGCGCATGCGCCGCGCCGCGGGCGGAAAAGAGGATCAGGAGCCGACGGCTCAGCCCGGCCCGCACCATCGGGCCGAACATCGGGATGAAAAAGACCAGCCCCAGCAGATAGCGCAGAAACGCCGCCTCGGGCGCCGGCACCCCGGCACCGACATGCTTGACGATTGCCGTCACTGCCACGAAATTGAATCCCGCCAGCAGCATCCAGAAGATCCCCCGCCCGGGGTGCAGGTATTCGCGCGCAAGCATGGCCATGGCGCGACTTGATCCGATCCGGCGCCCGGGGACAAGGGGCTTTGCGCGCCGGCGCCCGGCGCGGCGGGCGCCGGGGCGGTGGCAAAATCCCGCGCGCCCGGTGCATCCGCTTGCCCCGGGCGGGAAAACCGCGATAACAGGGATGCCGGAAGTCCGAGGCAGGAGGAACGGAAATGCGTCGTGTGGTCGTCACCGGAATGGGAATGGTTTCGCCGCTCGCCTGCGGGGTCGAGGAAACCTGGAAACGCCTGCTCGACGGACAGTCCGGCGCCGGCCGGATCACCCGGTTCGACCCGGAGGGCTATGTCACCACCTATGCCTGCGAGATCCCCTTCGGCGACGGCAGCGACGGCACGTTCAACCCCGATGACTGGATGGAGCCCAAGGAACGCCGCAAGGTGGACGATTTCATCCTTTACGGAATGGCCGCAGCCGACCAGGCCGTTGCCGATGCCGGCTGGACCCCGACCGACACCGCGGCGCAGGAACGCACCGGGGTGATGATCGGCTCGGGGATCGGCGGGCTTTCGACCATCGCCGACACCGCCCTGCTGATCGAGGCGCGCGGCCCGCGCCGCGTCTCGCCCTTCTTCATTCCGTCCTCGCTGATCAACCTGGTGTCCGGCCAGGTCTCGATCCGCTACGGCTTCAAGGGGCCGAACCATGCCGTGGTGACGGCCTGTTCCACCGGTGCGCATGCGATCGGCGACGCGGCGCGGCTGATCATGCTCGACGATGCCGACGTGATGATCGCCGGCGGTGCGGAAAACCCGATCTCGAAGATCGGAATCGCCGGGTTCAATGCCTGCAAGGCGCTTTCGACCAAGCGGCCGGATGCCCCGCAAACGGCGTCGCGCCCATGGGACATCGACCGCGACGGTTTCGTGATGGGCGAAGGGGCCGGCGTCGTGGTGCTCGAGGAATACGAACATGCCAAGGCCCGCGGCGCCAAGATCTATGCCGAGGTGCTGGGCTATGGCCTGTCGGGCGATGCCTATCACATCACCGCCCCCTCGGAAGACGGGAATGGCGGCGAACGCTCGATGCGCGCGGCACTGAAACGCGCGGGGCTGCAACCCGGCGATCTGGATTACATCAACGCGCATGGCACCTCGACCATGGCCGACGTGATCGAGCTTGCGGCGGTCGAACGGTTGCTGGGCAATGCGGCCGCGAAGGTGACCATGTCCTCGACCAAGTCCTCGATCGGGCACCTGCTTGGCGCCGCCGGCGCGGTCGAGGCGATCTTCGCGATCCTGGCGCTGCGCGATCAGGTGGCGCCGCCCACGATCAACCTGGACAACCCCGCCGTCGAGGCCCGGGTCAGCCTGGCCCCCAACGCGGCCGAACCGCGCGAGATCAATTTCGTGCTCTCCAACTCGTTCGGCTTCGGTGGCACCAACGCGTCGCTGATCCTGGGAAGGGCATAAGCGCATGTGGCGCAACATCGCTTCCAATGCGCTGACCCTGTTCATCGTCCTGCTGCTGCTTGCCGGCGGCGTGATAATGTGGGCGAAATCGCAATACACCGCGGCCGGCCCGCTGGACCAGGCGATCTGCCTGCGCGTCGAAAGCGGCAGCACCATGCGCCGGATCGCGAACCAGCTTCAGGCACAGGACGCGATCACCAGCCGCGCGATCTTTCGTGCCGGGGCCGACTATTCGGGACGCTCCGCCGAACTCAAGGCCGGCAACTTCCGGATCCCCGAACATGCCTCGATGGCGCAGATCGTCCAGGCGATCACCAGTTCGGGCCGCTCGACCTGCGGCACCGAGCTCAATTTCCGGATCGGTATCGCCAGCGCCGAGATCCAGGTGCGCAAGCTCGACCCGGCGGAAAACCTCTATGAGGAAATCCTCTCTTTCGCCCCGGGCACCGACACCCCGCCCGCCCGATATGCCGAGATCGCCGCGCTTCCCGATCTGCGCTACCGGGTGGTGCTGGCCGAGGGCGTGACCAGCTGGCAGGTGGTCGAAGAGCTGAAACAGGCCGATTTCCTGACCGGCGACATCGCCGACATTCCCGCCGAGGGCAGCCTGGCACCGGACAGTTACGAGGTCACGAAAGGCATGGCGCGCAGCCAGTTGCTGGCGCAGATGCAGGAGCGCCAGCAGAACATCCTGAACGAGCTCTGGCCGCAACGCGCCGAGGGGCTGCCGCTGGACACCCCGCAAGAGGCGCTGATCCTCGCCTCGATCGTCGAAAAGGAAACCGCCGTTCCCGCCGAAAGGCCGATGGTCGCCAGCGTCTTCATCAACCGGCTGGAACAGGGCGTGCGCCTGCAGACCGACCCGACGGTGATCTACGGCATCACCGACGGTCGCGCCCCGCTCGGGCGCGGCCTGCGGCAAAGCGAACTGCGCCGCGAAACGCCCTATAACACTTACGTGATCGACGGTCTGCCGCCCACGCCGATCGCAAATCCGGGGCGCGCGTCGATCGCGGCGGTGCTGAACCCGGCCGAGACCGATTACCTCTATTTCGTGGCCGACGGCACCGGCGGCCACGCCTTCAGCGAAACGCTGGCCGAGCATAACGAGAATGTGGCGCGGTGGCGCGAGATCGAGGCCGAGCGCAACAAGCCCGACCAGTAACATCCGCCCCGGTGCGCGGGCTTGCGCGGATCACGCGCCCGTCCCGCCAGCCTCCGGGACCGGTCGCGCAAAGCAAAGGGCCGCGCGATCCGCGCGGCCCTTGCCTGTTCGTCCCCCGAAGCGGGATCTACTTGATCTTGCCTTCCTTGTACTCGACATGCTTGCGCACGACCGGATCGTACTTGGAGACCGTCATCTTCTCGGTCATCGTGCGGGCGTTCTTCTTGGTCACATAGAAATGCCCGGTGCCCGCGGTCGAGTTCAGGCGGATCTTGATGGTTGTCGGTTTCGCCATGGTCTTTCTCCGTCGCGCGGGCGGGCGGTCCCGCCCCTGGAAATCCTTGAAGCCCGCCTTTTATACGCCATGCCGGCCAAGTCAACCGCAAGTTCGGTGTTTTCCGCCCGGCAGGCGGATCCGGCGGCCACGGCATGGTGCGCCGGGTCGGTTTCCGCCCGCATCGCGCGGGCCACAACGCCGCGTCCGCCATAGCCGGGGCGGACAAACGGGTGCGATTGCCCGCGATGGGCGGGATATGCGCGGATGGCCTGTAAGCCGGATTCTGTCCGGGGGCACGGATGCCCCCTGGATGACCATTCCTCTGGGCCTGCCGTTACCGACAGGCTCTAGCTGCCAACCCGGATCTCGGGCCAAGGCGGCCCTGCGCGGCACTGCTGCCCCGCACGAGATCCCTATTCGGCATTGCTCCCGGTGGGGCTTGCCGTGCCGGTCCTGTTGCCAGGCCCGCGGTGGGCTCTTGCCCCACCGTTTCACCCTTGCCCCGGACGGATCCGGGGCGGACTGTTCTCTGTGGCGCTTTCCCTCGGGTTTCCCCGGCCGGGCGTTACCCGGCACCGTTGCCTTGTGGAGTCCGGACTTTCCTCGGGACATTGCGGCCCCGCGGCCATCCGGCCATCCGCGCCCCCTGCATCTAGGAAGTCGCGCCGTGGCGGTCAACGGGAAACCGACTTGCCAGATCGCGCGCCTGCACCCGGTCCGCGCGCGTCACCGGGCCCGTGACCCAGGGGCGAAAGCGCAAACGGAACGCGGCGAGCAGCACGTCCGGCGGCGCGTCGGGATAGCCAAAGCGCCGCAGATCCCCGGGCAGATCCCCGTCCTCCCGCGCATCGGATCGCGGCCAGACCGACAATCCCTGCCGCGCCAGCCGGCACCAGTCGAAGCGCGGGCCCGGATCGGCCTTGCGCCCCGGCGCCATGTCGGAATGCGCGATCACCCGTTCCGGGCGGATCGCCCAGCGGCGCATCAGCGCCTCCAGCAACCGCTCCAGCGCCGCCATCTGCGTCTCGGCAAAGGGCTGCGCGCCGGTATTGGCCAGTTCGATCCCGATCGAGCGGGAATTCACATCGGTCACATCGCCCCAGGCCCCGGCCCCGGCATGCCAGGCCCGGCGGGCCTCGTCCACCAGGTGGCAAAGCCGCCCGTCCGTGCAGATCAGGTAATGCGCCGAAACCTCGGCCTGCGGATCGCAAAGCCGCGCCAGCGCGGCCTCGGCACTCGGCATCGCGGTATAGTGCAGCACGATCAGGTCCGGGCGCGCCCTGCCCCGGCGCTCACCGTGATTTGGCGAGGGATGCGTCAGGCCGGCCACGGCCGCTCAGTTCTGCACCGCTTGCCGGAACGGGGCCGGATCCCAATAGCAGGCGAAACCGTCGCCATCGGGGTCCAGCCCCTTGCGGTCACGCTCCGGCCCGCCGGCCGCAAGGAAGGCCAGCTGCGCCTTGTCCGATGACGCATAGCGCGCGCAGCGTCGCGCCAGCGCCTCGGGCGAATCGAGAAGGTTGAACCGGTCATACCGCTTCTGCCCGACCGAGTTGGTGGTGCGCAGCGCGTATTGCACGATATTGGGCCCGGTATCTTCGGGGCGCGGGGGCAGCGGCTGGGGCGGAATCACCTTGTAAAGCTCGCGCTGCAATTCCAGCCGGGCGCGATCGCTCTCGATGGTCTGGCGCGCGGTCACCGCCTCGAAGGATTGCTCGTCCGAGATTCCGGGGTTGTTCGTGTCAACGTCCAGCGCCGCGCGCGGCAGCCCATCGCCGCCCGGTTCCGCCGGTGCGCCTGCCCCGTTCGCGACGCTGCCCTCGGCCGGCGGCCGGGCGGGCGTGCCGGCCCCCGCCGCACCGCTGCCCCCGGCAGGCGGTCGAACGCTGGTTCCGCCGTTCAGGGCCGCCTCGCGCTGCTGGCGATAGGCGCCGTAATCGTCAAAGCCGACACCGGCGGCCGAGTCGGGGATCTCGGGCGCACATGCCGCCAATGCGATCAGAGCGATTGCCGAAATGCCGTGGCGCATTTTTGGGTCCTCCACTCGGCGCGTCTTCGCGCCCTACCACCATTTCGCGGGCTTGGAAACAAAGCCCGCCGCCGCTTCCAGCGCATAAGCGGTGTTCAGCAGATCGTCCTCCGCCCAGGGCCGTCCGATCAGTTGCAGCCCCAGCGGAAGCCCCTTGCCGTTCAGACCGACCGGAACCGAAATGCCGGGCAGGCCGGCCAGGTTCACGGTGACCGTGAACACGTCGTTGAGATACATCTGTACCGGATCCGCCTCGCTCATCTCGCCCAGGCCGAAGGCGGCCGAGGGCGTGGCCGGGGTCAGGATCGCATCGATGCCATCGGCGAAGACATCCTCGAAATCCTTCTTGATCAGGGTGCGAACCTTGCGGGCGCGGTTGTAATAGGCATCGTAGAACCCGGCCGACAGCACATAGGTGCCCACCATCACGCGGCGCTGAACCTCCGGGCCGAACCCCTCGGCGCGGGTCTTTTCGTACATCTGCACGATACCGTCGCCCTGCGCCAGCTTCGCCCGGTGGCCATAGCGCACCCCGTCATAACGCGCCAGGTTCGACGAGGCTTCTGCCGGGGCGATGACGTAATAGGCCGGCAGCGCGTATTTCGTGTGCGGCAGGGAAATGTCGACCACCTCGGCCCCCGCGGCGCGCAGCATCTCTGCCCCCTCGTGCCAGAGCTTCTCGATCTCCGCGGGCATTCCGTCCATGCGATACTCGCGCGGGATGCCGATCACCTTGCCGCGAATATCGCCGGTGAGCATCGCCTCGAAATCGGGCACCGGAATATCGGCCGAGGTGCTGTCCTTCGCATCGTGCCCGGCCATCGCCTGCAACATGATCGCCGCGTCGCGCACCGATTTGGTCATCGGACCGGCCTGATCCAGCGACGAGGCGAACGCCACGATCCCCCAGCGCGAGCAGCGGCCATAGGTGGGTTTCAGCCCGGCGATCCCGGTAAACGCGGCCGGCTGGCGGATCGACCCGCCGGTATCGGTGCCGATCGCTGCCAGGCACAGGTCGGCCGCGACCGCCGCCGCCGATCCGCCGGAACTGCCGCCCGGGGTCAGCTTGCGGTCGTCCACCTTCCACGGGTTCACCGCGTCGCCATAGATGCTGGTCTCGTTGCTGGAGCCCATGGCGAACTCGTCCATGTTCAGCTTGCCCAGCATCACCGCGCCGGCATCGCGCAGCTTCTGCGTCACGGTGGATTCGTATTCCGGGCGGAACCCGTCCAGGATCCGGCTGGCCGCCTGGCTCGGCACGCCCTCGGTGCAGAACAGATCCTTGATGCCCAGCGGGATGCCGCACATCGCCGGCGCGTCGCCCGCCTTGATCCGCGCATCCGCGGCCGCGGCCCGCGCCCGCGCCAGATCGGCGGTCTTGTGCACGAAAGCCCCCAGCGCATCGGCCGCCTCGATCTCGGTCAGGCAGGCCTCGGTCAGTTCGACCGCGCTCACATCCCCGGCGCGCAGCGCATCGCGCGCGTCGGCGATCGTCATCTTGCTCAGCTCGGACATCACTCGACCACCTTCGGAACCGCGAAGAACCCTTCCCGGGCATCGGGCGCGTTCGACAGGATCTTCTGCTGGATATTGCCGTCGGTCACCTCGTCCGCGCGACGCTTCAGCCGCATCGGCGTGACCGAGGTCATCGGCTCCACCCCGTCGACATCCACCTCGTTGAGCTGCTCGACGAAGCCGAGAATTGCGTTGAACGAACTGGCGAGCGCCGGCAGGTCGTCATCGGCCACGGCGATCCGGGCCAGATGCGCGACGCGGCGGGCGGTGTCGACGTCGATGGACATGGGCAAAGCTCCGTCAAACAGGTCACGCATGGTTTATCCGCGCACGGGGCAGGCTGCAAGCATGTGCCGGCGGTAAACCTCGATCATCCAGCCCAGCATCGCGGCGTTCAGGACATGCCACATGAAATGCGTGCCGACGGGCAGCGCCCGGCAAAGCGGCGCGTCAAGCGTGCGGAACACCAGCGAGATCACCAGAAGCACCGCGCCCAGCATCAGCCCCCGCGCCGTGACCGGGGCCCGGCCGCGCAGCAACACCGCGTAGATGCCGATCAGCAGCGGCACCGGCGCATAGGCCGCCGACGTGCCCAGCCCGGGGATGGCCCCGAACAGCGGCACGGTCAGCGCAGCATAGGGCACGAAACCCGCGGTGAGACCCAACGCGCGCCACCGCCCCAGGCGCCAGAAATGCCGATTCGCCGCGTAGAGATAAACCACGATGAACAGCATGATCGGAAGAACATCCGCCATCGATGCCCAGACCGTCGCGTAGCCGTGGAACAGGAACGAGCCGACACCGATCGCCGCCAGGATCACGACCAGGAACCGCCCCAGCGCCAGCCCCGACCCACGCAATCGCCGCCACATGACCAGCGCCGCCAGAAGAAACGCGACATTGGTCAGCGCGTTGACAGGCTCGGCCCAGAAAGCCGGCCCCAGCCTTTCGCAATAGCCGTCGATCTGGCGCGCCCAATCCATGTGACAAATCCCGTTGCTCTGCTAGTCTTCGTGCAAACAGATAGGGAGAAGGACATGAAAATCACATGGCTGGGCCATTCGGGTTTCCGGATCGAGATCGGCGACCAGGTTCTGCTCATCGACCCATGGCTGACCGGGAACCCGATGTTCCCCGAAGAGCGCCGGGACGAAGCCGTGGCCGGCGCAACGCATATCCTGATCACCCATGGCCATGGCGACCATACCGGCGATGCGCTGACCCTGACCCGTGACCTGGGCGCCCCGCTGGTCGGCATCTACGACCTGATGACCTGGTGGGCCGAAACAGAGGATGTCGAAACCGTCGGTTTCAACAAGGGCGGTACGGTTCACCTTGGCGATGTCGCCGTCACCATGGTCCATGCCATCCATTCGTCCTCTGTCGGCGGCAATCACGGGCCGATCTATGCCGGCTCCGAAGCCGGGTTCATGATCTCCCATGCGGACCGCACGATCTATGTGACCGGCGACACCGACGTGATGGCCGACATGAAACTGTTCAACGACCTGCACAAGCCGGAAATCGGCATCCTCTGCGCCGGGGGACATTTCACGATGGACATGAGGCGCGCGGCCTATGCCGCGCGGACCTTCTTCGATTTCAAGACAGTGATTCCCTGCCACTATCGCACCTTCCCGCTGCTGGAGCAGTCGGCCGATACGCTGAAACAGGGGCTGCCCGGCGTCGACGTGATCGAACCGCAGGTGCTCGACCCGATCACGTTGTGACCAATAGGCGCGCCTGCGGTTCAAGGCGTCTTCCTGCGGTGCAAGGCGTCTTCCTGCGCCGCAGGCCCTGCCTGTCAATCCACCCCCCCGCGACGCCGGGCGAAGAACGCCTTCAGCAATTCTTCCGCCGCGGTGGCCGCGATGCTGTCATAGACTTCGGGAACGTGGTGGGATTGCGGATGATCGAAGATCCGGGGGCCATGCGCAACGCCACCCGATTTCGCATCGCTCGCGCCGTAATACAGCCGGGCGATCCGCGCCTGGCCGATCGCCGAGGCGCACATCGGGCAAGGCTCCAGCGTGACATAGAGGTCATGGCCCGGCAGACGTTCCGACCCCGCCATGGCACAAGCCGCCCGAAGCGCCAGGATCTCGGCATGGGCGGTGGGGTCATGTCTCTCGCGGGTGCGGTTTCCGGCGCGCGCGACGATCCGGCCGTCCGGCGCGACGACCACCGCGCCCACCGGCACCTCGCCGCGCGCTGCCGCGGCGCGGGCCTCTTCCAGCGCGGCGGCCATATGGCTCCTGAACGAACTCATCTTCATCGTCATGCCCTGCCGACTTGCCGATGCGCAAGCCGCTTTCGCGGCAGGGGCCGCGACCGCCCGCCACTTGCGCGTCACTTGCCAATGCCGGTTCGGTTCGCGTTCACCCCCCGATCTCGATCCGCGTGAACGGCCCCGGCCCGTAACGGTCGGAAACCTGCGCCACCTCAACCGCGAAGGGCTCAACGACCCCGTCGGCCGTCTGTTCGGCCGCCGAATAGAGCCATCGCATGGGCGTGACATGCGCCTCGCGCAGCACCTTGCCCTGGGCATCACGCACACGCACCAGAAACAGCTGCGATGCCTCGCCCAGCGGCACGTCGAAGCCTTCCCAGCTGTCGCCGTCGATCCGTGTCCGGCGCATCCAGTCGAAGGTCAGCCCGCCGTCAGCCTCCGCTTTCACCCTCAGGTGGACCGGCGAATAGGGGCGCAGCCCGGCGCCGTCGAAGGCCCGCACGACATGCCGATAGGACGGGTCATCGAAGGGCCGGCCGGCGGGTCCGATCCGGTAATGCCGTGCAAGGCCGCGATCTGCGGCGGGCATCGGGATCTGCCTTGGCGCCCCGTCCAGCGCCACGACATGGCTGCCCGCGGGCCAGACATCGGGCATCAGCGCGTCGCTGCCGGCCTGCCCGCGCAGACGCAGGGAAAGGTCATAGGTATCCGGCGCCACCAGCGTCGCCTCGACAAACTGGATGATTTCCCACATGGCGCCCGATCCATCGCCGATCGCCAGCACATTTGCCCCGTTCAGCACCGCTTCGGGGGTCGCGCTGGCCAGGGGTCCGCCCTGAACCTTGACCCGCAGCGCCGGCCCCCTGTCCCAAAGACCCGAACGCGCCCGGAACAGCGGCGACTCGGTCACGCCAACCAGGGCACGCCTCGAAAGGGTGCTGTTCAGCTCATAGCCGCTGTCCTGCGCCGCGCGGAACACCGCGACCGAGCCGGGCCACGGAGAGGCCGTCACCGCCAGATGCGGCGCATGTGCGATCTCGTCCCCGCGCAACAATGGCAGGTCCATGAACAGCGCAAGCACCGGCAGCGGCGGGACGAAGGGGGCCAGCGAAACCCTCTCGACCGCCTGGTCGGACGCGACATAGACCTGCGGCTCGATGCGCGTCGCCTCGACCTGCCGCGCCTCGCCCTGCTCGACCCGGTCCAGCCGATACATCGCCGATCCCGCCCCGGCATCCAGCTCGACCACGTCGCCCGCCCCCAGGCCCATCCGCGACAGCGGCAGCGCGAACCGCGCCCGATCGCGCGCGATGCGCGCCTCGGCCAGCCAGCGTTCGACGATTCCCCGGCCCTCGGCCCCGGTCAGCACAAGCGGCATCTCGGTGGCCGCCACGCCGCGGCTGACCTCGTCGGGAAACACCGCCTCGGCCACGCGCGTTTCGTAATCGGCCTCGGATTCGACGAATGTCAGGCGCACCCGTCCGGCGATCTCGGCCTGCGGGGCGCGGATCGTCTCCAGGCTGCCACGCTCTTCGGCGGCGACTAGCGCCTCGGGCCTCACCACCTCTGCCGCCGCCCCGCCCCGGCTGCGGAAGACAAGCCGGCCATCGCGTTCGATCGCGTCGAAGCCATGGGCCAGCATCAGCGGTTGCAGGGCGGCACGGGCATCGCCGACCCGGTCGATCACATACCCGCGCAGGACACCATGCAGGCGCGACACATCCGCATCCGCGACGCCCGATGCGGCGCAGACCTCTGACACCACGGCGCCCAGCGCCTCGGCCGAGGCGCGCCCGTTCAGCCAATGCCCGCGCGCATAATTGCCACCGTCCCCCCACAGCTCGGTATTGGCCGGGAACCAGGGAAACGGGCGCGTGTCCCAGGCCCAGACATTGGCCCGGCCCATGTCGATCATCGGCCCGCCATATTCGCGCGACACCGGGTTGATCTGCGGATCGCCCCAATAGGCATTGATCGCACGCAGATACTGCTGCTGGATGAAGTCGTCGCGCCGCCCGTTCGAATGGGCCGGCAACCCCGATTCCGAGGATTTCGGATCAAGAAACCTGTTGGGCGCGTTCGTGCCCTTGTCGATCGCCGCACATCCATATTCGGTGAACCACACCGGCTTGGACTGCGGCACCCAGGCCGTGGGCACGGCCTGCCGCACCCCTCCGATGCGCTCGTGATGCGGGTTCAGCCACCAGTTGCGGATGTCCTTGTAGCGAAACACCCAGTCCTCGCCATGGGCGCCATCGGCGATCGGCACGCGCCGTTGCGCCGCGGCCGCTTCGGGCGAGGGGTAATACCAGGCATAGCCCTCTCCCCCCTCTATATTGGCCCTGAGATAGCCCAGGTCATATATCGACCCCCAATGCGCATCGGCATGATCCGTCCCGTCGCGCCAGTCCGACAAGGGCATGTAATTGTCGATCCCGATGAAGTCGATCGCGTCATCGGCCCAGAGCGGATCCAGGTTGAAATACACGTCGCCCGACCCGTCCTGCGGGTGATAGCCGAAATATTCCGACCAATCGGCGGCATAGCCAAGCTTCACATCCGGGCCAAGGATCGCCCGCAGATCGGCCGCCAGCGCGCGCAGCGCGGCAACCGCGGGAAACCCGCCATCGGCCCCCCGGATCCGGGTCAGCCCGCGCATTTCCGAGCCGATGCAGAACGCGGACACACCGCCGGCGGCCGCGCACAGATGCGCGTAATGCAGCACGAAGCGGCGATAGGACCATTCCGCCGGCCCATCATAGGCGACCGTGCCATCGGCCCCCGGGGTGAAATCCCACGCTCCGGCCTCTCCGAAAAAGGCCGCGACCTCGGCCTCGGCGGCCGCGGTGCCATCGGTGCTGCCCTCGACCAACGGCGCACGCGCGGTGGTGATGCGCCCGCGCCAGGGCAGCGCGGGCTGCCCCGTCTCGCCACTCCAAGGATCGGTCAGCGTGTTGCCGGCAAGCTGCTCCATCAGGATGAACGGATAGAATGTCACCGCCTTGCCCGCCGCGTTCAGCGCCGCGATGGCCTCGGCCACCGCCGCGTCGGTCGGGGTGCCGCCATAGACCGGCCGGCCATCCTGCCGCGCCACGGGCTGAACGTCGCCGCGCCCGACCCCCGACACCCGCCAGGGCATCGGATCGCCATCGTGATCGCCCTGCTCGGGCCGCGGCCTTATCCCGCATTCGCCGCAACGCAGGTCGTCGCCGAACCAGGCGGCGACCAGAAGAGTCGAGCCGCATTCGGGCAATTCCTCGTCGAGCATCTCCAGCGAGACCGCGAAATCCGTCTTGCCCGCGGGCGTGTTCACATTGGCGCTGCTCGCCACGCCGGGGCCGGTGCCGTAATGCACCGGCGTCGTGGCCAGGGCATATTCCCCGGTGCCCGGGATCAGGGCCGCGCCGCGCAGGATCCGCGACAGGCTGCGCGTGGCCGGGTCGTCGCCGGGCGCGGCGCGCACCACCTCGAAGCTGAACTGCGGCACCCGGTTGCCAAAGCGCGCAAGCGCCAGATCCTCGATCACCACATAGGCCAGGCCGCGAAACCCGGGCACCCGCCCGGCCCCCTCCACCGCCTCGATCTTGGGGTCCGGCTGCTGGTCGGGGCTGCCGGTATAGACGCGCAGGTTCAACCCGTCGCGGGCGATCTCGGTCCCGTCGGCCCAGATCCGGCCCAGCCGCGTGATCTCGCCCTCGCACAGCGCAATGGCCAGGCTGACCGAATAGGAATAGCGCGTCACCGCGGGCCCCGAGCCCTTGCCACCGCCGCTGGTCTCGCTGCTCTGCTCAAAGCGCGACGCCCAGATCACCTGCCCGCTGATGCGCATCCGGCCGTAAATCCGGTTCACCGCCGCCCCCTCGCCGGCCCCGGTCAGGCGAAAACGATCCACCCGGCCGACCTCGACCGGGGCCGAACCGCCGCCCAGAAGCTGCTGGTCGAGCGCCTGTCCCAGCGTGGCGCCGACAGCCCGGCCGATCACCACGCCGGACAGGCCAAGCACCGACCCGCCCACGGCCGAGCCGGCCGCGGCCCCCGCCGCCGACAGTAAAATCGTCGCCATCACTCTCTCCCGTCTGGAAATTCGAACCGCGCCACGATGCGACGCGCCCAGGGCGCCGTCAGCGGGCTTTCGACCACCCCGTGCCCGCAATAGGCATGGACGAAACTGGCCGATGCCCCGCACCCGGCCTGAAGCCCCAGGTGCTTGGCCACCGCGCCCGGCATCATCCGCATCAGGATCACGTCACCCGGGGCGGCATGCGCGACCGGCTTTTCACGCATATGCGTGGCCAGCGCCCGCCACAGATCCTCGGCCCCGCCGGTCTCGGCCCAATCGGCCCGATAGGCCGGCAGTGGCGCCGGTTCACGGCCGAACAGCGCCCGCCACACGCCGCGCAGCAAGCCCAGGCAATCCGCCCCCGCGCCCGGCACCGATCCGCGGTGGCGATAGGGCGTGCCGATCCAGCGCCGCGCCTCGGCAACCGCCCGCTCTGCCAGGATCACCCGCTCAGGCCCCGCCATCGCCGGCCCCGACCTGCGCCGGGGCGGCGATCAGCCAATCCTCCCCGGGCAGATGCGGGAACCCCTGGAAATTGACCATGTTGGCGAACTTGACCCGGCAGGTTTCGGCGCGCTTGTCGCAGCCCGCCTCCAGCCGCAGCATGTCGCCCGCCGCCACCTCGGCGCGCAGGCCCTGCCACAGCTCGATCACCCGCACGCCGTCCTCATGGCGGTCGTTCTTGACGATGCCGCTCAGCCCCGCCGCCGACCCGCCGGTCACGATCAGGCGCCCGGCCTCGAACCAGCGCGGTGCGAACTGGTCAAGCCCGGCAAAGCGGAACAGGCGCGCCCCCTCGATCAGCTCGGCGGCGAGGTCATGTGCATATCCCGGCTGGCCCAGGTCGAACCGGCAGCGCGCGTCGCCCAGAACCGCCGAACAGCGTTTCTGATAAACCTGGCCCCGGGGCTGGTTCAGCGCCTCGGTCAACCCGCGCAGCTCGGCCGAAAACCCGCCATCGGCGCGCGAAATCTCGCCCAGACTGCCGGAAAACTGCAACAGCCGCTGCGCCGGGTCGCGCCAGTCGACAAGCCAGATCCTGATCCCTGCACCGTCGAATCGCCCGGCCAGGATGTCGGCCTCGGTGATCGCCGCGTCGCTCAGCGCACCGACCGCCTCGGAATTGTCCACCGACAGGCCGGTGGTCTGGCTCAGCGCGCGGGCGGTCATCCCCGAGTCGGGCCTGAACGCGATCCCCTCGAACGCGATCGCGCGGTCATGATCGGTGAATCCCATCACCACACCGTCGCGCCGCGTCAACGCCCAGGCCCGGCACAACGTGGTCGCGCCGCCCGCCAGCCGTGCCTGAAAGGATGGTGAAATCATGGCCGGACCTCCACCACAGGCACCCGCGGCACGTCGCCGGCACGGGAACTGGATACCGAGGTCCGGATATTGTCGGTGTCAAAGCGCACCGGCACGTCGAATTCGAACCCGGCGCTGACCGTGGCACCGATATCGGGCGCATCGGCCAGGGTGACGATCCCGCTTGTCGTATCGACCTCGAAATGAACGCTCTCCACCAGCGCGGCGCCATCGACGGCCAGCCGCACCGTGCCCGGGACCGGCTTGACGATCGGCCGGACATAGGCATGCCCGCCCGAGGCATAGGTCTTGGTCAGCTGGAACGCGACGGTCTTGCCATCGCCTGTCGCGATCCGCTGATCCTCGAAGCTCACATCGTCCAGCGGGCGGCCGGACTTGAAATCCGACCAGTCCTTCCAGCGGAACCCGTAAAGCTGCCCGCGCCGGGCCTCGAAAAAGGCGATCAGCGTCTCGACATCGTTGAGCGAGCGCATCCCCACGCCCGCGTCATAGCGCCGGCGCGCATCGGCCCAGGGGGTGTTTCGCTCTTCATGGCCGCTGGCCAGGGTCACGATCTCGGTGCGCCGCTCGGGCCCGCCGATCGAACCGAAGCTCAGATTGGCGGGGAAACGGACCTCGTGAAAATTCATCGCGCTCTCCTCAGACGTTGCGGCGGCCACGCCCCAGCGCGCGGCCCAGCTCGGCCGCGATCTGGCTCTGGCTGCGGCGGAAGCCCTGCACATCGGGCGTGGTGATGTTCATCGTGATCGCCACCGGCCGCGCCGCGGCGGTGCCGCCCTCGCTGCGCACGCCCAGCCGCCCGTCCGGCCCGCGTGCAAGCGGCATGATCGCCTCGGGTCCGGCCTCGCCCATCAGGCCGGTGCCGCCGCGCATCGGAAACAGGGTCGGCCCGCCGACGACCCCGCCTCTGGCAAAGGGCATCACGCGACCCTGGGTAAATCCGGCCCCATTTGAAAAGGGGACCATGCTGCCCACCAGCGCCTCGATGCCACCGGCCACCAGCCCGCCGAAATGGGCCTGCACCGGCTTGAGCGCGGCGTTGTAGGCCGCGGCCGAGATCGAGGCGCCCATGTCGCGCAGCGCCTCCGACAGTTTCGCGCCGTCGAAGACCAGCCCCTCGAAGGCCCCGCGCAACCCGCGCCCCACGGCCCGCGACAAACTGCCGACCTCGCGGCTGGTCAGCGTCACGCTCTCGCGCATCCGCACCATCTCCAGGTCGAAGGCCGCGGTCACCGCGCGGGCATCGCCCAGCGTTTCCTCCAGCGCCGCCACCTGGTCCTCGAACTCGTCCAACCGGGCCATCATCCATCCCCTTGCCTGTCATCGGGAAAGGCGCGCGCCAACTCTTCCAGCCGCGCGCGCCCCATCGGTGCCGGGCCACTGCCATGGCCCAGCATGATCAACAGTTCCGCCGGGCTCAGCGCCCAGAACGCGGCCGGCGGCAGGCGCAGCCCGACCAGCCCCGCGCGCATCAGCCCGGACCAGTCAAACCGCGCCATCGTCGCCCGGCACCGTGAACGCCCGCGTCAGCAACTCTGCGGCCACCCGCGCCGCCGCCACCGGCCCGCCGGCGATCTCGGCGCGGGCCAGATCCTCGGCGCTGCCCTGCCAGCCGCCACCGCGCAGCCCCGCCAGTAGCAGGGCCAGCACGTCGCGGGTGGCAAAGCGCCCGCCCTCGAACCGTTCGATCAGCGCCACCAGCGTGTCCGCCCCGAGCTGCGATTCAAGCTCGGCCAACGCGCCCAGCGTCAGTTTCAGCACATGGCGCCGGCCATCCAGCACCAGGGCCGCTTCGCCCGCGTAAGGATTGGCCATCACAGCGCCGTGAAGCTCAGTGCGCCGGCCGAGGCAAGGCTTAGCTCATAGGTCGCTTCGCCATCGTGACTGCCGGCATATTCGATCGCCCCCACCTGGAACGCCCCCTGCACCGTTCCGAAACCGGGGATGATGACCTGGAACTCCGGCGTCTCGCCGTCGAAAAAGATCTGCCGCGCGCGTTCGTCTGTCCCGGCATCCTTGAACACGCCCGAGCCGCTGATCGCGGCCGATTTCACACCGGCGCCGGCCAGTAATTCGCGCCAGCCGCCCTGGCTTTCCAGGCTGGTCACGTCCACCTGCTCGGCGTTGAAGCTGATCCGCGTGGCGCGCAGCCCCGCGATCGTCTCGAACTGGCCGGCACCGGTCAGGTCGAGCTTGATGAGAAGATCCTTGCCGCTCTGGGCCACCATGTCATTCACTCCAGATTGTTCGGTTTACTGGTCGTCCACCCGGGCACGGAACCTCAGGTCGACCCGGCGGGTATTCCCGTCGCCGTCGCGCCTTGCCCGCGCCCGGTCGAAGGTCAGGCTCACCAGCGACCCGCGGGCAAGCGTCAGTCGGGCCCCGGTCAGCGCGTCCGACACCGCCGCGGCCGCCGCCTTGGCCTCGGCGAACCCGGCGGTCGTGGACACCACGCTGATGGTGAACCTGTGCAGCGCGCCGGCGCCGGTCTTGTCGGAACGGTCGCGCACATCCTCGGGGCCGATGCTGACATAAAGCGGCGGCACCGGGCCGGGCGGCAGCGCATCGTGCACGGCCCCCTGCACCAACGCATCCAGCGCCGGATCCGCCGCAAGCCGCTGATAGATCGCCGCCTGCAACGCGGCGGCTGCGCCATAACTCATGCCGCGCCCTCCTCTTCGGCCTGACAGATCAGGTAATGGCCCTGCGCATCCGCCTCGGCCACCGACAGGATGCGAAAGATCCGCGCCCCCTCGCGGAACCGCTGCTCGGGCCGGGGGCGCGACGGCGCACCGGCCGGCGCGCCGCGCACCGTGATGCGATAGGGCACATGGCTCAGCGCGCCCCCCGCGCCGGCGCGCTCGCGCCCGCTGCGTGCGACCACCTCGGCCCAGAGCGTGCCCAGCGCGGCCCAGCTGTCGACGAAACCGCCGGCCCCGTCCGGCGCCCGCTGCGGCGCCTCCAGCACCAGGCGGCGCGTGAGTCGCGGCAGACGGCTCATTTGCCACCTCCGCCCAGCACCCGCACCGTGCGCCAGCGTTCCAGCAGGGCCAGAACGCCGAAGGGCATGCCACCTTCGCCAAAGGCGGCCTCGGACCGATGCGCGTGATAATGCGCCGCCAGCAGGAAAACCGCCTGCGCAAGATCGGCGGGGATCGACGCCCAGCCGGCACCGAACCCCGCCTCGAAGCGGATCTCGACCCGACCGCCCAGCGGGATCGCGGGCAGCGCGCGGCCCCCGGCGCTCAGCTGCGGCCGGTGGCTGTCCTTTTCCAGCCGATAGGCGGACGCGGCCAGCACCGTCGCTTCGCCCTGCCGGTCCACCACCGTGACCGATCCCAACGCGGTGACCGGCGCAACCGGCAAGGGCTGCCGCTCGACGCCGCGCCAGGATGTGAGCTGCCACAGGAAATCGCGGGTCAGCAGCACCTTTCCGGTCCGCCCCTCGATCGCGGCCATCGCCGCGCGCAGCAGCGCCTCCAGCAGGGCGTCCTGCGCACCGTCATCGGCAAATCCGGTGCCCAGCCTCAGGTGGTCGCGGAACGCCGCAACCGGCAGCGCCGCTGCCGGCGTCGTGCTCTGCTCGGTCAGTATCATCGTGCAAATCTCCATTCCGCCGCCCGGAAATATGGCGGGCGCCCCGGCATTGCTCGGACGGAGGGAGCAGCCAGAAAATGCCGGTCCTGCCCGGCGCGCGCCAGGGGACGCCCCGCCAGGGCGGCACGTCCCGGTTCCCGATGGCCTTATGCCACCGAGAATTTCAGCAGCTTGATCGCGGCGAAATCGCTGACATCGCCGCCCACCCGCTTGGTTGCATAGAACAACACATGCGGCTTGGCCGAAAACGGATCGCGCAACACCCGCAGGTCGGGCCGCTCGGCCACGGTATAGCCCGCGCCGAAATCGCCGAAGGCGATGGCCGTACTGCCCGGGGCGATGTCGGGCATGTCCTCGGCGATCAGCACCGGGTATCCCAGCAGTCGCGCGGGTTCGCCCGCGGCCAGGCCGTCGGACCACAGGAAGCGCCCGTCGGCGTCCTTCATCTTGCGCACGACCCCCGCGGTCTTGGAGTTCATCACGAACCCGGCCCCCGCGCGATATTGCGCGCCCAGCGCATAGACCAGGTCCAGGATCGCGTCGGCCGGCGAGGCGGCGTCGAAATCGCCATCCGTGCCCGTCGCGATATAGCCGATATTGCCCCAGGACCATCCGGCATCGGCCACCTGCGCATGGGTCAGAAAGCCGGTCGGCTTGTCGACCCCGTCGCCGTTGATGAAGGCCGCCGCCTCGGCGCGGGCGAACTTGTCGGCGATCCGCCCCGCAAGCCAGCCCTCGATATCGAAGGCACTGTCGTCCAGCAGGCGCTGGCTGATCTTCGGCAACGCCGAAAGCTCGTGCAGCGGGATCGTGACGCGGTCGATCTGCGGCGTCGCGGTCTCGGTCAGCGCCGCGGTCTCGCTGGCCCAGCCCGAGCCGATATCGGCATGGTCCACCAGCACGTCGTACGAGGTCGCCTCGACGCTGACCACCTGCGCCACCGAGCGGATCGAGGCGGTTGATTTCAGCACCGACTTGACGGTGTCCGCCGTCTGCGGATCGACCAGATACCCGCCATCCGCGGCGACGGCGGTGCTCATCGCCTTGCCCTCCAGCGGCAAGCCGCGCAGCGCATCGTCATCGCCCGAACGCAGGTAGCCGGCAAAGGCCTTCCGATGCGGCGCCCCGGTCTCGGTGGCGGCGGCAAGGGCGGGGCGCCCGGCGATAACGGATTTCCGATCCAGCATGGTCAGTCGCTCTTCCTGTTGTTGAAGTCTTGATGTGATTTCGCCCTGGAATGACTTGAAATCGGTAAGAAAACCGGCAAGCGCCGATTTCACGTCCGCGACGGGTGCCTGATCGCCCGCCGGCCTGTTTTCGCTCTGGGTCATGTTTCGATCCTGTCTCAATGGGTCTCGGAACCGGGATGCGCCCCGGTCATTGCCTGGCGGGCGCCCCGAAAAGCCTCCGCCATGTCGCGCAGCAGCGCGGCGGCCTTGTCATCCGCCTTGGCGCCAACCCGCGCATCGGGAAGCATCGGGAAGGTCACCAGCGACACCTCCCAAAGCTCCAGCTCGCTCAGCAGGCGCCGCCCGCTTGAATCCTTCTGCGCCTTCCTCGTGCGATAGCCGATCGACAGGCCGTCGATCGCGCCGGCCGCCAGCAGCGCCGCCGCCTCGCGGCCGCGGGCCACCTCGGTGAGGATACGGCCCTTGACGTAAAGGCCGGTCGCATCCTCGCCGACCTCGTCCCACACCCCGATCGGCTGCGCCGGGTCATGCTGCCACAGCATCTTGACCCGCCGCCCGGCATCCCGCAGCCCCTTGATCGAGCGGGCATAGGCGCCCGCCTGCACCACGTCGCCCCCCTGGTCGGCCCGGCCGAAAATCGAGGCATAGCCTTCCACAACGGTGCCGCCGTCGATCTCGACAATGCGCTCCAGGCTGCAAAACTTGTGCTCCAGCCCCAGATCCACGTCCTTCATGCTTGCCTTCCTTTCATGGCGCCGCGCTCAGCAACGAACTCATCCCCTGGACCAGCAGCGCCGCCGCCACGCCGTAGACGGCCAGCCAGAGCCGTCTTTCCATCCGCTCCAGCCCGGTCTCGATATTCGCCAGGCGCCGCTCCAGCGCCGCCCAGCGTTCCTGCGCCACGCGCTCATTGGCCTCGATCCGCTCATGCGCCACTTCGAACGGCGCATAGAGAAACTTCGACCCGCTTCGCTCGGCCATGACGCTCATTCATCCTCTGCCAGCTTGGGCAGCCCCAGCATCGCGCGCTTTTCCGCATCGGTCAGGAAACCGGCCTCGGCCACCCGGCGCCACTGCGCCTCGCGCTCGGCCGCCAGCGCCGGCACCTGGTCCAGATCCGGGGTCAGGTCCACCCGCTCACCCGAAAAGCGGCTCAGGAATTCCGACACGGCCACCGCCACCCGGGTGGCCAGCGGCAGCACCGTAAGGCGATAGAAGGCCCGGTTCGCCTCCTGGTAATTGGCATAGGTCGCGTCGCCCGGGATCCCCAGCAGCATCGGCGGCACCCCGAAGGCCACCGCAATCTCGCGCGCCGCCGCCTCCTTGGTCTTCTGGAATTCCATGTCCGACGGGCTGAACCCCATCGGCTTCCAGTCCAGCCCGCCCTCCAGCAGCATCGGCCGACCCGCATTCACCGCCCCCTGGTGATGGGATGCCATCTCGTCCTGAAGGCGCAGATACTGCTCTTCGCTCATCGCCGCCTGCCCGTCGGCGCCGCGATACACGATCGCCCCCGAGGGCCGCGCGGCATTGTCCAGCAACCCTTTCGACCAGCGCGCGGCGGCATTGTGCACATCCACCGCCGTGGCCGCCGCCTGCATGGGCGACAGCCCGTAATGGTCATCCTGCGGATGAAAGCTCTTGACATGGCAGACCGGCGGCGCGGGCGATGTCATGTCGAAGCGGTGCTTGCGCCCGCCTACCGAATATTCATAGGCCACCGGCCAGCCATCGGCACCGGGGATCAGGTGCATCCGGTCCGAGCGCAGCACATGCAGCTCCTGCGGCAGGCCGGTCGCACCACCCACCGCTTCGAGATAGCCGTTGCCGCTCAGCAGAAGCTGGCCGAACAGCGCCTCGAACAGCTCCGCCTTGCCCTGCGCCGGGTTCGGCCGGCGCACCAGCTCCAGCACCGGGTGCAGATCATAGCGCCGCTCTGCATCCTGGCACACCAGCGGCAAGGCCGCCGCCGCCTCGGCGATCAGCTTGACCGAGCGGAACCCGACCGGATTGCCGGTAAAGCCGCTCCGCGTCAGCGACACCGCGTCGCGCGGGCTCCAGGCGACGCGGCCCGAACCGGCCCAGGCCATCACCGGGCCGGTCGCGCTCGCCTTCTTCTCCGGCGCGTCCTGCGGCGCACGCCGAAACAGGTTGAATACCATCTGCATCTCTCCTCACTCGCCCCGTTGGGCCATGAAAAAACCCGCCCCGGTTCGGGACGGGTCGCACAACCCTCGGCCATCGTCTTTCGCGGAAACCGCCCGCCCGGATCGGGTCAGAGCGTGCGCACCCGCGGCCGGCGCCAATGCGCCGCCGGTTCGATCATCAGCGCATGCAGCGCCCAGACCAGCGCATCCACCCGATCGGGCGAGCCGCCGCCCTGAAAGCCCTGCACCGTCATCCGGCACATCTGATCCTCCAGCGCCGCCAGGCCGGGCAAGTGTTTCACCCGTCCCTGCTCGTAGAGCGCGGCGGCCGGCTCGGCCCGCGCGGCCTTTCCCTTGCGCGCCCGCACCGCACGGAAAGGCACCATCGGGTCGATCTGCCGGATCACGCTCTCGACCAGATCGCCACCCTGATTCACCTCGGCCACCAGGCGTTCGGCGCCGTGCCGTTCCATGGCCGCGATCGCCGCCTCGGCCCAGACATTGGGCGAGGCCGCCGCGACGCTGGCATCTTCCAGCACCACCGCGCGCCAGTCCTGCGGCGGGCCCTGCGTCGCCGCCCCCACAACGAGGATACCGCATTCGTCCGAATCCGCCCGGCCCGTCACCGGCGGATCCACCGCCACCACGATCCGGTCCAGCGGCGGAACCGCGCTCAGCCGGGCCGCCTCCAGCCCGGCAAGCGTCCACAGCGCGCCCTCGGCATCCTCGAGCAGTTGGCCGTCCAGCTCTTGCCGGCCCAACCGGCTGCCGGCATAGCGCGCCCGCACCTCGTCCAGGAACGAGGCCGCCAGATAGGCCCGGTTCGACTCGGTCGGCGCATGGGTGGTCACCGTCGAGGGCGCGCTCAGGATCGCCTTCAGAACCGGCAGGTTCTTCGGCGTCGTGGTCACGCATTGGCGCGGGGCCGGCCCCAGCCGCAACCCGAACTGAAGCATGTCCCACGCCTCCCCGGCCCGTTTGAACTTGGCCAGCTCGTCCACCCAGGCCGCGTCGAATTGCGGGCCCCGCAGGTTTTCGGGCTCATGCGCCGAGAACAGCTGCGCCACCGCGCCGTTGGGCCAGACCAGCCGCTTGCGCGACGCCTCCCATTTCGGGCGACGATCGGGCGGCGAGCAAGCCAGGATGCCGCTGTCGCCGAAAACCATGACCTCGCGCGCCTGCTCGATCGTCTCGCCCAGCAGGGCGACGCGCCGCGCCGCACCCGGGTCAAGCGGCCGCGACCCCTCGACCTGGGCGCGAACCCATTCCGCGCCGGCCCGCGTCTTGCCGGCCCCGCGCCCGCCCATGACCACCCAGGTGCGCCATTCGCCCTCGGGGGGCAACTGGTGCGGCTGCGCCCAGAACTCGAACAGATAGGGCAGCGCCAGCAACGCCCCCTCACTCAGCCCGGTCAGGAACTCCTCCTGTATCCCGGGCGGCGCGGAGGCAAGCCAGTCTGCGCCCGATCTCAGCGCGTGCATCTGCGATGTCGAGGGCGTAGTCATGGACAACGCCGCTTTCCGATCTGATCCGTTTTGCAAGTCGGTTCCTTTCTTCAAAGGCCGCATGCGCCGCGCGGTTCAGATCGCCCAGCGCGCCCTTCAGGTCGCGGGCCCGGGCCGAGTTTCCCTCGGCCACGTCCCGGATGATGTCGTTCAACGCCGTGATCGAACGGCGATAATGCTCTTCCGCGGCGTCCAGCACTGCCTGTGCCGCCGCGTCACCCCCTTGCGGGAAAATTGTTGTCATGTGGTCGTCGCCTGCCCTCTCATGCTGCTCCGCACGAGCGAAATGAAAAAGCGGCCGCGGGGTCGCCCCCTGGCCGCCTGCCCAGTTCTCCTAGCTTGCCGTGGACCCTACCCGACACCGTCCCGAAAGTCAATGTTTTTATTGTTAACAATGGGTTAACGGATAAAACCGGCCCGGAAAAGCCGCCGTGTGGAAGGCAAAAAAACGGCGCCTCGAACGGGGCGCCGTCTGAATCGTTTTGTCGGAACAGTCGCTTAGGATGCGTCCGTGATGAATTTCACCGCGTCGCCGAACGTCTGTATGGTCTCGGCCGCATCGTCCGGGATCTCGATCCCGAATTCCTCTTCGAAGGCCATGACCAGTTCCACTGTGTCCAGGCTGTCGGCGCCCAGGTCGTCGATGAACGAAGCGTTCTCGACCACCTTGTCCTCTTCCACGCCCAGATGCTCGACGACGATCTTCCGAACGCGATCTGCGATGTCGCTCATGTCAATTCCTCATTGGTCTTGGGCTTTTGCCCGTCTCTTGATCCCGGCCCATCGGACCACTTACATGCCGTGCCAGGCAAGTCGCTGTCGCGAAAGCTGCGCCGCCTATAGCATATCGTAACTGCTTGGCAAACGCTTTCGAAAATTTCCCGCGCCCCGGCTCAGAACATCGCCATGCCGCCATTCACATGCAGCGTGGTCCCGTTGACATAGCCCGCCTCGGGGCTGGCCAGAAAGGCGACCGCGGCGGCGATTTCGGCCGGATCGCCCATCCGGCCCGACGGCACCTGCCCCAGGATGCCGGCCTTCTGATCCTCGCTCAGCTTGTCAGTCATCGCGGTGGTGATGAAGCCCGGCGCGACGCAGTTGACGGTAATGCCGCGGCTGGCCACCTCCTGGGCCAGCGATTTCGACATCCCCACCAGGCCGGCCTTGGCCGCGGCATAGTTGGCCTGCCCCGCATTGCCCGTGGCGCCGACCACCGAGGTGATGTTGACGATCCGTCCCCAGCGCGCCTTCATCATCCCGCGCACCGCGCCCCGGCACAGCTTC
This sequence comes from Actibacterium sp., assembly GCA_016278325.1. Lineage (GTDB taxonomy): Bacteria > Pseudomonadota > Alphaproteobacteria > Rhodobacterales > Rhodobacteraceae > JADQCB01. The sequence goes on from JADQCB010000002.1 coordinate 257,427, forward strand.
ATCGCGGCGGTCAGGTTGACATCCAGAACCGTGGACCATTCGTCATCGCTCATCCGCATGAAGATGTTGTCGCGGGTGATCCCGGCATTGTTCACGAGGATGTCGAGGCTGCCCATCGCGCTGGCGGCCTGCCTGGGCAGCGCGGCAAGCGCCGCGTCCTCGCCCAGGTCGCAGGGCAGCACATGCGCCCGTTCGCCCAGGTCGCCGGCCAGCGCCTCCAGCGGGGCCACGCGCGTTCCGCTCAGCCCGACGGTGGCGCCCTGCGCGTGCAGCGCGGTGGCGATCGCGCCCCCGATGCCGCCCGAGGCGCCGGTGATCAATGCACTCTTTCCGCTCAAATCGAACATGTCGCTCCCTTCACGCAATGCTTTCGGCCGCGGCTTTCACCTCGTCGGGCGTGCCCACCGTTCGGCTGCGCGCACTGCGCTCGATACGGCGGATCATGCCCGACAGCGCCTTGCCGGCGCCGATTTCCCAGAACTCGGCGACGCCCTGCGCGACCATCCACTGCACGGATTCGCGCCAGCGCACCGAATGCGTCACCTGCTCGATCAGAAGCGCGCGGATCGTATCGGGCTGCGCCACCTCATGCGCCAGCACGTTGGCCACCAGCGGAACCTTCGGCACCGCGATCGCCACATCGCGCAGCGCATCGGCCATGACGCGCGCGGCGGGCGCCATCAATTCGCAGTGAAACGGCGCCGAAACCGGCAGCAGCATCGCCCGCTTGGCGCCCGCGGCGCCGGCCAGCTCGGCCGCGTGTTTCACCGCGCCCACATGGCCCGAGATCACCACCTGGCCCGGGTCATTGTCATTGGCGGCCTGGCAAACCGCGCCGATATCGGCGGCGGCCTGCGCGGCGATCTTCTGCGCGGTGGAAAAATCCAGCCCCAGCAGCGCGGCCATCGCACCCTCGCCCACCGGCACCGCCTGCTGCATCGCCTCGCCGCGAATGCGCAACAGGCGCGCCGCGTCGGCAATGCTGATCGCACCGGCCGCGGCCAGGGCGGAATATTCGCCCAGCGAATGCCCCGCGACAAACGCGGCGGCATCGACCGTCACCCCCTCCGATTCCAGCGCCCGTATCGCCGCCAGAGAGGTGGCCATCAACGCCGGCTGGGCATTCCGGGTCAGCGTCAGGCTGTCCTGGTCGCCCTCCCAGATCAGGGCGCTCAGCTTTTCGCCCAGGGCCGCATCGACCTCGTCGAACACCGCCCGGGCGGCCGGGTAGGCATCGGCAAGGGCCTTGCCCATTCCCACGGTCTGCGCCCCCTGGCCCGGAAATACGAATGCACGGCTCATTCCGCCCCCCGTCATTCTTGGTTTCGAAACCGTCTATCCGCTCCGGATTCCCGAAACAAGGGAAACGGCATCTCAGCGCGCCCGCCGCGCCAGAAACTCCGGCGCGCAGCGATCCTCGACCTCCCGGGCCTCGATATTGGCCACGTTGCGACGCACGCGCGCGGCGTGGCGCGCGGGTGCGACGGTCTGGTTGGAGCCGCGTTCGATCTTGGCCGCCAGTTCCGCCTCGGACCGGGTGTAATAGTGATTGAGCTGGATGTGATCGGCCGAATAGAACCGCCGGGTCCGGCGATCCTTCAGCGAAAACCGCTCGCCGCGATCATTGCAGGTCACCGCGGCACCGTCCACCTCGACGGCGTGAACCCGCAAGGCCGTCACCCGCGTGGCATCGGCAATCCATTTGAAATTGGTGACACCGCGCGCGCCGCTCATCGGGTCAGCGGCGCGACGGGTATAGTTCTGCACGATCCCCCCCTCGGGCGGCTGCATGTGACCGTTGCGCCCGAAATTGTGCCAGGGCAGCGAGATCGCGCCACAGCCCTCCAGATGCGCCAGCGCCGCCGGCAGGCTGTCGGCGCGCCTGGGCACCAGGAATTCATCCGCATCAATGCAGGCGATCCAGCGATACCGCCCGCCGAAATTGCGCAGCGCATGGGCATAGGCCAGAACCTGATTGTGCAGCTCGCGCCCGGAGACGGCATCGCGCAGCTTCTGATCCCAGAGGATGACCGTCATCCGCGCGCCCAGAACCGCGCGCAGTTCGCCGATCGTGCCGTCGGTGCAGCCATTGTCGTAAACCACCACATGCGCGACACCGGCACGAAGATGGAACGCTGCCCATTCGCCGATATGGCGCGCCTCGTTGCGCACGATCAGCACCAGCACCAGCCCGGCGCGCCCGGCGACCGGCGCGGGCGGATCGAAAGCCAGTCTGGTGATCGGTTTGAGTGAAAAAAACGCCCGCAGCATCGGTCGGCTCCCCTGCCCCGGCGCCTTGTTAGCGCGGGCGCGGCCGACAATCCAGCGGCAGACGCGCCTTCGGCTCAGGCGCCGACAGGGGTCAGGCGGCGGCCGACACGCTGCCAGCCCTTGATCCCGGCCTCGGTCGGCCGGATCTCGCGGACCAGACGCTCGTGCAGAACGCGCAGGGTCGATTCGCGACCGCTGGCCAGATGGATCGGCTGGCCGCCCCCGGCCGGGCGCACGAACAACTGCGCGCCATGACCGCATCGCCGCACATAGGCGCTGCCGATCTGGTCGAAGGGCAGTTCGCGCAACACGCGGGTCCGCCCATGGCGGTTGCACAGGTTCAGCCGCAGGCAGCGCCGCAGGATGTTGACATGCACCTCGCGGGCAAAGCCGCGCTCCGAGATCCACAGGAACAGCAGCGCCGACATCAGCAGCCCGAAGCTTGACATCACGCGACCGGACTGGGCTGTCAGCGCCGCCTCGGCGTTGACCGGCGAGACAATCCACGGCCCGCAGGCCGCCAGGATCATCGCCGCGCCGATCACGGCGCAGATGCGCTCGACCAGGCTGGCCTGGTTGCACAGTTCGGTGTCAGTCCGGATCACATAGCCCCATCCCGTCTCCGAGACGCTCGTCTGGCCGGCGCGAGGGGAACCGGTGGCGATCCTTGCGATATCATGGGCCTGCGCGTTCATGGCGGGTCCTCCTGCATGTTTGAGTTCAAGACTCGCCGAAAAAAATGGCCGAAATGGGACCATCGCGCACATATTTCGCGGCAAGGTTGTGTTGGCCCCGCGCCACGCCCGCGCGCGGGGCTTGCATCGCGGTGGCCCCTGTGTATAACGGCGCTTCCTTCCGCAGGACACGACAACCGGCGCAGCCTCTCGTGAGCGGGACGCGGAAGGACCGGACCCCGCTCTATGAAATGCGCCCGTGAAAGAACTGGAGTTCACATGCCGCTTTACGAGCATGTTTTCATCGCGCGTCAGGACCTTTCCAACGCGCAGGCCGAGGGCCTTGTCGAACATTTCTCCACGGTGCTTTCGGATAACGGCGGCAAGCTCGTCGATTCCGAGTACTGGGGGGTCAAGACGATGGCCTACAAGATCAACAAGAACCGCAAGGGCCACTATGCCTTCCTGCGCACCGACGCTCCCGCGCCCGCGGTGCAGGAGATGGAACGCCTGATGCGTCTGCATGACGACGTGATGCGCGTCATGACCATCAAGGTCGACGAACATGCCGAAGGCCCGTCGGCCCAGATGCAAAAGCGCGAAGAACGCGGCGATCGCCGCGAGCGCCGTTGATCGCCAGCCTCAGGAAAGGACCGTAAACCATGGCAACAAAACCGTTTTTCCGTCGCCGCAAGGTGTGCCCTTTCTCCGGCGACAACGCGCCGAAGATCGACTACAAGGACACCCGCCTGCTGCAACGCTATATCTCCGAGCGCGGCAAGATCGTGCCCTCGCGGATCACCGCGGTCTCGTCCAAGAAGCAGCGTGAGCTGGCCCGCGCGATCAAGCGCGCCCGCTTTCTCGCCCTGCTGCCCTACGCCGTGAAGTAAGGAGCAAGCGTCATGGACATCATTCTACTGGAACGCGTGGCCAAGCTCGGCCAGATGGGCGACGTGGTCGCCGTCAAGGACGGCTATGCCCGCAACTTCCTGCTGCCGCAGAAAAAGGCGCTGCGCGCCAGCCCCGACAACGTGAAGGCGTTCGAGGCGCAGAAGGCGCATCTCGAAGCCCGCAACCTGGAAACCCGCAAAGAGGCGCAGGCCCTGGCATCGCGCCTGGATGGCAAACAGTTCGTGGTGATTCGCTCGGCCGCGGACTCGGGCGCGCTCTATGGCTCTGTCAGCACACGCGACGCCGCCGACGCAGCCCGCGAAGACGGTTTCGAGATCGACCGCAAGCAGGTGGTCCTGTCGGCCCCGATCAAGGAGCTGGGCCTGCATGACGTGCATGTGCGCCTGCACCCCGAGGTCGAGGCCACGATCAAGCTGAACGTGGCCCGCAGCCAGGAAGAGGCCGAGATTCAGGCATCCGGAAAATCGATCCAGGAACAGGCCGCCGAGGACGAGGCCGCCGCGGAATTCGAAATCTCGGAACTGTTCGACGACATCGGCGCGGCCACGAACGAGGATGAGGATCTGGCCGGGACCGTGGAAGAGTCCGAAGAGGACCAGGACCGCGAAAGGTAACCCCCGTTCGCCAGGGGATAGGACAGCAGGGGCCGCGCCGGCAGGGCGCGGCCCTTTGCTTTGACGGCGAGGCTGCGATCGGCCCTGCGGGCCGCTTGCAATTCCGGCGCGATCCGCGACATTGGCTCCGACCTTGCAGCAGGATCCGCCATGCCCGACCCGACACGCCGCGCCGCCCTGGGATTCTTGCTTGCGTTGCCCGCGGCCTGCGGCCGCCCGGGGCGGCGGGGCGCATTGCCGCTCTACCCGAACGAGACACCGCAGCTGCGCGCCGTCATCAACCGATATGCCGACCGTTATGAGGTACCGCGCGCCCTGGTTCACAAGGTGATCCTGCGCGAGAGCGACCATGTGCCCACGGCACGCAACGGGCCCTATTACGGGTTGATGCAGATCCATCCCGAAACCGCGGCCACCATGGGGTTTCGCGGCCCGCCCGCGCGGTTGCTGGAGGCCGAGACGAACCTGAAATACGCGGTGAAATACCTGCGCGGCGCGTGGCTGTTGTCGGATGGCGATTTCGACAAGGCGGTAGGATGGTATGCGCGCGGATATTATTACGAGGCCAAGCGGCGCGGGATGCTGGAGCGAACCGGATTGCGTTAGCCGGGTCGCCGGTCACGTGCCGCAGGGGCGCGCTCGGGCCGCCCCGAAGGACGGCCCGTATGCGCCGGGGATCGGCCGTCAGTCTTCGTCCAGCGCCTCGACCGCCTTTTGCAGATCGTCCTTGCCGATCTCCTTTTCGGTGACATCGGCCAGTTCGAACAGATAGTCCACGACCTTGTCCTCGAACAGCGGCGCGCGCAGTTGCTGTTGCATCTGCGGATTCTGCTGCACGAATTCGAAGAACTGCCGTTCCTGGCCCGGATACTGGCGCGCCTGGGTCATCACGGCCTGGGTCATTTCGGAATCGCTGACCTCGATTTCCGCCTTGCGCCCGATCTCGGCCAGCAGCAGGCCCAGCCGAACACGGCGCTCGGCCAGCCTGACATGCTCCTCGGTGGGTTCGATCTCTCCATGGTCATGGTCGTGATCGTCCGGGTGTTCCTCGTGATGGAGCTGATGGGCGATCTGTTTGGCCTCGGCCTCGACGAGGCTGGGCGGCAGTTCGAAATTCACCGTCTCGTCGAGACGGTCCAGCAATTTGCGCTTCATGACCGCGCGCGACGCGTTGGCATACTCGGCCTCCAGCCGCTCGGCGACCTGCGCCTTCAGGGCCGCCAGGTCGTCGGCGCCGTATTTTTTTGCCAGGTCGTCGTCGATCGCGGCCGGTTTGGGGGCCTTGACCGCCTTGACGGTGCAATCGAAGACGACCGCCTTGCCGGCCAGGTTCTCGGCGCCGTAATCCTCGGGGAAGGTGACATTGACCGCCACCTCGTCGCCGGCCTTGACGCCGACCAGCTGTTCCTCGAACCCGGGGATGAAACTGTCGGAGCCCAGCACCAGCGGGTAATCCTCGGCCGTGCCGCCTTCGAACGGGGCGCCGTCCAGCATGCCGGTGAAGTCGATCACCACCTGGTCGCCATTCTCGGCCCTGGCGCCGTCTTCGCGATCCTCGAAATCCTGCGCGCTTTCGGCCAGGTTCGCCAGCGCCTCGTCGATATCGGCATCGGCGGCCTTGACCACCAGCTTTTCCAGCTGGATGCCCTTCATGTCCAGTTCGGGAACCTCCGGCAGCGCCTCGTAGGTCATCTCGACCTCGACATCGTCGCCCTCGCTCCAGTCCTCGTTGGTCATCTTGACATCGGGCTGCTGCGCCGGGCGGTCGCCGGTCTGCTCGAAATGGGTGCTCATCGCCCCATCGACGGTTTCCTGCATCGCCTCGCCCAGCAACCGTTTGCCGAATTGCTTCTTCAGCAAGGCCATCGGCACCTTGCCCTTGCGGAAGCCCTTCATCTCGACCTCGGGCTGGGCCTCGGCCAGCTTCTCGTCGACCTTCGCATCGAGCTCATCGGCGGTCACCGTGATCTTGTAGCCGCGCTTGAGCCCGTCTTTCAGGGTTTCGCTCACCTGCATGTCGTCGTCCTTCTCATACCACCATGGTGCGGGTGGAGGGACTTGAACCCCCACGCCCTGCGGCGCCAGAACCTAAATCTGGTGCGTCTACCAGTTCCGCCACACCCGCAAACCCACGGGGCAGCCCCCGACGCATGGGAACCGCCCCTTAAATTCGCGCCCTTCTAGCAAAGCCGCAACAGGGATGCGAGAGGAAAAAGGACCGGCCAGAAAAGCCTCGCCGGGAACCCTTTCTTGACCTATCATGCCGCAAAACAAGAAGGCAGACACGAGCAGGCCTTTCCATGAGGGACATCACAGACCGGCCGTCACGGCCGGACAATACGCGCATGGCCGGAACCGGCCTGCCGCCCGGCACGATCATCTTCACGATGGAGGGGGCCTTGCCAATCGAATTCCTGTGCCCCGGCGACCGGATCATCACGCGGGCGGGGATGCGCGTGCTGCGCGCGGTCGGGCGCGGACTGGACAGTATCTCGCTGGAATTCGACCGCCCAGAGATCATCTATGCCGACGGCATCCAGGTGCCGGCAGCGGCGGCAAGCTGAGATCGCGGCCGGTGCGCCGCTTACGCGCCAAGCGCGCGGAACACCACCGGCAGCATCTCGGGCAGGTCCTCGGCGATCAGCCCCGGGCCGAATTGCCGCGCCGCCGCGATATGCAGCCAGGCGCCGGTTTCGGCCGCCTGCATCGGCGCCAGCCCGCGCGCCATGAGGCCGGTGACGATCCCGGACAGGACATCGCCGGCGCCCGCCGTCGCCAGCCAGGGCGCGGCGCGGTCGTAATGCGCGGCATTGATCGCACAGCGACCGGCCGGGTCGGCAATCACGGTATCGGGCCCCTTGAGCAGCACCACGCAGCCGGCCCGCGCCGCCGCCGCGCGCACCGCATCCAGGCGCGACCAGGCCGGGCCGGTATCGGGACGGGTGCCCAGGCGCGCCGCGAGATCGGGGAACAGGCGGGCGAATTCGCCATCATGCGGGGTCAGGACGCAGCGCGCATGCAGTTGCGCGAACAGGGCATCGGGCGCCGCGGCGAAGATGCTCAGCGCGTCGGCATCCAGCAGCGTCGCTCGCCCCGCCGCCAGCGCGGCGCCGATCAGCGCGTCCGCGCCCTGCCCCAGCCCCGGCCCGAGGCATAGCGCATTGATCCGGTCGTCCTGCAACCGCGCGCCAAGCTCCGCGGCATCGGCGATCCGCGCCTGCATGATGGCGTTCAGTTGGGCGGCGTTTTCCTGCATCGCGGCGGGCGGGCAGCCCAGGGTGACCAGCCCGGCCCCCACCCGCAACGCGGCGCGCGCCGCCAGCCGGCCCGCGCCGCCCCGGCCCGTGCCGCCGGCCAGGACCAGCGCGTGGCCATGGCTGTATTTATGCGCCAGGCGGCCCTTGGCCAGACGCGCCGGGGCCGGTGTGCCGGTCAGCGTCGCAGCACCGGCGGCCCCGGCCTCAAGCCCGATATCGGCCACGCGCAACCAGCCGCAATGGGCCGGGCCCTGCGCCAGGTAATGCCCGAGCCTGGGCCGATGGAAACTGACGCTCAGCGCCGCCGGGATCACGCCGGCCCCGTCGCCCAGCACGCGGCCGCTGTCACTGCACAGGCCAGACGGGATGTCGACGGCAACGATGCGCGCATCGCCCGCGGCGCCGGCGGAAATTGCCATCGCCAGTTCCCGCGCCTCGCCGTCCAGCGGGCGGGCCAGGCCGGTGCCGAACAGCGCGTCGACCACCAGGTCCTGCGCGTCAAGGCGGTGCCTTGCGTCGGATAACGGGCGAACCGCGCCGCAGCGCGCCCAGCGGTCGCGATTGGCTTGCGCATCCGGCGGCAGGTTCCCGTCCTGCCCCAGAAGAAACAGCGTCACCTTCCAGCCCCGCTCATGCAGCAGCCGGGCGATGACGAAACCGTCGCCGCCATTGTTGCCCGGACCGCACAGCACCATCGCGCGCCGTGGTGGCGTCGCAAGCGTGGGCCAATGCGCCAGGATCGCCGCGACCACGCCGCGCCCGGCGCGTTCCATCAGATCCAGCCCGGTCGCCGCGCCGGACCGGATTGCGGCCCCCTCGATGGCGCGCATTTGGGCAGATGTCAGCACTTCGCTCATTCGATTGGCTTTCGCTTTTCATTTTGCGCCCGGTTTTTGAACCTGTTGCACAAATTTTCAGCACATCACACCGATTCCGGCACCTGCCCCCGGCCCATGGCAACGCCTCAATTGTTCCCGCCGCGCGAAAATGTTCTCTCAGCCTTGAACCGCATGCGAAAGGGAGCCGGCACCCGTGAAAAAGATCGAGGCAATCATCAAGCCCTTCAAGCTGGACGAGGTCAAGGAGGCGCTTCAGGAGATCGGCGTTCAGGGCCTGTCCGTGATCGAGGTCAAGGGGTTCGGCCGCCAGAAGGGGCATACCGAACTGTATCGCGGCGCGGAATATGTCGTGGATTTCCTGCCCAAGGTAAAGATCGACGTGGTTCTGGCCGACGACCAGGTCGAGGGCGCGATCGAGGCGATCATCAGCGCCGCCAAGACCGACAAGATCGGCGATGGAAAGATCTTCGTTTCGCCCGTCGAACAGGCGATCCGAATCCGCACCGGCGAATCCGGCGAAGACGCGCTCTGAGCCAGCAAACAGGACACCGGCCGCGGCATGAGCCCGGCCAGGAAAGCAGACTGAAAGGAATAAAGACACATGAGCAAGGACGCAGTTCTCAAGACCATCGCGGACGAGGGTGTCGAATATGTCGACATCCGCTTTACCGACCCGCGCGGGCGGTTGCAGCATGTCACGGTGGTGGCAGACCTGGTGGACGAAGACTTCATGGAAGAGGGCTTCATGTTCGACGGCTCGTCGATCGCCGGGTGGAAATCCATCGAAGCCTCGGACATGAAGCTCATGCCCGATCCGTCCAGCGCCTATATCGACCCGTTCTACGCGGAAAAGACGCTTTGCCTGCATTGCTCGGTGGTCGAGCCCGATACCGGCGAACCCTATGAGCGCGACCCGCGCGGCACCGCCGAAAAGGCCGAGGCCTATCTCAAGTCCAGCGGCATCGGCGACACCTCTTTCTGGGGGCCCGAGGCCGAGTTCTTCATCTTCGACGACGTGCGCTTCTCGGTCGAGATGAACAAGGTGTCCTACCAGGTCGACTCGATCGACGCGTCCTGGAACACCGATACCGAATACGAGATGGGCAACATGGGCCACCGCCCCGGCGTCAAGGGCGGCTATTTCCCGGTCAACCCGACCGACGATGCCCAGGATCTGCGCAACGAGATGCTGTCCACCATGAAGCGCATGGGCATGAAGGTCGACAAGCACCACCACGAGGTCGCCTCGTGCCAGCACGAGCTGGGCCTGATCTTCGGCAGCCTGACCGAACAGGCCGACAACATGCAGAAATACAAGTATGTCATCCACAACGTCGCCCAGGCCTATGGCAAGACCGCGACCTTCATGCCCAAGCCGATTGCCGGCGACAACGGCACCGGCATGCATGTGAACATGTCGATCTGGAAGGATGGCAAACCGCTCTTCGCGGGGGACAAATATGCAGATCTCAGCCAGGAGGCGCTGCATTTCATCGGCGGCATCCTGAAGCACGCGAAAACGCTGAACGCCTTCACCAACCCGGCGACCAACAGCTACAAGCGGCTGATCCCGGGCTTCGAGGCTCCGGTGCTGCGCGCCTATTCGGCCCGCAACCGGTCGGGCTGCGTGCGCATCCCGTGGACCGAAAGCCCCAAGGCCAAGCGCGTCGAGGCCCGCTTCCCCGACCCGGCGGCAAACCCCTACCTGGCCTTCGCCGCGCTGCTGATGGCCGGAATCGACGGGATCAAGAACAAGATCGACCCGGGCGAGGCGATGGACAAGAATCTCTACGATCTGCCGCCGGAAGAGCTGGAAGGCATCCCGACGGTCTGCGCCAGCCTGCGCGAGGCGCTGGAAAGCCTGGAGGCCGACCACGAGTTCCTGCTGGCCGGCGACGTCTTCACCAAGGATCAGATCGAGGGTTATCTCGCCCTCAAATGGGAAGAGGTCTATGCCTTCGAGCACACGCCGCACCCGGTCGAGTTCAAGCTTTACTACAGCTGCTGACCGGGGCCGATCCGGAAACGATGAGGGGCGCCCATCCGGGCGCCCCTTTTGCTTTCGCCCGCTTCCCGACGACCTGCGAATCACCTGGCAACTTGTCCAAAAGGACAAGTCGCCCTGCCCTGCACATGCTCACGCGGCATCGTAATCGCCTCGAAATCGCCGTTTCGGGAAACAATGGGGCAAGACTCGGCGTTTTCGGTTCGAATAAGGCAACATGTTCGGATTTGTGAGACATTTGCCGAGAATTAAATTCGACTTGGCCAAATTGTTTCCGCATTTCGCCGTCAGCTTCCGAACATCGGATGATGTCCGAGCAATGGAGAGAAACAATGTCGGATCAAACCAGCCACACCCGCGCATCGCTGCTGTTCGATGGTCCGGTGGACCTGGATTTCATCAGCCTGGTCCACGAGCTGCACCGCGTGTTCCGCAACATCGCCGTGGAATTCGACGAGACCGCGGTGGCCGAGGGCAGCCATGCGCTGTTCATCAGCGAGGGCATGATCCTGCGCGTCGCGCTGTCCGATCAGCCGGTCGATCCCGACGCGCTGCGCCAGGCGCAGCGCCCGCTTCAGCCCAAGGTCAGTATTGCGATCGTCGATGCCCTGCTCGACGATGTCAGCCAGAAGGTCGAGGTGTCGGTGCAACCCGGCCAGGGCCGCGTCCTGCCCGAACGCACCCGGCTGGCGGCCTGCTATCACGTCGTGCGCCACATGCTGCGCCGCCACGAGGCCAGCCTGGTGCTGTGGCACCAGACCGAAACGCTGTTCACCGCCGAGGAATTCGAGAACCCGCTCGCCCTGGGCGCGCCGCAGCCGCGCCGCCCGGAACGCAGCGCGGCGCGCCGGGCCAGCCGGCGCCCCGCCGGGTTCGGCGCCACCAGCAAGGTGGCCGGGTTCCAGTCCGCGCATATGGCGGTGAACGAAAACCATCAGCGGCTGGACGATGACATGGCCGACGCGATGTCCGCCGCCCGCGAGCGCCTGCACGAGGAGGCCGATTTCGCCGACGCGGAAGAGCGCTTGCGCAACAGCCGCGCCGAGATCTTCGACGCCAGCCTGCTGGACAGCGCCCGGGAAACCGCCTCCCGCCCGCGCGCGGAAATCGGCCGGATCGAGCAGATTTCGGTCTATCTGATGACCATCTCGATCATGCTGCTCTGGTTCCCGGTGGGCATCGCCATGCTGATCTACAACGTGCTGCGCGGCGAGAACCTCAATGCCACGGCACGGGCGATGGCGATCACGTCGGTCGGTATCGGCGTGTCCTCGCTGATCGGGTCCGGGGCGCTTCAGGGGCTGGTCTGACGCACGGGCAGATCCGCCGGCCGTATTCGGGCGGGCCGCCATGGCGGCCCGTCTTTTCGAGCCGGGGAGGCGGTTGACGGTTTTCGGGCCGCTGCGCCTGCGCTATCATCGGTCCAAAAGCGGCAGGCAGGAAAATGGGCGGTCTGATCAGGGGTCTGGTGCTGTGGCTGGTGCTGGCCGGCGGTGCAGCGGGGCAGGAAATGTCGGCGCTGGCGCGCGTCGATGCCGCAGGCTCGGCGATAACGGATGCGCAGGGCGGCATCGTGCTGCGGCTGGCGCTCAGCCAGCCGGTTCCCTATCGCGTGCGCCACCTGGATCGACCGCGCCGGCTGGTCGTCGATTTCCGCGAAGTGGATTGGCGGGGCATCGACATTGCGGCCCTGGACCGGTCGGCCCGGGTCAGCGCGGTGCAGGCGGGGCGCCTGCGCCCGGGCTGGTCGCGGCTGGTCTTGGAGCTGGCAGGCCCGCAAATCCTGCGCCAGGCCGAGATGACCGATGACCCGCTGACCGGCCGCGCCATGCTCCGGTTGCGCCTGGTGCCGGTCTCACGCTCCGAATACGCCGCGCAGTCGGTCGATGCGCAATCTGCCCTCTGGGGGTTGCCCGCGCCGCGCAAACTGCCGCCGCCACGGCGCCGCCAGGACGGGTCGCGCCCGCTGCGCGTCGTGCTGGACCCCGGCCATGGCGGGATCGACCCCGGCGCCCAGGTTGACGGCACCGTCGAGGCCCGGCTGATGCTGACTTTCGCGCGCGAGGTGCAGGCGGTTCTGCGCCGGGCCGGGATGCAGGCGGTCCTGACCCGCAGCGACGACAGTTTCGTCCCGCTCGAGGCACGGATCACGCGGGCCCGGGCGGCCCGGGCGGACGTGATGCTGTCGCTTCATGCCGACGCATTGGCCGAGGGGCGCGCCACCGGCGCCGCGGTCTATACCCTGTCGGAAAATGCCTCGGACCGGGCGGCGCAGCTTCTGGCCGAACGTCACGACCGCGCCGACCTGCTGGCCGGTGTCGATCTCAAGGGGCAGGATGACGCCATCGCCGGCGTGCTGATGGATCTGGCCCGCACCGACACCGCGCCCCGCAGCGACGCGCTGGCCAGCGCCCTGGTCGCCGGGTTGCGCCGGGCCGATCTGCCGCTGCACAAGCATGCGCACCAGACGGCCGGTTTCTCGGTGCTCAAGGCCCCGGACTTTCCCTCGGCCCTGATCGAGCTGGGATTCCTGTCCTCGCCGCGCGACCTGGCCCGGTTGACCGACCCGGAGTGGCGGGCGCGGGCGGCCGCGGCGATTGCCGATGCCCTGACCCGCTGGGCCGAAGCGGACGCCGCGAACGCGGCGCTGCTGCGGCACTGACCGCATCGGCCGGCCAGTGCCGGCCCGGGATGCGCCTGCCTGGTTACGGGCAGGTGCGAATGGTATAGGTGCCATCCCCGTTGGAATAGGCGCATTGGTCCTTTGCCCGGTTGCGGGCGACCAGCGTGCCCACGGCCGCGCCCGACAGCGCGGCAAGGATGGTCCAGTTGTCATTGGCATCGAGCGCCTTCGCGCCCACGATTCCGATCGCCGCGCCGGCCAGCGCGCCGCCGACCATCTGCTGCTCGGTAGTCATTTCCTCGCATCCGGAAATTGCCAGAGCCGCGGCAAGACCTATCGGCAGAACGAACCTGTTCATGACTTCCTCCTCGGGTTGCGGACGACGTGGCACGCCCTCGGCAGGAACCCTGGCAGATCGGTATCAACAGTGGCAATGACAGCGATCAATCCGCGCCCGAACCAGCGAAAAGCACCGCGGTATCGGCCAGGTGCATCAGCACCGCCGCGTAGAAGAGTATGCTCGCGGCCAGAACGAAGACGTGCCATATCGTGTTGTGAAACGGCAGGACCTCCCACAGGAAGAACACCACCCCGATCGAATAGAGCGCGCCCCCCGCGACCACCAGCCACAGCACCGGGCCCGACAATTCGGCGAAGACGGCCCAGCCGGCCACCACGCCGACCCAGCCCATGCCCAGATATAGCACCAGCCCGAGCCAGCGAAACCGGTTCGGGGCCAGGATCTTGAGCCCCGACCCGGCCACCGCCGCGCCCCACAGCCCGGTCAGCAGCGCCGTGCCATGCCCGCCCGACAACAGCGTGAAGGGCGTGTAGGTGCCGGCGATCTTGAAATAGATCGCCGAATGGTCCAGCCGCTTGAGCACCCCCTTCCAGCGCTCCAGCGGCACCATGTGATAAAGCGCCGAGAACAGGATCATCGCCAGGAACGTGCCGCCATAGATCGCGGTGGCGACGATCGCCGTCACGTCGCCGCGCCATTCTGCGGCCCGCGTGATCAGCACCGGCACCGCCGTCAGCACCACCGCAAGCCCCAGCACATGCACGACGGCATCGCTCAGCCGTTCGGCACGGCTGTAATCGGGGCGGATCGAGGAACGCGGGCACATGCCTTCAATATAGGGCCGGCCCGGCGGCAATGGAATGCGGGGCGGCGCCCGGGCCGTCACGTTTGCAAGAGCGGGTCAGCCCCCCGCTACCGCCTGGCGTGCCTCTGCCGCCCGCCGGCGCAGCCCCTGCGCCAGGGTCAGCGCGTCGCTGCCCACGGCCAGGACGGTGACGCCCAGGGCCGCGTAGCGGGCGAAGCTGGCCGGATCGAAATCGAGGAACCCCGCGGCCTTGCCCGCGGCGCGGATGCGGCCGATCGCATCCTCGATGGCGGCGATCACCTCGGGCGCGTCCGGGCGGCCCGGAAAGCCCATGTTGGCCGACAGGTCGGCCGGGCCGATGAACACGCCGTCGATCCCGTCCACCGCAAGGATGGCGTCGAGATTGTCCAGCGCCGCGGGTGTCTCGGCCTGAACGATCACGCAGATCTCGTCATTGGCGTCTTCAATGTAATCGGCGATGCCCGAATAGTTCGAGGCACGCGCCACCGCCGCGCCCATCCCGCGGATACCCGCCGGCGGGTATTTTGCGGCGGCCACGATCGCGCGCGCCTGCGCGGGCGTGTCCACCATCGGCACCAGCAGCGTCTGCGCGCCGAAATCCAGAACCTGCTTGATCATCCAGGTCTCGTCGGCCGGGACCCGGACCATGGACGCCGGGCCCTGCGCCCCGATCGCGATCAGCTGGTCGCGGATCGCCGCCACGTCATAGGGGCCATGCTCGGCATCGATGCAACACCAGTCATATCCGGCCCCGGCCGCGATCTCGGCGGTTCCGGTCGCGCCAAGGTTCAGCCACACGCCGATCTGCATGCGCCCGTCCCGCATCGCCTGTTTCAGTCTGTTCTTCGGTGCGCCCATTGCGAATCCTCCATTTGCCAGACCGGACAGTTGCCGCAACGGGCCGAAAGGTCAAACCGCGCCGCGCCTCAGCGATAGAGCAGCGACCGGCCCTCGGCGAACAGGTGCACCCGGTCGGGGTCGGCGATCAACCGCACGGACCGGCCGCGCAGATCGCTGTGGATGCCGGGCAGCTTGGCGATCACCGGGTCGGCGCCGCGCTCGGATTCGAAATAGAGCAGCGTCACCTCGCCCAGGGCCTCGACGATCGCGATGGCGCCGTCGATCATCGCCTCGCCGCCATCGGCCAGGCGCAGATCCTCGGGGCGCACACCGACATTCACCTTGCGGCCCATATCCGTCTCTCGCGTCGGCACATGCGAGCGCGCGACCCCTTCGCCATCGAGCCGCACCAGCGTCTGCTCGCCCGTCTCGATCACCTCGCCGGGCAGCAGGTTCATCGCCGGGCTGCCGATGAACTGGGCCACGAATTCGTTCTCGGGGCGCTCGTAAAGATCCAGCGGCGTGCCCACCTGGGCGATGCCCTTGTTGGCCAGCACCACGATGCGGCTGGCCAGCGTCATCGCCTCGACCTGGTCGTGGGTGACATAGATCATCGTGCTGTCGGGCATCGATTCCTTCAACTGGGCGATCTCGATCCGGGTGGCCACGCGCAGCGCCGCGTCGAGATTCGAAAGCGGCTCGTCGAACAGATATACCTTGGGATCGCGCACGATCGAGCGGCCGATCGCCACCCTTTGCCGCTGTCCGCCCGAAAGCGCCCTGGGCAGGCGGTCGAGATAGGGTTCGAGTTGCAGGATCTTCGCGGCCTTCTGCACCGCCGCGGCGATCTCGGCCTTGCTCTTCTTCGCGATCTTCAGGGCGAATTCCATGTTCTCGCGCACCGTCATGTGCGGATAGAGCGCGTAGGACTGGAACACCATGGCGATTCCGCGCTGGCTGGGCGGCACGTTGTTCATTACCTGCCCGTCGATCTCCAACGTTCCGTCGGTGATCCGTTCCAACCCGGCGATCATGCGCAGAAGCGTGGATTTTCCGCATCCCGACGGGCCGACGAAAACCACCAGCTCTCCGGTTTCGATATCAAGGTCGATGTCTTTCAAAACCTCGACCGCGCCGCCATAGGTCTTGGCGACACCGGTGAGTTTAACATTCGCCATCTCGTTCCCCCGCGTCTTGTTGTCTTACCGCCAGGCAGGGCTGCCAGGGCCCCAGATGCACCACCCCGTCCGCCCCTTCGTGGGCAGAGTTCAGCTCTGCGCCGACCGGGTGCCACGCGCCCGCGGGAAGTGTCAGCCGCGCCGGCTCTGCGCTGATGTTGAAGGCGCAGAACAGCTCTTCCCCGGCGGATCTTCGGATGAAACGCAGGACCGTCCCCGCCGCGGCCAGATCCAGCATTTCGCCCGTTGCCAGCGCCTTGTGGTGATGCCGGAACGCGATCGCCCGGCGATAGTGATGCAGCAGCGATTCGGGCATCTCCTCTTGCGCGGCGACCGACAGCGGCAGATGCTCGCGCGCCACCGGCAACCAGGGATTGCCATCGGTGAACCCGCCGCAATAGCTGTCGGAATCCCAGACCATCGGCGTGCGGCACCCGTCGCGGCCCTTGAACTCGGGCCAGAACTCGATCCCGTAGGGATCCTGCAGATCCTCATGCGCCAGCTCGGCCTCCGGCAGGCCCAGCTCTTCGCCCTGGTAGATGCAGGCCGCGCCGCGCAGGCACATCATCAGCGTGGTGAACAGCCGCATCGCCCCCGGCGCCAGATCCCAGCGAGAGACATGGCGCATCACGTCGTGGTTGGAATAGGCCCAGCAGGCCCAGCCATCGGCCGCAACCTCGGCGACCCTGTCCATCACCTGCCTGATCGAGGCGGCCGTGGGCTGGCTGCCCGACAAGAGCTCGAAGGCATAGCACATCTGCATCAGATCGTCGCCGGCGGTATACTGGCCGAGGATTTCCAGCCCGTGCTGGGCATCGCCCACCTCGCCCACCGCGACGGCGCCGTAAGGATCCATCACCGCGCGAAGTCTGCGCAGGAAGTCCATGTTTTCCGGCTGGTTCTTGTCGTGAAGATGATCCTGCCAGTTATAGGGGTTCACCGCCGGGGCGATGCTGGCATTGCGCTTTTGCTCGGGCAGCGGCGGGTTGTCGCGCAGCTGCCTGTCATGGACATAGAAATTGATCGTGTCCAGGCGGAACCCGTCAACCCCGCGTTCCAGCCAGAAGCGGGCCACGTCCAGCAGCGCCTCCTGCACCTGGGGTTCATGGAAATTCAGGTCCGGCTGGGCGATCAGGAAATTGTGCAGATAATATTGCAGACGGCGGCCATCGAACTGCCAGGCCGAGCCGCCGAAGATCGACAGCCAGTTGTTCGGCGGCGTGCCGTCGGGCTTCGGATCGGCCCAGACATACCAGTCGGCCCGGGCATTGTCCCGGCTGGCCCGGCTTTCCTGGAACCACGGGTGCTGATCCGAGGTGTGGCTGAGCACCAGGTCGATCAGCACCCGCAGCCCGAGGCGATGCGCGCTGTCCACCAGCGCCTCGAAATCCGCCAGGTTGCCGAACATCGGATCGACATCGCAATAATCGCTGACATCATAGCCGAAATCCTTCATCGGCGAGGTGAAGAACGGTGAAATCCAAATCGCATCGACGCCCAGCGACGCGACATGGGGCAGCCGGCTGACGATGCCCGGCAGATCGCCGATTCCGTCGCCGTTGCTGTCCTGGAAACTGCGCGGATAGATCTGGTAGATCACCGCGCCGCGCCACCAATCCCCGTCGTCGTCCTGTTGCCTGCGCATCGCGGTCACGGCCCTTTCATTCATGTCCTGCCCCGTTTTCCGGTCACTTGACCGAGCCGGCGAGCATCCCGCGGACCAGGTATTTCTGCATCGCGAAGAACACCGCCAGCGGCACCGCGATCGACACGAACCCGGCCGTCGCCAGGATTTCCCAGTTGCCGCCGCGCGTGCCCAGCAGCTCGACGATCTGGCGGGTCATGACGGTGGTATCGCCGGTCGCGTCGATCAGGAACACCAGCGCCACCAGCAGGTCGTTCCAGGTCCACAGGAACTGGAAGATCGCGAAGGAGGCCAGCGCCGGAAAGCTGAGCGGCAGGATGATGCGCATGAAGATCTGGAACTCGCTGGCCCCGTCCACGCGCGCATTCTCGATGATGTCGCGCGGCAACCCGGCCATGTAGTTGCGCAGCAGATAGACCGCCAGCGGCATGCCGAAGCCGGTATGGGCCAGCCAGACCCCCAGGTAGCCCTTGCCGATGCCGATCGCCAGGTGCAGCTTGAGAAGCGGAATCAGCGCCAGTTGCAGCGGCACCACCAGCAACGCGACCACCGCCGCGATCAGCAGCGCCCGGCCGGGGAAATCCATCCAGGCCAGCGCATAGGCCGCGAAGGCAGCGATCAGGATCGGAATGACGGTGGCCGGGATCGTCACCGTCAGCGTGTTGAAGAACGCCTTCGCCATGCTGTCGGTGGAATCGCCCGAAAACAGCACCTTGCGGTAATTGTCGAGGGTGAATTCGGGCGACATCTCGGCGGTGATGAATATCCGCTGGCCGCGGCTGCCCTCGAACGGGGTGGATTTTTCCATGCGGTAATCGCCATTGGCCATCAGCGTGATCGTGCCGCCCTCGCGGAAGGTCGCGGTGTCGCCGGGCCGATAGGCCGACACGTCACGCGCGCTGATGCCCCAGCTGGAGATCAAATAGATGGCCGCCGGGTCGGGTTTCAGGTTGCCCGCGATGACATATTGCCCGCCTTCGCGGGTCTGCGCCTGCGGCGCGGCGGTGCGCAACGTCAGCGTCTGCTCGCTCGGGAACGGGGCCGCCCACCAGCCGCTGGTCGAGATCTGGTCGGCGGTCCGGAAGGAGGACACGAACAGCCCCAGCGTCGGCAACAGCCACAGCACCACCAGCAGCGCGACCGAGATATGAACGGCCCAGGTCAGGCCCGATCTGGTTCCCGCGATATTGTCCATGGCGCAGCCCCCTTCAGCGCATTTCCCGGCGCGCGTTATAGACGTTCCAGACCAGGATCGGCGTCACCAGCAGCATGATGATCATCGCGCTGGCCGAACCGACGCCCCAGTCATTGGCGCGGAACAGCTTGTCATACATGTAATTGGCCAGAACCTGCGTTTCCCACTGGCCGTTTGTCATGGCATAGACGATATCGAAGATCTTCAGCACGATGATGGTGATCGTGGTCCAGACCACGACGATCGTGCTCATGATCTGGGGCACCTTGATCTTGAAGAATATCTGGAAGGGGTTGGCGCCGTCCACGATCGCCGCCTCGACGGTCTCTTCGGGGATGCCGCGCAGCGCGGCCGACAGGATCACCATCGCGAACCCGGTCTGGATCCAGATCAGCACGACCATCAGGAAGAAGTTGTTCCAGAACGGGATCTGCAGGAAATTCTTCGGCGTGCCGCCGATGGCCACGAGGATCGCGTTCAGGATGCCGATCTGCGGCTCGTCGATGGGGCGCGCATCATAGACCAGCTTCCATATCACGGCGGCGCCGACGAAGGAGATCGCCATCGGCATGAAGATCAGCGACTTGGCCACCGGCCCCCATCGGATCCGGTCGGTCAGCTGCGCCACGATCAGTCCGATCGCCGTGGCCGCGGCCGGCACCACGATCAGCCACAGCATGTTGTTGCGCATCGCTTCCCAGAATTTCGGCTCGCCGAACATCTGCCGGTAATTGTCCAGCCCGACGAATTTCTCTTGCCCGCCGGCGGCGCGCTCGACCAGCGACAGGCGCAGCGTCTCGATCACCGGATAGGCCAGGTAGAGCCCCAGCACGAACAGCGCCGGGAACAGGAACAGCCACGGGCGGATGATGTTGGCGCGGTTGATGTTGCGCCCCGCATGCGGGCCGCGCGGCGGGAACAGGAACCGGTCGAGCACGATGTTCGACACGAAGAAATATCCCACGCACCCGCCGACACCGACAGCGATGGTGATGACGGCCTGGATTGCTGGGTTCATCGGTGCCTCCGCCGGTCCGTGAGGGTGATCGCCTTGTCGCGGGCCGGCCCGGGGATCACCGGGCCGGCCGTATTCCGGGGGGCAATGCCCCTATTTCAACGCCTCCCAGCTGTCCTGGATCGTCCGGGCCACCTGCGCCGCCGGTTCGCCGCCGACATAATCGACCATGCCGGTCCAGAAGCTGCCGGCCCCCACCCCGCCCGGCATCAGGTCCGAGGCGTCGAAGCGGAAGGTCGTGGCATTGAGCAGGATATCGCCAAGCGCCTTCAGCGTTTCGTTGGCATAAAGGTCGGTATTCACCCCCTGGTGCGGGGTCAGGAAGCCCTGCTGCGCCATCCAGAGCTCATGCGCGATCGGCGTTTTCAGAAAATCGATCAGGGCGCGTGCGCCGGGGCTGTCCCGGGTGATGCCGAACATCGTGCCCGCGCCCAGCACCGGCTTGCCCAGATCCTTTTCCGCATAGGGCGGGAAATAGAAGAAATCGACATCGGTGCCCACCCTGGTCCCTTCGGGGAAGAAGGCCGGGATGAACGACGCCTGCCGGTGCATGAAACATTGCGGCGGGGCATCGAACAGGCCCTTGGGGCTGTCGCGGAAATCGGTCGAGGCCACGGCCCGCGACCCGCCGGCCACGAAGTCGTCATTGCGCGCGAACCAGCCGAATTCCTCGATCGCCGCCACCACGCGCGGATCGTCGAAGGGGATCTCGTTGCCGACCCATTGGTCATAGACCTCGGGCGGCTGGGTGCGCAGCATCAGGTCCTCGACCCAGTCGGTCGCCGGCCAGCCGGTCGCCCCGCCCGAGCCCAGGCCGATGCACCAGGGCGTCTCGCCGTCTTCGACCATCTGTCGGGTCAGCGCCTTCAGCTCTTCCATCGTCTGCGGCACGTCATAGCCGAAATCGGCAAAGTTTTCAGGCACATACCAGACCAGAGACTTCACGTCGATCTTGTAGGGGAAGACATAGAAATTCTGCCCGCCCCCGGGCCCGTCGAACGTGCCCAGATCGACCCAGGACTCCCCGGCGGCATAATTGTCGCGCACCCATTCGGCGGTGTCGGGCCCGAGCGGGGCCAAAAACCCCCGCTCGGCCATGTCGGCGGCCAGGCCCGGCTGCGGGAATACGGCGACATTCGGGGCCGAGCCGGCCTCGGCGTCGACCATGATCTGTTGTTCGAAACTGTCCGAGCCGACATAACGCACGTCGGCGCCGCTGGCCGCGCGAAAATAGGCCAGCACATTCTCGACCAGCTTCTGGTCGGGTCCCAGCCAGGGGCCGAAAATCGTCACCTGTTCGCCGTCGAGATTGGTCCGGTCCGCGTAACTTTCGTAACTGTCCCAGTGAAAATCGCCCTCGCCCGGCGGAAAGATCAGATCCTGCGCCGAGGCGGACCCGGCGAAAAGGGCCAGCATTGCGGTGCCGGCAAAAAACAGTCCCTTCATTGCAAACCTCCCGATGCGCCCGTTTTCCCGGGCCCGCTTTTTCAGCACTGCGCCATGAAACCCGAATATCAAAGCGCTTTGACAGCCTTGACGCTGTCGCATTCGATCCATCCTGTCAACAACGCGCTTCCTGAAATCGCTTTTCCTTATATTTTTTGCTGTTGCAGCATTCATCATTCTGCATCTTCCTTTTGACCACATGCCGGGCGACGGCTAGGATCTTTCGGAATTTAAAGCGCTTTGAGCATGGGCAGGACATGAACCTGAAGCAATTGTCCGATCTTCTGGGCCTGTCCCAGACGACCGTCAGCCGGGCGCTGAACGGCTATCCCGAGGTGGCCGAGGCCACCCGCCTGCGGGTCGAGACCGCGGCCCGCGTCCATGGCTATATCCCGAACACCCGCGCCCGGAGCCTGGCCACCGGGCGGGCCATGTCGATCGGCCATGTGATCCCGATCTCGACCAAGCATGAGATGGTGAACCCGATCTTTGCCGATTTCATTGCCGGCGCGGGCGAGCATTACGCGCGCGCGGGCTATGACATGCACCTGATCGTGGTTCCCGATGCCGAGGAGGCGCGCACCTATCGCGCGCTTGCGGCAAGGCGCAACGTGGACGGGGTGATCGTCCATGCCCCCCGCGTCCATGATCCACGCCTGCCGCTTTTGCGCGAGATCGGCCTTCCCTTCGTCGTTCATGGCCGCGATTCGGGCGAGACCGCCCCCTATTCCTGGCTGGACGTGAACAACCGCCGGGCCTTTGCGCGGGCCACGGGCTTTCTGCTGGACCTGGGGCACCGGCGCATCGCCCTGATCAACGGGCTGGAATACATGGATTTCGCGCTGCGCCGCCGCGACGGGTTCCTGCGCGCGCTGGCAGATCGGGGCATCGCGGCGGACCCGGCGCTGATGCGCGCCGACGAGATGACCGAACCCAACGGCTATGACGCCGCGCGCGCGATGCTGGCGGCGCCCGACCCGCCCACCGCCTTCGTGGTGTCGTCGATCATCTCGGCCATGGGGGTGCGCCGGGCCATCCAGGAGCGCGGCCTGCGCATGGGGGCGGATGTGTCGGTCATTGCCCATGACGACGAGCTGAGTTATTTCCGTAACGCCGATGGCGCCGGCATCCCGATCTTCACCGCGACCCGCAGTTCGGTCCGGCAGGCCGGGAGACAGGCGGCCGAGATGTTGCTGTCGATCATCGAAAAGCCCGAACCGGACCCGTTGACCCGCTTGTTCGAGGCGGAACTGACACTCGGCCGATCCACCGGCCCGCGACGCGAGGGCGATTGAATGCAATTCACGCGCGCCGACTTTCCCGACGACTTCCTGTTCGGGGCCGCGACCTCGTCCTACCAGATCGAGGGGCACGGCTTTGGCGGCGCCGGCCCCACGCATTGGGACAGTTTCGCCGCAACGCCGGGCAACGTGGTGCGTGCCGAGAATGGCGCCGTGGCCTGCGATCATTATCACCGCTGGGCGGCGGATCTGGATCTTCTGCGCGGGGCCAACCTGGATGTCTACCGCTTCTCGACATCCTGGGCGCGGGTGCTGCCCGAGGGCACCGGCACCCCCAACCCGGAGGGGCTGGATTTCTATGACCGGCTTGTCGATGGCCTGCTGGAACGCGGGCTGAAGCCGGCGGTCACGCTGTATCACTGGGAACTGCCCGCCCCGCTGGCCGACAAGGGGGGCTGGCGCAACCGCGACATCGCCGGGCATTTCGCCGATTTCACCGAAACCATCATGGGCCGGATCGGCGATCGGGTCTGGTCGGCCGCGCCGATCAACGAGCCATGGTGCGTCGGCTGGCTCAGCCATTTCCTGGGCCAGCATGCGCCCGGCATGCGCGACATTCGCGCCACCGCGCGGGCGATGCACCATGTGCTGCTGGCCCACGGCACCGCGACGCAGGCGATGCGCGCGATGGGCATGACCAACCTGGGCGCGGTATGCAACTTCGAATTCGCCGCCCCCGCCGACCAGGGCGCGGAGGCGGCCCGGGCGGCGCGGCTTTACGATGCCTATTACAACCGGTTCTTCCTGTCGGGCCTGTTCCGTGGCGAATATCCCGACGCGGTGATGGAGGGGTTCGCGCCGCACATGCCCGCGGGCTGGCAGGACGATTTCGAGGTGATCCGCGCGCCGCTCGACTGGCTCGGGCTGAATTACTACACGCGCAAGCTGATTGCGCCGGATGCCGGCGCATGGCCGGGGCATCACGAGGTTGCCGGCCCCTTGCCCAAGACCGCCATGGGCTGGGAGATCCATCCCGATGGTTTGCTGCATTTCCTGACATGGGTGGATCGCGACTTTACCAGGGGCCTGCCGCTTTATGTGACCGAGAACGGCATGGCCGCACCCGACCTGCTGCGCGACGGCGCGGTCGACGACCAGCCGCGGATCGACTATATCGACGCGCATCTGGCCGCGGTCCGGCAGGCGCTGGACCTGGGGGTGCCGGTCAAGGGCTATTTCACCTGGTCGCTTCTGGACAATTACGAATGGGCGCTTGGCTATGACAAGCGTTTCGGCCTTGTGCATGTCGATTTCGACAACCTGGAACGCACGCCCAAGGCATCCTATCACGCGCTGGCGCGCGCGCTGGCCCGCTGAGCCCGGAAACCGAGGACCGAAATGACCATGCCCCTCTCTCTCGTGGCCGATATCGGCGGCACCAACACCCGTGTCGCGCTGGCCCGCGGCCCCGCGCTTCTGACCGACACGATCCACCGGTTCCGCAATGCCGAATATCCCGACCTGGAAACGGTGCTGCGCCACTATCTGGACGGCGCCGCCCGCGAACCGCTGGCCGGGGCCTGCGTTGCCGTCGCCGGGCCGGTGCGCAACGGGGTCGGCAAGCTGACCAACCTGGACTGGCAGATCGACACCGAAACCCTGACCCGTGCCAGCGGGGCCGGGACTGTCGCGATCCTCAACGATTTGCAGGCCCAGGGCTACGCGCTGGAACATCTTGCGCCCGGCACGTTCCAGCGCCTGCTGGCCGGCCGGCCGGAAGGGCACGACGCGGTGCGGCTGGTGATCGGCGTGGGCACCGGGTTCAACGCCGCGGCGGTGCTGCCGGCGCCGTCGGGCTTCGTGGTGACCGCGGCCGAGGCCGGCCATGTCGCCCTGCCCGTCGAGAACGAGCAGGACCTGGAAATCGCCCGCTTCGTGCGCGGCGCCGACGAATTCGCCGCCGTCGAGGACGTGCTGTCGGGCCGCGGCATCGCCCGGCTTCATGCCTGGGTCACCACGCGGGCGGGCGAACCGCAACAGGCCAGCGGCGTCGAGGTGATGGAGATGCTGGAACGCGGCGATTCCCCCGCCGCCGAAGAGACGGTGCGGCTGTTCGCGCGGTGCCTGGGGATCGTGGCGGGCAACCTGGCGCTGACCTTCCTGCCGTTCGGCGGGATCTATCTTTGCGGCGGGGTGGCGCGCGCCGTGGCGCCGCATCTGGGGCGCATGGGCTTTGCCCGGGCGTTCTACGGCAAGGGCCGTTTCACCGGGATGATGCAGAGTTTCGCGGTCTCCGAGATCGGCGACGATTTCGCCGCGCTGACCGGCTGCGCCGCCTTCCTGGCGAAGACCTGACCCGGGCGTCGAAACATATTCGAAAAGCTTGATATAATGACAGCGTCGGTTAGTGTGGCGGGAAATGTTCAGGGAGGTTTCCGATGACCCGTTTCAACCCGAACCGCCGCACCCTGCTGAAGGCCGCGGCCGCCGCCCCCGCGCTGGCGCTGCCCGCGCCGTTGCTGGCGCAGGTTTCCGGCCCCGCGGGGCGCTCGAACCCGCCCTATTTCCGGTTCGATGTCGGCACGGCACGGATCACGGTCGTCTCGGACGGCTATCTCGGGCTGGGCGTGGACGGGCTGGCCACCAATGCCAGCCTCGACGAAATCGTGGCCTTCCTGGAGGCGCACCGCCTGTCGACCGAGCAGAACTATTCGCACACGAACCATGTCGTCATTCAGACCGGCGAAGCAACGGTGCTGGTCGATGTCGGCTCGGGCAACCGTTTCCTGCCCACGGCGGGGCGGCTGATGGACAACCTGAACGCCGCGGGCATCGACCCCTCGACGATCACGCATGTCGTCATCACCCATGCGCATCCCGATCACATATGGGGCGTGCGCGACGGCTTTGACGAGCCGATCCTGCCCGATGCCGAATACATCATCGGCGCGGCCGAGCATGACTGGTGGATGCAGGACGGGCTGGTGGACCGGGTGCCCGCCGAAATGCAGCAATTCGTGGTCGGCGCGGTCAATTCGCTGACCACCGAGGGGCTGGAATGGACGCGGCTTCGCGACGGGGACGCGGTGGTGCCGGGCGTGCGCCTGATCGACACCCCGGGGCATACACCGAACCACATGAGCGTGATGATCGAAAGCGCGGGCAAGCGCCTGCTTGCGTTGGGCGATGCCATGACCCATGCCTATGTCAGCGTGGAACGCCCCGGCTGGCATGGCGGGTTCGATTACGACGGGCCCACCGCGGTGGAAACGCGCAAGCGGTTGCTGGACATGGCCGCGACCGACGCGATACCAGTTCTGGGCTATCACTTCCCCTTTCCCGGCGTGGGCAATATCATGCGCGACGGCGACGGCTATCGCTTCGTTCCGGCGATCTGGAACTGGGGCTGAGGCCCGGCGCCGCGGCGTCCGACCGGGACCGCGCGAGGCGTCCTGCCGGTCAGCGCCCTTCGAACCGGGGGCGGCGCTTTTGCAGGAAGGCGGCGACGCCCTCGCGAAAATCACGGCTTTGCCCGCATTCCCCCTGAAGCTGCGCTTCGAGCGCAAGCTGTGCGGGCAGATCGTTGCCGGGGCTTGCGCGCAGGGCCGTCTTGAGCCGCGCATAGGCGGCGGTGGGGCCGGCCGCAAGCTGCGCCGCCCGGCCACGCCAGTGGTTTTCGAAATCGGAGTCAGACACCGCTTCCCAGATCATGCCCCAATCGGCGGCCTGCCGCGCGGTGACAGGCTCGGCAAACAGCGCGGCACCCATCGCCCGGGCCAGCCCGACCTGGCGCGGCAGCCAATAGGTGCCGCCGGCATCGGGGATCAGCCCGATCCGGGTGAATGCCTGGACGAAACTGGCGCTCTCGGAGGCGATCACGACATCCGCGGCCAATGCCAGGTTTGCGCCCGCCCCGGCCGCGACACCGTTGACCGCGGCGATGGTCGGCACCGGGCAGTCGTAAAGGCGGCGCAGCATCGGCTCGTATTCCTTGCGCAGGGTGCGTTCCAGGTCCAGCTCGGCGGCATTGCCGCCATCGCCCAGATCCTGCCCCGAACAGAAACCGCGCCCGGCCCCGGTCAGCACCATCACCCGCGCCGATTCGCCGGCACGGCCCAGGGCATCGTGGATTTCGGCGCGCATGGTGGAATTGAGCGCGTTCGTCACCTCGGGGCGGTTGAGGGTCAGCACCGCGACGCCCTCGGAAATGTCGAACAGAATTGCCCGATAGCTCACTGCCGCGCCCCCCGATCAGGGAATTGCCGGGTCATTCTCCGGTGATCTGCTTCAGCCGCGCGCGTTCGGACGCGCTCAGCGGCGATGCGGCGGGTTCGGTGCTGCGGCGGCGGCTGCGGATATAGACACCGCCGATCCCCAGCGCCAACAGCAGCATCGCCGGCCCCGCGATCCACAGGATCAGGTTCGCGCCGCGCAAAGTGGGCTTGAGCAGGACATATTCGCCGTAACGATCGACGATGTAATCGACGACCTCTTCGTTGCTGTCCCCGGCCACAAGCCGTTCGCGCACCAGAAGCCGCAGATCGCGGGCCAGGTCGGCGTTGGAATCGTCGATATTCTCGTTCCGGCAGACCAGACAGCGCAGCCCCTGCGAAATATCGCGCGCCCGTGCCTCCAGCGCCGGATCGTCCAGGATCTCGTCGGGTTGCACCGCGAAGGCGGGCAGCGCCAGAAGCAGGCCAAGGGCCAGGACAAGGTGTTTCATGCCGGTCACTCCGCCGGGACGGCGCCGGCGCTGCTGCCGCGTGCCTTTCCCGCACCCGCCGCGACGCGATAGCGCCGGTCCGACAGGCTGAGCAGCCCGCCAAGCGCCATGATGATCGCGCCGGCCCAGATCCAGTTGGCCAGCGGCTTGACATAGCTGCGCACCGCCCAGCCGCCACCGTCCTGCCGGTCACCGATCACCACATAGATGTCGCGCAGGAAACCGCTGTGAATCCCGGCCTCGGTCGTGGGCATGGCGGCCACGGGATAAACCCGCTTTTCGGGGTGGAGCGTGTAAAGCTTTCGCTCGCCCTTCCAGACGCTCACCCAGCCCATGGTAGAACTGTAATTCGGGCCCTGGACCTGTTCGACCTTGTCCAGCCGAATGCCGAACTCTGCCACCTCGAACTGCTCGCCCACCTGGGCCACGCGAATATCCTCGACATTCCAGGCCAGCATTCCGGCAATGCCGATGAAGGTGATGCCCAGGCCCGCATGGGCCACCGACTTGCCCCAATCGGCGCGCGGCAGCCGCACGATCCGGCGCAGCCTTTGCGCAAGATCGCCACGCCCTGCCCGTCCGACCAGGTCGGTCGCCGTGCCCGCGATCAGCCAGACGCCCAGCGCCACGCCGATCGGCCCCAGCGCAGAGCGGCCGGTATTCATCGCCCAGACCAGCGCCCCCAGCGCGACAGCCAGCCCCAGCGCCGGGCGCAACTGTTTCATGACCCGGCCCAGCCGCGCACGTTTCCACGGCAGCATCGCGCCCACCGGCAGGATCAGTGCCAGTACGATCATGAAGGGCGTGAACGCCATGTTGAAGAAGGGCGCGCCGACCGAAAGTTTCCGGTCGAAGGCCATCTCGGCGACCAGCGGCCAGATCGTGCCGGTGAACACCACCAGCGCCGAGACCGCCAGAAGGATATTGTTCGTCACCAGCGCCGTTTCGCGGCTGACCACGCCGAACACGCCCTTGGCCTGCATCGCGCCGGCCCGCGCGGCGAACAGCGTCAGCGCCCCGCCCATGAAGATGGCCAGGATCAAAAGGATGAACACGCCCCGCTCGGGGTCGTTGGCGAAGGCATGCACCGAGGTGATGACCCCCGAGCGCACGATGAAGGTGCCGATCAGCGAAAAGCCGAAGGCCATGATCGCCAGCAGGATCGTCCAGGCCTTCAGCGCCTCGCGCTTTTCCACCACTATTGCCGAATGGAGCAGCGCCGCGCCGATCAGCCACGGCATGAACGAGGCGTTCTCGACCGGGTCCCAGAACCAGAAACCGCCCCAGCCCAGCTCGTAATACGCCCACCAGGAGCCGAGCGCGATGCCGATGGTCAGGAAAAGCCATGACAGCAGCGTCCAGGGCCGGACCCAGCGCGCCCATGCGGCATCCACGCGCCCCTCGATCAGGGCGGCCACGGCGAAGGAGAAACAGATCGAAAGCCCGACATATCCAAGATAGAGGAATGGCGGGTGAAAGGCCAAGCCGGGATCCTGCAACAGCGGGTTAAGATCCTGCCCGTTGAAGGGCGGCGTGGCCAGCCGCGTGAACGGGTTCGAGGTGAACAGGACGAAGGCGTAGAACGCCACGCCGATCGAGGCCTGCACGGCCAGCACCCGCGCCCGGAGCCTTGGCGGCAGGTTGCCGCCGAACCAGGCCGCCATCCCGCCGAACAATGTCAGGATCAGCACCCACAACAGCATCGAACCTTCGTGGTTCCCCCACACGCCCGACACCTTGTAGAGCATCGGCTTGAGCGTGTGCGAATTCTGCACGACCAGTTGCAGCGAAAAATCCGAGGTCACGAAGGCATAGGTCAGCGCCCCGAAACTCGACGCGACCAGCAGGAACTGTGCCGTGGCCGCTGGTTCGGCGACGGCCATCCAGCCATCCCAGCCCTTTTGCGCGCCGACAAGGGGAATCACCGTCTGCACGATGGCGACGGCGAAGGCGAGGATCAGGGCGAAATGGCCAAGCTCTACTATCATGGCGCCGATACTAGGGCCTCGCGCGCGCGAGGCCAACGCCCAATCGCTATGTCACGGTGCCACAGGGCGCTGACAAAGACGTGATCGGATCAGCCGGGCAGAAGTGTCAGCATCGCCCCGGCCGCCAGAATTGCCAGCGACAGGTGATCGGCCCGCCCGGCGCGCAGCCCCGCGCGCATCAGCGTCACCGCCGACAACCCGGCCATCAGCGCCGCGGCCTGTGCGGCGGTCCCGCTCATCTTCCGCTGCGCCAGTCGGCCAGCGCGGGATTGGGCGCGGCGGAGGCATCGACCGCGTCCAGCGGCGCCAGATCGTCGGGCTGCAACGCCCGAAGCGCGCGCAGATTGCCCGCCACCGCCGGCGCGCGGGCAACGGTTCGCGCGATCGAGCGCTGGAAATCCTGGCCCTTGGCCTGGTGCCGCGCGCCGAAATAGAAGCTGATGATCGCCCCCAGCAGCCACCAAAGCGGTTCGGGCACCAGGGCGATGCCCTGCATCCGTTCGGCGAACCAGATCGGCGCGACCATGGCCGAGACGAACAGGCCCAGCGTGCCCAGCGCCAGCGCCGGGCGCGGCAGGCGGTTGATGGCGTCGATGGCCCGGTCGAACAGCCCCCTGCGCGGGCGGTCGAATTCACCGGCGAACTGAGCCAGCACCGCCGCGCGCAAGGCGGCGTCGCGCGACGAGGCGGCCTCGGCGTTCTCGACGAAGACCTCGGCGGTTTCCCGGATCGCGTTGCGCCCGTCGCCGAACAGCCATGAAAAGACGGTCCCGATCAGCCCCATGCCGCCACCCGCGCCGCGTGTTCGGCCGCGCTCAGGTGATAGCGCGGCGCGATGAACGCCTCGGCGCGCCGGATCCAGCCGCCCTTGCCGCCATCGCGGCGCCTTGCATATTTGCGGCTGGCCGGGCGCCGGTCGGCCAGCGCGTAATAATAGTTGCGCCGGGCAATCCCGTAGGCGTCGGCGATATGATCCGGCGCCATTGCAGCCGCGGCGCGGGCGGCGGCAATGGTCTGCGGGCCGATCCGCCCGTCCACCTCGACCGACTGGCCCATGTCATTGAGCAGCCGTTGCAGGATGCGCACCGCGTTGGCACCGGCATTCACATACATGTCGAAAACCGAGGCGCGCAGCACCTGCGGCAGCGCGTCGATGCCCGGTGCGCGATAGTAATGGGCGATGAATATCTCTTCGGCCTGCCGCCGGCTCACCTGCCGGACATCGGCCACGCTCACCTTCCCGTCGCCGGTCAGGTCCAGCCCCAGCCGGCGAAGCGTGCCGATGGTCACACCGTGATTGGTGGCGCCGCCCGGATCGTCCGGGTCGTTGACGAAGCCGCCCTCGCGGGCGACGATTTCCCTGGCGATTTCCTCGACCGTCTGCATGAAAAACCCCCGAGCCTTGCGGAACGGGGGTCATGGTCGTGTCGCAACGGTTAAGATGTGGCTCAGCTACCGTTCGGTGCCTCGTAGACGCCCTGCTCCTTAAGCGCGTCCACGACCTCTTTGGGCATGTAGTCCTCGTCGTGTTTGGCAAGGATTTCCGTGGCTTCGAAGGTGCCGTTCACCAGCCTTCCGGTGCCGACCATGCCCTGGTTCTCGCCGAACAGATCCGGCAGAACGCCGGTGAAGGTAACCGGCACCGAGGCCGCGCCGTCGGTCACCGAAAACCGGATCGTCTTGCCCTGGCCGCGTATCAGGCTGCCCTCTTCGACCAGGCCGCCGATGCGAAACACCTCCGCCTCGCCGGGGGGCGCCTCGACCACCTGGCTGGGCGAGCGGAAGAAGTTGATCCCGTCGCGCATCGCGTAACCGATCAACGCGGTGGAAATTGCCAGGGCCGCGAAGGCCAGGACGATGATCTGGATTCGCCGTTTCTTCTTCAGTCCGCGCATCTCATCCCCTCCTCACGGGAAAACCGGCGCCAACATCAGCCCGGCGGTTTCGTCCTCGCCCAGCATGAGATTGGCATTCTGCAACGCCTGCCCGGACGATCCCTTGGTCAGATTGTCCAGCGCCGCGATCACCATCACCCGCCCCGGCCGGCGATCCGCCACCACGCCGATATGCACGAAGTTGGAACCGCGCACATGCTTGGTCGACGGGTGCCGGCCGACCGGCAGCACATGGACGAAAATCTCATCTTCGTACCGCCTTGCCAAGGCATCATGCACCCGTGCGGCATCTCCGCGCAGATAGACGGTGGCCAGGATACCGCGATTGGCCGGAATCAGATGTGGCGTAAACTGCACATGCACCGGTCGGCCGGCGGCCTTGCTGAACTCCTGGTCGAACTCGCCCAGATGCCGATGCGCGCCGCCCGCGGCATAAGCGTGATAACCCTCGGACAGTTCGGCATGCAGCAGGTTTTCCTTCAGCGACCGGCCGGCGCCCGACACCGCCGCCTTCAGATCGATCACGATCTCGTCCAGATCGATCACCCCCGCCTCGATCAGCGGGCGGATCGCGTATTGCCCGGTCGCCGCGTTGCAGCCGGTGCCCGCCACCAGGCGCGCCGCGGCGATCTCGTGGCGGTAGAACTCGGTCAGGCCATAGACGGCCTCTTGCTGCAATTCGGGCGCATCATGCGGCTTGCCATACCATTTTTCATAGTCCGCCGGGTCGCGCAGGCGGAAATCGGCGGACAGGTCCACAACTTTAAGATCTCCTGGCAAGGTCTTGATAACGGCCTGGGACGTGGCATGTGGCAGGGCGCAGAACACCAGATCCACGCCACCGAAATCGATCTCGTCGATCTTCGACAGAACCGGCAGATCGAGATGGCGCAGATGCGGGAAAACCTCAGCCATGGTCATCCCGGCCTTGCGGTCGGCCGACAGCGCAACGATCCGCATCGCGGGATGGGTGGCGATCAGGCGAACCAGCTCTGCCCCAGTATAGCCCGAGGCGCCGAGGATGGCGATGTTATGCGTCATCACATGACCTTTCTTAGACTGTCGTTTCAGATAAGGACGGGGCGCGCGGCGGGCAAGCGATCAGGCGGCCTGAAACGCGATTGCACGCCGCAGGAACTGCGTGGCCTTGTCGGAAACCCGCGTCGGATCGCCCGTGGTCAGAAAGCCCGGCGCGGTTCCGCTGCCCAGCATGTCCGGGTGCCGGTCCAGATAATGCGCCAGGCTTTCGGCCACCAGCTTCGCCTGGGAATAGACCGACACCTCCGGCCCCAGCGCCTGCCGGAATGTCCGTTCCATCAGCGGATAATGGGTGCATCCCAGGATCGCGGCCTGCGGGTGCGGCATCCGGCGCAACAGCGCCTCGACATGGCCGCGCACCAGCGCCTCGGCCAGGATCTCGTCGCCCGCTTCGATCGCGTCGACCAGCCCGCCGCAAGGCTGCGCCTCGACATCCACGCCCACGGCACGGAAGGCCAATTCGCGCTGGAAGGCGCGCGAGGCCACCGTGGCCGGCGTGGCAAACAGCGCCACATGTCTCACCGCGACCTCGCGCGGGGCAGAGTTGTCGCCCCACTGCCGTTCGGTCAGCGCCTCGATCAGGGGCACGAAAACACCCAGAACGCGCTTGTCCCGCGGCACCCAGCTTTCCTGCATCCGCCGCAGCGCCGCGGCCGAGGAGGTGTTGCAGGCCAGGATCACAAGGTCGCAGCCCGCCGCCCACAGCCGCTCTACCCCGCGCGTCGTCAGTGCGAAAATGTCATCCGCGTCGCGCACACCATAGGGCGCGTGCGCGTTATCGCCGAAATAGACGAAGGGGATATCCGGCAGCCGCCGGCTTACCGCATCCAGGACGGTCAGCCCGCCCAAACCGGAATCGAATATACCGACAGCCATCAGACCTTGTGCTTCTCATCGAAATCGAAGCCGTAACCATACGACTTCAAGGGTCTCGGCGACAGCTCATATGTTGCCTTGCGCAGGAAATCCATCATTGCCTTCGGCTCGCCCGCCAGCGCCTGCAACTGCGCCGCCGGAATCGGCCTGCCGATGACAATGCGCACCGGGGCGTCAACGCGGGCGCGGAATTCGCGGATCAACAACCCCAGCCGCAACGTCGCGTGCAGGTGGCTGGCCAACTGGAACAGGCGCGAATTCTGGCCGTCGAAATAGACCGGCACCACGGTGGCGCCGGACTTGGCGATCATCCGCGCGGTGAAGCCGCGCCAGCGCGGGTCCATCGCCGAGGCGAAGGGCCGCGCCGCGGTCGAGACGGTGCCGCCGGGGAAAATGCCGATCGCGCCGCCCTGCCCCAGATGGGCCAGCGCCAGGCGGCGGGTTTCGATATTCACCCGCTGCGCAGCCTTCGACTCGTCGAAATCTATCGGCAGGATGACCCGGTCCAGATCCTCCGCCTTGCAAAAGACCTTATGCGCCATGATTCGGAAATCGCCACGGACATGCGCCAGGATCTGCCCCATCACCAGCCCGTCGAGAATGCCGTAAGGGTGGTTGGCCACCAGGATCAGCGGCCCGCTTGCCGGAATATCGGCCAGATCGCCGCCGGCGATATCCAGCCGGAGCCCGTAGCGACGGGCCATCACCGCCCAGAAATCGCCGCCCCCGGCGACCTCTCGTTCATATCCGGCGGCGCGCCGGATCAGGCGCGGCCGGCCGGTCAGATTCTCCATCATGCGGATCAGCCCGCGCCCGGTCCGGGTCTGCGCCGAATGGGCATAGCTGATTTCGCGCGTTGCCTGTCGTGCCACGCCATAACGTCCCGGCCTGCGCCCCCCTCCAGGGGCCTCGCGGCGGGCAATACCCGAACCCGCGCGCAAGGGAAAGGGCGCTTGCCCGCCGCAGGGCCAAATGCGCG
Organism: Actibacterium sp.; assembly: GCA_016278325.1. Taxonomy (GTDB): domain Bacteria; phylum Pseudomonadota; class Alphaproteobacteria; order Rhodobacterales; family Rhodobacteraceae; genus JADQCB01. The sequence continues at coordinate 291,808 of JADQCB010000002.1, forward strand.
GGTGGACCCGCGCCCCGACCCGGGGCGATGCTTTCGCGGCGTCAGGCTTCGACGATATCGTCGCCCGCATCCTCGGACATATGGAAATCCAGCCCGTGCGCGGCGCGAATCTTGTCCTCGATCTCCAGCGCGATATCCGGATGCTCCTTCAGAAAGGTCTTGGAATTTTCGCGCCCCTGGCCGATCCGCTCATCGCCATAGGAAAACCAGGCCCCGGATTTCTCGACCACGCCGGCCTTGACGCCAAGGTCCAGCAACTCGCCGGTCTTCGAGATACCATCGCCATACATGATGTCGAATTCCACCTGCTTGAACGGCGGTGCGACCTTGTTCTTGACCACTTTCACGCGGGTCTGGTTGCCCACGACCTCATCGCGATCCTTGATCGACCCGATCCGGCGGATATCGAGCCGGACCGAGGAATAGAATTTCAGCGCATTCCCGCCGGTCGTCGTTTCGGGGCTGCCGAACATGACGCCGATCTTCATGCGGATCTGGTTGATGAAAACAACGGTGCATTTCGTCCGCGAGATCGAACCGGTCAGTTTGCGCATCGCCTGGCTCATCAGCCGCGCATGCACGCCGACGGAACTGTCGCCCATGTCGCCCTCAAGCTCGCTCTTCGGGGTGAGCGCGGCCACCGAATCGACCACGACCATGCTGACCGCGCCCGAGCGCACCAGCGTGTCGGTAATCTCGAGCGCCTGTTCGCCGGTATCCGGCTGGCTGATCAGCAATTCGTCCAGGTCGACGCCCAGCTTGCGCGCATATTGCGGATCAAGCGCGTGTTCGGCGTCGACGAAAGCGCAGACGCCGCCCTTTTTCTGCTCCTCGGCCAGGCAATGCAGCGTGAGCGTGGTCTTGCCAGAGCTTTCGGGGCCGTAGATCTCGACGATCCGGCCCTTGGGAATGCCGCCGATGCCAAGGGCAATGTCCAGGCCGAGCGATCCGGTGGAGGTCGATTCGATGTCCTTGAGAACATTGTCGCCGCCGAGCTTCATGATCGAGCCCTTGCCGAACTGTCGTTCGATCTGCGCCAGGGCGCTGTCGAGGGCTTTCTGCTTGTCGGGATTACGCTTGTCACTCATGTTCAGAAGGTCTGCCGTCGCCATTGTTTGAACCCTTATTTCACACCCGGAGCCGGGCGGCAATCGCTGCTGATGTTCGCCTCTTGTTCCTCCCGTATGGGGGCAAAAAGAGAACGTTTCAACAATTTTCTCTAAAATCATGTTCATCCGACCCGGGTTAACGAGTAGTTTACGGCAATCGCGGAAAACCGGGAAATCGGGGCAGACGGGCAATGATGATGTTCTGGAAGGCCGGGCTGGTGCTGCTGGCAATCCCCAAGACCGGGACCCAGGCCTATGCCGCGGCGCTTTCGGACGGGGCCGACATGGTGATCCGCCATCCAACGACCTTCAAGCACATGACCGCGCAGCGTTTCGATCGGAAGCTGCGCCCGTTGCTGCCTTCGCCGCAGGCGGCGCAGCTTGAGACCGTGGCCGTCATTCGGGCCCCGATCGACTGGCTGGGAAGCTGGTTCCGCTATCGCGGCCGCGCGCAGCTGGCGGGACAGCCCAACTCCACCGCCGGGCTGGAATTCGACGATTTCGTGACCGGCTATCTGGAGCGCGATCCGCCGCCCTGGGCGCAGATCGGTTCGCAACATCGCTTTGTCAGCGGAAAGGACGGGCGCATTCTGGTGGACCATCTGTTTCCCTATGAGGATCAGACCCGGCTGCGCGCCTTCCTGTCGCACCGGCTGGGCCGGGATGTGCCCCGGCCGGAGCTTCGCAATGTCTCTCCCACCCGGACGCTGACACTGTCGCCGGCAACCGAGGCGCGGCTGCGCGCCGAACGGGCAGAGGATTTCGCGCTACACAAGGCCGTCAGCGCCGCCGCGGCGTCCCGGGAATGATCCGGGGGCGGCTCAGCTCATCTGCGCGTGAACCGTTGCCGTCAGTTCCGACAAGGAGAACGGTTTCGGCAAGAAGACCGAATTGGGGATGCGTGCCTGGGTGTCGGAAAACGAATCTTCCGCATAGCCCGAAATGAAGACCACTTTCGCATCCGGATAATCCCTGAGCGCCTGACGCACCCAGCTGGGCCCGTCCTTTCCGGGCATGACGACATCGGTGACGAACACGTCGATCCGGACCTTCGTCTCCCGCAGCGTCCTGAGGGCGCCCTCGGCGCTGTCCGCCTCCAGCACCGTGAACCCGCGCATTCGCAAGGCGCGCGACGCAAAGGCGCGAACCGGCGCCTCATCCTCGACCAGCAGGACCACGCCCGCCCCCCTTTCAGCCGTGTCGACGGATTCCTCAGGGGGCTGGGCGGCGCGTGGCTCGGCGTCTCTTGCGCGGGGAGCGGGAGGATCGAAGGTCATCCCGCCAAGGTCGGGAAGCTGCGCCTGCGCCTTTGGTCCGGGCTGCGGCCGGGCCCCGGCCCGGGCCGGGAAATAGAGCGTGAAACAGGTGCCCTCGCCCGGTTTGCTGTCAACGAAAATGAAGCCGCCGCTCTGTTTGACGATGCCATAAGCGGTCGAAAGGCCAAGCCCGGTTCCCTCGCCCGGGCCCTTGGTGGTGAAGAAAGGCTCGAAGATCTTGGTCAGGCGGTCGGGCGGGATTCCGTCGCCCTGATCGAGAATGCGCACCCTTGCATACGCGCCGGGCGGAACGGTCGCGCGATCGCGCCTCAATTCCGTCTCCAGGGTTTCCATCGCCGCCTCGATCCTGATTTCGCCGCCATCCGGCATCGCGTCACGCGCATTGACCACCAGGTTCATGATTACCTGTTCGAGCTTGCGCTTGTCGGCCCGGATCGGGGAGAGGTCGGCGGCCTGCGATACCGACAGGGTGACCCGCTCCCCCACCAGACGATCGAGCAGATGCGTCAGCTCCGTCAGGGTATCGCGCAGATCGATCATCTCGGGGCGCAGCGTCTGCTTGCGCGAGAACGCCAGAAGATGCCCGACAAGACCGGCGGCACGGTTGGCGTTCTGGCTGATCTGCACCAGATCGGCAAAATCCGGATCGCCCTGGTCGTGGCGCAACATCAACAGATCGCAATGCCCGGAAATGGCGGTCAGCAGGTTGTTGAAATCATGCGCGACGCCGCCGGCAAGCTGGCCGATCGCCTGCATCTTCTGGCTCTGCACGAATTGCGCCTCGAGCTTCTTCAATTCGGTCGCATCGGTCAGAACCGCCAGAAGCCCGGTTCCATGGTCGTCGGAAACGTGTTGCAGCGTGATCTGGAGAAAGACTTCGCGATCGTCCCGGCGCACGCGCAACACCTCGGCCTTGTTGCTTGCACGTCCCTGCGCGACCTCGTCCAGCCAGTCCAGAACCGACCGGCCCAACCCCTTGACCAGGTCCGGCAGGAACATCGGATCCTCCGGATCGCCCAGAAGCGCACGCGCCGGCGGGTTGGCCATCTGGATATTGCCATCCGGCGTGAGCCTGAGCAGCGCCACCGGCACATTGTCGAATGCCGTATCCCCGCCGGGCGAGATAGGCCCGGGCTCCACGGGAAGAAGATACAGTTCCCGCCGGTTGTTGGGGCCGGGAATTTCGGCCACACGAACCGGGCGGCGGCCATCGGCGCCGTTCAGCCGCGCCACGTCGCCCGAGCGCACAGGCCCGTCGGGAAGGATCTCGGCCAGTGCCTTCCTGCGGCCGCCCAAAAGCCGCCGCGCCGCGGCGTTCATGAACAGGATCGTGTCGTTCCGGCCAAGCGTCATCATCGGTAATGCCAGTGCCTCGACCCCTTGGGGACCGCCACGCTCGGCCATCTCGTCGAAACGCCAGAAGAATGCCCCGGCAGCAAAGCGATGCACCGAGATGCGGACATGCCCATGCCGGGTGACCACATCCTCCTGCGCGGCGCCATCCAGCTCGGCCCGGGACTGCAAGCGGTGAATGACCGCCGTCGGGTCGGCGAACAACGCGCCCAAGGCCCGAACGAGCGTCTGGTCGGTCGACGTATCGAAGCGATGCCGGGCCGCGTCGTTGCACCAGATCACCCGGCCATCGCCATCCGCCGCAAGGCCCGGCGCCCTGTCGCGATCCGCGAAAGCCGCCGCCAGCGCCGCGGCCTTTCGCCGTCCCGCCCGCGCCGAGCTGGCCACCAGCAGCGCGACCGCGCTGACCGATGCGGCCGCGACCATGAGCAGCGCAGCCGCCCGTGACCCGGAAGCCACAAGCGCCGCGCCCGACAGCCCGGCGGCCAGGATAAGCAAATGCCAAAGCCGCCCGGAAAAATCCGCCGCCGTGCGGCGAATCATTCCAGTCCTGAGCCCAGACGTCGACACCGACGGACCTCCATCCTGCGATTCATCCTGTCCGCATTTCGCGCCGCTGGGGTTAAGCGCCGATTAACGGCAAAAGCTAAACAACTTCTGGTTGCAGGTAAACCCGCTCAATCTCGCGTCAGCACCGCCACGAAAAATCCATCCCCCCCGTCGCCCGGCACCAGTTGCCGGCGAACGGCGATCTGCCACCCCGGATGGCGCGACAGGAATCCATCGACCTGCGCGCCGTTCTCTGCCTTCAGCAAAGAGCATGTCACATAGGCCAGGGTTCCGCCCGGCCGGACCAGCGGCGCCGCGCGATCAAGGATCCCGGCCTGCGTTTTCAACAGGTCGGCCAGCATTTGCGGCGTCAGGCGCCACTTGCCCTCGGGCTGGCGCCGCCACGCGCCGCTGCCCGAACAGGGCACGTCGCACAGGACCAGATCGAACGGGCCGGCATGGTCCGGCGCCGTGTCGGTCAGGATCGTCACCGCCACCCCGGCCCGGGCCGCCCTTGCGGGCAGATCGCGCATCCGTTCGCCGGCCGCGTCATGGGCGAAAAACCGCGCCTCGGCGCGCCCGGCCATGGCCAGCGTCTTGCCGCCGCCGCCGGCACACAGATCCAGCACCGTCTGCCCCGGCTTGAGCGGCAGCATGTCGATGACAGCCTGCGAGGCGACGTCCTGAACCTCGACCAATCCCTGCGCGAAGGCCTCGGACCGCGCAACCTTGCGCGGGCCGGACGTCACCTCAAGCGCGGTCCGCGCCCCGGGATGCGGGCGGGTCTCGATCCCCTCGCGCCTCAACGCAGCCTGCGCCGCGACCGGATCGGTCTTTCGCAGGTTGACCCGCAGAAAGAGCGGCGCCCGGTGGCGCAGCGCCTGCATCACCCTTTCGAAATCGGGTCCCAGGCTTTCACGCAGAGGGGCTGCAAGCCAGTCCGGACAATCCAGTGCCACGGTCCCGCCCAGATCCGGATATGCGGGCGCCTCTGCCTTTTCGTCGACGCTCAGTGGCGGCGGCGCATGGCCCTTGCCGGTGAACAAGTCCTCGGGAGAGCCGCCCGCCGCACGCACCGCGCCGATCATCAGGCCGCGCCCGGTTTCCCCGCCGCCCAGTGCGGCAAAGGAGCGACGGCACCGCAGCGCGTCGAAGACATGATCGCGGATCGCGGCGCGATCCCCGGACCCGGCAAAGCGGTTGCCCCGCGCCCAGGTCGTCAGGACCTGCTCGACCGGCGCCCCGGCGAGATACCGATCGAGAATCTCGATCGCCGCGGCGATACGCGCGGCCGGGGTCATCGCCGCCCCGTCGCCGTGCAAAGGCCCGCCGCGCCGTCGCCCCGTCTTGCATTTGCTTGCCCTGGCATTCGTCCTGTCCTTCGTGCCGGCCCCGGCTCACGTCGGCCGCCTTCGGGCCGCTGTCAAGCCGCAAAGAACTCCGGCTCGAACGGAAGAACCACCGGCGCGCCACGGTCGCCGTGAATGATCAGCGAGGCCTCGTCCAGGTGGATGTCGCGCACCGATCGCCATGCTGCGGGGCGTGGAATGGCACCGATCACATGACGGATCATGTGGCAGCGATCCGGGGCCAGTTCCAGATGTCCGGCCCCGTGGCCGCCCCCCTTGCGCGACGGGCACCGGGCGTCGGTCAGGCCCAGCATCCGGTTGCGGCGCGAAGCGGCCGGATCATCCCGGGCGCCCGCAGAGACCGAGAACATGGTGACAGGCAGGCTCGTTGCATCCTTCAGCAAAAACACGATGTCCTGCGGGCCGGCGCGCATCACGGCGGTCCAGGCCAAGGCCTGCCCGGTCGCCTCGACGCATCGAATGCAGGTCGCCGCCCCCCCGGGCAGGTCGAAGGGATCCAGCTGAATCGCGCCCTCGCCAGTGGCGAATTCGGCCAGGTCGAGGTCGCGTTCCCGGCCATCCGCCCCCCTGGCAATGGCGCCCGGCCGCTTGGGCGACAAACACAGCAGATCGCCCCCGGACAGGCGCAGGAACGCCGGATGCGTCACCGGGAATCGCCCGCGCCCGCCCGAAAGCCAGTGCGACTGGTAAAGAAGCGGCACGTTTCCATGCAGGCACAATTCCCGTTCGACCCGGGCGCCCTTTGGCCTGCACCCGAGCGTGAACCGCCCAGCGACCGCATTACGGGTCTGCACCAGTTCCTCGACGATCCAGGGGATGCCCTGCGATGCCGCGTCCCCGGGGCGGAGAAAGGGCCCCTCCGCCCGCCCGGCCACCGACCACGCCCCGGGAGCCGGGCGATCCGGCCCGGGCGCGTCGGAATCCTCCAGCGGTGTCAGCCAGCGATCGTCGCTGGCGAATCGAAGATCGAACACCGCCCCCTGGAACGGATCGAACTTCAGGGTCGCGCCCGGTACCGCCATCGTCAACGACTCGTCCAAGTGCTGCCCCCATAGCAAACGTCGCGACAACATTAGACCATCCACGCCGTCCGGGGCTACGGGCCTGTCCGAAACGCTGTGTTTCAATCGCAAGCCGCGCAGGGGTCGCGGTGCCGCTCACCGATCCGGGCGGAACCCGGTCGCCACGACGAACTTCTCGGAACTGTCGCTCCGGCTGGCCGGCGGCTTGACATTGGCGACCTTGCCAAAGCGCTGTTTCAGCCGTTTCTGCAAGTCCCCCTCGGCCCCGCCGGCCAGCACCTTGGCAACGAAGGTGCCCCCCTCTTCGAGCACATCGAAGGCCAGCTGCGCCGCCGCCTCGCACAACGCGACGATGCGCAGATGGTCGGTCTGCTTGTGCCCCGAACTGGCCGCGGCCATGTCGCTCATCACCACGTCGGCCTTGCCACCCAGCCAGTCCTTGACCCGCGTGTCGGCATCGTCATCCATGAAATCCAGCTGATGGATCTCGGCCCCCGGAACCGGCTCGACCGGTTGCAGGTCCACCCCAAGCACCCGGCCGACAGGCTTGCCCTTGCGCTCGGCCAGCGCGTTGACCCGGGCCACCGCGACCTGGCACCAGCCGCCCGGCGCGCAGCCCAGATCGACCACCCGCGCGCCGGGGGTCAGGAAGTGATACTTGTCATCCAGTTCCAGGATCTTGAAGGCGGCCCGGCCGCGATAGCCGTCGGCCCTGGCGCGCTTGACGTAAGGATCGTTCAATTGCCGTTCCAGCCACCGGGTCGAGGACAACCGGCGCCCGCGGGCGCTCTTTACCTTGACCTTCAGATCGCGCTGGCCGCGCCCGCTGCTCTTTTTTTCCACCATATCCGCTCACCGATCCGGTATCGCCCAGGATACCCATGTTTTCATCTTTTCATCGCGCCCGTGGGTTTTCCACCCCGGCTGTCCCCGCGGACCGGCCCCGCTCAGAACGGGCCTTCCTCCAGCACGCCGTCGGCGCTCATCTGTGCATAGAGCAACCCCTCGCGCAGGCCACGGTCGGCCACCGACAACCGGTCGGTCGGCCAGACCCGCAGCAGCGCCTGAAGGATCGCCGCACCCGACATGATCAAGGCGTGGCGATCGCGCCCGATGCGCGGATCCCGCCGCCGGCCTTCCGGACCCAGCGCCAGGTAATCGCGGATCACCCGGTCTATCTGGTCGCCGGTCATGCGCAACCCGTCCACCTTGTTGCGGTCATAGCGCTTGAGCCCCAGGAAAGAGGCCGCCACCGTGGTCACGGTGCCGCTGGTGCCGATGATCTGGAACCCCTCGCGGGCCTGCTCTGCCGCGTAGGGCGAGAATTCCGCCAGGTTTTCCTCGAAGAACCAGCTCATCAGCGCGAAACGCGCGGCATCGTCCTCGACATCGTCGAACTGGTCCTTCAGCGTCGCCACCCCCAGCGGCACGCTGATCCAGTCCACCACCTTGGCCGCCGGAAACGGGCTGTCGGCGGTGTGGAATCCGGCATGCAGACGCATGATCGCGCGCGGCCGTTCGACGCGCGGCACGCGCGACAGGTCGATCCAGACCAGCTCGGTCGATCCCCCGCCGATATCCACCACCAGCAACTGCTCGGTGCGGGTCGAGACCAGCGGCGCGCAGGACACCACGGCCAGGCGCGCCTCTTCCTCGGGCTGGATGACCTCCAGCCTCAGCCCGGTCTCTTGCTCGACCAGGCGGGTGAAGTCCAGCGCGTTGCGTGCCCGCCGGCAGGCCTCGGTAGCCACCAGGCGCATACGGGCCACGCCGTGACGCTCCAGCTTGTTCTTGCAGATGCGCAGCGCCTGGACCGTGCGCCCGATCGAGGCACGCGACAACCGGCCGGACGCCTCCAGCCCCGTGCCCAGCTGCACGGATTTCGAGAAACTGTCCACCACATGAAACTGGCTGCCCTTCGGCTGGGCAATCAGCATGCGGCAGCTATTCGTGCCGAGATCCAGCGCGGCATAAAGCGCGGCCGGGTCCGGCGTGTTCGGCGCGGGGGTTGCCACCGATTTCGGGAACGCGCCCGCGCCAGCGGGACGCCTGGGCGCCATTTCGATCGCCCTCCAACTCAACTTGCCTTGCAAGGTAGTGGCCCCGTCGCGCCGGCGCAAGCGCGCTGTCGCGGCGCGGTGGCGCAGCCCGCGAAAGCCGGTCAAGGCGGCGTTGACGTCGCATCATGCCTGCGTCATGTCGAAAACCGGCACCGCCTTGCCGCCGGCGCAGCGTAGAAGCGGGGGACGGAAAGCAGGGGAATCGGATGCACGAGGTCACCATCGTCTTCTGGCGCGACATTCCGGCCCAGATCATCGTCGGCAAGGGCCGGCGCGGGGCCAGGCGCGTGCTCGACGAAAGGTTCGAAAAGGCGATCGACCGCTGCGCCATGAAGACCGGGGCGCGCGACACCGATGCCTATCTGGCCGAATGGCGCCGCGCCGCCCCCTACACGATCGACACCGGCGCCCCGGAAGAGATCGCAGAAACCGAGGCCGCGCGGATCGAGGCCGAATATGACGACGACCGGTTGCAGGCGCTGATCGCCAATGCCGGATGGAACTGACGCTGCACAGGCTGAGGGAGGCCGCGATGGCATTGCTGCAATTCAAGAGGCGCGACGAGCGGGCCATGCCCGTCGACCCGCGGGTGGAGGCCTTCCTGCAGGGCTATTCGATCGAGGTGATGCCGCGCACCGCCGCGAAGGTCGGAAATTTCCGCACCCTGCTGCCGGCCGGCACCCGCGTCTATATCGCCCATATCGACGGAACCCCGATCGAGGAGATGGTCGCCACGGCCGCGCGGTTGCGCGCCGAGGGGCTTGAGCCGATGCCGCATTTCCCCGCGCGCATCATCCGCGACCGCGCCATGCTGGCCGACTGGATCGCCCGCTACCGCGGCGAGGCCGGGGTGCGCCAGGCGCTGCTGCTGGCCGGTGGCGTCTCGACGCCGCAGGGCGATTTCGACAGCTCGATGCAGTTGATGGAAACCGGGCTTTTCGACGGGTTCGCGCGGCTGCATGTCGCCGGCCACCCCGAGGGCAACCGCGACATCGATCCCGATGGCGGCGACCGCGCGGTGATGCAGGCGCTGCGCTGGAAACAGGAATTCGCCGAACGCAGCGATGCCGAGATGGCCATCGTCACCCAGTTCGCCTTCGAGCCCGGCCCGGTGATTGCCTGGGCCGACCGCCTGGCCGCCGAAGGCATCCGCCTGCCCATTCATATCGGGGTGGCCGGCCCGGCCAGGCTTCAGACATTGATAAGGTTCGCCATCGCCTGCGGCGTCGGCCCCTCGCTGCGCGTGCTGCAAAAACGCGCCCGCGATGTCACCAAGCTGATGCTGCCCTTCGAACCGGACGACTTCGTCACCGCGCTGGCGGCGCACAAGGCCGCCACCCCCGGCTTCAACATCGAGCATGTGCATTTCTTCCCGCTGGGCGGAATCCAGACCAACGCCACCTGGGCCATCGAGCACGGCGGCGCCGCCGCGGTTCCGGCCGAGCCATCCTGAAGGACAGACCCCCGAATGACCCGCACCGTTGTCGAATCCCGCACCCGCACCGTCACCATCGGCTTTGATGAGCCGTTCTGCGTGATCGGCGAGCGCATCAACCCCACCGGCCGCAAGAAGCTGGCCGCCGAGCTGGAGGCGGGCGATTTCTCGACCGTCGAGAAGGACGCGCTGGAGCAGGTCGCCTGTGGCGCGATGGTTCTGGATATCAATGCCGGCGTGGTCTACAATTCCAACCCCAACCCGAACGAGACCGAGCCGCCGCTGATGACCCGGATGATCGAACTGGTGCAGGGGCTGGTGGATGTGCCGCTTTGCATCGACAGTTCGGTGCCGGCGGCGCTGGAGGCCGGGCTGGCGGCGGCGCAGGGCCGGCCGCTGCTGAACTCGGTCACCGGCGAGGAGGAGCGGCTGGACCTGGTGCTGCCGCTGGTCAAGAAATACAACGTGCCGGTGGTGGCGATCTCGAACGACGACACCGGCATATCCGAGGATCCCGACATCCGCTTCGCGGTGGCCCGCAAGATCGTCGAGCGCGCCGCCGATTTCGGCATCCCCGCGCATGACATCGTCGTGGACCCGCTGGTGATGCCTGTGGGCGCGATGGCCAGCGCCGGCCAGCAGGTCTTTGCGCTGGTGCGCCGCCTGCGCGAGGAGCTGGGCGTGAACACGACCTGCGGCGCGTCGAATATCAGCTTCGGCCTGCCGCACCGGCACGGGATCAACGCGGCCTTCCTGCCGATGGCGATCGGCGCCGGCATGACCAGCGCCATCATGAACCCGGTCCGCCCGGTCGAGATGGAGGCGATCCGCGCCGCCAATTTCCTGATGAACCACGACGACAACGGCTATGACTGGATCAAGTTCAGCCGGGTGCTGGACGCGGTCGAGGCCGGCACGCCGTATCCCGAGGCCGCCCGCGCCTCGGCCGATGCCGGCGGCAGCCGTGGCGGCCGGCGCCGGCGTCGGGCATGAACGACGATCCATCGGACTCGGCGGCGGCGAAATAAGGCTTTCGCCGGCCGTGCCCCTCGGTCAGAACGGGGTGTATGGATGACGACCGCCCCACCGGGCCACCAGCCCTGCCGCCACTGCGCCTGTCGCTGGCGCGTATCGTGCTGCGCCTCGGGGCCGTCGTGGCCGCCGCGATCGCGATCTCATGGCTGACGGACTGGGCGATGCGTCGCGAAGCGGCGATCACCTCCGACGGGCCGCTGGTTTCGATGCTTCTGCTCGTGTTGCTGGCGGTCTATGCCTGCTTGCTGGCCATTCCCTTCGTGCCGGGGATCGAGATCGGACTGATGCTGCTGATGTTGCGCGGGGCCGAGGTCGCGGGCTTCGTCTACCTGGCGACGCTGGCGGGCCTGACGCTGGCCTTTCTGGTGGGGCGCCATGTCCCGATGGCCTGGCTGCGGGGTCTTCTGCTCGACCTTCGGCTGGGCCGGGCCGCGGAGGTCGCGGCCGGGATCGAGACGCTGTCGCCGGATCAGCGCATGGAACTTCTGCGCGCGCGGCTGCCGCGGCTGCTGACGCGCCGCGCTTTCGCCCTGCGTTATCCGGCGCTGGCAGTTCTGGTGAACCTGCCGGGGAACGGCATCCTGGGCGGTGGCGGCGGGCTGTTGATGCTGGCCGGGCTGACGGGCCTGTTTCGCACCGGTCCCACGCTGCTGACCCTGGCGCTGGCCGTGGCGCCGGTGCCCCTGTTCGTCTGGCTGGTGAACTATGCCCCGCTATCGCCCTGAAATGACGCCGAACCGACATCAGATGCCGTTGTCCGGCCTTCGCTTTCCACCACCCGCGCTATGCTTCGGCAAACAGCGCGAGAACGGCTTTTCATGAGCGACGATCCCCTTGTCATCTTCACCCCCTCGGGCAAACGCGGACGGGTGCCCGCAGGCACCCCGGTGCTGACCGCGGCGCGCCAGCTTGGCGTCGATCTGGATTCGGTCTGCGGCGGGCGCGGCATCTGTTCGAAATGCCAGGTCGCGCCGGCCTATGGCCAGTTTTCCAAACATGGCGTGAGCGTGGCCCTCGACGCGCTGAGCCCGGTGAACGCGGTCGAGGAACGCTATGACCGGGTGCGCGGGCTGAAACCCGGCCGGCGGCTGGGGTGCCAGGCGCAGATCCTGCGCGACGTGGTGATCGACGTGCCCCCCGAAAGCCAGGTTCACCGCCAGGTGGTGCGCAAGGCCGCCACCGCGCGTGCCATGGTCATGGATCCCGCGACCCGGCTTTACCTGGTGGACGTGGCCGAGCCCGACATGCATGAGCCGTCGGGCGATTTCGAGCGGCTGCGCGCCGCGCTTTCAACGCAATGGGGGATCGACGGGCTGCGCGCGCCGCTGCCGGTCCTGGCACGTCTGCAAGGAGCGTTGCGCAAGGGCGGCTGGCGGGTCACGCTGGCGATCCATCACGACCATACCGGCGCCCCGCCACGGCTGATCGACCTCTGGCCCGGCTTCTACGAGGACGGTCTTTTCGGCCTGGCGGTCGATGTCGGATCGACCACGATCGCGGCGCATCTTTGCGACCTGTCCAGCGGCGAGGTGAAAGCGTCGGCCGGGGTGATGAACCCGCAGATCCGCTTTGGCGAGGATCTGATGAGCCGCGTTTCCTATGCCATGATGAACCCCGGCGGCGACAGGGAAATGACCGCCGCGGTGCGCCAGGCGATCGACGACCTGGCCCGGTCCGTGGCACAGGATGCCGGGCTGGATCCGCGCGCCATCGTCGAGGCCAGCTTCGTGTGCAACCCGGTCATGCATCACCTGTTGCTGGGCATCGACCCCGTCGAGCTGGGACAGGCGCCCTTTGCCCTGGCCATCGCCTCGTCGCTGACGCTGGACGCGGCCCAACTGGGGCTCGCGTCGATCAACGCGGGCGCGCGCGCCTATGTGCTGCCCTGCATCGCCGGGCATGTGGGCGCCGACGCCGCCGCCGTGGCCCTGTCGGAAGAGCCGCAGAAATCGGAAGACCTGGTGCTGGTGGTGGATGTGGGCACCAATGCCGAGATCCTGCTGGGCGATCGCAGCGGGGTGCTGGCCTGTTCCTCGCCCACCGGGCCGGCCTTCGAGGGCGCCCAGATCAGCGCGGGCCAGCGTGCCGCCCCCGGCGCGATCGAGCGGCTGGAAATCGACCCGGCGAGCAAGGAACCGCGCTTCAAGGTGATCGGCTGCGACCTGTGGTCGGACGATCCGGGCTTTGCCGCCGCGACCGCCGCCAGCGGCGTGACCGGGATCTGTGGCTCAGGCATCATCGAGGCGGTGGCCGAGATGCGCATGGCCGGGCTGGTCGATGCCTCGGGCCTGATCGGATCGGCCGCGCAGACAGGCACGCCGCGTTGCGAAGCGCAAGGCCGCACCCATGCCTATCTGATCCATGACGGCACCGGCCAGGGTGGCGCCCGGATCCTGGTCACACAGGGCGACATAAGGGCGATCCAGCTGGCCAAATCGGCGCTTTACGCCGGCGCGCGGCTGCTGATGGACGAACGCGGCGTCGACAAGGTGGACCGGGTGGTGCTGGCCGGGGCCTTCGGCGCGCATATCAGTCCGAAACACGCGATGGTGCTGGGCATGATCCCGGACGCGCCGCTGGACCGTGTCACCAGCGCCGGAAACGCCGCCGGAACCGGGGCGCGGATCGCGCTGTGCAATATCGCCGCGCGCGCCGAGATCGAGCGCACCGTGCGACAGATCCACAAGGTCGAAACGGCGGTGGAACCCCGTTTCCAGGAGCATTTCGTGGCCGCCAGCGCCCTGCCCCACGCCACCGCCGGCTTTCCCGAACTGCGCAAGCTGGTCACGCTGCCGGACCTGTCGTTCAACACCGGCGACGACGGTCAATCCGGCGGCCGCCGGCGCCGTCGGCGGGGATAGGCAACCGTTGCACCCTCCCGCCGTCCGCAGCCGGCCGGACCCTCTTGACCGGCCCGCCGCATGACCCTAAGGAATGGCACAAGGCGGGTGTAGCTCAATGGCAGAGCAGAAGCTTCCCAAGCTTACGACGAGGGTTCGATTCCCTTCACCCGCTCCACAAGTCCTTGCAACGGGTTGCAGCCGGTCCTCGGAAATTTTTTGGCGTTATCATACTTGCCGTACCCGTCACTTGCAGACGGGTGTGCCTCGAATCCGGTGGCAATTCTCCGGCGGCGTTTTGCGGGCGGTTCGATTTGGACCCAGGCTCAGGCCTCGAAGCAAGAACATGCCGGCAGCAGCAAGGCCGCAAGCTGAGATGAGCACGGTCGGGCACCTGTCCTAGCGGGGTGTCACGCGCCGCCAGTCCTTGAGGCGCGCCAAGCTGTTCTCGATCTTTTGGCGCTGTCGGTCGCGGGCGGGATCTTTCGGCCTTTCCGCGGCAGGATGCTTGGCTTGATCCCCTTGTTTTCGGCCGCGTCACGAAACCAAGCCGCGCCGCAGCCGCGATCGGCCAGTTCCAGCAGCATCCGCGCGAAGAGTGGCGCGCGCAAGCAACCGAGATCATCCGGCCACTTTTGAACCGAATCGTCCTTACTCCTAACGAGGACGGCTCCGGTCTACGGATTGCTCTGCCCGGTGACCTTGCAGGGATCATCTCGATTGCCCGGAAGAGCGAGGAACCGCCGGCGACCCGCGCTTTTGAAACAATGGTCCTGAAGTTGGTAGCGGAGGAGGGACTTGAACCCCCGACACATGGATTATGATTCCACTGCTCTAACCAACTGAGCTACTCCGCCATGAGCGAGGCGCTAGGTATGCGACCGGCCGGTGGGCGTCAAGGACAAATTCGCAAGCGTTGCGACGACATTCGACCCACTGAGAGCCGGCCGCGACGCAGGCCCGGATGCAGAACCTGGCCTGTCCCTTTCGGATCAGCAAATCCGCCCCGTCACGGCGGTTTTCCGTATCCGCGCGCACAATTTCCACGGCCCGCAGGGGGCATGTGCAGGCCGTGCGACGCCGGTTCGGGTCGTGCTGCCCGGGTTCAGCGCCACGGCGTCCAGGGAAACGGCTTTTCCTCGCTCGTGCCGGCCTGAAACTGGGCGGTCATCGCCATCCAGTTTCCCAGCTTTTCGCCAAAGCCGGTGATATGCGGATTCTTGCGCCCGGCAAACAGCATCCAGCCGAACTGGAGCAATGCGACCAGCCACATCACCTTTTCCGCCAGCGAAAACAGGACCAGAAGGACCAGCATCCACAGGCCGCGCAGCCAGATCCCGTCGGGTCGCGCGTATTCTTCTTGCCTTGCGTCATCATCCTGCATTTCCGACCTCATTCTGAAAAAACCAATCTGTCATTCCGCCCTGCCCGCGCCGTTCGACCCAGGCAACCCATGCGCTGCCGGGCAGATCCTGCGACCGGATCTTCGCCCACTCAGCCCGCCGCCGCAAAGACCCTGTCGATCATCATCTGGGTGCCCCTTGCATCTTCCAGGCGCCATGGAAAGGGGGCGCCGCTGCGGATCGAGTGGCAGAAATTCTCGACCTGGGTCACATATTGGTTGTCGCGCGGCCAATGCTCGACTCGGGTGAGATCAGAGCCGCTGCGCCATTCCACCCGCGCCTCGCCATAGACGCCGGGGTTGAACGGCGCCGTGACCCGGATATGCCCGGCCGTGCCCTGGAAGGTCATTTCCTGATAGCGCTGCATCCGCATCGACAGCAGGGCGAAAAAGCTGGCCTCGCCGAACCGGGCATTGACCTCGGCCCTGACATCGACCCCGTTTTCCCAGGCTATGCGCGCGCTGATATCCTCGGGCTCGTGGCCGGTGGCAAGGCGCGTCGCGCCGAACGGGTAGACGCCGATATCGGGGATGCCGCCACCGCCGGTATCGCGATGGTTGCGGATATTGTCCGGATCGTCGG
Source organism: Actibacterium sp. (assembly GCA_016278325.1). Classification (GTDB taxonomy): domain Bacteria; phylum Pseudomonadota; class Alphaproteobacteria; order Rhodobacterales; family Rhodobacteraceae; genus JADQCB01. Next base: position 307,843 of record JADQCB010000002.1, read on the forward strand.
AATTGTCATAGGTGAACACGCCGTTCACATGCTGCAAATCGCCGATCGCCCCGGTTTCGATCAGCTTGCGGATTCGCGCCCATTGCGGGTGATGCACGATCATGTAGGCCTCGGCCGCCAGAAGCCCGGTGGCATCGCGCCGGGCGATCAGCCGGTCGATGTCGCCGGCGCGCAGGGCAATCGGTTTCTCGCAAAGCACATGCTTGCCGGCGTCCAGCGCCTTTTCGGTCCATTCCACATGCAGCGAATTGGGCAGCGGGATATAGACCGCCTCGATCGCGGGATCGGCCAGCAGCGCGGCATAGCTGTCATGCACCCGCAGATCGGGGCAGAAGGCCCGAAAGGGGCCGGCCTTGTCGGGATGGCTGGTGGCCAGTGCGGCAAGCCGCGCGCCGCGGGCCATGTGGATCGCCGGCGCCATATGCTCGCGCGCGAAATCGGCCGCCCCCAGAACGCCCCAGTTCACCGTCTCGGACATTCCCGCCCCCTTGCTTCATCATGCTGCGAAACCGGGCCGCGCGTCCGGTTCCGGACTCGACCGGCGCCGATCATGCACTTGTCAGCATACCCTTTTCCCGGGCAAGCGTCTGCATACGTTTCTGCAGCTTCTCGAAGGCGCGCACCTCGATCTGGCGAATGCGTTCGCGGCTGACGTCATACTGGCCGCTGAGCTCTTCCAGCGTCACCGGCTGATCCCTCAAGCGGCGCTGCATCAGGATGTCCTTCTCGCGCTCGTTGAGCACGTCCATCGCTTCCATCAGCAGCTCGCGACGGCTTTCCAGCTCGTCGCGCTCGGCATAATCCTCGGCCTGGTTGGCGTCGGTGTCCTCCAGCCAGTCCTGCCACTGGGTCGTGGTCTCGCCATCGGAGCCGACCGTGGCGTTGAGCGAGGCATCGCCGCCGCTGAGCCGGCGGTTCATGTCGCGCACCTCGTCCTCGGTGACGTTCAGGTCATTGGCGATGCGCTGGACATTCTCGGGGCGCAGGTCGCCCTCTTCCAGCGCGCCGATCCGGGCCTTGGCCTTGCGCAGGTTGAAGAACAGCTTCTTCTGCGCGCTGGTGGTGCCAAGCTTGACCAGACTCCATGACCGCAGGATGTATTCCTGGATCGAGGCGCGGATCCACCACATCGCATAGGTCGCCAGGCGAAAGCCCTTTTCCGGGTCGAACCGCTTGACCGCCTGCATCAGGCCGACATTCGCCTCGGAGATCACCTCGGCCTGCGGCAGGCCATAGCCGCGATATCCCATCGCCAGCTTGGCCGCCAGGCGCAGGTGGCTGGTGACCATCTTGTGCGCTGCCTCGGTGTCCTGATGATCCACCCAACGCTTGGCCAGCATGTATTCCTCTTCCGGCTCCAGCAGCGGAAACTTGCGGATTTCCTGGAGATACCGGTTCAGCCCCTGTTCGGGGCTGGGTGCTGGAAGGTTTCCATAATTGTTCATTTTGCCCCTCTCTGCTCGCTCGAGATCAATTCAAACATATGAACTCGTCGATCCGGTTCAAGTTTAGTCTTTTGGTCAAGATATACGCCAACGCCCCGGATTGCCGCAGGAAACACCGAATATTTCCGCGGATCACGCCATTGTGGCCGATGATCCGTCCCGCAGCGCGGCCAGAAGCGCCGCCATGTCCGCCGGCAGCGGCGCGCTGAAATTCAGCCGCTCGCCGGTTTCGGGATGTTCGAATCCCAGCGTGGCCGCATGCAGGGCCTGGCGCGGAAACGCCGCCGTCGCGCGGGCTGCACGCTCGCCCACCGATTTGCGCGACAATGTGCGGCGACCGCCATAGGTCTGATCGCCGATCAAGGCAAACCCGGCATAGGCCATGTGAACGCGGATCTGGTGGGTGCGCCCGGTTTCGAGCCAGCAATCCAGCCGTGCCGCCGCGCCGGGCGCGCCGAATTCCTCTTCCACGCGGGCGCGGGTCACCGCGTGACGCCCGCCCGCCCAGACGACCGCCTGGCGCTGCCGGTCCAGCTTGTGCCGCGCCAGCTGTGTGGTGATCCTCAGCACGTTTCCGGTGTCGAAACCTATACCCCGCAGGCCGCGTAACCGCGGATCGCCGGCATCGGGAACGCCGTGCACGAGCGCAACGTAATGCCGCGCAACGGTGTGGCGTTCGAACTGGGCGGCGAGCCCCGCATGCGCCTTGTCGGTCTTGGCCGCGACGATCAGCCCGGATGTATCCTTGTCGATCCGGTGCACGATGCCCGGCCGCTTCTCGCCGCCGATCCCCGAAAGCGTCTCGCCGCAATGGGCCAGCAAAGCATTGACCAGTGTGCCACCGGGGCTGCCCGGCGCGGGGTGAACGACCATGCCGGCGGGCTTGTTCACCACGATCAGCGCGGCATCCTCGAAAACCACGTCCAGCGCGATCGCCTCGGCGCGCGCCGCGCCCTCCCGCGGGGCGGAGAATGCCAGCGCCAGCACATCGCCCTCGCACACCCGCGCGCGCGGGTCGGTCAGGATCACCTCGCCGCGCGTCACCCCGCCGGCCGCGATCAGCTTGGCCAGGCGCGAGCGCGACAGGCCGGCCGCCTCTGGCACATCGCGCGCAAGCGCCTTATCAAGGCGGCCGGGCGGGTTGGGCCCGATAACCACCGAAAGGCGGCGCAAGATGGACATGAACGACGCTCCCGAACCGGGGCCGGAGCCCGCGAACCTGCGATTTCTGCGCATCCTCGTCACGGTGCTGACCGCGACGATGATCGGCGGGGTTGTAATCATCATCGTGCTGCTTGTCACCCGCTTCCCGACACCGTCGCGCCCTGCCCTGCCCGATGTGATCGCCCTGCCCGAGGGCGCCACCGCGAGCGCCTTCACCCGCGGGAAGGGCTGGTACGCGGTCGTGACCGAGGATCAGCGAATCCTGATCTATGACGCGGCGAGCGGGGATCTGACCCGGACCATCACGATCCGGACCGAGTGAGCGTAGTCGCCGGCCGGGGCGCCGCGCAGTCAAGACCGCCGGGGCGGGAAGACGCGCCGCGCCAGCATCACCCGCGCCGCCGCGGTGACGAAACACAGCGCGCCGAACGCCCAGGCCAATGGCGGGAACCAGCCGGGAAACAGGCATAAAGCGACGAAGAAGGCGATGGTCTCGGTCCCTTCCAGCAGCCCGCCCGTGAAATAAAGCGATTTCACCCCGCGCGCATCGGTCTGCATCCGCCGCTTCTCGGCCAGCACCGCGAAGCCGAGGAACGAGGCGCCGTTGGCATAGAAGCTGGCCAGAAGAAATGCCCCGGCCGCGCCGTTTCCGCCCGGGTCCGCCCAGACGAATCCCATCGGCACCGCGCCGTAAAAGACGAAATCGCTGACGATATCGAGATAGCCGCCGAAATCGGTCTTTGCGCTGGCCCGCGCGATGGCGCCATCCAGCCCGTCGAAGAGCCGGCTCAGCACCAGCGGCAGCAAGGCCCAGCCCGGCGCATCCAGGGCAATCAGCCCCGCGCTGGTCAGCCCCAGTGCCAGACCGGCAAGTGTCACCGCATCGGCCCCCCAGCCGGCCCGCGCCGCGCGCGCGCCCATCCGGTCGAGCACCGGGTCGATCAATCGGCGAATCGCACCATCGAGCATCGCATCACCTCCGGCACGATCTTTCGGCGCAAAGGCACCGGCCGCACAAGCGCGCTCACGCGAAATTGCAAGGGAAGGATGGTACCGCCTCCCTGGCTTGAACAGGGGACCTCTGGATCCACAATCCAGCGCTCTAACCAACTGAGCTAAGGCGGCACTGGCTGCGGGATTTAGCGCCGCGAAGCCCGGATTGCAAGACCAAGATTTGCCGTGAACGGCCCGGTTCGTCGGCGAATGCGCGGGGCTCTGGCGGCGTGGCGGCGCCGGGCCGCGGCCCGGGCTTGCCCTTGCCACGGCCCCGCCGTCAGGGTAATCCGCCGCGATACAAGCAGGAGTGTGCCGCCATGGGCATCGACAAGGAAAGCGACCTCGCCGCCAATCTTCAGATCGGTCCGACCACGCTGGGCATGGTGCGGATCTATGTCGAGGCCGAGGGCCTGGAACTTCCGCTCGACTTCGAGCCCGAAGAGGCCGAGGAAATCGCCGAAGAGATCCGCGCCGCCGCCGCCCATGCCCGCAAGAAGGCGCCGGGCGGCGGAAAGCCACGCAAAAAGGGCGGCTGAGAACCGGGCACCGGGGCCGCGGGTCAGCCCTCGGCCCACATCCGGTAAAGGTTCGTCTTGGCCTTCAGAAGCCGGTCGAAATGCGGCGACTTGCCGCCCGCGTCGAAAACCGCCTGGGTGGCGGTATCGAGATCGTGCAGCACCTCGCGCTGCGCCGGGTCGCGCACCCAGCTTTGCACCCATCCCACCACGGCCAGCCTTGCGCCGCGAGTCACCGGCTCCACCCGGTGAAGCTGCCCGGTCGGATACAGCACCATGTCCCCCGGATCGAGACGAAAGCGCCGGTCCTCGACCTGTTCCTGCATGATCAGGCCGCCCCCGTCATAGCTTTCGGGATCCGACAGGAACAGGGTGAAGGACAGGTCGGTGCGCGCCCCGCCCATGATCGCGTCATCGACATGGGCACCGTATTCCATCCCCGGCGCATAGCGCGATACCAGCATCCGCGTGTATCGCCGCGGCCGCGCCACCGAGCGGAACAGGGCATTGCCGTCCAGCGCCGCCTTGACCTTGTCGAGTATCGCCGCAAGCGCCGGCGAGCTTTCGGCCTGTTCGTTGTTCTTGACCCCGGCGGCATAGCGCCCCGCCGTTGCCTGCCCGTCCGCGAACGGCAGATCGGCGGCGGCCTCGCGCAGGGCCGCCACCTCTGCCGTGCTCAGCACATTGCCGATCACGGTGACCATGGTCACTTCACCTCCAGCGCCGCAAGTTCCATGCGCGCGGCGGCGCCGTACAGAAGGCTGGGATCCATCGTGAAGTCACCCTGCCCCTGAAGGTCGCCATAGGCCGCGTCGAGCCCCCGGACCAGCTCCAGGATCCGCGCGCCGGCCTTCGCCACTGCCGGATCCCCGGACGCGGCGAAACGCGCGGCCTCGGTCTCGACCGTCCGCAGAAAGCCCCAGCTGTCCTGGTATTCGTGCAGGTTCGACACGCTGCCGCCCTTGACCGCGATCGTGTATTCGTCGGCCGCGATCCGGGTCAGGGCGGCCAGCGCCATCAGCCGGTCGCGCACCGGGGCCGGGGTGGCGGCGCAGGCCTCGCCCACCTCTTCGATCACATGGTCGAAACGCGCGCGGATATCGGCGGCATCGGCCCCGGCCTCGGCAGCGTTGCTCAGGCCGACGATATCGGCGCGCAACCCGCCAAAGCCCAGCTTTTCGAGCGGCGCGGCGACGGCATCGTATTTTTCCTTGATCGGGTGGCCCATATGGGTGCGGGCGGCCGCCAGGTCGCCCTGCGCGTAAAGCGCCATGCCGGCGCGCAAATGCCCGGTCATGAAGCCCAGGTCGCGCAGGAAGGCCACGGTCGGATCGCCACCGCCGCCGCCTTCGCTCTCACCCTCGCCTTCGCCGCCCTTTGCCGCGCCTTCACCTTCGAACAGGGCGGATGGCGTTGCGGTGCTATGCCCTTCGCTTTCGCCTTCGCCTTCGGCCTGGGCCATCAGGTAGGTTCCGGCGACCTGCGAAGTCGTGGGCGCCCCGGAAGGCGCGGTGGCGCTGGCGGCCGTCGTGGCCGCGGCCGGCGCCGCCAGTGTCATCGCCGCGGTGCCCAGCACCAGCATCCGGCGCGCCCGAACGGTGCGGGGGGGAGTCCTGTCAGTCATTTCTTCACCTTTCGCGTTTCCTCGTTCCCGGAAAAGTATCCGAGTGTTTTTATCGGATACCATGGGCACGCGGTGATTCAACCCCTTTTCCGATATTTTTTATCAGATATCGGGGGCCTCCACCGGCAGGCCATATTTGGGATCGCGCAAGGCCTGCAATCGAATCGCGGCGTGGCGCGCGAATTTCTGGACCATGGCCTTGCGCCGCGCCGGCGCAAGCCGCTGTTCAGGGCCGGTCCGGAGGATTTCGGCGTCATAGGCATCGGCAAGGATCACGCCGGTCCCTTCCGGAAGCAGATCCAGCGGAAAATCCGCCGTGACCGCCCAGAAAAACCGGTCACACCATTCCAGATAACCCTGCCATTTCGCATCGGACAGGAAATCGACGCGCGAGGATTTGCATTCCACGACCCAGATCTCACCCCGCCGGCCAAGCGCCATCACGTCCACGCGCAATCCCGGCGCGGGGACCAGTTCCTCGACGGTCACGAAGTCATGGCTTCGCAAATGACGACAGACGCCGCGCGCCAGGATCTGGCCGGGCTGAAGCGTATCCTGCATGGGCGCAACATGAACGATTCATGAACATCACGCAAGGCTTGCAGGCCCGGCGTCTGCGCCCTATGTGATGGGGTGGCGGGTTCTGCCCTTCTCGTGAACGGTTCAATTCCGGTGGCCTTAAATATATCCGAGGGAGCTGGCTCTGTCGGGGTTCTGGCCTCGTTACCCGGCGCCCACCTGTGCAAACAGGTCCTCGGGAATTCGCAAACCAACCGGTTGCAGGCGGTTCCCGCCACGCATGAAAACAGGACGGGCGGCCCGATCGGGCCGCCCGTCCTGTCTTGTCCGACCTGTCGATGCCGGGTTGCGTGACAGCGATGCCTCAGCGCCGGTCTTCGCGGAGCGGAACCGGCACCAGCGCCGGCGCGGGCAGCGGCGCGCGCCGCGACCGCCCGCCCTTGTCATCGTCATGATCGGCCATCCGCATCACCGCGATGCCGAACTGCACGCCCGAAAACACGATCCCGTTGAACATGAACAACATAAAACCGGCCAGAATCCCCGCCCCCGACCCGGACACCAGGTGCCACAGATTGGCGACGTTCAACCAAAACAAGGCCGTGACGAACCCGGCCGAGAGCATGAACCCGATGATGGTCTGGCGGATATAGAGATGCACAAGTCTGGGCATGGAACCTTCCTTTCGCGCTGCGTCATGATCTAGATAGTGTTTCACACGCGGTGAAAATAGTCTCGTTTTGTCGCACCCGCCGGCCTAGCGATAGCGACGAAACAGCTTGCGGTTGAGGCGCAGGAACTCTGCCAGAAGGGCCGAGAAACCGCCGATCTCGCGCCCCTTGAAATAAAGGAACCCGACAAGCGCCGCGGTGCCCGCCCCCGCGGCATCGACGACGAGATCGGTCATCGTGTCGACCAGCCCCGATTTCTGCATGTTCAACCCGAAGGTCTGGTCCATGCCGAATTCGAAGATCTCCCAGACCGCGCCGATGGTCACCGCGAAAGAAAAGGCGATCAGCGACAGCGCCCAGGGCGGCGCGGCATAGCGATCCCCCTCGAACAGGAACAGCGCAAAGATCACGCCGATCAGGCCGAAGCCCAGGGCCGAGCCGCCATGCATCACGATATCCCACCACCAATAGCGTTCGTAGAAATCCATCACTTCGCCCAGGAAGACCGTGGAAAACACGAAGGCGGTGATTGCCGCGATGAAGCTGACCGGCAGTTGCACGCCGAACCGCCGCACCACGAATTCCGGCGCAACCGACAGGATCAGCGTCAGCGATGCGACAAAGGCGACTTCCCAACGCGCTGCGATCAGGGCGGCGCCCGCCACCACGACCAGAAGCGCACGGATCGACAGGACCAGCGGAGAGGCGTGCCAGAGTTTCATCTTCGCGCAGCCTATCCGCGCCGCGCGCCCTCGACAATGGCGCGCCATTGCAGCGGCGCCCGCCATGCCCATATCATGACGATGAACAGGGGGGCCGATACACCGATGCGCGTGGCCAGTTACAATATCCGCAAATGCGTCGGCCTCGACTGGCGGCGCAGCCCCGAACGCACGCTTGACGTGGTCGGCGGGCTGGAGGCCGAGATCGTCGCCCTGCAAGAGGCCGACAAACGGCTGGGCGCGCGTCCTGCCGCGTTGCCGGCCGACGCGGTCACGCCACGCACCGGGCTCGTGCCGCTGATGCTGCGCCCCGACGGCGACAGCCTGGGGTTCCACGGCAACGCGCTGCTGCTGCACCGGGATATAGATGTCGAAACGGTCGCCCTGCTGGATCTGCCGGGGCTGGAACCGCGCGGTGCCGTCATCGCCGATATCGTCCGGCACGGGATCCGCATGCGGGTCGTTGCGACCCATCTGGGGCTGATGCGGCGCCACCGCCTGCAACAGCTTTCGACGATCCGCGACGCGCTTTCGACGCTTGAGGATCGGCCGACGCTGATACTCGGCGATTTCAATGAATGGACAGCGACGGGCGGTCTGGGCCCGCTGAGGGCGGGCTTTACCGTGCATGCACCCGGGCGCAGTTTCCACGCCGCGCGCCCGGTTGCCGGGCTGGACCGGATCTCGCATTGCCGCAGGCTGAACTTGCGCGACGCAGGCGTTGCCGAAACAGCGCTGTCGCGGCGCGCCTCGGACCACTTGCCGATCTGGGCCGAGCTCGCTCTGTCAGCCTGAGCCCCGGTGCCGGCGGTCACGGCGCCCGCAGCATCCCGACATCCGCCTGCGCCACCGAGACCGACTTGGCAACGGCATAGCAGCGCATCCCGACCTTGAGCCCCAGCGCCTCGGCCGAGCGGTGGGTGATCCGCGCCAGCAAGGCTTCCCGGCCCACCAGGAGCTTGGCGATGACACCCGGACCACGGCCCATATGCAACTCGATCAGCGTGCCTTCGAGGATATTGAGCGCCGAGAGCCCCTGCGGACGGTCGCGCGACAGGATCACGTCCTGCGCGGCGATCCGCACCCGCAAAGGTGCCCCAACGGCCGCCCCGATCGTCGGCAGGAACAGTGTCTGCCCCTCGCTGACAAGCTCGGTCAGCCCGTCGGGATGCTGCGCCACCACGCTTGCCGACAGGACAGACCCCATCGCCCGCACCCCGAGCGCCGCGGCCAGATCCGGGTCGGACAGAATCTCCGCAGCCGCGCCGCTGCGGGTGATGGCGCCGGCTCGCAGCATGACGACATTGTCGGCCAGCCGGGCCACCTCGGCCACCGCATGGCTGACATAGACGATCGGGATTCCGACCTCGTCGCGGATCCGCTCGATACAGGGCAGGATCTCGGCCTTGCTGGCCTCGTCCAGCGCCGCCAGCGGCTCATCCATCAGCAACAGGCGGGGGTCGCTCAACAGCGCGCGCGCCATCGCCACGCGCTGCGTCTCGCCCCCTGACAGCCCGGCGGTGCGCCGCCCCATCAGCCCGCCCAGACCCAGGGCGGCGACGACCTGGGCCCGGTCCGGCTGCCGCCCGGCGCGGCGTGCACGTTTCTCGGCATAGGCCAGGTTTCCGGCCACGCTCAGATGCGGGAACAGCCGCGCATCCTGGAACACATAGCCGATGCCGCGCCGATGCGGCGGCACGAACCCGCGGTGATCCTGCCAGGTATCGGAACCGAAGACGACCCGGCCGGTGGCGCCGGGCTCCAGCCCCGCGATCACCCGCAGCAGGGTCGACTTGCCGCTGCCCGAGGGGCCGAAAATCGCGGTCAGCCCCGCCGGTGCGAAGACGTGCTCCACCCGCAGCCTGAATGCGGGCAGCTGCAACGCGATATCGAGCGACAGCACCGCCATCCCCTTACCGCAACCGGACCGGAAAGAAGCGGTTGATCGAGTAGACCGCCAGCAGCACCGCGAAGCTGAACACCAGCAACACTGCCGAAAGCGCATGGGCCTGGGCATAATCCAGCGTTTCGACATTCTCGAACACGGCGATCGAGACCACCCGCGTCTGTCCCGGAATGTTCCCGCCGACCATCAGGACCACGCCGAACTCGCCGATCGTATGGGCGAAACTCAGCACCGTCGCGGTCAGGTATCCGCGCAGCGCCATCGGCGATGCGACGGTCAGGAACCGGTCCAGCGGCGATGCCCCGATCACCGCCGCAGCCTCCAGCGGGGCGCGGCCGATCGCTTCGAACGTCGCCTGAAGCGGTTGCACGGTGAAGGGCAGCGAATAGATCACCGAGGCCACCACCAGCCCCTGGAAGGAGAAGGTCAGGGCGGTTCCGGTCACGCGCAGCCAGGCCGCGCCCAGCGGGCTGTCGGGGCTGAAGAATATCAGCAGGTAGAAGCCCAGAACCGTCGGCGGCAGCACCAGCGGCAGCGCGGTTGCAGCCTCGACCACGGATTTCGCCCGCCTTGGCGTATGCGCCAGCCACCAGGCCAGCGGCGTGCCGACGAGAAGCAGGATCACGGTCGTGACCGACGCGAGCTTCAGCGTCAGCAGCAGCGGCCCGGTTTCGATCGGCATTGTCGCTCCGCCCTATTCGGTCATGTATCCGTAGGTTTCGATCACGGCCTGGGCGGCATCGGAGCCCAGATAATCCAGAAAGGCGCGTGCCGCCGGGTTGTCGGCCGCGCGGGCCAGAAGAACCGCGTCCTGGCGGATCGGATCATGAAGGCTGGCCGGCACCGCCCAGAGGCTGCCGGGCTGTTCGTTGCGCGGTGACACCGCGTGCGACCGCGCAACGAGGCCCAGCTCGGCATTGCCGGTGGCGACCATGGAAAAGGCCTGCCCGGCATTCTGTCCCATCACGATCCTGTCTTTCACCTCTGCCAAGAGGCCCAGGTTTTCCAGGGCCTGCCGGGCCGCCCGCCCGTAGGGCGCGAGATCGGGGTTGGCGATGGCGATATGGCGGTAATCGCCAGCGGCGATTGCCGCGGCGCCGTCCGCACCGATCCGGTCGGGATCCGGGCTCCACAGCACCAGTTGGCCGGTTGCATAAGTAAAGCGCGATCCGGCGACGGCATGGCCCATCGCTTCCAGCCGCGCGGGGCGTTCCTGGTCCGCCGCAAGCATCATGTCAAAGGGCGCCCCCTTGGTAACCTGGGCGAAGAGCTGGCCGGTCGCGCCGGTGACGATTTTCAGCTCGTGGCCGGTGGCACGCTCGAAGTCGGATTCCAGCCGCGCCGCCGCCTCGGCGAAATTGGACGCGACGGCGACCAGGGCCTCGGCGGCGCGCGCCGGTCCGGGGCCCAGCATCGCCGCGGCGACAAGCGCAAGAAGCATCAATCTGGGGGGCCTGTGCAAGGTTCCGGACTCCGGTCGATATGTCTGGTCGGAAACATCACCCACGCCCGATGCCGGGTCAACCGATATTTTTATGCCGACATATCGGCCAGCAGATCCCGCAGCGCGGCGATCTCTTCGGCGCCGGCATCCCGGCAGGCGGCTTCGAGCGCGCGATAATGGTGCAGCACCGCCGCGCCGGTCCGGGTCAGCGATGCGCCCCCGCCTTGCGGCCCGCCGCGCGTGCTTTGCACCAGCGGCGCCTCGAATGTCGTGTTCAGGGTCTCTACCAGCATCCAGGCGCGCTTGTAGCTCATCCGCATCGCGCGCCCGGCCGCCGAGATCGAGCCGGTATCGCGGATCAGTTCCAGCAAATCCGCCTTGCCGGGGCCGATCATCGCGTCGTCGTCGAAGACCACCCGCAGCCGCAACCGGGGGGATGCACGGGACGGGGTCCTGGTCATGGTCATGTCGCTCTCACGGGCTCATGGGGCCACGCGCGGCCCCGGAATGGGACCCATGCTATAATCTCGGGCCTGCCCCCGCCACCGGATTCGGGGCATTGCGCGATCAGCCCTCCGCGTCGGCCGCCGCCTTGCCTTCGGCCGCCCATCGGGCGCCGCGGCGGATGATTTCGGTTACCTGCGGCACGTTGAGATCGTCCAGCGTATGCCCGATCGAGCAATAGAACACCCGGCCCTTGTCCCAGCGCCGTTTCCAGACGACCGGGATCACCGTGCCCTCGATCCACCACAGATGCTCGCCCGAGAATGTCGTGGTCGCCAGCACCTCGTTCGACGGGTCCACCAGCATGTAATACTGTTCCGAGAACAGGCGGAAACTGCCGATCCCCTGCATGATCGGGTCGCCCGGCCGGGTGACGGTGACATCGTAATCCACATAATCGTCACAGGGCACGGGGTTGTCGGGCCAGCCCGGCGGATGCGCCACGAACTGCCCGCCGATCAGGAAGTGATAGCTTGGCCGGTCGCGAAAGGCATCGCCCATATGGCCATGCCATCCGGCGAGTCCGCAGCCGTTGCCGACCAGCTTCAGCAGCCCGTCCTCCTGCGCCTTGGTCATGTTGCCGAATTCCGGCCGGTGCGCCGAGCGCGCCGAGGACCAGATCGGCACGATCAGGTCCAGATCCGCCAGGCTGTCCGGGGCGGCCAAAGGCTCCAGCGTGTCATGGACATCCACCTCGAACCCGTCCCTGCGAAGCAGTGCGGCGCACCAATCGCCGAAATCCGTGGGGCTATGGCCCTGCCAGCCCCCGACAAAAAGCGCGGCTTTCATTCTTTGCGTCCTCGCATGTAATTGACGACAGAGGCCATGTCGCGCGCGCCGAACCCGCCGGACATGGCGGAGCGGAGAATATCCAGGTTGATCCGGGTTTGCGGCATGGCGACGCCGGTCGCGGTTGCCAGATCCAGTGCCAGGGTCAGATCCTTGGCCGCCAGATCCACGGTAAAAGTGACATCCTGCGCCGCCTCGTCCAGGTAAAGGGCACGGCGATAATGCAGCATCGGCGCCGCGGCGGCCGAGCTTTCGAACACGTCGAAGGCGCGCGCGGGCTCGATGCCGGCGCTCTCGGCCAGGGTCAGCGCCTCGGCCACGGTCTGGTTCAGCCCGTGGATCAGCATGTTCACCGCCAGCTTCATCGCCGCGCCGGCGCCGCTTCTGCCCAGCCAAATCGTCTGCCGGCCCATCGCGTCGAAGACGGGGCCAAGCCGCGCGGCAAGCGAGTCATCCGCCCCCGCCATGATCAGCAGTTGCGCGTCCGCCGCCGCCGCCGTCGCGCCGGACACCGGCGCATCGACGAAACGCTTGCCCCGCGCGCCCGCGGCGGCGGCCAGTTCGGCCACCAGCCCCGGGCTCATCGTGCCCATTTCGACCAGCAGATCGGCACCGGATGCCGCGATCAGCCCGTTTTCACCAAGATAGACGCTGTGCGCCGCCTCATCATTGGCCAGCATCGAGATGACAAGCTCGCAACCCGCTGCCAGCTCTGCCGGCGTTGGGGCAATATCCGCCCCGATCCGCGATGCCAGCTCCTCGGCGGGCCCGGCGCTGCGGTTCCACACGCTCAGCTCATGGCCGGCGCGGGCGCAATTTTCGGCCATCCGGGCGCCCATCCGGCCAAGTCCGGCGAAACCCACGCGCATCGCTATGCCACCCGGCTGTTTTCGCTCAGACCCGAGATTGCCTGCACCAGGTTGTCCTCGGTCACCTCGTCGGCGGTGAAGATGCGCATGAGTTTTCCGCTATACATCGCCGCCACGCGGTCGGACACGCGCAGAACCTCGGGCATTTCAGAGCTGATGACGATCACCGCATAGCCCGATTTCGCCAGTTCGCGGATCAGGTTGTGGATTTCCGACTTGGAGCCGACATCGATGCCGCGGGTCGGTTCGTCCACGATCAGCACCTCGGGACGCATCGACAACCATTTCCCGATCACGATCTTCTGCTGGTTGCCGCCCGACAGGTTGCCCACCAGCTGGCGCCAGCTTGGCGTCTTGATGTCGAGCCGGTCGCGATACTGGTCGAAAATCGCGATTTCGGCGCCGTCGGACACGAACGGCCCGGCGGTCAGGTCGTCCACCTGCGGCAGGGTGATGTTGTCGCGACAGTTCATGCCCAGTATCAGGCCCTGGCTCTTGCGGTCTTCCGGCACCAGCGACAGCCCGTGGGCGATCGCGTCCATCGGCGAATGGATCGTGACCTCCCTGCCCTTCAGCAGGATCTTGCCCGCCGTCGGCGTGCGCAGCCCGAACAGGGTTTCCGCGATCTCGGTCCGGCCGGCACCGACCAGGCCGTAAAAGCCCAGCACCTCGCCGGCCCGCAGGTCGAAGCTGACATCGTGGAACAACTTGCCACAGCTCAGCCCCCGGACTTCCAGCGCCACGTCGCCTAACTCCACATGCTCGGCGTTGCGCGACAGGTCCAGGCTGCGGCCGATCATCAGCCGGGTGACCTCGTCCTCGTCGGTTTCGGCCGTCTTCAGCGTGCCCCGATACGCGCCGTCGCGCAGCACGCTGATACGGTCGGAAATCCTGAAGATCTCTTCCATCCGGTGCGATATGTAGACGATGCCGACGCCCTGCTTTCGCAGATCGGCGATCACCTCGAACAGCACGACCTTTTCCGCATCGGTCAGCGAGGCGGTCGGCTCGTCGAAAATCACCGCCTTGGCGTCCACCGTCAGGGCGCGGGCGATCTCGACCATCTGCATGTTGGCAATCGACAACTCGCCAACGATCGCCCCGGACCCGAAGCCGCAGTTCAGACGTTTCAGGATCGCGTCCGAGTCGGCATGGAGCCTGGTCCAGTCGACCCGGCCGAAACTCTTTCGCGGCAATTGGCCGAGATAGATGTTCTCGGCCACCGAAAGCTCTTCGGCCAGGCTGAGCTCCTGGTGGATGAAGACCACGCCCTTGGCCTTGGCATCCATCGGAGAGCCCATCACCACCGGCTCGTCGCCGATGAAGATCCGGCCCTCGTTGGGCTGGTGCAACCCGCCCAACACCTTCATCAGGGTGGATTTGCCGGCGCCGTTCTCGCCCATCAGGGCGTGAACCTCGCCCGGCATCACCGACAACGACACCCCGTCCAGCGCCCGAACCCCGGGAAAGGTCTTGACGATTCCTTCCAGCCGCAAGGCCGGTTTGCGATCCTGATCGGTCATAGTTTCAGATCCTCCGCGCCCTTGCGGTTGAGTTGCTTGTCGAGATACAGCACGACGATCAGGATCGAGCCGATGACCAGACTGACCATCGCCGTGTCCGCGCCGATATGGCCCAGCCCCTTGCGCAGCAGCTGGATCGCGATGACCCCGCCGAAGGTCGCGATCACCGACCCCTTGCCGCCGGTCAGCTTGGTGCCGCCCAGCACCACCGCGGTGATGACCCAAAGCTCGTAGAGCATCCCGTCATTGGGGTTGACCGAACCGCTGGCCGAATAGAACACCACCGAACTGAGCGCGGCCAGAAAGCCGATGATGACGAAATTGATCATCATGTGCGGCCCGACCCTGATCCCGGCATTCACCGCCGCCTCGCGGTTGTCGCCCACCGCATAGACATTGCGGCCATGGATCGTCTTGTTCAGGATCCACCAAACGATGGCCGTGCAGGCGATTAGAACCAGCGACGGCGTTTGCAGCCCGAAAACGCTGGCCTGGGCCATATCGACCATGGTCCAGTTGAGGTGAAAGGTCGGTTGCTCGCCGTTATACATGAACACCAGGCCGCGAAAGCCCAGCATCGAGCCCAGCGTGACGATGAAGGCGTCCACCCCGGTCTTCCACACGATCAACCCGTTGATCGCGCCCAGCGCCATGCCGGTCAGCAAGGCCAGCGCCCAGGATATCGGGATCACCCAGTCGCCCAGCGGGGCGAACACCGCCCAGCCCATGGAATCGAGCATCACGACGGCGCTGAGCGCGAAAATCGCGCCCACCGACAGGTCGATATTGCCGTTGATCATGACCATCGTCATGCCCAGCGCGATGATCCCGATCGGCGCCGATTGCTTGAGCAGCAGCAGCATGTTCTCGAGATCCATGAAGGCGTTCTCGGACAGCGACAGGAAATGCCCCGCGACGCTGAAGAAGATCAATTCCAGCACGATGAATCCCCAGATCGCGCCGTCCTTGATCAATCGTGCCCGTGTATCTTTCTGCATGATCCGCTCCCTCAGGCGATCGGTGACAGGATGCGGCCGCGCTTGGCCGCGACATCGAGCCAGACGGCAAGGATGATGATGATCCAGGTGACGACGTACTGAACGTAGAATTCCAGCCCGACCAATAACAGACCGTTCTGGATGAAACCGAGGATCAACACCCCGACCACCGTCTTGAACACGGTGCCCGACCCGCCCAGCAACGACGCGCCGCCAAGGATCACGGCGGCCAGAACCTCAAGCTCCAGCCCCTGGCCCACCGTGTTCTGGCTGCCCAGCGACCGGCTGGCCTGAAGCAGGCCGGCGGTGGCGACGCAGAAGGAGGAGACGAGGTAGGTCATGAACACGACCCGCGCGCGCGGAATGCCCGAAAAGATCGCCGCGGTGCCATTGCCGCCCACCGCATAGACCTTTCGTCCGAACGGCGTCTTGGCCAGGGTCACGCCCAGCACGAGCGCAAGCAGGCCGAATATCAGGATCGGGCCGGGAATCCCCAGCACCGAGCCGCGGCCGATGCCCCCGAACCAGGTGCCGGCCTTGTCGGCGATATCCATGTTCTTGCCGCCCGAATAGGTCAGGGTCAGCCCGTGTATCGCCGACAGCATCCCCAGGGTGACGATCAGCGAGTTGAGCCGAAGATACCCCACCAGGAACCCGATCAACGCCCCCAGCGCCAGGGTCATCGCGAACATCGCCGGGATCGCCAGCGCCGGTCCCAGCTTGTCGTGCAGATCCAGCACGACGATGGTCGAGAACGACATCATCGAGCCCACCGAAAGATCCAGGTTGCCGCTGATGACCACGAAAGTGACACCCAGCGCCATCACCCCCAGGATCGCCGAAGAACGGACCACCCCCAGGATGTTGTCGATCGCGACGAACCGATGATTGGCCAGCGCGAAACCGATCATGAACAGCACGAAGGCCACAAGGATGCCCTGCCGCGCAAGGAATGCGCCGACTTGCTTCGTTCGCTCGTCTGCCATTTCGCTTTTCTCCTCCGCAATCCGGTCCGGGCCGGCGGCCTCAGACCAGGGTCATTCCCCCGTCGATCATGACGATCTGCCCGGTCATGTAATCGCTTTCCGGGGCCGCCAGGAACGTTGTCGTGCCGGTAATGTCGCGCGGCTGCGCGACGCGGCCTTTCAGGATATCGGCCGCGAATTCCTCCATCGCCTGGCCGGGGCGCTCGGCGGCGCCGATATTCATCAGGTCGCGGTCCACCTCTTCCCACATCTCGGTGGCCACCACGCCCGGGGCAAAGCCGGTGACGGTGATGGCATGCTTGGCCAGGTCCCGCGCGCCCGATTGCGTCAGCGAAACCACCGCCCATTTCGACGCGCAATAGGGCGCGACATTGTCGAAACCCTGCCGCGAGGCGATCGAGGCGGTGTTGACGATCTTGCCGCCGGAGCCCTGCGCGATCATCTGCCGCGCGGCCTCTTGCATGCCGATGAGCACACCCAGGCCGTTGACCTTCATTATCGTGGACCAGTTGTCCTCGGTCACGTCCATGAAATTCATCGGCCTGTTGATGCCGGCATTGTTGAACTTCACGTCCAGCTTTCCGAAGGCGTCCACGGTCTTGCCGATCATCGCGCGTACCTGGGCGCGGTCGGTGACATCGACCCTGGCCCATGTGACCCCGCCGCCCCCTGTGGCGGCGCGTTCGGCATTGGCCGCGGCCACCTCCGCCACCTTGTCGCCGTTGATATCGGCGAAACAGACATCCGCGCCCTCATCGAGCAGCGCTTCGCCAATGGCCCGACCGATCCCCTGGGCGGCGCCGGTTACGATACAGGAGCGTCCGGACACACGGCCCATGATGCCCTCCAGCAATTCGTGAAAAATGACAGGATGAAACAGGCGCGGGACCAAAGCCCCGCGCCTGCCGGGAGGAAGATCAGAAGACCGGCTTGGTGAACTGGTCCATGTTTTCCTGGGTGATCTTCGGCGTGTCGAAATAGTTCAGGAAGGGAACGTCCTTGCCTTCGAGCACGTCGATCGCGGTCTGAAGCGCGGCCTCGGCGTCATCGACCGGAGATTGATAGATCGACCCCCAGTATTCGCCGCGCTCCATCGCCTCGTAACCGACGGCGAAATTGGTCGCGCCGACAAAGGTGATGTCCTCGGCCCGGCCGGCCGCCTTGGCGGCGTTCAGCGCGCCCACGCCCATGTTGTCGTCGCCGGCATAGACGCCGTCGATATCGTCATACTTGACGAGGAACGCCTCCATCACCTTCTGCGATTTCTCGCGGCTCCAGTCGCCCGGCTGGCTTTCCAGCAGGGTCACGTCCGGGCACACTTCGGGCAGCCGGTCGGTAAAACCCTTGGAGCGTTCGATCGCGGTGGTATAGCCGGGCTGGCCGGTGATCTCGACGATCTGCGCCTCGCCGGCAATGCCCAGATCCTTGAACCGGTCGCACATGATCTCGGCCGCGCGGGCCCCCTGGGTGATGTTGTCGGGCCCAGAGAAGGACGACACGAAATCAAAGCCTTCCTCGGCGATGTTGGAGTTGGTGACGACAACCGGAATGCCGGCCTGGTGGGCTTCGCGCACCGCCGGTATCACCGCCTTGCCGTTGGTCGGCCAGATGATGATGGCATCGACCTCTTGCTGGATAAGATCCTGCATCTGGGCGATCTGCCGGGCCACGTCGCCGCCCGCGTCCAGAACCACGGTCTCGACATTCTCGTTCTTCTCGGCCGCGGCGATGAACGCCTTTTCATAGGTGGTCTGGTAACTGTCCACCCCCACGTTGTTCTGCGTGATCCCGATCGTATACGGCCCCTGGGCGAAAGCGGCGCCGGCACCGAGCATGGCGGCGACTGCTGTCGTCGCGCTCAGGGTTTTGCGAATCTTCATTGGGTTCCTCCCGGATTTTCCCTGTTTCCTTGTATCACTTTCCCACCCCTCCCGGCGGGAATCGTCGTCCGTCGAGACGAACAAGCAGGCACAGGTTGCGCGAAACCCGGTGCCGGCGACCCCCGAATTTCATCCGATCTGAATAATCTTATATCCATTTTGGATATTTTGACCGTAGGGTGCGGAGATCAGATTGAACATTTTGGCGGGGAAGTCGCGATGAGCGAATCAGGGAATTCGTCCGGATTGAAAAAATCTCATCCGGACATGGGGAACACCGGATACGGGAGGAGCGGGCGTTTGAACACCATGAGCAGCACAGATGCGGCCATGCGCGTGGTATCGCCCGATGCGAAGACCGAGATTCTTCAGGTCGTCGGCTTTCTCGAATCCTTCGGCGAAGAGCTGGAAGGCGCCATCGACGCCTACACGCCGAACCCCTATCTGCGGATGTCGCTGCACCTGATCCGCAATCACCTGGAGGCGCGGATCGTCACGCCGACCTCGCTGATCGGCGCCTCGGGTGTGCCCTATGCTACCGCAAACCGCCGGCTGAAGGAAATGATCGCGTCCGGCCTGATCGAACAGCGCCCGCGGACCGCGACCGGGAAAAGCTTCTCGATTCATCCCAGCGACCGGCTGCTGAACATCTGGATGCAGTTGAGCGAACGGGTGCGCCGCATGGCGGAATCCAGCTTCGGCACCGCGCAGCGCCGGGCCGAGACGCGCGATTACTATTTCGGCGGTTCCTACATGGCGGCAAACCCGATCGCCCCGCTGCAGGTGCTGCCCGAACCCTTGAAGATCCCGGGCGGGGTGCGGGTGCTGGTGCATGGCGACCCGACCTTCATGGTGATGGACACGCTCAAACGCCAGTTCGAACAGGCGATCGGCACCCAGATCCATCAGCGGGCCTTTTCCATCGACCGGCTGCATGAAGAGGCGCTGAAGAATGCCGCGCGCAAGACCAGCCGATACGACATCATCGCCGTGGACCTGCCCTGGATCGGGGAATTCGTCGAACGCGGCGTGCTGATGCCGCTGGACGAGGTGCTTGACATCGCCCGGCTGGATCCGGCGGATTTCCACACCGCCGGCTGGAAAGCGGCGCATTGGGGCGGGCGCCCCTATGGCGTGCCGGCCCAGACCACGCCCGAGCTGCTGTTCTACCGCCGCGACCTGTTCGCCGCTGCCGGGTTGGCGCCGCCGACCACCACCGACAGCCTGCTGGAGGCAGCCGCGGCCCTGCACGCACCACGGCATGGCCGCTTCGGCATCGCCTGGAATGCCGCCCGGGGCACCGCGCTTGGTCACAGCTTCCTGATGACATTGTCGGATTTCGGCCAGCCGATCCTGGACCTGCACCCCAATGCCGGCGGGTTCGACACCGACAGGCTGGCCGAGGAACGCCACCGCCCGACGATCGACACCGAAAGCGGGCTGCGCGCGGCCGAATACCTGATGCAGCTTTTGCGATACTCGCCGCCCGACATCCTGTCGATGTCCTGGTACGAGCGGGTCCGGCCCTATGCGGCGGGAACCGTGGCCATGGCCTATGGCTACACGCTGCTGGCGCCGTATTTCGAGCTCGACCCCGCATCGCCGGCGGCGCGCCAGACCGGCTATCTGCCGCACCCGGCCGGCCCGGGCGCGGCCCCGCTGGCGCCGGTCGGCGGCTATGTTCTGGGCATTCCGGCCAATCTCGCCCCCGAACGGGTGAAGGCCGCGGCCGAGGCGCTGATCGTCTTCACCTCGCCCGAGGCGCAGAAACTCTATGTCCAGAACGGCAGCCGGACCAATCCGCGCTATTCGGTGGGCGCCGATCCCGAGGTGCGCCGCGCCTCGCCGATCTTCGAGGCGGTCGATGCCATGTCCTGGCGCGACGAGCTGCAATTCTGGCCGCGCCCGCCGATCCCCGAGATCAGCGACATCATCCGCATATGCGGCGAGGAACTTCACGACATGCTGCGGGGCCTGACCTCGCCGCGGGATGCATTGCGCCGCGCCCAGGAGCGGGCCGACAGGGCGATGCAGCCGCCCGGATTTTCGTAACCAGAGGAGGACCCCATGGACCCCAATCGCCTGAAGGGCAAGAACATCCTGATTACCGGCGCAGCCCAGGGCATGGGCGCGACCAATGCCGAACATTTCGCCGAACAGGGCGCCAATGTCTGCCTTGGCGATCTCGATGCCGACACCGCGCAAAGCGTCGCCGACCGGATCAACGAACGCGGCAACGGCAAGGCCATCGCGGTCCGGATGGACGTGTC
Organism: Actibacterium sp.; assembly: GCA_016278325.1. GTDB lineage: Bacteria > Pseudomonadota > Alphaproteobacteria > Rhodobacterales > Rhodobacteraceae > JADQCB01. The sequence continues at coordinate 328,668 of JADQCB010000002.1, forward strand.
CAAACGTGCCGACAACGCTGCCGCGGTCGCGGCAACGGTGGATGCCTTCGGGTCGATCAATGTCGGGCTGTTCAACGCCGGTCTGAACAAGCCGAAATTCTTCATGGATATCGACGAGGACAACTGGGACCTGATCATGAACGTGAACACCAAGGGCATGTGGCTCGGCATGCAGGAGGTGGCACGGCAGATGATCAAGCAGGGCCCGCAAGAGCATGTCTACAAGCTGATCAATGTCGGATCCGTCGCGTCGCGCAAGCCGCTTTACGACGTGACGGTCTATTGCACGTCGAAATACGGCTGTCTTGCGCTGACCCATTGCGGTGCGGTCACGCTGGCCGAGCACAACATCACCGTCAACGGCTATGCCCCGGGCGTCGTGAAAACCCCGCTGTGGGAGCAGCTGGACAAGGATCTCGTGGAGATCGGCTTCAAGGAAAAGGAAGGCCAGGCATTCGACGACATCGCCGAGATGCTCGCCTTGAAGAAGGTGTCCTATCCCGACGACGTCAAGGGCACCGCCGCTTTCCTGGTCAGCCACGACAGCGACTACATGACCGGGCAGATGATCCATATCGACGGCGGCTGGGTGATCCAGTGAGCCGTCGGGGCGCCCGCCCCCCTCGTTCGCAATGACAAAACGCGCCCGCGCGGCGCACGGAGACCTTTGATGACCACGAACGCCCTCAACCCCCGCATCCTGCAACCGGGCGACATCGACCCGAACTGGCGCTGGGACAAGCATATCCCGGCCTGGGGTCACACCTCGGTCGATTTCGAGCGCCGCGTCGATCACGACAGGCTGCGCCGCTATCGCCTGAGCCGCACCCGCGACGCGCTGAAGACATCGAACTGCGGCTCGTTGCTGACCTTCGACGTGAACAACATCCGCTATATCTCGGGCACCAAGATCGGTGAATGGGAGCGCGACAAGATGTGCCGCTTCGCGCTTCTGTGCGGCGACGACGAACCCTATGTCTGGGATTTCGGCTCGGCCGCAGTGCATCACCGCGAATACTGCGACTGGCTGGATCCCGAACGGATGCGCGCCGGCGTGGTCGGCATGCGCGGCACGATCCCGCCCAGCTTCGGCCTGATGAAGAAATATGCCGAGGAAATCGCCGGCCTGATCCGCAAGGCGGGCCTGGCCGACATGCCGGTCGGTGTCGATTATGCCGAGACGGCGATGTTCTTCGCCCTGCAAGAGGCGGGCCTGAACGTCGTGGACGGCCAGCAGATCATGCTGTCGGCGCGCGAGATCAAGAATATCGACGAGATCCAGCTGCTCAACCAGGCGGCCAGCATGGTGGACGGCGTCTATGACATGATCTGGCACGAACTGCGCCCCGGCATCCGCGAGAACGACATCGTCGCCATGTCGAACAAGTTGCTCTACGAGATGGGCTCGGACGATGTAGAGGCGATCAACGCCATCGCCGGCGAGCGGTGCAACCCGCATCCGCACAATTTCACCGACCGGCTGTTCCGCCCCGGCGACCAGGCGTTTTTCGATATCCTGCAAAGCTATCAGGGCTATCGCACCTGCTATTACCGGACCTTCAACATCGGCCGCGCGACCCCGTCGCAGAACGACGCCTATATCCGCTGCCGCGAATGGCTGGACAACGCGATCGCGTTGATCAAGCCGGGCGTGACCACAGATGTCGTCGCCAAGGCCTTCCCGAAATGCGAGGATTTCGGCTTTCCCGACGAGTTGTCGGCCTTCGGCCTGCAATTCGGCCACGGTCTGGGCCTGGCGCTGCACGAGCGTCCGATCATCAGCCGCGCCGTCAGCCTGGACAACCCGATGACGATCGAGACCGGGATGGTCTTCGCGCTGGAAACATACTGCCCGGCCTCGGACGGCTATTCCGCCGCACGGATCGAGGAAGAGGTCGTGGTGACCGACAAGGGCTGCACCGTCATCAGCCTGTTCCCGGCCGAGGAACTGCCGATCGCCAACCGGTACTGAGGCCAGCTATGGGGGGTCCGGTTTCCCCAGGGGAAACCGGATACCTCCGGCGGGAGTATTTGGGCCAAGAAGAAGGACCGGGCGCGACGCGCGGCCCGGAGCCGGGACAACAAAGGGGCGCAAGCCGATGGAGAGGAAGACCAATTCAGAAGATTACCTGCGCATGTACACCCAGATGGTGCGCATCCGCGCCTTCGAGGATCAGGCGAACCAGCTTTACCTGTCGGCCAAGATGCCGGGGCTGACGCATATGTATTCCGGCGAAGAGGCCGTCGCCGTGGGGATCTGCACCGCGCTGACCGACGCGGACCGGATCACCTCGACCCATCGGGGGCATGGCCATTGCGTGGCCAAGGGCGCCGATTTCAGGCAGATGTTTTGCGAGCTGCTGGGCAAGGAAGAAGGGTATTGCCGGGGCAAGGGCGGCTCGATGCATATCGCCGATCAGAGCCACGGCAACCTGGGTGCGAACGCGATTGTCGGCGGCTCGATGGGGATCGCCACCGGATCGGCGCTGCGCGCGAAATTGCAGGACAGCGACGACGTGACCGTCTGCTTCTTCGGCGACGGGGCCACCGCGCAGGGGCTTTGGTACGAGGTCATGAACATGGCCGCGCTGTGGCACCTGCCGGTGATCTATGCCTGCGAGAACAACGGGTATTCCGAATATACCGCGACAGAAGAGATCGCCGCCGGCTCTATCGTCGGGCGGGCCGAGGCGTTCGGGATCGAGTCCTTCCAGGTGGACGGCCAGGACGTGCTGGCCGTCAACGAGCTGGCCGAAAGACTGGTCGCGCGTTGCCGCAAGGGCGAAGGGCCGTTCTTCATCGAGCTCAAGACCTATCGCTATCACGGCCATCATGTCGGCGACATCAACCGCGATTATTACCGCAGCAAGGAGGAAGAGACGATCTGGAAGGAAAAGCGCGACCCGATCGTCAATTTCGGCCAATGGCTGGCAAAGCAGGGGGTGGCGAGTGACACGGAGCTGGAAAAGATCCGCGCCGAGGTGAAGGCCGAGGCCGAGGCCGCCGTGGAATATGCGCTGGCCGCCAGTTACCCCGACGTGAGCGAGGTGTCGATGCATGTCTACGCCCCCAACGACGCGGCATGAGGAAAAACGAGATGAGAGAGATCACCCTTTCCAAGGCCGTCAATGAGGCCATCGCCGAGGAAATGCGCCGCGACGGGGCGGTATTCCTGATCGGCGAGGATGTGGCCGAAGCGGGAACGCCGTTCAAGGTGCTGTCGGGCCTGGTCGAGGAATTCGGCACCGACCGCGTCATCGACACGCCGATTTCCGAGCCCGGCTTCATGGGCCTGGCGGTCGGCGCGGCGCTGACCGGATCGCGCCCGATCGTCGATCTGATGTTCGGGGATTTCCTGTTCCTGATCATGGATCAGCTGTGCAACCAGGCGGCCAAGGCCTGTTACATGTCCGGCGGCAAGCTGAGCGTGCCGCTGGTGGTGCGCACCAACCTGGGCGCCACCCGCCGTTCGGCCGCGCAGCACAGCCAGTCGCTTCAGGCGCTGGTGGCGCATATCCCGGGGCTGAAGGTGGCCCTGCCTTCTTCGGCCTACGAGGCCAAGGGGCTGATGAAGACCGCGATCCGGGACAACAACCCGGTGGTCATCTTCGAAGACAAGCTGATGTACAATGACAAGGCCCCGGTGCCGGAAGAGGAATATCTCATCCCGTTCGGCCAGGCCAACATCCTGCGCGAAGGGTCCGACATCACGCTGGTGGCGACCTCGTCGATGGTGCAGGTCTGCCAGAAGGCCGCCGAGATACTGGCCGCCGAGGGCATCAGCGCCGAGGTGATCGACCCGCGCACCATCGTGCCGCTGGACGAGGAAACGATCCTGAAATCGGTGCGCAAGACATCGCGCGCCATCGTGGTGGACGAAGGCCATCAAAGCTATGGCGTCACCGCTGAGATCGCCAGCCGGATCAGCGAGAAGGCATTCTATCACCTCGACGGCCCGGTGATCCGCATGGGCGCGATGGACGTGCCTGTGCCGTTCTCGCCGGCGCTGGAAGACATAACCGTTCCCGCGCCCGAGGGCGTGGCGGAAAACGCCCGTCGCCTGATACGCGGGGAGATGTTCCATGCCGCATGAGGTCATCATGCCCGCGCTCGGCATGGCGCAGGATACCGGGCTGCTGGTCAACTGGCTGAAACAGCCGGGCGACGCGGTGAAGGCCGGCGATGCGCTGTTCGAGGTGGAAACGGACAAGTCCACGATGGAGGTCGAGGCACCGGCCGACGGCTTCCTGACCGACGTGAGCGCATCGGCGGGCGAGGATGTTCCGGTGGGCCAGGTGATCGCGCGGATCTCCGACAGCCCCGAGGGGGCGGGCACGGCGGCCCCCGCCGCCGCGTCCGAGGCCCCGGCCCCTGCCCCGGCGGCGAAGGTCGCGGGCAAGGAGGTGATCATGCCCGCGCTTGGCATGGCGCAGGACACGGGGCTGATCGTCGCCTGGCACAAGGCGCCGGGCGATGCGGTGGCCGCGGGCGACGTGCTGCTGGAGGTCGAGACCGACAAATCGACGATGGAGGTCGAGGCCGGTCATGATGGCTTCGTCGCCGCGCTCTATGCCGAGGCGGGCGAGGACGTGCCGGTGGGCAACGTGATCGCCGTGATCTCGGCCGACAAGCCGGACAGCCCGGTGCAGACCAGCGCCAGGGACAAGACGCCCGCCGTCGCGCCCCGAAAGCCGGATCCGCAACCGGTGCAACCCGCCGCAAGACCGGAACACCCCGCACCGAAACCCGCCGCCACGCCCGGCCGGGACATGGTGGATGGCAGGATCCTGGCCTCGCCCAAGGCGCGGCGGCTGGCCGCGGAACAGGGGCTGGATCTGACCCGGCTGGTGGCCGCCGGTATCGCGCAGCCCTATCATGTTGCCGACCTGGAAACGCTGCGCGCCCTGCCCACGGCCTCGCCCAGTGCCGGTGCCGCGCCGTGCCGCATCACCGCCAGCGTTCCGCGCGCCGGGTTCGCGGCCTTTGTCGACTGGCTGTCGGACCAGGCCCGCACGCCGCCGGGTGCGGTGCAGGCCGTCTTTGCCGCGGCCAGCCTGCGCGCCGCGACCGGGGCGAAAACGCTCCGGGTGCGGGTCGAGGCGCCGCTGATCGGCACGGTCTCGGACTATGCCGATCCCGACCTTGCCGGGCTGGCGCAGGCAACCCCAGCCGACGGCGCGCCCCCGTCGCTGATCCTGCGCGACCTGACCGGCAGCCGGATAACCGACCTTGCGCTCGGCGCGGATGAGGCGCCGGTATTGAGCATCGCGACCGATGGCGAGGCATTTTCGATCAGCCTGGAATTCGTTGATGGACAGTTGGACCGCACACAGGCTATCGCCGTGATCGACGGCTTCGCCGGACGCTTGGACGAGCCGTTGCGCCATCTGCTCTGATCCGGAAAGGGAAACCCATGAAAACAGATCTTTACATCAATGGTGAATGGCGCCCCGGCGCGACCGGCGCGCGGTTCGACGTGCTCAACCCCGCCACCGAAGAGGTGCTGGCCTCGGTCGCCTCGGCCGAGATTGCCGATGCCGACGCCGCGCTGGACGCCGCGCAGGACGCCTTTGCCGACTGGGCCGGGCGCACGCCGCGCCAGCGCTCGGAAGTGCTGCGCCGCGCATGGGAGCTGATGACGGCGCGCCTGCCCGAATTCGCCCGGATGATCACGCTGGAAAACGGCAAGGCCGGGGCCGACGCCATGGGCGAGGCCACCTATGCCGCCGAGTTCTTCCGCTGGTTCGCCGAGGAAGCGGTGCGCGCCGACGGGCTGATCACCCACGCGCCGGTAAGCGGCGCCCGCATCATCGTGCAGCACAAGCCCGCGGGCATCGCCGTTCTGGTCACGCCGTGGAACTATCCGGCCGCCATGGGCACCCGCAAGATCGCGCCGGCGCTGGCCGCCGGCTGTCCGGTCATCATCAAGCCGGCCAGCGAAACACCGCTGACCATGCTTGCGCTGATGCCGCTGCTGGAAGAGGCCGGCGTGCCGAAGGGGCTGGTCAACGTGCTGCCCTCGAAGAAGACCGGCGCGCTGGTCGATCACATGCTGCACGACCCGCGCGTGCGCGTTGTCAGTTTCACCGGGTCCACCGGCGTCGGGCGCAAGCTGTTGCACGCGGCCGCCGACCAGGTTCTCAAGCCGGCGATGGAACTGGGCGGAAACGCGCCGCTGATCGTGTTCGAGGATGCCGATCTGGACGTGGCCGTGACCGGCGCCATGCAGGCCAAGATGCGCAACCTGGGCGAGGCCTGCACCGCCGCCAACCGTATCTATGTGCACGCCGCCGTGGCCGAGGCGTTCACCGAGAAATTCACCGCCGCGATGGCGGCGTTGAAGATGGGCAATGGCATCGAAGAGGGGATCGACGTCGGCCCGCTGGTCAATGCCGATACCCGCGACAAGGTCGCGCATTTCGTCAACGACGCGGTCGAACGCGGCGCGAAGCTGCACCTGGGCGGAACGGTTCCCAACGGGCCGGGATTTTTCTACCCCCCCACGGTCATGTCCAACGTTTCACCCGATGCGGCCTGCGTGAAGGACGAGATCTTCGGACCCGTCGCCGCGATCCAGAGCTTCACCGACCAGCAGGACGTGATCGCGCGCGCCAACGACACCGAATACGGGCTGGTCGCCTATGTCTTCACCGAGGACATGAAGCGCGGGATGCAGGTCTGCGAGCAGCTTGAATACGGCATGGTCGGGCTCAACCGCGGGCTGGTGTCGGACCCGGCCGCGCCCTTCGGTGGCGTCAAGCAATCGGGCCTGGGCCGCGAAGGCGGGCACGAGGGCATGATGGAGTTCATGGAAACGCAATATATCTCGGCCAGTTGGTAAGGGAGCGAAGATGTCGGAAGTGATCGCCAGCCCCACGGTCCGGGCGCTTGCCCGCGAAAAGGGTGTCAATCTCGAGGAACTGGCCCGCGACCTGGGCCGGGAAACCATCGCCCGAGAGGATCTCTCGGGCGCGGGCGGCGGCAGGGCCGCCTCCGCTGGCGATCGCGCCTACTGGGATGTGGATCATGCGCAATTCGGCCCCGTGCACGCGGAACCGGTCAGCCGCTTCGCCCAGGTCGCCGCGGGCAACCTGGCCGCGGCCCAGGCGCTGATCCCGGCGGTGACGCATCACGACCGCGCCGATGTCAGCGCGATCGAGGCCTTTCGCGCCCGGCTCAAGCCCGAGGCGCAGGCCCGCGGCGTCAAGCTGACAGCCCTGGCCTTTCACACCAGGGCCCTGGCCCGCGCGCTGCGCGCGTTCCCGCGGTTCAACGCCTCTCTTTCATCCGATGGAAAGTCGCTGGTGCTGAAGGATTATGTCCATATCGGCATCGCGGTGGATGCCGCCCATGGGCTGATGGTGCCGGTGATCCGCGATGCCGACCGCAAGGGCCTGTGGCAGATCGCATCCGAGATTGCCGATCTCGCCGCCCGCGCGCAGGAGCGCAAGCTGCGCAGCGACGAGATGGGCGGCGCCTCGATGACGATCACCAACCTGGGCGGCATCGGCGGCACCGCCTTCACCCCCATCGTCAACCCGCCCGAGGTGGCGATCCTGGGCCTGACCCGGACCGAGACGGTCACCGTCTGGGACGGCGATCAGCCGCGGCCGGTGCCGATGGTGCCGCTGGACCTGTCCTATGACCACCGGGTCATCAACGGCGCCGAGGCGGCGCGGTTCCTGGCCCATTACGCGCAACTTCTGGCCGATCCGCGCCGCATCATGCTCTGAGCGGCGGCGCGCGCGTCCGCGCCGCACCCTTGTCAGCACGCGGCGCGGCGCGTAACCCTTCGGGCGATTGCAGCAACGCCATCGGGCCGCCCCGTGTTCCTTTACCGTATCCTTCTCGCGCTGGCCGCCCCCGTCTTCGCGTTCCGGCTGTGGCGCGAAGGCGCCGGGGCTGCGCGCCAGCGGCTTGGCGGCGCGATCGGCGGGGCGCGGCGCGGCGCGGTGATCTGGCTTCACGCCGCCTCGAACGGCGAGCTGACCGCGGCCCGCCCGCTGATCCTGGCCCTGCTGGAGCGTGATCCGCGGCTGACGGTATTGGTCACCTGCAATTCCGCAACCGGCCTGGAACTTGTGCGTGGCTGGGGGCTGGCGCGGGTGGTGGCGCGGCTTGCGCCGCTGGATTATCGCCGCGTGCTGCGCCGTTTCATCGGCGGCTGGCAGCCCGATGTGCTGATCCTGATCGAGAACGAACTGTGGCCCAACCGCATGGCATTGATGCGGGCCCTGCGCCGCCCGGTGGTGGTGCTGTCGGCGCGCATGTCGGCAACCAGCGCGGCGCGTTGGGGCAGGCTTGGCGGGCTTGCCCGCGCCGTCATGCACAACATCAGCTGGCTGTCTGCGCAGGACAGCGCTTCGGCCGCGCGGTTTCTTGCCCTGGGCCTGCCCGAGGCGCGCCTGGGAGAGGCGCTGAACCTCAAGACCGACGCGGTGCCGGGGGATTTCGATGCGGATGAACGCGACCGCCTGTCGGGCGTGTTCGCCCGTGCGACGACGGTGCTGGCGGCCTCGACCCATGACGGCGAAGAGGCCGGGCTGCTGCGCGGCTTCGTCGATGCGCGCGCGAAGAACCCCGCGCTTCGGATGATCATCGCGCCCCGCCATCCCCGCCGCGCCCCCGAAATCGCCGCATTGATCGAACGCAGCCGTCTGCCCTATGCGACACGCTCGGCCGGCGAAGACCCCGGCCCCGGCACCGCCGTCTACCTGGCCGACACGCTGGGCGAAATGCCGCTTTGGTACGAGCTGGCCGGCATCGTCTTCGTTGGCGGCTCGCTGGCGCCGCAGGGCGGTCATACCCCGTTCGAACCCGCCGCCCATGGCTGCGCCCTGCTGCATGGTCCGCATCTGGAAAATTTCGCCGACATCTACGCCGCGCTGGCCGCCGGCCAGGCCGCAATCCGCGTCGATGATGCAACGGGCTTTGCCAGGGCCCTGCTGCGGCTCGACGCGGGCGCACAGAAAGCACTGGCCGCACGCGCCGCGGCCGTGATCGAGGACCACCGCAACGATGCCGGGCTGGCGCCGTTGCTGGACAAGCTGGCAGAGCTGACGGGCAATGCCTGCCTGCGCCGATGAAAGGGAGAAAGCCGATGTTCACCACGAAAGAACTTGATGCCGCGACCACGCTGGTCCACGGCCAGATGGAGCCCACGCCGCAATATTCCTGGCCACTTGTGAACCGGGCGGTGGGCGCCGAGGTCTGGGTCAAGCATGAAAACCACGGCCCCACCGGCGCCTTCAAGGTGCGCGGCGGCATCACCTTCATCGACTGGCTGAAACGCGAACATCCCGATTGCCCCGGCATCTGCACCGCGACCCGCGGCAATCACGGGCAAAGCCAGGCGCGGGCCGCCACCGCCGCCGGGCTGCGCGCGAAGATCTATGTGCCGCACGGAAATTCGGTGGAAAAGAACGCCGCGATGCGCGCCTTCGGGGCCGAGCTGATCGAATTCGGGGCGGATTTCGACACCGCGCGGGAAGAGGCGATGCGCGTGGCAGCGGCCGAGGGGCTGTTCCCGGTGCCGCCATTCCACCGCGAACTGGTGCGCGGGGTCGCGACTTATGCGTGGGAATTCTTTCATCGCGCGCCGGCGCTGGACACGGTCTATGTTCCGATCGGATGCGGCTCGGGGATTTGCGGCGTGATCGCCGCGCGCGATGCGCTCGGGCTCAAGACAAAAGTCGTGGGGGTGGTCAGCGAAAACGCGCAGACCACGAAACTGTCGGTCGCGGCCGGACGGCTGGTTCCCACCGACAGCGCCCGCACCTTCGCCGATGGCATCGCGGTCCGGGTGCCGGTGCAGGACGCCTATGACATCTACGCCAGGGGCGCCGAACGGATCGTCACCGTCAGCGAGGATGAGATCGCCGCCGCGATCCGGCTGTATTTCACCGCCACCCACAACCTGGCCGAGGGCGCCGGTGCCGCGCCGCTGGCCGCCCTGATGCAAGAGCGCGCGCAATTGCAGGACAAGCGCGCCGGCGTGATCCTGTGCGGCGGCAACATCGACACCGACTGGTTCCTGACGGTCATGCAGGGCGGCGTGCCTCAGCCCTGAGGCGGGCCAAGCGGATAACGCGCAAGCTCTTCGTATTCGGCGCCCTGCCTGCCGCGGTGCGAGGCATAGAGCCCGAAGGCGGTCACCGGAAAGACCGGGCTGACAAGATCGGCATGGCCCGCCACGAAACGCTCCAGCCGGTCGCGGTCGAACCGGCCGGTATTGATCCGCGCCAGGGTGACATGCGGAACGAAGCGCCGATGCGGCAGGTCGAGCCCGACATTGCGCGCGGCGCGTTCGATCTTGCCCTGAAGCCGCCGCAACGGGGCACTTTCGGCCAGCCCGGCATAGACCACCCGCGGCTTGCGCCCGCCGAAGATCCCGAGCGACGACAGCGACAGCGCGAAGCCGGGCGCGTCAATCCGCTCGAACGCCAGATGCGCCTCTTCCAGCACCGGTTCGCGAAGCGCGCCCAGAAAGACCAGCGTCAGGTGCAGGGCCTCCGGCCGCAGGACGCGCGGCACCGGCAGATCCTGCTGCACCGCTTGCAGCTGCGCGACGATCGCGTCGGGCAATGCGATCGCGACAAAGGCCCGGATCATGATGCTTGCCCGAAGGTGGACCAGGCCGCGCGATCGCATTTCGCGACGGCCCGGCGGGATGCCTTCGACATGATCGCCTGGCGGCCAGTACCGGCGCGACGCCCGGCTGCAAGCTTCGTTTCCAATCCGCTCCCCCGCCTGTTCCAGCCCTCACGGCGCCGGCACGCCGATGCCGAAAACCGTTCTTCCAACCACCTATCGCACAGCGAATCCGGGTCAAGAATGCGGGAAAATCCGGTCAAAATCGGCGTTTGACTGTTGCACGGCAGAAAAAACGGTTAGACTGTTTCCAATCTCCGGTCATCGCATGATCGGCAAAAGAAACGAAAGAGCAGATCGTGACCCTGCACCGGACCACACAGCTTCCGATTTCGATCGGGCGCGCGCAGAAACGCGACGTGCGGGCGCAATTCGCCGCGCTGTGTTACCGCGTCGTCAAGGACAAGCCCGAGGTGCTGCTGCTGACCAGCCGCGACAGCGGGCGCTGGATCATTCCCAAGGGCTGGCCGATGGACGGGCTGACCCCCGCCCAGACCGCCGCGGTCGAAGCCTGGGAAGAGGCCGGCGTCGTCGGCCAGGTCACCGATTTCGCGTTGGGCATCTATTCCTACGGCAAGCGGATGGAGGCGGATCTCGTCCTGCCCTGCATCGTCACGGTGTTTCCGCTGAAGGTGAAGCAGCTGGCCGACGACTTTCCCGAAAAGGGGCAACGCAGGCGCAAATGGTTCTCCTTGCCCAAGGCCGCCGAAAAGGTGGACGAGGCCGAACTTGCCGCGATTATCCGCCGCTTCGATCCGCGCCGGTTGCGGCTGTGACCTGCCGTGAATTGATTTTCCTGCAAGAATCCCTAATTCAAACTGAAGAACCACCCACGGGGATGCCATGATTCGCTATGCGCTGATCTGCAAGGACGGGCACCGCTTCGAAAGCTGGTTCCAATCCACCGCCGCGTTCGAGAAACTGCACGCAGGCGGGATGGTGTCCTGCGCGGTCTGCGGTTCGGGCGATGTGGAAAAGGGGCTGATGGCGCCGCAGGTCAACGGCACGCGCGATACGGGCGACGTTGCGCCGCGCGACCGCCCGCTCAGCGCGCCGGCGTCGGCCGCCGAACAGGCGCTGTCGGAGTTGAAGAAGAAGATCGAGGCCAATTCGGATTACGTCGGTCGCGATTTCGTGCGTGAAGCCCGGCGCATGCATTCGGGCGACACGCCGGAGCGCGCGATCCATGGCGAGGCGCGCCCCGACGAGGCCCGCAAACTGATCGAGGACGGCGTGCCGGTCATGCCCCTGCCCTTCGCCATGGGCCGCAAGACCAACTAGGATCACGACGCTGCAAGGCGATGACGACGTTGAAATCCTCTGCCTCGGGGCATGGCGGCGACCGGGCCGCGTTCTCTGAAAGCTGGCATTCGGGACCGCGACAAGGAAGGTATCGTCAGCTATATCCGATGGCCCGAACTGGCATCGAAGAGATGAATCTTGTCGAGTTCCCAGCCTAAAGCGATCTTTTCACCCGGGCGAAACGGATGGCGTTCTCTGAAAACCGCGCAGACACGTTCTCCGGCAAGCTCGACAAACAGCTCGATATTCGCCCCGGTGGGCTCGACCACATCGACCGTCGCTGCAACGCCTGCGCCTTCTCCGGCAAGGCGAAGATGCTCGGGGCGGATGCCTGCAACGACCTGCTGATCATCCGTGGCACCGGACGTGGCCGGCACCGGCAGCACGGTGCCATCGTCGCAAAGAACATGCGCCCCATCGCCCGCGCGACGGAAGCGGCCCTTGATGAAATTCATCGAGGGCGAGCCCAGGAATCCGGCAACAAACAGATTGGCCGGGCTGTCATAAAGCTCCAGGGGTGCGCCAACCTGTTCCACTCGACCGGCATTCATGACGACGATGCGGTCGGCCATGGTCATCGCCTCGATCTGATCATGTGTCACGTATACGGAAGTCGTCTGCAACCGCTGGTGCAGAGCCTTGATCTCGGTTCGCATCACCACCCGCAACTTGGCATCGAGGTTCGACAGCGGCTCGTCGAACAGGAAGACCCGCGCGTCGCGGACCAGCGCCCGCCCCATGGCCACCCGCTGGCGCTGGCCGCCCGAAAGTTGCCCCGGCGAACGCTCAAGATACGGTTTGAGGTTGAGGATATCGGCGGCCTCCATGACCTTTTCCTCGATCTCGGATCTCGGACGTTTGCGCAGTTTCAGGCTGAAACCCATGTTGTCGAAAATCGACATGTGCGGATAAAGCGCATAGTTCTGGAACACCATCGCGATATCACGATCGCGCGGCGCAATGTCGTTTACCACCTTGTCACCGATCATGATGTCGCCGCCCGAGATCGTTTCGAGCCCCGCGATCATTCGCAACAACGTGGATTTTCCACAGCCCGACGGCCCGACAAGCACCACGAATTCATGATCTTCGACGTCGATACTGACGCCATGGATCACCCTCAGGGAGCCATAGTTTTTCTCGACATTCCGAATTTTGACAGAGGCCATTATCTATTTCCCGTATCTTTCATCCGGGGTTATTTCACGGCGCCTAACGCCATGCCGCGGATCAGGTATTTCTGAAGCCATGAGAACACGATCGCCACCGGCACAGTTGCCAGCACGGTTCCCGCCATGACATGGTGCCATTCCACCTGGTAGCGCCCTGCAACCTGCGAATAGATCTGTACCGGAAGGGTGAAATCGTCGGACGATCGGATCATGGTGAGCGCCAGCACGAACTCGTTCCAGCCATTGATGAAGCTGAAGATCGCCGTCACGGCCATCGCCGGCACCGCCAGCGGCAGGAAGATACGGATCAGGCTGTTCAGATGGCTGGCGCCGTCGATCCACGCGGCTTCCTCCAGGTCGCGCGGAATGGTGCTGAAATAGCTCTGCAGCATCCAGATGGTGAACGCCATGTTGAAGGCAGCATATGTAAGAACCAGCGAATTGAGATTGCCGACCATCCCCAGCGCCACCATCAGACGGAACAGCCCGAGCACCAGAACGATGGGGGACATCATCTGCGTCATCAGCAGGAAGGTGCGATAGGCCCCCTTTCCCGGGAAAGGATAGCGCGACAGCGCGTAGGCCGCGGGGATGCTGAGCACCAGCGCCAGTACCGTGGACAGGACGCTTACATACAGGCTGTTGAACAGCGCCTCCCCGAAATTGGTCTTGACCCACATCTCGGCGAAATTATCCCAGCGAAATTCACTGAATCCCCAGCGGGGCGGGTAGACGAACAGTTCGTCCCGCGGGCGAACGGCGGTGACCAGCATCACCGCGAATGGGAACAGGATGACCACCACCAACGGCGAAAGGAATGCCCAGTAGATCAGCGATTTCTTCAGCTTCGACGGCATCCTATTCGTCCTCTCCGGCAGCCGTGTCCTTTTCGTCCCGCATCACCAGCACGACGTAAATGACAGTGAACAGAAGCAAAACGCCGAACATGATCAGAGAAATCGCCGAAGCCTTGCCCAACTGACCGAAGCGGAAGGCCAGCTTGTAAAGATAGGTGACCAGAATATCGGTGCCGTTGGCCGGCCCGCCCTCGGTCATCACCCAGATGATCGGCAGCGAGTTGAAGACGTATATCACGTTCAGCACGATGGCGATGTTGATGAATGGCTTCATCAACGGCAGCGTGATGTACCGGAACTGGTCCCACCGGGTGGCCCCGTCGACCATCGACGCCTCATAGGAATCCTGTGGCAGTGACGAAAGCCCGCCCAGGAAGATCGTGGTGGTGAATGGGATGGATACCAGGATGCCGATCATCATTTCGACCGTGAAGGCCAACTGCGCCTCGGCCAGCCATTCGATCGGCTCGGTCATGATTCCCATGTCCATCAAGGTGGCATTCAGCAACCCGGCGCGCCCGTTCAGCGCCCAGCGCCAGACCACCGCGGTCATGGTCAGCGAGATCGCCCATGGCAGCATGATGATTACACGCGCCACCCCGCGGCCATAGAAGTCATCGTTGAGAATGATCGCGATCGGCAGCGATATCACCAGCGTGCCCAGCACGACCGTCACCGTCCATATCGCCGTGCGTTTCAGCGAGCCCCAGAACAAGGGGTCGGAAAAAACCTCGGCAAAGTTGTCGAAACCCGTGAAACCGCGCAGTTGTCCGAACCGGCTGACCTCCTGAAGCGAGGTATTGGCCAGATCGAGGACCGGATAGCCGATGATGAACATCGCCAGCAGCAGGCCCGGCAGGATCATCGCAAGCGGTTTGAAGCCGTTGAGGGATTTCATTCAGTCACCCGAAGCGTCTGCGCCGGCCCCAGCTACCGGCGCGAAAAAAGGGAGCGGCAGATGGCCGCTCCCTCCGGAAAAGGTTCACTTGCCGCGAATCTCGTTGATCTCGGCGGCTGCCGCGGTCAGCGCGGCTTCGGGGGTCTCCTGCTCCAGATAGATCCGCTGCAGGGCGCGCACGGTCACATCGGCTATCTCTTCCCAATTCGCGATGGTCGGGGCGAACTTGGCATAGGGCAGGCCGGCGGCGAAACCCGCGATATCCTCGTTGGTTTTGTAGTAATCCTCGGCCGCCACATTCTTGGTCACCGGCAAGAATCCCTCGCCACGGTCGAACTTGGATCGCCATTCGTCCTTGTAGGCGAACTCGATGAACTTCCATGCCTCTGCCTTGACGTCGGAATCGGCGAACATCATCAGCGTGTCGGTCACGCCATAGGTCGCCTTGGTGACCTTTTCGGGAAAGGGCATGACCTTATAATCGAGATCCGGCGCCTCTGCCTTGATCTGAGGAATCAGCATCGGGAAGGTGAATATCATGCCGACCCTTCCCTGTTTGAACAGGTTGAACACGTTTTCACGGCTGTAATTCGTCGGCGACGGCTGGGTCAGCCCCTCGTCGAGCATCTTCTTATAGAACCTGGCCGCTTCGATCGCCTCCGGGGAATCCAGCCCCGACGTGCCGTCTTCGTTCAGGATGTTGCCGCCAAAGGTCCAGAGCGCGTAGTAGAAATAGGCATCCGTCTCGATTTCCTTGCCTTGCAGGCCCAATGCATAGATCTCGGGCAAAGCGGAAATCTTCTTGGCCGCCTCGTACAATTCCTCCCAGGTTGTCGGCGGTGTGGCGCCTGCCTTTTCGAACAGGTCCATGTTGACCAACATCGCACGGGCCGAGGCAGCGACCGGCAGACCCATGATCTGGCCGTCGATTACCGAGGGCTGCATGAACGTGTCGATGAACGTGCTCTTGAATTCCGGTGTCAGATAGGAATCCAGCGGTTCGGCGATGCCTTGCTGGGCGAAATCCAGCAGCCAGCGGGTGCCGATGATGGAGATGTCGGGCGCTACGCCGCCGGCGATATCGGTAGTCAGGCGCTGAAGCAGCGTATCCCACGGCACCACTTCGATATTGATGTCGATATCCGGGTTTTCCTTTTCAAAGGCGGCGGCCACCTCGTCGAAGAAAGGTCCGGTCTTGGAACTGTATTCGGCCACGGTAAAATCGACCGTGGTTTGGGCGTTGGCGACACCGGTCATGATGCCGAGCGCCAGGGCCGAACAGGCGAATTTCCTGAATTTCCGAAGATACATTCAATCTCTCCTCTGTCGAACTTTTGCCGTCACAGACGCGCCCGAGAGGACGTTTACGTGGCGGAATTACAAAGGGAAGTCTGTGTTGGATTCCGCATCATGGAAAATAGAATTATTGCATTGGCATATGTGAATCCGGCATCAGCCGGCTTCACAGCCCAACGCAAAGGGCTTGGCCGCTTCGCTGCGGTCAAGCCTTTGAAAGACATAGCGTTTTGTGGGAAATCTCGGCCGGGCTGTCAGCCTGCGCGCCAGGAAAATTCCGGCTCGTATCCCAGGACACGGCGGGCTTTCTCGATCGACAGCAGGGTCTGATGCGACTCGAGCGTGCCATTGACAGGCACATCGGGGTAGATCTGGGCAGCAAGCTCGGTGCTGGTCTTTTCCATCACCGTGTCGGCATTGGCGATGATGAAGTGATCTGCGCCCAGGTAATCGGCATGCAGAGCCTTGCGCACCGCCTGTGCACAATCGCGCGCATCGATATACCCCCAAAGGTTCCACTGGCGAAAACTCGGGTCATCCTGCCAGCCCGGGAAGTTCTCATAGTCGCCCGGCTCCATCACGTTCGACAAGCGCAGGCCGACAAAGGTCGTGTCCGGATTCCAGCGATGCATTTGGCGCGCCATCTCCTCGGCCAGGTCCTTGGAGAGGGAATAGGCGCTTTCCGGACGCATCGGATGATCCTCGTCGACGGGGATATAGGCCGGCGGGTTCTCCGGGCTGAAGGGCAAACCCAGAGTGGTTTCGCTCGATGCCCAGACGATGCGCTTGATGCCGACACGCAGTGCGGCGTCGAACACGTTGTAGGTGGATATCATGTTGTTGTGAAAGGTCACATCCTCGGGCATGAGGTCGGGGGCCGGGATCGCGGCCAGATGCACCACGGCGTCGGGCGTTCTGAACTCGCGGAACGGGTGGTCTTTCCCGCCAGTCCATTGCAGGGCATCCATCACCTGGCCTCGGTCATTCAGATCGACCCTGAAGAACGGGCAACACGGATCAGGGGACGGTTGCATATCGATGTTGAGAACCTTGAACCCCTGTTCCACCAGATGCCGGCACACGGCCCGCCCGGCCTTTCCGCTTCCGCCGGTGACAACGATGTTCTTCATTTTCCTCTCCTCGATTGTTTCCGGGGTGCGAACACGCGTTCCGCTTCGCACGGAGCTCTTTTCCGAGATTACGGTGAACCGCGCGCGAATGCCGAATGCCGAATTTGAATTTCTCGATGTTTCTTCGGCATTGGTCGATCGCGCGCGCCTCTTCTAGAATCGCTTCAAGTGAACCGTGTTCGGATCAGAATCGCCGCGATGCTACTGCAAATCATCAATATTTGCCTTGGGGACCGGCGCAACCGGATCGCGTCGCATCGACCACTTCAAGCTGACCGCGCTTTATCGCCCCCGCGCGGTCCGTGGAGCGGCCTGTTTCCCAACTGGCCGACGCGGACGATGTCCTGCATTCCACCCACAGGCCGCACGGTCTCAATCCGACGTCGGTCCCTATTACGGCTTCGGCCAAATGCCGCCCGGGTCACATGACGGGATCGCTGCGGCATCGGCCTGACGAGAAAGGATTATCAATGCCCGACCATTCCAATACCGTGGCCATCGTAACGGGCGCCGGGCATGGCATCGGCCGCGCCATCGCCTTGCGTTTGGCACAGCAAGGTGCCGCCGTCTGCACCATGGACATCAATGGCCAACAGGCCGAGGAAACGGCGAATCTGCTGCGAAAATCCGGCCACAAGGCCCTCGTCAAGGTTGCCGACATCGCCGATTTCGGTGCCGTCGATCGCGCCGTGGCCGAAACCGAGGCAGAGCTGGGAGCGATCGGGCTGTTGGTGAACAACGCAGGGTTTACCGATTCCGGCGACATCGACGGGATCTCTCTCGCAGACTGGCACCGCGAAGTCGATGTGAACCTCAACGGCCCCTATCACTGCCTGCGTGCCATCCTGCCAGGAATGAAAGCGCGCGGGCGCGGAGTGATTGTGAACATCTCGTCGGTGAACGGCGTGCGTTTTTTCGGAAATCCCGCCTACAGCGCGGCCAAGGCCGGGATCATCAACCTCACGCAGTCGGTGGCCTCGGAATATGGCAGGCACGGCATCCGTTGCAATGCAGTGCTTCCGGGCTCGGTCCGGACGAAAAACGCCTCGTGGGAAATCCGCGTCAGGAAGGATCCCGATGTGTTCCGCAAACTCGCACGCTGGTACCCGCTGGGTCGCGTCGCCGAACCCGAAGATGTCGCGAATGCGGTTTCATTCCTGGCATCGGACGAGGCCAGTTACATAACCGGCGTATCGCTTCCGGTGGATGGCGGTCTGCTTGCGGGAATGAATGTCATGATTGACGAATTCATACTGGAAGCGAAAGACTGAGCCGTCGTCGCGAAGGCCTGGTCCTGACGCCAAGGCGCGCTACCCGATCATTCCTCCCCAAGCGGCCGGCGCGACCGGGCGGGCGAGGCCAACACCGGAATTCAGAAGGGCCGAAAACGCATGACCCACAAGACACTATTCGACCTTCCCACCCCGAGCCTTGTGCTCGACCGATCGAAACTGGCGCGTAATCTGCGCCGCATGTCCGACACCTGCGCGCGCAACGGCGTCTCGCTGCGCCCGCATCTGAAAACGGCCAAGTCGATCGATGTGGCGCGCATGGTACTGAACGACGAGACACCGGGCATCGCGGTTTCGACGCTGTGCGAGGCCGAATATTTCGCCAAGGAAGGCGTTTCCGACATCCAGTATGCCGTCTGCATCACGCCCGACAAGCTGGAGCGCGTGGCTGCAATCCAGTCCATCGGCGCCCGGCTTGTGCTGATCACCGACAACGCCGAGGTGGCCCGTGCCATAGCGGATGCGCAGGGCAGGATTGACGCCCGGTTTCTTGTGCAGATCGAAATCGACTGCGGCGAGAATCGCACCGGAGTCCTTCCTGGCTCGGATCAACTGGTGGAGATTGCCCGCATTCTCGACGCCGCGCCCAACATAGATTTCGACGGTGTGATGACCCATGCCGGGCATTCCTATGGATGCCGCTCGCTGGCCGAGATCGAGACGCTGGCAGAGGCAGAACGCCTGGCCGTTGTCACCGCGGCCCAGACGGTGCGTGCGCTCGGAATTGCCTGCAACACGGTCAGCCTTGGCTCGACGCCCACGGCTCTGCACGCACGAAATCTCGATGGGGTCACAGAGGCGCGGGCTGGCGTCTACATGTTCGGAGATATGTTCCAGGCGCAGATCGGATCGTGCATGGTCGACGATCTGGCGGTATCGGTGCTGACGGAAGTGTCCAGTCATCGTGCCGATCTGAACCACCTGACAGTCGACGCCGGCGCCCTGGCACTGTCCAAGGACCGCAGCACCGAGGCCGTGCCCAACGATATCGGCTTCGGGCTGGTAAGCGATCTGCGCGGACGATCGATTGCGCCGCAAATGATCGTCAAGCGTGTCTACCAGGAACATGGGCTGGTCCCGGTGCCCGACGGTCAATGGCTGGCGGATTATCCGATCGGCCACCGGCTGCGGGTCTTCCCCAACCATGTTTGCATGACGGCGGCAATGTATGACCGCTATCACGTCGTGGACAGCGCCTCCGGAAACGACACCGAGATCGTTGCCGTCTGGCCGCGCGTCAACGGATGGTAAACCGCAGCCGCGTCCTGCGGGGCTGCATTCCCTGGTTCAGTAGTCCAGCTCGACACCAAGGCCCCTTTCCGCAGCCAGGCGCACGGCCTTCTCGGCGACCACCAAATCCTGAAGCGCGACGCCTGTACCGTCAAAAATCGTGATCTCTTCGTCCGATCTTCGTCCCGGCACCATGCCCGCGATCACCTGGCCAATGCTTCCACGCAGATCGCCTATATCGATCAGTCCCTCGCCGAATGCGTGCTGGAATTCCCCGATCGTGCGTGTCTGGTCCAGTTCGTCATAGAACAGCGCGGCGCCGGCAACCAGGGCAGTGTCGAGTTCCTGCTTTCCCTTGGTGTCGGCCCCCATCGCCGAAATATGCGTCCCCGCCCGGACCCAGGACCGGTCGATCAGAGCTGCCTGTGACGGTGTGACAGTGACAATGATATCGGCCGCTTGCACCACCGACGCGCGGTCGGTATGAGCGTGAAATTCCAGCCCCAGATCGCGGACGGTTTCACCGAACCGGGCAAGATTCTCCTCGACTGGATCCCATGCATGCACGACGGTGATTTCGCGGACCTGCAAGGTCGCCAGAAGCTGATAGCCGGACTGCCCACCAGTGCCGATCATCCCCAGAACGCTTGCATCCTTCCGAGCGAGGTGCTTGCTGGCAATCGCGCTGGATGCACCGGTGCGTACCCCGGTCAGGTAATTGGCACTGACCAGCGCCGAGGCGCGACCGGTGGCCGGATCGAACAACAGCGTCGAGGACTGGTGATTGCTGACGCCGGACGCCGCGTTGTGCGGCCAGTAACCGCCCGCCTTCAAGCCCAGAATGCCGGCACCGGTATCGCAGCCGGACTTGACGCCAAAGACCGCGTCACTGACACCCACGGCTTCACGCACCACCGGGAAATTTCTCGCCTCGCCGTGGGCCATCGCGGCAAAGCTTCGCTCGACCTCGGTTATCGCATCGCCGACCGAGACCAGGCCGCGGGCGGTATCTTCGGAAATGATCAGCATCTCGGTATCCTTCATCCAGGGGTTAGCGCAGCGCCGCCGGCAAGGCAGAGGTCAGCTCGGGGATTAGCACGAGCAGCACCACGACAGCGATCTCGACAAGGAGAAACGGCAGAACTGCGCGAAAGATCGGCCAGACCGGGCTTTCCGCGATCCGGCATGCAACGAAAAGGCAGACCCCAACCGGCGGCGTAATCAGTCCAAGCGTCAGAGTCAGGATCACCACCATGCCCAATTGCATCGGGTCGATCCCCATCGACGCTGTGACCGGCATCAGCATCGGTACGATCAGCACGATCGCCGCCCCAGGTTCGAGGAACGTCCCGACCAGAAGCAACACCCCGGCCAGTGCCAGCAGGAAAAGCGTCGGGCTGTCGGCGAAATGCGCGGCAAAGGACTGCACCACCTGCCCGATACCGCCGATTGTCAGCACATAGGACACCACCGTTGCCGCGGCGATGATCAGATAGATCGTTGCGGTGATCCGTGCAGCGCGTTTCAGCGACAGCCAGATAGTGGCCATGTTCATGGTGCCGAAGACGAGCCACGAGACCACCAGCGCGTAGACCACCGCGACGCCGCCGGCCTCGGTCGCGGTGAACACGCCCATCAGCGTGCCACCCACGATCAGCGCCGGAAGCCCCATCACAAGCAGCCCATCGCGGATCATCACCATGACATCTTCCGGCGCGATGCGATGCTGCGAGCGCGGCAGCCGTCCACCGCGGGCCTGCACGAATATCACCAGCGACATCGCCCCAGCCAGCAGCAAGCCCGGCACGATGCCGGCAACGAAAAGGTCGATCACCGAAAGCCGCGTCACGGCGGCGTAGATGATCATGATGACAGAGGGTGGTATGATCGGGCCGATCACTGACGATGCTATGGTGACGGCGGCGGCGTAGTTCTTGTCATAGCCCTCTTTCGGCATGCCCTTGATGAACACCTGCCCAAGTGCCGCAGTATCCGCCACCGCCGCCCCCGAGATGCCGGCGAACAGCACAGAAGAGGACACGTTGGCATAGGCAGTGCCGCCAGGCACGCCCCGCGTGATCAATCCGGCCAGCCGGATCAACCGCATCGTGATGCCGCCGCGGTTCATTATCTCGCCGGCCAGGATGTAGAACGGCGCCGCCAGCAGCACGAAATTGTCCATCCCGGTGAACAGCCGCGTGGGCACTGTGATCAGGTCCAGGTCCAGTGCCCAAAGTCCGATCGCCCCGGCGATGCCCAGCGAAAAGACGATCGGAACCCCGATTGCCAGCGTCACGATGAACACGATCGCCATGGCGATCATTGCGCGTCCTCCCCGTCTTGCAATAACGCAAGCGTCGCGGCAGGCAAGATCACCATGCAGATCGTGTTGATCAGAATCAGCACCGCCCCGACCGGAATCGCCAAGTAGGGCACGGTCATTGGTATGCGGACCGCCGGAGAGACCTGGCGCATGTTGTCGATCGCGGCCGGAAACCCCTTCACGATCAACAACATACAGAATCCACCAACGCATAGATGAACAAGTACACCCACAATCCTGCGCAGCGCGTCCGAACGAACCGTATCGAAAAGACTGACTTCCATATGTTCGCGGCGCAGCAATGCGGGCGCTGCGGCCAGCATCACCATCCAGGTGGTGGTATAACGCATCGTCTCTTCCGACCAGGAGATCGGATCAACCAGGACATATCTGAAGAATACCTGCGCCAGGTTCATCGCGATGACCGCGACCAGCAGAATCGCGGCAACTGCCTCGGTGCCCCTGGCCAGGATCAGCGCAAATTTGAATACACTGCCCTGCACTTTCCCGCCTCCTGCCCTGTTTTCGCCGCGGCTCAAGACCGGACGGCGAACGGGAAGCGTCATGCCGGCACTTCCCGTCCCTTGTTGCGCCGCGTCAGGGCCTATTTGCCGTAAAGTTCCGGCTCATAGGAAGCGGCCGTTTCCAGCAGGCCCGCCACCAGGTCGTTGCCGACCTGTTCGCGAAGGTATTCCAGCACCGGCTCCTGCGACACGGCGGCAAATGCCTCCTTCTCGGCCATCGTCGTCATGTGCACCTCGACCCCCTTTTCCTTGATCAGGTCGATGTATTTCTTCGCCCCGGCCAGCTTTTGCGTGTTCTCAATACGCGAGGCCAGCATGGCTGCCTCCAACACGATCGCCTTCTGATCGGCGGTAAGCGTGTCGAAGAATTCGTCCGAGATGATATAGGCATGGACGCCCAGAATATGCTCGTCGGTGGACATGTATTTCTGCACATCCATGAGGTTGTAATCATAGTTCACCTGGGCCGGGTTTTCCTGCCCGTCGATCACCCCCTGCTTGGCGGCCATGATGATCTCGGAACCCGGCATCGGGGTCGCGGCTGCACCGAAGGACTCGACAAAACGCATGAAAACGGGGCTTTCCATGACCCGCATCTTGAGCCCCTTAAGATCCTCCGGGCCCTTGATGGGGCGTACGTTGTTGGTGAAATCGCGGAATCCGTTTTCGCCCCAAGCCATCACGCGGATGCCGGTTTTGGCACGCATATCCTCGGCCAGGCTCGCAAAGAAGGGACTGTCGAACACCTTCCACGCATGGGCCGATGATTTGAACAAGTAAGGGATCGAGAGAACCTGAATTTCGTTGTAGAACCCGGCAAGCGCACCGGTATCCACCAGGCAGACCTCGACCGTGCCCTGCTGAACCTGCTCGGCGCAGGCGCGCTCTGCCCCCAGCTGGGCGCTGGGGAAAAGCTGGACCGTGATCTCGCCCTCTGTCTTGTATTCGACATGGTTCTTGAACGCGACGAGCGCATTCCATTCCGGGTTGTCTCCCTGCGGGGCGTTCATTCCGAACTTGATATTTTCTGCCATTGCCGGCGCGGCTGCAGTCAGTGCGACAATCGCAGTTGCCAGAATTTTGTTGCAGATTTTCTTTTGTATTTTTTCCATTTCGTTTCCCTGTCGGACGTCGTGAAAATATCGCAAGGAAAGTCTAGGATCCTCCCGCGTTCAAAGAAAATGCCAATTGTTGATCGCCCCATGCGCCAGCAGTATGACCCCCTTGGATGGAACACGCCCCGCGGCCGCGACCACGGGGCGTTTCAATGGCCGCGTCGATGCGCAGCAGACGTCACGCCGGAATTGCCCAGTCCACCTTGGCATCCACGGGGAAAACAGGACGCGGGAGATTCTTGAAATCGAAACGCGACAGGATCGGCGATGTCAGCCCGGGCGCGTCCACCTCGATCACCTGGTCGGGACCGAAAAATTCGTCGAACCCGGCGCGGAAATGACCGCGCGACTTCACCACCACGGCACGCGCCTTGGCAATGTCCAGCCCGAACATCTCCAGGAAGATCGGGTCAGCGCATTGGGTTCGGATCGAAATGACCACAACCTGGATGCCCCCCAGGTCAAGCAGCACGGATGCGCCCAGATTCATTCGCCGACCAGCATAGAACCCCCGACGGCCGACGCAGTCGCCGTCGCACACCCGAACCACCTTGGCCTCGGCCTCGAACCGGCGTGAGAACTCGTCCGGCGGCTCGCGGTTGAAAACGGCCTTGAATGTGGCCCCTTGCCCCAGTTCCGACGCCTCCGCAGCCAGCGCCGGGTCGTTGACCACGCCGACAATCACGCCGGTCGCCCCGGCCTTGTGCAGGGCCTCGATGATCCACATCGTGTTTCCATTGCCGCCCCCGCCGGGATTGTCGGCGACATCGGCCAGAATGACGGGTTTGCGGCCTGGATCGCGGCCGACCTCCAGAACGCGGTTCACCGCCTCGTCGAGCGGTGTCAGAACGGCGGTATAGCGTTCGTGTTCGGCCCATGCGCGCGCCGCGATCTGGCGCGTCACCCGGGCCGCCGCACCGTTGGCCTGCCGGGCCGTGACAATGATCGCCAGCCCGTTCTTGGGCGTGTCGCTATAGGCGAAACCTCCGAAGATCGAGACGTTGACGATGTCGTCGTCGATCAGGCTCTGGCCGAAATCAATCAGTTCGGCATAAGGGCCACTTTCCGTAAGCAAGGTCACGGTGGGCGGTGTGATCGGCAGTCGCAGAAATTCGACATCGGGCGTCATTCCGGCGAAGAGTTCCAGCAGCACACCGGCGGCTTCCTTGCCGCGCTCCCGCATGTCGACATGGGGATTGGTCCGGTATGCCACGATCACATCGGCGCAATCGACCATGCGCTGCGAGACATTTCCGTGCAGGTCCAGCGTCACCACGATGGGAACATCGGGGCCGACGATGTCGCGCACCATCGCGAAAATCTCGCCATCAGGATCCTTGGTCTCGGTCGTGATCATCGCGCCATGATTCGAGATATAGACCGCGTCCAAGGGCATTTGCGCCTCGAGCCGACGCTTCATCTCATCGCGGGTCAGTTCGTAAAAACCGTGATCCATCGGGCCGCCGGCCTCCACGAGGCCAACGAGTATCGGCACGGGCGTCCAGTCGACACGGCTGTCCATCTCCCGGCAGAAACTGCGCAATTCGGTCGGCAGCATCGATTCCGTACTGGCCATGTCGGCAAGGATCTCGTCGCCGGCAAGGTAAACGCGCCTGAGAAAGTCCTCTTCTGTGGTGACCGGAGCGAAGCTGTTGCTTTCCAGCATCAGCCCGAGAAGAGCGACCCGGCACTGTTCTTGTTCGGACATATGTTCAGACCTCTTGTTAACATTGCCCGAAACGTAGCGGCGTTCTCCGGGGGCGACCAATGCAAGGTCAGCCTATACCGATGCCGTTCCTGCATCGACCAGATGCAGCCAGAATTCTTCAGCCGCGCGCGATAGCAGATCGCGGCTGCGAAACAGGCGAATTTCCGACGGGATAACATAAGAGTTGTCTCCCGCTAGAACGAGGCCGCCATTTTCCAGCTCTGGCAAGATCTCGCTTTCCGGCAGCCAGGCAACGCCGCGGCCCAACACCGCCATGGATTTCAGAACCCCCGCCATGTGAGAGTCGAAAACCGGTTGCAGAACCGGCGCCATCTCGTGATGCGCCAGCAGGAACTCGACCGCGCGACCGCTCGCGGCCGACCCGACATATGCCAGGTAATCCACCGGCTTGTCCCGGCATCCCGGCAGGCGATGTATCGGCATTCCCGCGGCATCCGGCGCCGATACCGGCATCAGCCTGTCCACACCGATTGGCAGCGAAATGAACCGGTCTTCGGGCAAGTGCATTTCGACTGTCGCATGGGTCGGGCTGATCATGAAATGGCAGTCCCCGCGCTGCAAGGACTGCATGCACTTTTCGATCCGGTTCGATTCGAGCTTCGTTCGCAGGACCCCGGAATCCGCCTCGATCGACCTGATCCATCCAGGAAAGAACACCAGTGAGAGACTGTGCGTCGCGGCAAAGGAAATCGTGTCCTCGGTCTGCTTTCCGAGATTGCGGATTTCTTCGCGGGACTGCAACAGGCGCCTGAGAATCTCCTCGGCGACGGGGCGGAATTTCTCGCCGGCTGTCGTCAACTCGATCGGCTGGCGACTGCGATCAAAGAGCGTCGCGCCGATCCATTCTTCCAGCGCCTTGATCCGGCGGCTGAACGCGGGCTGTGTGGTCGCCCGGACATCGGCGGATCGGGAAAAATTCCGCGTGTCGGCAAGCGACAGAAAATCCAGAAGCCACTTTATTTCCATCCCGTTTTCCCTGCTTGGCCCAACCCGGCCGATGACGAACCGGATCAACGGTAGCAGACCGCCAGACGGCTTGAAACGAACACGGTGCCGCATGCGGTTTCGGCATAGGGAAATCCGATTTCAGCATTCGATTTGCGGCCCGCCTGCCGCGATGATCGCAACGTCATCGGCTCCGGTTCCGACGGGGCCAAGCCCAAGTCCCGGAGAGCACGCCATGTCCCGCGAAATTCGCACCTATTGGAAGAACTACATAGGCGGAACATGGGCCGACGGCTCGGCCGGCGGTCGCATCAGCATAACCGATCCGGCCACCGGACAGCCGATCGGCGAAATTGCCTGCGGCACCGCGGCAGACATCGACGCCGCCGTCGCCGCAGCCCGCGCCTGTTTTACCTCGCGCGTCTTGCAGGACATGACACCACATGAACGCGGTGCCATGATGTTCCGGATCGCGGATGAACTGGAAAAGGCCACCGACGAAATCGCCAGGGTCGAGTGTTTCGATAACGGAAAAACCCTGGCCAATGGCCGTGCTGAAGTCCCGCTGACGCAACGCTACCTGCGCTATTATGGCGGCATGGCCGACAAGCTGGAGGGGCGGCAAATCCCGCTGGGTCCGGGCTTTTTGGACTATACCGTTCACGCGCCATTCGGCGTATCGGCGCAGATCGTGCCATGGAACGGCCCACTTCCGGTTGGCGCACGTTCAATCGCCTGCGCGCTGGTGACGGGAAACACCGTGGTGTTGAAATCGCCCGAGGACTCGCCCCTGAGCCTCGTCCTTTTCGCCGAGGCCTGCGAACGCGCCGGCGTGCCGGCGGGCGCCGTCAACATAGTCTGCGGGTTCGGCGCTGAAGCTGGCGCTGCACTGGTCGCGCATCGCGATATCGACCATATTGTCTTCACCGGGTCGGTCGAGACCGGCAAGAGCGTGCTTCGCGCGGCGGCAGAGCGGGTGATCCCCTGTGTCATGGAACTCGGCGGGAAATCGGGTGGTATCGTTTTTGCCGACGCGGATCTGGACCAGGTCGCGACCAGCGCTGCCGCCGGGATATTCAAGCACGCCGGTCAGATTTGCTCGGCAGGCTCGCGGCTGATCGTTCACCGCTCGATCCATGACGACGTCGTGACGCGACTGGTCGCCGAGGCCGAGGCGCTGAGCGTCGGCCCCGGCATCGAAGGGTGCGATCTTGGTCCTTTGATCTCGGCTCAACAGCTTGAGCGGGTCGAAGCGCTGTGCCGCGTTGGCGTCGCGGAAGGCGCGCGGCTGGCCACCGGTGGCGCACGGGTGGCCGGGCTGGACGGATTCTTCATGGCCCCGACGGTATTTACAGATGTTCGCCCAGATATGCGCATCGCACAGGAAGAGTTTTTCGGCCCGGTTGTGGTGGTCATACCCTTCGACACCTGCGAAGAAGCCATCGCGATTGCCAATGGCACCGACTATGGGCTCGCAGCCGGGCTTTATACCCGTGACCTCGCGCTGGCCCACAAGGTTGCCGACCGGTTGGTCGCTGGCCAGGTCTATGTCAACCAGTGGTGGGTCGGCGGAGTCGAGACGCCGTTCGGTGGAATGAAACGGTCGGGATATGGCCGCGAGAAAGGGCAGGAGGCCCTGCTGGGCTATGTCCAGACCAAGAATGTCGGCATAAAGCTGTGACCGCAGATGACACGTTTGATTATGTGGTGATCGGCGCCGGAAGCGCCGGGTCGGTCGTGGCCGGACGCCTTTCCGAAGCAAACGTCGGCACCGTTTGCGTTCTGGAAGCAGGCGGTCACGATCGGCACCTTGCAGTTCACGTCCCAGCCGCCGTGGTCTATGCCTTGGGCAATCCGAAAGTGGACTGGATGTTCCGAACCGCGCCGTCATGGGGAACCGCCGGGCGCTCGATCCTGCAAAGCCGGGGCAAGGTGCTGGGCGGCACCGGTGCGATCAACGGCCATGTCTATACACGCGGCCACGCCGCCGATTTCGATCGTTGGGCGGCACAGGGCAATCCCGGTTGGCAGTTTGCCGATGTCCTGCCCTATTTCAAGCGATGCGAACGGCGGATCGGTCCCGGGGACGATATGTTTCGGGGCCGGTCCGGCCCTTTCACCGTCACC
The DNA here is from genome assembly GCA_016278325.1 of Actibacterium sp. Lineage (GTDB taxonomy): Bacteria > Pseudomonadota > Alphaproteobacteria > Rhodobacterales > Rhodobacteraceae > JADQCB01. The sequence goes on from JADQCB010000002.1 coordinate 357,258, forward strand.
GACATCGACACGCCGGAACCATTATGCGAAGCTTTCATGGACGCCGCGGAAACATTGGGAATTGCACGCAACCCCGACTACAACGGCGCCACTCAGGACGGCATCGCCTATGTCCAGAGATCGATCTGCCGCGGTCGCCGCGTCAGCCCGGCCCGCGCCTTTCTTTTCCCCGCAATGCGCCGGGGCAACACCGCGGTGCGGACCGGCACGCATGTAAAGCGCCTGATCCTTGAGGGCCGGCGCGTTGTGGGCGTCGCCTATCGTCGTCATGGACAGGACCATGTCGTGCGCGCCCGGCGCGAGGTGATTATTTCGGCGGGCGCCGTCGGCTCGCCGCATATCCTGCAATTGTCCGGCATCGGGGATCCCCATTGGCTGCGTGCCGCGGGCCTGACGCCGCAACATGACCTTCCCGGCGTAGGCGCCAATCTCCAAGACCATTACGCCGCACGCATGGTCCTAGGCATTCGCGGGGCAAGAACCATAAACGAGCGTGTGCGCGGCCTGTCGTTGTTGCGCGAGATCTTACGCTACGCATTGTTGCGCAAGGGGACGCTGGCATTGACGCCGACCCTGCTCTATTGTTTCGCTAAATCCGACCCGAACCTTTCGCTGGGCGACATCCAGGTCTCCTTCACCCCGGCCAGCTATCCTGGCGGGGTGTGGTCGGGGCTGGACCATTTTCCCGGCGCGACAATGGCATGCTGGCAACAGCGCCCGGCCAGCCGGGGGCATGTTCGCGCATTGTCGCCCGACCCGCTGAACGCGCCCGAAATCCAGCCGAATTACCTGGCCGAAGAGATCGACCAACGCACCATTGTCGCGGCAATGCGGCTGGCCCGCCGGATCGCAGCCGCCGCGCCCTTTGCCCGTTTCGTTCAAGCAGAACTCTGGCCCGGCCCCGCCACTTCCAACGATGACGAACTACTGGACCATGCGCGCCGGACCGGCAACACTACCTATCACCTGATCGGAACCTGCCGAATGGGGCCGGCAGAGGACCGGCACAGCGTCGTGGATCGTGAATTGCGCGTGCACCGGATCGACGGGCTTCGAGTCGCCGACACCGCCATCATGCCCGATATGCCTGCAGCCAACACCAACGCTGCTGCTCTGATGATCGGCGAGCGGGCGGCAGATTTCGTGCTCGGCCGGGCACCGTTGCCGGCATCCCGGATCTGACAGCCGTCGCCGTCGCGAAGCGGACTTTTCGAGCATGCGACATTTCCCGGCCAGCCTGCACCACGATTCCCTGTTCAAGTGGGGCCACAGGCTCTGAAACGGGCCGGAAAACACCCGCTCAGGCGTGGTGACATGACACGAACCGGCCCGGCGCCAACTCGCGCAGGCGCGGCGCGTCGCTGGCACAGATGTCGGTGGCGCGGGGGCAGCGACCACGGAACGGACAGCCGCGAAACTCGCCGATGCGGCTTGGCGGTTCATCGGCCTCGATCGCACCGGTAATGCGATGGGACGGGTCCGGCCGCGGGATCGCATCGATCAGCAGTTCGGTATAGGGATGGCGGGGATCCTTGAAAAGCGCGCGGGCCGGTGCGATCTCGGCCACCTCGCCCATATACATGACCGCAACCCGATCCGATATCTTGGCCACCACCCCGAGGTCGTGGCTGATGAACATCAACGTCAGGCCGAGCCGCTCTTTCAGCTCGGCCAGGAGATTGAGGACCTGCGCCTGGATCGACACGTCGAGCGCCGAGACCGGCTCGTCCGCGATCACCAGTTCCGGCTCGGGCAGGATTGCGCGCGCAATGCCGACGCGCTGGCGCTGCCCCCCCGACAGTTCGTGCGGAAAGCTGGAAGCAAACCGCGCCCCGAGGCCGACCCGGTCCAGCGCCTCACCGATCCGTGCGGCGCGATCGCTGCGGCTGGAAAATATCCGATGAATATCACCGGTTTCGGCAACGGAATTTCCGACCGATCGGCGCGGGTCGAGCGACGCATAGGGATCCTGAAACACCATGCGAAGGTTCAGCCGGGTTTCGGCCATGTGGCGCCGGCCGCGGCCCAGCAGGTCGGTGCCGTTCAGCGTGACGCTTCCCCCGTCGGCACGGGTCAGGCCCAGCAGCACCCGCGCCAGCGTGGACTTGCCACAGCCCGATTCGCCGACGATGCCCAGCGTCTCGCCACGCTGGACCGACAGGGAAATGCCGTTCACCGCCCGCAATTCGTGCAGCACACCACCACGTCGAACCTTGTAGACCTTCAGAAGGTCTCGGATATCCAGAATGGAGTCAGTCCCTTCAGCGACACCCGTTTCGGGATCGGTCTTGGCGACGGCCTTCATGCACCGGCCCTTTCGTTCAACGGGAAATGGCATCGCGCCGACTGGCCGGGAGCGCCGTGAACCAGCGGCACGAGGCCCGACCGACAGGGCGCGGAAGCGCGATCGCAACGCGGGGCGAAGGGACAGCCATCGGGGATCTCTCCCGGCCGCGGGGCAGAACCGGGAATCGTCGCCATGATCGGATCGTCCGATTCCGGGTTCGGCAGGCAGGCCATCAGCCCGGCGGTGTAAGGGTGCAGCGGCGCCCGGAACAGCGGACCCACGTCCGCTGTTTCCATCAGTTCGCCCGCATACATAACCGCCACCCGGTCGGCCAACTGCGCCACGACCCCCAGGTCATGGGTGATGAAAAGCACCCCCATATGCAGGCTGTCGCACAGCTCCCGGATCAGGCCCAGCACCTGCCGCTGCACAGTCACGTCCAGTGCGGTCGTCGGCTCGTCCGCGATCAGCACCCGCGGCCGGCAGGCCAGGGCGATGGCGATCATCACGCGCTGGCGCATCCCCCCCGACAGTTCGTGCGGATAGGCCGATAGCTGGTGCGCCGCATCGGGAATGCGCACCAGGTCCAGAAGCTCGCGCGCCCGGGCGGAGGCGTTTGCATCGGGATCGTGAACCTGCACCGCCTCCTCGATCTGATCGCCAACCCGAAGAACCGGATTAAGAGAGGTCATTGGCTCCTGAAAGATCATCGCCACCCGGCCGCAGTTCCGGCGCACCCGTTGATACGGGGCAAGATATGTGATGTCGGTGTCATCCAGCATTACGGAACCGCCGGAAATCGACAGCGTTGGCGGAAGCAGGCCCATCAGCGCCAGCGACGTCATGCTTTTGCCAGAACCTGATTCGCCGACAAGCCCCAGAATCTCGCCCGGCTCGATACGGAAAGAAACGTTGCGCACGATATCGGGGCCACGACCAACCGAAACGACGAGATCCTTTACGCTCAGCATGACGACCTCGCATGGTGGATGTAAGCGGGGCGAAGTTTCTTCCGAATTCTCATTTTCCCACCATTTTGCGGAACCGCGGATCCATCCGGTCGCGCAGCGCGTCGCCGACGAGGTTCAAGGAGAACGCTGTCAGCACGATCATCAACCCCGGCCAGATCAACAGCCAGGACGCACGCGTGATATAAATGCGCGACTCGGCAAGCATGTTGCCCCAGGACGGGATCTCCGGCGGTGCGCCGAGGCCGAGGAAATCGAGTGACGCCGCGCCGAGTTGTGCGAAGGCGAAAACGAAGCTGGCCTGGACCAGCAACGGCGATATCATGTTGGGCAGGATGTGACGGGTGATGATCCACCACGGACCTGCGCCGGCGCTCCGCGCTGCCTCGACATAGGGTTCGGCCTTCAGCCGCAGCGCCACGCCATAGACGATGCGCGCCGTCGTCGTCAGATAGATCAGGCCAATCGCGAGAATCGCGTTGAATACCCCCTGACCCAGGATCACGATCAGCCCCAACGCAAGCAGCAGCGACGGAAAGCTCATCAACACGTCCACCATGCGCATCAGCACCTTGCCCAGCGTCGGGTAGAGGGCCGACAGAATGCCGATCGGGACACCCGACGCCAGCGCGAAAGTTACAACGCCGACCCCAATCAGCAACGCCAGTCGCGACCCGTATACGAGGCGGCTGAACGTATCGCGGCCGAAATGGTCCGTGCCCAGAAGATGTGCACCGCCAGGCGGCAACAGCCGGTTCACCGGGTCGATCTCATTCGGCGAATAGGGTGCAATCCATGGCGAGGCAGCCGCGAAGACCACGATCAGCAGCAGAAAAGCGATGCCGATGGCGGTCATCGGGCGCAGGGCAAGCGGGCGCGCCCAGATCATCAGGATCTGTCTCATTCCAGTTCCACCCTTGGATCGAGCAAACGGTAGGAAAGGTCCACGATCAGATTGATGACGAGAAACATGCACACGATCACCAGAATAACGCCCTGGATCACCGGGTAGTCGCGGCGCATGATCGACTGGACCACGGTGCGTCCGACCCCCGGCAAGGCAAATACGGTTTCGGTCACCACGGCCTCGGAAATCAGCGCCGCGAAGGTGAAACCGAAGGCCGACACCACCGCCAGAAGCGCGTTGCGCAGGATGTGCCGCAGCACCACGCGGGAGGGACGAATTCCCTTGGCCCGGGCGGTGCGCACGTAATCCTCTCGCGCGACGTCCAGCATCGAGGCGCGCGTCAGACGCAGGATCAGCGCGGCATTGGGGGCCGCCAATGCCAGGCTGGGCAGGATCAGGTAGCTCAGGTTGGCAAGCCCACCCTGTTCGAAGATCGACGGATACCCCGAACTCGGAAGCCATCCCAGGCCCGCGGCAAAGATAAGGATCAGATACAAGCCGACCCAGAAGGTCGGAACAGAGGCAAGCAGCATCGCCAGCCCGGACAATCCCTGGTCGATCATCGTGCCCTGCCGGATCGCGGCCAGGATGCCGACCGGCACGCCGAAGGCAATGATCCAGACCATGGTGATCAGCGCCAGCAGGATCGAGGTTTCCGCCCCCGCCAGGATCACCTGAGTCACCGGTGTCTCGAAAAAGATCGACTGCCCCAGGTCGCCCTGAAGCGCGTTACCGGCCCAGATAAGATACTGGGCCACCAACGGTTCATCGAGGCCCATCTTGTCGCGCAACGCGGCAACCTGATCGGGCGTCGCGCCATCGCCAAGCATCACATAGACCGGATCGCCCGGAATCAGGTGAATGAAGGCGAAAATCACGATCGACGCGGCGATCAGAGTCGCGATCGCCGCGCCGGTCCGTCTTATGACATAACGTCCCACTTGTGCAGGCCTACTTCGTTGCGCCCCAGAAGTGCGGGAAGCCAGGTGCATTTTCCCACGACGTCTTCAGGTCCGGCGACGCGATGTCGTAGGAAAAGTTGTTGCCGACCTTCACCACCGGAAGTTGTTCGTAGATCAGCGCCTGGAGCTCTTCCCATGCGGCCTGGCGGGTCTTGAGGTCCGACGTGCCGGTGAACTGCTCCATCAGGGCATGCTTCTCGTCGGTTTGCCACCAGCCGGGATAGTTGTCGTTCAGAACCGTCAACAGTACCGGGTCGGGGATAGAGCTGTGATGGGTCATGAACATGTCCCATTGGTCAGGCTGGGCGCGCAGTTGCAGCAGGGTCGCCCAGTCCACCACGACCATCTGAACGTTGATCCCGGCATCGGCGAGCTGGCGCGTGAAGACGCTGGCATTGTCGAAATGCCACTTGTAGTTGGTCGAGACCAGAAGCCTGATCGGCTTTCCGTCATAACCCGCTTCCTTGGCCAGCGCCCGCGCCTTTTCGGGATTGCCCTGGTTGTATTTCTCCGTTCCGGCGTCTGTGTACCAGACATTGCCTTCGGGGAAGTAGGATCCGCTTGCCTCGTACAGCTCCGGCTCACCCACCGACACCTGAAGCGCCTGCTTCATGTTCAGGGCCGCCATGATTGCCTGCCGCAGCTTCGTGTTGTCGGCCAGCGGACCGGCTTTGGAATTCATGAACATCAGCCCGAAGATCGGCGCGGCGCTGATCTTTACCTTCACCGCCGGGTCATCCTTGACCAGGCCGTAGAGGTCGCCCGAGATGTATTCGGCATAATCGTAGTCGCCGGCCTGCACGCCGCTGACGCGGGTGCCGACGTCGGGCACCGGGATGAAGCGAAGCTTGTCGAAGTTGGCCACGCGCTTGCCCGCCTTACCGTCGCTTGCGCCCGGATTCGGGGTGTAATCCTCGAACCGGACAAGCTCCACATAGCGGTTCGGGCGCATTTCGCCGAACTTGTAGGGGCCGGTGCCGACATAGTTCTCGGCTGCGATCGGCTCTCCTGCCGCGGCGGTGACGATCTCGGCCGGATAGATGACCGGGCCACCGTTCACATAAGCCAGGATGCTTTTCCATGCGCCGTTGCGGGCGGCCAGAGTCATCGTCACTTCAAGCTCGCCGGTCGCCTCGGCTTTCTCAAGCGCCAGCAGCTTGCCGCGCGCCCCGTATTCCGACCAGCGGTTCAGCGACGCGGCCACGTCGTCGGCCCCCATCGTTTCGCCGTTGTGGAACTTCACGCCTTCGCGAAGCTTCAGGACAATGGTCTTGCCGTCTTCCGATATCGTCTCGCCGGTTACGAGATAGGGCTGCGGTGCGAAGGATGAATCGAACGCGTAAAGCGGTTCGAACATGTGCTGCGCGATGGTCGAGGCCAGCGTGGCGGTGCCCATCTGCAAATCGAGGCTCGGTGGTTCACCGATCGTGGCATAGCGCAGCGTCTGCGCCGATCCGGGCACGGCCATCAGCGCAGCAAGCGCGATCCCGCCAATCAGTTTCATTAGTCTCATGTCTTTCAGACTCCCTGTTGTTTTGAAGTGGTCAGAGACAGGTTTGGCCCCCGTCGATGACAAGGCTCGCACCGGTCATGAAACGCGCCTCGTCCGAGGCGAGATAAACGGCCAGCGCGCCGAGATCGCGCGGATCACCCAATTTTCCCATGGGGATATCCGCAACGATACGGTCGATGATCTCGGGATTTGTTTCTTTCCATTTCATGTTCGGGGCGGTGGCGAAGATGCCTGGGCAGATCGCGTTGGCGGTGATGCCATGCTTCGCCCAGTCCACCGCCAGCGTACGGGTGAACTGGATCACGGCCGCCTTGGCCGCCTCGTAGTGCCGTCCGCCGATGCCACGCCCGGCAATCAGACCGTTGATCGAGGCAAGGTTGATGATACGGCCACCCTTCCCCGCTGCGATCATCGCCCTTCCAAGGATGCGCGAACAAACGAAGGTCGTGGTCAGGTTCAGGTCCATCAGTTCCTGCCAAGTGGCAAGGTCCAACTCTTCGGTCGGCACATTCACGCGGCGGCCACCGACATTGTTGACGACGATATCGAACGTCCCGACCTCGTCCAGCACCCTCTGGCACAACGCCTCGGCCTCGACGGGCTGGCCCATGTCGGCTTCGAAGGTCCAGACGTTGCGGCCAATCCCGCGAATGTCGACGGCTGTCTTGTCCAGTGCCTCGGCATTGCGGGCGACCATTGCGATGTCGGCCCCGGCCTGCGCCAGCGCCAGCGCCATTTCCCGGCCCAGCCCACGGCTTCCTCCGGTCACGAAAGCTCGCTTTCCGGACAAATCAAAACAATAGCTCATGCGTCCCCTCAACCTTGCCGCGCGGCCCGCGTGTCCTTTGCCGGACCCGGCCTGAACATCCCGGAAAAGCCGGCTCTGCGCTCTGCTTTGCGGGGCCTGCGATCCGGGTCGTGACCGCCTCATTCCATCCTCATCCCTCGCGGCGTTCTTCCGAGCACCCCGAGGGAAACGCGCAGGCTATCACCTCGGTCAAAGTGTGTAATTCAGTTACATACCTGTCAAGAGATTCGGACGACAATAAAATTATTCTGCCTTTTCAGATTTCTGGCAACAAACTTTGGATGTGATGTTGCAAGATACTTGACCAGATCGCGCCGCGTGGTGACGATGATCCGATAATCAGGAGACCCGCATGGTTGCCACGTCCCCCGAACCCGACTTACCGGGGCAAGGTACCCCCAACCACCGGCCGGGGCAGATCATCGACGTTTTGGGCCGAATAAAGGACCAGATCGACACTCTGTCGCCGGCCGAACAGAAGGTGGGTGCCGCCGTCCTGTCCGATGTGCGCCGCGCGGTCGATGAAAGCATCGCCAGCCTGGCTCAGCGCGCCGGCGTTAGCGAACCAAGCGTGACCCGGTTCTGCCGCGCAATCGGCTGCCTCGGTGTGCGCGACTTCAAGCTCAAGCTGGCCCAAAGCCTGGTCGTCGGCGAATTGTATCTGAACGCAGACGCCGTGCCTGAACCACCAGACACGGATGCACCGGCCTACTGGTCCCCGATTCTTGCCGATGCGCGCGGCGCAATCCGCGAGGTCGAGCGACAACTTTCCCCCGCCGCTGTTCAGGCCGCCGCGGGGGCGGTCGCCGCCGCGCGGCAGGTTGTCACTTTCGGCCTTGGAGGAAGCGCTGCAATCCTGGCCGAAGAGACGCAGTTCCGGCTGTTTCGCTACGGTGTGAACGTCGCCTGCTGTCCCGAGGCCTATTTCATGCGGATGACGGCCGCGACGCTCGGACCCGATGACGTGGTGATCGCGATCTCCGCCTCGGGCCGCACCGCCGAGCTGATCGAAGCGGTGAACCTCGCGCGCGGCTATGGCGCGACCACGATCGCGATCACTGCGACCGCGAGTCCGCTGTCGGACGCTGTCGAACATCCGCTTTGCGTCACCGTGGCCGAAACGCAGGACACCCTGACGCCGACGTCAGTTCGCTTTGCCTATCTTGCGGTGGTCGACCTGCTTTCGGCGGCCACCGGATACACCTTGGGGCCAAGGGCGCGCGAAAGCCTGCGCCGGATAAAGTATACGGCCCTGAGCCACCGGGCCGGCAACGTGCTGGAACCGCTGGGCGACTGACCGGCGCGCCACGACTGAAGGACCGCGCAACACCGCCCGGTGGGACGCGGTTCCAACCGGAGACCCCGGCCGTCAGGGAATGGCGTTCAGCGCCGCGGAGAGCGCGGCGACCTCGTCCGGGCGCAGGCAGACCGGGTTGACCAGAAGCATGGACGGGTCGCCGGGAACAGCGCGCAAATGGACCGGAACCACCCGCGTCTCCAGGAATTCCCGCGCCGACCGGGTCGCGGCTGCATCGGCAAAATTGACCTTCAACTGTGGCACAGTGCTGGTGTCGGCCTCGTTCAGGATCGTCACGCGCCCTTCTGGCACGGCGTCAGCCACCTCCTGGCAGATGGTCAGCCAACGCGCATGACGTTGCACGTCCGTTTCCGACAGGAAATGATCCAGCGCAGCCAACAGCCCGGCGATCTCGTGCTTGCCCAGCTTCGCCGCGCGCCCGACACCATGCCGCGGCAATCCGGCATAACGGCGCATGTCGATAAAGTCTTGCGGCGGGGCGAAATCGGCCAACGGAACGTCGAGATCAAGACATTGCAACGCGGCCGATGCGATCAGGTCCCGCCGCCCCGCCAACAGCCCGGTTCCGGCCGGCCCGCCCAGAACCTTGCCGCCGGAAAACACCACGAGGTCCGCCCCATCCGCCAGAAACCGGCGCAGATTGTCCGCCGGAGGCAATTCGGCAGCGGCATCGACGATCACGGGCACACCGGCAGCATGCGCGACCGCGGCCAGCTCTGGCAGCTGCGGGGCGTTCGAGCGCGTCGCGGTGAAACTTACCGCGGCGGTCCCCGGCCCGATCATCGCGGCGTATTCCCAGGGCTCGACGTCACGCACGCCGGCCCCGGCGACCGGGTCGGGCAGGCCCACCTCGATCAGATGCGCCCCGGCCATACGAAGCGCGTGATCGTATCCGTTGCGATGCGAACGGGCTATGACGATCTCGCGCAATTGCCCGGTACAAGGCAGCATGTTCATCCGCGCAATATCGTCGCGTGCAAGGCATGCCGCCGCGGCCAACAACAACCCGGCCGACGCGCCGGCCGTGACGAGCCCCGACTCGGCGCCTGTCGCCGCGGCGATCCGCATTCCGGCATGGGCGTGAAGCTGCATCAGGTCGACTGACACCGCGTCGGCCTCGGCCATCGCCTGAAGGACACCCGGCGCAAGAGGTCCGCCGGACAGCCGGGTCAGGGGGCCGGCGGCGTTCAGGATGTGACCCGGCAGGCTCATTCCGCCAATGCCTTGCCGATCCAGCCCAGCCGTGAGGCCGGGACAAGCCCGAGATTGTAGAAGTTGAAACCATCCACGAAAGGTGTCGCCTCCGCAACGCGGGTCCGCAGGTCCGCCGCGTCTACGACCTCGGGATGGAACAACTGGTAGCCGGCAATCAACGTCCTATCCGGCCCGATCACTCGACGCACCCGTTCCAGTTCCGGCCCGACCCGGCCCGCCGGCGTGAAATAGACGCAATAGAGAACACCGTCGCATGCCGCCGCGGCTTTTGCCAGATCGACCCCGCCGCGCCAGCTTCCTTCGCCGTCGATAAGCAGGACGCGTGTTTCGGCATGCGCCGCTGCGCGGATCTCGGAAATCAACGAGGTGACCGGCTCGCTGCGCCAAAGCAGATAGGCGTGAAGTTCTGGCAACGCCGCGAAGGCATCGTTTCCGCGCCCGGGGAAATGCGGGAATTGCGGTTCGGGCAATTCGCGCGCGAAGGCGTCATCCAGCAAGTGGCGCACCGTGTCCCGTGCCGCGGCAATCGGAACGCCGGCCGCATCCGCCCGCGCCATGCAATGCCGACAAAAGCACAGGCCCAGCAGAAACCTATCCTCGGGCAACAAGCCAAGGCCATCCTTTTCGTGGTGAAAGCCGTGATCGAACCCCATGAAATCGGGGCTTTCCAGCTCGATCCTGTCGGGACGATAGCGTTCGGACATTTCTGCCACGATGCCCGTGACATAGGCACGGGCAGCAGGGCTGGAAGGGCACAGCGCGTAGAATTGCGGATCGCCATGCGCAGTGCGCATCACGTGGCCAGGATGGGCCATGCCCAGCCGGGTGTTGTGCAGGCACACTGTCCAGCATGACACTTTCGGACCGCCCGCATCCCGTCGCGCCGTCAATTCCGCCAGATGATCCCCTTCGGAGGCGACGATATCCGCCTCGAGCGGGCGGATCTCGGCGTCGTCCCACCGGGACTCGTCAAGCGCATAATACACAGTTCCGTCCTGCGGGAACCACACCCTGCGGCGCGGGTTGCCCGGTTGCAGGAAGCGACCTGCGTGGTAGGAGGCCGCAAGACTTATCGTGTCCACCCCCTGCGTGCCGAGCCGCGCGGCAACGGCCTCGATTCCGATGTCATGCAGATCCCACGGATAGGCCCAGACTGATACTTCCCTCATGCGGCCTCGACCCATTTTCCGCCCAGCACCATGCCGCGCGCAACCAGGCGCTGGTCATGGGTCACGATCTCGCCCTTGACGTCCTCCAGGTCGATCTTCTCGTCGCGCAATTCGATGACGCTGGCCTCTCCGACACCGCCTTCCGACAGGCGTCCAAGATCGGTGCGCCGCAGCGCCATCGCCGGGGTCGCGGTCACGGCGGCGATCACGTCGTTCAACGGCATCCCGACCGCCAACAGCTTGTTCATCGTGCGCACCACGTCCCAGGCCGGCCCGTTGATGCACTCGGTATGCACGTCGGAAGAGATCGTGTCGGGCGGAAATCCCGCTGCCATCATGGCGCGCGCCGTTTTCCAGGAAAACGCGCCCATGCCGTGCCCGATATCGAAGATCACGCCACGCTCTCGGCCCTTCAAAAGCGCCCCCTTTACCGAGCCGTCGCTGTGCATCGGGGCGTTCGGGAAGGGGCGATAGCAATGCGTGAGGATGTCACCGGGGCGCAGCATGTCCACCACCGCCTCATAGGTCGGAGCGGGTTCGTCGATATGGGCCATCACCGGCAATCCGGCTTCGTCGCCGACTTCCAGGGCCAGTTCCAGCGGAACGATGCCGTTGACGCCGCTTGTCTTGGCGCCGACCCGCACCTTGATCCCGACGATATCGTCAGGATGCTGCGCCGCCATCGCGACCGCCTCGCGCACGGCCATCAGTCGCATGTCCTGGCTTTCGCCAACCATCACCGTGTTCGAAAAGCCGTAGATCCCGGCGAAGGAAATGTGCAGGAATGTCAGGATCCGCGTTTCCGAGCGATCCACGACATGCGCCTTGAAACCCTCGAAATTGCCCGGTCCGGCACTGCCCGTATCCACCAGCGTGGTTGCCGCACAGCTCCGCGCATAGGGGTCGGGCCGCACGCTGAGCGACGTGCCGCCCCACCAGACATGCGTGTGCAGGTCGATGATGCCCGGCACCACAAGGGCGCCGGACACGTCGCGCACCTCCTTGCCCGACAGTCCTTCGCCGATCCGGGTCAGCTTGTCATTCTGAAAGGCGACATCCGCCTCTTGGTCCAGCCCGCTGGTCGGATCCAGCACGCGCCCGCCCGTCAGAACAAGGTCATTGGTCATTTTTCGTGTTCCTTCACTGATCTTTCATGGCCTGTCGTGATGGACGGAAGGCCGCCGTTCAGACCATGGCAATTCCTTTTCCAGCACCGCCGAAAGCGCCAGAAGCCGGCCCTCGTCGCCGCGCCGGGCAACCAGTTGCACACCTGCGGGCAAACCTCCAGCCTCGCCCAGGGGCAGGGAAATCGCGGGCTGGCCGGACATATTGAACGGGTATTGAAAGACGCTGTCCGACCAAAGCGCATTATAGGCGTCCAGGTCGGTCATCGACATGTCGTAAAAGCCCACGGGTCGCGGTTTCTGCGTCAGGGTCGGGGTCAGGACGACATCGAAGGAATCGAGATCCTGCACGATGCCGCGTGCCATCTGGCGCACTTGCTCGACCCGCTGCGCGTGTTCTGTCGCCCTGGTTGCGCGGCCACGCTCGATGATCGCCCAGGTTACGGGTTCCACGTCGTCGGGCGTCGGCGCGCGACCAACAAGCGTCGCCATGAAATCGTAGAGACCCGCGGTCTCCACACAGGTCATGTCGGTATATGTGCGCCAGGCATCCTGAGGAAGCCACATATCATGATCGTTCACCTCGTGGCCCATGCCTTCCAGGGTCTTGCCAACCCGTTCGACCAACGTCCTGATCTCTGGATCGAGGGATCCGCCATCGGGGGGCGTCAAGACCATCCCCACCTTCAGCTTGCCGGGCGCGCGGCCGATCTGCTGCATGTAGGATGTGCGGGGCGGTTCGATCCAGTAGGGATCGCCTGGCAGCGCCCCTTGGATCACGTCCAGATAGGCCGCCGTGTCGCGGACGGTTCGAGAATTGCACAGGAAATACGCACATCCGGACCAATAATCGGCGATAGGTGACAGCGTCACACGGCCCCGCGACGGTTTCAGCCCGACCAGGCCGCAGCACGAGGCCGGCACCCGGATCGACCCGGCGCCATCGCTGGCCTCGGCAATCGGGATCATGCCCGACGCCACCGCGGCGGCTGTGCCACCGCTGGACCCACCCGCGGTGACGCCCGGATCCCACGGGTTCACCGTCGGACCATAAAGCGCGGGCTCGGTCGTGATGCTCCAGCCGTTTTCCGGTGCGTTCGACTTGCCGAGCAGCAAAAGGCCCGCCGCGCGCAGGCGGCGGCTGATCTCGCTGTCACCCCCGGCCACCTGGTCCTTAAGGAAGCGCGATGAGTTGGTGAGAGGCGCGCCCTCCCATGCAGAGGCGAGTTCCTTGAGCAGAAACGGCACCCCCGCCAGGGGGCTACTGCCGGGCTTCACCGTCTCGGCCCCCTTGCGTCCCATGTTGTAAAGCTTGTGGATCACCGCATTCAGTGCGGGGTTCATGTCCTCGATCGCGCGTATCCCGGCCTCGACCAGCTCCGACGGGGTCACGTCGCCCCTGGCCACGTTCTCGGCCAGCCCGACGGCGTCCGAGGTCCGGTAAAGCCTGTCCAAATCGTTCATTCGGGTCAATCGAGCGTAATCGCCCGCTCCTCCTTGATACTCTGCTCGGCGGCCAGAACAATGCGCAGGCTGTTGACGGCAGCGTCCATCGACTCGTTCAGGTCCAGATCCTCGCGGATCGCCCGCAAGAACAATTCCTGTTCGCGATCGCAAAGTTCCTGGTGTCCCGGCTCGTCGTCCATCGACGATACATCGTCGGGCTTGACGAAATTCTTGTCCGCGTTGACCTCGGCATGGTGATAGCGGATCGCGTCGGTCTTGGTGTGCTTGTCGATATCGGCGCTGTTCGACAGTTTGTCCGTGTCCTGCCGGGCCTCTTCTTGCGGCACCAGCGATACCGCTCCCTTCGGCCCCACGATATCCTTCACGAAGAACGCGGTCTCGGACATCATCGGGCCCCAACCGGCCTCGTACCAGCCGACCGAGCCGTCATCGAAGGTCACATGCAGATGCCCATAGTTCTGTTTCTCCGCCTCGGCCCAGAGCGAGGCGCCGATGCCATGCACACGCACAGGCCTGGCGCCGGTCAGTTGGCACATCACATCGACGTAATGCACGCCGCAATCGACGATCGGGATCAGGCTGTCGATGAGGTTCTTGTGCCAGAACCATGCGTCACCGGACGATTGCTGGTTCAGGTTCAGACGCATCACCAGGGGCTTGCCCAGCGTCTTGCCCAACTCGATAAACCGGATCCAGGACGGATGCACGCGCAGGATATAGCCCAGCACCAGTTTCCGGTTTGTCTCGCGCGCCTTGGCGACGACAGCCTCGGCCTCGGCATTGGTGGTGCCGATGGGCTTTTCCATGAAGACATGCGCCCCCGCATCCATTGCCTTGATTGCATATTCGGCATGGGTGTTTGGCCAAGTGTTTATCGAAACCGCATCGGGCGCCAATTCCGCAAGCGCCGCTTCGTAATCCTCGAACAATGGATAGTCGGACAGTTCCGCAGGAATCTCCTTGGACCTGATCGTGCGCGAGCAAAGGCCGACGATTTCGAACCCGTTCATCCGGTGATAGGCGCTGGCATGGGACGCGCCCATATTGCCCAGACCGACGACAAGTATGCGAACCGGATCGCTCATTAGATATCCCCCCTGATTCAGGAAATGCCGGGCGGCCGCACCGCCGCCCGGGGTTTCGTTCTCTGGCTCAGATCGCCTGGTCGAACATCGACGCCTTCAGCGCTTCGACATCGACCGCCGCAAGATCGTCGGACACTTCGGCGGCCTCGGCGTCGGCCTTGACCTTGTCCTTGTCGAAGGCATTGGCCTCCGGGATCAGGGCATTGGTGCAAACCTCGGATGCCTGGAACGCTTTCGATGTCTGGCCGATCTCTGCCGAGATGTCGAAAAATGTCTGCCAGCTTTCCATGTCGTGCCAGCCCCATCCCTCGCGCTTCGACATGTCGCCGCGGAACACGTTCATCTGCTGGACGATCGACATCAGGCCCAGTTCCGGGCCAAGATTCCCTGCCAGGGTCGGAAACTGCTCGAATACCGCCTGGACGGCGGCCGCGGGGTTGTATTCGGCCGCCTGCAGCCCCATCGCCCAGCCGCGCAGGTATTTCTCCAGGAAGGCCACCTTGTCAGGATCTTCCAGGTCGGACGCACGGACCACGAAAGTGTTCGCCGGCAGCGGCGAATTCTGCACCCCCAGCCAGTATTCGAATTCCAGCCCGGTCGAGATCCATTCGGCCCGCAACCCTTCCCACGACAGAGCCGCATCGCCCTGCCCTGCCGCCAGCGCGGTGCCCCAGGTCGGCCAGCCGGCCTCGACATAGTTGATGGTCGATATGTCGACGCCCTGCGCCGCCAGCATCGGGTTTACGATCGATTCCCATGCCGCGCTGCCAAGCAGGATCGTCTTTCCCTCGATCTCCTTGATGTCGTCGGGGCCTTCGCCCTTGCGGAACGCCAGGCTGAAAGTGTCGCGCGCGCCCATGTGGAAAACCGACTTGAGATCCATCCCGTTCTCGATCGCGAAGGAGAACACCCCGGGGCTGGGGAAACCCATGTCGGCCTGCCCGACCGCGACGAACTTGACCGTCGCCGTGCCGTCGGACGGCCCCGGCTGCATCTCGACGTCCAATCCGTCGAAGTAACCCAGATTCTTGCCGATCCAGAAGCCGTAGTCGTCCAGCACCTCCAGCGTCCCGCGCGGGCTGATCCAGGTAAATGGGCCCTCATAGCCCTCTGCCCGCACCGCGCGCGGCATTCCCAGGCCCGACAGGACCACGCCGCCCGCCGTGATTTGCAGCAGCCGCCGCCGCGACACCATGGATTTGTTTCCGATAGTCATGTTCTTAACTCCCTCTTGCTTGAAACCATTCATCTGCATGCGTAGGGCCGGGATGACCGCCTCAGGTCTCCCAGCTTGCCCATCTCTTGCCGATCAGAAAAAAAATCACATAGATCATGATGCCCAGGAACGACAGGATCAGCACGACCCCGAAGAATTGCGGCATCTGGATCATCGACGAATAGGTGGTCAGCCGGTTGCCAAGGCCGTAACCGCCGCCGACCATTTCCGCCCCGACCGCCGTAAGCAGACCGAAGATCGCACCGATCATCAGCCCGACAAGGATCATCGGCAAGGCCATCGGCGCGCGCACCTTCCGGAAAATCTGAAGCGTCGAGGCGCCGTAGGACCGGGCCAGCGCGATCTTGTTGGAATCCACCCGCCGGAATCCGGTGGCCGAATTGATCATCACCATCGGCCCCGAGGCCAGGGCCACCGCGATGATTCGTGGCGCATAGCCGAAGCCGAACCACAGGATCAGCAGCGGAACCAGCGCCAGCATCGGTGTCGTGACGAGGATCAGGACATAGGGTGCAATGATCTTCTCCGCGAAAGGAAACTGGGTGATGATCGCCGCAAGGAACAAGCCGACCCCCGCGCCGATTCCGAAGCCGGACAGCAAGACGACCAGCGTGTGCCCCAGATGCGGCAGGATCAGCGGGAAATCGGTGATCAGCGCGATTGCAATCGCAGAGGGTGGCGGCAGGATATATTGCGGCACATCAAGCCAGCGCAGCACCAGCTCCAGCCCACCGATCACGGTCACCGCCGTCGCGATGATAGCCGCGATTTCAAGCCGCGTCGTACCGCTTCCGAAGCTGGACAACGATTGCAGCCCCTTGCCGACCCTGCCGCCCAAATCGGTCTTTTCGCTCATCCCGGTCTCCGTCATTCCGCTGCCGCCGCGCCGGCCCGGCGCTCCTGGCGGTAGATATCCGCCTTGATCCTGTGGTGCAGGTCGAACGCCTCCTTGCCGGCCATGACCTCGATCGTGCGCGGCCGATCGAACGGAACATCATAGATGTTCAGCACGCGCCCGGGTCGCGGCGTCAGAACCACGACCTTGTCCGACAGAAACAGCGCCTCTTCGATGGAATGGGTGATGAAGACGATGGTGGTATGGGTCTCCATCCAGATTTCTTCGACGAGCTGGTTCATCTCTTCGCGGGTGAAGGCATCCAGCGCGCCGAACGGTTCGTCCATCAACAGAACCGACGGGTTCAACGACAGCGCCCGCACCATCGCGGCACGCTGTTGCATCCCGCCGGACAATTCGTTCGGAAAACTCTTTTCGAACCCGGTCAGATTCACCCGATCAAGCAGATGGTCGATCCAGGCGCGGTCGGGTTTCTGGCCCTTGATCTCGAACGGGAAAAGGATGTTGTCCATCAGGTTCCGCCAAGGCAGGAGGTTCGCCTCCTGGAACACCAGCCCGATCTCCGGGCGCGGCTTGACGATAACCTTGCCGTCAAGTTGGATCTCACCTTCCGAAAGCCGGTGCAGACCGGACATGGACCATAGCAAGGTGGTCTTGCCACATCCCGACGGTCCCACGATTGAAACGATGGAATTCGCCTCGACCTCGAGCGAACAATCGTGCAGTGCGAGCACGTCGCCATAGCGTTTGCCAGCCCCCTGGATCGCAAGCTTGGCGTTTCCCGAAACGTTCTTCGTCATCGACCTCCCCCCGGTTGCAAGTTCGCCGAGACCGCGACTCGCCTTTTAACTCTGTAACTCGCTTACAAACCTGTCAAGTTTGGCATTCAATGAGCCGTTTTCGCTGATTGCCGAAAAACAGACTGGATTTTCCCTGTAGCTAAGTTACAAAATCGGGACCGAGATACGCCGCAGGATTCCGGCGCGATCCGTGAAGGGCGGCTTGTGGGAAAGCGCGCGCCGCATTTGCGCGACGCGAAAACCGGGAGGGGGAGCCGCAGATGGATGACCATGTCGATGACTGGCTTTCAAAGCTGAACACTACCTTGCGGGCCCGCGATCCGGCTGCGGCCGCAGCCCTGTTCGAACCCGACGGGTACTGGCGAGACCTGCTGACCTTCACCTGGAACATCCGAACGATGGAGGGACGTGGCCCGATCGCCGAGATGCTGGCGGCATGCCTGGCCCATACCAGACCCGAAAGGTGGCGCCGCACCGCGCCGGCCGAGCGGACCGATGACGGCATCGCTGCCTGGATTTCCTTCGAGACCGCCGCCGCGTGGGGCACGGGCCGAATTACCCTTCGCGGCGGCAAGTGCCATGTCCTGTTAACCGCGATGGACGATCTTAAAGGCCACGAGGATCCCAGGGGGCCACGCCGCATCAAGGGGGTCGCGCACAAAGCCGATCGCGGGCGCAAGACATGGTCCGAACGCCGCGCCGAGACCATGGCGCGGATCGGCCGCGAAGACCAACCGGACGTACTGATCGTAGGTGGCGGACAGGGCGGCGTGGCGTTGGCCGCGCGGTTCAAGCAACTGGGCGTTCCGGCGCTTATCGTGGAAAGAAATGCCCGGATCGGCGACAGTTGGCGAAACCGCTATCGCAGTCTCGTGCTGCACGATCCGGTCTGGTACGATCACTTGCCCTACCTGCCCTTTCCCGAAACCTGGCCGGTGTTCTGCCCCAAGGACAAGATGGGCGACTGGCTGGAGGCTTACGCGCAGATTTTCGAACTGGACGCATGGACCAGCACCACTGCGGAGTCCGCCGTGTGGAACGAGAACACTGCATCCTGGAGTGTGCGCGTCAGTCGTCCGGACGGAGAAGCGGTGACTCTGACGCCGCGCCATCTGGTGTTCTGCACCGGCGCCTATGGCCCGCCACGCCTGCCCGATTTTCCCGGCCAGGACGATTTTTCCGGCACGCTTTTGCATTCTTCCGAATATGTCGCGGGCGCGCCGTTCAAGGGCAAACGGACGGTTGTGATCGGCGCGGGCAGCTCTGCCCATGACGTCGCGGTCGACCTGTGGGAAGCGGGCGCGGAAGTCACGATGTTCCAGCGCCGCCCATCGATCGTCGTCCGCTCCGAAACCCTGATGGAGCTGGCCTTCGACAACTATTCCGAGCATGCCGTGCGGAAAGGCATCAACACCGAGACCGCGGATCTGTTGGGCGCATCCATCCCCTATGCGATGCTCGCCGAAAAGCAGAGACCGATCTACGAGCAAATCCGCGTGCGCGATGCGGATTTTTATGCCGCTCTCGACAAGGCCGGGTTCGCATATGATTTCGGCGAGGATGACTCGGGCCTGATGATGCGCGCCCTGCGAACCGCGTCGGGTTATTACATCGACGTCGGGGCCTCGACCCTGATCGCGGATGGCGAGATAAGGGTCATCTCCGGCGACGAGATCGAAACCCTGACACCGACCGGAATCCGGTTCGCCTCGGGCCGCGAGGAACCGGCAGATGCGATCATCGCCTGCACCGGTTTCCAATCGATGAACGAAGCAGTGGCGGGCCTGGTGGACCGTCAGACCGCGGACGCCCTCGGGCCGTGCTGGGGTCTTGGGTCCGGAGTGCGCGGCGACCCCGGACCATGGCAGGGCGAATTGCGCAACATGTGGAAACCGACAGCGCATCCTGCGCTATGGTTTCACGGCGGGAACCTCGCGCTTTCGCGATTCCATTCCAAATTCGTCGCCATGCAGATCAAGGCGCGGGTGGCGGGCTTGGACACGCCGGTCTTCGGCCGCCCTGCCACCTGCGCGCCAGCCGATCAGGCAGGTTTGTAGGCGATGGCTTCGATCTCGACCGCGATGTCGATCATCAATCGCGACTCGGCGGTGGACCGTGCCGGCGGGTTTTCGGGAAAGAATTCGGCATATGCCGCGTTGAAGGCGGAAAAATCATCGCGGTCGCGCAGCCAGACCGTGGTCTTTACCACGTCGGACAGGTCACAGCCGGCCAGTTGCAGGTTCTTGCGGACGTTTTCCAGCACCTTGCGCGTTTCCGCGGCGACGCCGCCCGACACCACCTTGCCGTCATCGTCGACCGGCACCTGTCCGGAGACGAAGACGAAATCGCCCGCCCGCACGGCCGGTGACAGCGGAACATGTGATGCACCAAAAAACGACTTGGACATTGATACCTCCTTGATTCGATTGACATGACTATGACCAGAATGAAGCGGAAAGGCCAAGACGATGTTTGATCTCGATGGCACACGGGTTGTCATTACCGGGGCCGGCGGCGGCATTGGCGGGGCGCTGTGCGCGGCGTTCGCGGCGGCAGGCGCGCGCATCGTCGGTTGCGATCTGGCCGAAAGCGACGTGCCCCGGGACTGCGCCGAGGCGCATGGTTTCGATTTGCGCGATGCGGGGGCCGTCGCGACCGCGGCGGAGGCTATCGTCTCCGGCGGTGTGCCCGACATCGTGGTCAGCAATGCCGGACTGACCCGGGCCGAAATCCTGTCCCAGGTTGAAACGACCACCTTCGCGGACGAGATGGACACGAATTTCACCGGCGCAGCGCGGCTTTCCCTGGACCTTGTGAAACATATGCGCGAAGGCGCGGGCAACCGGAGCTTCGTCTTCGTTGCCTCGCTCAACGCGCAGGCGCATTTCGGTAACCCGGTCTATTCCGCGGCCAAGGCGGCGCTGCTGGCCTGGATGCGCGCTCTTGCAGCCGAGGAAGGACGTCATGGCATTCGCGCGAATGCGGTGTTGCCCGCGTCGGTGCGCACCAATGCCTGGGATCACCGGATCGCCGCCAACCCCGACATCCTGAGCCGCCTGGCCACGCTCTACCCGCTCGGCCGTTTCGTCACGCCTGCAGAAGTCGCAAATGCGGTCCTGTTTCTTGCGTCGCCGCTCGCCAGCGGGATCAGCGGCGCCGCAGTGAACGTGGATGCCGGATTGATGAGCGGCAACCTGCCGTTCATCGACGCCATCACATCATCGGAGACATTTTGATGCATATCGACGCGATCGACACCCCCGCCGTCCTGATCGACCTTGATCGGGTCGAGGCGAACCTGAAACGCGCACAGGATTATGCCGACGCGCACGGCTTGCCGCTGCGGCCGCATGTGAAAACCCACAAACTGCCGGAAATGGCGAAGAAACAGGTGGCGCTCGGTGCGATCGGCATCACCTGCCAGAAGATCGGCGAGGCCGCGGCGATGGCCGATGGCGGGCTGACCGATATCTTTCTGCCCTACAACATTCTCGGCGCGTCCAAGCTCGACCGGCTGGCCGACCTCAACGCCCGTGTCACGCTGTCGGTGACAGCCGACAATGCCGAGACGATTGCCGGTTACGCTGCACGGTTTGCCGCCGAGGCGCCCCTGACCGTGCTGGTGGAATGCGATACGGGCGCCGGCCGATGCGGCGTCCAGACGCCGGAAGAGGCGGTGACGCTCGCCGGACAGATTGCCGCGGCCCCCGGCCTGACATTCGGCGGGCTGATGACCTACCCGCCAAGGGGCGGAACGGTCAGGGCCGATGCGTGGCTGCAAGAAGCCAAGGCCGCGCTGGAGGCGGCGGGCCTGCCGCCCGGCGTGATCTCGTCGGGCGGTACCCCCGACCTGTATCGCGCTGCCGAAGGCACGGTCACGACCGAGTATCGCCCCGGCACCTATATCTATTCGGACCGGATGCAGGTCGCCTTTGGCCTCGGGACGCTGGAGGATTGCGCGCTCACGGTAAAAGCCACGGTGGTCAGCCGACCCACGCCGAACCGCGCGGTGCTCGATTCCGGGTCCAAGGCGCTGGCCGCCGATCCTGTCCCGGCGCCGCATGCGGGTCATGGCCACGTAGTGGAATATCCCGATGCCGTGATCACCGCCTTGTCCGAGGAACATGCCGTCGTTGACCTGTCTGCCTGCGCGGACAAACCGGCGATCGGCGACACGGTGCGCGTGATCCCGAACCATGCCTGCGTCGTGACCAATCTGTTCGACACGGCCTTCCTGGTTCGCGGCGACAGCGTCGAACGCGAAGCCGAAATCACCTCGCGCGGGAAATTGCGATGAGGCTACGAAAGACATAGCTGCTCCATCCCGGATGATCACATAAGCCCTCGGCGATCAGCCCTTTTCATGGCA
>JADQCB010000008.1 GCA_016278325.1 Actibacterium sp.
GGCACGGGCCGGCCCGGTTGCAACGGGCGCGTCCGCCGGGCCGATGCCGCCCGCGCCCGACGCAGTGCCGGCCGCGGGCGGAGTGATGGCCGCCGGGGCGCCCGCGCCCGTATCGGGCATTGCCGAGGGCATCGTGTCGGGCGTGGGGGCGGCTTCCCTGGCGGGGCTGGCCACCGTGGGGGCAGCCCCCGGCGAGGTCGTCGTGTCGGTTTCGGGCAGCCGCGCCGCATCCTCGGGCGGCGGGCGGTTGAATTCGGACCCTGCCGGCAGCTCCACGGTGCCGGTCTCGGGCGCGGTGGAACGCTCTGCCACGGGCGCGGCCGGCAATGTGCCGGGGGCGGCATCGGGAGCCGCTGCCCCGCTGAGCGCGGGCGGCTGCTTTTGCGGGCCGTCATCGCCTGAGGCAGGCGCCGCCGGGGTTGGCGCGGCGGGGGCGGGGATGGCCACGGGCCGCGGTTGCGGCGGGGCGATCACCGTCAGCACGATGAAACCGAGCCCGAGCGCAACTACGCCCCAGGTCATTCCACGCAACACGTCCTTCATGATCTCCGCTCGCCTCCGTTCTGCGGGTAAGCGGGCCGGTTCGCCCCGGCCCCGTTTGCATCGCCGCTCTGCCCTTGACCCCGACGCGCGGCTCTGAACATGTATAGCGTGACGACGCGCGGGGTTCACCCCCGTTTCTGGCGGCTCCACCCTGTTCGCACGGTTTCCGCCATGCAACCACGAAGGCGCCCCGGATGCTGCTTCTGATCGATAATTACGACAGTTTCACCTATAACCTCGTGCATTACCTGGGCGAACTGGGCGCCGAGGTGGAGGTGCATCGCAACGATGCGCTGGACGTGCGGCAGGCGATGGCATTGCGCCCCGAGGCGATCATCCTGTCGCCGGGCCCGTGCGACCCGTCGCAGGCGGGCATCTGTCTGGACCTGGTCGGCGCAGCCGCGGCGGCGCGAACCCCGTTGCTGGGGGTCTGCCTGGGACACCAGGCGATCGGCGAGGCCTTCGGCGGCCGGGTCGTTCGCGCAGACGAGATCGTGCATGGCAAGATGGGCATGATTCATCACGACGGCAGCGGCGTCTTCGCCGGGCTGCCCGCGCCCTTCGAGGCCACCCGCTATCACTCGCTGATCGTCGAACGTGAGAGCCTGCCGGACTGCCTGGAAGTGAACGCCTGGCTGGATGACGGCACGATCATGGGGCTGCGGCATCGCGACGGGCCGATCCACGGGGTGCAGTTCCATCCCGAATCCATCGCCTCGTCCCACGGGCACGCCTTGCTGAAGAATTTCCTGGAGATGGTGAAGGTGCCCGCATGATCGACGCGATAAAGACCCTGATCGGCATCGCGGCCGAGCGTCCGCTGACCCGCGCCGAGGCGGAACAGGCCTTCGGCATCCTGTTCGAGGGCGAGGCCACCCCCAGCCAGATCGGCGGTTTCCTGATGGCGCTGCGCACGCGCGGTGAAACGGTGCAGGAATATGCCGCCGCCGCCGCGGTCATGCGCGCCAAGTGCCGCCGGGTCCATGCCCCGGCCGGCGCGATCGACATCGTCGGCACGGGCGGCGACGGCAAGGGCACGCTGAACATCTCGACCGCCGCGGCGCTGGTGGTCGCGGGCGCGGGCGTGCCGGTGGCCAAGCACGGCAACCGCAACCTGTCGTCGAAATCCGGATCGGCCGATGCCCTGGCGCAGATGGGCATCAACGTGATGGTCGGGCCGGAAGTCGTTGAGATCGCCCTGAAAGAGGCCGGGATCGCCTTCATGATGGCGACCATGCACCACCCGGCAATGGCGCATGTCGGCCCGGTCCGGGCCGAGCTGGGCACGCGAACGATCTTCAACATCCTCGGCCCGCTGACCAACCCCGCCGGCGTCAAGCGGCAGCTGACCGGGGCATTTTCCCGCGACCTGATCCGCCCCATGGCAGAGACTTTGCTGGCGCTCGGGTCGCAAAAGGCCTGGCTCGTGCATGGTGGTGACGGGACCGACGAGATGTCGATCGCCGGGCTGACCTGGGTCGCGGCGCTCGACGATGGCGCGGTGACGGAGTGCGAGATCCACCCCGAGGATGCCGGCCTGCCGGTGCATCCGTTCGAGGCGATCTTCGGCGGCACGCCGGCGCAGAACGCCGCGGCCATGCGCGCGCTTCTCGAAGGTGAAAAGGGCGCCTATCGCGATGCGGTCCTGCTAAACGCCGCCGCCGCGCTGATCGTCGCCGGGAAGGTATCGAGCCTTCCGGAAGGCGTTGAATTGGCGTCCGAAAGCATTGACAGCGGTGCCGCAATGGAAAAGGTCCACGCGCTGGCCCGCATCACATCGGAGACATGATGACCGGAACCATCCTCGACAGGATAAAGGCCTACAAGCTGGACGAGATTGCCTCCGACAAGGTCGCGCGCCCCCTGGCCGAGGTCGAGGCCGCCGCCCGCGCGGCCGGCCCGGTGCGCGGCTTTGCCGAGGCGCTGCGCGGTGCGATACGCCACGGCTACGGGTTGATCGCGGAAATCAAGAAGGCCAGCCCGTCCAAGGGTTTGATCCGGCCGGATTTCGACGTTCCCGCCCTGGCGCGGGCCTATCAGGCGGGCGGCGCGACCTGTCTTTCCGTGTTGACCGACACGCCGTCGTTCCAGGGCGCCAAGGCCTATCTCACCGCCGCCCGGGCCGCCTGCGACCTGCCGGTCCTGCGCAAGGATTTCATCTATGACCCCTATCAGGTGGCCGAGGCGCGGGCACTGGGGGCCGACTGCATCCTGATCATCATGGCCAGCGTTTCGGACGCGCAGGCGCGCGAGTTGGAAGAGGCCGCTTTTCACTGGGACATGGATGCGCTGATCGAGGTGCATGACGGGCAGGAGCTTGATCGCGCGCTTGGACTTTCATCCAGTCTTATCGGCATAAACAACCGCGATCTCAATACTTTCGAGACATCTCTTGATACAACGCGAGAGCTGGCGCGACGGGTGCCCGCCGGGCATCTGATCGTATCGGAAAGCGGGCTGCACACGGCGGCCGACCTGGCGGCGATGGCGCGCTATGGTGCGCGCTGCTTCCTGATCGGCGAAAGCCTGATGCGGGCCGAGGATGTGGCGGCCGCCACCCGCGCCCTGTTGACCGGCGCGCCCGAGACGATGCGAGGATTGTGATGGCCGAACTGACCCATTTCGACCGCAAGGGCGATGCGCATATGGTGGACGTGTCCGACAAGGCCAGCACCGCGCGCATCGCCGTCGCCACCGGAAGCGTCAGGATGCGCCCGGAAACTCTTGATCTTGTTATCAATGGTCGCGCCGAAAAGGGCGATGTTCTGGGCGTGGCACGGCTGGCCGGGATCATGGGCGCCAAGAAGACGTCAGAGCTGATCCCCCTGTGCCATCCCCTGCCGCTGACCAAGGTCGCACTGGACCTGACCCCGGACACGGCCCTGCCCGGCATCCGGATCGAGGCCACCGTTCGGACCACCGGCCGGACCGGGGTGGAAATGGAGGCGCTGACGGCGGTCTCGACTGCGGCCTTGACGCTTTACGACATGGTCAAGGCCGTGGACAAGGGAATGGAAATCAATGACATACGTCTTGTATTGAAGGACGGGGGGAAATCCGGTCGGTATGAGGCCGGGGCATGATCCCGGTCGATGCGGCGCTGGAACAGGTCTTCGCGCTGGTGACGGCCACCGAAGCCGAGAAGGTGCCGCTGGCCCGGGCCGCAGGGCGCATTTTGGCCGAACCGGTCACGGCCCGGCGCAGTCAACCGCCCTTTCGCGCCTCGGCGATGGACGGCTATGCGATCGACGCGGCCGAGGCCGAATCCGGCGCCCAGTTCAAGGTGATCGGAACCGCCGCGGCGGGGCACGGATTTCCCGGTCGGATCGGCCCCGGGCAAGCCGTGCGCATCCTCACCGGCGCACCGCTGCCCGCGGGCGCAAGCCGGGTGGTGATACAGGAGGACGTGACCCGCAGCGGCGATCTGATCACGCTGGAGCCGGAGCTTGATACCGGGCTGCATATACGGCCCCAAGGCGACGACTTTGACGAAGGTTCCCGCATCGACGCGCCGCGCCGCCTGCGGCCGGCCGACCTGGCCCTGCTTGCGGCGATGAATATCGACCGCGTGCCGGTACATCGGCGCCCGATCGTCGCGCTGATCGCAACCGGGGACGAGCTTGTGATGCCCGGCGAGGCGCCCGGCCCGGACCAGATCATCGCCTCCAACACGTTCGGATTGAAGGCGCTGCTGGAGGCCGAGGGCGCCGAGGTCCGCATGCTGCCCATTGCGCGCGACACGGCCGCCTCGCTCGAGGCTGTTTTCCTGCTGGCCGACGGGGCGGATCTCATCGTGACCACCGGCGGCGCCTCGGTCGGGGATCATGACATCGTTGCCGATGTCGCCGCGCGGCTGGGCATGACTCCGTCCTTCTACAAGGTCGCAATGCGGCCGGGCAAGCCGCTGATGGCCGGCAGGTTGCGCGGCACCGCGATGGTTGGTCTTCCGGGAAATCCCGTTTCCTCAATCGTTTGCGCGCATGTTTTCGTGCTGCCGGCGATCCGCGCGATGCAGGGCCTGGCGGCGGTTGCGGCGCCGCGGCGCCAGGCACCGCTGACTGTCGCGGTTCCGGCGAACGGCCCGCGCGAACATTACATGCGCGCCGACCTGACCGAGGCGGGCCTGACCCCCTTCGACCGCCAGGACAGCGCGTTGCTGTCGGTGCTGGCGCAGGCAAGGGCCCTGGCCATCCGCCCGCCGAACGATCCGGCCAGGCAGCCCGGCGAGATGCTGGACTACATCGCCTTGTGATCTCGCGGCTTGACACAAAACGGGAACATCCATAGAACAGGATGGAACCTGCCCCGGCCATTTCGCGGGCGCTGATTGACGGAGCCGCCGATGTTGACCCGCAAGCAACTGGAACTTCTGCATTTCATTGATTCACGTCAGCGGCGCGACGGGGTTCCGCCGTCATTCGACGAGATGAAGGATGCGTTGAACCTCCGCTCGAAATCGGGAATCCATCGGCTTATCACCGCGCTCGAGGAACGCGGCTTCATCCGCCGCCTGCCGCACCGCGCGCGGGCCATCGAGATCCTGAAAATGCCCGAACCGGCCGATCGCACGGGGTTCCGGCCCCGACTGGTCGAAGGGGACGCCAAATCGCCGACACCGGCCGGGGCCATGCCGGTCGATGCGGCCTATGCGATGGAGCTTCCCCTGATGGGCCGGATTGCCGCCGGCACCCCGATCGAGGCCATCAGCGAGGTCTCGCATACCGTTGCGGTGCCGGGCACGATGCTGTCGGGCCGCGGCACCCATTACGCGCTAGAGGTCAAGGGCGACTCGATGATCGAGGCCGGGATCAACGACGGCGACGTTGTGGTCATCCGCGAACAATCCACCGCCGATAACGGCGAGATCGTCGTCGCCCTGGTGGCGGATCACGAGGCGACGCTCAAGCGGTTCCGCCGCAAGGGCGAGATGATCGCGCTGGAGGCTGCGAATCCCGCTTATGAAACGCGGGTTCTGCCCGCCGACCAGGTCAAGGTGCAAGGGCGACTGGTCGGGCTGATCCGCAGCTACTGAGCGCGCGTCCAGGGGCGGCGGCCGCTGATCTGTCGTGCCGTGACGCGGCGCACTCCGTCAGAGTTCGCGTAAAGGGCAATCGCCCCGGTTCGGCGCAAAGCCCTCTGGTCCAGCAGGACGCACCCCGCCGGCCGGGGTATTTCGACCACCCGCGCGGTGACCACCCAACCCAGGTCGCAAGCGCGCTCAAGACGGTCGGCCCACCCGCGGCCCGACAATTGAATCACCCGCTGCCCCGCGACTTCGGCCCACCACAGGCCCGGCCCCCCGGACAGCCCCGCGCGATCATGCGCCATGGGCTGCGTGGCGGCGTCGCCGTCATTCTCCAGCCAGCTGCGGGCCGCAAATCCGTCGCCGCCCGGTTTGCTCAGGGCGCGCCCTTCGGACGTCATGACACCGATCAATCCGCCGCTGTCGGCGATCAGCAATGCGGGGCGTTCGGCCAGCCCCCAGATCACGAAGGCCAGCGCCATCGGCGCGAGCCCGGCAAGGCGGGCGCGGCCCTGCCACAGGATCAGCCAGAGCCCGCCGAGCGCGAATATCGGCAGGACCACCGGTGGCGGCGTGACCACCGGCCATGTCGCGCCGTCCAGGTCTGCCACCCAATGCGCCACGCCGAGGATCCAGACGATTCCCCACTGCATGACCTCCAGCCCCGCGAAAGCCAGGCCGAAAGGCGCCAGGATCCCGGCCAGAACCGCCGCCGGGATCACCACGGTTCCCATCAGCGGAACGCTCAGCAGATTGGCCAGCAGCCCGTATTGCGCCACCTGATTGAAATGTGCCGCACCGATCGGCGCCGTCGCCATCCCCGCCACGAGCGAGGAAATGACCACGGCCAGCACCGGGCGCAGCCAACGCGGCGGGCGCCAGCGGTCCGGCGGCCAGTCGCGGATCATGCCGAACACCGCCACAAGCGCCGCGGTTGCCGCAAAGGACATCTGGAACCCCGGCCCGGCCAGGCTTTCGGGTCGCAGGACCAGAACGATAATGGCGGCAAGGGCCACCGCCCGCAGCGTAAGCGCCCGCCGGTCGAACAGAATCGCGACCAGCATCACCGCCACCATCACGAACGCCCTTTGCGTGGCCACGTTCCCCCCGGAAAGCGCCAGATAGGCAGCCGCCGCGGGCAGTGCGACAGCCGCCGCGATCTTCTTGACCGGCCAGCGCAGCGCAACCGGTGGCACCAGCGCCATGCCGAATCGAAGGGCCGCGAAGACAAACCCGCTGAGCAACCCCATATGCAACCCCGAGATTGCCAGCAGATGCGCCAGGTTCGAATCTCGCAGCGCCTGCAACGTGTCGCGCGACATGGCCGAACGGTCACCGGTCAGGATCGCCGCGGCAAAGGCCCCGGTATCGCCGGGAAGGCGCGCCCGGATCGCCGCCGACAGGGCGGTGCGCGCCCGATGCAGGGCCAGCGCGAAACGCCCCTTGGCCGGGGCGATCGTCAGTGCCGGGTTGCGGGTATAGCCCACCGCGCCCAGCCGCTCGAACCAGGCCAGGCGCCGAAAGCTGAACCCGCCAGGCTCTGACGGGCCGGGCGGTGGCGCCAGATGTGCCGTCATCATAACGCGCCGGCCCGGTCGCAACACCGTGAAACCCTGGCGCCCATGCAACGAGACACGCACCCGCCGCGGTGTCTGTCGGGCGGCCCGCCCTTCCATCCAGACCCGATCGAGTGTCAGCCGCGGCTTGTCCGACAGGGACCGGTCCATTTCGACGATCCGGCCCGACAGCGCGCCATAGAACCGGTGATCCAGCACCGGCGCGGCAACCATATGTGCCCGCGCACCGGCCAGAAGCAGGCCGGACAGCACCAGAAACCCCAGCAGGAACAGCGGGGCCCGGCGTTCGCCCCCCCATGATGCGCCCGCCAGTGCCAGGATCGCCAGCACCGAGACGGCGAGCCAGCCATAGGGCCCCGGCTCTTGACGCAATGCGAAATAGCTGCCGATTCCTGCGGCAAGCGCCACCGGCGCCCAGGGGAACAGGTGGCCCCGCTGCGCCGCAAGCGCGTCCAGGACGCGCATCTCTTGTCCTCTCTCCCGCGATTGCTTACTCAGGCGCCAAAGCTATCTCCGCATTACTTGCCAAAAGGTTAATGCCCATGTCTGTCTCCCAGGTCGTTACCCGTTTCGCGCCATCCCCGACCGGCTTTCTGCATATCGGGGGCGCCCGCACCGCGCTGTTCAACTGGCTTTATGCACGCGGGCGGGGCGGGAAATTCCTGCTGCGGATCGAGGATACCGACCGCGCGCGCTCCACCCCCGAAGCGACGCGGGCGATCCTTGACGGGCTGACCTGGCTGGGCCTGGACTGGGACGGCGCGCCGGTCAGCCAGGCCGAGGGCGCCGAGCGCCACCGCGAGATCGCCTATCGGATGCTGGAGACCGGACATGCCTACAAATGTTTCGCCACGTCCGAGGAAATCGCCGCCTTCCGCGAGGCGGCGCGGGCCGAGGGGCGATCGACCCTCTACCGTTCGCCATGGCGCGATGCGGATGCGAAAGACCACCCCGATGCGCCTTTTGCGGTCCGGCTGAAAGCCCCGCGCGCCGGACGGACGGTGATAGAGGATCAGGTGCAGGGCGCGGTGACATGGGCCAACGATCAGCTCGACGACATGGTCCTGTTACGTTCGGATGGCACGCCCACATACATGCTTGCGGTTGTCGTGGACGATCACGACATGGGCGTGACCCATGTCATCCGGGGGGACGATCACCTGGCCAATGCGGCGCGGCAGATGCAGATCTATCACGCGATGCGATGGGATGTGCCGGTCTGGGCGCATATTCCGCTGATTCATGGTCCCGACGGCAAGAAGTTGTCGAAACGGCACGGCGCATTGGGGGTCGATGAATACCGGGCGATGGGCTATCCGGCGGCGGCAATGCGCAATTACCTGGCCCGGCTTGGCTGGAGCCATGGAGACGACGAATTCTTCAGCGACGCGCAGGCCAGGGAATGGTTCGACCTGGCCGGAATCGGCAAATCCCCGGCGCGGTTCGATTTCAAGAAGCTCGACAACCTGTCGGGGCAACATATCGCTGCGATGGAGGATGCTGCGCTGCTGCAGGATCTGGACGATTACCTTGCGGCCATGGATGCGCCCGCGCTGACCCAGGCGCAACGATCCGGCCTTGAACGGGCGCTTCCCTTCGTCAAAACCGGCAGCCGAACCTTCGGACAATTGATTGAAAAGGCGCATTTTGTTCTCGGCGACCGCCCGATCACGCCGGATCAAAAGGCAGCGAGCGCACTCGACCAGGTATCCCGCGGTATACTGTCCGAATTGACGCCGCGACTGCGAAATGCTAGCTGGACGCGAGACGCTCTGGAAGCGGTGGTGACGCGCTTCGCCGAGGATCACGACACCAAGCTCGGCAAGCTGGCACAACCGTTGCGCGCGGCGCTTGCGGGGCGGATGGCAACGCCCAGCGTCTTCGACATGATGATCGTCCTCGGCCGGGAAGAAACGCTCGCCCGGCTGGAAGACGTCCAGTCCTGATGCGGGTCCTGTCCCGCCGCTGTGACACCACCGACCGGCGCCGTTTCGCGTGCGACGGTCTTTCAGAGAGGGACAAGAATGGCTGAAAGCACCAAGACCGCGACGCTGAGCTTCGAGGGAAAGACGGTGGATCTGCCGATCCGCACACCCACCGCCGGGCCGGATGTTGTCGATATTTCCAAGCTCTACGCGCAGGGTGGCGTGTTCACCCATGACCCGGGATACACCTCGACCTCGTCCTGCGAATCCAAGATCACCTTCATAGACGGCGACAAGGGCGAATTGCTGCATCGCGGCTATCCGATCGACCAGTTGGCCCAGAAATCGCATTACCTGGAGGTCTGTTACCTGCTGCTCTATGGCGATCTTCCGACCGCCGCCGAGCTGGAGGATTTCGAAAGCCGCGTGACCAATCACACGATGGTGCATGAACAGATGCACAACTTCTTCCGTGGCTTCCGGCGCGATGCGCACCCGATGGCCACGCTGGTCGGCGTGGTGGGCGCGATGTCGGCCTTCTATCACGATTCCACCGACATTTCGGACCCGTGGCAACGCGAGGTCGCCTCGATCCGGATGATCGCCAAGGTGCCGACGATCGCCGCCATGGCCTACAAGTATTCCATCGGCCAGCCCTTCGTTTATCCGCGCAACGACATCGACTATGCCGCCAATTTCCTGCGCATGTGTTTCGCGGTCCCGGCCGAGGATTACGAGGTCGACCCGATCATGGCCCGCGCGATGGACCGGATCTTCACCCTGCACGCGGATCATGAGCAGAACGCCTCGACCTCGACGGTGCGGCTGGCATCAAGCTCGGGCGCGAACCCGTTCGCCTGTATCGCCGCCGGCATCGCCTGCCTGTGGGGGCCGGCGCATGGCGGCGCGAACCAGGCCTGCCTGGAAATGCTGCGCGAGATCGGAACGCCCGACCGCATCCCCGAATTCATCGCGCGCGCCAAGGACAAGGACGATCCGTTCCGCCTGATGGGCTTTGGCCACCGGGTCTACAAGAATTTCGACCCGCGCGCCAAGGTGATGAAGCAGTCGGCCGACGAGGTTCTCGACCTGATGGGGATTCACGACAACCCCACGCTCCAGGTCGCAAAGGAGCTGGAGCGGATCGCGCTGGAGGACGAGTATTTCGTCGACAAGAAGCTCTATCCCAACGTGGATTTCTATTCCGGCATCATCCTCGACGCGATGGGCTTTCCCACCTCGATGTTCACGCCGATCTTCGCGGTGTCGCGCACGGTGGGCTGGGTCAGCCAGTGGAAAGAGATGATCTCGGATCCGGCGATGAAGATCGGCCGGCCGCGCCAGCTTTATACCGGGCACACGAGGCGCGATTACGTGGACGTGGAAAACCGCTGAAAGGCGGACCCGCCCTGCGCTGCAAGCGCCCGGGGGGTAAGCATGGCCCAGCCGAAAGGAACGGGGCGCCCGCGGGCGCCCCGTTTTTTGTCGGATCAGGCCATGTGAATTTCCCGCCCGGTTTTCCGCCTGCGACCAGGGAGCCATCAGGGGCGAGCGGACCCGCCCTGCGGAACGGGGTCGCGCGGGCCCCCTCGCCCGCGCGGCTCGTTTCAGCTACACCCGCTGGTTCCGCCGCAGGTGTTGCATTTCATGCAGGTGCCGTTGCGCACCAGCGTGTAATTGCCGCAATCGCCGCAGGCTTCGCCCTCGAACCCCTGCATCCGGGCCTTGGTGCGCGCATCCAGGCTGACGCTGGCGCTGGCCCGGGCCGGGGCGGTGGTCGTTGCCGCGGCCTCGGGCAGCCGGGTATCCAGCGCGGCCATCCCGTCCCCGGCCAGGTCCATCACCGTGGCGCTCATCCCGCCCTGCAGGACCACCAGATCCTGCGGCACCCGCTTGCGCAGATAGCCGGTTGAGCTGATCTGCTTGAGCACTTCGAGCGATTTCGAGGCGGCGCTCTCGCTCATCTCGCGGATGTTCGACACGCCCTCTTCCTCGCCGCGGCCCAGGTCGTCAAAGGACGCGCCTTCGGGCTTTACATGCGCCAGATCGGTGCGGTCGAGATAGCTGACCGCCAGTTCGCGGAAGATATAGTCGAGGATCGAGGTGGCGTTCTTGATGCTGTCATTGCCCTGCACCATGCCCGCGGGTTCGAACTTGGTGAAGGTGAAGGCATCCACGAACTCTTCCAGCGGCACGCCGTATTGCAGCCCGACCGAGACCGCGATGGCGAAATTGTTCATCATCGCGCGAAAGCCGGCCCCTTCCTTGTGCATGTCGATGAAGATCTCGCCCAGGGCGCCGTCATGGTATTCGCCGGTGCGCAGATAGACCTTGTGGCCGCCGACGATCGCCTTCTGGGTATAGCCCTTGCGCCGCTCCGGCAGCTTTTCGCGGCCGCGGGCGACCTCCTTGACGATGATCTTCTCTACAACCTTCTCGGCCAGCGTGGCCGCCTTTTCGCGCGCGCTGCCGGTGGCAAGCACCTCTTCGGCCTGCTCGTCATCCTCGACCAGCGCCGAGGCCAGCGGCTGGCTGAGCTTGGAGCCGTCACGATAGAGCGCGTTGGCCTTGACGCCCAGCGACCAGGACAGTTCATAAGCCTTCTGGCAGTCCTCGATGCTGGCATCGTTCGGCATGTTGATGGTCTTCGAGATCGCCCCCGAGATGAAGCTCTGCGCCGCCGCCATCATGCGGATATGGCTTTCGACGCTCAGGAACCGCTTGCCGGTCTTGCCGCAGGGGTTGGCGCAGTCGAAGATGTGGTAATGCGCCGGGTCCAGATGCGGCGCGCCTTCCAGCGTCATCGTTCCGCAGACATGGTCGTTCGCCGCCTCGATATCGGCCCTGCTGAAGCCCAGGTGACGCAGCAGGTCGAAGGTCGGGTCGTTCAGCTTTTCGGTCGGGATGCCCAGCACGTTGGTGCAGAATTCGGCGCCCAGGGTCCACTGGTTGAACACGAAGCGGATGTCGAAGGCCGAGGGCAATGCGGCCTCGATCTTTTCCATCTCGGCCGGGCCGAAACCGTGACCGATCAGCGATCTGTGGTTGATGACCGGGCAGTTGCCCAGCGTTCCGTGGCCGACCGCGTGGCCGATGATCTCTTCGATCTGGGCGGCGCCATAGCCCAGCTTTTCCAGGGCGGCGGGGACAGAGTGATTGATGATCTTGAAATAGCCGCCACCGGCCAGTTTCTTGAACTTCACCAGCGCGAAATCGGGCTCGATTCCGGTGGTGTCGCAATCCATCACCAGTCCGATCGTGCCGGTGGGCGCGATGACCGTGGTCTGGGCATTGCGATAGCCGTGCTTCTCGCCCAGTTTCAGCGCCTCGTCCCAGGCGCCCATCGCCAGTTCCACCAGTTGCGCGTCGGGACAGTTGGCGTGATCCAGCGGCACCGGCCTGACGGCCAGCCCCTCGTAGCCCGCGCCGTTGCCCTGCGCCGCGTTCCGGTGATTGCGGATGACGCGCAGCATGTGATCGGCGTTGCGCTTGTAGCCGGGGAACGGGCCCAGTTCGCCGGCGATCTCGGCCGATGTGGCATAGGCCACGCCGGTCATGATCGCGGTCAGCGCGCCGGCCATGGCCCGGCCCTCGGGCGAGTCATAGCCAAGGCCCATGTTCATCAGTAGCCCGCCGATATTGGCATAGCCCAGTCCCAGCGTGCGGAAATCATAGCTCAGCCGGGCGATTTCCTTCGACGGGAACTGCGCCATCATCACGCTGATTTCCAGCGTCAGGGTCCACAGCCGGGCGGCGTGCATGTAATCATCGGCCTGGAACCTGCCGTCCTGGTAAAAGGTCAGCAGGTTCATCGAGGCCAGGTTGCACGCGGTGTCGTCCAGAAACATGTATTCCGAGCACGGGTTCGAGCCGCGGATCGCGCCGTCCTCGGGGCAGGTATGCCAGGCGTTGACCGTGTCGTGATACTGGATGCCCGGATCGGCGCAGGACCAGGCGGCATGGCCGATCTGTTCCCACAGATCACGGGCCTTGATGGTCTTGGCGACCTTTCCGTCGGTGCGCCGGATCAGCTCCCAGTCGGCGTCGTCCTCGACCGCCTTGAGAAAGGCGTCGGTGACCCGGACCGAGTTGTTGGAGTTCTGCCCGGACACGGTCGAATAGGCCTCGGAATCCCAGTCGGTGTCATAGGTGGGAAACTCGATCGAGCCATAGCCCTGCCGCGCATAGTCGAGCACCCGCTTGACGTAAGGCTCTGGGATCGCCTGTTTCTTGGCCGCGCGGATCGCCGCCTTCAGACCGTCATTCACCTTGGGGTCGCAGGCATCCTCGGGGCGGCCATCCCAGGCACGGATCGCGGCGAAGATGTCGTTCAGCCGCGCCTCGTGCATCTTGGAGCCGGCCACGAGGCTGGCAACCTTCTGCTCTTCGCGGACCTTCCAGTTGATGAATTCCTCGATATCGGGGTGATCGGCATCGCAGATCACCATCTTGGCGGCGCGCCGCGTGGTGCCGCCCGACTTGATCGCGCCGGCCGCACGGTCGCCGATCCGCAGGAAGCCCATCAGGCCGCTGGACTTGCCGCCGCCCGAGAGTTTCTCGCCCTCGGCGCGCAGGCTGGAGAAATTGGTGCCGGTGCCCGAGCCGTATTTGAACAGCCGTGCCTCGCGCACCCAAAGGTCCATGATGCCGCCATCGCTGACCAGATCGTCCTTGACCGACTGGATGAAGCAGGCATGCGGCTGCGGATGCTCATAGGCCGATCTGGACCGGGTCAGCTTGCCGGTCCTGTAATCGACGTAATAGTGCCCCTGCCCCGGCCCGTCGATGCCATAGGCCCAGTGCAGGCCGGTGTTGAACCATTGCGGGCTGTTGGGCGCGGCCCGCTGGGTCGCCAGCATATAGCGCATCTCGTCGTAATAGGCGCGGGCGTCGCCCTCGGTCGTGAAATAGCCGCCCTTCCAGCCCCAATAGGCCCAGGCGCCCGCCAGACGGTCGAAAACCTGCTTGGCCGAGGTTTCGCCCACGAACCGCTCATCCTCGGGCAGTTCGGCCAGCGCCGCCTCGTCGGGGACCGAACGCCAAAGAAATTCCGGCACGCCCTTTTCGCGCGCGCGCTTCAGCCGCGCCGGCACGCCGGCCTTGCGGAAGTATTTCTGCGCGATCACGTCGCTGGCCACCTGGCTCCAGCGCGCGGGCACCTCGATATCGTCGAGGCGGAACACGATCGTGCCGTCGGGGTTGCGGATTTCCGACGCTGTGGCGGCGAATTCCAGCGCCCCGTAGGCCCCGGTTTCGGTCGTGGTGAATTTGCGTTCGATCTTCATCGGTCTTCTGCCCCGTTCTTTTCAATTGCGGGCCCAAACGAGACGCTTTTGCGCCCTGCCCCATTTTCCCCTTGCCGA
The DNA here is from genome assembly GCA_016278325.1 of Actibacterium sp. Lineage (GTDB taxonomy): Bacteria > Pseudomonadota > Alphaproteobacteria > Rhodobacterales > Rhodobacteraceae > JADQCB01. The sequence continues at coordinate 14,432 of JADQCB010000008.1, forward strand.
CCCGGACGACAGGACAACGCGACTGTCGGCCAACGCGCGATGCAGCCCGACATACCGCGGAAGGCCCCGTGGCGCTGATTGTCGAAGGGTCATTCCCTCGCCGGCGGCACAACATGTGGTAATGCGTCGCCCGGCCACCACAAGCTGGCGTAGGTAGGGGGGCATGGTCAACGGAAAAATTTGATTCAACCAAGGGTTTTTCGATTGACCATCCGCGCCATCCGAAGGGCCGTCCGGCCCGGCGATGATTCATCCGCCGCGTGCCGGGTGACGCAACATCTGGCAGGGTTGGGAAAACACGCCACGAAATACGGGATTACCGCGCGGATTTGACATCGGGCTTCAACGCAATTTGCCGGATCGTCACCGCCCACGCCAGCCAGGCCGGCGGCCCGCAGGTTTCTGGGTGTGCGATTTCTGTCACGCTGGTCGGGGCGGCGAGATTCGAACTCACGACCTTCGGTACCCAAAACCGACGCGCTACCAGGCTGCGCTACGCCCCGAACCGGCGCCTGCATAGCGCCCCGGCGCGGCAAAGGAAAGGGTCAAGGCGCGGCGCAGGGCCAGGCTGCATTCGGGCCGAAGGCGGGGTGACGCAGGACGCTGCCCGCCTCGATCCCGATCCGCTCGGCCAGGCCGCCATTGATCTCCAGAACCGCGAACACGTTCTTGCCGCCGTTGATCGAGGTTTCGTCCAGCGGCACGGCGTTTTCATGGAGGCGGCTGATCCGGCCGTCGCGGTCGATGAACAGCATGTCCAGCGGAATCAGAGTGTTCTTCATCCAGAAAGAGGCGCGCTGCGGCCGTTCATAGATGAACAGCATCCCGTGGCTGGCGGGCATGCTGTCCCGGTTCATGAGCCCGCGTGCCCGCTCGCGCGGGTCATCGGCCAGTTCGACGGAAAACCGCGCCTGGCCCCAATCGCCCCGGATCACGACTTCGTCGGCGCTGCATTGCGCGCTGACGGGGCCGGCCGCGATCAGCATCGCCAGCGCCAGGCCCGGCCCGGTCGCTATTGCCGCGATTCTGTTACTGCACATTCCCACGGGCTGACCCTCAATGCCATTCTGCCGCGCGGCCCCATGATCGCGCGAATGCAAATCGCTTCGCCCGGCTGGAGATCGGCAAGCCCCGACCGGCGCAGCACTTCGATATGAACGAAGATATCATCGGCCGATCCGAAGATATTTGCAAAGCCGAATCCCTTGTCCTTGTCGAACCATTTCACGCGGGCCGGCTCCAGCGGGATATTGGAGACATCTTCGGCGTCCGCCTCGGCAAGATCCGGCAGGCTGATCGGCTGATCCGGATCGGGCGGCGCGATATTGACCACCTGGATCGCCTGCATCCCGCGATCGGTCTGCTGCACGACGATTTCCACCAGCGCCGAGTCGGCAACCGAACTCTGGCCGAAATTGCGCAGCACGTTGGCGTGAAGCAGGATATCCGGTCCGCCGTCTTCGGCCACCACGAATCCGAACCCCTTGGTGGGATCGAACCACTTTACCCGTCCCGTCACCGTCCGTGCAGGCCCGTTCGATTCTTCGTTCATTTTCTTTTCGCGTTGCTCGTTCTCTGTGATCCCGATGCAGTCCTTCCTACGAAAAGACCCGCAGCCGCAACCGGTTTCTACCTGCACATTTGGTCATATTGCGTTTGTGAAATATCCCTTGTCACGGATTCAGACGATCAATTTTCCACGACGAATCAATCGCTTCGCGCCGCCAGCGAAACCTGTCGTGCAGGCGGAATGCGCCGTCGGCCCAGAACTCGATCTCCAGCGGGCGAATGCGGAAACCGCCCCAGAAGGGCGGACGCGGCGGATTCATGCCATGTTCGGCGGTCACGCGCGCCACCTCGGCCATCAGCGCCGCGCGCGAGGCCAGCGGCCGCGATTGCCGCGAGGCCCAGGCGCCCAGGCGGCTCTTGCGCGAGCGGGACGCGAAATAGCCATCCGCCTGCGGCCCGTCCTCGCGCTCGGTCAGTCCGCGCACCCGGATCTGGCGGCGCAGCGCCTTCCAGTGCATCACGAAGGCGGCCTTGCCGGCGCTGTCGATCTCCTGCGCCTTGGCGCTTTCGTAATTGGTGTAGAAGACGAAGCCGTCATCCTCGACATCCTTGAGCAGAACCATGCGCGCGTTGGGCAGTCCGTCGCGGTCGACCGTGGCCAGCGCGATGGCGTTGGGATCGTTGATCTCGGCCCGTTCGGCCTCGGCCATCCAGGCCCGCACCAGGGCGAAGGGATCCTCGCCCGCGAAAATTCCACTGCGCTCGCTCATTCCATACTCCGTTTCCCGGGCGCGCGGCGCCCTTGATGGTTCGACATGATTGGCCTAAACCACATCAACTCCACAAGAGGTCGTCGAGGGGCACCGGATGTCAACAAAACTCATGGATGGAAAGCGCGGCCTTATCATGGGGCTTGCCAATGACAAGTCCATCGCCTGGGGAATCGCCCGGGCCTGCGCAGAGCACGGTGCCGAACTGGCCTTTTCCTATCAGGGCGATCAGCTGAAAAAGCGGGTCGGTCCGCTGGCCGAAAAGCTGGGATCGACGCTGGTGCTGCCCTGCGACGTGGGCGACGATGCCTCGATCGACGCGCTTTTCGCGGCGCTGGAACGCGAATGGGGCACGCTCGATTTCATCGTCCATGCCATCGGCTATTCCGACAAGAACGAATTGCGCGGTCGATATGTCGATACCAGCCGCGAGAATTTCCGTGTCACGATGGATATTTCGGCGTTTTCCTTCACCGCCGTGGTGCGGCGCGCGGAAAAGCTGATGCATCCGGGCAGTTCCTGCCTGACGCTGACCTATTACGGTGCCGAGCAGGTGATGCCCCATTACAACGTGATGGGGGTCGCGAAGGCCGCGCTGGAGGCCTCGGTGAAATACCTGGCCGAAGACCTGGGCCGCGACGGTATCCGCGTGAACGCGATCAGCGCCGGGCCGATCCGCACGCTTGCGGCCTCGGGGATCGGCGATTTCCGCTACATCCTGAAATGGAACGAGCTGAACTCGCCGCTGCGGCGCAACGTGACGCAGGAAGAGGTCGGCAAATCCGCGGTCTATCTGCTGTCCGATCTCGGATCCGGCGTGACCGGCGAGAACGTGCATGTCGATTGCGGTTTCCACATCGTCGGTATGAAGGCCGTGGATGCCCCCGACATCGACGCCAGCCGCAGCAACGGAGAGTGACGCGATGAACGATCGCCTGCCCCACGAAAAGGGCTTTCACGTCAGCTGGGATCAGCTGCACCGGGATGCCCGCGCGCTGGCCTGGCGGCTGGACGGGAACGGGCCCGACAATGGAAATTGGCGCGCGGTCGTGGCGATCACCCGCGGCGGCATGGCGCCGGCGATGATCGTCGCGCGGGAACTGGACATCCGCATGGTCGATACGATCAGCGTCAAATCCTACAACCACCAGACCCAGAGCGACCCGCAGGTAATCAAGTCACCCGACATGGAGGTGATGGCCGATGGCACCGGCGTTCTGATCATCGACGACCTGGTGGATACCGGCCGCACGCTCGAAGTCGTGCGCCAATGCCTTCCGAAGGCCCATGTCGCCACCGTCTATGCCAAGCCCAAGGGCCGGTCGATGGTCGATACCTTCGTCACCGAGGTCAGCCAGGACACCTGGATTTTCTTTCCCTGGGACATGGCGCTGCAATATGTCGAGCCATATCGTGGCACCGACTGAGCCCCGGGCGTGAGCGTGGGGGGCCACAACCGGGCCGCCGTCAACCTCTGGCTTCACCGGATCTTCGAGGCGGGCCTTCTGTTCAAGGCCGTCGAGGCGGTTCTCGAACTGATCGGCGGGCTGGGGCTCTACCTTGTGCCGGCCGCCGGATTCGTCAAATTCGCAGGCTGGCTGACCCATGCCGAACTGGTCGAGGATCCGCATGATATCGTTGCCAATTTCCTTTTGACCCTGACACGCGGCCTGTCGATCGAGACCACGCATTTCTACGCCTTCTACATGGCATCGCACGCGGTGTTGAAACTGGCGATCGTCATCGCTCTGTGGGCGCGGATTCGCTGGGCCTATCCGGCGGCGGTGGTGGTTTTCGCGGCCTTCATCGCCTATCAGATACACCGCTTTGCCCTGACCCATTCGCCGATGATGATCGTCCTGAGCGTGCTGGATCTGGTGGTGATCTGGCTGACCCTGCGCGAATATCGCACCCTGTCCGGGCAGGACCGCAGCTGAGACATTCAGCCATGTTACTTGCGGCGGAAAGTCCAAGCGCATACACAGCCACGACGAAACCGCGACACACGAGGGGCAAGCCGCGATGAGCAAGGCCAAGAAAACCGGAAATTTCCTCGTCTGGGCCATCCTGCTGCTTCTGATCGTGGGGCTGGGCGGCTTCGGCGTGACCAATTTCGGCGGCACGGTGCAACGCATTGGCAAGGTGGGCGACACGCCCATCACCGTCGATGAATATGCCCGCGAGCTGCAACAGCAGATCCGCGCCGCCGAACAGCAGATCGGCAGCCAGATCCCGCTGGCCCAGGCGCAGGCGATGGGCATCGTCGACAGGGCGCGGCGCCGGGTCGTCACCTCGGCCGCGCTGGACAACGAGGTTTCGCGCCTGGGCATTTCCGTCGGCGACGCGACGGTCAAGGAACAGGTGCTGAGCTATAGCGCCTTCCAGGGCGCCGATGGCGCCTTCGACCGTGAAACCTATAGCTATGTGTTGCAGCAGAACGGGATGAGCGAGGCCGAGTTCGAAGAGCAGATCCGCACCGAAACCGCGCGTACCATGCTTGAGGGCGCCATCGTGACCGGGGTGCAGATGCCGGATGTCTATGGCGATGTGCTTTACGAATTTATCGCCGCGCGGCGCAGCTATGCACTGGTCGAACTGACCGAGAACGATCTGCAAGCCGCCATAGGCCAGCCCGGCAAGGCCGAGATCGAAACGATCTACGCGGAAAACACCGAACGATTCACCGCCCCCGAGACCAAGCAGATCACCTATGCCTGGATGACGCCGGACATGCTGTTGCCGACGGTCGAGGTGGACGAGGCCGCGCTGCGCGATCTCTATCAGCAGCGCATCGACGAATATGTCACGCCAGAGCGGCGCCTGGTCGAACGCCTGGTCTATCCCAGCCGCGAAGAGGCCGTCGCGGCCAAGGAACGCCTGGATGCCGGCGACGCCACCTTTAAGGATCTCGTGGCCGAGCGCGGCCTGACCCTGGATGACGTGGATCTGGGCGATGTGTCGCGCGAGGATCTGGGCGCAGCCGCCGATGCGGTGTTCGCGATGGAGGCCCCCGGGGTCATCGGCCCGGTCGAGACCGAATTCGGTCCGGCCCTGATCCGGATGAATGCCGTGCTGGCCGCACAGGAAACCACATTAAAGGACGTGCGCGACGAGCTGAAGGCGGAGCTTGCCGCCGACCGCGCCCGGCGCCTGATCAATCAACGAATGTCAGCGATCAAGGACAAGCTGGCCGCCGGCGCCACGCTTGAGCAACTGGCACAAGAGACCGATATGGCGCTTGGCCAGATCGACTATTTCGATGGCCAGGACCAGGGAATCGCCGGATACGAGGCATTCCGGGCGGCCGCCGCCGAAGCCGCCCTCGGCGATTTCCCCGAGATCGTCGAGCTTGAAGACGGCGGCATTTTCGCGCTGCGGGTCGATGAGGTCATTCCGCCGCGAAAGAAACCGCTCGACGCCGTGCGCGACGAGGTCGTTGCCCTCTGGCAGCAACAGGAAACCATGCGCCAACTGGAAAACCAGGCGCAGGCCATCAAGACGCGGCTGGATTCGGGCACGCCGCTTGACGCGCTGACAGAGCCGGTCGAGCGGGTTCGCGCCGTTACCCGATCCGGCGTCACGCCGGCGGGGCTGAGCCAGACCGTGTTCGACCTTGCCGAAGGCGAAACCGCGGTCGTCACGCAGAACGGCTCGGTCTTCGTGGTCCAGGTCACCGCGCATCTGCCGCCGGAGGCCGGCAATACCACGACCGCACGGTTGCGGACGACGCTTCAGGACCAGGCCGCGCAGGGCGTGGCGCAGGACATGTTCGGCTATTTCGCACAGGCAATGCTGGAACGCGCCGGGATGACGCTGAACGAGAACGCGATCAACGCCGTTCACGCACAGATCCCCTGAGGCCGCGCATGACCGCCCTGTCCCCGTCATTCGAGGCGTTCGAGGCCGGCTTTGCCGCCGGCCGCAACCAGGTGGTCCATATGCGCCTGGCCGCCGATCTCGACACGCCGGTCAGCCTGATGCTCAAACTTGCCGAGGCCCGCAAGGACAGTTTCATGCTGGAATCGGTCACCGGCGGCGAAGTGCGCGGGCGCTATTCGGTCGTCGGCATGAAGCCCGACCTGATCTGGCAATGCCGGGGCGCGCAAAGCCGGATCAACCGCCAGGCCCGGTTCGACCCGGACAGTTTCGAGGATCTGCCCGGACATCCGCTGGATACCCTGCGCGCGCTGATCGCCGAAAGCCGGATCGACATGCCCGACGGGTTGCCGGCGATCGCGGCCGGCCTGTTTGGCTATCTCGGCTATGACATGATCCGCCTCGTCGAGCATCTGCCGGACGAGAACCCGGACCCGCTGGGCCTGCCCGATGCGCTGATGCTGCGCCCCTCGGTGGTGGCGGTGCTGGACGGGGTCAAGGGCGAGGTGATCGTGGTTTCGCCGGCCTGGGCGGGATCGGGCCTGAGCGCGCGGGCGGCCTATGCCCAGGCGGCCGAGCGGGTGATGGACGCCGTGCGCGAGCTTGAACGCTCGGTCCCCGCCGTCACGCGGAACCTGGGCGACGCGGCGCCGGTGGGCGCGATGGTGTCGAACTTCTCGCGCGAGGACTACATGGCGGCGGTGGAAAAGGCCAAGGCCTATATCCGTGCCGGCGACATCTTTCAGGTCGTGCCTTCGCAACGCTGGTCGCAGGAATTCAGGCTGCCGCCCTTCGCGCTCTATCGCTCGCTGCGGCGCACCAACCCCTCGCCCTTCATGTTCTTCTTCAATTTCGGGGGGTTCCAGGTGATCGGCGCAAGCCCCGAGATCCTGGTGCGCGTGTTCGACGGCCAGGTCACGATCCGCCCGATCGCCGGCACCCGCCCGCGCGGCGCCACCCCCCAGGAGGATCGCGCGCTGGAGACGGAGCTGCTGTCGGATGCCAAGGAACGGGCCGAGCACCTGATGCTGCTGGACCTGGGCCGCAACGACGTGGGCCGGGTTGCGAAGGTCGGCACAGTGCACCCGACCGAGAAATTCATCATCGAACGCTACAGCCACGTCATGCATATCGTCTCGAACGTGGTGGGGGAACTGTCGGAGGATCACGACGCCCTGTCGGCGTTGCTGGCCGGTCTTCCCGCGGGCACGGTTTCGGGGGCGCCCAAGGTGCGCGCGATGCAGATCATCGACGAGCTGGAGCCGGAAAAGCGCGGCGTCTATGGTGGCGGCGTCGGCTATTTCGCGGCCAATGGCGACATGGACATGTGCATCGCCTTGCGCACCGCCGTTCTGAAGGACGAAACCCTGTATATCCAGGCCGGCGGCGGCGTCGTTCACGACAGCGACCCGGCGGCGGAATACGAAGAGACGGTCAACAAGTCCCGCGCGATCCGTCGCGCCGCCGAGGATGCGGGGCTGTTCACCGGGCATGGCAATGGCTGACCGTCAATGCCGGCCGCGCCGCTTTTCGGCCGATCCGGTCGCGTCGGGCGCGTTTTCATCTTTCATTAACCGCGCTGGAGTGGTGTAACCGGGTCAAGACCAGACGAGATTCGACGGGAGCGACGCATGGCGGGATCGGTTAACAAGGTAATCCTGATTGGCAACCTGGGGCGCGACCCCGAGGTGCGCACCTTCCCCGACGGGGGCAAGCTGTGCAACCTTCGCATCGCGACCTCGGAAAACTGGAAGGACCGCAATACCGGCGAACGGCGCGAACGCACCGAATGGCACAATGTCGTTCTACGCGGCGACGGGCTGGTGCGCGTGGCCGAGCAATACCTGCGCAAGGGATCGAAGGTCTATGTCGAGGGCCAGCTTCAGACCCGCAAATGGCAGGATCAGTCGGGCAATGACCGCTATTCGACCGATGTTGTCGTGGCCGGGCTCGGCGGCGTTCTGACGATGCTCGACGGGCGGTCGGGCGGCGGCGGCAACGAGGGCGGCGGGTATGAAAGCGGATCCTCTGGCGGCGACTATGGCGGCAGCTATTCCAGCCCCGCCCCGAGCAGCGATCTGGATGACGAGATTCCCTTCTGAACGGACACCTGCATAGCAAGGAACGACAACGCGAATGACCTGGTCCTTTTCGATCGGCCGGCTTTTCGGCTCGGAAATCAGGATTCACGCCACGTTTTTCCTGCTCCTGCTCTGGATCGGGATGGCCGCCTATCTCAGCGACGGGCCGGCCGCCGCGCTTGAAAACGTGGTCTTCGTGATCGCGATCTTCGGCTGCGTCCTGGCGCATGAATATGGCCATGTCCTGACCGCGCGCCGCTATGGCATCGCCACCCCGGACATCACCTTGCTGCCGATCGGGGGGATGGCGCGGCTGCAACGCATGCCCGAAAACCCGACCCAGGAAATCATCGTCGCGCTGGCCGGCCCGACGGTCAACATCGTGATCTTCATCGGGTTGCTTGCGATCTTCGGCCCGTCGATGAACCTTGGCCAGCTTGAACAGATCGAGAACCCCGATATCGGCTTTGTCGGCCGTCTTGCCGCGGTCAACCTGTTCCTGGCCCTTTTCAATCTTCTGCCGGCCTTTCCCATGGATGGCGGGCGCGTGTTCCGGGCCGTCCTGTCTTATTTCACCGACCGGCTTACGGCGACCCGCGCCGCGGCGGGGGCGGGGCAGATCCTGGCCTTCGGCTTCGGCTTTCTCGGCCTGACGACCGGGAACGTGATATTGCTGCTGATCGCGATCTTCATCTTCATGGCAGCCGGGGCCGAAAGCTCGGAGGTCGAGATGCGCAGCGTGGCGCGCACCATGCTGGCGCGTGACGCGATGATAACAAGCTATGAAAGCCTGGCGCCCGATGACAGCCTTCATGCCGCGCAATCGGCCCTGATCCGCACCACCCAGCACGAATTTCCGGTCAGGAATCCCGACGGCTCGCTGGCCGGGTTCCTGACCCGGAGCGCGATCTTTCACGACAGCAACAGCGAGCGGGCCAATCGCCGGGTCGAGACCGAGATGATCACGAATGTGCCCTCGGTGATGCTGGATGCCGGGCTGGACGCGGTTCTCGACGCGCTGCACCAGGACAACGCGCCGGCGGTGGCCGTGACCGACAAGGCCGGGCGCATGATCGGCTATGTCACGCGCGAGAATATAGGCGAGTTGATGGTGGTTCACGGACGCGCTTAGGTTGCATCGGATGCACGCCCGCCCGGGGCCCGAGCGTATCCAGCCGACGGCGAAAGCAGGCCGATCCGGCGCAACACGCGAATGGCCGCCGGCGACGACGGCCATTGCGGGCGGATCAGGCCGTCAGGCGACTGATCACCACGATCACCTCGGGGCGCTTTCCGATCTCGTCCAGGACCACCTGGCGGGTGCGGCGACGCAGTTGATCCTCCAGCTTGTCATCGTCGCGCAGGGTCCTGGCATCGGCACGGCCGACCAGTTGCGCCAGGTCGTCCTCCAGCACATCCGACAGCGCGCCCTTGCTGCGCCCCCCCGTCTCTGTCAGCCCCTTCAGCTCCACCCAGGGCTCTCCCAGCGGCTCATCCTCTTCGTCCATGATCAACGTGACCACCACCAGCCCGTTCAACGCCAGACGGATGCGATCGCGCAGGATCCCGTCGAGGGCCCCGACATGCGCGCTGCCGTCCAGATAGGTGCGTCCGGCCTCGATATGCTCGACCACGCGCGGCGCCGGGCCGGCCAGATCCAGCATCGTCCCGTTGGTCGCGATCTCGGCGGCGATGCCCTTCTCGCGGGCGATGTTCACATGCTCGCGCAGGTGGCGATGTTCGCCATGCATCGGGACCAGCATCTGCGGCTTCATCAGGTTGTGCATCCGCTCGAGATCGGGGCGGTTCGCATGGCCCGAGACGTGATAGAGATCGGCGTCGTCATCGACCACGTCCACGCCCTTTTCCGACAGGGCATTCATGATCTGGATCACGCCCTTTTCATTGCCCGGAATGGTCTTGGACGAGAACAGGAAAAGATCGCCGGCCTGCAACTCCAGGCCCATGTATTTGCCGCGGCTCAGCTGGGCCGAGGCGGCGCGACGCTCGCCCTGGCTGCCGGTGACGATCAGCATCAGGTTCTCATGCGGATGTTGCTGGGCATCTTCGGGAGGGATGGTCCTGGGGAAATCCGTCAGCACGCCGCTTTCGGCGGCTGCCTCGACCATCCGCCGCATGGCCCGGCCCAGCAGCACGATCGAGCGGCCGGCGGCCTGGCCGGCCTCGGCCAGCGTCTTCAGCCGCGCCACGTTCGAGGCGAAGGTCGTCGCCACGACCATGCCTTCGGCATTGCGCACAAGCTGCTGGATCGCGGGGCCCAGCGTCGATTCCGAGCGGCCGGGATTGGGCGAAAAGACATTGGTCGAATCACAGATCAGCGCCTTCACGCCCTTGCCGGCCACCTCGGCCCACAGGGCTTCGTCGAAAGCCTCGCCAACGATCGGCTGGGCGTCGATCTTGAAATCGCCGGTATGCACGACACGGCCGGCCGGGCTGTCGATCACCAGGCCCGAACTTTCCGGGATCGAATGCGACACGGGCAGGAAGGACACCTTGAACGGGCCGGTCTCGATCGTCTCGGGCCAGGGCGCGGCGACGCGGATCGTTGCCGGATCCAGGCCCGCCTCTTCCAGTTTCCTGGCGCCGATATTGGCGGTGAACGCGCGGGCGTGAACCGGCGCCCGCAGCCGACGCCACAGATGCGCCAGGGCGCCGATGTGATCCTCATGCGCATGGGTTATGAAGATCGCCTCGATCCGCTCGGCATTGGCTTCGAGCCAGGCCACGTCGGCGAAAATCAGATCGACGCCGGGCGTATTGTCCATGTCGGGAAAGGTCACACCCAGATCGACCACGATCAGCCGTTCCCTGCCCGCGGGGCCGTAGCCATAGACATAGGCATTCATCCCGATCTCGCCCGCGCCGCCGAGGGGAAGATAGATCAAGCGGTTCTTGCTGCTCATGTTGCGCCGTTTTCCTTGTTATAGGCATGGATCACGGTCAGGCCGTGCATTGTCAGGTCATCTTCGATGTGGTCGAATAACACATCGCCCTGCGCGAACAATGGGGCCAGGCCCCCGGTGCCGATGATCCGCATCGGTTTTTCGTATTCCTCGCGGATTTTTCCGCTGATGCCGCGCACCAGCCCGATATAGCCCCAGAACACGCCGGACTGCATGCAGGCCACCGTGTTCGTTCCGATCACCTGTTGCGGCCGTGTGACATCCACATGCGGCAGCGCGGCGGCGGCCATGTGCAACGCCTCCAGGCTCAGGTTCACACCGGGCGCGATCACCCCGCCGACATAGGCGCCGTCATGGGCGACCACGTCGAATGTGGTGGCGGTGCCGAAATCCACCACGATCAGGTCGCCGCCATGCCGGTCGAAGGCGCCGGCCGTATTCACCAGCCGGTCCGGGCCCACCTGGGTGCCGGCATCCACCCGCGGCTGGTGCGGCAACAGGCATTCGGGCTTTCCCACCACGATCGGGCGGGTGTGGAAATAACGGTCGGCAAAGACCCGCAGGTTGAAAACCACCCGCGGCACGGTGGAAGAGATGATGACATCGGTAATGTCGGCCGCGATCCCGTGATGCGCGATCAGGGTCGAGTACCAGACGTAATATTGATCGGCGGTGCGCTGATGCTCGGTCGAGGTGCGCAGCGTGCACAGAAATCGCGTGCCGTCCCAGATGGAAAACACGGTATTGGTATTGCCGCAGTCGATACATAGAAGCAAAGCAGGTCCTCCTCGCTCAGAAGAACACGTCGGCGGCGGCGATCACATGACGCCCCTTCGGGGTCTTCAGGATCAGCTGGCCGGTTTCGTCCACCGTTTCGAAAATTCCGCTGACCGTGTTCGTGCCGGTACGCGCGGTGATCGTCTGGCCCAGCCGGGCGGCCCGGGCCAGCCATGCCTCGCGGATCGGGGCGAAACCGTATTGCTCCATCTGCGCGGCATTGCGTGCAAAGGCCGGGGCCAGGAAGTCCAGGAATTCCTCCGGCGAGACCACCGCACCGGTTTCCGATGCCAGCGCCACCGGGCGCAGCGCGTCGCCGGCGATCTCGTCGACCGCGGGGGCGGCGGCAAGGTTCACCCCGAACCCGATCGAAAGACCGGCCAACTCATTCCCCTGCCGGATCGATTCCAGAAGGATACCGGCCACCTTGCCACCGTTCAGCAGCACGTCATTGGGCCATTTCAGGGCAAAGGGCGCCACCCGCCCGGTGGTCGCCACGAAGGCGTCGAACAGCGCCAGCGCGGCAACGAAAGAGTGCTGCGCCGCCAGCACGGCCGGCATCCTGCGCGGCAGCACCAGCGTCGCCGCGAAATTCCCGGCGGGATTGGCCCAGGGCCGGCCGCGGCGCCCGCGCGCCGCGCTCTGGTGCAGCGCCAGGATCCAGGTGGGACCGGTCAGGCCCGGAAACTGGCGCACGGCCTCGTCATTGGTGCTGTCGGTCTCGGGCAGGACGCGCCGCGCCACCCCGTCGGGCCACGGGTCAGTTGACAAGGGTCTGTGCCGCGGCCAGGGCCAGGCCCTCGACCCCGAAAAGGTTCACAACGCCCACCACCATGATCGCGGCCGAGCCCATCAGCATGGCCCAGAGCACCGGGTTCGCACCGCCGTTCAGCGCCGCTTCCTCTTCCCGGCCGAAATACATGTAATAGACGATCCGCAGATAGTAGAACGCGGCGATGACCGAGGCGATCACACCGGCGATTGCAAGCCAGGACAGCCCCGCATCGACCGCGGCCATCAGCACATAGAACTTGCCGAAGAAGCCCACCAGCGGCGGCACGCCGGCCATGCTGAACAGCAGCACCATCATCGCCAGCGCCTTCAATGGCTCGGCTTTGGAATACATGTTCAGCGCCCCGATATCGGTGACCGGCGCGCCGTCCTTTTCCATCGACAGGATGAACGCGAAGGTCCCGACATTCATCGTGACATAGATCGCCATGTAGATCAGCATCGCCTGCACGCCGCCCGCGGTGCCGGCGGCCAGCCCCATCAGCGCAAAGCCCATATGCGTGATCGACGAATAGGCCATCAGCCGCTTGATGTTGCGTTGCCCGATCGCCGCGACCGCGCCCAGGAACATCGTCAGCACCGACAGCAGGGCAAGCACCTGGCCCCAGTCCTGGGTCACATGCCCGAAAGCGTCGAAGAGAACCCGCGCGAACAGCCCCATGGCCGCCATCTTCGGTGCCGTCGCGAAGAAGGCCGTGACCGGGGTCGGCGCGCCCTCATAGACATCCGGGGTCCACATGTGGAAGGGCACCGCCGACACCTTGAAGGCCAGCCCGACGATCAGGAAGATCAGGCCGAACAGCAGCCCCAGCGAGATCTCGCCGGTGCCGACCGTTTCGATGATCCCGGAAAAGCGCGTGGTGCCGGAAAACCCGTAGATCAGCGATGCGCCGTAGAGCAGCATGCCGGAACTGAGCGCGCCCAGGACGAAATATTTCAGGCCCGCCTCGGTCGATTTCGGGCTGTCGCGGCGCAACGCGGCCACGACGTAAAGCGACAGCGACTGCAATTCCAGCCCCATGTAAAGGCTCATCAGATCGCCGGCGGAGACCATCACCATCATGCCGACCGAGGCCAGCGCCACCAGCAGCGGATATTCGAACCGCAGCAGCCCGTGGCGCGCCATGTAATCCTGGGACATCACCAGAACCGACGCGCCGGACAGCAGGATCACGACCTTGGCGAAGCGGGCGAATCCGTCATTGACCACGGCGCCCCCGAAGGCCAGGCGCGCATCGCCGGTCGTGCCGCCGATCCAGACCGCAAGCACGACCATGACAGCCGCCGTGACCCAGACCAGAAGCGGGGCCGTCCTGTCCTTGCCGCCATACGCCCCGAACAGAAGCGCCACCAGGGCGTAAAGCGCCAGCAGGATCTCGGGCAGGAAGGTGGAAATATCGGCAGAGAGCATCGTTGTCCCCTTCAGTGCTGAGCGATCTGGACGGCCATGCCGCTGTCGAGCAGCGCCGTCTGATGGTTGGAGACGAGCGCGGCCACCGATGGCCCGATGATATCGGTGATCAGGGCGGGATAGACCCCCAGCAGCAGGGTCATCACGACAAGCGGCGCAAAGATCGCCCGCTCGCGCCGGCTCATGTCGGTGATCGAGCGCAGGCTCTCTTTCAGCAGGTCGCCCAGCACCACGCGGCGATACAGCCAGAGCGCATAGGCCGCCGAAAGGATGACCCCGGTCGCGGCAACGGTCGCGACCCATGTATTGACCTGGAAAACCCCCACCAGCGTCAGGAATTCACCGATGAAACCGCTGGTGCCGGGCAGGCCGACATTGGCCATCGTGAACAGCATGAAGATCAGCGCATAGGCCGGCATCCGGTTCACCAGCCCGCCATAGGCGTCGATCTCGCGCGTGTGCATCCGGTCATAGATCACGCCGACGCAAAGAAACAGCGCGCCCGAGACGAAACCGTGGCTGATCATCTGGAAGATGGCCCCGTCGAGCCCCTGCTGATTTGCCGCGAATATGCCCATGGTCACATAGCCCATATGCGCCACCGAGGAATAGGCGATCAGCTTTTTCATGTCACTCTGCGCCAGCGCCACCAGCGAGGTATAGACGATGGCGATCGCCGACAGCCAAAGGACCAGCGGCGCCAGCAGGTCGCTGGCAACCGGGAACATCGGCAGCGAAAAGCGCAGGAAGCCATAGCCGCCCATCTTCAGCAGGATCGCCGCCAGCACCACCGACCCGGCGGTGGGCGCCTGCACGTGGGCGTCGGGCAGCCAGGTGTGGACCGGCCACATCGGCATCTTCACCGCGAAACTCGCGAAGAAGGCCAGCCACATCAGCGTCTGCACCCCGCCGACGATCTGCCAGCCCATCAGGGTGATCGGCCCCGAGTCGAATTGATAGCCCAGAAGCGTCGGAATGTCGGTCGTGCCGGCCTGCATGTACATGGCGATGATCGCCACCAGCATCAGCACCGAGCCGAGGAAGGTATACAGGAAGAACTTGAACGCGGCATAGATCCGGTCCTTGCCGCCCCAGATGCCGATGATCAGGAACATCGGGATCAGGCCGCCCTCGAAGAACAGGTAGAACAGGATCATGTCCAGCGCGCAGAACACGCCCAGCATCAGCGTTTCCAGCACGAGGAAGGCGATCATGTATTCCTTGACCCGAACCTTCACCTCCCAGCAGGCGGCGATGGTCAGCGGCATCAGGAAGGTGGTCAGCATCACGAACAGGATCGAGATCCCGTCCACGCCCATCTTGTATTTCAGCCCCAGCAGCCAGTCACGTTCCTCGACGAACTGAAAGCCGGTATCGGACGGATCGAAGCCGAACAGCAAAAACAGCGACACCAGAAAGGTGAAGGACGTGGCGATCAGCGCCACCCATTTGGCATTGCGCTGCGCCGCCTCGTCGGTGCCGCGCAGGAAGAATGCCAGCACCAGCGCCGCGATCAGCGGCAGAAAGGTGATGATCGACAGAAGATTTTCCATCACTGCGCCCCCCCGCTGATCGACATCCAGGTCATGAGAACGGCAATCCCGATCACCATCGCGAAGGCGTAATGGAACAGGTAGCCCGATTGCCACCGCCCCGCGAGCCGGGTGAAGAAGGGGACGACCCCCATCGCCACGCCGTTGATCGTGCCGTCGATCACGTTGCCATCGCCGCGCCGCCACAGGAACCGGCCCAGCCAGCGCGCCGGCCGAACGAACACAAAGCCGTAGATCTCGTCGAAATACCACTTGTTCAGCAGGAACAGGTAAAGCGGGCGTTGCTGCTCGGCCAGCTTGCCCGGCAGCGCCGGGTTCACGATGTAGAACAGATAGGCCACGGCAAGTCCGCCCAGCATCGCGATGAAGGGCGCGATCCGGACCCAGACCGGCGCCTCATGCGCCTTTTCCATCACATGGTTGTCCGGCCCCATGAAGATCGCGCCTTCGGGCGCGGTGCCCGCCGCGGCGGCTGTCCCGGATGCGACGGTGCCCTCGGCCGTCGCGGCATGGCCCGCCTCGGGCGCATCGGCCGCGGCATCATGGCCTTCGCCGGCCGCCGCCACTTCGTGGGTCGGAATGCCGAAGAAGCGGTTGACCTGCGCGTGATCGCCGAAGAAGGCGCCATACCAGACCATCCCGCTCAGGACCGCGCCGATGGCCAGCACCCCCAGCGGGACCAGCATCACACGCGGGCTTTCATGGGCATTTTCATGCGTGTGCCGATCGCCCCGCGGCGTTCCGAAAAAGGTCATGAACATCAGCCGCCAGGAATAGAAGGCGGTGAAGGCGGCGGCGATGACAAGCATCCAGAAGGCATAGCCGGCCCCGCCCGCGCCCCAGGCGCTTTCGATGATCGCGTCCTTCGACAGGAAGCCGGCAAAGCCGATCGTGGTCAGCGGAATGCCCACCCCGGTGATCGCCAGCGTGCCGATCAGCATCGCCCAGTAGGTATAGGGGAACTTGTGGCGCAGCCCGCCATAATTGCGCATGTCCTGTTCGTGATGCATCCCGTGGATGACCGATCCCGCGCCGAGAAACAGCATCGCCTTGAAAAAGGCATGGGTCAGCAGGTGGAACATCGCCGCGGAATAGACGCCGACACCGGCCGCGACGAACATGTAGCCCAGCTGCGAACAGGTCGAATAGGCGATCACCCGCTTGATGTCGTTCTGCACCAACCCGACGGTCGCGGCGAAGAACGCGGTCGAGGCGCCGATAAAGGTGACGAATGCCATCGCCTGCGGCGCGTATTCCATCAGCGGCGACATGCGGCAGACCAGGAACACCCCTGCCGTCACCATGGTCGCCGCGTGGATCAGCGCGGAAACCGGCGTCGGCCCCTCCATCGCGTCGGGCAGCCAGGTATGCAGGAACAATTGCGCCGATTTGCCCATGGCGCCGACGAACAGCAGGAAGGCCAGCAGGTTCGCCGCATTCCAGTCGCGCCAGAGAAAGCCGAGCTGCGTCTCGGCCAATTGCGGCGCGGCGGCGAAGATGTCGTCCATCTGCACGCTGTCCACCAGGAAGAACAGGCCGAAGATCCCCAGGGCGAACCCGAAATCGCCGACACGGTTGACCACGAAAGCCTTGATCGCGGCGGCATTGGCACTGGGCTTGCGATAGTAGAACCCGATCAGAAGATAGGAGGCGACGCCAACGCCTTCCCAGCCGAAGAACATCTGCACCAGATTGTCGGCCGTCACCAGGGCCAGCATGGCGAAGGTGAAGAAGGACAGATAGGCGAAAAAGCGCGGGCGATAGACCTCGCCTTCCTTGAAATTCGCGTCATGCGCCATGTAGCCGAAGCTGTAGAGATGCACCAGGCTGGACACCGTCGTGACCACGATCAGCATGATCGCGGTCAGCCGGTCCAGCCGGATCGACCAGTCCGCGACCAGCGTGCCGCTCTCGATCCAGCGCATGACCTGGATCTGCTGCATCTCGCCATCGAAGCCCAGGAACACAATCCACGACAGCAGACAGGCCAGGAACAGCAGCCCGGTCGAGATCCACTGGGCCGCCTGCTCGCCGATCAGTTTCCAGGTGAACCCGGCCAGAATGGCGCCCAGCAAAGGCGCGAAGAGGATGATACTGACCATGACCGCTTACCCCTTCATCACGTTGACGTCTTCGACATTGATGCTGCCGCGCGTGCGGAAGAAGCAGACCAGAATGGCCAGGCCGATCGCCGCCTCGGCGGCGGCGACGGTCAGCACGAACAGGGTGAAGACCTGCCCGGCCAGATCCCCCAGATAGGCCGAGAAGGCGACGAAATTGATATTCACCGCCAGCAGGATCAGTTCGATCGACATCAGGATCACGATCACGTTCTTCCGGTTCAGGAAGATGCCGAAAATCCCGATGACGAAGAGCGCCGCGGCGACCGTCAGGTAATGGTGCAGTCCTATCATCTCGTCCCTCCGGGCCTGGGCCCGATTGTTCCGTCGTTTCCATCGCACCCCGGCGCCGGCCGGGCGTTCGATCCCCGGGCCCCGGGACCGGCGGGCTAGAGCCCCTGCCCCGGTTTCACGTCCTTCAGTTTCATCGCCTTGGCCGGATCGCGATACATCTGCGCCAGGATATCCTGGCGCTTGACATGCGTCCGGTGGCGCAGCGTCAGCATGATCGCGCCGATCATCGCCACCAGAAGGATCAGGCCAGCGATCTGGAACATGAAGATGTAGTCGTCATAGATCAGCCGCCCCAGCGCTGCGGTGTTGTGAACCTGCGCCGGGTCGGGCGTCACCGCTCCGCGCATCGCCTGCGCCTGCTCGGCGAACTGCCAGCTGCCGAAGATCATCGCCAGCTGCATCAGGATCACGACACCGATCAGCCCGGCCAGCGGCATGTATTTCGCCATCTCGCCCTTCAGCTCGGCGAAATCGACATCCAGCATCATCACGACGAACAGGAACAGCACGGCCACGGCGCCGACATAGACGATGACCAGCAGCATCGCCACGAATTCCGCCCCCAGCAAAACGAACAGCCCGGCCGAGGACAGGAAGGCCAGGATCAGCCACAGCACCGAATGCACCGGGTTGCGCGACACGACCACGAACAGTCCCGCGACGACCGCCACCAGGGCGAAGAAGAAAAAGGCCAGGTCAGCCACGCTCATGCGTCGTCCTCCTCGCTTTCGTTGAACACGCCCTGCGCGATCTGCAACGCGCGGGTCATCGCCGGGATGCCGCCCAGCATCGCCATCTGATAGATCACCTCGGCGATCTCCTGCTTGCTGGCGCCGGCCTCGATCGCGTGGCGCACGGTCGAGCGGAATTGCGGCTCGGCCTGCGCGCCCAGCACCGTCAGCCCCGCCAGCACGGCCAGCAACCGGGTCTTGGCGTCCAGCCCGTCCTTGTTGAAGGCATTGCCCCACATCATGTCCATGAAATCCTTGGGCATGGTGGGCATCAGCTTGTCGAACCCGTGCACCTGGAAACTTTCCAGCGCGGGGTTGAACGCCTTCGCCATGGCGTGGCTCTGTTCCATCATCTGCTCGAAGAGCTTGCTGAAATCGGTCATCGGTAGGGCGCGTCCATTTCCAGGTTGCGCGCGATCTCGGCCTCCCAGCGGTCGCCGTTCTCCAGCAGCCTGGCCTTGTCATACATCAGCTCTTCGCGCGTTTCGGTGGCGAATTCGAAATTCGGCCCCTCGACGATCGCGTCGACCGGGCAGGCTTCCTGGCAGAAGCCGCAATAGATGCACTTGGTCATGTCGATGTCATAGCGCGTGGTGCGGCGGCTGCCATCCTCGCGCGGCTCGGCGTCGATGGTGATCGCCTGGGCGGGGCAGATCGCCTCGCACAGCTTGCAGGCGATACAGCGCTCTTCGCCGTTGGGATAGCGGCGCAACGCATGTTCGCCGCGGAAACGGGGCGAAAGCGGCCCTTTCTCATGCGGATAGTTCAGCGTCGCCTTGGGCGCGAAAAAGTATTTCAGCCCAAGGCCGAACCCCTTGATGAAATCCGAAAGCAGGAAATACCTGCCGGCCCGGTTCCAGTCCATGGATGCCATTGATCAGCCTCCGATTGCCCAGCGGGCATAGGCCCCGCCGAAAAGTTCGAAATGCGCCGCGAAGGACACCAGAACGACCCAGCCCAGCGACAGCGGCAGGAACACCTTCCAGCCGATGCGCATCAGCTGGTCATAGCGGTAGCGCGGAACAACCGCCTTCACCATGGCGAACAGGAAGAAGAAGACGACCATCTTGCCCACCATCCACAGCGCGCCGTCGGGCAGGCCCGGGATCGGCGACAGCCAGCCGCCGAAGAACAGCAGGCTCATCAGCGCGCACATCAGGAAGATGGCGATGTATTCGCCCGCCATGAACAGCAGGAACGGGGTCGAGGAATATTCCACCTGATAGCCCGCCACCAGTTCCGATTCGGCCTCGGGCAGGTCGAAGGGCGGGCGATTCGTCTCGGCCAGCGCGCTGACGAAGAACAGCACCACCATCGGCAGATGCGGCAGCCAGTACCAGTTGAACAGCCCGAGATTGCCATCCTGCGCACGCACGATATCTGAGAAGTTCAGCGACCCGGTGGTCAGGATCACGCCGACGATGCTCAGGCCGATGCTGACCTCGTAGGAGATCATCTGTGCCGCCGATCGCAGGCTGCCCAGGAACGCGTATTTCGAGTTGGACGCCCAGCCGCCCATGATGACGCCGTAAACCTCGAGCGAGGAGATCGCGAAGACGTAAAGGATCGCCACGTTGAGATCGGCCAGAACCCAGCCATCGGCAAAGGGGATCACCGCCCAGGCGACCATCGCCAGGGTGAAGGACAGCAGCGGCGCCAGCAAGAACACGGCCCGGTCGGAACCGGCCGGAATGACGACCTCTTTCAAGACGTATTTCAGCGCGTCGGCCAGCGACTGCAACAGGCCGAAGGCGCCGACCACGTTGGGGCCCCGGCGCATCTGGACCGCGGCCCAGATCTTGCGGTCGCCATAGACCATGAACAGCAACGAGATCATCACGAAACCGATGACCAGCAGGCCCTGCGCCGCGATCAGCACGAATGTTCCGAAGCCGGTATCGAGAAATTCAGCCATTCTTGCCCCGTCCCCTCAAACCGTGGGTATTCCCTTGTTCGCACAATCCGCCACCACGACTTCGGCGTCGATCTGGCTCACGCCGCGCGGCAGGGCCGACGAGATGGTGTAAACAGCATCCGCCAGCCAAACGCCACCCTCTTCTGTGACATTCGTCCGGACATGGCGCGCAAAACCGTATCCGCGGATCAGCGCATATTGCGCCGCAGCGCACCGGGCATAGGCGGCCAGATCGGCCGGCTCCCGCGCCCCGTCCATCCGGACGATGAAATTGACCAGTTCGTCATCCAGCAAGCGCGTCTCAACCCCGAGATAGGCGTCCGGCGATGGCGCGGCCCGCGCGGTTGCCCCCGGCCCCTGCGCGACACAACCCGCCACCCCGCCCGCAAGGGCCAGTGCCGCGGCAAGGTGATACGCCCCCTGCATGCCCGGCCTATTCCGCCGCCAGCGGGGCATTCGCGCGGGCGCGCGCATTGGCCGACAGTTCGGCCATCACGGTCGAGGCCCGCGCGATCGGGTTGGTCAGATAGAAATCATTCACCGCATAGTGGAAATCGCCCGTCCCCAGCTTGCCCCGGGCGATCGGCTGCCAGTCGTTTCGCGGCACCGAATCGACCTGCGACAGGTGCGGCACCGCCGTGACCAGCGCCTGGCGCAGCTGCGGCAGGCTGTCATAGGGCAGCGTGGCCCCCAGCTCGGCCGACAGGGCACGCAGGATCGCCCAGTTCTCCTTGGCATCGCCCGGCGGAAAGCCGGCGCGCAAGGCCAGTTGCGGGCGGCCTTCGGTGTTGACGAACAGACCCTGCTCTTCGGTATAGGCGGCGGCGGGCAGGATCACGTCGGCACGATGCGCCCCGCGGTCGCCATGGCTGCCCTGGTAGATCACGAAGGGCCCCTCGGCGATGCCGATTTCGTCGGCGCCCAGGTTGAAGATCACCTCGGCCCCGTCCATCGCTTCGTCCATGCCGCCTTCGGTCACCGCGCCGACATCCATCGCACCGACCCGGGCGGCCGCACTGTGCAGCACCAGCATCCGGCCCGAAAGCGCCATGCAGGCCGCCAGCACGGCGGCGCCGTCGGCATCCTGCAAGGCGCCCTTCCCGACGATGACGATCGTGTCCTCTTGCGGGCTTGCCTTGTCCAGCGCGCCGCGGTCGGTGCCCAGATGCGTGTAGTCATAGGTCAGATCGGCCGCCGCCCCGATCACCGAGACCCTCGCCCCGGCAAGCCATGCCTTGCGGATCCGCGCATTCAACACCGGCGCCTCGGTCCGCGGGTTGGTGCCGACCAGAAGGATGTCGCGGGCGGTGTCGATCTCCTCGATCGCGACATTGCCGACATAGCCCGACCGGTTGCCGGCGGGAAGCCTGGCGCCATCGGTGCGACACTCGACCTTGCCGCCCTGCCCTTCGACCAGCTGCTTCAGCGCGAAGGCCGCCTCGACCGGGGCCAGGTCGCCCACAAGCCCGGTGACCTTGCGGCCCTTCATCGCATGCGCGGCGGCCGCCAGCGCCTCGGGCCAGCTGGCCGGGCGCAGCTTTCCGTTCTCGCGCACATAGGGCCGGTCAAGACGCTGGCGCCGCAACCCGTCCCAGACGAAGCGCGTCTTGTCGGAAATCCATTCCTCGTTCACGCCGTCATGGTTGCGCGGCAGGAAGCGCATCACCTCGCGCCCCTTGGTGTCCACCCGGATCGAGGACCCGAGCGCGTCCATCACGTCGATCGATTCGGTCTTGGTCAGCTCCCACGGCCGCGCGGTGAAGGCATAGGGCCTGGATACCAGCGCGCCCACCGGGCACAGGTCGATGATGTTGCCCTGAAGATTGCTGTCCAGCGTCTCGCCCAGGTAAGAGGTGATCTCGGCATCCTCGCCGCGTCCGGTCTGGCCCATCTGGCTGATGCCGGCCACTTCGGTCGTGAACCGCACGCAACGGGTGCAGGAGATGCAGCGCGTCATGTGCGTTTCGACCAGCGGGCCGAGATCGAGATCCTCGACCGCGCGCTTCGGCTCGCGGTAGCGGCTGAAATCGACGCCATAGGCGATTGCCTGGTCCTGAAGGTCGCATTCGCCGCCCTGGTCGCAGATCGGGCAGTCGAGCGGATGGTTGATCAGCAGGAATTCCATCACCCCTTCGCGGGCCTTCCGGACCATCGGGCTGTTGGTGCGCACCTGTGGCGGCGCGCCCTCGGGGCCGGGGCGCAGATCCTTGACCTGCATCGCGCAGGATGCCGCCGGCTTGGGCGGGCCGCCCACGACCTCGACCAGGCACATCCGGCAATTGCCGGCGATGCTCAGCCGCTCGTGATAGCAAAAGCGCGGGATCTCGATCCCCGCCTGTTCGCAGGCCTGGATCAGCGTCATCGCCGGATCGACCTCGATTTCCTTGTCGTCTATGATGATCTTGCGCAGGTCCGCCATGTGATCTCACTTCGCTTTCAGCAACACGCCGATCTGGCTGTTTCGTTCGATTTCGTAAAGCCCCACCTTGCACCAGGTTTCCGGGCGTTCGGGATCCAGCCCGACCGAGACCAGGTAATCGCGGGCGATGCCCACGACCCGGGCCTTTTCCGCCTTGTCCTCGACATAGGCCTCGATCTGCTCGTCATCGAAACCCGCAGCCTTGGCCTTGGCCTCCAGTTCCTTGGCAAAGAAGAATGCCCTGACCAGGCGCGGGCTGATCGTCGGGCAGTTCTTCTGGATCAGATCGCCGGCGGCAATCACCGCCAGGCCCTCGTTCACGTCCTTCAGATCGCGCAGCGAGCGGGCATCGGCGGCGCCGCCGGGCGCGGCAATCACGACGGCCACAACAAAGGCAAGGACCCTGTGCAAGGCGCTTTTCATCCCGCATCCCCTTTCGCCGGACCGCTGCGGGCCGGATATGTGGCGCCGCGACACATGGGTCACTCGGCCGCCACCGCGCTGATGCGCCCCGATCGCTTGTGCCGGATGCGGTCCTCGATCTCGTCGCGGAAATGCCGGATCAGCCCCTGGATCGGCCAGGCCGCAGCGTCGCCCAGAGCACAGATCGTGTGCCCCTCGACCTGCTTGGTCACGTCCAGCAGCATGTCGATTTCTTCCGGCTCGGCCGCGCCGGTCACAAGGCGGTCCATGACCCGCATCATCCAGCCCGTGCCCTCGCGGCAGGGCGTGCACTGGCCGCAGCTTTCATGCTTGTAGAACTTGGACAGCCGCCAGATCGCCTTGATGACGTCGGTGGACTGGTCCATCACGATCACCGCCGCGGTGCCCAGCCCGGATTTCTGGTCGCGCAGCCAGTCGAAATCCATGATCGCGCCGTCGCGCATCACCGAGGCCGGCAGGCATGGCACCGAGGATCCGCCGGGGATCACCGCCTTGAGGTTGTCCCAACCGCCGCGAATGCCGCCGCAATGCCGGTCGATCAACTCTTCGAAGCTGATCGACATCGCCTCTTCCACGACGCAGGGCGTGTTCACATGACCCGAGATCGCGAACACCTTGGTGCCCGCATTGTTGGGCCGGCCGAAGCTGGAAAACCAGTCGGCGCCGCGCCGCAGGATGGTCGGCACCACCGCGATCGATTCGACGTTGTTGACGGTGGTCGGACAGCCGTAAACCCCGGCCATCGCCGGGAATGGTGGTTTCATCCGCGGCATGCCCTTCTTGCCTTCGAGGCTTTCCAGAAGCGCCGTTTCCTCGCCACAGATATAGGCCCCTGCACCGTGATGCAGATACAGGTCGAAATCCCAGCCCGACCCGGCCGCGTCGCGCCCCAGCAGGCCCGCCTCATAGGCTTCGTCGATGGCGGTCTGCAGCGCCTCGCGCTCGCGGATGTATTCGCCGCGAATATAGATGTAACACACATGCGCGTTCATCGAGAAGGATGCGATCAGGCAGCCCTCGATCAGCGTGTGCGGATCGTGGCGCATGATCTCGCGGTCCTTGCAGGTGCCCGGTTCGGATTCGTCGGCATTGACCACCAGATAGGCCGGGCGCCCGTCGCTTTCCTTGGGCATGAAGGACCATTTGAGCCCGGTCGGAAACCCGGCCCCGCCGCGCCCGCGCAGGCCGCTGGCCTTCATCTCCTCGATGATCCTGTCGCGTCCCCGCTTGATGATATCGGCGGTGCCGTCCCAATGGCCGCGCCGCCGCGCACCGGCGAGCGTGCGCTCGTCCATGCCGTAGAGATTGGTGAAGATACGGTCTTCGTCCTTCAGCATGTCAAATCCTCAATTTTCCCGGCGCTTTCGCCAGATCCGGTATGTGACGGCAAGCGCCCAGGCAAAGGCCGCCAGCGAAATCAGGTAGAAAAGGATCTCGAAGCGGAACGAAAGGCCCAGCACCGCCGTCAGCCACGGCGCCGCCATTGCCAGCAGCCCGCCCGCAGCGATCACGATCGCCGCGATCCGCCCCTGGCGCGCAAGCGCCTTTTCCTGGTCCTGCCCCCGTGTCACATCTACCTCAGTAAACGTCGCCCTTGTCGACCTTTTTCGAGAACGCGGTCTCGCCGCCCCCGGCCAGCGTCTTCGCCTGCCCGATCCAGTCGTCGCGGCTGACCCGGCCGCGGAACCCTTTCAGGTTCTCGTCCATCCAGGTCACCTCTTCGGGGCCCCACGCGGCGATCTGATCGAAGTGAAAGATCCCGTGTTCATTCAACAGGGTTTCAAGCTTGGGTCCCACGCCCTTGATTTTCTTCAGGTCGTCCGCCTTGCCTGCGCGCGGCGCGTCCAGGCCGGCGGGCTGCCCCGTATCGCGCGGTGCGGTCGCGGCGGGCGCCGACGGTTCGGGCGCCGGCCGGGGCCGGGCCGCATCGGCCATCCGGCTTTCCTCGGCCGCGATCTTGCGCTCGACCTCGGCGGTCTTTTCCTTTTCGGCCTCCAGCGCGGCATCGGCTTTCGCGGCGTCCCGTGCCTCGGTTGCCGGCTGGTGCGGCACCGCCGCCGGCCCCGCGGCGGCCGAAACGATGTCGAGCGGATCGACCGGTTCGCTTGCCGGTGCGGTGCGGGTGCGCTCCTCCGGGGTGCAGATCAGCCATGTCAGAAACATGCCCAGAAGAATGGCCGCCACGGCGCCCACGAACATCGCGGCCAGCCAGGCATAGCCGCCGACCAAGAGGAACAGCATGACCAGAACGCCGGCCGCAGCCGCAGCGATCCACAGCTTGAGCGCGCAGCCCATTTCTTCCGCCTGTTCGGTCATCGTCCTTGCCCCCTTGTCCACCGTTCAAATCGTCAATCAGTATACATCGCCCTTTTTCACCCGATCGGAAAATTCCGTATGCCCGCCAGCGGCCAGGGTCCGGGCCTGGTTCACCCAGTCGTCGCGGCTGACCCGCCCCCGAAATCCCTTGAGGTTGTGATCCATCCAGACCACCTCGTCCGGCCCCCAGACGGCAATCTGGTCGAAGTGATAGATGCCCAGGTCGTGCAACAGGGTTTCGAGCGCCGGGCCGATGCCCTTGATCTGCTTCAGGTCGTCCGGCCCGCCTTCGCGCGCCCCGGGCAGCGGCGCGGGCTTGCGGCCGGCTTCGGCGGCGATGCCGGGCTCGGCCGGGGCCGGGCGGGCCTTGGTGGTGGCCGGCGCCTCGCGCTTGTCGATGCCGGTGGCATCGGCGGGCCGGCCCTGCGCGCGGTCGGCGTCATCCCGTGCACCGGCAGGTTGCGCGGGCGCCGCCGGCATCGCGAGATCGCCTTCGCTCTGCCGCCCCCATGGCGCCAGCAGTGGCACCTCGGTTCCGTCGATGCGCTTGATCGTGTCGCCCAGGTCCACCGCCGCCTGAACGGAGGCGTTATAGCGGGTATGGCCGCTTTCGAATTCCTTCAGGCTTGTCAACCCCTCGGCCGGCTCCGAGGCATAGCGCCCGTTCTGCGGGCCGGGCACCGGCACCTCGCCCCGGGCAAGCTGATCGAGGATCTCGGCGAACCGCTCGGCAGTCAGATCCTCGTAGTAATCCTTGCCGATCTGCGCCATCGGCGCGTTGGAACAGGCCCCGAGGCATTCGACCTCTTCCCAGCTGAACCTGCCATCCGCCGAAAGGGCGTGCGGTTGATCGGCGATCTTCTCACGACAGACCCCGATCAGATCCTCCGCGCCGCAGATCATGCACGACGTGGTTCCGCAGACCTGGACATGCGCGACCGATCCCACCGGCGACAGCTGGAACATGAAATAGAAGGTCGCAACCTCCAGCGCGCGGATATGCGCCATGCCCAGCATGTCGGCCACATGCTCGATCGCGGGGCGCGACAGCCAGCCTTCCTGCTCCTGGGCGCGCCACAGCAGCGGGATGATGGCGCTGGCCTGGCGCCCCTCGGGGTATTTGGTCACCTGAGCCTTCGCCCAGGCCAGGTTTTCCGGCGTGAAGGCGAAGGACTCGGGCTGTTCGTGATGAAGACGGCGCAGCATTAGAGGGCACATTCTCCCGATGTCAGCGTGATGCCGCCTTCGGCGGAGGCATCGACGATTTCGTTATAGACGCGCAATTGCTGGACGATGGATTCCAGCAGAGTTTCGGAAAAGCCGGTCGCGGCCTGCACCGACGCGGCGGTCGCATCGTCGGCAATGGTGCATCCGACTTGGGTGATCGCGACACGGAAGCTTTGCAATTGCGCGTCGGTCGGGCCATCGCCGGCCTGTGCGAAGGCAAAAGCGGGAAAAAGTGCCGCGGAAAGGGCGGCGATCTTGAGGGTGGTCTTCATGGGTCCTGCTCCTTTTGACGACCGGGACATCCCGGCCGAGGTAACAGCCGCACGGGCATCATGCCCGGGGCCAGTGGGTCCCCACCCAGTCAATTCATATATGTCACGCGCGC
Organism: Actibacterium sp.; assembly: GCA_016278325.1. Taxonomy (GTDB): domain Bacteria; phylum Pseudomonadota; class Alphaproteobacteria; order Rhodobacterales; family Rhodobacteraceae; genus JADQCB01. The sequence goes on from JADQCB010000008.1 coordinate 41,976, forward strand.
GGCTCAACGATCCACCTCGCCGAACACGATGTCCATGGTGCCGATGATCGCCGCCACATCGGCCAGCATGTGGCCGCTGGCGACGTGATCCATTGCCTGCAAATGCAGGAATCCCGGCGCGCGCAGCTTGGCGCGATAGGGCCGGTTGCTGCCATCGGCCACCAGGTAGACGCCGAACTCACCCTTCGGGGCCTCGACCGCGGCATAGACCTCGCCCGCGGGCACATGAAACCCCTCGGTGTACAGCTTGAAGTGATGGATCAGCGCCTCCATCGATGTCTTCATCTCGCCCCGCTTGGGCGGCGTGATCTTGCCACGGGTCAGGATGTCGCCATGTTCGACGCGCAGCTTGGCGATGGCCTGCCGGATGATCGAGGTCGACTGGCGCATCTCCTCCATCCGGCACAGGTAGCGGTCATAGCAATCGCCGTTGCTGCCCACCGGCACCTTGAAGTCGAATTCGTCATAGCATTCATAGGGTTGCGCCCGACGCAGATCCCATGCCAGGCCCGAGCCGCGCACCATCACGCCGGAAAACCCCCATTGCTGGATGTCCTCCTCGGTGACCACGCCGATGTCGCAGTTGCGCTGCTTGAAGATCCGGTTTTCGGTCAGCAGCCCGTCGATATCGTCCAGCACCTTCGGGAAATGCTCGGCCCAGGCCTCGATATCTTCGAGCAATTGCGGCGTCAGATCCTGGTGCACCCCGCCGGGCCGGAAATAGGCCGCGTGCAGCCGCGCGCCACAGGCCCGTTCATAGAAGATCATCAGCTTCTCGCGCTCTTCGAACCCCCAGAGCGGCGGGGTCAGCGCGCCCACGTCCATCGCCTGCGTGGTGACGTTCAGCAGGTGGTTCAGAACCCGGCCGATCTCGCAGAACAGAACCCGGATCAGGCTGGCCCGGCGCGGCACCTCGGTGCCTGTCAGCTTCTCGATCGCCAGGCACCAGGCATGTTCCTGGTTCATCGGCGCGACGTAATCCAGCCGGTCGAGATAGGGAAGGTTCTGAAGGTAGGTGCGGCTTTCCATCAGTTTCTCGGTGCCGCGATGCAGCAGCCCGATATGCGGGTCGGCACGCTCCACCACCTCGCCGTCCAGCTCCAGCACCATCCGCAAAACGCCATGCGCAGCAGGGTGTTGCGGCCCGAAGTTGATGTTGAAGTTGCGTATCTTCTGCTCGCCGGTCAGCGTGTCGTCGAACTTTCCGTCCATCATCTCACACCCCTACCCTGTTCGCTTCCCAGGCATCGGGAAGCCGGCCGAGGCAGGCCTCGACAAATTCATATTGCGGCCGCAGGAAGGCGGCCGCACGATCACGCTGCTCGGCGCTCATTTCCACCGGAACGCCGGCATGAACCCGGCGGCGCAGATCGGCCGGCCGGTCCGACAGCCCAAGGAAGGCGCATAGCCGGGTCACCGCCTTCGCGTCGAACATGTCCTCGTAGAACCCGGTGAACAACCGCCGCGGCGCCACCGCAGCGCGCAGCCGGGTCAGCGCGGCACGATAATCGCCCCGCCGCGCAATATGCGCCTCGGCACCGGAAAGAACGCGGTCGAGAACCTGCCCGGCTCGTTGCGCCACATCGCGCCCCGTCGCGCTGCGGCGCCGTGCGATCATGCGCACGTGGCTCCACAGCCGCGCGACCGGGTCGCGAAGGAGGTATACGAAACGCACATCCGCGGACATGCAAGCCATCCTTCCCAGGCGCCCCTCCGACAGAAGAGCATAAGCTGGTGTTATGTCAGCAATAAGGCGCTCATCGGTGCGCCCGAAATTCAGATAGTCGATATAACCCGCCGTGTCACCGGCTTGCAGCACCGGAAGATAGGCGTCGATATCGGCGATCCGGCGCGCGCGCGCTTCGGGCGCAAGATTGCCCGCGCCCCGGATCAGCCCCTCGCGGGTCGCCGCCAGCGCCTTTCGCTGCGCATCCCGACGGCCTGCGTCCAGCGCGTCGAAGAAGTGCAGTTCCTTGATCGTGCGCAGGTGGCATTCGGGATGCGCGGCCAGATAGCGGTAAAGCCAGCTGGTCCCGGCCTTGGTCGCGCCGACGCCGAACAGCAAGGTTGCCTCACCGGCCATTGGCACGCCTATCCTTTCGCCTCTTCGGCCTTCTCGTCGCCGGGAATGATGTAATCGGCCCCCTCCCAGGGCGACATGAAATCGAACTGGCGGTATTCCTGCACCAGGCTCACAGGCTCGTAGACCACGCGCTTGAGCGCCTCGTCATAGCGCACCTCGGTATAGCCGGTGGTCGGGAAATCCTTGCGCAGCGGGTGACCGCGGAAGCCGTAGTCGGTCAGGATGCGGCGCAGGTCGGGATGCCCCGAGAACAGGATGCCGAACATGTCGAACACCTCGCGCTCGAACCAGTCGGCGCAGGGATGCAGGCTGGTGATCGAGGGCACCATTTCCTCTTCCCGCACGGCGGATTTCACGCGGATACGCTGATTCTGATACATCGAGAGGAAGTGATAGACCACGTCGAACCGCGCTTCGCGCTCGGGATGGTCGACCGCCGTGATGTCGACCAGCGAGGTGAACTGGCAGGTCTTGTCGGTCTTGAGGAAATCGACGAAGGCGACCAGCGAACTGGGCGCGACATGCACCGTCAGCTCGCCCAGGGTCACGTCCCAGCTCAGCACGCAATCGGCGCGGATCGCCGCGATATGGGCGCCAAGCTCGTTCAGGGCATCGCTCATCGACCTTACCTCACGATTGTGCCGGTGCGGCGGATCTTGCGCTGCAATTGCAGGATACCGTAAAGCAGCGCCTCGGCCGTCGGCGGGCAGCCGGGAACGTAGATATCCACCGGCACGATCCGGTCGCAGCCGCGCACCACGCTGTAACTGTAATGGTAATACCCCCCGCCATTGGCGCAGGACCCCATCGAGATCACATAGCGCGGCTCGGGCATCTGGTCATAGACCTTGCGCAGCGCCGGCGCCATCTTGTTGGTCAGGGTGCCGGCCACGATCATCACGTCCGACTGGCGCGGACTGGCGCGCGGCGCGACACCAAAACGTTCCGCGTCATAGCGCGGCATCGAGGTATGCATCATCTCGACCGCGCAGCAGGCCAGCCCGAAGGTCATCCAGTGCAGGCTGCCGGTGCGCGCCCAGTTGATGATGTCCTCGGTCGAGGTCAGCAGGAACCCCTTGTCCTGCAATTCGCGGTTCAGCGCCTGGGTGGCGTGTTCGGAATCGCCGCCGGCGGCGTTGGCTGCGGTGCTCACTCCCATTCCATGGCCCCCTTCTTCCACTCATAGGCAAATCCGATGGTCAGAACGGCCAGGAACGCCATCATCGACCAGAACCCGACATCGCCGATAGTGCCGAACGCCACCGCCCAGGGAAACAGGAAGGCGATTTCCAGGTCGAAGATGATGAACAGGATCGACACCAGGTAGAACCGCACGTCGAATTTCATCCGGGCGTCGTCGAAGGCGTTGAAGCCGCATTCATAGGCCGAAAGCTTTTCCGGATCCGGGTGGCGCACGGCAAGCACCACGGCGGCAAGGATCAGGATGATCCCCAGGCCGGCGGCCATCGCCAGGAATATGAGAATCGGAAGATAGTCCCTGAGAAGATCATCCATTGGGCGAAGCTCCTTCGACACATGCTGTCCGCACGGTCCGCGTTTACGTTTCAGGGTGTAGCGCCGCGCCGCGGCGGGGTCAACCGAACGCAGGCACGCCCGAGCCCCTTGCCATGCGCCGGTCGCGCCGTCCCGTGCGGCAGCTTTGGCGCCGGCGCTGTCGGCCAAGCTCGCCTGTGGACATCGAACCGGATCGCCACCGCGGGCGCGGCATGTCTAATCCTGCGCCCAGCCCGGCTTGCGCCTGGCAAAATGCGCCGCGATCCCCTCGGCCGCTTCGGGGCTTTCCCAGCGGGCGATCAGCGCGTGCACCGTGTGCGCGATCACCTGCTCGTCGATGCGCGGCGTCAGGTCGCGGATCAATGCCTTGGCCTCGGCCACCGCGCCGGGCGCGCAGGCCAGATAGGGCACGATTTCCGCCTCGACCGCCTGGTCCAGGTCGCCGGCGGGCACGGCACGGGCCAGCAGGCCCAGCGACACGGCCTCTTGCGCGTCGAAGATCCGGGCCGACATGAACACGCGGCGTGCCTTCGCCGCCCCCATGCGGGCAATGACATAGGGGCCGATCGTGGCCGGAATCAGGCCCAGGCGGGTTTCGGTGAAGCCGAATTTCGCATGGGTCGCGCCGATCGCCACGTCGCAAACCGACATCAGCCCCAGCCCGCCGCCAAAGGCCTGCCCCTGGACCCGGCAGATCAGCGGCTTGGGAAGCCCGTCCAGCGCCTGAAGCATCACCGCCAGCTTGCGCGCCGCCGCATCGCGCCGTGCCGGGCCCGCGTCGATCTGGCGCTGCATCCAGGCCAGGTCGCCGCCGGCGCAAAAGCTCTTGCCGGTGCCGGTCAGCACAACCGCCCGCACTGCCGGATCGGCCCCCAGCTCCGCGGCCGCGGCGATCAGCGCGTCCATCATCTCGGCCGACAGCGCGTTATGCTTTTCCGGCAGGTTCATGACAAGCGTGGCCACGCCCCGCGCATCGATCCGGGTGGTCAACACGTCGCTCATTCCTGTCCTCCGCCGCCTGTATCCCGCATCGCGCGCGCCATCTGTGCGGCTTTCGCGATCACGCCCATGTCCAGCCCGGTCGCGTGACCCAGCCGGTCCAGCCGCGCGGCGACCGCCTCGGTCGCGACATTGCCGGTGGCCCCCCTGGCGAAGGGACAGCCCCCCAGACCGCCAACGGCAGCATCGAAGACACGCAGCCCCAGGGTCAGCGAGGCCTCGATATTGTCCAGCGCGCGCCCGCCGGTGTCGTGGTAATGACCGGCCAGCCGGGCCGCCGGCGCCACCTCCAGCACCGCGCGCAGCATCGCGCTCACGGTTTCGGGCGTGCCGCGCCCGATGGTATCGCCCAGGCTGATCTCGTAACATCCCATTTCCAGCAGCCGCTGCACGACCGCGGCCACCCGGGCCGGCGGCGTCGGCCCGTCATAGGGGCAATCCGTCACGCAGGAGACATAGCCGCGCACCGGCACCCCGTCGGCCCGCGCCGCCGCCGCAACCGGGGCAAAACGCTCCAGGCTCTCGGCGATGGAGGCATTGATATTGGCCCGGCTGAACCCTTCCGAGGCGGACCCGAAAATCGCCACCTCGTCGGCCCGCGCTGCGCGCGCACGCACATAACCCTTCATGTTGGGCGTCAGGGCCGCATAGGACACCCCGGGCGACCGGGTGATCCCGGCCAGCACCTCGGCACCATCGGCCATCTGAGGCACCCATTTCGGGCTGACAAAGCTTGCTACCTCGATCCGCCGGAACCCCGCGCGGCTGAGCATGTCGATCAGCGCGATCTTTTCCGCGGCCGGGATCAGCCGCTTCTCGTTCTGCAACCCGTCGCGGGGCCCGACCTCGAAGATCTCGACCCGATCAGTCATCCGGCGCCTCATAGAAAGCCCTGGTATAGAGTTCGGCCGGACCATCCTCGGCCAGCGCGCGGCGGAACGCCGGACGCGCGGCAAGCCGGTCGTGATAGGCGGCAACCGCAGGCAGCAGATCGGCCGGCACGAAGCGCCGCGCGATCATCACGCCATAGCCCACATTCGTATCTACCGCCGAAAACCCCGACGGCAACAGCCAGTCGCGCCGCGCAACCACGCGCTCGACCACCTCCAGCACCTTTTCCAGCCGCTTCGCCTCCAGCCGCATCACCGTGGGGCTGCGCATCCAGTCCTCGCGCAACACGATATGCTGCTGGGTCAGGCTGGCCAGGTGCTGACCGATTGTTTCGGCGAAATGCAGCCATTCCAGCCAGTCGGGCCGCTCGGGATGGCCCGGCAGGCGGCCCAGCCCGGCCTCGGCCCGCGTTTCGACCAGGTATTCGGTGATCGCGCCGGATTCGAAAAGCACTCGCTCGTCGATTTCGAGCGCCGGGACCCGGCCGGCCGGCGACAGCGCCAGGAAATCCGAACTGCGCATGGACTTGTCGAAGAAAGAGTGGCGCCGGATCTCGAATTCGAGGCCCATCTCGTGCATCAGCCACAGCGTTCGGAACGAGCGGGCCTGGGGCACATGGTGCAGGCGGATCATGCGGCGGCCTCCGTATCGTCTTCCAGCCGGATCAGCGCGGCACCCGCCTCGACCTGGGTGCCGGCGCCGGCCAGCACTTCGGCCACGATGCCGTCGCGCCAGGCGGTCAGGGTGTGTTCCATCTTCATCGCCTCCATCACCGCCAGCCGCTGGCCCGCCGCGACGCTGTCGCCGGCCGAGACGAAAACCGCCTTGACCATGCCCGGCATCGGCGCCTCGATCAGGTTGGTCCCCGCCGCAGCGATTGCGCGTTCCAGCGGGTCGATCACCGCGAAGTCGAAACCGTGCCCCTCGGAGAACACGCTCAAACTGGCCCCATGGCGCGCCCATCTGGCGGCCCGCACCCCGTCGAAAACCCATCCCTGCGCGCCGCGCCGGGCCTCGATCCTTTCCCCGTCGATCTCGATCTGTGCCGCGTCCGGCCCCTGTTGCCGGATCACCGCGGTGATCCGCGCGCCGGCATGTTCCAGCTCCACGCTGCGCGCCAGCGGCGCCCACAGGGTGAACCCGGTCAGGGGCCCCGCCGGTTCCATCAGCCCCGCCGCTGCCAGCGCCGCTTGGGCGCGACATTGCGCGCTGGCCCGGGGAACATGCGTCAGCGCATCGATGTCGCGCGCGATCAACCCGGTATCCACGTCTCCGGCAGCGACCCCCCGATGCCGGCTCAGCGCGCCCAGGAAGGCCAGGTTGGTGACGCTGCCGGCCACCTCGGTCTGCGCCAGGGCGCGGCGCAGTTTCGCAAGCGCCACGGCGCGGCTCGGGCCATGGGTGACGATCTTGGCGATCATCGGATCGTAGAACGGGCTGATCGTATCGCCCTGGCGCACGCCGCTGTCGATGCGCGCACCCCGGGGAAAGCGAAGATGGGTCAGCGTGCCCGTGGCGGGCAGGAACCCCGCCGGCACATCCTCGGCATAGAGCCGCGCCTCGAAGGCATGACCCGAGAGGCGCAGCTCGGCCTGCCGCATCGGCAATGGCTCGCCCGCCGCGACCCGCAACTGCCATTCCACCAGGTCGATGCCGGTCACCGCCTCGGTCACCGGGTGCTCGACCTGAAGCCGCGTGTTCATCTCCATGAACCAGAAACGATCCGTCCGCAGCCCGTCAGAGGCATCGACGATGAACTCGACCGTCCCCGCCCCGGAATACCCGATGGCCCGCGCCGCGCGCACCGCCGCCTCGCCCATCGCTTCGCGCATCTCGGGCGTCATGCCGGGCGCCGGGGCCTCCTCGATCACCTTCTGGTGGCGGCGCTGCAGCGAACAGTCCCGCTCGAACAGATGCACCGCATCCGTGCCGTCGCCAAAGACCTGAACCTCGATATGGCGCGGCTTTTCCACGAATTTCTCGATCAACACCGCATCGTTTCCAAAGGCCGTCCGGGCCTCGCCGCGGGCCGCATCCAGCGCATCGGCAAAATCGCGCGGGTGCATCACCTTGCGCATCCCCTTGCCGCCGCCGCCCGCCACGGCCTTGATCAGAACCGGGTAACCGATGGCCTCCGCCGCACCCGACAGATGCTCGTCATCCTGGTTGTCGCCATGATAGCCGGGCACGACCGGCACGCCGGCCGCTTTCATCAGGGTCTTGGCGGCATCCTTCAGCCCCATGGCGCGGATCGCGTCCGCCGAGGGACCGATGAAGGTCAGGCCCGCCGCCTCGACCGCCGCGACGAAATCGGGATTTTCCGACAGGAAGCCATAGCCGGGATGGATCGCCTCGGCCCCGGCCGCCTGCGCCAGTTCGATCAGCAAATCGCCCCTGAGGTAACTTTCCGCCGGCGGCGGCGGGCCGATCGGCAGCGCCCGGTCGGCCAGCGCCACATGCCGCGCCCCCGCATCGGCCTGCGAATAGACGGCCACCGTCTCCACCCCCAGCGCGCGCGCGCTTTCGATCACGCGACAGGCGATCTCGCCCCGGTTGGCGATCAGGATCCTGCTGAACATCTCACTCCTCCCGTCCGGCGAGACGCGACAGGGCCACGGAATGCAACCGGGCGCTCTCGTCGGAAAAACAACAGAAAACGACCTCGGCCACTGGCCCGCCGAAGGCGGCGACCGTCGCCACGGCGATCTCGGCGGCCTGATCGGCTGGATAGCAATAAATCCCGGTGGATATCGCCGGAAACGCCACCGTGGCCGCACCCAGCCGCACCGCCTCTTCCAGCGCCCGGCGATAGCACGAGGCCAGTGCCTCCGCCTCGCCCGCGCCGCCGCCGCGCCAGACCGGGCCGACCGTATGAATCACGAAACGCGCGGGCAGGTCATGCCCGCCGGTCGCCTTGGCGTCGCCCGTCTCGCACCCACCCAGCGCGCGGCATTCCGCCAGCAGCCCGGGGCCTGCCGCGCGGTGAATCGCCCCGTCCACCCCGCCGCCGCCCAGCAAGGTGGCGTTGGCGGCGTTGACGATGGCATCGACCTTCAGCCCGGTGATATCTCCCCGGCAAACGGTCATGCGCGGCATTCCTTTTCCCGCTTCTTCTCGGCCCAAATACTCACTCCCACGGCCCGGCCCGGGCCTGTCGACCACGGCCGCGCTCACATCCGGAACACGCCAAAGCGTGTCTGCTCGATCGGCGCGTTCAACGCCGCCGACAGCGACAGCGCCAGCACTTCGCGCGTTCGTCGCGGATCGACGATTCCATCGTCCCAAAGCCGCGCCGCGGCATAAAGCGGGTGGCTCTGGCGCTCGAACATCTCGATGGTCGGGCGTTTGAACGCCGCCTCCTCCGCCTCCGACCACGTGCCGCCCCCCCGTTCGATGGCGTCGCGCCTGACGGTGGCCAGCACACCTGCCGCCTGTGCCCCGCCCATCACGCCAATACGCGCATTGGGCCAGGTCCAGAGAAAACGCGGCCCATAGGCGCGCCCGGCCATGCCGTAGTTGCCGGCCCCGAAAGAGCCGCCCACGATCATCGTGATCTTCGGAACATTCGTCGTCGCCACCGCCGTGACCATCTTGGCGCCGTGGCGCGCGATTCCCTCGTTCTCGTATTTCCGGCCGACCATGAAACCGGTGATGTTCTGCAGGAATACCAGCGGGATATTGCGCTGGCTGCACAGTTCGACGAAATGCGCGCCCTTCTGCGCCGCTTCGGAAAAAAGCACGCCGTTATTGGCGACGATCCCCACCGGGCAACCCATGACATGGGCGAATCCGGTGACCAGCGTCTCGCCGAAACGCGGCTTGAACTCGTCCAGGCGCGAGCCGTCCACGACCCGCGCAATCACCTCGCGGATGTCATAGGGCGTGCGCAGGTCGGCCGGCACCACGCCCAGCATCTCTTCGGGGTCATGGGACGGCGGCTCGGGCGTCTGCCACTGCACCGTCGCGGGTTTCGCCCGGTTCAGGCTTTCCACCGCGCGCCGCGCCAGCGCCAGCGCATGGGCGTCGTCCTCGGCCAGGTAGTCCGCCACCCCCGACATCCGGGTATGCACATCGCCTCCGCCCAGGTCTTCGGCCGTGACGACCTCGCCGGTCGCGGCCTTCACCAGCGGCGGGCCGGCCAGGAAGATCGTGCCCTGCTCCTTCACGATGATGGTGACATCCGACATCGCGGGCACATAGGCCCCGCCGGCGGTGCAGGAGCCCATCACAACCGCGATCTGCGGGATGTTCTTCGCGCTCATCCGCGCCTGGTTGTAGAAGATGCGCCCGAAATGATCGCGGTCGGGGAACACCTCGTCCTGGTTGGGCAGGTTCGCCCCGCCCGAATCCACCAGGTAGATGCAGGGCAGGTTGCATTCCTCGGCGATTTCCTGCGCGCGCAGGTGCTTCTTGACCGTGACAGGGTAATAGGTGCCGCCCTTCACGGTGGCGTCGTTGCACACCACCATGACCTCCTGGCCGTGGATGCGCCCCACCCCGGCGATCAGCCCCGCACCGGGGGCGGCGCCGTCATACATGCCATGCGCGGCGGTGGCGCCGATTTCCAGGAAGGGCGCGCCTGGGTCCAGCAGGTTGGCCACCCGCTCGCGCGGGGCCATCTTGCCGCGGCCGACATGGCGGGCGCGGGCCTTCTCGCCCCCGCCCTCGGCGGCGGCGGCCGCGGCCTCCCGAACGATTTCCAGCGCGTCCAGATGCGCCGCGCGGTTGGCGCGCGCCGCGTCCGAGCCGGGCAGGAAGGCCGAAGCCAGCTTCATCGTCTGTATTCCGGGTTCTCGTAATCGAATCGCGTGCCCGCGGCCCAGGCCCGACGGTCGTTTCCGGTGCCCGGCAGCCCGTCACGCAACAGCCAGGCCATGTGCATCAGGTTCCAGGTCATGATCGTGGTGTTGCGCTGAGTGAAATCATTGTCGAACCCGGCCCGCTGGCCGGACTCCAGCCGGTCACCATAGGAAGGCCCCGGCCCCGCCTCGCCGATCCAGCCGCAATCGGCCTGCGGCGGAATGGTAAATCCCAGATGGTTCAGCGCAAAGCCCACCGTCATCGCGCAATGCTTGATCCCGTCCTCGTTGCCGGTGACTACGGTGCCGCCGACCTTGCCGTAGAACACCGACTGGCCGGACGCGTTCAACTCTGCCGACATGGCATAGAGCCGTTCGATCAGCACCCTGCAGACCGAACTTTCCTCGCCCAGCCAGATCGGCGTGCCGACGACCAGGATGTCGGCCTTCACGATCTTCTGCCACAAGGCGGGCCAGTCGTCGCGCTCCCAGCCATGCTCGGTCATGTCGGGATAGACCCCCGGCGGCACAACATGGTCCAGCATGTGAAGATGCTCAACGGCGACTCCCTGCTTGCTCATGATCCCGGCACTGGCATCCATCAGCAGCCGGGTATGGCTGTCTGCGGCCTTTTTCGTCAACGACGTGTTGACGAAGAGTGCCCGCAATCCCTTGTAATCGTTCATTGGCAAAGCCCCTTTCCATTACCGACCGCACCGAAGCACGGATACATTCGCCCGAGGCTTACCCGCGTCGCATCGCACGGCTGCTGTCGGCCCATCCCATGTGATTTTCGGCAGGCAGGCGCGCCCCGCAACGCATGGGCATGACGTTGAACGGCGAGCGCATCACCCCGTCGCCCCCATCATCTCGCGCCCGATCAGCATCCGCCGGATTTCCGAGGTGCCCGCCCCGATCTCCATCAGCTTGGCGTCGCGGAAGATGCGGCTGACCGGCGTTTCGTTCATGAAGCCCGCGCCGCCCATCGCCTGCACCGCCTGGTGGGCGACCACCATCGCCTCTTCCGAGGCATAGAGCACGCAGGCCGCCGCGTCGGCGCGGGTCACCGCGCCCCGGTCGCAGGCGCGGGCCACCTCGTAGACATAGGCGCGGGCCGAGTTCATCTTGGTATACATGTCGGCGATCTTGCCCTGCATCAGCTGGAAATTCCCGATCGGCTGGCCGAATTGCTTGCGTTCCTTCAGATACGGCATGACCTCGTCCAGGCAGGCGGCCATGATGCCGGTGCCGATGCCCGACAGCACCACGCGCTCGTAATCCAGGCCCGACATCAGCACGCGCACGCCCTTGCCTTCCTCGCCCAGCACGTTCTCGAACGGCACCTCGACATCCTCGAAGATCAGCTCGGCGGTGTTCGAGCCGCGCATCCCCAGCTTGTCGAAATGCGGGCTGGTGGAAAAGCCCTTCATGTCCTTCTCGACGATGAAGGCGGTGATGCCCTTGCTGCCCGCCTCGGGGTCGGTCTTGGCATAGACCACCAGCGTGTCGGCGTCGGGGCCGTTGGTGATCCAGTATTTCGTCCCGTTGAGCGAATAATAGCCGTTCCGCTTCTCGGCGCGCAGCTTCATGCCCACCACGTCCGAACCCGCCCCGGCCTCGGACATCGCCAGCGCGCCGACCTGCGCGCCCGAGATCAGCCCGGGCAGGTATTTGCGCTTCTGCTCTTCGCTGCCGTTCAGCTTGATCTGGTTGACGCAGAGGTTGGAATGCGCGCCGTAGGACAGCGAAACGCTGGCCGAGGCGCGCGCGATCTCTTCCACCGCGACGACATGGGCCAGGTATCCCATGCCGGCGCCGCCATATTCCTCGGGCACGGTGATGCCCAGCAGGCCCAGATCCCCCATTTCGCGCCACAGCGCGGCGGGAAAGGCGTTGGCGCGGTCGATCTCGGCGGCCAGCGGCCTGACACGATCCTGAGCCCAGCGATGCACCGTCTCGCGCAGCGCGGCGACATCCGCGCCCAGATCGAAACTCATCATGCCCCTGAACATCGCCGGCCCTCCCCCGATTTCTTTATTGAACGCTCGTTCATTTAAGGCCGATCGCCGAGTCGGGTCAAGCGTTCCCGCGACGTCCGGGCGCGTCGCGGCTTCAGCCGGCCTGGCGGGCGGCGCGAAGCTCGGCCCGAAGGATCCGGGCAATCAGCGCGCAATCCCCGGTCGTGAAGGTCAGTGGCAGGCGCATGTCGATGAGCCCCGCAAGCAGCCGGTCGGTCTGCGGCAACCGGACGGGCGCGGCATAACGCCAGTGATCGTAGCGCGAGGTGAACCCGCTGGGCTCGGCCGCGCCGAACCATTTCAGCTCGACCCCGCGGGCGCGACAGCCCGCCAGCACCGTCTGCACCATGCCGGCGGGCCAGTCGCGCAACAGGAACTGGAAGGAAGAACCGACGAATCCCTCCTGCGGCTTGCGCCGGATCAGCGTTACCCCCGGCGTCGCCTCCAGCCCTGCTTCGACGGTGGCGTAAAGCGCGTTCCAGCGGGCGCGTCGTTCGTCCAGCCCGTGCAGTTGCGGTCGCAGGATCGCGGCGCGCAGATTGTCCATCCGGCCCGAGATGTTGGGCACGTCCAGGCGCAGCCCGTCGAACAGCTCCGGCGGGGGTGAGGCGGAATGCCGATCATAGTTCATGTAGGATCCCGACAGCAGCACCGCGCGGGCCATGACCTGCGAATCATCCGAAACGATCAGCCCGCCCTCGCCCGAGTTCAGGTGCTTGTAGGTCTGCGTCGAGAAACAGCCGACGAGGCCCCATCGCCCGGTCGCCACCCCGTCCCAGGCCGCGCCCATCGTGTGCGCGCAATCCTCGACCACGCTGACCCCGGCGGCATCGCAGATGTCCATCAGCGCGCGCATGTCGCAGATATGTCCGCGCATGTGGCTGAGCAGCAGAACCTTCGCCCCGCTCCGGGCGATCTGCGTTTGCAGATGTGCCAGGTCGATGGTCAGGTCCTCGGCCGCCTCGACGAAGACCGGCGTGGCCCCGACGGCGGCGATCGCGCCGGGCACCGGCGCAAGCGTGAAGGCGTTGGACAGCACCCGATCGCCGGGCCGCACCCCGACGGCACGCAACGCGCAGGCCATGGCATAGCCCCCGGACGCCACCGCAAGGCAATAGTGGGCCCCGGTCGCGGCGGCGAATTCCTGTTCCAGCAGCGCGACTTCGCCCGCCTCGCCCTCGGCCAGGTTATAGCGATGCAGGCGCCCGTGGCGCATGACGGCCAGTGCCGCCGCGATCCCAGCCTCGGGGATCGGCTCCTGCTGGGTGAAACTGCCGGTGAAAACCTCGTGCATGGGGCCAGATTGCGCCGTGCCGTGCGAAAGTCAATCGCCCCCGCCGACGGCTCGCCCCGGCAGCAGGCGCTCGGCCAGATCGAACATCCCGTCGAAATGATCCAGCAGCGCCTCGGGGTTCAGCCGCGCCACGCCGCGCCCCTCGGGGCCGAATGTGACCAGCGCGCAGGACACCCCGGCGGCGCGCGCCGTGTCGCGGTCGGTGATCGTGTCGCCCACCAGAAACGAACGGTCGACGACCCCGCCCGCGCGCTCCACCGCCGCGACATAGGGGGCCGGATCGGGTTTGCGGGTGGGCAAGCTGTCCGCCCCCACCAGCGAGCCGAACAGCGCGCGCACCCCCAGCCGCACCAGCAGACTCTCGGCCAGCGCCTCGGGCTTGTTGGTGCAGACCCCCAGCCGATATCCGGCCGCACCCAGCCGCTGCACCGCGCGCGCGGCGCCGGGATAAAGCCGCGTCTGCCGGTCGATCGCCTGGCCATAGAAGTCGAGGAACTGCCGGTATTGCGCCTCCAGGTCGGTTTCGGACCAGGCGGGCCTTGTCCGCGCGAACCCCAGCCGCAGCATCGCGCGGCCGCCGCGAAAGGCCGTGGCCGCATCGGCGCGCGGATCAAGGGGCATGCCCAGCCCCTGCCCCGCGAAACACGCATTGGCGGCGGCGATCAGGTCTGCGCTGGTGTCGGCCAGGGTGCCGTCGAGGTCGAAGATTACGGTGCGCATTCACTTTCCTTCGGCGCCGATCCGCCCAGCCCTGAAACCGGCTGTAACGCCAATTGACCGGCTTCGGCCTTGAATATGTCCCGCTTCCAGATAGAACCGGCGCAGGTCAATGGAAAGAGTGAAACTCATGCGGACAGCGCTGGTGATTCTCGCGGCCGGACAGGGCACCAGGATGAACTCCGACCTGCCCAAGGTGCTGCATCCGCTGGCCGGCGCGCCGCTTCTGGTCCATGCGATGAAATCCGGCGCCGCGCTGGCCCCCGCGCGCACCGTGATCGTGACCGGACATGGCGGCGAGGCCGTGGCCGCCGCCGCCCGGGCGCATGACCCGGATGTTCGCATCGTGGTCCAGGACGAACAGCTGGGCACGGGACATGCCGTGGCGCAGACCCGGGCCGCGCTGGACGGCTTCGACGGCGACATGATCGTGCTTTATGGCGACACCCCCTTCATCCGGCCCGAGACCCTGGCCGCCATGGCCCAAGCGCGGCAGCACCACGATATCGTTGTGCTGGGGTTCCAGGCCGCCGATCCCGGCCGCTATGGCCGGCTGGTGATGGCGGATGACCGGCTTGAGCGGATCGTTGAATTCAAGGACGCCACCGAGACCGAGCGCCGGATAAGCCTTTGCAACAGCGGGGTCGTGCTCGGCGATTCCGGGCTGATCCTCGACCTGATCGCAACGCTGTCGAACGACAACGCCTCGGGAGAATATTACCTGACCGACATCGTGGCGGCGGCCCGGGCGCGCGGGTTGTCGGCCGGCGCCGTCACCTGCGACGAGGCCGAAACGCTTGGCGTGAACACGCGCGCGCAACTGGCCGCCGCCGAAGCCGCCTTCCAGGCGCGGGCGCGCGCCGGCGCGATGGAGGACGGCGTTACGCTGGTGGTGCCCGAGACCGTGTTCTTCGCCCATGACACGGTTCTTGGACGCGACGCGGTGATCGAGCCCAACGTGATCCTGGGCCCCGGCGTCAGCGTCGAATCCGGGGCGCGGATCCGCGCCTTCTCGCATCTTGAGGGATGCCATGTCTCCTGCGGGGCGATCGTGGGACCGTTCGCGCGGCTGCGCCCCGGTGCGGAACTGGCCGAGGATGTTCATGTCGGCAATTTCGTCGAGATCAAGAATGCCACCCTGGAACAGGGCGCCAAGGCCAATCACCTGAGCTATATCGGCGATGCGCGCGTCGGGGCGGCGGCGAATATCGGGGCGGGCACCGTAACCTGCAACTATGACGGCGTGTTCAAGCACCGCACCGAGATCGGCGCGCGGGCCTTCATCGGCTCGGACACGATGCTGGTCGCGCCGGTCCGCGTCGGCGCCGAGGCGATGACGGGCTCGGGCTCGGTGATCACCGAGGACGTGCCGGACGGTGCCATCGCCATCGGCCGGGCGCGGCAGGTCAACAAGCCGGGCCTGGCGCGCAAGCTGATGCAGAAACTGAAAGATGCCCGCGCGCGGCGTCAGAATTGAGGTCGTCATGTGTGGCATCGTAGGGGTTCTTGGCAAGCACGAGGCGGCACCGGTGATCCTGGAGGCGCTGCGCCGCCTCGAATACCGTGGCTATGACAGCGCCGGAATTGCCACCGTCAACAACGGCCGGCTGGACCGGCGCCGGGCGGTCGGCAAGCTGGTGAACCTGTCCGACCTGCTGGTCCACGACCCGTTGGCGGGCAAGTCGGGTATCGGCCACACCCGCTGGGCCACGCATGGCGCGCCCAGCGTCGCCAACGCGCATCCGCAGCGCGCGGGCGGCGTTGCGGTGGTGCATAACGGGATCATCGAGAATTTCCGCGCCCTGCGCCAGGAGCTGATCGCCGATGGCATGGCCTTCGAATCCGAGACCGATACCGAGACGGTCGCACTTCTGACCCGGCACTACCTGGATGCGGGCCTGCCCGCCGCCGAGGCGGCGTTCCGGACACTCGACCGGCTGGAGGGCGCCTTTGCGCTGTGTTTCCTGTTCGACGGCGAAGACGACCTGATCGTTGCGGCCCGCAAGGGATCACCGCTGGCGATCGGCCAAGGTGAGGGCGAGATGTTCGTCGGTTCGGACGCCATCGCGCTGTCGACATTGACCGACCGGATCACCTATCTCGAGGAAGGCGACCGCGCCATCATCACCCGCGCCGGCGCCGAGATCTTCGATGCCCAGGGCCATCCGGTCGCGCGCGCGGTCAAGACCGTGCGGATCGACGCCGCGCAGATCGAAAAGGCCGGTCATCGCCATTTCATGGCCAAGGAAATCGCCGAGCAACCGTCGGTCATGGGCAACGCGCTGCGCCATTACCTGACCCCGGACGGCCGCGACATCCGCCTGCCACCGGAAATGCCGAACCTTGCCGATTACGATCGCGTCATCATGGTGGCCTGCGGCACCGCCTCGCTGGCCTGCATGACGGCGAAATACTGGTTCGAGCGCGCGGCCGGGCTTGCGGTGGATGTCGATATCGCCTCGGAATTCCGCTATCGCGATCCGCCGATCCCGCCGCGCAGCCTGGCCATCTTCGTCAGCCAGTCGGGCGAGACGGCCGACACCCTGGCCGCGCTGCGCCATTGCCGCGGCAAGGCGGCGGCGATCCTGTCCATCGTGAATGTCGCGGAAAGCTCGATCGCGCGGGAAAGCGACCTGGCGCTGCTAATCCATGCCGGCCCGGAAATCGGCGTCGCCTCAACCAAGGCGTTCACCTGCCAGTTGACGGTCCTCGCGCTGCTTGCCCTGAAGGCGGCCGCGCTGCGTGATCGCATGACGCCCGATGCGCTGGCCCGATGCCTGGCCGATCTGCAATCCGTGCCGGGCCTGATGAACGTGGCGCTTGGCCTGGATGACGAGATCCGCAGCGTCGCCAAACTGCTGGCCGAAACGCGCGACGTGCTGTTCCTTGGCCGTGGGCAGATGTATCCGCTTGCGCTGGAAGGCGCGCTGAAACTGAAGGAAATCAGCTATATCCATGCCGAAGGTTATGCGTCGGGCGAACTCAAGCACGGGCCGATCGCATTGGTGGACAAGAACGTACCGGTGATCGTCCTGGCGCCGCATGACCGGCTTTTCGACAAGACCGTGTCCAACATGCAAGAGGTGCTTGCCCGCGGCGGCAAGGTGGTGCTGATCAGCGACGGACCGGGGATGAAAGAGGCCGGCGAACAGGTCTGGCAGCGGATCACCCTGCCCGAGGTGCCCGCGATGTTCGCCCCGATCCTCTATGCCCTGCCGGCGCAGATGCTGGCCTATCACACGGCCGTGGCCAAAGGCACCGATGTCGATCAGCCGCGCAACCTGGCCAAGTCGGTGACGGTCGAGTGAGCCGACAGCCGGGCAGAACCGGAGCCAGGGCGCCGGGACCGATGCGCACCGCTTTCCGGCAGGGGTGAAATGGATCGTCTCGAAGCTGACAGGATGTTCGTTTCGGTGATGGAAACCGGCAGCTTCACCCGCGCGGCCGCGCGGCATGGAACGAACTCGGGCCAGGCCTCCAAGCTCGTGTCACGGCTTGAGGCCGAGCTGGGTGTCAGGCTCTTGAACCGCACCACGCGCTCGGTCTCGGCGACGGAGGAAGGGCAGGCCTATTTCGAGCGTCTCCGCCCGCTGCTCGACGAATTCGACAACCTCGATGCCGCGGTGCGCGATGCCTCGCACGCGCCGCGCGGGCGCCTGCGCCTGACGGCGCCGCTGACCTTCGGCGCGATGCAGCTTGCGCCGACCCTGAACGCCTTCGCCCGGCAATATGCCGAGATCGAACTCGACGTCAGTTTTTCCGACCGTGTCGTGAACCTTGTCGACGAAGGCTTCGACATGGCGATCCGGGTGGGGCGACCCGACGATTCCAGCCTGATCGCGCGCAAGCTCTGCGATGTCCGGATCGTCGTTGTCGGGGCTCCGGCCTATCTCGCGTCAAGGGGCGCCCCCGCCACGCCGGAAGAGCTGGTGCAGCATGATTGCATCATCGACACCAACTTCCATGACCCGAACCGGTGGCCGGTCGGTCCGGCAGGGGCCGGGCGCACGGCGCCGGTACGCGGCCGCATCCGGTATTCCAACGCCGAAGCCTGCCTCGGGGCCGCGGAAGCGGGGCTCGGGCTGGCCTGCGTGCCCGCCTTCATCGCCGGTGACGCGCTGCGATCAGGCCGGGTCGTCCAGCTGCTTGTCGAATACGAGACCACGCCCTACGGGGTGCACGCGCTCTATCCGCACAGTCGGCACCTCGCCGCGAAGGTCCGTGTTCTCGTCGATTTTATGGTTCAACGCTATCGCGGCGCGCCCGACTGGGAGGCCGGCTGGTAGAGACTGCTTCCATTTCGGCAGCAATCATCTTCCAAATTGTCGGATTATCATTCACTGTGATGGGTGTCATTTTCGCCTCATCGACATCGCGCTCATGCGCCCCCTCCGAGGAGAAACGAAATGACCTACACGCCCGCATCCACATCCATTCGCCCGTCAC
Source organism: Actibacterium sp. (assembly GCA_016278325.1). Lineage (GTDB taxonomy): Bacteria > Pseudomonadota > Alphaproteobacteria > Rhodobacterales > Rhodobacteraceae > JADQCB01. The sequence goes on from JADQCB010000008.1 coordinate 60,738, forward strand.
TTGTCGCCGGCGTGAGCAACGCCGATCTCGCGGCCACCCTCCTGCGCGTCTCGATGGGCGTGCTGTTTCTTGCCCATGCCGGGCTGAAGCTCTTCATCTTCACGCCGGCCGGCACCGCCGCCTATTTCGCCAGCCTCGGGCTTCCCGGGCCGCTGGCCTATCTCGTCATCGCGGCCGAGCTGTTCGGCGGAATCGCCCTGATCCTCGGCCTCTCCACCCGCTGGGTGTCGCTGGCGCTGGTGCCGATCCTGCTGGGCTCGATCTACGTCCCGCACGGCGCCAACGGCTTCTTCTTTTCCAACGAAGGCGGCGGCTGGGAATTCCCGGCATTCTGGGCGGTGACGCTTGTGGTGCAGGCCCTGCTGGGTGATGGCGCCTGGGCGCTGAAGCGCCCCCGCGCCTGATCCGACATCCCGGGCCGCGAGCTTCGTCTCGCGGCCGCACCACGTTCAAGGAGTGCCGCCATGACCGCTGCCAACGACCTGTTCGACATGACCGCCGCCCCGATGCGCATCGGCACCGTCCGGCTGAAGGTGCGCGACCTCGAAACGGTCTCTGCCTTCTATCGGCAGGTCCTCGGGCTGGACGTGATCGAGACCGGCACCGGACGCGCCGTGCTGGGCACCGGGGACACGGCTTTGCTGGAACTCGAAGGAAATGCAGCCCTGCTGCCGCCGGACCCGCGACAGGCCGGACTCTTTCATACGGCCTTCCTGCTGCCAACGCGCGCCGATCTCGCACGCTGGCTGGCCCATGTCGCCGAGACGCGCGTGCCGCTGCAAGGCGCGTCCGATCACATTGTCAGCGAGGCGCTCTACCTCGCCGATCCCGAGGGCAACGGCATCGAGGTCTATGCCGACCGACCGCAGGCGCTTTGGCGCACGCCATCGGGCGCGGTGCGCATGGCGACCGATCCGCTTGACTTGCAGGATCTGCTGCGAACGGCCGAAGGCACCGAATGGTCGGGCTTTCCCGCCGGCGGCCGCATCGGCCACGTTCACCTGCAGGTGGGTGACACCGAGGCCGCCGACCGATTCTACCGCGACATCCTCGGCTTCGACATCGCCACGCGCTATCCGGGCGCAAGCTTCTACGGCAGCGGCGGCTATCACCACCAGCTTGCCGGCAATGTCTGGAACAGCCGCCGCGCCGGGATGCGCCCCGACGGCATGGCCGGTCTCGATACCGTGGAGATCCTTGTCCGCGACCCGCAGGATGCCGCGGCCATCGCCGCCCGCGCCGAGGCGTCCGGCATTCCCCTTGACGATCACCCCGGCGGCCTGACCCTGCACGACCCCTGGGGCACGCGGATCGACCTTGCGCATTGAGCGGGCTGACGGTCGGCGCTGTATATCCACATGAACGCATCTGCGCCGGCGGCAGACTTTCCCCGACTGGCGAATGTCCGAACCGGTTGCGCTCTCGCCACAGCTGTTCTCGCAAGCTGCCGGACAGCTGTTCGACTGAATCGAACCATGCCGTTGCGGCTGAAAACCTGATCTTCGATGTGGGTCGGGAAAAACCGTCGCACCGTTCAGTGAACCCTGGATGACTTCGCGAAGCACGCCTGGGTAGCTGAAACCATTGGTGGGTGATGAGAGACTCGAACTCCCGACATCTTCGGTGTAAACGAAGCGCTCTACCAACTGAGCTAATCACCCGCCCGGCCGCGTCCTTAGCGTGAACGCGTGGGCCGCGGCAAGCCCATATCGCGGGGCGGTCAGGCCGCGTCCGGGCGGAAGGTCAGGCTGACGCCATTGATGCAGTGCCGCTTGCCCGTCGGGGGCGGGCCGTCGTCGAAGATATGACCCAGATGACTGCCGCACCGGCTGCAATGGCACTCGGTCCGCACCATCACCAGCAAGCGGCGGTCCGGTTTCGTGCCGATCGCGTCCGGCAGGGCCTGCCAGAAACTGGGCCAGCCGGTGCCGCTGTCGAACTTGTGCGCCGAGGAATAGAGCGCCTGGTCGCAGCCCTTGCAATGGAAAAGCCCTGGACGCTTTTCCTCGTTCAGCGGGCTGGTGAAGGCGCGTTCCGTGCCCTCCTGGCGCATCACCTCGTATTCGAGATCGCTCAGCCGGGCTTTCCACTCGGCCTCTGTGCGGGTGATCTCGAAGCGCGCGGCCGTCGCGCGCCGGGCGGCCAGCAATGTGGCACCCGATGACGTCAGCCCCAGGGCGAGCGCGCCCATGAATGCACGGCGTTGCATGGCATCCTCCTTGGTCTTTCATGAAACTGGGGCACCGCCCGCGCCGGCTCAAGCCCGGGCGGTGCAAAACCGCGTGAGAGGCGCGTTACATCGCCGGCAGCATCACGGTATCGATGACATGGATCACGCCGTTGGATTGCTTCACATCGGCGATGGTCACATTCGCGCTGCGACCGCGCGGATCGGTCAGGACGATGGTTCCGTCCTGCATCGTCGCCTGCAAAATGCAGCCGCCGACCGTCTGAACGGGATGGGTGCCGCCGTCATCGGCGATCATGCCCGCGATCGCCGATGACATCGCGTTCGCCGCGACCACATGGCAGGTCAGCAGCTTGACGAGCCGCTCCTTGTTTCCGGGCTCCAGCAGGGATTCGACCCTGCCTTTCTGAAGCATGGCGAAGGCTTCGTCGGTCGGCGCAAACACGGTGAACGGGCCCTTTCCCGAAAGCGTCTCGACCAGGCCGGCAGCCTTGACCGCGGCGACCAGTGTTTCATGATCGGCCGAGTTCACGGCGTTCTGCACGATGGTCTTTTCGGGGAACATCGCGGCGCCGCCAACCATCGGGTTGCCGTTCATCGAATGACTCGCGGCCTGGGCGGCGCCCGCGGCCAGCCCGATCACGCAGGCGATCCTGGCGATAGCGTTCGTCTTCATGTCTTGTCTCCTCTCGGGTTTGCACCGGGCCAATCGCCCGGATCACCCGAAGCCACGACCGAGACCCGAAAAGAGTTTCACCGGGCGCGGTCGCACGACATCACATCGGCGTGAGCGCATGTTCAGACGCCGGTGACCTGCCCCGTCGCCAGCACCGGCCCGGTGGGCGCGCCCGTGGGCGAGCCGCCCGGCGGTTCCTCGCTGATCGCAAGCACCGCGCCCGACAGGCGCGCGGCCAGGGCGCCCGGCACAGGCAGGCGGGCCCGCCGGTCTTCGGGCAACAGGCCGAGCGAGACCGGCGGCTTGTCGGCCTCGATCAGCCACAGTTCCAGCGCCCGGCCCGGCGCCGCGGCGCCGGCGCTGCGGTTTATCTCAAGCAGGCCCGACGCCGGATCATAGAGCGCGACCAGCCGCAGGGCGCCATCCTCGGCGGCAAGCTCGGCGACATAGACCGGCCTTTCCCCCGGCCCGTCCGGCGGCCCGGTCCGATCCAGCACGACCACCGCCGCCAGCGCCGCCGCGCCGGCCAGCGCCGCCGCCGAAAGCCCGCGCCAGAAGCCCAGCCGGGCGAACAGCGATCTGCGCGCCGGGGCGCCGAACAGACGCGATTCCAGCGCGGTCTGCACCCTCGGGTCGGGCGTAACCGGCTCGACCAGATCGGCCAGCGGGGCAAGATCACGGTCCCAGCCGCGCAGCTCGTCGCGCAAGGCCGGGGAAAGCGCCATCTCGGCCTCGAAGGCGCGCCGCTCGGCCGCGCTCATCAGCCCCAAGGCGTATTCCGCGGCGCGTGTCGCGTCTTCCTCGGTTATTTGCCGTGCCTTGCTCATCGGGTCAGGCATTCCCTCAGTTTCAACAGGCTCCGGCGGAGCCATGTGCGCATCGTGTTGACCGGCACGCCATGACGCGCGGCCAGATCGGTGTAGCTGTCGCCGTCCAGATAGGCACCGCGCAGCGCGGCGGCCCGGTCGGCCTGCAACTCGTCCAGGCAGGCATCTATCGCGGCCCGGTCCGAGGCGGCGATCACCCTGTCCTCGGGGCCGGGGCGCGCGTCCGGAACCTCGGCGGCCTCGTCGATCTGCGCCATTGCCGCCTGGGCGGCCCGCAGCCGGTCGATCGCATGGTTGCGCGCGATGGTGATCAGCCAGGTCATCGGGCTGTAGCCACCGGCAGCGAACCGGTCAGCGTTGTGCCAGACCTTGATGAACACTTCCTGCAACGCATCCTCGGCCAGGGCGCGATCCTTCAAGATACGCAGGCAGACGCCGAAAAGTTTCGCCGAAGTGTGTTCGTAAAGCAGCGAAAAGGCCGACCTGTCGCGCAACGCCACCCCGGCAATCAGCGTTTCGATCTCGCGTCGCGTCGCCATGTTGTGCCAAAATCCAATCGCCCATGCCACGATATGCGCTTTGGCCGGGGTTTGGGAAGGGGCGATGCAGCTTTGCCTCGACAAGGGGGTTCCCCTTGCACGCCCGCGCGATATGTTCCAGTAAACGGCCGAGCGAATACATGGGCGCGCCCGGGGCGCAGGAGAGCGAATTCACATGGCAGACGGCAGCATGGATATCAACGCGAAACCCACCGAAGAGATCTCGGTGCGCGAGGTTTTCGGAATCGACAGCGACATGATCGTGAAGGGTTTTGCCGATCGCACGGAACGGGTGCCCGAGCTCGACTCGACCTACAAGTTCGATCCGGATACGACGCTGGCGATCCTGGCGGGTTTTTCCCATAACCGGCGGGTGATGATCCAGGGCTATCACGGCACCGGGAAATCCACCCATATCGAACAGGTCGCCGCGCGGCTGAACTGGCCGACGGTGCGGGTCAACCTCGACAGCCATATCAGCCGGATCGACCTGATCGGCAAGGACGCGATCAAGCTGCGCGACGGGGTGCAGGTCACCGAGTTCCAGGAAGGCATCCTGCCCTGGGCGCTGCGCAACCCCACCGCGATCGTCTTCGACGAATACGATGCCGGCCGCGCCGACGTGATGTTCGTGATTCAGCGCGTGCTGGAGGTGGACGGCAAGCTGACCCTTCTCGACCAGAACGAGGTCATCACCCCGCACAAGTATTTCCGGATCTTCGCCACCTCGAACACCGTTGGCCTGGGCGACACGACCGGGCTTTATCATGGCACCCAGCAGATCAACCAGGGCCAGATGGACCGCTGGAGCATGGTGGCCACGCTGAACTATCTTTCGCACGACGCCGAGGCGGCGATCGTGTTGTCTAAGAACCCTGCCTACAACACCGAGAAGGGCCGCAAGACGGTCAGCCAGATGGTGACCGTGGCCGACCTGTCGCGCACCGCCTTCATGAACGGCGACCTGTCTACGGTGATGAGCCCGCGGACGGTCATCAACTGGGCGCAGAACGCCTCGATCTTCCGCGATGTGGGCTATGCGTTCCGGCTGACCTTCCTGAACAAGTGCGACGAGCTGGAGCGCCAGACGGTGGCCGAGTTCTATCAGCGCTGTTTCGACGCCGAACTGCCCGAAAGCGCGGCGAGCATGAGCCTGGGATGATGGCAGTACGCCGTCTCATCCTCCGGTCGTTCTGGATCATGGGCGGGGCGTTCGCGTCTCTCCTGGTCTATCTTGCGGCGATCCAGCTCACCGGCAATTTCCATGAGGTCCGCGCGGGCGAGCTCTTTCGCTCGGCCCAGCCTTCCGGCGCGATGATCGAAACCTTTGCCGCAGAATATGGCGGGCGGTCGGTCATCAATCTGCGCGGCGCTGCCCCTGGCGCTCCGTGGTACGAGGAAGAACGCGCCGCATCGCGCGACCTCGGACTTGTCCATATCGATTTCGCGATGTCGGCCGAACGGTATTTTCCCCCGGAACGGGCCGAGCAGTTGATTGAGGTTATGAAAAACGCGCCCAAACCGCTGTTGATCCATTGCCGCAGCGGATCGGACAGGACGGGCCTGGCAAGCATGCTCTATCTCATGGCATTGACCGATGTCGGGGAAGACCGCGCCGAAAGGGAGCTTTCGATCCGCTATGGCCATATCGGGGTTCCGATTCTGTCGGCGGCCTGGCCCATGGATGAAAGCTGGGAAGCCTTCGAGCTTGCGATCGGAATCACCGATTCGTGACAGGCGCCCGGCCGGTTGGGCGGGCCGATTCCGCCCTTGCAGCGTCGGCGCAATGAACGGATAAAGTCGCCATGGACAAGCCTACCGACAACCCCGCCGATCCATTCAAGAAGGCGCTGGCCGAGGCGACCAGGGTGATGGCCGACGACCATGACCTGGGCGTCAGCTATTCGGTCGATCCGCCGGGTTTCACCAACGATTCGGTGCGCCTGCCGCAGATCAGCCGCCGGATGACCCGCGACGAGGTGATGCTGGCGCGCGGCACCGCCGACGCCTATGCGCTGCGCCATCGCTATCACGACGAGGCGATGCACAACCGCTATGCGCCACAGGGCGAAATGGCGCGCGATCTTTACGAGGCGATGGAAACCGCCCGCTGCGAGGCGGTCGGCGCGCGCGTCATGCCCGGCACCGCCGGCAATATCGACGCGATGATCGGGGCCGAGGCCAGCCGCAAGGGATACGAGGGCATCACCAACCCCGCCGACGCGCCGCTGGCCACGGCCGCGGGCTATCTGATCCGCCACCTGGCCACCGGGCGCACGCTGCCGCCCGGCGCGCAGAACGTGATGGAGCTTTGGCGCGGTTTCATCGAGGAACAGGCCGGCGAGACGCTGGAGAACCTCGAGGACACGCTGGGCGACCAGGCCGCTTTCGCCCGTTTCGCCCGCAAGGTGATCTCCGATCTGGGCTATGGCGACCAGCTGGGCGATGACCCCGACCAGACCGAGGACGATACCGAGGAAAACGCCGAGAGCGACGCGCAGGAGGACCAGCCCGACTCCACCGGCGATGACGACGATCAGGGCGAGGAGGATACCGAGGCCAGCCCCGAGCAGAGCCAGGAAGACAGCCAGGATGCCGCCCAGGCGCAGGTCAGCGCCGACGACTCGGCCGAGTCCGAGATGGCCGACGAGGCCGAACTGCCCGAGGGCGAAGCGCCGATGGAGCCGCCCGCGCCCGCGCCGCATTCCGATGCCGACCCGAACTATGCCGTTTATGCAACTGATTTCGACGAAGAAATACGCGCCGAAGATCTGGCCGAACCGGTCGAGCTGGAACGCCTGCGCGCCTATCTCGACCAGCAGCTCGACCCGCTCAAGGGGGCTGTCGGACGGCTGGCCAACAAGCTGCAACGCCGGCTTCAGGCACAACAAAACCGCAGCTGGGAGTTCGACCGCGAGGAAGGAATCCTCGATGCCGGACGGCTGGCCCGCGTCGTGGCCAACCCGACCACGCCGCTCAGCTTCAAGGTCGAGAAGGATACCGAGTTTCGCGATACCGTGGTGACGCTGCTGCTGGACAATTCCGGCTCGATGCGCGGGCGGCCGATCTCGATCGCGGCGATCTGCGCCGACGTGCTGGCGCGCACGCTGGAACGCTGCGACGTGAAGGTCGAGATCCTGGGCTTCACCACCCGCGCCTGGAAGGGCGGGCAAAGCCGCGAACGCTGGCTGGCCGAGGGCCGCCCGCAACAACCCGGCCGGCTGAACGACCTGCGCCACATCATCTACAAGAATGCCGATGCCCCCTGGCGCCGGGCGCGGCAGAATCTCGGCCTGATGATGAAAGAGGGGCTGTTGAAGGAAAACATCGACGGCGAGGCCCTGGAATGGGCGCATCGCCGCATGGCCGGCCGGCCAGAGGCGCGCAAGATCCTGATGGTGATCTCGGACGGGGCGCCGGTGGACGATTCCACCCTTTCGGTGAATCCTGCGAATTTCCTGGAAAAACATTTGCGCGACGTGATCGTGATGGTCGAGCGCCGCCGCGCGGTCGAGTTGATTGCCATCGGGATCGGCCATGACGTGACGCGCTATTACCAGCACGCGGTGACGATCACGGATGTCGAGCAACTGGCCGGCGCGATGACCGAACAGCTGGCCGCCCTGTTCGACCATGACCCGCGCGCGCGAGCGCGCTTTGTCGGGATCAGAAAGGCAAGCTGAGGCGACGGCAGAAACGCGCGTCTGGGGTCTTTCGGGCCGATCGACGTCGCAGCTCGCATCGCCGGCAGGAGATGAATCGCATGTTTCAGGGTTTCGACGATACCGCAGACCCCGCCAGAGGCCCCGAGCGTCTGGCCGCGCTGCGCAGGCAGATGGCCGCCGAGGGGCTGGACGGCTTCCTGGTGCCGCGCGCCGATGCGCATCAGGGCGAGTATGTCGCCCCGCACGACGAGCGGCTGGCCTGGCTGACCGGGTTCACCGGCTCGGCCGGGTTCTGCGTGGTGCTGGCCGACCGGGCCGGCGTGTTCACCGACGGGCGTTACAAGCTTCAGGTCCGGGCGCAGCTGGATCTCGACCATTTCACCCCGGTCGCATGGCCCGAGACCCGGCTTTACGACTGGCTGCGCAAGGTGCTGCCCGAGGGCGGCATCATCGGCTTCGATCCCTGGCTGCACAGCTACGAACAGATCGACACGCTTGTCAAAGGGCTCGACGGGTCGAAGATAACCCTGGCCGAAAGCGCCAATCTGGTCGATCGCATCTGGCACGACCAGCCGGCCCCGCCCGCGGGCCGGATCACGCCGCATCCCGACCATCTTGCCGGCGAGCCGGCCGATCGCAAGCGCATGCGGATCGCCGGAAAACTGGTGGATGAGGGGCATTCTGCCGCGGTCCTGACATTGCCCGATTCGATCGCCTGGCTGCTGAACATACGCGGCGCCGACGTGCCGCGCACGCCGGTGCCGCACGCATTCGCGATTGTGCACGACGATGCGCGCGTGACGCTGTTCGTGGCCGCCGCGAAATGCGACGATGCGTTGCAGGCGCATCTCGGTCCCAGCGTCACCATCCGCCCGCCCGAGGCGTTCGGCCCGGCGCTGCGCGGCCTGGCCGGCACCGTCCGGGTGGACAATGCCAGCGCGCCCTATTGGGTGACGGCCGAGTTGAACGAGGCCGGCGTCCCCTTCGCCTGGGGCGAAGACCCCTGCATCCTGCCCAAGGCCTGCAAGAACGAGGCCGAGATCGCCGGCACCACCGAAGCGCATCTGCGCGACGGCGCGGCGATGGTCGAATTCCTGGCCTGGCTGGATGCCACCCTGCCCCATGGCCGGCTGACCGAGATCGACGTGGTGACCGAACTGGAGGTCAGCCGTCGCGCCACCGACCAGCTGCGCGACATTAGCTTCGACACGATCGCCGGTGCGGGGCCGAACGGCGCCATCGTGCATTACCGGGTGACGCGCTGCACCAATCGCGAGATCCGCAAGGGCGAGCTCTTGCTGATCGACAGCGGCGGACAATATGCCGACGGCACCACCGACCTGACCCGCACCATCGCGGTCGGCGATGTCGGAAACGAGGAAAAGCAGTGCTTCACCCGCGTGCTCAAGGGGATGATCGCGATTTCCCGGGCACGCTGGCCGCGCGGGCTGGCCGGGCGCGACCTGGACGCGCTGGCGCGCTATCCGCTCTGGCTGGCGGGGCAGGATTACGACCACGGCACCGGCCACGGTGTCGGCGTCTTCCTGTCGGTGCATGAAGGGCCGCAACGCCTGTCGCGGCTGGGCGAGGTGCCGATGCGCCCCGGCATGATCCTGTCGAACGAACCCGGATACTACCGCGAAGGCGCCTTCGGCATCCGCATCGAAAACCTGCTCGTGGTCGAACGCGCCCCGGCCCTGCCCGGCGCCGACGAGCGCGCGATGCTGTCCTTTCGCACACTGACCTTCGTGCCGATCGACCGGCGGTTGATCGTCCCCGAAATGCTGGGCGTCGAAGAGCGCGCCTGGCTGGACGCCTACCATGCGCTGGTGTCGGAAAAGATCGCCCCCCGCGTATCCGCCGCGGCCCGGCACTGGCTGAAACGCGCGACCGCGCCGCTGTGACGCGGGGCCGCGCACAGGAAAGACATGGAACTGTCGCGGTTCCACGGCTAGGATGCGCCGGTTGCGATTTCAGGGAGGACGGGCCATGGCCGAGAACATCACGATCCGGAAGGCAGAGGGCAAGTGGGTCGTGCGGGCCGGCGGCGCCGTCCTGGGGGAAACGACAGCGGCGCTGGAACTCGACGAGACCGGGCATGCGCCGGTGATCTATTTCCCGCGCGGCGATATCGCGATGGCCTTTCTCGACCCGTCCGAGACCCGCAGCACCTGCCCGGGCAAGGGCGAGGCGCGCTATTACTCGATCGAGACCAAGAGCACGACGCTGAAGGATGCCGCCTGGTCCTATGAGGCGCCGACCCGGACGGCCGAGCGGATCCGCGACCACCTGGCCTTTCGCGCCGACGACACGGTAACGGTGGAGCGGATCTGACAGCGCCCGGCGTCAGCTTCGGAAATCGTGAACCACCGCCGCGCCGATCGCGACGCGGGTCACGACGCCGATCACGTTCTCGGCCCTCGGGCCTGAATCGGCCTTGAGCACCAGAACCGCCGCCTGTTTCCGGTCGGCCATGCGGTTCATGACGGTTTGCAGGAAGGTGCGTTCGCGCACCATGCCGACCGGGCCGATCACCGGGCCCAGCGTGCGATGGATATCCTCCGGGTCCACGGGGACCACGCCGACGATATGCCGCCCCTCGGTCACCACGGCGAAGCTGCGCTTGCCTTCGGACCGCTGCCGGATATCCGTCACCGGGGCCAGTTCGGAGATCTCGATCCGGCCCAGAACCGGTTCCATCACCTCGCCGGCCATCCGCGTCGGGAACAGATGCGAGCGGATGTCCATCGGGATGCGGTGCCCGCGGCGGGTCAGCTTCATCGTGTAGATATTGTCGGTCATCAGCCCGCGACGCACGCCGACGGCAACGACGACGGCGATGATCGCGGCCACGATGATCGTGTAATCCCCGGTCATCTCGAAGATCATGATGATCGAGGTCAGCACCGCCCCGGTGCTGGCCCCGACGATCGCCGCCATACCGATCAGCGCGAAGGTGATGACACTGAAACCCAGCGACGGGAACAGGATGTCCAGCACCGCGCCGAAGGCCCCGCCGAGCGTCGCGCCGAGAAACAGGGTGGGCGAAAAGACGCCGCCCGAGGCGCCGGCGCCCAGGCTGATCGAGGTCGCGGCCAGTTTCAGCGCGAAGAGCAGCAGCAGGAAGGCCGGCCCGGCGATCTGGCCGGTCAGAACGCCCTGGATCGTGGCATATCCGACGCCGGCGGTGTGATATATGCCCGTCGTCTGCAGCAGGACATACATCAGCAGCCCGAGCGTGGTCATCCCCAGGATGGTTTTGAGATAGGGGTTGAGCGGCACGTCGTCGAAGAAATCCTCGGTCCGGTAGAGCACCTTCACAAACAACGCCGCCGCCAACCCGGCCAGCACGCCGGTGATGACGTAAAGCGGCAGCATGTCCACCGACAAGGGCACCAGCGCCTCGGACCGGTCATGGGCCGCCACCAGAAAGGCGGGCTCCATCCCGAAGGCCAGCCGGCCCATGTAGGTGGCGGTGCCGGTGGCCAGAACCACGGGTGTCAATGTCCGCGCGCTGAATTCCGGCAGCATCAGCTCGACCGCGAACAGCACCGCGCCCAACGGCGTGTTGAACGTGGCGGCGATGCCCGCCCCGGCCCCGGCGGCCACCATGGTGATGACCTGCCAGCGCCGCAGGTGGAAATACTGCCCCAGGACCGACCCGATCCCGGACCCGATCTGGATGATCGGCCCCTCGCGCCCCACCGATGCGCCCGACCCGATCGAAAGCGCCGAAGCCAGCGATTTCACAAGCACGACAACGGGCCGGATATGCCCGTTCTTGTAATAGATCGCATCCATCACCTCGGGCACGCCGTGGCCCTTGGCCTCGGGCGCGAAGCGGCGCACCAGGAAAAGCACGATGACCCCGCCGATCACCGGCGCCAGAATGATCCCGGCGCCGAAGGGCGAGGCCGGCGTGGCGACGTTCGCGTCATACAGGAAGGACAGCTTGCCCAGGAAGAAAAGGTTGTGAATCAGCGCGATCAGATAGCGCAGCGCGATCGCCCCCAGCCCGGTGACGACCCCGATCACCACCGCGATCAGCGACATCGTGATCAGTGACACTTGCCGGTTGTCGGTCGTCTCGGATTGTGGCATCGCTTCGCTCACGGCGCTGTCTCCGGTTCTGCCCTGGTTGACATCCGAACGACGGACCCGGCCGGGCGGCGTCCGGATCCTGCGATCGTCGCTTACGCCCTTGCAGGTGATATTGCAACGGCAAGCAGCCCTGCGGCACCGCCGGATCACAGCGCAAAGAGAGGATGGGACGGCGATGTATCTGACATGGAAGCGACGGCGGTTCTCGATCCGGCCCGGTTCGGCCTATCTCGCCCTGGCCGGGCTGATCTTCATTGCGCTTTACGGCGTCTTCCTGACCTACCAGGAACGGCTTGCCGAAGCGCGCCTTGCCGCGATGCGGCAAAAAGATGCAGATGCCTACCTGGACGAGATCCGGATGCTGGAAGGCTTCGATACCTATGTCCGGGAATTCCAGCAGCTCAAGGGGTTCGACAGCTTCCGCACGAACGCGCCGATCTTCATGATCGGCCGCTGGACGCTGCGCGACAGCACCGAACGCATCCCGGTCGGCACGATGCCCGATTGCACCGACCCGGTAATCTTCGAATATGGCCGGTTCAAGCTGCCGCGCGATGGCACCGACCTGCCGGCCAGCTTTCGCCTCGACGACCAGACCCTGATCGTTCGACCGCGAACCGGCGACCCGGTCCGGGTCGAGCTGATCAGCTTCGGCGCGGCGATCGACCACCTTCGCCTGACCCCTCCGGGCCGCGAGGATGTCAGCTATGCCTATCCCTGCGGCCGATGAGGAGATCCCGCCGATGACCAGCCTTCCCGACTCTGCCCGCGACGCGCTTTCCGCACTTCTCGGCGCGCGCCTGTCACTGTCCGAGGCCGACCGCGACCAGCACGCCCAGAGCGAAACCTATTTCACCTCGCCCCCGCCTTACGCGGTCGTCTACCCGGAAACCACCGAAGAGGTCGCGCAGATCGTCCGCATCTGCGCCGAGCACGACCTGCCGGTGATCGGCTGGGGCGCGGGCACATCGCTGGAAGGTCATGCGCTGCCCATCCGCGGCGGTATCACCGTCGATTTCGCGCGGATGAGCCGGGTGCTGGAAATCCACCCCGAGGATCTCGACGTGGTCGTGCAGCCCGGCATCACGCGCGAGGCGCTGAACACCGAACTGCGCAGCACCGGCCTGTTCTTCCCGATCGACCCCGGCGCCAACGCGACGCTGGGGGGCATGGCCGCGACCCGCGCCTCGGGGACCACGGCGGTGCGCTACGGCACGATGCGCGACAATGTCCTCGCCCTCGAAGTGGTCCTGGCCGATGGCCGGATCATCCGCACCGGCAGCCGCGCGCGCAAGTCCAGCGCCGGCTATGACCTGACCGGGCTTTTCGTCGGGGCCGAAGGCACATTGGGGCTTGTCACCGAACTGACGCTGCGCCTGCAGGGCCAGCCCGAGGCGATCTCGGCCGCGGTCTGCGCCTTTCCCGACATGGAACACGCCATCGACGCGGTGATCCAGACCATCCAGATGGGCGTGCCGATGGCGCGGATCGAATTCATCGATGCCGATTGCGCCGCCGCTTTCAACGCCTTCTCCGGCACCAACCTGCCGCTCAAGCCACATCTGATGATCGAATTCCACGGCTCCGAGGCCGGGGTTGCCGAACAGGCCGAAACCTTCGGCGAAATCGCGACCGAATTCGGCGCCACCGGGTTCGAGCGGGCCACCCGGACCGAGGACCGCACCAAGCTGTGGGAGGCGCGCCACAAGGCCGCCTGGGCCATTGCCGCCACCCGCCCCGGCGCGAAAATGATGGCCACCGATATCTGCGTGCCGATTTCGCGCCTGGCCGAGGCAATCAATGAAACCCGCGCCGATATCGCGCGCGCCTCGATCCCCGGCCCGATCCTGGGCCATGTGGGCGACGGCAATTTCCACGCGACGCTCCTGATCGACATGGACAACCCGGCCGAACTGGACGAGGCCAAGGCGCTCGCGGCGCGCATGAACGACCGCGCCCTGCGCCTGGGCGGTACGGTGACGGGCGAGCACGGGATCGGCATGGGAAAGCTTGCCTACATGCCGGCAGAACACGGCGCCGGCTGGGACGTGATGGGCCAGATCAAGCAGACGCTGGACCCCGACAACATCATGAATCCCGGCAAGCTGCTTCGGGGAAACTGATGCTGGCCGCGCCGGAAGAGTTCGGCGCGGCATTCGTCGCGGCCTGGATGGCCCGCGATGCAAGCGCATTGGCCGGGCTGTTTGCCGAGGACGCCGATTTCGTGAACGTGGTGGGGCTCTGGTGGCACGACCGCCATGCGATCGAACAGGCGCATCGGCATGGCTTCGACAATTTCTTCGCCCGGTCCCGGCTGATCCGCGGCAAGGCCAGGACCCGGATGCTGGGTCCGGATGTCGCCGTCATCCACCAACGCCTGATCCTGACCGGACAGACCGCCCCCGACGGAACCCCGGCCAGTCGCCGGACCACGATCCTCGCTGCGGTGCTGAAACGCGAAGCAAAGGGGTGGATCGCGGTCGCGGCCCAGAATACCGAGGTGATCGCCGGTGCCGAGACCAACGTCGCCGGTCCTGGCGGCACCCGCCCGCACAGCTACCGCACAGCCACCGCATCGGGCTGATGCCGCTTTCACCTCGGGCGAAATACTCCGGGGTCCGGGGCCGCGCCCCGGCACGCGCGAAGCGCCAGAAGGAATCCGCCCGAAGGGCGGGCAACCAGGTCACACCGGGCGTGCTCACAACCCCTTGGCGCGATAGCTGGCCGCCACCCGGCGGATCGCCACCAGATAGGCGGCGGTGCGCAGATCCTTGACATCGGCGCGCGAATGCCAGACCTCGCGCATCGACTGATAGGCCGCGCGCATCGTGTCATCCAGGCCCGAGCGCACCAGTTCCAGCTCATCCGCGCCGCGCAGGTAGCGTTGCTTGAAATCGGGCGTAGGCGACCATGTCCGCCCCATCGCCTCGGACAGGTTTTCCAGCTGTTCGAGGATCAGCTGGTGGCGCGCTTCCTCCTGCCGGCGCTGCATCCGGCCGAACCGGATATGCGACAGGTTCTTGACCCATTCGAAATAGGAAACCGTGACGCCGCCGGCATTTGCATACATGTCGGGAATGATCACCGTGCCCTTTTCGCGCAGCACCATATCCGCGCCGGCGGTGATCGGCCCGTTCGCCGCCTCGATGATCAGCGGCGCCTTCACGCGTTCGACATTCGACAGGTTGATGACCCCCTCGATCGCGGCCGGGATCAGGATATCGCATTGCTCTTCCAGCAGGACCGCCCCGTTGCCCAGATAAGTGCCCTCGGGGCAGCCCTGAACCCCGCCATTGGCCGTGATCCAGCGATGCACCGCGTCGATGTCCAGCCCATCGGGGTTGGTCAGCCCGCCGTCACGCTCGACGATCCCGATCACCTTCGCGCCGTCCTCGGTCGAAAGGAATTGCGCGGCGTGATACCCCACATTGCCCAGGCCCTGGACGATCACGCGCTTGCCCTCCAGGCTGCCCGACAGCCCGGTTTTCGCCACGTCCTCGGGGTGGCGGAAGAATTCGCGCAAGGCATATTGCACGCCGCGCCCGGTCGCCTCGACACGGCCCTGGATGCCGCCCGCATGGGTCGGTTTGCCGGTAACGCAGGCATTGCCGTTGATGTCGGTGGTGTGGATCCGCTTGTACTGGTCGGCGATCCAGGCCATCTCGCGCTCGCCGGTGCCCATGTCGGGCGCCGGGACGTTCTGCGAGGGATGGATCAGGTCGCGCTTGATCAGCTCATAGGCGAAGCGGCGGGTGATCTGTTCCAGCTCGTGCTCGTCCCAATCGCGCGGGTCGATACACAACCCGCCCTTGGCCCCGCCGAACGGCGCCTCGACCAGCGCGCATTTATAGGTCATCAGCGCCGCCAGCGCCTCGACCTCGTCCTGGTTGACGCTGGTGGCATATCGGATACCGCCCTTGACCGGCTCCATATGCTCGGAATGAACCGAGCGGTAGCCGGTGAAGGTATGAATCCGCCCGCGCAGCCGCACCCCGAATCGCACCGTGTAGGTCGCGTTGCAGACCCTGATCTTTTCCTCCAGCCCCGGCGGCAGGTCGCCCATTGCCGCGGCGTGGCTGAACATCATGTCGACCGATTCGCGAAAGCTCGGTTCCCTGTTTGCGTCCATCGTTCCCTCCCTTCGCCCGCCATCCTGCCCGGCGAGTCGTTCTGCCAGACTACGACGAACCACCGCGCCCCGCATCCCCGGCCTTTCCCGCAAGGCGCGGGCGATGGCGGCAGGATTGTTTCCGGCGTCGATGCGATCGCGTCGCAAATTTCGAAATGGGACCGGACCGGAAATGGATTCCGCGCTTTCGTCCCGCATCCGCCATAATTTGACCACAGGACTGAAGCCTATTTGCGCTGCTGGGAGTCCGCCAGGCCGTCGCGGCCGATGCGGGTGCAGAGCACGAAAGGGACAAGGCAGATGGACTGGACAGGCTTGATCGACAGACAGATGCGCCAGGCCCGGTGGCGGATCCGACGCTTTCATCACGATGAGCGCGGGTCGATGATCCTGTTCGCCCTGTTCATCCTGATCCTGATGCTCTGGGCGGGCGGCATGGGGGTTGACCTGATGCGCCTGGAAAACCAGCGCACGACCCTTCAGAACACGCTCGACCGCGCCGTTCTGGCAGCCGCCGATCTCGACCAGACCGAGGACGCCAGGTTGGTGGTCGAGGATTATTTCGCCAAGGCCGGTCTTGCCGCCTATCTGGACACGGTCACGGTGGAGACGACCGGTGCGGCCTTCAAGCGGGTCTCGGCCACCGCCTCGGCCGATGTGAACACGCTGTTCATGAACATGCTGGGCGTCGACCGGATCAAGGCCGGCGGCGCGGCCACGGCCGAGGAAGGGATTTCCGAGCTGGAAATCTCGCTGATCCTCGACGTCTCCGGCTCGATGGGTGAGCCATCGGCGTCCGGCAATACCAAGCTCAAGGACATGCAGGACGCGGCCAAGGAATTTTCCTGGTCGATGCTGTGCAACCCGCATTCGGCCCTGGGCAACGGCAATTGCTCGATCGAGCCGGGCTCGGTCTCGATCAACCTGGTGCCCTATTCCGAGCAGGTTTCGGCCGGCGAACCCTTGCTGCGCGCCATCGACGACCCGGACCTGTCGCGGTTCGACATCTCCGAAGAGCATTTCGTTTCCTCCTGCGTGACCTTCGACCAGGAGGATTTCGCCACCCGCCTTCTGTCGGTCAGCGACGATGTAAAGCGCACGGGGCATTTCGATCCCTGGTGGCCCTCTTACTATTCGCCGGGAAGCTGGACCTGCCGCAACGAAAGCTGGCGCGACATCCGCCCCTATGTCGGTCATCATTCCAACCTGAACTACCAGATCAACAACCTGCGGGCCGGCGGGAACACCTCGATCGATCTGGGGATGAAATGGGGCACGGCCCTGCTGGACCCCTCTCTGCGCCCGCCGATCCAGAGCATGACCGTGCTGGAGCGGACAGGCGGTGCCACGGGAACCGAGCCGGACATGACCGGGCGGCCCTATGACTATACCCGCGACACGTCCTCGAAGGTGGTCGTTCTGATGACCGACGGCATGGACACCGCGCAGCATTATCTGAAACCGCAATACCGCTCGGGCCCGTCGCCGATCTGGCGTTATGTAGACAGCAACAACAAGGACTATTACTCGATCTACCGGGCCAGCACCGACAGTTACTACTTCACCGGCGATGGCAACTGGTACTCCGAGCCTTACGGGCGGGGGACGAGCTATACCACGACCGAGCGTGTCTGCCGCGGCAGCTGGTGGCGCGGTTACAGATGCGAATATGTCACTTCAACCGGAACCGTCACCGATGGCAGCATCGCGGTGCAGATGACGTATCCCGAAGTCTGGGAAACCTTCACCACCGACTGGTATGACGATTGGTCCTGGCTGTCCAATCCGGTCGCCTATTTCGACACGGCCGAGAAAGACGCACAGACCTTGCAGATCTGCGACGCGGCAAAGGCCGCCGGTATCACCGTCTATACCATCGGTTTCGAGGCCCCGCCCGAGGGGGACACCATCCTGAAACGCTGCGCAACGACCCCGGCCTTCTATTTCGACTCGAACGGCCTGAACATCGCCGAGACCTTCGCGACGATCGCGACATCGATCAACAAGCTGAGGCTGGTGCAATGATCGGCATCGCGTTGCATCCCCTGCGGCTTCTGGACCGGCTGCGCGAATGGTCGCGCCGCGAAGACGGGACCGCAACGCTGGATTTCGTGATCCTCGTCCCGGTCTTCGTGTCGCTCTTCGTGTCCAGCTTCGAGGTTTCGATCTTCACGATCCGCCAGATGATGCTGGATCGTGCCCTCGATCTGGTCGTGCGCGACCTGCGCCTTGGCACCTGGACCAATGTCACTTCCGACACGCTCAAGGCGCAGATCTGCGAGCGAACGATCGGCCTGCTGCCCGATTGCAGCAACCAGCTGATGATCGAAATGGTGCCCATTTCCAGCGCCACCTGGGACACGCCCGACCCGAACGCGACCTGCGTCGATCGCGACGCCGAGGTGCAGCCCGCCGTGGCCTTCAACCCCGGCACCGAGAACCAGATGGTCATCATCCGTGCCTGCTCGATGGTCGATCCGTTCTTCCCCGGAACCGGCCTTGCGCTGAGCCTGGAAGCCAATGTCGGTGACGGCTTCCCGATCATCGCGACCTCGGGCTTCGTCAACGAACCGGGAACCGGAACCTGAGCAATGACAAACCCGATCCGCCACCTGATCCGCCGTTTCTGCAAGGACGAAACCGCATCGCTTGTGGCCGAGGCCGTGATCATGCTGCCGCTTCTGGTGTGGTGGTATGTCGGCGGGTTGGTCTTCTTCCACGGCTACGAGGCGCGCAACGTGAACATGAAGGCCGCCTACACGGTTTCCGACATGCTCAGCCGCGAGGATGCCGCCGTGGGCCCGGCCTATGTCGAGGGGCTGGGCAACATCTTCGCCTATCTCATATCGGGATCGGGCTCGGGCAGCGAGGTGCGGGTCAGCGTCGTTCGCTGCACCGAAAACTGCACGCAGGGCGCCACCGGCCGGGTGCTGGCCATCGACTGGTCCTATTCCACCGGAAGCCGCCCGGCCCTGACCGATGCCGATCTGCCCGGCTATGAAGACGTGATCCCGGTCACACCGCTGGGTGACAGGGTCATCGTCCTGGAAAGCAAGGCGGATTATTCGCCCGCCTTCAATATCGGCCTGACCGCCGACAGCTTCGCCAATACCGTCGTGACGCGGCCGCGCTTCGTGCCCAAGATCCCGTGGGATCCGAGCCTCTGAGCGGGCTCAGCCTGCTGTATCGTCGTCTTCGCGCCGCTCGACCATCATCGCGGTCAGCATCTCGGACATGAACTTGGTCTGTCCCGGCGTGGTCACGCCGCCCACCCCGACCCGACGTCCGAGCCGCCAATAGAGCCCCGGCATCCAGGTCGCGCCGCGTGCCGTGGTCAGTTTCAGCATGAACCCGTTGGACGGTTTCAACGCGAACATGCCGCGGTCGACCGCCTCGATCTCGTCCACCGATGCCAGCACGCGCCCGGTGCTGTCACGCAGAACGGCATCGGTCAGTTCAAGCCGCAGCGCGGTGGCCCGGCGCATCTTCTCGGCCAGGACCAGAACCGCGACGCCGAAAACGACAAGCCCCAGCCGGAGGGCAAATGCATGCCCCTCTGGCTCCAGCGCCAGGAAGATCATGAACCCGCCCAGCCCGGCCATCATCGCAACGCCGATCACGCGGCGCGTGGCCGAAGCGGTTACGGTGCTCAGGATCTCGGACATCGGCGGCTTCCCCCTGCTTGCTGCGCCTGCCATATCCGCCGCGCGCGCAAAGATCGAGAGGCGTTTCGCACGATCATGCCGCCACGGCCTTGCGCACCATGTTCCAGTAGATCCGCAAGACCCGCTCGCGGCTCAACCGGCCGTCATCGCGATACCAGGTCGTCACGCCGGTCAGCATCGCGATCACCGCCATGGTGGCAAGCCGCGTATCGGGAAGCGTAAAATCGCCGGTCGCCTTGCCCCGGCGCAGGATATCCTCAAGCTCGGTCTCGTAGCGGCGGCGCAACCCCTCGATCACCGCAAAGTTCGCCGGATCCAGGCTGCGAAGCTCCATATAGGCGATGAAGACCGCGTCGGGGCGATCTAGGTGAAACGAGATGTGAAACCGGGTGAATGCCTCCAGCGCCTCGGTCGGGCGATTGCCGCGCGGAACCGCCGCCCATGCCGCCAGCAATTCATCGAGATGCGCCTTCATCATGCCGAACAGAAGGCTCTGCTTGTCGGGGGTATAGTTGTAAAGCGCCCCGGCCTGCACACCCACCTCGGCCGCGATCTGGCGCATCGACACGGCGGCATATCCATGCCGGGCGAACAGCCGCTCGGCCGCGGCGCGAACCAGCGGGCCGGTGACCTGCGAATGTGAACCCTGTTTGCGTGCCATCGGACTCATGGTAACTGAACGATTGTTCAGTTCAATGGGCCGCGACCGCCAATTCCGCGCATTCACGCGTCCCGCCGGGCGCGCCCGGCCCCTTCGCACGATCAACGGGCTCAGGCGCGTTCGCTGTATTCCATGGTTTCGGTATTGACCACGATCTTCTCGTCCGGGCCGACGAAGGGCGGCACCATCACCTTCACCCCGTTATCGAGGATCGCGGGCTTGAAACTGTTGGCCGCGGTCTGCCCCTTCACCACCGGCTCGGTCTGCGAAACGGTGCAGGTGACCTTTTGCGGCAACGTGGCGCTGAGCGCTTCGTTCTCGTGATATTCGATCTGAACGGTCATCCCGTCCTGAAGGAAGGGGCGCCGATCGCCGAGGATATCCGCGGGCAGTTCGATCTGGTCATAGGTTTCGGTGTCCATGAAGACCAGCATCCCGTCGGTTTCATAGAGGAATTGCTGATCGCGCTGCTCAAGGCGCACCTTTTCCACCTTGTCGGCGCTGCGGAACCGTTCGTTGAGCTTGGAGCCGTTGCGCAGGTTGCGCAGTTCCACCTGCGCGAAGGCACCGCCCTTGCCGGGCTTGACGTGATCCACCTTCACGGCGACCCAGAGCCCGCCATTATGTTCGAGCACGTTCCCGGGGCGGATTTCGTTCCCGTTGATCTTGGGCATGGACAATACCTTGACAGAAGGTTGATGAAATTTCGGCGGCACCTATATCTTGCCGGGAGACCGCTGGCAAGACGACTAAATAGGGTAGGCATGCGGGAGTAGCCATGCGTCTGACGCATAGGTGGCATTCCAAAACGTAAATACGAATCGAGGCCGAAACGTCGTATCCAGCGCTACGCCCGAAATGCAAGAGCAAGAATAAAGGACAACGAGATGGTCGATTTCGTTGATGGCACGGCCTTCAACCACGAACAGGGCAACCGCGCACGCAAACTGTTTGCCGCGGTGGTCCTGGCGGCGCTGGACGATGCGATCGCCGATGACAAGAAATATGGCAACGGCCCCGAGCAGATCGCGCGTTGGGCGCGGTCGCGCGACGGGCGCGAAGTTCTGTCCTGCGCCGGGATCGACCCCAATGAACGGGTTGTGACCGGGCTGATGGATTTCGTTTCCAAGGGTGTGCGCACCTCGGTTGCCCTGTCGCGCGAGGAAAGCGAGCGCCGGCAAGTTCAGGAACAGGCCGAAGCGGCCTGATCTTCCGGATCCGCGCAGGAAAAGACGCGCCCCATCGGGGCGCGTCTTTTCGTTTGGTCATTGTCGGGACAAACAGGCCGGTGGGTGTCAGTCGAAGTCGCGACAGGCAAGGGCGCGGTTGATTTCGCGCCGCACCAGCTTGCGCACATTGCGCGTGATCCGTTCGCCCAGGGCGCCCTGAAGCTCTTCGCGCACGATGTCACTGACAAGGTCCCGCAGCATCGCTTCATCCAGCACGTCCGGGTCGGGGGCGTCAAACAGCGACTCTGGCTGTGTCTCGTCCCCCGCGGCGTCCGGATCGCCCGGTGACGGCCACTCCGCGCCGGGCCCGGATGGCGCGGAGTCGTCATCCTCGTTCCCTTCGCGTTCATCGGCGCCGGCCGCTTTCCACGCCCTGGTCGGCGACGGATCCGACCGGCCGAAACCGCCCGGATGCGGCGCGATCTCGCTGCCGTCCGGCTCCCACTCCTCGCCGCGTCCGGCGACCGCGGCCTCCAGCTCTGCGATCCGGTCCTCCAGCGGGACATCTTCCCACCTGTCAGGGCCGGGCGCATCGGGTTGGAAACCCGCCGCCACGCTGTCGGAATCGGTGCCTTCTTCGGGGGCTGGCACATCGTGGAACTGGTCGACGTCGCGCGTTTCCGTCGCAGCGTTTTCGTCCGCCGCGGCCACGCGCAAGGCGGGTGTCAGCACCAGTTTGCCCGGCTGCGGCGCCCCGGAATGCCCGTTCGCGGTCGGTCGGGCGGCGCTGGCCGGTTCATCCGCCACAAGCCGGCGGATGGATGACAACACGTCCTCGATATCGGTGCGGGAAACCGGATCCGACATTCTATGCCCTCTCACACTGCCCGAAGCCATGGTAGCGCGGGCAAGCGGTGCACACAACAAATAGTGTGTCTCACTCCTTGCCGATGCTCTTGAGCACCCGGTCGAGCTGAACCCCCTGGACCGACCGGATCGGCGCGTTCTTCACCGCGTTGTAATAGGCCGCAGCGTCATAGGTGGGGATGCCCAGGCCCAGATGCTCGACCGTCAGCATACCCATCGCCGCAAGCACCCGATAGACGGCGACGTTGCGGTTGGCCCCGGCCGTGACACGGGCAGTGCGCGCGTCCAGCAATTCCTGTTCGGCATCGAGAACGTCCAGCGTCGTGCGCGCGCCAAGGCGGGCTTCTTCCCTGACCCCCTCGAATGCGAGCTGTGCGGCCTCGATCCGCTGATCGCTGGCCTGAAGCTGTGCCCGGGCGACCGCCAGATCGCCCCAGGCATTCGCAATGCCCTGTTCGATCGTGCGCACCGTGCGATGCAGCGCGGCGAGGCTTGCCTCGCGGTTGGCCAGGGCCTGGCGTTCGGCCGATTTCAACGCGCCGCCGGAATAAAGCGTCTGGGTCAGTCGAAGCCCGACGCTGCTGTTGTTGATACCACCGTCGGCGCGGCTGAGATTCGCCTCGGCCTGCAAGGTGGGGCGGCGCGCGGCACGCGCCCGCAGCAGCGACAGTTCGGACACTGTCACATTGTGCTGCGCCGCCTCGATGTCGGGATGGTTGCGCATTGCGATGCTGCGCGCGGCGTCAAGCGTGTCGGGCAGGTCCGGCATGTCGGTCACGCTGCCCAGATCGCCCGGATACTGCCCGACCGCCAGCTTGTAGGCTTCGCGCGCGGTATTCAGCTGGCCCTGCGCGGCAACCAGGTTGCTTTGCGACAGGGCAAGGCGCGATCGCGCCAGCGAGACGTCGGTGCGCGTCACCTCTCCCACCTCGAACCGGTCCTGCGCTGCGCGCAACTGCTCGGTGACCAGCCGCAGGTTGTTGCGGCGCAGTTCCACGGTCTGCAACGCGCTTCGCACGCTCATGAACGCCTGCACGGTGGACAGCAGCACCTGCTGTTCCAGCGACACCAGGTTGGACCGGGCGGCAAGCACGCTTTCCTTGGCCGCTTCGACGGCAAGGCGCCCATCGCCGCCATCATAGATGTCGAGGCTGGCATTCAGCGTCACCGAGGCGCTGGTGTTGGACGTGGCCAGGGGCGCATTGGAATCGGTGTAATCCGCATTGGCAATGAAGGACAGGACCGGGCGCAGCGCGGCGACGGCCTGGGCGACCGTTTCATCCGTGGCGCGCAGCAACGCGCGGTTCTGCTCCAGAAGATTGCTGCTGCGATAGGCCATGGCCAGCGCATCGGCCAGGTTTTCCGCGCGCGCCGGCGCGGCCCCCGTTGCCAGAAGCGCCAGGACCCCGATCGCTGCGTTCCGAAAGAATACTGCCATACTACCCTCGCCTCGTTAACCCGGTGGTCGATCGCGCCGGTCGCGGTTGCCTGCCTGTCGATCCACGCATCCACCAGTTACAATGCGAAGGCGACCGGCTCCTCGAATCCGGCAAGCACCGGGGCTGTCGCGTTGAACGCGAACCGCCAGTTCACGGTCCCGTCGATCTTATACCCGATACGGCAAACGCCCAAGGCCCCCTCCATGAACAGCGCCGCGATTCGTCCGCCTTCCCGCAACTGTTGCTCAATTGTATCAGGCAGGCGTTCGATCGCCCCTTCCAGGATGATCACGTCATAGGGCCCGTGCTGCGGCGCGCCCCCGGCCAGCGGACCCGCGATCACCGCCACGTTGTCGGCCGCATTCTCGGCCAGCGCGGCCTGCGCTTCGGCGGCCATGGCGGCGTCTTCCTCGATCGCGACCACCGCTTCGGCCATGCGGGCGATCACAGCGCTGGAATAGCCCAGCCCGCAGCCCAGATCCAGCACCAGATCCGAGCCCTGGATGTCCAGCCCGTCCAGCATCTTGGACAGGGTCCGCGGGGCCAGCATCACGCGGCCCCCGCCCAGATCCAGATTGTCGCCGATATAGGCCGCTTCGCGCAGGCTGGCCGGCACGAACGCCTCTCTCGGCACCGCGAGCATTGCCTCGATGACGGGAAATTTCGTGACATCCGAGGGCCGCACCTGGGTGTCGACCATCATCCTGCGGCGGGTTGCGAAATCTGTCATGGGGCGAAGCTCTTCGGGCTGTTCCGTTTGCATCAATCTCTTGCCACAGAAAGCCGGGGCGGGCAACAGAGCGGGATGTCCCACCGGGCGGGCGGTTACGGTACCGACCTCACCGCAGCGGCCGTTCAGCTCATCCCGAGCGCCTGCTTGTACATCTCCAGCACCGCCTCTTCCTCGGCGATATCGTCGCTGTCGCGCTTGCGCAGCGCGATGACCTTGCGCATCACCTTGGTGTCATAGCCCCGGCCCTTGGCTTCGGCCATCACTTCCTTCTGCTGATCGGCGATGTCCTTCTTCTCGGCCTCAAGCCGCTCGTAACGCTCGATGAACTGGCGCAGCTCGTCGGCGGTCACGCGATAGGTGGTGTCGGTGCTGGTGTCGGTCATCGCTGCCTCTTGAAAGATCGGGTTGCCGGAGCCTTCCGATACCGCCGGTCCCACGCCACCGCAAGCCCCCCGAACGGGGTTGCGCGCCGCGCCTGCCTGGGCTAGCGCAGACCGGCATGACAGCACGGGGACGAGGGCGATGGAAACGCTGATATGGTCCGGGGCCGCGGTTTCCCTGGCGGGGCTGGTCGGGCTGGTGTGGTGCATCCTCAAGGTCGCGCGGGCCCGCCGCGCCGGCCTGTCCGACAAGGATCTGCGCGCCGCGATCCAGAAGGTCGTGGTGCTGAACATGGCCGCGCTTTTCGTATCGGTCATCGGCCTGATGATGGTGATCGTCGGCATCTTCCTGGCCTGAAGCCGCGCGCCGCGCCGTCAAAGCCGATTCAGATCGGCAAATTTGCGCCCGTTCTTGATGAGGTCGGAAAAGAGCGCCGAGGGCGCCCAGAACGATGCGTCCTCTTCGGCCAATGCCTTCAGGGTGTTTTGCACCGACAACAACCCGGCAAGATCGGCGGCCTCCATCGGGCCGCCACGCCAGGCGGGAAAGCCGTAACCGTGGATCATGACCAGGTCGATATCGGAGGGGCGTTGCGCCACGCCGGCCTCGACCAGCAGCGCGCCGGTATTGGCCATCGCCGCCATGGCGCGCTGCACGATCTCACCGGCGGGGGTCGCGCGCCCGCCGGAACCCGGCTGTGGCGGGGTCTGTCCCGCGAACACCGCACGTTTCAGGCCATGGTCCGCCAGCGCGGCCTCGACCGTCGCCGGGTCGGTGCCACGGCGCACCACGTCGGCGGCGACCCAGCGGCACGCCCCCCAGACCGCGGGCCCGATCCCCCCCTCGGCCGCCGGGCCGATCACGGCGACCTTCCGGGCGGCCCATAACAGTTCGACCACGCCCATCACGGCCTCTGGCGCCGTGGCGTCGCCTGTCAGAACCTCCACCAGCCGCCCGGAATGGGCCGGTCCCGGGGCCATCAACGCCAGCGCTTCGGCGGGATGAGGCAGACCAGCAAGATCGGGGATGCGGCCCGGCTCGGTCACGAGCGCCAGAACCGCGCCGGGCTGCATCCGCGCCTGCCAGGCGGCCGCGTCGGCGCGCGCGATCACGAGATCGGCCGAGGCCAGCGCCTCTTCCGGCGGGGCGACGCTCAGCCGCGCCAGGCGATCCTTGCGCAGCGCATCCGGGATCCGCCCTCCGTCGCGCGCCGTGGCGTAGATCCGGTCGACCTGGGCGGCCACGCCCTGCGCATCGGCGCAATGCAGGCTCACGCGGCGCCCTGAATCCAGCAGCATCACGACCCAGCCGGCAGCGACCGCGCCATCGGCGACAAGCGCGACACGCCGCAAGGGGCGCGCATTGCGCCCGGCGAATTCCGGCCTGCGCCCGGCCAGCCCCTCGGCCAGGAAGACATGGCGCAGCGCCTTCGCCGCGGGGGTGGCGATGCAGTCGTCGCGCGCGGCCGCCTCGAATTCCAGCGCGGCCTCGACCGGCAGAAGCAGCGCCGCCTCAACCGCGTCCACGATCCGGACCGGTGCCAGAAGCGGGCTGTCGGCCACCCTCTGGCGGAACCGCGCCACCGTCTTCTGATAGGCGATCGGATCGGCAAACGCCTTGCGCCGCGCCAGCGTCGGGCGGGGGCCGGCGCCGGCCTCGATCAGCTCGGTCGCATAGGCCTGCGCGGCCGCTGCCAGATCCCCCTGCGCCACGCGATCGACCAGCCCCAGGCGCGCGGCCTCGGCCGCCGGAACGGGCCGGCCGGCCAGCATGATCTCCAGCGCCGCCTCGGCGCCGACCAGACGCGGCAGGCGCTGGGTGCCGCCGGCCCCCGGCACCCGCCCCAGATTGACCTCGGGCAAACCCAGGCTGCACTGCTCGGACGCAATCCGGTAATGCGCCGCCATCGCCAGTTCGCAGCCGCCGCCCAGCGTGCTGCCATGCAGCGCCGCGATCACCGGTTTCGGGCAAAGCTCCACCCGGCGGCACAGGTCGCGCAATGCGGGGGCGGTTTCGCCACCCTCGCTTTCCGGTATCTCGGCACCGGCCGAGAAGTTCGGACCGGCCGCCGCGATCACGATCGCATTCAGGCCCGGATCGGCGACGACCTTGTCCAGCGCCTGCGACAGCGCATGCCGCAAGGCCCCGCCGAGCGCGTTGATCGGCGGCTGGTCCAGAACGATCCGGGCGATTCCCCCCTGCCCCGTTTGCATATGCACCAGTTCGCCCATGACCGTCTTGCCCCTGCCCATCGACGGGCCGGCGCCCCGGAACGGACCTGGCCCTTGGCAGCATTAGTATCCTTGCTGCGCCGAATCGCAACAGATTGGTGAACCGACAGGCGGATCAGATGCCGTCAGACGGGCATGTCGTTGTAAAGGTCGTCGGAATCGTCATCCTCCAGCTCCTGCTCCAGGCGCAGGATGTCATCGGGCACCGGCAGGCCCTGGCCGCGAAGCTCGGCGATCTTCTCGCGCAGTTCCTCTTGCAGGACATGCCGGTCCTCGGGGCGTTTCTCGATTTCTTCCAGGATCAGGTAGATCCCCGCCTTCAACTGTTCGAACGCCATGCTCTGGCTCCTTCCTGTTCGGGTCTGGCGCCGGTCATGTGGCGCAACGGCTGCAGAACGGCGTGGCCGGCAGCACATCGAGGCGTTCTTGCGAAATCGTGTCGCCGCATTTCACGCAGATGCCATAGGTTCCGGCCTCGATCCGGTCCAGCGCGGCGCGGATGCGCGCGATCTCGGAAACGCCGGCCGTTCCGATGTCCTCAAGAACCTCGTCTTCCTCGCGTTCGACGGCCAGTTCTTCCCAATCCTTCGCCGCGTGGCTTTCAAGCTCATCCTCGATGCCGTGCAGCCGGGCTTCAAGCTCGTTAAGCCTGGTTTCCAACGCTTTCTTGCGGTCTTCTACCGTCGTCATCTGTTCCTGTCTCCTCGGATGTTCGCAGGAATGTTACAGTGCAGCGAAACAGTCGCCTTGATACACGTCAATTCCCCTGACGCCACTGTGATGAACGACCATTGAAACACATTTCATAAATCGCATATGAGTTCCAGACAAACCGAGGAGCGCTACAGATGTCACCCGATGTAAAAGCCTTTTTCGACGAGGCAACCAACACCGTTTCCTATGTCGTGCGCGACCCGATGTCCCGGAAGGCGGCGATCATCGACAGCGTCCTGGATTTCGACTATCCGTCGGGCCATACCGACACCGCCTCGGCCGATGCCGTGATCGCCTGGGTCCGGGACCAGGGGTTCGAGCTTGAGTGGATTCTCGAAACCCATGTCCATGCCGATCACCTGTCCGCCGCGCCCTATATCCAGCAGCAACTGGGCGGTCGGATCGGCATCGGCGAAAAGATCCGCGTCGTGCAGGACACGTTCGGAAAGGTGTTCAACGAGGGCACCGAGTTCCAGCGCGACGGCAGCCAGTTCGACAAGCTGTTCGCCGAGGGCGACAGTTTCCATATCGGCCAGCTGCGCGGCGACGTGTTGCACACGCCGGGCCACACGCCGGCCTGCCTGACCTATGTCATCGGCGATGCGGCCTTTGTCGGCGATACGCTGTTCATGCCCGATTTCGGAACCGCGCGCTGCGACTTCCCCGGCGGCTCGGCCGAGACGATGTACGATTCGGTGCAGAAGATCCTGGCCCTGCCCGAAGAAACTCGGATCTTTGTCGGCCACGACTACAAGGCCCCGGGGCGCGACGACTATGCCTGGGAATCGACGGTGGGCGAACAGAAGGCGAAGAATGTCCATGTCGGCGGCGGCCATGACAAGGCCGATTTCGTGCGCATGCGGACCGAGCGCGACGCGACGCTGGGGATGCCCCGGTTGATCGTCCCCTCGTTGCAGGTGAACATGCGCGCCGGCCAGATGCCACCGGCCGAGGATAACGGAACCGTCTATCTGAAAGTGCCGGTGAACAAGCTGTAATCGGACGGCGGCGCGGCGCGGGTCATGGCACCTGCTCCGAACCGCGTTCGTTCATGCAAAAGGATCAACAGCCCCGGACCGGGCGCGAGAGAGGCGAATGCGCGATGATTGAACAAGACTGGATCTGGGGATTTGCCGGCGGCCTGCTGATCGGCCTGGGCGGGGCGGTCTATCTGCTGTTCAATGGCCGGATCATGGGGGCCAGCGGCATTCTGGGCGGGCTGGTCGATGGCTCGGAGCTGCGCCACCGGTGGGAGCGGCTGGCCTTCCTGGCGGGCACCATCCTGGCGCCGATTATCCTCTACCCGCTGTATCGCGAGGTCGACACCCACATCACCGGAAACGTGGCGGTGGTGGTCGTTGCCGGCCTGTTGGTCGGCCTGGGCACGCGGCTGGCCAATGGCTGCACATCGGGCCACGGGGTCTGCGGCATCAGCCGGCTTTCGCTGCGCGGCATCGCGGCCACCGTGTTCTATATCCTGGCCGGCGGCATCACGATCGTGCTGTTCCGTCATCTGCTGGGGGTGATCTGATGCGCAACCTGTTCGGTTTCATTGCCGGTGCGCTTTTCGGTGCCGGGCTTTTCATCTCGGGCATGACCGACACGACCAAGGTGCAGGGCTGGCTCGACCTGTTCGGCGACTGGGATCCCACGCTGGCCTTCGTCATGGGCGGGGCGATCCTGCCGATGGCCATCGCCTGGGGGATCGCACGCGGCCGCAAGCCCGCGCTTGGCGGCCATTTCCCGACCCCACCCGAGCCCAAGATCGGGCGTAACCTGATCGTCGGATCGGTGCTGTTCGGCGCGGGCTGGGGGCTGGCGGGTCTGTGCCCGGGGCCGGCCCTGGCCTCGCTCGGCTATGGCGGCGGGATGCACTGGCTGTTCGTGGCGGCGATGATCCTGGGCATGATCGCAGCGGTGCCGGTTCGCAAATGGATGCCGGCGGCGCCCTGACCCCAGGCCGGGCCATGGCAAGTGCCCTGGCCGCCGGCTGCCCGCCCGGGCAGCGGGACCGGGACGGCGAGCGAAGATCCCGGCCCGGCGCACGCCCCTAAGTCGCGGCCGCGATACTTATCTGCGGCGCGATGTCCGACGGGTCCGCCTCCGGTGCGGGCGGGTCGTTCTGGTCGGGCGCGCCCGTCTCCTGCTGCGGATCGATCGCGGGTGGGGCCGGATCGGGGGCAGACAACGCCGATCCGGCCGCCAAAGCGGGGTCTTGGGGGGGCGTCCTTTCGGCGGGCTGCGGCGCCGCGACCAGTTTCACCGCACGGT
The DNA here is from genome assembly GCA_016278325.1 of Actibacterium sp. Lineage (GTDB taxonomy): Bacteria > Pseudomonadota > Alphaproteobacteria > Rhodobacterales > Rhodobacteraceae > JADQCB01. The sequence continues at coordinate 90,994 of JADQCB010000008.1, forward strand.
TGCCGCCCGATCGCCCCAGGCGCCCCCGGGCCACCAATGCCCCGTCCGCCCCTTCAAGCCGGACCCTTTCCAACGCCGCGGCCGGAATCGGCAGCATGTCATCGGAGCGCAGCGCCATGACCCGGGTCAACGGCAATCGCAACCGGGTCAGGACCGCCCGCACCGGCAGATCGGCGCCAAGCACGCTTTCCGCCATGGCGGCCTGCCATGGCGCATCGGTTCCAGCGGCGCGCTCGACGACCGGGCGGGCCGGAAGCAGCAGCCGCAGAGTGCAGTCCGCCACCCCGTCGATCACATCCAGTTCGAGCCGGAACCGGCGCATCGGGATATCGGGCAGGGCAAATCGCAGCAACCGGATGTCGGGAATGTGGCCGCGATAGCGAAACCCGCCGGCCCAGCTTGACGCGGCCGTGCCGTCGAGCGCGGCGGCAAATTCGGTCAGCATGCGATCGATCAACCCGCGCGCCATCTCGGCGTCGATGCGGGTGGGCGGGCGCGGCGCCGACGGGGTTGCCGGCTGACGTCCGGTCATGCGCTGGGCAAGGATCGCGGCCAGAAACGGCGCGGAAATCTCGGCCAGGCCGGTGGTGCCACCGGGCCCGTCAAGCAGGGCAAGAAGCGCGTGTTCGCCGATCGTGCGCGTGACCTCCTCCGGCGTCTCGATTTCCTCTTCGACACGTTTCACGTTCAGCAGCATGCCAAGCTCATCCTGCGCGGCGCCTGCCAGGGCCAACTCCAGCGCGCGCGATGGAAACATGGCTGGCCGCCGCGCCGCCGCGCGGGCCACCTTGCGCCGCAGCACCGAGTCCGCGTTTTCCCGTGTCACCGTCATCGCACCTCGTCCGGATACGCGCGGCATGTTGGGCGACAAATGGTTTACGCGTGATTAAGCTGGGCCGGCGCCTCGCCCTGCGAACCGGCCGGCGCGGATGTTTCGGGGGGGCGCAGCGGCAACTGCACCCGGAACGCGGCCCCGCCCTGCCCCGGCAGATAGGCGATCGACCCGCCCAGCCGGCCCATGATTTCGCGGCAGATCGCCAGGCCCAGCCCGGCCCCGCCAGCGGCGTTCCGGTCGGACAGGCGGGCGAATTTCTCGAAGATGATCGCCTGGCTGCGTTTCGGGATGCCCGACCCGTTGTCGACGAAATCGAGCAGCACGCCATCGCCCTGGCGGCGCGCATCGATCCGCAGTTCGGGCGCGTCGGCAGTGCAATATTTGCGCGCGTTGACGATCAGGTTGATGAAGACCTGGCAGAGCCGATCGGTGTCGGTGACCAGTTCGATGTTCTCGGCGGCGCGGTCGCGGTGGATCGTGATCGCGCCATCGCCCTTCGGCTCTGTGGTCGCGGCCACTGCGCGGTCGATCAGGTCGCGCAGATTTGCCGGTTGCAGGTTCAGGCTGACCTGGCCGTTTTCAAGCACCGACAGGTCGAGAAGATCGTCCAGCAGCCGGGTCAGGCGGATCCCCTCGTCATGGATGATCGACGAATACCAGCGCCGGTCCTCGATGCGCAGGTCCTCGCCCCCCATCAGGATCTCGGAAAAGGCGCGGATCGAGGTCATCGGTGTGCGCAGCTCATGGCTGATCTGGCTCAGGAAGGCATCCTTCTGCACCGAAAGCTCGGTCAACTTCTCGTTCGCCTCGCGCAGTTGGCGCGCGGTGCGCTCCAGCTCGGCGGATTTCGCCTCCAGCTGGCTCGAATATTCCATCATCTGCGCGGTCTCGTCGGCCATCGCCATCAGATCCTCGACCGAGATCGACGAGCGGCCGACAATCTGGCCGACCATCGCATGTGCCGTCGCCGCACCGACCGAACCGGCCAGTTCGCGTTCGAGCCGTTCGAGGAAGGCCGGCGTCGTATCAGGCAGATAGCCGGTCTTGCCCTGGGCGACCGCGGCCCGCTGGAACAGTGCTTGCGCCTCGGTCCCGCCAAGGATGCGCTGCGCCATGATCAGCAGATCCTCGGCCTCGGCCGCGCCCTGCATCCAGCCCTGGGCGTCGGACGAGTGGTCGAACACGTTGACGAACTGCGCCCCCTGCAATCGTTCCATCGGGCCGGGAACCCCCCAGAGCGATACCCCGATGAAGGCAAAGCTGTTCAAGGCGATCGACCAGAAGACCGCGTGCAGCAGCGGATCGACACCATCGACCCCGAACAGCGCCTGCGGTCGCAGCCAGGCGACTCCCCAGGGGCCATCGCTCAGCAACCCCGCGCTCATCACCGAGCCGGCCCCGAAACTTGGCAGAAACAGCGTGTAGAGCCAGACAGCCAGCCCGATCAGCAACCCCGCGCCGGCGCCGCGCCGGGTGGCGCCGCGCCAGAAAATCCCGCCCAGCAGGGCCGGCAGCGCCTGCGCGACCCCGGTGAAGGAGATCAGCCCGATCGAGGCCAGCGCCTCGGACCCGCCGGTCAGCCGGAAATAGGCATATCCCAGGACCAGCACCCCGGCGATCGAGATCCGCCGCGCCCGCAGCACCAGCTTGCGCACATCGCCCGACATCGAGGCGCCCGTGTTCTGCCAGTTCAGCCACAAGGGCATCACGATATGGTTCGACACCATCGTGGACAGCGCGATGGCCGCCACGATGACCATCGACGTGGCCGAGGAAAACCCGCCGAGAAAGGCCAGCGTGGCCAGCCCCTCCTGCCCCAGGCTCAACGGCACGGTCAGCACGAACAGGTCCGGGTTGGCGCCGGCGGGCTGGGTGGCCAGGCCGATGACCGCGATCGGCATCACGAACAGGCTCATCAGGAACAGGTAAAGCGGAAAGGCCCATGAGGCGGTGGCCAGATGGCGTTCATCCGCGTTCTCGACGACCAGCACCTGGAACATGCGTGGAAGGGTAAAGATCGCGGCGGCCGACAGGAACGTCATCCCGACCCAGCGTCCGGCGGCAAAATCGGTCCCGGCAAGGGGCGATTCCGAGATCCGGATCGCCATGTCGCGCGGTCCGTCGGCAACGCCCCAGACCACGAAGATGCCGACCGCGACAAGCGCCACGAGCTTCACCACCGCCTCGACCGCGATCGCCGTGACGACGCCGTGATGCCGTTCATTCGCATCGAGGTTGCGGGTGCCGAACAGCACCGTGAACAGGGCAAGCCCCGCCGCCACCCACAACGCGGTGGCATTGACATCGGGCAGGGCCCAGCCATCGGTGCCGGCGCGCACGAAAACCGCGAAGGACAGGGTGACCGATTGCAGCTGAAGCGCGATATAGGGCGTGGTGCCCACCACGGCCAGCAATGTCACGATCACGCCCAGGGCATTCGACTTGCCGTAGCGCGAAGAGATCAGATCGGCGATCGAGGTGATGCGCTGGGTCTTTCCGATGCGCACAAGCTTGCGCAAGGCCCACCACCAGCCCACCAGCACCAGCGTCGGTCCCAGATAGATCGTGAGGAATTCGAGCCCCGAGCGCGCCGCATAGCCGACAGCGCCATAGAACGTCCACGCGGTGCAATAGACCGACAATGACAGCGTGTAGACCAGCGGCGAGCGCAGCCAGCCGACCCGTCCCGCGCTGGCCCGCCGTTCGGCCATGAAGGCGATGATGAACAGCAGCGCCACATAGCTGACGCAGACCGCGACCAGGATGTCGAACGGGATCACGGCCCGCCCTCGCGACCGGCCTCCGTCGTGCCGGATTCATCATCCACGCGGGCCAACCGCCGCGCCAGAAGCGCGGCCACGACGATCAGGCCGAACCAGGCCGAGAACAGATAGATCAGCGTCGCCGGGGTGCTGACGGGGCCGTCGGCCTGATGCAGAAGCGGCAGCAGGAACAGGAACAGCCCCGCAACGGGCAAAAGCCGCGACAGATCCATCATCCGCCGGCTGCGATAGCCGTGCCGGGCCAGGAAGACCGGGCGGGGTGGCGACGGGGCTTTCATCGCGCGGCCAGGTCGCGCACCGCGGCCAGCATCTCGGCATTCGAGAAGGGCTTGGTCATGAAGCGGCTGACGCCCAGGCTCTCGGCCATCGCCCGGTCGCGAGACTGGCCCTTGGCGGTCAGCATCAGCACCGGCAGGGCGGCGATCTCGGCGCAGGCGCGGATGTCGCGCAGGATGTCAAAGCCCGAGCGCCCCGGCAGCATCACATCGAGGATCAGCAGATCGGGACGCGCGCGAAGCACCGCGGCCAATGCGCTTGTCCCCTCGGAATGGGTCTGGACGTGCCATCCGTCACGCGCCAGGATGAAGCGGATCGCCTCGATGATATTCGGCTCATCCTCGATCAACAGGACATTGCTGCCCATCACTCCCCCCCGACCAAACGCCCCGATATGGGGTTTGGTAACTATCACCAAACCGGGCGGCGCTGTCAAAGCGCGCCAACTCATCCGGGTGCCGGCATGCCGACCTGAAAACCGTCGGCCAGGATGGATGCCTCGCGCCGCGCCGGGCAGGCAGGGCGCGGGCAGATCCGGCAGGCGGTTCCGATCGGCTGTGCCGGCGCCGAATCTTCGCCGGGCTCGGGCAGGATCAGCATCGAGGATTCGAACACTTGCGGGCTGTCGAACCCGTTGCCAGCCACCGGCTGGCAGATCGCATAGGCCAGAAAGCGCCGCGCCGGCCGGCCGCTCAGTTCGACCGTCGTGCGGATCGGCGCCATCGGCCGCGACAATGCCTGATAGAGCGGCCAAAGCGGGCAAGCCGCCCCGAAACGCGGCAATGCAAAGCCCGCGACCGGCTTGCGAAAGGTCAATGTGCCCGACCCGTCGCAGATCACCAGCCCCACATCGGCACCGCCCCTTTCGGCCGGCAACGCGGCGAGGCGGCGAAACACCAGCGTCGGATCCAGCCCGAAATCCTGTGCCAGTGCCGCCGGATCGAGGCCGTGTCGCGCAACGGCCGCGACCAGCGGCGCCATGGGCAGGCACGCCGCGTCGCGGGCATAGCGCGCAAGATACCGCCGCGCCAGGTCACGCCCCGAGGCGGTCACCAGCATATCCGCCGCGGCGATCAGGTTGTCGATATCGTCCCTTCCCTCTTCCAGTTCGGCAACGTGGTAGGCGCGCGCATCGAGGAAATCCTCAAGCTCTTCCTGCGGCAGGCTCTGGCGTCCGACGACATCGGCGCTGTCATCGAGATACCCGACCAGGGCCTGCGCGCCCTCGGCCAGGCGGCGGCTGTCGTCGCGCAGGTTGCGCAGAAACCGCGAATGCCATTCAGGATCCAGATCCTCGGTTTCGGCCAGGATGCCGGCGGTCGAGCGGATCGCGGTGATCGTCGAAAGCACCTCGTGCAGCGACGCCGACAGGAACGGATCGTGGGTCAGCCGGTCCGACAGCATCTCGACCACGCGCTCCAGCTCGGTCACCCGGCGCTGGCGGTCGGCCAGAAGCCTGGCCCAGCCCGGAAACCGGCTGGCGAATTCCTCGATCCGCGACAGGTCGGCCCGGGCCGATTCATGCTGCGCCGCGGCATCGCGCAGAGCGCTCGATATGGCGGCATCCGCCCCTTCCGCCAGGGTCGCCGCATCGACATTCAGTGCCCGGCCGATATCGATCAGCAGCTTGCCGCCGATCCGGCGGCGATTATGCTCGATCAGGTTCAGGTAAGAGGCGGATATGCCCACGCTGCGCGCCAGTTCCGCCTGTCGGACCCCCAGCATCAGGCGCCGCTCGCGGATCCGCGTTCCGGTCATTGGACTGCTTCGCGGCATTGCACCCCCCTTGATTCGCATGGCTTTCGACGGAAAATTGACAATTTATTTACAGCTTTTGCGACAATACTGTTCAGTAGTTTACAAAAAAACCGTTTTTTTGAAAGCAGTTGTTGCGAAGTTTTCTGCATTTGGCCGATAATGGACGTGCCTGAAAAGGCTGCGTCCAGCGCGGAGGAGGTGCTGGCACGCGTTCAATCACGGGAGGATTACATGTCCAAATCGAATCTCACGCGTCGCGGTGTGCTCAGGACCGGTGCGGTTGCCGGCGCCGGGCTTGCCATGCCGACGTTCTTCAGCGCCGGATCCGCCTCGGCCTTCGTCAACGATCCGGGCAACGGCCCGGTGACCCTGGGCTTCAACGTCCCGCAGACCGGCCCCTATGCCGACGAGGGCGCCGACGAGCTGCGCGCCTATCAGCTGGCCGTGGAACACCTGAACGGCGGCGGTGACGGCGGCATGCTCAACACCTTCTCGTCGAAGGCGTTGCAGGGCAACGGGATCAACGGCCACAAGGTCGAGTTCGTCACCGGCGATACGCAGACCAAATCGGATGCCGCGCGCGCCTCGGCCCAGTCGATGATCCAGAAGGACGGCGCAATCATGATCACCGGCGGCTCGTCCTCGGGCGTGGCGATCGCCGTGCAGGGCCTGTGCCAGGAGGCCGGGGTGATCTTCATGGCCGGGCTGACCCACTCCAACGACACGACCGGCAAGGACAAGAAGGCCAACGGCTTCCGTCACTTCTTCAACGCCTACCAGTCGGCCGCCGCTCTGGCGCCCGTGCTGGCCAGCCGCTATGGCAAGGACCGCAAGTTCTACATGCTGACGGCGGACTATACCTGGGGCTGGACCCAGGCGGCCTCGATGAAGGCGTTCATGGAGGACCAGGGCTGGACCATGGTCGAGGACGTGCGCACCCCGCTGTCTGCGACCGATTTCTCGTCCTACATGACGGAGGTTCAGACCTCGGGCGCGGATGTTCTGATCCTCAACCACTACGGCGGCAACATGGTCAACTCGCTGACCAACGCGGTGCAGTTCGGCCTGAAGGACAAGACCGTCAACGGCAAGCAGTTCGAAATCGTGGTCCCGCTTTATTCGCGCCTGATGGCCGCGGGGGCCGGCGAGGCGGTCAAGGGCATCCTGGGCTCGACCAACTGGCACTGGTCGTTGCAGGACGAGGGGTCGAAAGCCTTCGTCAAGTCCTTCGGCACCAAATACGGCTTCCCGCCCAGCCAGGCGGCGCATACCTGCTATGTGCAGACGCTGCTTTACGCAGATGCGGTGACGCGGGCGAACTCGTTCAACCCCTGCGACGTCGTGGCCGCCCTGGAGGGGTTCGAATTCGACGGCCTGGGCAATGGTCCGACGCTCTATCGTGCCGACGATCACCAGTGCTTCAAGGACGTGCTGGTCGTGCAGGGCAAGCAGAACCCCGAAAGCCAGTTCGACCTGCTGGAAGTCGTCGAGAAGACACCGGTCGACAAGGTCATGTACGCGCCGGACAACGAGTTCTTCGCCGGCGGCGACCTGGGCACCTGCAACCCCGGGGCCTGATCGCCTGAACCGAAGCCGGTTGCGCCACGCTGCGCGACCGGCTGTTCGCCGGTCGGCATCACCGGCCGCCGAGCCTTTTTCCGAACAATCTGACAGGTGTGGGGACCGATGGACGCGATCCTTCTGCAAACCCTCAACGGCCTCGACAAGGGATCGGCCTATGCGCTGATCGCCCTGGGCCTGACGCTGATCTTCGGCACCCTGGGCGTGGTCAATTTCGCCCATGGCGCGCTGTTCATGGTCGGCGCCTTCTGCGCGGTCACGGTGTCGCGTCTGCTGACGCTGAGCTATACCGTGATCGACGAGACCCGGACCGATTTCCTGGGCAACCCGATGAAGGTGGATATGCCCTATCTGAAATCGTGGCTCGGCGAAACGGTGGGCGGAACCATCATCGACTGGTCCGTGCCGCTGGCCATCCTTTTCACGATCCCGGTGATGCTGGTCTTGGGCTATGCGATGGAGCGCGGCCTGATCAAGCATTTCTACAAGCGCCCCCATGCCGACCAGATCCTGGTGACATTCGGCCTGGCCATCGTGTTGCAGGAACTCATCAAGCATTATTTCGGCGCGAACCCGATCCCGACCCCGGCGCCGCCGATGCTGACCGGATCGTTCGATTTCGGCGCGCTTGTCGGGATGGACCCGAACCAGGTGATCTATCCCTATTGGCGGCTGGTCTATTTCCTGTTTTCCGCGGCGATCATCGGCGCCGTCTTCGCCTTCCTGCAATTCACGACCTTCGGCATGGTGGTGCGCGCGGGCATGGCGGACCGCGAAACGGTGGGCCTGCTGGGCATCAATATCGACCGCCGCTTTACCATCATGTTCGGGATTGCCGCGGCGGTGGCCGGCCTCGCGGGCACGATGTATGCGCCGATCATCTCGCCCAATTATCACATGGGAATGGATTTCCTCGTTCTCAGCTTCGTCGTCGTGGTGGTCGGTGGCATGGGGTCATTGCCCGGGGCGGTTCTGGCAGGCTTCCTGCTGGGCGTGCTCGAAAGCTTTTCCTCGATGAACGAGATCAAGAACATCCTTCCCGGAATCGACCAGATCATCATCTACCTGGTTGCAATCGTCATCCTGCTGACCCGGCCGCGCGGCCTGATGGGTCGCAAGGGCGTGATGGAGGAGTAACTCAATGCTCGGCCTCGAAAAGAAGGATGCAACCCTGTTGCTGGTCGTGATCGCGCTGGCACTGGCCGCGCCGATCCTGCTCAATCCGTTTCCGACCGAAAGCGCGATGGCGCAGTTCAACGCCGGTTATCCCGACCTGATGCAGAAATTCGCGATCTACGGGATCTTCGCCATCGGCTTCAACATCCTGTTCGGCCTGACCGGCTATCTCTCGTTCGGGCACGCGGCCTTTCTGGGGGTGGGCAGCTATTCGGCGGTCTGGATGTTCAAGCTGCTCAGCATGAACGTGATCCCCGCGCTGGTTCTGGCGGTGCTCGTGTCGAGCCTGTTCGCGCTGGTGATCGGCTATATCTCGCTTCGCCGGTCGGGAATCTACTTCTCGATCCTGACGCTGGCCTTCGCACAGATGAGCTTCAACCTGGCCTATTCGGTGCTCACCCCGATCACCAATGGCGAAACCGGCCTGCAACTGAGCCTGGACGACCCGCGCATCCTGGGCATCAGCCAGACCGCGGATGGCGGCATCCCGCTGACCAGCCTGTTCGGGCTGGCGATGCGCGACAGCGTGGCCGTGAAGCTTGGCGGCTGGAGCTTCGAGTTCAGCGTCGGCTATTACGTTTGCGCGATCCTGATGCTGGTGTGCTTCTACCTGGCGATGCGGATCTTCCGCTCGCCCTTCGGGCTGATGCTGCGCGCGGTCAAGACCAACCAGACGCGGCTGAACTATACCGGGCTGAATTCGCGCCCCTACACGCTGGCCGCATTCGTGATCTCGGGCATGTATGCCGGGCTTGCCGGCGGGTTGCTGGCCGCGATGGACCCGCTGGCCGGCGCCGAGCGGATGCAGTGGACCGCCTCGGGCGAGGTGGTGCTGATGACCATCCTGGGCGGCGCGGGCACCCTGTTCGGGCCGGTTCTGGGGGCCGGATTCATCAAGTATTTCGAGAACATCTTCTCGAAGATCAACGACTCGGTGCTGCAGAACTGGTTCGGGTTCCTGCCCGACGGAGTCGAGAACGTGGTCCTGTGGGTGGTGGAACATTTCGTCGGCCCCGGCTGGCACCTGACCCTGGGCCTGTTGTTCATGCTGGTGGTGATCTTCCTGCCGGGCGGCCTGATGGAAGGCGGCCAGCGCATTGCCGGACTGCTGCGCGGCAAGCGCAAAAGCGGCGGCGACGGCGGCGGTGACGATCCCGAATATCACCCAGGCCAAACGCCCCATGTGGCCGAGTGAGGAGACGGAGCGATGGGAATCCTTGAAGTCAAGGGCGTGAACAAGCGCTTCGGCGGCCTGCAGGCGTTGGGAGACGTGAACCTGAGCGTGACCGAAAACAGCGTCCACGCGATCATCGGGCCGAACGGGGCGGGCAAGTCCACGCTGCTGAACTGCCTGGTGGGCAAGCTGATCCCCGACACCGGGTCGGTCATGTTCAACGGCCAGTCGGTTCTGGGCCGAAAACCGCACGAGATCAACCAGATGGGGATCAGCCGCGTGTTCCAGACACCGGAAATCTTCGGTGACCTCACGGTGCTGGAAAACGTGCTGATCCCATGTTTCGCGCGGCGCGATGGTGCCTTCAGCATGCACGCCTTCGAGACCGTCGGACAGGAGAGGGACATGCTCGACGAGGCGATGCAGATGCTCGAAGACATGAACATGGCCGACAAGCGGGACATGCACGCCGCCTCGATGTCGCGCGGCGACAAGCGCCGGCTGGAAATGGCGATGTGCCTGGTGCAGCAACCCAGGCTGCTGCTGCTGGACGAGCCGACGGCGGGCATGTCCCGCGCCGACACCAACAACACCATCGAGCTTCTCAAGCAGATCAAGGGCAAGCGCGACATCACCATGGCGATCATCGAACATGACATGCATGTCGTGTTCAGCCTGGCCGACCGGATCACGGTTCTGGCTCAGGGCAGCCCGCTGGTCGAGGATACGCCGGAAAACATCAAGGGCCATCCCAAGGTTCGGGAAGCCTATCTGGGCGAAAGCGCATAAGGAGGCTTCGAAATGAACGTCAAACCCGACTTTTCGAAACACGCCAACCAGGCAGCCACCGCCCCGGCCTTCCTGTCGGTCTGGGATGTTCACGCCTATTACGGCGAAAGCTATATCGTGCAGGGCGTCAATTTCAACGTGCACGAGGGCGAGATCATGGCGCTGCTGGGGCGCAACGGGGCCGGCAAGACTTCGACCCTGCGCACCATCGCCCGTCTGGCCAACCCGCAGCTCACGCATGGGGAGATCTGGCTCGACCACCAGCCGCTGCACGGCATGCAGGCGCACCAGGCCGCGCAGGCCGGTATCGGCCTTGTGCCCGAGGATCGGCGCATCATCGCCGGGCTGACCGTCGAGGAGAATCTCAAGCTGGCGCAGATCATGCCCCCGGTGGGCTGGTCCGTCGAACGCCTGTTCGAACTGTTCCCGCGGCTTGGCGAACGGCGCTGGCAGGAAGGCGTGACCCTGTCGGGCGGCGAACAGCAGATGCTGGCGATCGCCCGCGCACTGGCGCGCGACATCAAGGTCCTGTTGCTGGACGAACCCTATGAGGGGCTGGCCCCGGTCATCGTGGACGAGATCGAAAAGACCCTGACGCTTATCAAGGAACAGGGCATTACCACCGTGATCGTGGAACAGAACGTGCAGCGTGCGCTGCAACTGGCCGACCGGGCCGTGATCCTGGATTCCGGCCAGATCGTGTTCGACGGGACCGCGGCCGAAGTGCTTGAAAACGAAAGCCTGCGGGCCGAATATCTGGCCATCTGACCGACGCGTCACACCGGCAAGTGCCCGTCCGCCAGGGGCGCGACGAGAGGCTTCAAGATGATGGAAGGGACCCATGACTGACAAGACCTATCCGCCGACTCCCGATTTCGCCGCAAAGGCCCATGTGGACGCCGCGAAATACGAAAAGATGTATGCCGACTCGGTCGCCAACCCCGAGGCGTTCTGGCGCGAGCAAGGCAAGCGGCTGGACTGGATCGAGCCCTATTCCAAGGTCCGGGACGTGAATTTCGACCTGGGCAACGTGTCGATCAAGTGGTTCGAGGACGGCGTGCTGAACGTGGCGGCCAACTGCATCGACCGGCATCTGGAAACGCGCGGCGACCAGACCGCGATCATCTGGGAACCGGACGATCCGAAGGATCCCGCGCGGCACATCACCTATCGCCAGTTGCATGAGAATGTCTGCCGCATGGCGAACGTGCTGCTCAGCCAGGGCGTGATGCGCGGCGACCGGGTGGTGATCTACCTGCCGATGATCCCCGAGGCGGCCTATGCGATGCTGGCCTGCGCGCGGATCGGCGCGATCCATTCGGTGGTGTTCGCCGGGTTCTCGCCCGACGCGCTGGCCAACCGGATCAACGATTGCGACGCCAAGCTGGTGATCACCGCCGACGGCGCCCCGCGCGGCGGACGCTCCACGCCGCTGAAGTCAAACACCGACGCGGCATTGCTGCACTGCTCGGACAAGGTACGCTGCCTGGTCATCAAACATACCGGCGAACAGACCACATGGATCGACGACCGCGACGTGGACGTTCTGGCGATGATGGAAACCGTCGCCCCCGAATGCCCGGCCCGGCCGATGGGGGCCGAAGACCCGCTGTTCATCCTTTATACCTCCGGCTCCACCGGCCGGCCAAAGGGCGTCGTCCATTCCTCGGGCGGCTATCTTCTCTTTACCGCGATGACGCATGAGCTGACCTTCGACTATCACGACGGGGACGTGTTCTGGTGCACCGCCGATGTCGGCTGGGTGACCGGCCACAGCTATATCGTCTATGGCCCGCTGGCCAATGGCGCCACGACGCTGATGTTCGAGGGCGTGCCGACCTATCCCGATGCCGGACGCTTCTGGGCGGTCTGCGAAAAGCACAAGGTCAACCAGTTCTACACCGCCCCGACCGCGATCCGCGCGCTGATGGGCCAGGGCCCCGAATGGGTCGCGAAACACGACCTTTCCAGCCTCAGGGTGCTGGGCACGGTGGGCGAGCCGATCAACCCGGAAGCCTGGAACTGGTATAATGAGCATGTCGGAAAGGGCGAATGCCCGATCGTGGACACCTGGTGGCAGACCGAGACCGGCGGCCATATGCTGACCCCGCTTCCCGGCGCCATCGCCACCAAGCCCGGCTCGGCCACAAGGCCGTTCTTCGGCGTCCAGCCGGTGGTTCTGGACCCGCAGACCGGCCACGAGCAGACCGAGACGCAGACCGAGGGCGTACTGTGCATCAAGGACAGCTGGCCCGGCCAGATGCGCACCGTCTGGGGCGATCACGCGCGGTTCGAGAAGACCTATTTCTCGGATTACAAGGGCTATTACTTCTCCGGCGACGGCTGCCGGCGCGATGCCGACGGGTATTACTGGATCACCGGCCGGGTGGATGACGTGATCAACGTCTCGGGGCACCGCATGGGCACCGCCGAGGTCGAGAGCGCCCTGGTCGCACATGCCAAGGTGGCCGAGGCCGCGGTCGTGGGCTATCCCCACGACCTCAAGGGCCAGGGGATCTATGCCTATGTCACCCTGATGAACAACGTCTCCCCCTCCGACGAGCTGCGCAAGGAGCTGGAGCAATGGGTGCGCACCGAAATCGGCCCGATTGCCAAACCCGACCTGATCCAGTGGGCGCCGGGCCTGCCCAAGACGCGCTCGGGCAAGATCATGCGCCGCATCCTGCGCAAGATCGCCGAGAACGATTACGGCGCGCTTGGCGACACCTCGACCCTGGCCGATCCCGGCGTGGTGGACGATCTGATCGAAAACCGCATGAATCGCGGCTGACAGGAACTGATCCGGGGCCGGCGGTGCCGTCCGCCCGCCCCGGATGACGAATGCAGGGGCCGCGCCGGCGCTGGCCGGTCCTTACGCCGCGCCCCGTCCGCGGGTCCAGGGCTCGGCCCCTTTCACATCGACGAAGACACGATAGACCGAGCTTGTCGCGGTGATGAACATCCGCTGCCCGTCCGCCCCGCCGAAACAGAGATTCGCCACCGTCTCGGGCACGAGGATCTTGCCCAGCAGGGTTCCATGCGCGTCGAAGCAATGCACCCCGTCGCCGGCCGAAGACCACAGGTTGCCCTGCATGTCGGTGCGCATGCCGTCCGGCAGGCCGTTGTCGATCTCGGCGAAAACGCCGACATCGGTCACGCCCGCGCCGTCCACGTCGAATTGCCGGATGATCGCGGGCACGGAATCGTCGTGGCTGGAGCCGCTTTCGGCGACATAGAGCCGCCGCTCGTCGGGTGAAAAGCACAGCCCGTTCGGCTGGACGAAATCGCCGATCACCGGCACGACCGCGCCGCTTTGCGGATCAATGCGAAAGACGTGCCGCGCCGCCTGTTCCGGACGGGCGCGAACCCCCTCGAAATTCGACAAGATTCCATAGGTCGGATCGGTGAACCAGATCGCGCCGTCGGAACTGACCACCACGTCGTTGGGGGAATTCAGGCGGCGGCCATCATGTTCGGCAGCCAGCACCGTCAACGTGCCGTCGATCTCGGTGCGGACGACATCGCGCGCGCCATGCCGGCAGCCGATCAGCCGGCCTTGACGGTCCCGTGTATTGCCATTGTTGAACCCCGAGCCTGCGCGGAAAACGCTGACACCATCGCCCTGGGACCATCGCAGGATGCGCTGCGAGGGGATGTCGGAAAACAGCAGGCAGTCGCGGTCGCCGAACCATACCGGCCCCTCGGTCCAGGTAAAGCCGGTGGCGATCTGTTCCAGCTGCGACATCGGGTGGACAAGCCGGGCAAAGCGGTCGTCGTGAATCTCCAGATGGGGCGGGGTCTTGATCATTTTCTGGCCCTTTTCGTGCTGGCGGCAATCACGATGCCGATGATGATGAGACCGGTCAGAACCATGCGCACCCCGGCCCCGGCGCCGTAGGAGTTGAGCATCGAGACCACCAGGAACATGAACAGCGCGGCGCCCCATACCCCGGGCACGTTCGACAGTCCTCCGGCGATCGAGGTGCCGCCGATCACGACCACGGCAATCGACATCAGAAGGTAATCCTGCCCCATGTTCAGTGCCGCGCCGCCGGAAAAGCTGGCCAGCAGATAGCCGGCGACCGAGGCAAGGACCGTGACCGTGACATAGGCGCTGGCGCGCACCGTCTCGACCGGGACACCGGCCAGCCGCGCGGCGCGCAGATTCTGCCCCGAGGCCAGAAGCCAGCGGCCCCAGACCGAGCGTTCCAGCGCGATCCAGACGACAATCGCCAGGGCCAGCCCGACAAGCGCCACGTTCGGCACGCCCAGGACGCGGCCGGTGGCGAAATCGGCCAGCCCGGCAGGCGGTTTGATGCGCAGGCCCCGGTTCGACCAGATCGCGATCGACTGGTAAACCAGCGACGCGGCGAGGGTCGCCACGATCGGCGGCAGGCGCAGCGCGTAGATCAGCGCGAAATTTGCCGCCCCCGTGCCCAGCCCGACAAGGACCGCCACGCCGAGCCCCAGCATCGCCGTGCCCGGCTCGCTGCCCATCGCCTTCAGCGCCAGCGTGCCCGACAATGTCATCACCGCCGGGATCGACAGGTCCACATTTCCGGGGCCCAGCGTGATCACGATCATCTGGCCCAGCCCGACAATCGCCGCGAATGCCCCGAAGCTGAGCGCGGCATAGGCCAGGGCGCCGGCGCCGCTGCCATCGGTCAGCGCGGACGTGATCGCGAAGGTCAGCGCGGCGGCCAGCCAGGACCAGCTCCAGGGGCGCGAGATGATTTTTTCCATGTCCGGCCCCCTCACCCGGTTGCGTTTTCGCGGCGTGCGAATATCAGCCGCGCGGTCAGGACCAGGATCAGGATCGCCCCCTGCGCGCCGATCTGCCAATCCGGCGACAGCCGCATGAAGCTCAGGAACGAGGCGGCCAGCGCCAGCGTCAGCGCACCGATCACCGCGCCGACCGGGCTGACCTTGCCGCCGATGAACTCTCCGCCGCCTAGGATCACGCCTGCGATCGACAGCAGCGTATAGCGCAGCGCGATATTGGCATCGGCCGAGGTGGTCAGCCCCACCAGCGCCATGCCCGACAACACCCCGAACAGGCCCGACAGCCCATAAGCCAGCGCCTTGAGCCGCACCACCGACCAGCCGGCGCGGGCGACCGAGCGGGCATTGCCGCCGACCCCGCGCAGAACCGTTCCGATGCCCGAGCGGATGATGAGGAAATGCGTCACAAGCGCGATCAGGATCGAGGCGACCACCGCCATCGGCATCAGCGGCGGCTTCACCGTCATCAGCGCGCGCAGCCAGCCGGGGCTCGTGCCCCCCGGCGAGGGCAGGACGAACAGCGCCAGCCCGCCCCAGACGAAAGACATACCCAGCGTCACCACGATGGCCGGCAGATCCAGCGCATGGATCACCGCGCCCATGCCCGCATAGGTCAGGATCAGCGCCGCCAGGATCAGCACGCCCAGCAATGGCGAATCGTTCAGGAAGGTGGCCGTCACGCAGGCCACCAGGCTGACGAATGTGCCCAGCGACAGATCGATGTCATTGACCATCATGATCATCATCTGCGCCACCGTGGCCAGCGCGATGGGAACCGCGAGGTTGAACAGCAGGTTGATGCCGAAATAGCTCATGGCGCGGGGCTGCATGTAGAAGGTCGCGGCCAGCAACACCGCCAGAGAGAAGACCGGCAACAGGATTCGATGGCGCGAAAGAAACTGCCCCATGGCTCAGGCCTCCTGCATTTCGAATGACGCTTCGAGGATACGCTCCTCGGTCAGCTCCGCGCCGGTCAGCTCGGCCGAGATCCGGCCGTTTCGGAAAACGAAGACGCGGTCGCATTGGCACACCTCCTCGGTCTCGGTGGAATACCACAGGAAGGTGCGGCCGCTGGCCGCCTCGGCCCGGATCATGGCATAGACATCCTGCTTGGTCCCCACATCGACACCGCGCATCGGATCGTCCATCACCACCACCGGCGCGCTTGATGCCAGCGCCCGGGCGAACAGCACTTTCTGCTGGTTGCCGCCCGACAGCGACAGTACGGGATTGTTCATGTCGTCGGTCCGGATGCCGATGCGGCGTTTCCATTTCTCGGCATTGCGCGTTTCCACCTCGCGATCCACCAGCCCCCATTTCGCCGTCTCCGACAGGATCGAGATCGAGGCATTGCGCAGAATCGACCACAGCGGCAGGATACCGTCGCGGGTCCGGTCACCGGCGACGAAGACCATCTGAGGCCGACCCGTCGCCCGCCATGACGATGTCGTCCCGAGATAGAGCTGCGCCAGCGCCCTGGCCTGGCCATGGCCGGCGAGCCCGGAAAGCCCGACAACCTCGCCCCGGCGGGCCGAAAGGCCCTGCGGCGTATGAACCACCTCTTCGCCGAGGCTGCGGGTCTGATCGCCGCGCTCATGCGTCGCGTCACCCGCGACATGGCCCATCGCATCGACCAGCCCCTGCCGGGTGAAATCGGGCGCGGCGCGGTCGGCAACCACCTTGCCGTCCTTCATCACCAGGATCCGCGAGGCCACGGCAAAGATCTCGCCCAGCATGTGGGAAATGAAGATCACCGCGCCGCCCCCTTCGCAGAACCGCCGGATATGCGCCATCAGCTGCTCGGCGATCCCGGCATCGAGCGACGATGTCGGCTCGTCGAGAATGACCAGCCGGGCCTCGGCGCCCCGGTCGGCAAAGCCGATCGCGATCTCGACCATCTGCCGCTCGGCGATGCTGAGTATGTCGACCGTGGCATCGGCCTCGATGCCATGGCCGGGAAAGACGGCATCCAGGCTCTGGCCGATCTCGGCGCGCGCGGCGCGGCGCCAGCCCGGCCCCTTGAGCGCGGCGTGCGAGATGCGAAGGTTCTCGGCCACCGTCAGGTTCGGGCAAAGCGAAAGTTCCTGGAACACAGAGCGCACCCCGGCCGACAGGGCCGCCGCCGCCCCCGAGGCCGGAAAGGCCACCGCCCCCGCCGTCGGGGCCACGCCCCCGTTGACCACGTTGACCAGCGTGGACTTTCCCGCGCCGTTATGTCCCACGAGGCCAAGGCATTCACCCGGCCGGATTTCAAGGTCGACACCGTCGAGCGCCCTGACCGCGCCGAAATGCTTGGCGACATCGGTCAGGGCGACGATCGGCGCGTCTTGTTCAAACGCGCTCTGCTGCATTTGCGATTACATCGCTTCCTTGGCGTCGGCGATCACCTTCTGCGCGTCCTCTTGCGAGTAGAGCACATTGGCGACCGATCCTTCCGGCGTGGCCGCCAGGGTCTCGTCCAGCGTGTCCTGCGTCACCTTCAGGAAGGGCACGGTCAGGTCCTTCGGCACTTCGGCCCCGGCAAGGATCTGCTGCGACACCCAGAAGGCCAGCGTGGCAACGCCCGGCGCGATCGACAGCGACAGCGTCTCATAGCCGCTTTCGTCGCGCATCTCGGCCCACCATTTCATCTCGTCCTGGCGGTTGCCCAGCACGATGATCGGCATGTCGCGCCCGGCCGCCTCGAAGGCTTGCGCCGCGCCGTAACCGTCGCCACCCTGGGTCACCACACCGTCGATCTCGGGCAGCGAGGGCAGGATCCCGGCCACGGCCTTCTGCGCCACGTCCTGGGCCCAGTCGCCATGCACCGAGCCGACGATCTCGAATTGCGGATTCGCCTCGACACCGGCCTGGATGCCGGCATGGATCTCGTCATCGACGAAAACGCCTGCAAGGCCCCGGATTTCAAGCAGATTCCCGCCATCGGGCAGCCGCGTCGCCAGGTATTCCACCTGTTCACGCCCCATCTGCTGGAAATCGACGGCGATCCGCCATGCGCATGGCTCGGTGACGACCCCGTCGAAACTGACCACGACGACACCGGCATCGCAGGCTGCGCGCACCGCGCCGTTCAGCGCCGTGGGCGATGCCGCGTTCAGAACGATGGCATCATAGCCCTGAAGAATCAGGTTCTGGATTTGCGCGGCCTGCTCGGTCGCCTGGTTCTCGGAGGTGGTATAGGCATCGGCAGCGGCAACGACGCCGTTCTCGACGGCCTTGCCGGCCACCTCTTCCCAGCTTTGCAGCATCGCCTGGCGCCAGGAATTGCCGGCATAGTTGTTCGACAGCGCGATGCGCATGTCGCTGGTCTCGCTGAGATGGGATTCGGCGGAAGCCACGCCGGCACTCACGGCAATGGCCGCTGCGCCGAGCAGCAGTCTGGAAATGGTCATTCTTCCTCCCTTCGCGCGGATTGGTCAGCGCATGGATATCTCGTCATCGCCCGTCCTCTCGGGCACGAGGTCGATGCTGGGCCGGTAACGCGCGGGCGTAAAGTGCGGCAACCGCATATTTGCTGCGGGTTCCCGCAATTTTGCTGCGGGAATAGGCGTTTTCATTCGGCTCGACTGCGGGCATCCTTGCGCCGACACGCAAATCACGCTTCGGGAGGCCGAATTGAAAGACCAGGCGATGATCGCCCCGCGCGGGTATCTGCCCTATCTGCGGATCTCGGGCCACCTGGCCGGCGAGGTCGAGCCGCGCGCCGCGCTGGCCGCCGTCGCCACCGAAATCGCCGAAATCATCGCCTTCACCCACGCCGATATCTGCCTGCACGATTCGCCCGGCTGGGTGGTCAGCTATGAGGTCGGGATCCAGACCCGCTGGTCGCGCAAGCGCACGCGGGTGCAGAATGCGCCGATTCGCGACCTGTTGACCGGCAAGGTCGACATGATGCTTGCCGGCAACGCGATGGAGGATCCGCGCTATATCTTTCCCGGTGCCTGTTGCGAGCCGATCATCAACCACCAGCTGCGCTCTCGCGTGAGCGTGCCGATGAAGGTCATGGGACAGGCGATCGGAACGCTGAACATCTCGCAC
Organism: Actibacterium sp.; assembly: GCA_016278325.1. GTDB lineage: Bacteria > Pseudomonadota > Alphaproteobacteria > Rhodobacterales > Rhodobacteraceae > JADQCB01. The sequence continues at coordinate 110,186 of JADQCB010000008.1, forward strand.
CGGATCGAGGATCTCTACGACGACGCCACGGTGGCAGAGGCGCAGACCCTGGCCAATGTCCTGGCCCCGTATTTCCACGCGCTTCATGCCTCGGAAAAGGCCCAGCAGGCCGTCAAGATCCGCGCCGAGGCACAGGCCCGCGAAGAAGGGCTGCGCCAGGGGGCGCTGGAACTGACCCAGGCGCTGGAGAGCGAGCGGCAGCGCATCGGCATGGATCTGCACGACCAGACGCTGGCCGACCTGACCCGGCTGCTGCGCACGGTTTCGGGTGACGCCCCCCTGCCCGACCGCGCGACACTGTCGCGGCGCATTTCCGATTGCATCGACGATCTGCGCCGGATCATCGACACCGCGATGCCCACCTTGCTGGAGCTGTTCGGCTTCGCGCATGCGGTGCGGGTGCATCTGGAACGGGCCGTCGGACCCGACCCCGTCGAGATCGACGTCGAGGACAGGACCGATGGCGCGCCCGACCGGCTGGACCCGACCACGCGCACGGCGCTTTTCCGGATCGCGCAGGAAGCCATCAACAACGCCGCGCGCCATGCCGGTGCCTCGCAGATCCTGGTGCGGATCGACCGCGATGCGGGCGAAAGCCTTTGCATCACGATCGCCGATAACGGCTGCGGGCTGAGCCCGCATCAGGGGCGCCATTCCGGCGTCGCCCACATGCGCACGCGCGCCGACCTGATCGGGGCGGAACTGGAAATCCTGGCCGATGGCGGAACCTGTGTCGGCGTGATCCTGCCGGAGGCCGCACGATGAAGGTGCTGCTTGTCGAGGACGATCAGTTTCATGCGCGTTATCTTCAGGATGCACTGGCCGAAGCGCTGCCCGAAGTGACCGAGACCCTGCACGCGGTCAACGGGCAGGAAGGTGCGGACGAGGCACGCGCGGGCCGGATCGGCGCCATCGTGATGGACCTTCAGATGGAGAATCACAACGGCATAGAGGCCGCCCGCACGATCTGGGCCGAGCGTCCCGAAACGCGCATCCTGTTCTGGTCGAATTACTCGGACGAGGCCTATCTGCGTGGAATCTCTCGCATCGTGCCCGAAGAAAGCGCCTATGGCTATGTGCTCAAGACGGCCAGCCGCGACCGGCTGAAGCTGGCCTTGCGCGCGGTCCTGATCGAGGGGCAGATCATGGTGGACCGCGAAATCCACCGCTTTCAGCGCCGCGCGACCGCCCCCGGCAACGCGCTGGACGACAGCGAATATGCCGTGCTTCTGGATCTGGCGCTTGGCTTGCAGGACAAGCTGATCGCCGAACGCCGCGGCATGTCGCTGCGCACGGTGCAGAACCGGCTGCTGTCGCTCTATGACAAGCTGGGCGTCGGTGTCGAGGATGGCCCCGGCTTGCCGCTGAACAAACGGGTGCGCGCCCTGAACCGGGCAATCACCACCCGCACGCTGAATGTCGAAATGCTGGAAACCGCGCAACGCGAATTCGACCGCTGGGCGACTCGCAATTGCAACAAGCCCGGCTGAGCGGAAACCGGGCTCAGCCCGGCAGGCCGCCTTCGTCATAGGCCGCAACGATGGCGCGGGCACGCGCCGCGACCGCAGAGGCCGCATCGCCCGGCCGGTAAAGCGCGCTGCCGATGCCAAAGCCGTCCGCCCCGGCGGCGAACCAGTCCGCGAAATTCTCGGGGGCCGCGCCGCCCACGGCCAGCACCTCGGTTTGCGGCGGCAGCACCGCGCGCATCGCGCCCAGCCCGGCCGGCCCGATCAGCGCACCGGGAAACAGTTTCAACCCGTCGGCACCGGCCCGCAGCGCGGCAAAGGCCTCGGTCGGGGTCATCACCCCGGGATAGGACCGCATCCCGGCCCCTTTCGTCGCGCCGATCACCGCCGGGTTCATGTCCGGCGACACGACCAGCCGGGCGCCGGTCGCGGCCACCTGCTCGACCTGTTCCGGCGACAGCACCGTCCCCGCCCCCACCAGCGCGCGCTCGCCGCATCTGCGCACCAGCAAGGCCACCGAGACCAGCGCGTCGGGCGAATTGAGCGGCACCTCGATCTTCGTGATTCCCGCCTGCAGCAACGCCTCGGTCACGCTGGTCACGTCATCGGGGGTGATCCCGCGAAGAATGGCGACGATATTGCGGCTCATGCAGCCCCCTTTACGATACGTTGATGGGCGACGGCCAGCCCGGCGCGAGCGGGCTCATCCCGGTCGAACCGCACAGCGGGCGCGTCGCTGGCCTCAAGCGCGTCGATGTAGTGCGCGCAAAGCGCAGGGGCGCCCAGCACGACGACCGCGCGGCCCTGCCAGATCGACCGCGTTGCCGCCAGTTCCAGCCCCAGAAGAAGCCCCGACAACCGCGCCCGCGCCACCCCCGGCAAGGCGGCCCCGGCCGGATCCAGCATCGCTCGCGCCCGGATCGCGAACAGCGCGGTGGCCACGCTTTCGGGTCGATCGCGCCCCTGCCCGACCGCCGCGGCAAAGGCCGAAGCGTCCCAGCCGGGTTCCATCACATGCCGCAGCACCGAATGTTCGGAATAGAGCGCGAAACTTTCCCCGGTCATGACGGTGTGAAATTCCCGAACGCAGCCCCCGCGCAGGATCACCCACTTGGTATGGGTGCCCGGCAGGCACAGCACCCCGTCGAACTGCGGCTCATGCGCCAGGAAGCCGGCGATCTGCGTCTCTTCGCCGCGCATCACATCGGGCGGTTCGGCCTGGCTCAGCCCCGCCAGCACATGCACCGCGATGCGGCCGTCGCGCGCCGGGGCACGCACCGGCAGCTGCGAAAGCGGGGAACAGGGAACCGGGGCATAGGGCGCCTCGATCCAGCCCTGCCGGGCCCCGGCCATGCCGCAGATCACCACGTCGGTCACCCGGCCCGGATCCAGCAAGGGCGCGGCCAGCGCCAGAAGCGCCGGTTCGAACCCGTCGGGGGTCAGCCGGGCCATGCCCTGATCGGACTCGCGCGCGGCCAGCACCGATCCGTCGGCGCGCATCGCCCACAGGCGCAGCGCCGAGGTTCCCCAGTCAACCGCGATCCAATCCGCCGTTTCCTTCGTCATGACGCGCGCCGCCCCCGTAACCTGTCGATCCGCGCGGCGGTCATAGCACGGCCGACCCGCGCGTCACCCCCCAAAATCCGCCGATCCTGCGCGCGGCGCCCCCGTCACGAGGCACCGACAAGCGTGACCGGCTGGCTGCCACGCTCGGCCGCCCAGCTTTGCCGGGCCATCGTCGCGACCTCGGCAATCAGGTGTTCCGGCACGGCAGTGATGTCCTGGCGCGGGGGCACGGGATCGTCGTGGAACAGATAGAGCCGCGACGCGAACTGCTCGAACGGAAGCGATGCCTCGCCATGCCGTTCGCCATTGCCCGAGGTCGAGACCGTCACCCCGCCGCCCCAGTCCTGGCCACTGTCATTGTTGGGATTGTAGAAATAGACCCGCATCTGCCCGGTCTGATCCGTCGCGGCGCGCAGGATCGCGATGGCATGCCAGCCGACGAAGCGCGCATTGGCATCGGTCACGGCGACACCGGCCGGTTGCGGATGGATGACCGGACGGGCGCCGTTGAACCGGGGGTGATAGCTTTCGTAGAAGCGGGTGATGAAACCGTCGAAATCCGCCAGATTGCCGGTTGCCACATCGACCGCCACCAGGCATTCGCGCGCCACCCACCAGCCGTGGAATTCGGGGTTGATCCAGCGATGCGGATCGCCGCCACGCGGCGCGCAAAGGCGCCCCATCTCGGCATAGACCCGATCCAGATGCGGCACCAGCAGAACCGAGACCGGGTCGGCATCGATCGGGGCGCCGGCCGCCAGCCCTGCCGGCAGATCGGCCGAATTGATCGGCTGGCCCTCGAAATGCATCAGGATCGTGTCGAATTCCCCGGCCTGCGCGATCAGATGCAGCAGGAAATCCGGGTCGTTCAGGCCCCAGACCGCGATCGCGCGCGCCGATTGGCAGGTCGGGTTGGCGCCCTGTCCCACGCCCAACGGCTGGCCCAGCACGTCCAGCACCCCGGCCAGAAGACGGGCCTCGGGCGTGATCGTGCCTCCATAGGCAAGGCGCAGACGCTCGCGCACGGCGTCATGCAGGCGCAGGCGCATCTGCCCGCTGAGCGCCGGGGCGATCGGCAAATAATGCAGCACGCCGCGTTCCAGCAGCAGCGCGAGGCCATGAACCGATTGCGGCGTCTCGACGGTGACCGCCATCTCGATCAGTTCGAGCACCAGTTCGCGGTAGTGGCGCCAGCAATCCTGCCCGGTCTGCCCCAGCCCCAGCGCCTCGGGCACCAGAAGCGCGTCCTGGTGTTCCGCGGCAAACCGCAGAAAGCCGGCATGGTAATCCGAGACAAGGCCGGTATCGTGCATCGCCCGGGCAAAGCCGGTTGCCTCGCGCAGCAGGCCGGCGTCGTCCATATGCGTCAGCCGTTCCAGATAGGCCTCGATTCCCGGATCGTCGAGACAGCCCGTCGTCGGCCCGAACAGGGCATTGACCAGGCGTTCGGCGCCCAGCCGCTCGCTGCCCGGCTCGCTGCCCTGCCGGTTCAGGGCGATCGCGATCTCGGTAATCATCTCCTTTACCGGGCCGATCTGGATCGGGCGTTGTTCCAGGATGCGCCAGATCTCGGCCACCAGAACGCCCAGCACGTCGCGCAGGCCGATATGATCGGCGATGAAACGCAGCAGCCGGGCGCGCAAATGCCCGTCGCCGGCAGAGGCGCGATCGGCCTCGCTGTTGGCGGCAAAGAACGATCGCAAGTTCAGCGCCAGCACCTGGGTCAGGAAATGGCGCGCATGATCGGCATGGATATTGGGATGCGTCGCGCGCCCCGAAGCAATGGCAAGAAGCCGCAGCAGGCTTGCGGCTTCCAGCCCGACGATCATCCTGTCGTCGCTTTCCAGCGTCCGACCCACGATCTGCGGCAGCAGAATATCGGGATGGTCCCAATCCGACCCGTGGAACAGCCCGGCCGCATCCAGCCCTGGCGCGGCCTGATAGACGGCGTCGAGCCCACCGGGCATGGCAAGCATACGGGTCACGACTTCGAGCACCGGCTTCTGATGCCGGTACTTGGCGAAGGGGCGCGCCTGTTCCAGGCGCTCTGCCACGACACCCAGCGTTTCACATACCCGCTGAATCTCGCCTTGAATTTCGGTCATCATTCCACCGATATTGTTATCCTGCTCGCCCGAACCTACAAGATCTAGAGATAGAAATCGAGTTCCTCCTGGGCTTTCAGAAGATCGCGCAGCCGGTGCGGATCCTCGCCGAAGAAATAGGCCAGCCCCCAATGGGTTCCGAAAGCCGTGCGCTTGGTCACCTTCTGCTCCAACGGCTCGGCCAGTTCGTGATATTCGAAATAGGGATCATTGGCGGTCTCGTCGGGGACCTTCAGCTCGCTGACCACGCGACGGCGCGGATAGACGCCGAAACAGCCGGCATGGCCCTTGGCATCCTTGACCGGCGTCGGGAAGAAGGCGTCAAGCTCTTCCTGCGTGGCTTTCGGATCGAAGGCCAGAACCATCCCCTGATAGCCGTTGAACCCGTAAGCGCGTTCGATCAGTTCCAGCGCGTTGAAGCCGGGGGGCCGATACGCGACCTCGCCGAAATACAGATTGTTGTCCTTTGTCAGGAAATATTCGGGGTGGATGAAGCCGAAATCGATGTCGAAGGCCTCGATCAGCTTCTCGATCTCCGCGGTGATCCGTTCGCGGTGCTGTTCCAGCTCGGGCGTCGCGGGCACGAAGACCGAATAGCCCAGCGTCACGTATTCCGAGATGTTCATGAACTGGATCTTGCGATCCTTGATCCAGGCCTCGACGGCGAATTCCCAGCCGTCGAGATGGCTTTCCAGCAGCGCCGGAAACTCTTCGTCGGGGATGTTGTCCACGTCTTCGGGGGTGCGCACGACGCGATGCCCGGCGGTGCCGGACTTGTCGAATGCCTTGAAGTGGATCGGGTCATTCGGGTCGCCGTCGAGCTTGAGCAGGGTCTGGTTCACGCGTTTGAGAAAGCGGATCACGTCGCCGCGATCATGCGCTTCCTCGAAGACCCCGACCCGGATCCCGCCAAGCTGTGCCCGGCGCTTCATCAGCGATTTGTCGCGGAACAGCATCGCCTGCCCCAGCAGGCGCGGATTGTTCAACAGAACCGCGTTCACGGCCCCGGCCCATTCCACGGTTTCCTCGAACAGCGGAATCGCGACATCCACGCCCTCGTCCTTCAGGTTCTGCGCCAACTCGTGCGAGCGTTCGTTCAGGCGGTCGAAATCCCAGGCGATGAAGGGGATGTCGTTCTTGGTGCAGTAATCCTCGGCCCAGCCCGGCGCCACGACGACATATTTGCGGTCAAAGCGATCCACCGCGTCGATTGCATTGAGGCTCCAGCCCAGCAGGGCGACATAGCCTTTTTCGCTGTTCACGTTCGGCATCTTTTTCTCCTTGGTCGAAGAAGCAACAGCTTGCCACAGGACCGAACCGCCAGGCACCGGTCGCGCAACATATGGGAGGGCGGGATATCCAACCCTGCAAGCGTCTTGCTTCGCATCAGGTCATTCCCCAGTATAAACAGAAAGAACGCCAAGTCACAACCGGAACGACCAGTCTGAAATTATTATCGTTCCATTACCGCAACTTGCCGCCCTTTCTTTGCCTGAAAACGCTTGTCGCCGGGCCTATCGGATCGGGCCCTTGTCCTCCAGCGGCGGGATCTTGTGATCGGCCGCGACGTCCATCTGGTGGTCGTCATGCGCATCGTCCGGCGCCGCGATCCAGTCCTTCGCCTTGTCCAGATCGGAATAGGCGAAAACGCGCACCGGGCCGCGCATCATCGGCGCGAACATCTTCATGCCCATCCGGATCCAGTCGATATCGGTGACCACCGCGACCCGGGTGAAATCGCCAAGATGCATCAGGCCCAGCTTGGCATCGTCCCAGGCGGCGCCGGCCGAGAACCCCTCAAAATCCGGCCCGACGACATAAAGCAGCCTGACCTTGCCTTCCTTGCCGATGACGCCCTCGACGAAGGGGATCAGCTTGTCTTCATAGTCTTCGCGGCCGATATGCCCATGCGCCGAGACCGCGATCACATCCGCGGGGAACCCGTCGAGGATCTCGAAATACCCGTCCTTTTCCGTCATGGCCCGTCTCCCTTTCATTGCGTGGCTCGATGCACGGCCCGAAGGCCATGCCACAGATATGGGAACCGCCGGGTGAAGTTGAAACAGCAAGCCGGCGGCGGGAAAAGCGCTCAGGACAGTTTCAGGACGATCTTGCCGATATGCTGGCTGGTTTCCATGCGGGCATGGGCGTCGGCGGCCTGGTCCAGCGGAAACTCGGAATCCATCACCGGCGCCAGACGGCCCGCCGCCAGCAGCGGCCAGACCTTTTCGCGCAGTTCCGATGCGATCCGGGCCTTGGCCAGGTCCGATTGCGGCCGCAGGGTCGAGCCTGTCACGCTCAGCCGTCGCGCCATGATCTGGGCGAAATTCACCTCGGCTTTCGGCCCGGTCAGGAACGCAATGTGAACCATCCGCCCCTCGTCGGCCAAAGCCTTGATGTTGCGCGGGATATAATCGCCGCCCACCATGTCGAGGATCAGGTTCGCGCCGCCCTCGGCCTGAACCACCGCGACAAAATCCTCTTCGCGGTAATTGATCGCACGCTCGGCGCCCAGCCGGGTGCAGACGGCGCATTTTTCCGCTGATCCGGCGGTGGTGAAAACCCGCGCGCCGAAGATCCGGGCCAGCTGGATCGCCGTGGTCCCGATGCCCGAGGATCCGCCATGCACCAGGAATCGTTCGCCGGCCGTCAGCCCGCCGCGCATGAAGACGTTGGACCATACCGTGAAACATGTCTCGGGCAGGCAGGCCGCCGATCGCATGTCCATGCCATCGGGCACCGGCAGCGCATGGGCCGCCGGGGTCGCCACATATTGGGCATAGCCGCCGCCGGGCAACAGGGCACAGACCTTGTCCCCGATGGCCCAGCCGGTGACACCGGCCCCCAGCGCCACGATCGTTCCCGCGCCTTCCAGCCCCGGCAGGTCCGAGGCCGTGGGCGGCGGCGCGTAGGCCCCCGCGCGCTGCAACGCGTCCGGCCGGTTGACGCCCGCATAGTCCAGCCGGATGACGATTTCGCCGGTGCGCGGCCGGGGCAGCGGGCGCTCCGCGGGGCGCAACACCTCGGGGCCGCCGGGGCGGGATATCTCTATCGCGCGCATGGTTTCGGGCAGGTCCATGATCATTCCTCTTGCCTGTCGCCCGCCAGCTGGCCGGGCAGATCCGTGCGTTTCGGGCGCGGCGCCCTGATTTTCGACAGGGCCCAGTCGGGCCCGGCCAGCAGCGGCCGGAGCAGCGGGTTGGCCTTGACTTGCGCCTTGACCTTCTCGACCTGCATCACGTCATCGACGCGACGGTCGAGGAATTCCCAGCTGCGCACATGGCCGGGGCTGTCATCGCCCAGCCAGAAAAGCAGGGTGCTGCCATAGACGCCCGACAGCGTCATCCGCTTGGTATACCAGTTCACGTCGTCGGAGCTGTCGCCCAGCGTGCGCCAGATCAGGTCGCTCGTGGCCCACAGCGCGCGGGCCCCATCGGCGGCGTATTGCGGCAAGGCGAACAGCGAAGACGCGCGGCGCACCGCTTCCTTGTCCTCGATCGCTTCCAGCCGGAACCGCACCGCGGTGGTGATCCGGTCGCGAAACCGCAACGCCGACAGGTCGGTGGCCGCCAGCCGCGCAACCATCGCGCGGTCGCCGCGACGGTGCATCGCAAGCGCAAGGTCCACCGCCCCGCGCGGGCAGATGGCGCGCGCCAGCCCCGGCTCCAGCCGCGAATCGTCGATCGCGGCGCGGAAGGTCGCCGCGCTCCAGCCATCGAACGCCACATGCGGCAGCGCCGCGTCCAGCAGCGTCTGTATCACAGCCTCAGGCTCGGTCCCGGCTTCGGTCATCGGCGCCTCCTTTCCCCATCTCGGAGTGTAGACAAGCCAATCGTGCTTTGCTATGGGGACACTTCCTGCAACTTGACCGTAACTTCAACCTAGAAAGGTGGTGACAACCACATGCAGGTCAGTGTTCGCGACAACAACGTCGATCAGGCGCTTCGTGCCCTGAAGAAGAAGCTTCAGCGTGAAGGTGTCTTCCGTGAGATGAAACTCCGGCAGCACTTCGAAAAGCCTTCCGAGAAGAAAGCGCGCCAGAAGGCCGAGGCCATTCGCCGCGCGCGCAAGCTCGCCCGCAAGAAGGCCCAGCGCGAAGGTCTGCTTTAAGACCGACGATGCGAACCGGGGCGACGACCCCAGTGCGACGACCCCCGCGGCCCAGCCCCGGGGGTTTGTTGTTTTCAGGGCCCGATCGGCAGGCGTGGCACCGACATCTGGCCCGAAGTGCCGGCGCGCGACCGGGCCCGGGCTGATCGGCCCGGACGAACCGGGGTCGGAGAGGCACAACACACTAAAGCGGCAGCGCGGTGGTCTTGAAAACGGTCTTGAGCGCGAAACTCGAATGCATCTGCGCCACCCCCGGCAGGCGGGTAAGATGCTGGCGATGGATGCGGGCGAAATCCTCGCTGTCGCGCGCCGCGATCTTGAGAAGGTAATCGAAACTGCCGGCCATCAGGTGACATTCCAGCACGTCGGGGATCAGCCCGACCTGGCGTTCGAAACTATCCAGCAGGTCGTCGGCCTGGCTGGACAGGGTGATCTCCACGAACACCGTCGTCGCGCGATCCATCTGCCGCGGATCCAGCAACGCGACATATTCGCGTATCGCGCCGCTCTTTTCCAGCCGGTGGACCCTGCGGTGGCAGGCCGAGGGTGACAGGTTGACCCGCTCGCTCAGCTCGGCATTCGAGATACGCCCGGCTTTCTGCAATGCCCGCAGGATGCGGCGATCCGTTTCGTCCAGTTCCATCTGCGCGCATGATCCTTCGATGTATTCGCGGGATTCGTGATTTTTCTTGCGGCAAAAGAGACGAGTGACGCCGAAATATCAATGCAATTTCGCGGCGTGGCGCGCAGAGTTCCGCAAGGACGAGGAGGAGTCGCCATGCAGATCGGATGCCCGAAAGAGATCAAGCCGCAGGAATACCGGGTCGGGATGACCCCGAATGCCGCGCACGAGGCCGTGGCCCATGGCCACAGCGTCCTTGTCGAATCAGGGGCGGGGCTCGGCGCGGGTTTCGCCGATTCCGATTATCTTTCCGCCGGGGCCGAGATCGCCGAGACGGCCGAGGATGTCTTCGCCCGGGCCGAAATGATCGTGAAGGTGAAAGAACCGCAGGCGGCCGAGCGCAAGCGGCTGCGCGAAGGGCAGATCCTGTTCACATATCTGCACCTGGCGCCGGATCCGGCGCAGACCCGCGATCTACTGGACAGCGGCGTAACCGCGATCGCCTATGAAACCGTGACCGACGATCGCGGCGGCCTGCCCCTTCTTGCACCGATGTCCGAGGTCGCCGGCCGGCTGGCCCCGCAGATGGGTGCATGGACCCTGCAAAAGGCCAATGGCGGGCGCGGCGTTCTGATGGGCGGCGTGCCGGGCGTCGGCCCGGCCCGTGTGCTGGTGATCGGCGGTGGCGTGGTCGGCACCCATGCGGCGCGGATCGCCGCCGGGATGGGGGCGGACGTGACCGTGCTCGACCGGTCGCTGCCGCGGCTGCGCTATCTCGACGACGTGTTCGGCGGCGTGTTCAACACCGGCTATTCCTCGGCCGGGCTACTGGCCGAACACCTGACCCAGGCCGACATGGTGGTCGGCGCGGTCCTGATCCCCGGCGCGGCGGCGCCCAAGCTGGTGACGCGCGCACAGCTTTCGACGATGAAGCCCGGCGCGGCGTTGGTCGATGTGGCGATCGACCAGGGCGGCTGTTTCGAAACGTCGAAACCCACCACGCATGAAGACCCGATCTATGACGTGGACGGGATCATGCATTATTGCGTGGCCAACATGCCCGGCGCGGTGGCGCGCACCTCGACGATCGCGCTTGGCAACGCGACCATGCCCTACATGCTGGCGCTGGCCGACAAGGGCTGGCGGCAGGCCTGCGCCGACGATCCCCACCTGCTGGACGGGCTGAACGTGCATGCCGGCCAGCTGACCTATTACGCGGTGGGCAAGGCGTTGGGGATCGACGTGGTCTCGCCCCAGCTCGTTCTCCGGCAGTGAGGCGGGCGGCCCGCCGCACCCGGCGGGCCGTTTTCTCAGGCCGCCGGCCGCGCCTTGAGAAGGTCGCGGATCTCGGCCAGCAACTGTTCCTGGCTCGGGCCTGTCGGGGCATCGACCGGGGCGGCCTCCTGCTTTCGTACGGCGGCATCCTTGATCTTGTTGACGTACCGCACCAGCAGGAACACCACGAAGGCGATAATCAGGAAATTGATCACCGCCATGATGAAGGCGCCATAGGCGAATACCGCCGCGCCGGCATCGCGTGCCTCGGCCAGCGACGCATAAGGGCCATCGCCGCTGAGCACCACGAACATGTTGGAAAAATCGATCCCGCCGATGATCAGCCCGATGATCGGATTGATCAGATCGCTCACCAGCGAGCTGACGATCGCCGTGAAGGCCGCCCCGATTATGATACCGACGGCCATGTCCATGACATTGCCCTTGGCGATGAAAGTCCTGAATTCCTGAAACATCCTGTCCTCGCATGAAAGGGGACGGAAATCGGCCCCGATTTCATCCTAGCATGTTTGTTTCTGCCTTCTGACAGGATTATACCGGTACCGGAACGGGCCGGACTGCGCCCGAAAACGGAGGCAGAATGACCGATCTTGCAGATTTTCCGATCACCCGGCGCTGGCCGCCGAAAAATCCGGCGCATATCCAGTATTACGGCTGGACCACGCCCAACGGCCAGAAGGTTTCGATCGCGCTGGAGGAGTTGGCCCTGCCCTATGACGCGCATCCGGTCAGGTTGGGCGAGGACGATCAGCACAGCCCGGCCTTCCTGTCGTTGAACCCGAACAACAAGATCCCCGCGATCATCGACCCCGACGGGCCGGGCGGCCGGCCGCTTGCCCTGTTCGAAAGCGGCGCGATCCTGGTCTATCTGGCGGAAAAGACCGGCCGCCTGCTGCCGGCCGATCCGGCGGCTCGCTATGACGTCCTGCAATGGCTGATGTGGCAGATGGGCGGCCTGGGGCCCATGTTCGGCCAGCTTGGCTGGTTTCGCGGCGCCGGAAAGGAGATCGAGGATCGACGCCCCGTCCAGCGATACGAGAAGGAAAGCGCGCGCCTGCTGCGGGTTCTGGATCAGCAGCTGGCCGATCGCAGCTGGATCTGCGGCGACTATTCCATTGCCGATATCGCCACCGCGCCCTGGCTGCGCACGATGCGCGATTTCTACAAGGCCGGCGACGTGGTCGGCTGGGACAGCCTGGAAAACGTCCCGGCCTATCTCGACCGCTTCCTGGCCCGCGACGCGGTGCGGCGCGGATTGCGGCAGCCGCCGACGGACTGAGCCCGCTATCGCGGCAATTCGCCGGTCAGAACGTAACGCAGGATGGCGACCACCTGCTGCGGTGTGCGGGCGACCGCCAGCGCCGCGGCATCCACCTCTTTCAGCGCATGGTCATGTTCGCCCGGTTGCAGCACGATCAGCGATTTGCCAAGCGCCGCCGCCTGCCCCGCGTCAAAGGCCGCGTTCCATTGCTTGTATTTCTCGCCGAAGCGCACGACGACGACATCGGCATCGGCCAGCCCCTTGCGGGTGCGGATGGCATTGATCGCCGCGCCCTTTCGGTCGTGCCAGAACTTGTCATCCTCGGTCCCCAGGATCGCCACGCCGCAATCGTCGCTGGCGGCATGGTCGGTCACCGGGCCGTCGAATGCCACGTCCAGCCCGGCCGCGCCCTGCATGACCTGCGCGCGCCAATCGCTGTGAATCTCGCCTGACAGATAAACCTTCAGAGTCATTCGTCCTCCGCTTCGCTTCGCCCTGTTTCCGCGCGCATCGCCGCGGCGACCTCGGCATCGCTGACCTGATCGAACCGCGCATAATGCGCCCCCACCGCTTGAAACAGATGCGGCACCTCAAGGCAAATCAGCCGGTCCACCAGCGGCCGGATTTCGGCAATCGCGGCGCGCGGGGCGACCGGAACGGCCAGCCAGATCGCGCGCGGTGACCGCTGCCGCAGCGCCGTCAGCGCGGCCCGGACGGTGGCGCCGGTGGCGATCCCGTCATCGACCACGATCGCGGTGCGCCCCTCGACATCGACCGGCGCGCGCCCCTGGAGATAGGTCTTTCGCCGGGTTTCGATCTCGTCGAGCTTTTCGCGGATGGCATCGTCGAAATCGGCCTCGCTCTGGCCCAGCATTCGCAGCACGTCGCGGTTGAACACGACCTGATGTGCCGCCCCGTCGACCACCGCGCCCGCGGCCAGCTCGGGCTGGCCCGGCACACCCAGCTTGCGCACCATCAGCAGATCGAGCGGCGCGTTCAGGCGCCGGGCGACGGGTTGCGCGACCGGGACCCCGCCGCGCGGCAACGCCAGCACCACCGGTGCATCGGGCGCCTCGGCGGCCACAGCCTCGGCCAGGGCGGCGCCGGCCTCGTCACGATCCTTGAACATGGCAGCCTCGACAGCGCAATGCGACGATGCCAGAATGCCCGCCCGGACCCGCGCAATGCAAGCGCCAAGCGCGGGCGTGCATCAGCGGCGCAGCGCGCCCCCCGTGGCCTTGCCGACCTTTTCCACGATGCGCGCGCCGACCGCTTCGATCTCTTTCTCGGTCAGGGTCTTTTCCCGCGGCTGCATCCGAACCGTGATCGCAAGCGATTTCTTGCCCGCGCCCAGGGTGCCGCCGACGAATTCATCGAAAACGCGCACTTCCTCGATCAGGGTCTTGTCGGCGCCGGCGGCGGCATTGACCAGGGCCTGCGCCTCGACATCGGCATCGACGACAAAGGCGAAATCGCGCTCGACCGGTTGCAGGTCGCTCGCGGCCAGCGCCGGGCGGGTGGTGCTGCGGTTTCGCGGAAACGGAGGCTGGTCGAGATAGATGGTGAAGCCCACGGCGGGGCCCGTCACCTCCAGCGCGCGCAGCACCCTTGGATGCAACTCGCCGAAAAACGCCATCACCTTTTTGGGCCCGAGGCAAATGCGGCCCGACCGCCCCGGATGCCAGCAATCGGGCGCATCGCGCAGGATCTGCGCCCGCGACGGGGCGCCGATGGCGGCAAGCACGGCCTCGGCATCGGCCTTGGCATCATAGAGATCCACCGCCCGGCGCGCCCCATGCACGTCCTTCGGGCCGGTATGACCGACAAGCAGGCCCGAAGCCAGAAGATGCTGTTCATCGGGCTCGGCGCCGTGAAAGGCCGGGCCCAGCTCGAACAGCGCCAGATCGGCAAGCCCGCGCGCCTGGTTGCGCGCCGCCGCCTGCAACAGGCCGGGCAGCAGCGCCGGGCGCATATGGCTCATCTCCGACGAGATCGGGTTGTCCAGCATCGTGGCATCGTCGCCACCGCCGAACAGCCGGGCCGACGCCTGGTCGATGAAGGAATAGGTGACGCATTCGTTGTACCCAAGCGACGCGATGGTGCGCCGCGCCGTGGCCTCGCGGGTCTGCATCGGCGTCAGGATTCCCCGGGGCACGCCGACATGGGTCCGCGGCAGGCGCTTTCCCTCCAGCCGGGTCAGCGAGGCGACGCGCGCCACTTCTTCCACCAGATCGGCCTCGCCCAGCACGTCGGGGCGCCAGGGCGGAACATGGGCCATATCGCCCTCCAGCCGGAACCCCAGGGCGGTCAGGGTGCGGCGCTGTTCATCGGCGGGAATGTCCATACCGACCAGCGACCTTACCCGGGCCGGATCCAGCCGGTAGGCCCGCGAGGTATCGGGAATGCGCCCCGCCACCACGACCTCGGACGGCGTGCCGCCGCACAGGTCCAGGATCATCCTTGTGGCATGTTCGATTCCCTGCGGCGTCCATTCCGGGTCTATCCCGCGCTCGAACCGATAGCGCGCGTCGGAATTGATCTTCAACGCACGACCGGTCGCCGCCGTGCGGATCGGGTCGAAATAGGCGGCTTCCAGGAACACGTTCACGGTTTCGCCGGTGCAGCCCGTGTGAAGCCCGCCCATCACACCGGCCAGGCTCTCGACCCCGTTGCCGTCAGAGATCACGGTCATCCCGGGCTGCATCTCGTATTGCTTTTCATCCAGCGCCAGGAAGCTCTCGCCTCCCTCGGCCGCATGAACCCGCAGCTGCCCCTTGACCTTGTCGGCATCGAAAACATGCAGCGGGCGGTTGCGGTCATAGGTGAAGAAATTGGTGATATCGACCAGCGCAGAGATCGGGCGCAAGCCGATCGCGCGCAGCCGATCCCGCAACCATTCCGGCGACGGCCCGTTCGTCACGCCCCGGATCACCCGGCCATAGAAGACCGGGCAGGCGCCCTTTTGCGTCTCCTTGTCGATCACCACATTGATCGGGCATTTGAACTGTCCCGGCACCGGATCGGCCTCGCGCGGCTTCAGTGTGCCCAGACCGCGCGCGGCCAGATCGCGCGCAATTCCACGCACGCCCAGCGCGTCGGGGCGGTTGGGGGTGATCGCGATCTCGATCACCGGATCCACCTTTGCCGGGTCATGTTCGGCCAGCCAGTCGACGAAGCGTTCGCCCACCTCGCCCGAGGAAAGTTCGATGATACCCTCATGCGCATCGCTGAGCTGCATCTCGCGCTCCGAACACATCATGCCGTGGCTTTCGACGCCGCGGATCTTGCCGACACCGATGGTGGTGTCGATGCCGGGCACATAGACGCCCGGATGGGCAATGACCACGGTAATGCCGGCCCGCGCGTTGGGCGCACCGCAAATGATCTGCTTTTCCCCCGCGTCGGTTTCCACCTGGCAGACCTTCAGCTTGTCCGCGTCGGGGTGTTTCTCGGCGGTCCTTACCTTGCCGATGGTGAAGTCCGCCAGCCGCGCGGCCGGGTTCTCGACGCCCTCGACCTCCAGCCCCAGATCGGTCAGGGCATAGGTGATTTCGTCGAGGCTTGCCTGCGTGTCCAGGTGGTCCTTCAACCAGGAAAGGGTGAATTTCATCGCGCGTCTACCTTGCGGCAATTTCGGATCGGCCTTCGCATAGCCCAAAGACCGGCCGGGGGAAAGGGGCCGGGGCGAAACCCGGCGACAGGCCGGGGCACGCCAGTCAGGCGACCAGCAGGCGCAACCCCTGCGTGACGTCGGTGCGCACCGCCAGGCGCAGCGCGGGCTCGTCCCCCGCGCGCAGGGCGGCCAGGATCATCCGGTGATGCTGCGGCGCCTCGGTGCGGCCGAGGCGCCCGTAGAGCGCGCGCATCGTCGGGCCCAGTTGCAGCCAGACCGTCTCGGCCATGGCCAGCATCGCCGGCGCCTGGGCGCGCAGGTAAAGGGTCCGGTGAAACTCCAGGTTGGTGCGGATATATCCCACCGCGTCCTTGCGGGCCACGACCTCGGCAATGGCGGAATTGATCGTCTGCAACCGTTCGATCAGGGCCAGGTGGGCGCGCGGCAGGGCCCGCGCCGCCAGTTCGGGTTCGAGCAGGGCGCGCAGCGCGGCCAGCTCCTCGATCCTCTCGTTCGACAATTCGGGCGTGGTCACCCGCCCCGAGGAGGACAGCGAAAGCGCGCCCTCGGCCACCAGCCGGCGCATCGCTTCGCGCGCGGGGGTCATCGACACCCCGAACTGCCGGCCGATTCCGCGCAGCGTCATCGACGCGCCCGGCGTCAGCTCGCCATGCATGATGCGGCCTCGCAGGGTGCGATAGATGCGGTCATGCGCAGCGGTGCCGCTGTCGGCGGAACGAGGGGGCTGGATCAGCATGCGGCCCATGTGATCACATGGGCTTTCCCTGTCAATCCGGGAAACGATAGCGGTGCAGCGTGACACCGTCGCGGCGCAGCCAGGCGCGCGGGCCGTCATGGCCCGGGCAAAGCCGCGCGACCAGCGCCCAGAAAGCCGGTGAATGGTTCATCTGTTCGAGATGTGCGACCTCATGCGCGGCGACATAGTCCAGCACCGCGGCCGGCGCCATCACCAGCCGCCAGGAATACATCAGGTTCCCGGCGGCCGAGCACGATCCCCAGCGCGAGCGGGTATCGCGCAGCGTCAGGCCCCGGTATTCGCGCCCCAGCGCCGCCGCGTGCCGGTCGGAGGCCGCCGCCAGCCGGTCGCGTGCCACCTGTTTCAGGAAGGCCCGCACCCGCCGCCCCGCCGCCGCGGGATCGCCCGGCACCAGCAACTGCCCGCCCTCGATCCGCGGATGCCGGCCGCCGGCGGCGCGAACGGGCATCGCGCGGCCTTCGACCGGTATCGTCGCGCCATGGCCCACCACCACCGCCTCGGGGCGGGCCCGCAGGTGAGCGAGGATCCAGCTTTCGCGGTCGTGCAGAAAGGCCAGCCCCTCGTTCAGCGGGGCGCGCACCGGCAGGGTCAGCGTCACCTTGCCGTCAAGTTGCGAAATCCGCAGCGAATACCGCCGGGCCCGCGCCGAGCGGCGCAACGCCACCGTGATTTCCGGGGCGCCGGGCAATCTGGTTGCGGACGGTGTGTCGTGGCTCATCGGATGCACCCTAGCAGCGGAAAACGACCGGCGCAGCCGCAAATCGCACCCTTCCGCAACCTGTCGGGAAAAGGGCTTTGACAGCCCCATGGACTTGTGGCAGTTGGCTGCGACTCTGAACCGCCAATGACGATCGAGGGAATTCCCATGCCCAAGGAAGAATGGGGCGTCAAGCGCGTCTGCCCGAATTGTTCGACCCGCTTTTACGACCTTCAACGCGACCCGATGACCTGCCCCTCTTGCGGGCACAGCTTTTCGCTCGAAAATCTGGCCAGCGGCAAGGGCCGGACGCTCGTCGCCGACAAGTCCGACGCCGAAAGCAAGACCAGCGACGCCAAGAAACCGGCCGATGACGCCGAGGTGGTGCTGGACGAAGAGGATACCGATGTCGATCTCGGCGACGACGTGCTGGAAGATGACGACGATGACGACAACGTGTCGCTCGACGACATCGCCGACGTGGCCTCCGAGGATGACGATAGCTGACCGTCGGGGGCGGGATTTTTCGCTTGATCTCCGCCCGGCGATTCCCTAGAGACACGCGGGCAGGCCGATGGGCCTGCCCTGTCGGTCGGGGCCTTAGCTCAGTTGGGAGAGCGCTTGCATGGCATGCAAGAGGTCAGGGGTTCGACTCCCCTAGGCTCCACCAGACCGCAGAATTTCCCTGAAATATTGACACGCTGCCGCAACGAACGGGTGATCCCCGGACGCGACAGCCATGGCCGCGGATCGCAATCGCCCTGCGGAAGCCGGCGGCAGTCCTGCGCGGTCGGACCGCACCGGTCGGGGCCCGGGCCGGCCTGCCGACGGCTTGCCGCGCCGCGCGGGGAAAGGCTCAGCTCCGCAGGCCGGCGAAACGGGCCTGCCAGGCTTCGCGCTCGTCGTCGGTGATCTTGCGGAACAGAACCTCCGGCACAACGAAAGCGTGGCCGGCGGGCAGCGTGGAAAGCGCATCGGGCAAGGCGCCCGGCCAGCGCCAGTCGTCGCAGTTCAGGCTTTCCATCATCGCCGCGCTGGCATCGGGAATGAAGGGCTGCGACAGCACCGCGTAAAGCCGGATCAGGTTGAGCGAGAGCCGGATGATCGCCGCCGCGCCCGCCGGGTCGGTCTTGAACACGGCCCAGGGCGCCGCCGCCTGCAGGTATTCGTTGCCCTCGGCCCAGATCGCGCGCAATTCGTAGGCGGCCTTGCGGATCTCCATCGCTTCCATATGCGCCTCGTAGGCGCGCAGGCGCGGCGTCAATGCGGCCAGCAGCGCCTCTTCCGCCGGGCCGAAATCGCCGCCTTCGGGCACCGCCTCTCCGAAACGGGCGCGGCCGAACTTGGTCACGCGGGAGACGAAATTGCCCAGCACATCGGCCAGGTCCTTGTTCACGCTGGCCTGGAAATTTTCCCAGGTGAATTCCGAATCCGAATTTTCGGGCGCGTGGCTCAGCAGCCACCAGCGCCAGTAATCGGCCGGCAGGATCTCCAGCGCCTGGTCCATGAATACGCCCCGGCCCTGGCTGGTCGAGAACTGGCCGCCATCATAATTGAGATAGTTGAAGGACTTGATGTAATCGACCAGCTTCCACGGTTCGCGTGAGCCCATCAGCGTGGCGGGGAAGGAAAGCGTGTGGAACGGCACGTTGTCCTTGCCCATGAATTGCACATATCGAACATCCGCCGCCCCTTCGTCGGTGCGCCACCAGCGTCGCCAGGCGGCCTCGTCCAGGCCATGCGCGTCGGCCCATTCGGCGGTGGCACCGATATACTCGATGGGCGCGTCGAACCAGACGTAAAAGACCTTGCCTTCCATGCCCGGCCAGGGGGCATCGCCTTTTTTCACCGGCACCCCCCAGCTGAGGTCACGGGTGATGCCGCGATCCTGCAACCCGTCGCCGTCATGCAGCCATTTCTTGGCGATCGAGGTGGTCAGCACCGGCCAGTCCTGCTGCGAGTCGATCCATGCGTCGATCTCGTCTTTCAGAAGCGACTGGCGCAGATACAGGTGTCGCGTCTCGCGCACTTCCAGCTCGGTCGAGCCCGAGATCGCGCTGCGCGGATCGATCAGATCCGTCGGGTCGAGCTGCTTGGTGCAGTTCTCGCACTGGTCGCCGCGCGCCCGGTCATAGCCGCAGTTCGGGCAGGTGCCCTCGATATAGCGGTCGGGAAGGAAACGGCCGTCGGCCCGGGAATAGACCTGCCGCTCGGTCACTTCCTCGATGAAGCCGTTCTCGGCCAGTTTCTCGGCGAAATGCTGCGTCAGACGCTTGTTGCGTTCGGAGGACGAGCGGCCGTAATGGTCGAAGGAGAGGCGGAAGCCATGCGCCAGCTCGGCCTGCACCCGGTGCATCCGTTCGCAGTAGGCCGCGACATCCTCGCCGGTCTTGGCGGCGGCCAGCTCGGCCGGGGTGCCATGCTCGTCGGTGGCGCAGATGAACATGACCTCATGACCACGGGCCCGGCAGAAACGGGCGAAAAGATCGGCGGGAAGCTGGCTGCCCACCAGGTTTCCAAGATGCTTGATGCCGTTGATATAGGGCAGCGCCGAGGTAATCAGGATGCGGGACATGAGCGGGCCTTTGTCTGTCATTCGCGCCCCGTTTAACGCAGCCCCCCGGCAATGGCTAGCGGCTGTCGCGGCTGCCTTTCAACAGCCGCCCGATGGTAAACGTGGTGCGCGGCACCCAGACATAGGGGGTGCGGCTGGACGCGGGGCCGCGGATCCGCATCCGGGTGATTCCGAACACTACCAGCACCGCGTGCCCGGCCCCGATCAGCACGAACAATGCCGACGGGCCGATCCAGGCAATCAGGCTCGAAGCCAGCACCGGCGAGGCGATGGCGCCGACCGCGAACAGGAACATCAGCGCGGCCGACAGTTCCACCCGTTCGTGGCTGGCGGCGAAATCATGCGCATGCGCGGCCGAGACCGAATAGATCGGAAAGGTGGTCACGCCGAACAGAACGGCGCTTGCAAGCACGGCGCCCGCCCCGGCGTCATTGGCCGAGATCGTGACCGCGCAGGACAGGATCGCCGCCACCGACAGCCCGATCAGCACCCAGCGCCGGTCCAGCTTGTCGGCCAGCCAGCCCACCGGGAACTGCGCCAGCGCCCCGCCGGCGACGAAGGCGGCCAGGAACAGGCCGATCTGGTCGGCCCGCAGCCCGACCTGCTGGCCATAGACCGGCCCGACCATCCGGAACGCGGCCGATGACAGGCCCGCCACCATGACACCCGCCGCGGCCAGCGGCGAGCGGGCGACGGCAAGCCACGGGCGCAGGCGCGGCGCGGCGGGGGTTTCGGGCTGGCTGGCCGTGCTCAGCGTCAGGGGCAGCAGCGCGGCGCAGCAGATCAGCGCCAGCAGGTTGTAAGAGACATAGCTGGCCGGGGCGAGGATGCCGATCATCATCTGCGCGACCAGCGAGGCGCCCATGTCCACCACCCGGTAGATACCCATGGCACGGCCACGCGTCTGGTTCGTCACCTTCGCCTGGAGCCAGGCCTCGATCACCGTGTAGCACCCCGCCACGCTGAGCCCCGAGGCCACGCGCATCAACGACCAGGCCAGCGGATCGACCACCATCATATGCGCCAGCAGGCCGATTGCGCCGGTCGCCGTGAAAGCGGCAAAGGCGCGCGAATGGCCGACCGAGCCCATCAGGCGGGGCGCCCACCAGCAGCCGATGAAGAAGCCGACGTAATGGGCCGAGCCCAGCAGCCCGACCTCGGCGGTCGTGAATCCCAGCGCCAGCCCCGAAAGCACGTCCAGCGGCCCGACGCCGCCATTGGAAAGTTGCAGCAGGACCACCGACAGGAACAGCGCGGCGAGGGAAACGAGCAGTCGCATAAGCGCCTTGCTAGCCCCCCCTGCCCGCCTTGTCAGGCCCGATATCGACCTGGCCATGTCGTTTGCGGCCCGGCGCCGGAACGGGTCGCGGCGCATGTTCCGTCGTCGCGACCGGCTCCAGGATCAGGCCGGATGCCGTGGAATCATGCAACATCCAGGCTTTCGGCGGCGCGGTGCGGGCGCGGCGGCGTTCCAGCCGCCAGGCCGATAGCGCGCCCGAATGACGGGGCGCGACATGCCAGCGGCTTTCCACCCCCTGCGCGCCGCCCTCGCCCGGCGTCAGCAACAGGCTCAGCGGTCCGGGGCAGCGCACCGCCGCCCCGGTTTCGGCGGCAAGATGCAGCCGGCGCACCGGGGTCAACCCGGGCGGGTCGGCCAGGTCGGCCACCACCAGCGGCACCGCGCCGCTGCGCAGCGCCTCTTCCATCGCCCAGAGCAGATCCTCGGGGCGGCCGGGGCTGACGAAGGTCAGCCGCCCGGGATTGACGAAGCGGCGCATCGCGTCGGGGCATAGCCGGTCGGATCGCCATGCGGGCCGGATCCAGAAGACCGGCCCATCGCACGCGCCGGCAACGCTTAACGCCAGCATACGCCGGGCAGGGCCGCAGATCTCATGCGCGCGGGCCGGTGCGAAGGCGATTTCGCCCAGCACGCCCAGAGGGTGCTGCGGGGGCGGGGCCGCATGGTTGGAGGAAGCGGTGGCACGCATGGTGGAAATCTATGATGTTCCTTTAATGTTCTCAACCGTTTTCGCCTGCCGACATCAGAATGCGCGCCCTGCAGGCGCAAGACATCGTGGCGCTTCGCGCCGATTGGGGCGCGGCCCCAAACCCCGGAGTATTTCGGCCAAGAAGAAGCAGGGCCACCGTCGGCGCGGAGAGGCTCAATCATTCATTTTTTTGCATGACATGCGGAAATTTCTGCTAGCCTGCGATTCACGAACAGGGAGGAGACCATGAAGAAATTCGCACTTGCCGCGGTTCTTGCACTTGCCGGTGCCGGGGCGGCGCTGGCCGAGGGACAGACGCATTACCTGGCGGTTCACGTGGATCAGAACGATCCGAAGGTGATGCACATGGCGCTGAACAATGTTCAGAACGTCACAAGCTATTACGAAAGCCAGGGCGACAAGGTGGTGGTCGAGGTTGTGGCCTACGGCCCCGGGTTGAACATGTATGTTCCGGGAAAGAGCCCGGTGGCCGATCGCATCTCGACGATGTCGCTGGCGATGGACAACCTGACCTTCGCGGCCTGCGGCAATACCTTGCGCAACATGAGCGCGAAGGCGGGCCACGAGGTCAAGCTGATGGGCGAGGCGACGGTGGTGCCCTCGGGCGTCGTGCGCCTGGTCGAGCTGCAGGAAGAGGGCTATGCCTATGTCCGGCCCTGATCGGGGTTGCCCTTGCCGCCGGCTGCGATAACTGTCACGCCGTCGGAAAACGGGGGCGAGACATGCGGAAGATACGGTTGGGGCGCAGCGACCTGGAGGTCAGCGAAATCTGCCTGGGGTCGATGACCTGGGGCAGCCAGAACACCATGCAAGAGGGGCATGCGCAGATCGACATGGCCCTCGCGCAGGGGATCGACTTCATCGACACGGCAGAGATGTATCCCGTCGCCCCGGTCAGCGCCGAGACGCTGGGCCGGACCGAGGAGATCATCGGTGATTGGATCGCGCGGACCGGCCGCCGCGACGAACTGGTGCTGGCGACAAAGATTACCGGCGCGGGGCAGAAGGCGGCCCGCGACGGTGCGCCGATCACCCGCCAGACGATCCTGTCGGCGGTGGAGGATTCGCTGCGTCGGTTGAAGACGGACCATATAGATCTGTACCAGTTCCACTGGCCCAATCGCGGATCGTATCATTTTCGCCAGTTCTGGACTTTCGACCCGTCGGGGCAGGATCGCGAACAGACACGGGCGCATATGGTCGAGGCGCTGGAGACGTTGGACGAGTTGGTGAAGGCCGGCAAGATCGGGCATTTCGGCCTGTCCAACGAAAGCGCCTGGGGCATGGCCGAATGGCTGCGCCTGGCCGAGGCGGGGCACGGCCCGCGACCGGTGTCGATCCAGAACGAATATTCGCTTCTTTGCCGCCTTTACGACACCGACCTGTCCGAGTTGGGCGTGAACGAGGACATCACGCTGATGGCGTATTCGCCACTGGCCGCGGGGCTGTTGAGCGGGAAATATGCAGGCGACGTGACCCCCGACGGTACCCGGCGGTCGCGCATTCCCGACCTGGGCGGACGAATCTCGCCGCGGGTCTGGGAAGCGGTCTCGGCCTATCTCGGCGTGGCCAAGGAGCATGGCATGGACCCGGTTCAGATGGCCATCGCCTTCGTGATGTCGCGGCCGTTTCCCGTTGTCCCGATCATCGGCGCAACCTCGACCCGGCAATTGAAGGTCTTGCTTGGCGCGGCGGAGCTGACGCTTTCACCGGAGGTCCAGGCCGAGATCGCCGCGATGCACAAGGCACATCCGTTGCCATTCTGAACCGGCAAGGTGCCCCCCGGAAAGAGGACCTGCAAAAGCGACAAGCCCGCAATTGCTTTTATGCAACGGAGGTGAGGGATGGATCATGTGACGGCGACATCGGCCCAGCGAGGCCGGGCATGAGCGGCCAGGCGGCGATCCTTGGGGGCGGGGTCATCGGCGGCGGCTGGGCCGCGCGATTCCTGCTGATGGGGTGGGACGTGCGGGTCTTCGATCCCGACCCGCAGACCGAGCAGAAGGTCGGCGCAGTGCTGGAGAATGCCCGGCGCGCGATGCCGGGGCTTTTCGACGTGCCGATGCCGGCCGAAGGGCGGCTGAGTTTCCACGACACGGTGGACGCGGCGGTGGCGGATGCCGACTGGATCCAGGAAAACGTGCCCGAGCGGCTGGATACGAAGCGCGCCCTGTTCAGATCGGTGCAGGCCCATTGCCGCCCCGGGGCGATCCTCGGGTCGTCGAGCTCGGGCTTTACCCCGAGCGCCTTGCAGGAGGGCGCGGCGCGGCCCGGTCAGATCGTCGTGACGCATCCGTTCAACCCGGTCTACCTGTTGCCGCTTGTCGAACTGGTGACCAGCCCGGCCAATCCGCCCGAGATGGTTGAACGCGCCAAGCATGTGCTGGCCGGTCTGGGCATGTACGCGCTGCATCTGCGCAAGGAAATCGATGCCCATATCGCGGACCGGCTGTTGGAGGCGGTCTGGCGCGAGGCGCTTTGGCTGGTGCGCGACGACATCGCCACCACCGCCGAGATCGATGACGCGATCCGCATGGGATTCGGCCTGCGATGGGCGCAGATGGGCCTGTTCGAGACTTATCGAATTGCCGGCGGCGAGGGCGGAATGGCACATTTCATGGAACAGTTCGGCCCCTGCCTGGACCTGCCCTGGACCCGCCTGACGGATGTGCCCGAGATGACCCCGGCACTGGCGGCGCGAATCGCCGAACAATCGGACGCGCAATCGGGCATGCACTCGATCCGGGCCCTGGAAGAGAGGCGCGACACCAATCTCGTGGCGGTGATGCGGGCGTTGAAATGGGCCGGTTCCGGCGTCGGGGCGCATCTGCGCGCGGTGGATCGCGCGATGCGTGACGATGCGGTCGATATCACCCGGCCCATCGTGACCGGCGCGCATGCGGTGCCGCTGGACTGGACCGACTATAACGGCCACATGACCGAACCACGCTACGGCCAGGCATTTTCCGACGCCACCGATCGCTTCATGGAGATCATCGGCTGCGATGCGGACTACATCGCCTCGGGTGGCAGTTTTTTTACCGCCGAAACCCATATCCGCTTTCTTCGGGAAGCGCATGTCGGCACGCGATTGCGGATCGAAACCCTTTGCCTGGATGGTGCGGGCAAGAAGATGCACCTGTTTCACATGATGTATGGCGGTGACGCGCTTCTGGCCACCGGCGAGACGCTTCTGATCCATGTCAGCCTGGAAACGCGCCGGCCATCGCCGCCCGAGGGCAAGCTCGCCGCGCGATTGCGTGCCATTGCCCAGGCGCATGCAAAGCTGCCGCGACCAGAAGGCGTGGGGCGCGGCATCGGTCAACCGCGTTAGGTTCCGTATTCATAAACGGGGGTGGTGCCCGTGGCGTGGTGTAAGAGCGCCGACCTTCGGAGAGGAAGGATTTGGTGCGGGGCGTGTGCCCGTTGCGGCGCACCTGCGCCTGCCATTTCCCGTTCCGATTCCTGCTGGTGGCCGTTTCGAAAACCCCGAAGCTCGTGACCAGAGCGTGACAGGCTGGTTTTCAGGGGTTTTTCGGAGTCACCCTGACGCGGCCCAAGCCGTTGTCATTCAGGGTTTTTTTGGATGGCGCACCCGACAGGATTCGAACCTGTGACCTCTGCCTTCGGAGGGCAGCGCTCTATCCAGCTGAGCTACGGGTGCGCGTGGGGCGTGATATAGGCGAAAGCAGGCCGCGCTGCAAACGCTTTCCGGGCGCGGATCTCAGCCGCGCTTCACGCCCTGGGCCAGCATCGTCATCTCGGGGATCATGGTGGCGATTTCCACTTTCTTCAATCCCGCCCGCGACAGCGCCTGCATCAGCCACGCTTCGTCCAGCGAGCGCGCCCTGGGGGTAAAGGCCGTATGCTGCAATTGCCACAGCGCGGCCAGTTTCGGCCCCGACCGATCGCCATGCACGATGAAATCATGCACCAGAAACCGCCCCCCCGGTACCAGATGATCGACGGCCCGGGCGATCAACCCTTCATGGGCTTCACCGGGCACGCCCGAGAACAGGTAGGACATCAGCACCACGTCCTGATCGCCGGGCCAGTCGCAGTCCAGCGCGTTGCCGGCGACGAAAGAGATGCGATCGGTCAGCCCGGCCTCGGCCACGTATTCGCGCCCCAGGCTGGCGACATTCGGAAACTCCACGATGGTGGCGTTCAGATCCGGAAACGCCTTGCACAAGGTGATCGAGAAGGCGCCGGTGCCGCCGCCCACGTCGAGCAACCGCCGCGCGCCGGACAGGTCGACCTGCCGGGCCAGCTGCCGCGCCGGGCCCAGCGAACCGGCATGCTGCGAGGCGGAATAGAGCCGCGCCTGTTCGGGATCGGCGAACCACTCGGCATAGCTGGCGGTGGCATCTTCGGGCAGCCTGTCTTCCAGCGCCGCCTCGATCTGGTCGAGAAGGCCGTACATCTGCTGGCCGACCTGAAGCCGCAGGTAATCGCCGAAATCGTATTTGGCGCCTTTTACCAAAAACGCCTCGGCCGCCGGAGAGTTCGCGAATTTCCCATCCTCCGACGCAACCAAGCCCAGCCCGGCCAGCGCGGTCAGAAGCGTTTCGGCGCGCGTCTCGTCCAGCGCGCATTGCGCGGCCAGTTCCGCCGGCGTCAGCGGACCGTTTGCCAGATGTGTGAAAACCCCGGACTCCAGCGCCGCGAACAAGGCCTTGGACCCCATGAACCCGAAAGCGATCTCGGAAATCTCGTCGGCCTCGGTCAGAACCGTCATGTTATTCGTCCTCTTGCTGTCGGTTTGGCGAACCTCCTAGCAAGCGGCGGCGTAAAAAGCCAGATGCGACACCGAAATGTCGCTTTGCGACATCAGGCAAACAGCTCATTGCACAATTCCAGGGCATCGACCAGCGCGTCGACCTCGGCGCGCGTGTTGTAGAGCCCGAAAGAGGCGCGGCATGTCGCGCTCAGCCCCAGATGATCCATGAGCGGCCCGGCGCAGTGATGCCCGGCGCGCACCGCCACACCCTTCTTGTCGAGCACGGTCGAAATGTCATGCGCATGGGCCGGGCCTTGCAGCGTGAACGAGAAGATCGCCCCTTTCGATTCTGAATTGCCCTGCACATTCAACCAGTCGAGCGCCGCCAGCCGGTCACGCGCATAGCTGGTCAGCCCGGCCTCATGCGCGGCGATGTTTTCCATGCCCAGCCCCATCATGTAGTCCAGCGCCACGCCAAGCCCGATCTGCTGGACGATGCCCGGCGTGCCGGCCTCGAACTTCATCGGCGGATCGTTATAGCTGACGCTGTCCTTGTGAACCTCGCGGATCATGTCGCCGCCACCCATGAAGGGGCGCATCTCGGCCAGCCGGTCCTTGCGGATATGGATCGCGCCCGAGCCGGAGGGACCATAGAGCTTGTGGCCGGTGATCGCGTAGAAATCGGCGCCGATCTCGTCGACCGCGACCGGGCGATGCACCGCGGCCTGGCTGCCGTCGAGCAACACCGGAACGCCGCGGGCATGGGCCGCGGCGACGATCGGCTTCACATCCACCACGGTGCCCAGCACGTTGGACATATGCGTCAGCGCCACCAGCCTGGTGCGCGGGCCGATCGCGTCGATCACCTTCTGCGGATCGAGATCGCCATTGGCATCCACGTCCACCCATTTCAGCACGACGCCCTGGCGCTCGCGCAGGAAGTGCCATGGCACGATATTGGCGTGATGCTCCATCACACTGAGCACGATCTCGTCGCCGGCCTGCAACCGCGGCATGGCCCAGCCATAGGCCACCAGGTTGATCCCCTCGGTCGTGCCGGAGGTAAACACGATCTCTTCCGCGTCGCGGGCGCCCAGGAAGCGGGCGACGGTGCCGCGCACGGCTTCGTATTTCTCGGTCGCCAGGTTCGACAGGTAATGCAGCCCGCGATGCACATTGGCGTATTCGGCGCCATAGGCCCGGTTGATCGCCTCGATCACGGCCTGCGGTTTCTGCGCCGAGGCGCCGTTGTCGAGATAGACCAGCGGCTTTCCGTTCACCTCGCGCGAGAGGATCGGAAAATCGCGGCGGACGGCTTCGACATCATACATTGTTCGCCACCTCCGGGGGCACGATCACCCCGGTCATCATCAGAAGGAAAAACAGCGCGAATCCCATCGCGAACCCGGTCACGATGATCATCACGAAAACCGGGAACAGCGCCCGGAACCCGTGCAGGACGGCAACGAAATTGGTCATCAGCCACAGCATCAGGCCAAGGTTCACGATCCCCATCAGCGCGGCCAGCGGCGGCAGCACGACAAGCAGCACCATCTGCACGACATTCAGAAACAGCATCACCGTCTGCAACCAGACGGTCAGGCGCAACGCGCCGTCGAAATCGCCGGTTCCGCCAAAGGCGCGGCCGACCCGGTGCATGGCGACCACCATCGCCAGCGTCGCGGCAAATGCGATGCCGGCGGTCAGCAGCGGCTGGTTTCCGAAGAACGGCATCAACGCGTTCTCGGCCGGGCTGGGCAGCAGCGCGTCATAGGCAAAGGTCTGGAGCATCCCCAGGATCACCACCAGCACCAGCACCTGCCACAAGACCGCGCGCGGCAAGTCCAGCCCAAGCGCCCGTCCGGCGGCGGCCCGCGGGTCCAGGATGGTATCGCGCACGATCTGCGCGAAGCTTTTCACGAATTCCATTCGACCATCCCCGATCAGGCGCCCGCCGACGCTGTTTCCGTCTCGCGCAGGCCGGCGACCCAGAACACGACAAGGGCCAACGCGCAAAGCGCGCCCACCACCTTGCGCGTCGGCCCCGTCGCGATGAATGCATCCACCAGCCCCAGCAAAAGCCAGAGCGGCGATGAGGCCAAAAGCGCCCAGAACAGCGCCAGCCGGGCCGAGTACCAACTGCCCTGCCCGCCCAGCATCCCTGCCACAAGGCGGCTGCCCGCGGCCAGAGCGTAGAACACCAGCGGCATGAAGAACAGCCATGCCAGCAGCGCCCCGCCGATCCGCGCCTCCAGCGGCACCGCAGGGTCCAGGAATGCCTGGCGCGCCAGCGCCGGCAGCCGCGATGCCAGGATGATCAGGCAAGCCAAATAGAGATAGACCAGCGCACGATCCTCGCGCACGCCGCCGCGCAATTGCCGGCGCAGCACATCGCGCGGCGCGCGATAGCTGCGCAGGATCTCGGTGGTCACTGCCATCGGTTTGCGGCCTATCCCCGGCGCCGCATGAGCCACGCCTCGAGTCGCGTGTGGATCTCGTCGCGGATCGCCTCGTCACCGATTTCCTGGATCGCCTCGGCCAGGAACGCAAGCGTCAGCATGTCGATCGCCTCGGCCCGTGGCACGCCGCGTGCGCGAAGATAGAACAGCGCCTCTTCGTCGATCGCGCCCGAGGTGGACCCGTGCGAACAGGCCACGTCGTCGGCATGGATCTCGAGCTCCGGCTTGGCCAGGAACTGCGCGTTCTCGTCCAGAAGCAACGCCTGGCTCATCTGATAGCCGTCGGTCTTCTGAGCGCCCGGCCTGACAAGGATCTTGCCCTGGAACACCCCGGTCGCGCCGTTGCGAAGCACCTTCTTGAAAACCTGGCGGCTTTCGCAATTCACCGCGTCATGGGTGATGAACACCGTGTCGTCATGGTGAAAATCGCCATCACCCATCGCCGCGCCGGCCACATGGGCCGAGGCATTGTCGCCGGTGAATTCTATCACCGCCTCGTTGCGGGTCAGAACGCCGTTCGCGGTCATGGTGAAGGACTTGAACAGGCTTTCTTCGCCCAGCCGGGCAAAGACATGGGTCATCGCGCGCCGCTCATGGTCGCGGCCCTGGGCGCGAATGTGGTGGAACGCGCCGCCATCGGCGATGTCGACCTCCATCACCTTGTTGAACCGCGCCGCCCCCGGGCCGTTTTCCAGAACCGTCAGCTCGGCGCCCTGCTCGACCTTTATGCAGTGATGCAGGATCGCATCCGAAGTCTCTGATTCATGGAGGTAAACCAGGTGCACCGGCCTTGCCGCCTTGCCCGTGACCCGGATCAGGACGCCATCCTGCGCGAAGGCCGTGTTCAACGCGGCGAAGGGGCGCCGCACCGGGGTCTGGCCGCGCGCTTCCAGCACGCCATAGACATCCCGGGACCAATGGATATCGGTCTTGCCAGCCTCGGCCAGCCGCTCGATCTCGACCCCGGCGAGGTCGGGGTCGTCGGATGCGGCGGCGTCGAACACGCCATCCACGAAGACCAGCCTCACCCGATCTATATCGCCGAAGATCGGCGCCTCGTCGGTGATCGTCATCAACGCGGCCGACGGCGCCGTGGCGGCGTTCAGCGTTGCGGGATCGGTAAACCGCCAGTATTCGTCGCGCCGTCCGGGCAGGCCCATGGCCCCGAACCGCCCCAGCGCCGCATCCTGGGCCGCGCTCAGCCAGGCCCCGCCCGGCAGCCGCGTCAAGCCCTCGAGCCGCGCCTCGGTCGCATCGTGTTTCGCCTGCGGCAACGCCATCACGCCACCTCCGCCTTCAGATCCGCGTAGCCGTTTTCCTCGACCTCCAGCGCCAGTTCCGGGCCGCCGGTCTTGATGATCCGACCCTCTGACATGATGTGCACGACATCGGGCTGGATGTGGTTCAGCAAGCGTTGGTAATGGGTGATGACCAGAAAGCCGCGCCCGGCATCGCGCAGCGCATTGACCCCCTGGGCGACCAGCTTCATCGCATCCACGTCCAGCCCGCTGTCGGTCTCGTCCAGAATGCACATCTTCGGTGCGAGCATCGCCATTTGCAGGATCTCGTTGCGCTTCTTCTCGCCGCCCGAGAACCCGGTATTCACCGGCCGCTTCAGCATGTCGGCGTCGATCTCGAGCTCCCTGGCCTTCTGCCGGACAGTCTTGAGAAATTCGGCCGAGCTCATCTCTTCCTCGCCGCGCGCCTTGCGCTGCGCGTTGACCGCGGTGCGCAGGAAGGTCATGTTGCCCACGCCCGGAATCTCGACAGGATACTGGAAGGCCAGAAACAGCCCGGCCGCGGCGCGCTCTTCCGGATCCATCGCCAGCAGGTCGTGACCAAGCAGCGTGGCGCTGCCATCGGTCACCTCATACCCGTTCTTTCCGGACAGAACATAGCTGAGCGTCGATTTCCCCGAACCGTTCGGCCCCATGATGGCATGCACCTTGCCGGCCTCGACGGTCAGGTCGACGCCTTTCAGGATCGCCTTGTCTTCCTCTTCAAGTTTGACGTGCAGATTCTTGATCTCAAGCATTTCTTTTCCTTTCCCCGATCCTCGGGAGATATATCCGTCAGGCGGCCGGCCTCAGTCCAGCCGAACCGCCGTGCCGCTGGCCGACACCATCAGCATGCTGTTGATGACCTCGTAATCCAGATCCACCCCGACAACCGCATTGGCGCCAAGCGCGGCGGCGCGGTCCTGCATTTCCCCAAGCGCGGTCTCGCGCGCCTGGCCCAGCGATTTTTCATATGCCCCGGACCGGCCGCCCAGGATATCGGTGATCCCGGCGAAAACGTCGCGGAAGACATTGGCGCCCAGGATGGCCTCTCCGGTGACGATGCCCTTGTAATCGGCGATACGCTGCCCCTCGATCGTTGAGGTGGTGGTCACGATCATTATCGTCCTCCCATCATGAAATGCGCGAAGATGCGACCGGCAAATCCCGATATCAGGGCGATGACCGCCACCATCCAGGTTCGGGTCATGTCCATGACCGCATCCACGGCGAAGGCGAAAACCGCGCAGAACAGCCCCGTCAACAGCGCCGATATCACCAGTTCGCGGCTCATTGCGCGTTTCCCGACGCCCCGGCCATCAACCGACCGAGCCTTCGAGCGAGATCGCAACCAGTTGCTGGGCTTCCATCGCGAATTCCATCGGCAACGCCTGCAACACATCCTTGCAGAACCCGTTGACGATCAGCGCCACGGCCTCTTCCTCGTCCATTCCGCGCGAGCGGCAATAGAACATCTGGTCATCGTCGACCTTCGATGTCGTCGCCTCGTGCTCGACCCGGCTGGAATTGTTCTTCACCTCGATATAGGGCACCGTGTGCGCGCCGCAGGTATCGCCGATCAACAGGCTGTCGCACTGGGTGTAATTCCGGCTGTTGGCGGCCTTCGGGTGCATCGACACCAGCCCGCGATAGGTGTTCTGCGCGTGGCCCGCGCTGATCCCCTTGCTGACGATCCGCGAACGGGTGTTGCGCCCCAGATGGATCATCTTGGTGCCGGTATCGGCCTGCTGCCAGTTATTGGTGATCGCGATCGAATAGAACTCGCCCTGGCTGTCATTGCCGCGCAGGATGCAGGAGGGGTATTTCCACGTCACCGCCGAGCCGGTCTCGACCTGCGTCCACATCACCTTGGAGCGGTCGCCGCGGCAATCGGCGCGCTTGGTCACGAAGTTATAGATGCCCCCCTTGCCGTTCTCGTCGCCGGGATACCAGTTCTGCACGGTGGAGTATTTCACCTCGGCGTCTTCCTCGGCGATGATCTCGACCACCGCGGCATGCAGTTGCGCCTGATCGCGCTGCGGCGCGGTGCAGCCTTCCAGGTAAGAGACATAGCTGCCCTTGTCGGCGATGATCAGCGTGCGCTCGAACTGGCCGGTATTCTCGGCGTTGATCCGGAAATAGGTCGAAAGCTCCATCGGGCAGCGCACGCCCGGCGGCACATAGACGAACGAGCCGTCGGAAAACACCGCGCTGTTGAGCGTGGCATAGAAATTGTCCGATTGCGGCACCACCGAGCCGAGATATTTCCGCACCAGCTCGGGGTGGTTCTGGATCGCCTCGGAGATCGAACAGAAGATGACACCGGCCTTCTGCAATTCCTTCTGGAAGGTCGTGCCGACCGACACGCTGTCGAACACCGCGTCCACCGCGACCTTGCGCTCGCTCTCGCGCCCGTCGGCGGGGGCCGCCTCGGCGCCCTCGACACCGGCCAGGATCATCTGCTCTTTCAACGGGATGCCCAGCTTCTCATAGGTCGCCAGCAGCTTGGGATCGACCTCGTCCAGGCTCTTGGGCTTGTGCTCCATGCTCTTGGGGCGCGCATAGTAATACTGGCTTTGAAAGTCGATCTTCGGATATTCGACCATCGCCCATGTCGGTTCCTGCTTTTGCAGCCAGCGGGCATAGGCGGCCAGACGCCAGTCGGTCATCCATTCCGGCTCGTTGTTCTTGGTCGAGATCAGGCGAACGATATCCTCGTTCAACCCCATGGGCGCATAGTCCATCTCGATGTCGGTTTCCCAGCCGTGCTTGTACTTTCCGGCCATCGACTGGACGGTCTCCACGGTTTCCCGGTCGACCCCCTCGCGTATGTCGCTCTGCTTCACGGTATCCATTCGCATTTCCTCTCTGCGTCACCGATGACGCTGATCCCTCTCCTGGCTCACGCCGCGCGGGCGCGGAATTTTTGGTGCCGCGCCAACCAGGCATCGGCGAAGCGGTCGATCTGTTCCGCCGTGGTCCCCGGCCCCAGCGACACGCGCAGCGCGCTTGCCGCCGCCACGTCCGACAGGCCGATCGCCTGCAACACCCGGCTGGTGCCGACCTTGCCGCTGGAACAGGCCGCGCCGGCCGAAACCGCGAACCCGGCAAGGTCCATCTGCATGACCTGGGTCTCGCCCTTCCAGCCCGGTGTGACGAGGCAACTGGTGTTGGGCAGGCGCGATTCCCCTTTTCCGACAAAAATAGTCTCTTTTGATCCGGCTGCAATGCATGTTTCCAGCCTGTCGCGCAGGTTTTCGACGTTTTTCCAGACGCCATCGGCCAGATCCCGCGCCGCCGCCTCGGCCGCGGCGCCGAACCCGGCGATGCCGATCACGTTCTCGGTGCCGGCGCGGCGGCCCATTTCCTGCCCGCCGCCGCGGATGCGCGCATCCAGTTCCAGCCCGCGGCGCAGAACCAGCGCGCCCACACCTTTCGGCCCGCCCAGCTTGTGGGCCGAGACGATCGCCATATCCGCGCCGGACCAGTTGAACGCCATCGGAAGCTTGCCGAAACCCTGCGTCATGTCGCTGACCGCCAGCCCCGGCGGCAGGTCCTGCACGACCCCCGTTTCGGAATTGGCAATCTGCACACAGCTTTGCGCCGGATCGCCGATCGCGACCCGCCCGGCCGCATCCACGGCCAGATCGCACTCCACCCAGGCCGCGACCGCGTCATGCTCGATCGCGCCCGCATGCAGCCCCCGGCCGGCCAGCGCCAGCGCGGCAGCCTCGGTGGCCGACGACGTGAACACGATATCGGCGCCCTCGGCCCCGAACGCGGCGGCCACCTGCGCGCGGGCCTTCTCGACAAGCGCCTTGGCGGCGCGCCCCTCTGCATGCACGCTCGACGGGTTTCCGGCCACGTCCAGCGCCGCGATCATCGCGTCGCGCGCCTCGGGGCGCAGCGGCATCGTCGCGTTATTGTCCAGATAGACCCGGCTCACCGCTCGACCCTCTTCACCCGGCACCGATTGCTCCGCCCCTCGGGGCAATGCCCCGGTTCCTCGTGCGCCCGGCGCATACCATTGCCACCCGGCCCTGTCATTCGGTCGCGTCCACGGCATCCTCGTCCACCACCGCGAACAGGTTGGGCACCGCCGGGCAGGGCGCGAGATCGTTCGCGATGACGTCCGATAGCCGCGCCTGGTGCAGGAACACGTAGACATGCGCGCTCAGCCCTTCCCACAGGCGATTGGTCAGCGATTGCGCGCGCGTCCCCGACATCCCGCCGCTGGCGCCGGCACCCGAATGCATGGCGCTTACCGTCTCGTCCACCGCGCCCAGCACATCGACCACCCGGATTTCCGCGGTGGGGCGGGCCAGCCGATAACCGCCCCCGGGTCCGCGCACCGATTCGACGAGCTCCGCCCGGCGCAGCTTCACGAAGAGCTGCTCCAGATAGGGAAGCGAGATGCTCTGGCGCCGTGAAATCTCGGACAATGTGGTCAGGCACCCCTCGGGCTGCAAAGCCAGATCGGCAAGCGCGACCATCGCGTAACGGCCCTTGGTGCTGAGTTTCATGGCACGATACCTCACAAATGCTTGACGAGTGGCTGCGGGATTATTACCTCACTGTCCACTCGCAACCGGCGCCAGCGCACCGATTTAGAACAGTTCTAGGTTGCCCGAGGGAATTCGTCAAGAATGCCTTCCGGGTTCCGCAATCAAAGAGACATATATGCCCGAGGTGATCTTTCCCGGCCCCGAAGGACGGCTCGAAGGCCGCTATCACCCGCAAAAGGAAAAGGACGCCCCCATCGCCATCATGCTGCACCCGCATCCGCAGTTCGGGGGCACGATGAACAACAAGGTCGTCTACAACCTGCATTACGCCTTCTACAAGATGGGCTTCACCGTTCTGCGCTTCAACTTCCGCAGTGTCGGGCGCAGCCAGGGTGAATACGACCAGGGTGTGGGCGAGCTTTCGGATGCCGCGTCGGCGCTGGATTACCTTCAGTCGATGAACCAGAACGCCAAGCATTGCTGGGTGGCCGGTTTCAGCTTTGGCGCCTGGATCGGGATGCAGCTGTTGATGCGCCGGCCCGAGATCACCGGTTTCATCAGCGTCTCGCCGCCGGCGAACATGTATGACTTTTCCTTCCTGGCCCCCTGCCCCAGTTCGGGGCTGATCATCAACGGATCGGCCGACCGCGTGGCCCCGCCCGCCGACACCCATGCGCTGGTGGGCAAATTGCAGGAGCAGAAGGGCATCACCGTCTCGCATGAAGAAATCGAAGGCGCCGGGCATTTCTTCGAGGATCCCTTCATGGACCCGATGATCGAAAGCGTCGAGCATTACGTGCGCCGCCGCCTCACCGAATCGACGCGCTAGAGGCCGCGCATGGGCGTTGTCGAGGATCTGGCCGACGCCTTGGCCCGCGACGCGATCGAAGCGGCCGAGCGGCTGGGCGACGATCGGCTGGTCGAGGATATGGCCAGGGCGATCGGGGCCGGCTCGACCACCGCCGAAGAGGCGTTCCTGACCGCCGTGCGCATCCGCCTGGCGATCGCTCGCGGGCGCAGATTTCTCGAAGAGCGGGATGCGAGAGCCAAAGGCACCGCTGGGCCGGCCCCGTCCGGATCGCCCGGAACCTGACAGCAGAACCTGACCGCATGCGCCCGGCACGGACAGGGCTGTTTTGCCGGCCCTGAGTGTATACCTTTGCATACCCTTTCACGCCGCGGCGCTTTGCGCTATGAGGCGCGCAATTGATTCATCCGATGAAAAGAGGGCCACCCATGACCAAGATCAAAGTCGAAAACCCGGTTGTCGAGCTCGACGGCGACGAGATGACCCGGATCATCTGGGATTTCATCAAGAAAAAGCTGATCCTGCCCTACCTGGATGTCGACCTGCTGTATTACGATCTCAGCATCCAGGAACGCGACCGCACCGACGACCAGATCACCGTGGACGCGGCCGAGAAGATCAAGGAAATCGGCGTCGGCGTCAAATGCGCCACCATCACCCCCGACGAGGCGCGGGTCGAGGAATTCGGCCTCAAGAAGATGTGGCGCAGCCCCAACGGCACGATCCGCAACATCCTTGGTGGCGTGGTGTTCCGCGCACCGATCATCTGCTCGAACGTGCCGCGCCTGGTGCCCGGCTGGACCAAACCCATCGTGATCGGCCGCCACGCCTTCGGCGACCAGTACCGCGCCACCGATTTCCGCTTTCCCGGGGCCGGCAAGCTGTCGATGAAATTCGTCGGCGAGGATGGCGAAGTGATTGAGCGCGAGGTCTATGACGCGCCCTCCGCCGGCGTCTTCATGGGAATGTACAACCTCGACCAGTCGATCCGCGATTTCGCGCGTGCCTCGATGAATTACGGCCTTCAGATGGGCTGGCCGGTCTACCTGTCGACCAAGAACACGATCCTCAAGGCCTATGACGGCCGCTTCAAGGATCTGTTCCAGGAAGTCTTCGACACCGAGTTCAAGGACAAGTTCGAAAAGGCCGGCATCACCTATGAACACCGCCTGATCGACGACATGGTGGCGGCCGCGATGAAATGGTCGGGCGGCTATGTCTGGGCCTGCAAGAACTATGACGGCGACGTGCAATCGGACACGGTTGCGCAGGGGTTCGGCAGCCTCGGGCTGATGACCAGCCAGTTGATGACGCCCGATGGCAAGATCATGGAGGCCGAGGCCGCCCACGGCACCGTCACCCGCCACTATCGCCAGCACCAGAAGGGCGAGCAGACCTCGACCAACTCGATCGCTTCGATCTATGCCTGGACAGGCGGGCTGAAGCACCGCGCCAAGCTGGACGGCAACGACGAATTGCTGAACTTCGCCCAGACCCTGGAACGGGTGGTGGTCGAGACCGTGGAATCGGGCTTCATGACCAAGGATCTGGCATTGCTGGTCGGCCCGGATCAGAAATGGCTGACCACGATGGGATTCCTCGAAAAGGTCGACGAGAATCTGAACAAGGCACTGGCCGGCTGACACGCGCCGCGCTAGTCAGGCGGGGCGGGGGTCGCGGCCCCCGCCCCCTTCTCGTTGGACCCGTGCCCATGCCGAT
>JADQCB010000047.1 GCA_016278325.1 Actibacterium sp.
GCGGCATCGGCGTGACTTCCACCGCGCGCACCGGCCTGCGCTGCATGACCATCACAAAAGAGTTCGACCCGGACCTCGGCCATGCCATCGCGCGCTGCCTGGTCAATGTGAGGGTCTGAGCGGCGCGGCCGTGTCTGCCGCGGTTCAAGGCCTGCACCGACCATGTCGGCGCCTTGTGCCGGTCGAAGGTCGTTCAAGAAAGGGAACGTCTGAAAAACCTTCGGCTTTCTTGGCGATCTAGTGATCTGTGGCGACCACGTGAGGAGCCCGCCGATGCCGCTGGAGACCATGCTGCGACTGTATTTCTTGCAGAACTGGTATTCGCTCAGCGATCCGATGGCCGAGGAGATGCTCTATGACAGCGAGGCGATCCGTCGCTTTGCGGGGATTGAACTGGGAGAAGACCGGATCCCGGACGAGACCACGATTCTGAACTTTCGTCAGCTGCTGGAACGGCACGGTCTGACCGATGCCGTCTTAGCCGAGTTGAGCGCGCATCTGGCCGACAAGGGGGTGACGCTGCGCTCGGGCACGCTGATCGATGCGACCATCATCCAGGCGCCGTCCTCCACGAAGAACGAGGCGAAGGCCGGCGACCCCGAGATGTCCTCCACGAAGAAGGGCAATGCGTGGTATTTCGGCATGAAAGCCCATATCGGGGTGGATGTGGATAGCGGTGTAGTGCACAGCCTCGAGGCCTCGACGGCCAAGGTCCATGACAGCCGAGTCTGGGACGAGTTGCTGCACGGCGGGGAACCTCGGTCTGGACCGACAAGGGATATGTCAGCACCGAGCGTGAGGCCGCCTTCGCTGGACCGGGCAAGGTCTTGGGGTCATTCGCAAGGCGCCGAAGGGCGACACACTTCATCCGACCGAGGCGGACATCAACCGCATCATCGCCATGGTGCGGGCCAAGGTCGAGCACCCGTTCCGATTGATCAAACGCCAGTTCGGCCATGTGGAAACCCGCTATCGGGGGCTCGCGAAGAACCGGGCGCAGCTCTTCACCCTCTTCGCGCTCAGCAACCTGTTCTTGGCACAACGACGATTGATCGCCTGAGGCGGAATCCGCCTCACGTCATCGAGATCCTCTGGAATGCGCTCCGCGGCGCCGACCTTCGCGTCATCGCGGTTCTCAGCGGGTCGCTTCCGCCACTTCCGACGACGGCGGGCGGTAGATCAGACGTTCCTTATTATCTCGGCAGCCTTCTCTGCGATCGCGATGGTCGTGGCATTCGTGTTGGTCGAGGTGATTGCCGGCATGATGGACGCATCGACGACTCGCAGACCGGCCAAGTCGCGGACGGTCAGGTCCGCGTTTACGACGTCGTATGTTCCGCTGCCCATACGGCATGTACCCACGCCATGGTACACGGTTGAACCGTTGGATTGGGCGTAGGCCAGTAGTGCCTTGTCCGAGGTTACGTCCACGCCAGGAAGCATCTCCTGGTCGACGTAGTGCGCGAGAGGCTCGGTCGCGCACAGCGCGCGCGCAAAGCGCAGCGCTTCCACGGCGTGACCGCGGTCGCCGGCCTCGCGGAGGAAACCTGGCTGGATTTCGGGTGCGGCATCGGGCTGGCGACCCTTGATCCGGACGTAGCCGCGGCTTTCCGGGCGCATACGCCAGAAACCGCAAGTCATGCCGGGATAATCCTCCAGCTCGCCCAGCCGGCCGTTTTTGAACGATCCTGGAGCAATGACGAACTGCGTGTCCGGATGGTCAGGGGTCGCACGCATAAGATTTGCGAAAATGCCGACCAAGGCCGCACTGTAGGTAAGCACGCCACGCCCCTGCAGCACATATTTCGCCACCTCGCCCAGCAGTCGGACACCCCGCGCCCGTTCGTTCAGGGTCAGGGTGTCGCGCAGTTTCCATGTCGTTCGGATGACATAGTGGTCCTGCATGTTCTTACCGACGCCCGGGAGTGGTGCCCGTGGCTCGATGCCCACAGCCTTAAGCGCGTCCGGATCGCCGATCCCTGAACGCTGAAGGATCGCAGGACTGCCGATGACCCCGGCGGACAGGATGACTTCGGCACCGACCCGCGCGAGGCGCTCGGCACCATGTTGGTGAAAGCGCAAACCGATGACGCGCCGCCCATCGAGCTCCAACCGGTCGACCATCACGTTAGTCAGAACGGTAAGGTTGGGCCGCTTGCGGGCAGGAGCCAGATAGGCGCAGTTGGCCGACCAGCGCCGCCTGCCGTTCCGGGTCTGCTGGTAGTAGGCGACACCCGAATCAGAAGAGGCGTTCATGTCCTCGCGAAAAGGCAGGCCGCGCGCCTCGGCGGCCGCGACGATGGTTTCGCAGATGTCGGGGCGTTCGGTCAAAGGGGCGATGATCAGCGGGCCGGTGCCGCCGCGTGTCTGACTGGGTGGACCCTGCCAGCTTTCCGAGCGGCGAAAGTACGACATCATGCTACGCCCGTCCCAGCCATAATTGCCCTCGGCTGCCCAGGCGTCGAAATCCTCCTCGAAGCCGCGGACGTAGAGAAGGCCGTTGATCGAGCTGGACCCACCCAGACCCTTGCCGCGCGGGAACAGGATCTCGCGGTTGCCGGTCTCTTCGTCTGCACTGGTGCGATAGCGCCAGCTGGTCGCAGGGTGGTCGAGGATCCGCAGAAAGCCTGCCGGGATGTGGATCATCGGGTGACGGTCCGCGCCGCCGGCCTCCAGCAGAAGGACCCGGTTGCGCGGGTTCTCGGTCAGCCGGTTCGCCAGCACGCAGCCCGCCGATCCGGCGCCCACGATGATATAGTCGAACTGCATGTCGGTATCGGCCTGTGTCATCCCGCCCCCTCAGAAGCTCAAGTTGACGTATTTGGTCGAGAGGTAGTCGTCCAGCGCGCCGGGACCGCCCTCGCGTCCGTATCCGCTCTGCTTGACGCCGCCGAAGGGCGTCTCTGCGGCGGAGGCGACGAAAGAGTTGACGCCGACCACACCCGCCTCGAGCCCCGCAGCCGTTCTCTGGGCACGCTCCAGCGAGCCGGTCAGGACATATGCGGCCAGCCCGAACTCGGTCTGGTTGGCGCGGCGGATGCCGTCCTCGACATCCGTGAAACGGTTGATCAGGGCGATGGGGCCGAATGGCTCTTCCTGCATGACGCGGGCGTCCTCAGGGGCATCCACGATGACCGTCGGCTCGTAGTAGTAGCCGCCCTGAAAGCGGGTGCTGCGGCGGCCCCCCGTCGCGATGGTAGCGCTGCGTTCGCGTGCGTCCCGGATCAGCTCCTCGACGGCCTGAAGGCGCTTCATGTTGATGAGCGGACCCATGTCCGTCGCATCGTTCATGCCGTCGCCCAGCGTCAGTCCCTCGGCCTCAGCCACGAAGGCCTGCACATAGGCGTCGAAGCAGCTTTCGTGCACCAGGAAGCGGGTGGGTGAGGCGCAGACCTGGCCCGCGTTGCGGAACTTGCCCGTGGCCGATTGCCGGGCCGCCCAGGCCGCATCCACGTCTTCGTGGACGATGACTGGCGCGTGGCCGCCCAGTTCCAGCGTCACGCGTTTGAGCGTGTCGGCGGCGGCGCGGGCCAGCATCCGCCCCACCGGAATCGACCCGGTAAAGGAAATCTTGCGAACGCGCGGATCGGCCATGACCTCTTCGCTAATGTCCTGCGGCAGGCCGGTCAGGACGTTCACGACGCCCCGGGGAACGCCGGCATCGCGCAGGCACTGCGCGACGATCAGTGCACCACCGGGCGCCTCGTCGGCGGGACGACAGACGATGCTGCAGCCCGCGGCGAGCGCCGGTGCGATCTTTCGCGACATCAACAGTACAGGAAAGTTCCAAGCCGTGAAGGCGGCGACGACGCCCACGGGTTCATACAGGATCTGGTGCTGCGTGGCGGCGCTCCGGCCCGGCACGATCCTGCCATAGACGCGGCGCGCCTCGTCGGCGCACCAGTCGAAAAGTTCGACGGTCTGGGTCACCTCGCCGCGGGCCTGCGCCAGCGGTTTGCCGCTTTCGCGCGTGATGGCGGTGGCGATTTCCGCGGACCGCGAGGCGACCTCGGCGGCTGCGCGGCGCAAGATGGCCGAGCGTTTCCAAGGGTCGGTGGCGGCCCAGCCCGGAAACGCATCCGCCGCCGCAGCGATCGCCTGACGCGTGTCCTTTCGCGTTGCCTGCGGCGCGGTGCCGAGCCGTCCGGTATCCGCCGGGTTGAGGATGTCATATGTCCCGCCATCCGATGCAGCGGTTTCGGCCCCGGCGATGAACTGGAAGTAGGTCATGGAATCTCCTCTCGTTAGTTGAAGATGTAAAACAAATTACCGATCAAGACAACATTATTGCCGGCAATTAATTGACATTTGTTTTCATAAGTGCGTAGGTTGTAGGGCAACTTTGGGAGGACATCATGCACTATCACCACTGCCGCCGCAGCGTTTTGACCGGCCTCATCATTGCGGGCTTGGCGGCGTTTCCCGCCACAACCCTGTCGGCCGAGACCCTCAAATGGGCGCACGTTTATGAGGTCTCGCATCCGAATCACAAATGGGCCGAATGGGCTGCGGAAGAGATTGAAACGCGAACAGATGGCCGCTACGAGATCGACGTCTTTCCGGCCTCGAGCCTCGGCAAGCAGGCGGATATCGACGAAGGACTCACTTTGGGTACGGTTGATATCGTCTATACCGGCGTGCAGTTCGCCGGTCGCGACTATGCCGACTTGGGTCTGCTTGGGGCGCCGTATGTGTTCCGCGACCTCGATCATTGGAAAGCAGTCCGCGACAGCAAACTCTTCGAGTCCATCGCGGAGGGCTACCAAGATAAGACCGGCCACCACATTGCGGCGCTGAATTATTACGGGTCGCGCCATACGACATCGAATAAGCGCATCGAGACACCCGCCGACATGAAGGACCTCAAGATCCGGGTTCCCAATGCGCCGCTCTACATGATGTTCCCTGAGGCGCAGGGTGCGAACGCCGTCCCAATCGCATTCGAGGAGGTATATCTCGCACTTCAGCAAGGAGTGGTCGATGCTCAGGAGAACCCGCTGCCAACGATCAAATCGATGAAGTTTCACGAAGTTCAAGACTACCTCATCATGACCGGGCATATCACCGACAGCCTGGTGACCATTGTCAGCGGTAACGTTTGGAGCGGCCTCAGCGACAAAGACAAGGCGATTTTCAACGAGGTTCTGACCGAGGCGGCAGAAGGCGTCACGGCAGATATTGAGAAATCCGAGCAAGAACTTGTCGATTACTTTAAGGGCGAGGGCCTTGAGGTCATTGAGGTAGACCGCGAACCTTTCCGCGAGAACGTATTGCCGCTGCTGCAGGATGGAAGCCAGGATTGGTCGGCAGACACCTTCGATGCGCTGCAAGAAGTCAAGTGACTGGACAGATGCGGGGTACGGCACCGGTGCCGTGCCCCGCGATGCCGCTGGTCCGAATTTTTCGGAGATTGCCGTGAAGCAGACAGGATCACCTCCCTCGCCGGGAACCGTGCCGCCTCCGGCTGGTACGCGGTCGTTTTTCGGATGGCGCCATGCGCCCGAGGACGTGGTGGGCGTCAGCGCTTTCTGCCTACTGGCGGGTGTCGTTTTCATCCAGTTCTTCAGCCGCTACGTCCTAGGCAACTCGGTCGCTTGGACCGAGGAGATTGCCCGATACCTACTGATCGTAACGGGTTTCCTCGGCGCGATCACCGGGGTTCGGGAGGGGACACATATCCGGGTCGAGTTCTTCTACCGCTACCTGCCTACCTCTTGGGCTTCGGTGCTGCGCGTGGTAGTGGCGGTGCTTTTGCCAATTTTCTTCACGGCCATGACCGTGTTCACATGGGTGCTGGCGAAGCGTACGACTACTAGCATGGTCTCGGTCGATCTGCCCAAGAGCTGGCTCTACTTCATTGTCTGTGGCGCGTTCGTCATGATGGCCGTCCGCTCGGTGCAGGCGTTTCCTCACGCCTCGCGAGAGCGGTCCGGAGGCAGACCGGCACCGGTGGCGGCAACGCTTGCAATATTGCTGGGCGCGGCGCTGTTGGCGGTCACAATCTGGGGGTGGGTCATGGGCGGCGCGGTGGCGACACTCTTCGGCTCGCTATTCTTTCTGCTGGTTGCCGGCGTGCCCATCGCTGCCGCGCTAACGATTAGCTGCCTTCTGCAAGTGGTGCTCTT
Source organism: Actibacterium sp. (assembly GCA_016278325.1). Classification (GTDB taxonomy): domain Bacteria; phylum Pseudomonadota; class Alphaproteobacteria; order Rhodobacterales; family Rhodobacteraceae; genus JADQCB01. The sequence goes on from JADQCB010000047.1 coordinate 6,126, forward strand.
CACATCGCTGCCGACGGTCGTCATCGCGCACCGGATGATCAGCGGGTTGGACAGTTTTCCGCTGCTCGCCATACCCTTCTTCATACTCGCCGGCGCGCTGATGAACACCTCAGGCGTTACCGAGCGGCTGTTCGATTTCGCCAAGTCGTTGGTCGGCTGGATGCGTGGCGGGCTCGGGCACGTGAACGTCGGCGCCTCGGTCATCTTCTCGGGCATGTCCGGTGCCGCCGTTGCCGATGCGGGCGGTCTAGGTGCGGTCGAGATTAAGGCTATGCGCGATGCAGGCTACGACAAAGAGTTCTCGGTCGGGCTGACTGCGGCGTCTTCGACCATCGGGCCGATCATCCCGCCCAGCCTTCCGATGGTGATCTTCGGTGTCGCGGCATCGACCTCTGTGGGTCAGCTGTTCCTAGCGGGGATTGTGCCGGGCCTTTTAATGGCGGCGACTCTTATGGTCATGGTGCATGTCACCGCAGTACGGCGTGGCTTTGGACGAGACGTTGCACTTTCTATGGCGCGGATCTGGACGACGTTTCGCAGGGCGTTCCTGTCGCTGCTTATGCCGGTCCTCATCGTGGGCGGCATCGGTTTCGGTCTATTCACTCCGACCGAAGCGGCCATAGCGGCGTCGGCCTATGCGCTGTTCCTGGGAACCATCGTATATCGCAGCCTGTCGCTGCGAGCGCTTTACGGTATCTTGCACGAGACGTTCGAGACGACAGCGACTGTGTTGCTGATCGTCGCGGGAGCCAGCGTGTTTTCCTGGTTCATCACCAGCAACCAAGTGCCCCAAATCTTCGCGGACTTCTTCGACGCCACGGACGCGGGTAAGATCAATTTGCTGCTGATGATCAACGCGATCCTGCTGGTCGTCGGCTGCTTCATGGAGACCATAGCCGCAATCACGATCCTGGTGCCGATCCTGTTGCCCGTGGCGCTGTCGGCGGGTGTCGATCCGGTGCACTTTGGCGTCATCATGGTCCTGAACCTTATGATCGGGTTGCTGACGCCGCCTGTGGGTATGGTGGTCTCGGTGCTGGCGCGCGTCTCGGGCATGTCCTTCGAACGGTGCATGGCGGGGACGCTGCCGTTCCTGATCCCGCTGCTCGTCTCGCTGCTGCTGGTGACCTTCTTGCCGGGGCTTTCACTGTGGCTGCCCAGCGTGGTGCTGCGCTGATCCATCGCCCGCCCCGCTGTCGAGCGGGGCGGGCATCCCGCCTCACGCGATCAGGATCGCACGGAAATCGTTGACGTTGGTCATCGTCGGGCCAGTTACTAGGTCATCTCCGAGGGCCGCGAAAAAGCGCCCCGAGTCATTTCGGGCAAGGTGGTTTTCGGCGCTCAACCCCATCTCTGCTGCCCGCGCCAGAGTCTCGGGCGAGACGCTGGCTCCGGCGGTCTCGCCATCGCCATCCGTGCCGTCAGTATCGGCGATAACGGCATGGATGCCCTCGGCGCCCTTCAGCGCGACGGCCAGTGCCAGGGCGTATTCCCGGTTCGATCCGCCCGAGCCGGCGCCCCGCAGCGTCACCGTGGTTTCGCCGCCGGACAGGATCACGACTCCGCGCCGTCCTTCCTGTCGTACCTGCCGGGCGAGGCGGGCGTGCTGGGCAGCGACGTCCCGGCTTTCGCCGCAGATATCGTCGCCCAGCAGGATGACGTCGCATCCGGCCTCGCGCGCCGCCGTCTCGGCGGCCCGCAGGGCAGTGCCCGGCGATGCTACGAGCTGCCCCTGCACGTGTGCCATCGGTCGCGTATGAGTAGGGCGGCTTAGGTGCGACCTCAGTGCCCCGGAAACCGGAATGCCGCGCCGATCCAGCAGAACCTGCGCGTCGGCCGGGGTCGAACCGTCGGGCGAGAACGGCCCCGACGAGATGACCGCGATGTCGTCGCCCGCAACATCCGATATCGCCAGCAGGGTGATCTGGGCCGGGCTCGCGATGCGGGCCAAGCCGCCGTTGGCGAGCGGCGAGATGTGTCGGCGCACCGCGTTCACCTCTGCGATCTCCATTCCCGAGCCCAGCAGGGCGCGGTTGAGCGCAGCGATCTCGTCCAGCGTAGTGCCCTTGGGCGGAACCGCCAGCATGGACGAACCGCCGCCGGAAACGAGGGCGATGACGCGGTCATCCCGCGTCAGGCCTTGCAGTGTCGCCACAAGCGCCCGGGCACCCGCAACACCGGCAGCCGTCGGGATTGGATGCCCGCCCTCGTGGATGTCCAGCCTGTCCGAGACATAACCGTGCCGGATTTTGGTCACGACCACACCGGAGTAGGCGCCGCCCGCGTAGTGGGCTTCGGCCACCCGTGCCATCTCGGCCCCGCCCTTGCCGATTCCCGCAATGACGGTCCGGCCTTTATCAGCCAAGCAAGGCAGACGCTCGGGCAGGCAACGCTCGGGGCGCGCAGCTTCGACACAGCTGCGGAAGACGGCCAACAACCGGTTGAGGGCCTCTGCGTCTGCCTGTTCGCGAGGGTGTTTCGCGATGTGATCCGTCTCCCACGGCGTCGTCCAATCCATGACATGCTCCTATCGCTTTTGTCGCCTTGTAGGTCAAAGACTCATATGTCGCTTGTAGGTCAAAAACTCATATATTGTCGACAATTAATAGTTGACCGCTGGGCAAACCGCTTATAAATGTTGTGCAGAAGGATGAAAACAAGGTACATTCGTCACATCAGGCAACCGGTCCACGGTTTAAGCCGGAACGTGGAGGCGAAAGATGGTGCTGCATAATGACTTGAAAACACTGGCTCCGCTCAAGCGGAGCGAGACTCTGTCCCTAGCTGACAACTTGGCTGAAACACTTCAGAATATCATCGTTCGTGGCTCGCTGCTGCCCGGCGCCAAGCTGAACGAGCATGCGCTGGCCCAAAGGCTGGAAGTGAGCCGGGGCGCGCTGCGCGAGGCGGTCCGCATGCTGGAGCGGTCGGGCATGGTAGTCATCGTGCCGAACCGCGGCGTCTTTGTCCGCGAACTGTCGGTCAAGGATGCGCTTGATCTCTTCGACGTTCGGCACGGAATCGCTGCCGTGGCCGGACGTTTGGGCGCCATGCGTGCCACGGACGAGCAACTCGACGAACTGGCCGACCTGCACAAAGGCATGTGCGACGCCTGCGAGGTTCGCGACCTGTCGCGCTACTTCGATCTGAACAGCCGCTTTCACACGCTTATCTACGAAACGGCGAACAACCCTCGTCTGGCCGATCTTGACAACAGGTTGTCAATGGAACTGCATCTGTTCCGCAGGCGGAACCTTGGCAATGCGGTGATGCTCAAGGCCTCGCTGCGCGAGCATCAGGCGATCGTCGATTCCTTTCATGTGCGCGATCCGGTCGCTGCGGCCGAAGCCTTCCAGAAACATATCCAGAGCGGGCGTGAACGCATGCTCGAACAATTGCCGGACACGATCGCCGCACATTGAGCGCGGCCTAGGCACAACAGAGACACAGGAAGACGCCATGACCAGACTGCCAATCGAAATCGAAACGATCAACACGGATGTCGTTGTCGTCGGTGGCGGCGGGGCCGCGTCCCGGGCTGCGCTGTCCGCGCGCCAGCAGGGTGCCGACGTGCACCTCGTGACCAAGGCCGCCTACGGCACGGGCGGCAGTACGGTGCATGGCGCCAGCGAGATCATGAGCATGGGCGCAGCTGCCGGATTCGGCGACGAGCGCGACCAGCCGCAGGTGCATTTCGACGACACCATGCGGGCCGGAGAGGGTTTCATCGACCGCGATCTGGTGCGCGTGCTGGCCGAGGACGCGCCTCAACGGATGCGCGATCTGGTCGAACTGGGCGTGCCCTTCGACCAGCTGCCCGCCGGCGGCTACAAGCTAATTAAGAGCGATTTCGGCACATACGGGCGCTGCGCGGGGGTCAGGGGCAAGACCGGGAAGGCCTTTGTCCGCGCCATCGCCGACGAGATGAAGAAGCTGGGCGTGCATATCGATGCGCCGGTCATGCTGGTCGATCTGCTTCGCGATGCCGACGGCGCGGTCAGCGGCATCCTCGCCCTAGATCAGGAACGGCAGGTGCTGCTGCATTACCGCGCGCCCAGCGTCGTTCTGGCGACGGGTGGGATTCACGGCGCCTTTTCCAGTCAGGTGTCGACGCCCGAGATGACGGGTGACGGCCAAGCCATCGCCTATCGCCACGGTGCCGAGCTTGTGAACCTGGAATTCCACCAGTTCGGACCGGCGCTGCTGCATCCCTACATCCAGCTGTTCAGCAAGTCCTGCTTCGTGCTGGAACCCAAGATGACGAATGCCGAGGGCCATGAATTCCTGCCGGATTACCTGCCCGAAGGCATTGAGGCCAGCGAGGTCTATCAAGAAAAGGTCTTTCCCTTCACGGTTTCGAACCCGTCGCGCTATATCGACATCTCGATCGCGCGTGAGGTGCGCGAGCGGCGGGGCACGCCGCATGGCGGCGTCTGGTTCTCGTTCGAGGACATCCCCGAGGCGGACTTGGAACGCAACATTCCCAACACCATGCGCTGGATGAAGCAGCGCGGCGTCGATCCGCGATCCGAGCCGATCGAGGTGGGCATCGCCTTTCAGTGCATGAACGGCGGCGTACGGATGACCGGCGCCACGGCCGAAAGCTCGATCCCCGGGCTGTATGTCGTGGGCGAGGTTGCGGGCGGCGTGCGCGGACCGGATCGTCCGGGCGGGAATTCGCTGGCCGAGGGGCAGGTCTTTGGCCATCGCGCCGGCAGCGCCGCGGCAAATTCGGCGGCGCGCCGACGTCCGGTGGCGGATGCCACGCTGGACGAGAGCCTGGATTTCCTGGCCCGAGTGCTGTCCAAGGGAGCGGATTCGGATTTTCGCGAACCCTGCGCCGAGCTGCGCAGCGCGATGCAGCGCGAATGTCTGGTCGAAAAGACGGCCGACGGCTTGGCTGCGACCCGCAAGATCGCCCGAGACCTGCGCAAGGATCTAGATCAGTCGCTGTCGGCCACGCCCGAGACGCTGATCGAGGCGTTCAGCGTCCGCAATCTGGCGCAAAGTGCCGAGCTTGTCTTGACCGCCTGCCTCGACCGCGAGGAGACGCGGTCGGGTCATCTGCGGACCGACTATCCGAAAACCGAAGACGCTCGGTTTGGCCATTCCTTTACCTTTCACCGCGGTGACAATGGCGAGCCTGAGCGCGATGTCCTGAACTATCGCAAGACCGAGGAGACAGCATGACACCCGGAGCACTCGAAGGCGTTCGTATCCTCGACCTGACGGCGATGACGGCGGGGCCGGTCGGCACCATGATGCTGGGCGATCTCGGTGCGGACGTCATCAAGATCGAGGACCCCAAGACCGGAGAACTGTCGCGAAACATCGGCACGGTATTCGTCAACGGTGAAAGCAGTATTTTCCTGTCTCAGAACCGCAACAAGCGTTCCGTGGGACTGGATCTGAAGTCCGAGGACGGGCGTGCGGTCTTCCTCGAACTCGCGTGGCAGGCCGACGTGGTGATCGAAAATTTTCGACCGGGCACGGTCGACCGGCTGGGCGTGGGTTACGAGGCGGTGAAAGCGGTCAATCCGCGCGTCATCTATGCCTCGATTTCGGCCTTCGGGCAGAGCGGCCCTTACGCCCATCTGCCTGCGAACGATCCGGTGATTCAAGCAATGAGCGGGCTGATGCACATGACCGGAGAGGCTGATGGTGCGCCGGTGCGTATCGGCAGCCCTTATCCCGATTTCGGGGCCGCGGCGCTGATGGCCTTCTCGGTCTCGACCGCGCTGTTCAATCGCGAGAGGACGGGGCAGGGGCAATACATCGACCTTTCATTGCTGTCCGGAGCACTGTTCAGCACGATCCCGCGCGATGGCGAAACCTTCATGACTGGCGAGGCACCGCAGCGGCGCGGCAGCGGGCATCCGACCTTCGTGCCCTACCGGAACTTCAAAGCGGCCGACGGGGTCTATTTCTTTTTGGCGTGTTTCACGCAAAAGTTCTGGCTGGCCATGTGCAAGGCTATCGGACGCGCGGACCTGATCGACGACCCGCGGTTTATCAACAACACCGACCGGTGCGGGAACCGCGATTCTCTGGACGCTGAGCTTGAGGCGACCTTTGCCACGCGACCAGCGGACGAATGGTTGGAAATTCTTGGCACCGGCAACGTGCCCGCGGCCAAGATCCAGGACCTGCACACGGCGCTGACCGAGGATCCGCAGATCGCGCATAACAACACCGTCGTGTCGGTCAAGCATCCCACGGCGGGTGATATCCGAATGCAGGCGCATCCCGTGACCTTCCACGGCACGCCCGCGAGTTACCGCAAGCCCGCGCCCCGACTGGGCGAACACACCCGCGAGGTTTTGGAAGAATTCGGCGTCTCGCCGGACATCCTGGCCCGCCTGACGGCGGAGAAGGTCGAGGCCTGAGGGCCCCGACTTCCACCCATCCCGACCATCGACGAGAGCGCGCTCCGCCGTCGTTCCGGCGGCGGGGTCGGCATTTTGCCCCTTTCGAAGGGAGTTATCCCATGACCACCATCGCTTTTCTCGACCGCGGCACGCTGGCACCGCAGATCGACATCCGCCGTCCTGACTTTGATCACGACTGGAAAGAGTGGGAGCGCACCGAGCCCGGGCAGGTCGTAGAGCGCCTGCAGGGAGCCGAGATTGCGATCCTGAACAAGGTGCGGATCACGCGACAGCATCTGGACGCGCTGCCAGACCTAAAGATGATTGCCATCGCCGCGACGGGGTCGGACAACATCGATCTGGCGGCATGCGCCGACAAGGGCGTGACCGTGTCGAACATCCGCGCCTATGCGGTCAACACTGTGCCCGAACATACCTTTGCGATGATCCTCGCGCTGCGGCGCGGGCTGCTGCCATACCGGCAGGCCATCGAAAAGGGGCGCTGGCAAGAGTCCGGCCAGTTCTGTTTCTTCGATCACCAAGTGCATGACTTGGCCGATTCGACGCTGGGCATCATCGGCGAGGGTGCCATCGGGCAGGCGGTCGCCGCGATCGGACGAGCCTTTGGAATGCGTGTCTTGTTCGCTGCGCACAGGGGGGTCAAGGGGCTGGGACCGCTCTATACGCCCTTCGACCAGACGCTGACCGAATCAGACGTACTGACGTTGCATTGTCCTCTGACCCCTGCGACGCGTGATCTGCTGTCAGACAGCGAATTCGCCCTGATGTCGCGACGCCCTGTCGTCGTGAACACCGCGCGCGGTGGGCTGATCGACGAGGCCGCTCTGGCGCGCGCCCTGCGTGACGGGCGTATCTCGGGCGCGGGGATGGACGTGGCCACCCAAGAGCCGCCGGCGCCTGACAACCCTCTCATGCAATTGATGGATCATCCGAATTTCCTGTTCACGCCTCACACGGCTTGGGCCAGCACCGAGGCCATGCAGTCTCTCGCGGATCAATTGATCGGCAATATTGAAGCCTTTGCCGAAGGGCAGCCGCGCCATGTCGTTGGCGGCAAATCTTAGGCTTATGACGACAAATATATTATTAATGTCAGCAATTCTGTGTTAATGTTCAGTCAGAACGCAGGGAGATTAGAATGATGACAAAGCTAAACGCAGACCTCTTCCCGAACGAGACGCGCCAAAAGCTGGATGCAGGTGAGCTGGCGGTCGGGCTGGGTGTGCGGCAGGGCCGGACCTCGGACACGGCGATGGTTGCCAAGTCCTGCGGGTTCGACTGGCTCTTCATCGACATGGAGCACAACAGCATGGACCTCGATGCCGCAGCGCAGATGTGCGTCGCGGCTCTGCCCACAGGCGTGACCCCGATAGTGCGCGTGCCGGGACCTGAATCTTTTCACGCCACGCGCATCCTGGATGCCGGCGCAATGGGGGTGATCGTGCCGCATGTGGACACGGCCGAGCAGGCCCGCCGGGTCGCGGACATCTGCAAGTTTCCGCCGCTTGGCAAGCGCTCGGTCCCGGGTTCGATGCCGCAACTGGGCTATGCAACCTATTCGCAGGAGGACTGCTGTCGGCTGCTGAACGAAAGCACGCTGATCGTGGTGATGCTGGAGACTGAAGAGGCCATCGCCGCGGCGGATGAGATCGCGGCCATCGACGGGATCGACGTGCTGCTGATCGGCACAAGCGACCTGTCGGCCGACATGGGAATCCATGGCCAGTTCGATCACCCCCGGATTCGCGCCGCCTATGAGCGCGTGATCGCAGCTTGTGCGAAGCACGGTAAGCATCCCGGCATGGGCGGTATCTACACGCCGCCGCTGATGCAGAATTACGTGAGCCTTGGCGCGCGCTTCCTGCTGGGCGGCTCGGACCTATCGCTGCTGATGCAGGCGGGCAAGGAGCGGATGCACTTCCTCGACGGTCTTCTCGACGCGCAGAAGGACAGTGAGGTTGCGTGATTTCCCGGACATATCCGGGCTCTGTGTGGCCCTCGACGAGGCGGGCGTGCTGCGCCTGACCCTCGACAGGCCACCGCTGAACCTGCTGACGCAGGAGCTGCGCCGCGCGCTCGGCACCTGTTTTGGAGGGGTGGCGCAGAGGCCTGGAATACGGGCGGTCGTCCTGACGGGCAGTGCGGATACGTTCTGCGCTGGGGCGGATATGGCCGAGTTCTCACAGCGCTTTGAGCGCGCCGTGGCGCGTGCGCATGGCGCGAACGGCCACCGGATGATGCGCAATCTCGTGCGGTATCCTGTGCCGGTGATCGCCGCGATCGAAGGGCCCTGCCTAGGCGGCGGATTCGAGCTGGCGCTGGCCTGCGACTGGATCGTCGCGGGTCGGGGGGCGCGCCTGGGTCTGCCCGAGATCAAGCGCGGAATCTTTCCCGGCACGGCGGGCATTCCTCTGCTGGCGCGGCGGCTGGGCGATCGGGCGGCCCGGATGATGATCATCACCGGCACCATGGTCGAGGCGGCAGAGGCACGTGATCGCGGCATGATCGACGAACTGGTGCAGCAGGGTGACGCCTTGCAGACCGCCACCGCGCTGGCCGAAACGATCGCGTCATCGCCCGTGCAGGCGGTGCGCGCGATCAACCGACTGGGAGACCAGGACTTCTTCGACCGGTTCGACCGGCACCTGACGGCAGAGATCGACGCCTTCGAGGACATCTTTCAGACGGTAGATGCGCGCGAAGGCTGCGCCGCCTTTTTCGACAAGCGCTTTCCGCGGTGGGAGCGACCCACAAACGGATCGGAGCAATGAGCAAGCACATGACATTCGACGACGATGACCGCCTGGCGTTCCGCGACTCGGTCGAGCGCTACATCCGCGACCACGCCGACCCCGAGTCCGTAATGGAGTGGGACGAGCGTAAGGCATTCCCCGAGACCGTCGTGAAGGGCATGGCCGAACAGGGTTGGTTCGCCCTGACGCTGCCTGAGGAATACGGCGGCATCGGTAACTACCTGGACATGACCTCGATGCTCGAGGTAATTGCCTCGGCCTCGATCACGCTTGCGCGGTTCTGGAACATCAACGTCAACATGGTGGGCGGCGCCATCGCGGCCCTGGGCGCGGATCACCTGAAATCGGAGATGCTGCCCAAGCTTGCCGAGGGCAAGGTGCGCTTTGCCTTCGCGCTCAGCGAGAACAATTCGGGCTCAGACGCCTCGGCGCTGAAGACGCGGGCCGGGGTGGGCGAGGATGCATTCACCGTCAATGGGACGAAGATGTGGATCACCGGCGCACAGCAGGCGGATTACATCCTGACCGCTGTGCGGACCGACCCCAACGCCACGCGCCACGACGGCATCAGCCTGGTCCTGATCCCATGCGAGGCAGAGGGCGTGACCGTCACGCCGATCCCGCTTCTGGGCGGGCATGCCGTGCGGACCTGCGAGGTGAACTTCATCGACGTGAAGGTGCCGCGCGACCTAATGGTGGGCGATTTGCACACCGGCTGGAAACAGCTGATGCCGATCTTGGCCAAGGAACGTGTGGCACTGGCTGCCATGTGCACCGGAGCAGGGCAGGCGGCCACGGATCTCGCCATCGAGTACTGCACGCAGCGTCAGCAGTTCGGGCGGCGGCTGACGGCGTTCCAGGCCGTGTCGCACCGCATCGTCGAGATGCAGAACCGCACTGATGCGGGGCGGCTGCTGACCTATCACGCCGCGCGCAAGCTGAATGCCGGACAACCCTGTTCGCGCGAGGCATCGCAGGCAAAACTCTTCGCCTCGGACAGCTACATGCAGACGGCGCTGGACGGTCTGCAGGTCATGGGCGCCAACGGCTATTCGATGGAATACGCCATGCAGCGCCATTTCCGCGAGGCCAAGGTTTTCCAGATCTTCGGCGGCACCAGCGAGATCCAAAAGAACATCATCGGCAAGGAGCTTGGGCTCTAAGCGCGGCCACGGGCCGAACAATTTCAATGGGAGGAATGACAATGAACTGCTTCATGAAAACCGTCGGCACGCTGTGCCTGACCCTGGGCATCGCCGCCACGCCCGCCGCGGCATGGGAGCCCGAGAAGCCTATCGAGATCGTGGTTGGGTTTTCTGCAGGCGGCGGTACGGACGTGATGGCCCGCACCCTGGCGACAGCGGCGCAGGATTCGTTTCCCGTACCCCTGGTCATCGTGAACCGGGCGGGCGCCTCAGGCGTGTCAGCGGCGGAATACGTCGCCCGCCAGCCCGCCGACGGGTATACTCTTCTGGTCACCGGCGGCTCGGAGAGCACCTCTGTGCCCAAACACCGCGAAGTCGGGTACGACATCTCCGAGGACTTCCAGGGTATTCTGCGGGCCGTCCGCATGCGGATCGTTCTGCTGGTTCGCGAGGACAGCGATATCGCCTCGGTCGAGGACCTTGTCGCGCAGGCCAAGGAAGCGCCGGGTGAGATCGTCTACGCCTCGAGCGGGGCGGGCAGCCTCTACCACTCCACCATGCTGGCCTTTGGCGACGAGGCCGGGATCGACCTGGCGCATGTGCCGTTCAAGGGCGGGGCAGAGACCATGGTCGCACTGCTTGGGGGCCACGTCGACGTCGCACTGGCCTCGCCGGACGAGGCACAGCGCCAGATCGAAGCGGGCAAGGTGCGGGCCTTGGCGGTTACCTCCGACGACCGCTTCCCCGGCCTGCCCGACGTCCCGACCTTGCAGGAAGTCGGCTACGACGTCTATCTCGACAATATGAAGGGTCTTTCGGCGCCCGCAGGTCTGCCCGAGGACATCTATCAATACTTGAACAGCCGCTTTGCCGAGGCCGTCAAGAGCGACGAATTCATCGACCTCGCCGAGAAGTCTGGCTTGGAAATCAGCTACCTGGACGGCCCTGCCTTTGACGCGCAGATCGCCAAGATGTCCAAGGCCATCGGCAAGGCTCTGGACTGAGGCCAATGGAGCGGAGCGGACTGATGTTCACCCGGATTTTCGGAGCAGTCCTCTCGATCGCGGCGGTCCTTGCCGGCGCGATCATCCCGAGGGTCCACGCCGCCTTCGACGGCGGCATCCCCGGACCGGCGCTGATGCCCCTTGTCGCGCTCGCCGTTATCGCTCTGGGTGGGGCGGGCATGGCTTGGGCGGCCGCACCGGAAACGAGTTTGCCCATTCGGGAGAACCTGCGGCAGGTCGGCGGTGCGCTTGGTTTATTGGCGGCCGGGGTGACATACGCCGCAGCGATGCCGATATTGGGCTTCGTCCTCGCCACGGCGGTCTTCATCCTGATGACCTGCCTGGTTTTTGGAGGTCGGCATCCGGTTATCCTGATCGTGCTGACGATCCTTGTGCCACTTGCACTTCATTATGGGTTTGCTGGCATTTTCAACCTGCCGCTGCCCGAAGCCAGCTTCCTGCAGGAGTGATCCCCATGACCTTCTTTTTCATGGCGCTTGGAGAGGTCCTCCAAGCGAGTAACCTTCTCATTCTTGCCGCCTCGGTGGTCGTCGGTCTGGTCACCGGCGCAATCCCCGGCCTGACGGTCAACATGGCGGTGGCCCTGGCCGTTCCGCTGACGCTGAGCATGTCGCCGGTCGCCTCTATCATGATGCTGCTGGGGCTCTACTGTTCCGGCGTCTACGGCGGCAGCGTCTCTGCGATCCTGCTGAACGCACCCGGCACCCCGGCCTCGGCGGCGACCAGCCTGGACGGCTATCCGCTGGCGAAACAGGGCCGTGCCGGTCTGGCGCTCAAGGTGGCTATCCTGGCCTCGGTGATAGGCGGACTGTTCAGCGTTCTGCTTCTCATCCTCGTGGCTCCCGGCCTTGCCGAGATCGCACTGCGGTTCGGCCCGGTAGAACTGGCGGGCCTGCTGCTGTTCTCGCTGGCCCTCGTGGCTCTGGTGTCTGGCGCCGACCCGATGAAGGCAATGTTCGCGACGGGTCTCGGCGTGCTGATGTCCTCGGTGGGCAGCGACCCGATGCTGGGCACGCCCCGTTTCATCTTCGGCATCAACGACTTCTATGATGGCATTCCCTTCATCCCCTTGTTGATCGGCCTCTTTGCCGTTTCGGAGATGTTGTTCGCGGCAGAATACTGGTTCCGCAACAGGGACAAGCCGCTGGATTTCTCCAAGCAGCGCCGTACCAACCGGCTGGATTGGGCCGAGGCGCGGCGGATTTTTCTGCCGGTGCTATCCGGAAGCGTCATAGGCTCCTTTGTCGGGATGTTGCCGGGCCTGGGTGCGTCGGTGTCGAGCTTCCTGTCCTACTCGGTCGCGCAAAAGACCTCGCGCCACTCGGACGAATTCGGCAAGGGCGCCATTGAAGGCGTGGCGTCGGCCGAGGCCGCCAACAACGCGGTGACCGGCTCGGCGATGATCCCCTTGCTGGCGCTGGCCATCCCGGGGGATTCGGTCACAGCGATCTTGTTGGGCGCGTTGATGATCCAGGGCGTCGCCCCGGGACCGATGATCTTTTCGACTGCACCGGACATGGTCTACACGATCTACCTCGCGCTGCTTTTGGCTAATCTCTTCATTGCCGTTTTGGCGCTGGTGGCGATCCGTCCGCTGACACTGGTGCTGCGCATTCCGCAGGTCTACCTCTATCCCGTGATTCTGGTGATGTGCGTTGCCGGCAGCTACGTTCTGCGTTCCAGCGGCTGGGACGTGGCGACGATGTTCGCTGGCGGCATTCTGGGCTACATGCTGCGCCGGATGTCGGTGCCCCTCGCGCCCCTGCTCATCGCATTCATCCTCGCCGCGCCCTTTGAAGAGGCAATGCGTCAGGGGTTGACTATGTCGCGCGGCAATCCTGGTGTCTTCTTTTCTAACCCGATCTCGCTGGGGTTTGTCCTGGTGACCGTGGCGATGGTCGCGGGTTCGGCATTCATGAACAAGGGAAAGGCGGTATGAAGGTCCTGATACCAGTCAAGCGCGTGATCGACTACAACGTGAAGGTCCGCGTGAAGGCGGACGGATCGGGTGTCGATCTTGCGAATGTGAAGATGTCGATGAACCCTTTCGACGAGCTCGCCGTGGAGGAGGCCATCCGCCTGAAGGAAGCCGGCAAGGCCGATGAGGTCGTCGTCGTCAGCATCGGCGTGAAGCAGGCGCAGGAAACCCTGCGCACCGCGCTCGCCATGGGGGCGGATCGCGCCATCCTGATCGTCGCCGCCGACGACGTGCACCAGGACATCGAGCCGCTGGCCGTGGCCAAGCTGCTCGCCGCCGTGGTCAAGGACGAAGAGCCGGGCCTCGTACTCTGCGGCAAGCAGGCCATCGACAACGACATGAACGCCACCGGCCAGATGCTGGCGGCGCTGCTGGGCTGGTCCCAGGCCATGTATGCCAACAAGGTCGAGGTCGAGGGGGATCACGCCGTGGTCACGCGCGAGGTCGATGGCGGGTTGCAGACCGTGAAGGTCACGCTGCCCACGGTCATCTCCACCGACCTGCGCCTGAACGAGCCGCGCTATGCCTCGCTGCCCAACATCATGAAGGCCAAGAAGAAGCCGCTGGAGGAAAAGACCGCGGCCGATCTGGGCGTCGATGTCGCGCCGCGCCTGACCGTGGTCAAGACCGCCGAGCCTGCGGGCCGGGCGGCCGGGATCAAGGTCGGCTCGGTGGACGAGCTGGTGGCGAAACTCAAGGAAGCGGGGGTGGTGTGATGGCGGTTCTTCTTCTGGCCGAAGTGACGAACGGGACGCTGGCGACCGATGCCGTGTCCAAGGCCGTGACCGCCGTGGCGGGCCTGGGCGCGGTGCATGTGCTGGTCGCGGGCGAGGGCGGCGACGAGGCCGCGGCCGAGGCTGCGACCCTGCAAGGCGTGGAAAAGGTGATCTTTGCCGCCGATCACGGCTTCTGCCACATGCTGGCGGAGCCGGTCGCCGCGCTGGTCGCGGACATGGCCAAGGATTACAGCCATGTGGCCGCCGCGGCGACCACGGATGCCAAGAATATCCTGCCCCGCGTGGCCGCGCTGCTCGACGTGATGGTGATCACCGACGTAACCGCCGTGGTGGATGCCGACACCTTCGAGCGTCCGATCTACGCGGGCAATGCGATCCAGACGGTGAAATCCGGCGATGCGGTCAAGGTGTTGTCGATCCGCACCACCGGCTTCGATGCCGCCGCCACGGGCAATTCCGCCCCGGTCGAGAAGCTCGGCACCTCTGCGGCCTCCGGCCTGTCGAAATGGGTCGAGGACAAGGTGGCCGCCAGCGACCGGCCCGAGCTGACCTCGGCCAAGGTCGTCGTATCGGGCGGCCGCGGCGTGGGGTCCAAGGAGGACTTCGCGATTATCGAGAAGCTCGCGGACAAGCTGGGCGCGGCGGTGGGTGCATCCCGCGCGGCGGTGGATTCGGGCTATGCCCCGAACGACTGGCAGGTGGGCCAGACCGGCAAGGTGGTGGCTCCCGAGCTTTACGTCGCCGTCGGAATCTCGGGCGCGATCCAGCACCTTGCCGGCATGAAGGACAGCAAGGTGATCGTCGCCATCAACAAGGACGAGGAGGCGCCGATCTTCCAGGTCGCCGATTACGGCCTCGTGGGCGACCTGTTCCAAGTGGTCCCGGAGCTTACAAGCAAGTTGTAACTGTGGAAAGGTCAGTCAGAGCAACCGTGATTGCGGTGGGGCAACGGGCTGAGGAGCGATTGGGGATAGCCACACGCAGTTCCTTACAGCGCTTCAAGACCAGTCCCGAAATCATCCGCCTGACGGTGATGACGTACGTCCGGTTCCCGCTCTCTCTGCGGAACGTCGAGGACTTTCTGCATGTGTAAGCGCGCCGCAGAAATACGATAAATCAATGCCTTGCGACCAGGAGATGGTTAGACGCCAGACCCATCCCCTCCGCCACTTGCCCCCGCGAAAGTGTTCTCCCGATCCGGCTGCGGCCGGATTTTTCCGTTATCCGGCATGATCGGGTTG
>JADQCB010000061.1 GCA_016278325.1 Actibacterium sp.
GCATTTTTCTCTTTGTCATTTCGGATCGTCTCTCTCGTCATGCGACCCACCTTAAAAACTGGTCCAAATTTCCGCGACCACCTCTCGGTGATTTTGTTGATGGGCGCGCGCCCATCAAGCGCCATGCGCAAGGTGACGGTCGGCGGGGGGCTGCGCCGCTTCGCCGACGCCACGGATGGCGGTGGGATGCAGCGTTTCCGACGGATCCGCGCCAACCACGCGGCGCCGGCGCGCAAGAAACAGCTTTCCCAGCCCCCGGAACGTGCCGACCGAGGGCGCGTCCGGATCGCAGGGAAACCGCCCGCGCCAACCCTCAGGCAGCGGCACGCCGTGCGATTCCAGCTTTTCCAGCATCCAGACAAGCGAGATATTGGCCAGCGGCCGTGCCGCTTCGAACCCGCCAAGATGGCCGCCCACGTCACCATGTGCCCCGCGGAACCAGACCTGTTCCACATGGCCGGGAAAATCGCCGCTTGTCTGCCACATGACCGGCCGGAACACCTCGCGCGTTTCGTCGAGTGCCAGCGCCTGATACCCGTTGCGCACCAGCGCGCTGAGC
This sequence comes from Actibacterium sp., assembly GCA_016278325.1. Classification (GTDB taxonomy): domain Bacteria; phylum Pseudomonadota; class Alphaproteobacteria; order Rhodobacterales; family Rhodobacteraceae; genus JADQCB01. The sequence goes on from JADQCB010000061.1 coordinate 560, forward strand.
TGGTGGTTGTGAAACTCGTGCCGCGCGGCGCTGATCTTCCAGACAAAGGGCAGCCGCAGGCCCAGCGCCTTGACCGTGTCCCAGACGCCCAGCATCTCGATTTCGACACGGTCATGGCAATAGGCGCGGGAAAACGCGGCACATGCCGCGGCCGAGGTTTCGCCGCGATAGTGGCGATAGGCCTGCCGCACGTTCCGGTCGGTGGCATGAACCGGCCGCAAAAGTCCCACCTGGTCGATCACGCCCGCCAGCGAGCGCACGGCATAGGCCCCGCGCGAATATCCCATCAGGATGATCCGGTCACCGGGGTGATAGCGCGAGGCCAGATAACCATAGGCCCGGCGGATCTGGCGGTTGATGCCGCGGCCCATGGCCACTTCGTGGGTGCGACGCCAGTCCGGCCACTGCACGCCCGCCTCGTAATACAGCGACACATGCGCCGCGGCGGGCAGTTCGCCGAGCAGCTTGTAGGTTATCCCGGCATGGGTCTCTTCGCCCTCGGCAAGCGAAGACATGGTCCCGTCCAGGATCACCACATGGGTCAGGCTGGCGCGGGCAAAGGATGGTTTCTGCGCCCCGGTCGCCCCGAGACCGCGCCACCATCCCCATATCCGTTCAGCCAGCCGCACCTTTTTCCTCGTTCAGCATCTGCCATACCCGCTGCGGTGTGAACGGCATGTCGGCATGGCGCACACCTTCGGGCCACAGCGCATCCAGCACCGCGTTCGACACGGCGGCCAGCGCGCCGACCGTTCCCGCCTCGCCACAGCCTTTCATGCCCAGCACGTTCGCGGTCGAGGGGACAGGCTCGGTCGTGAAGGCGATCATCGGCACATCATCGGCCCGGGGCATCGCATAGTCCATGAACGTCGCCGTGAGCAGCTGGCCGGTATCGTCATACACCACGCGCTCGCAAATCGCCTGGCCGATCCCCTGGGCGATGCCGCCATGCACCTGCCCCTCGGCCAGCATCGGGTTCATCAGGTTGCCGAAATCGTCGGTAACGGTATATTTCACCACTTGCGTCGTGCCGGTCGCGGGGTCGATCTCAACCTCGGCCACATGCGCGCCATTGGGATAGGAGCGGCCCTCAAGCTCGTATTCCGCCTGGTGCACCAGCAGATCCTCGCGCCCCTGCGCGCGGGCAAGCTCGGCCACCTCCATCAGGGTGGGCGTTCGGTTCGATCCCTCGGCGCGGAAGGTGCCGTCATCGAAGCTGACGGCCTCTTCGCCCACGCCCAATGTCTCGGCCACGAAGGGCGTGAAGGCCGCGATCATCCGTTCCACCGTGACCAGCGTTGCGCCGGCCTGGATGGTGACCGACCGCGACCCGCCGGTGCCGCCGCCCTTGGCGATCAGGTCGCTGTCGCCCTGCACGACGTTTATGCGGTCCACCGGGATGCCGCTGCGGTCGGCAAGGAACTGGGCGTAAACGGTTTCATGGCCCTGTCCGTTCGATTGCGTGCCGACATAGAGGTTGACGGTGCCATCCTCCAGGAATTCGACTTTCGCGCCCTCGGTCGGGTCGCCCAGGATCGATTCGATGTAATAGCTCAGCCCCAGGCCGCGCAGTTTTCCGGCCTTTTCGCTCTGGCTCTTGCGCGTCGCGTATCCGGCCAGGTCGGCGGCCTGCTGCACCCGGTCCAGCACCCGCGGGAAATCCCCGACATCGTACAGCTGGTCCGACACGGTGCGATAGGGGAACGCCGCGGTCGGAATGAAATTGCGCCGGCGCAGATCCCACGGGTCCAGCCCGAGCACCCGCGCGGCATTGTCCATCGCGCGTTCCAGGACATAGATCGCCTCGGGCCGGCCGGCGCCGCGATAGGCGTCGACCGGGGTCGTGTTGGTGAAAATGCCCTTGCTGACCTGGAAGGCATTGCGGATGTCATAGGCCCCGGTCAGAACCTTCGAGAACAGGACCGACTGGATGTTCTGAGCGAATTCCGAGTTATAGGCGCCGAGATTGGACAGCGTCTCGACGCGGTAGCCGGTAATCCGGTAATCCGAATCGAACGCAAGCTCGGCGGTGGTGGTCAGATCGCGCCCGGCATTGTCCGACAGCATCGCCTCGGTCCGTTCGGACATCCAGCGCACCGGGCAGCCCAGTTCCCGCGCTGCCTGCGCCACGGCGAAATACTCGGGATAGGCAAAGCCCTTCATCCCGAAACCGCCGCCCACATCGGGCGTGGTCACATGCACCTTGTCCTCGGCCAGCCCCATATGCGCGGCCAGTTTCTCCTTCAGCCCCCAGACGCCCTGCCCGGTGAAGGCGACATGAATGCGCGCGCCGTCCCACTGCGCGGTGGCGCCGCGCGGCTCCATCGAGTTGACGATGATGCGGTTGTCGCCGACCTCCAGCCGGACGGTATGCGCGGCCTCGGCAAACGCCCTGGCCGTTGCCGCCTCGTCGCCCAGGGCGAAGTCATAGGCCAGGTTGCCGGGCGCTTCGGGGTGAATCTGCGGCCCCCCCGGCGCGACAGCCAGCGACGGCTCCAGCTCTTCGAAGTCGAAGGCGATCAGTTCGGCCGCGTCGCGCGCCTGGTGCAGCGTCTCGGCTACGATGAAGGCGACCGGCTCTCCGACAAAGCACACGCGATCGCGCGCAAGGATCGGACGCATCGGCGCGGCGCCCGGGCTGCCGTCGCGATTGGTTGCAAGCGCGGCTTTCATGCCCAGCGTCATGCCGCCACGCTCCAGGTCCTGCGCCGTGAGCACAAGGTGCACCCCGGGGGCCTCGCGCGCCGCGGCGACATCCAGCTCCGTGATCGTCGCATGTGCCACCGGAGAGCGGAAAACATACCCGAACAGGGCCCCTTCGGGCGCGTCATCGTCGATATAGCGCCCATGCCCGGTCAGCAGGCGCCGATCCTCGAAACGGGTGACTGTCTGGCTCTTGCCGAATTTTTCCATGATGCCCTCCGCACTGCGTCTCGCGGACAGTAACGCGGCACGGGCGGGTGTCCACCCCTAGTCTTCGGGCGCCAGAACCGTGACCCGTTCCAGCGCACCATATCCGTTGAAGCGGGTCGCCGTTGCGGCGGAATAGGCCCCCAGCCCGTGGATCAGCAAGTAATCGCCCTCGGCCATATCGGCAGGCAGCGGCAGCGTGCCGGGCAGCCGGTCGAGGCTGTCGCAGGTGGGGCCGAACACCGCGCGCGGCACGGGCGGGCCTTTGCGCGGGGCGCCCGCCGGATCCAGGACCCGGATCCGGTCGATATTGCCCATCACCGGCGCCTCGGCCAGCGCGCCATAGATGCCGTCGTTCAAAAAGACATGCGCCCCGTCGCGGATCGCCTTGACCCGCGCGGCAAGCGAATAGCCCTCGGATACCATCGCCCGGCCAGGTTCGCAGACCAGCCGCGGCGCATCGGCGCCGAAGGCGCGCCGGGTCGCGGCGGCGATCGCGTCGAAGATCGGTTCCAGCCGCGGGGCATCGCCGCATCGATGCGACGGGAAACCGCCGCCGACATTCAATCGCGCGATGGGCACCGCCGCCGCCCGGACGATGCCGGCCGCGGCTGTGATATAGCTGCCCCATGCGGCGGGGTCGATGCATTGGGTGCCGGGATGGAAGGTCATCGCCGGGCCCAGGCCCAGGACCGCAACGTGACGCAACAGCCCGACCGCCTGATCCTCGGTCGCGCCGAACTTGGCCCCGAAATCATAGGCCGCCCCCCTGACCGGCAGCTTGAAGCGCACCGCGACCTCGGCGCCGGCCGGCAGGAACGCCGCCAGCTTGTCCAGTTCGCTATGCGAATCCACCGACCAGGACAGCACGCCGTGATGCAGGCCGGCGGCGATCTCGTCCGGCGAGCGGACCGGGTTGTTGTAATGCAGCACCGCGCCGGGAACGACGCGACGCACCAACGCCATCTCGGCCGGCGAGGCCACGTCGAATGCACCGATTCCGGCCGCTGCGAGATTGGCCAGCGCCCCCGCATCCGGGTTGGCCTTGACCGCATAGCTTACCAGGCCGGGAAAGCCGGCGACGAACCGCCGCGCACTGCTCTGCAACGCCGCGGGACAGGCATAGATCACCGGATGATCCGGCCGTGCCCGGCGCAGATGCTCGGCGGGTGTGGCCCAGATTGCTTGCTCGCGCCCCATGGTCGTGCCCTGTTTGCCGTGGCTGTCGCATCAGGATGCCGCAAGAATTTTGTGATTTCACCGGACAGATTGGTGTATTTGCCGTCAATTTGCGGTAAAATGCCGAAAAGGGTGGCTATTTGACGATGGACAGGCTGGATCGGGATATCATCGCCCTGTTGGCGGGCGACGCGCGCATGTCGGTCGCGGTCATGGCGCGGCGGCTGCGCATCGCGCGCTCGACCGTTCAGGCCCGCCTGGAGCGTCTGGAAACCAACGGCACCATCGCCGGCTATACCCTGCGCCTGGGCGCGGCGGCGCAACAGGGCCGGATCCGCGCCACGGTTCTGCTGTCGATCGAGCCGCGCGCGCAGGCGGCCGTGCTGACCCGGCTGCGGGCCCTTGCGACGATCGAAAGGGCGCATACCACGTCGGGCCGGTTCGACATGTTGCTGCAACTTGCCGCGCAGACCACGACCGAACTGGACCAGGTGCTGGACATGATCGGCGAAATCCCCGGCGTGAAATCGTCCGAGAGCCTGATCCACCTTTCAACGCGGATCGACCGGGCGGTGTAACCGCATGTCAGGCCAGTGCGGCCAGCCGGTCCAGCGCCTCGGTCAGGCGCGCGGTTTCCTCTTCCTTCTGGGCCGAAAGCGCGCGGGTCTCCTCGACCACGTCCTCGGGCGCGCTTTCAAGGAATTTCGGATTGGCCAGCCGGCCATTCAGTCCGCGCAGATCCTTTTCCAGCTTCCCGATGGCCTTTTCCAACCGGGCCTTTTCGGCGCCGATGTCGATCACGTCGGCCAGCGGCAGGGCGAATGTTCCGCCCTCGATCGCGATGGTGATGCAGCCCTTGGGCAGGCTGTCCACCGGCGTCAGGCTTTCGATCCGGGCCAGCCGCCGGATCAGCGCGGCGTTGCGGTCCCAGGCGGCGGTGCCGGCAGCATCCAGGTCCAGTTGCAGCATCGGCAGTTTCAGGCCCACCGGAACGTGCAGCTGCGCCCGGGCCGAGCGGATTTCCTCGATCAGGCCGATCACCCAGTTCATCTCGCGGTCGGCCGCCTCATCCACCAGATCGGCCGCGGCCCATTCGGGCCAGTCGGCATGGACCAGCATCTTGTCGCGTTGGGCCAGCGTGCCCCACAGTTCCTCGGTGATGAAGGGCATGATCGGGTGCAGCAGGATCAGGCACTGGTCGAGCACCCAGCGCATGGTGGCGCGCGTCTCGGCCACGAGCGCGGCGTCGTCGCTGTTCAGCAAGGGTTTGGAGAATTCCACATACCAGTCGCAGACCTTGCCCCAGACAAAGGCGTAAAGCCCGTTGGCCGCGTCGTTGAAGCGATAGGCCGAAAGGGCCGCGTCCACCTCTTCGCGGGTCTTGGCCACCTCGCCGATGATCCACTTGTTGACGGTATGAAAACCCGCGCTTTCGGCAGCCACGTCGCGCACCGTGCCGCCCGCGGCATAGACATCGTTCATCTCGGCAAAGCGCGCGGCGTTCCACAGCTTGGTGCCGAAATTGCGATAGCCCGCGATGCGGTCCTTCGACAGTTTCAGGTCGCGGCCCATCGCCGCCATCGCCGTCAGGGTAAAGCGCACCGCGTCGGCGCCGTATTCGTCGATCAGGTCCAGCGGGTCCAGCACGTTGCCCAGCGACTTCGACATCTTCTTGCCGGTCTCGTCGCGCACCAGCGCGTGGACATAGACGGTGTCGAACGGCTTTTGCCCGACCACGGCATATTGCATCATCATCATCCGCGCGACCCAGAAGAAGATGATGTCGAAGCCGGTGATCAGCACCGAGGTGGGGAAGTATCTTTCCAGCTCGGGCGTCTGTTCGGGCCAGCCCAGCGTGCCGATCGGCCAGAGCCCGGAGGAGAACCAGGTGTCGAGGACGTCTGGCTCCCGGTAATAAGTGACAAATTTCTTTCCTGTATTCTTGTCAGTGTAAAAGCCAATTTTGCTTCGTTCACCTTCGGCCGGAAGGGGACGAATCTCGATGTCGCTCGGATAGTAAGCGCGCATTTTCTCAAGTGCCTCGGCTTCCGTGGCCGCGCAAAAAGTCTCCTCCATGACGTATTCGTGCTCTGGATTGGCTTCCAAAAGGAAACGCTCGATATTCTCTTCGCCCCAAATTGGGCCAAACCACACCGGAATCTGGTGCCCCCACCAGAGTTGTCGGGAAATGCACCAGGGCTCGATATTCTCCAGCCAGTGCAGGTAAACCTTGCGGTCCTGCTCGGGCATGATCGTCACCTCGCCCGAATGCACCGCGTCGATGGCGGGCTGCACGATCTTTCTGGTGTCCACGAACCACTGGTCGGTCAGGTAGGGCTCGATCGCCACCTTGGAGCGGTCGCCATGCGGGACCATGTGCCGGTCGGCCTCGATATGGTCGAGCCAGCCCTGCTCGCGCGCGGTCTCCACGATCCATTCGCGCGCCTCGTAGCGGTCGATGCCGTCCAGCGCCTCGACCAGCTCTGCCACGGCCTGCGGATCGCAGCCTTCGGCAAAGTCGGGGTTGTCGCGCAGCCACATCGCCGCCTTGCGGGTCATCACGTTGATATGGCGCAGCCCGTGCCGCGCGCCGACCGCGTCGTCGTTGAAATCATGCGCCGGCGTCATCTTGACCGCGCCGGTGCCCTTTTCCGGATCGGCATAGTCATCGGCCACGATCTTCAGCCGCCGGCCCAGCATCGGCAGGATCGCATCCTTGCCCACCAGATGCGAATACCGCCGGTCGTCGGGATGCACCGCGATGCCGGTATCGCCCAGCATCGTCTCGGGCCGGGTGGTGGCCACCGTCAGGTAATCGCGCGTCTCGGTTGCGGTGGGGTTGCCGTCCTCGTCGAACTCGGTCGGGTGCTCATAGGTCTCGCCATCGGCCAGCGGATAGCGCAGGTGCCACATATGGCCGTCCATCTCGACCTGCTCGACCTCGAGATCGGAAATCGCCGTTTCGAAATGCGGGTCCCAGTTGACCAGCCGCTTGCCGCGATAGATGTAGCCCTTTTCGTACATCTCGACGAAGACGCGGATCACGGCGTCGTGGAAATTGCCCTCTTCGCCCGCGGGGGCGCCGGGCGCGCCCGACATGGTGAAGGCGTTGCGCGACCAGTCGCAGGAGGCGCCGAGGCGCTTGAGCTGATTGACGATCTGCCCGCCGGACTGGCGCTTCCACTCCCACACCCTGGCGACGAAATCCTCGCGCGAGAAATCGGTGCGCCGCTTGCCCTCTTTCGCCAGCTCGCGTTCGACCACCATCTGGGTGGCGATGCCGGCGTGATCCTGCCCGGGCTGCCAAAGCGTGTCGAAACCGCGCATCCGGTGCCAGCGCACCAGTATGTCCTGCAACGTGTTGTTGAAGGCGTGGCCCATATGCAGGCTGCCGGTGACGTTGGGCGGCGGGATCATGATGCAGAAGGTATCCTTGCGCGCGGCATTTGCCCCGGCCGCAAAGCATCCGGCCTGTTCCCAGGCGTCGTAAAGCCGTGGCTCGGCCGTGGCAGCGTCAAAGGTCTTTTGCATAGCCATCGCGGAGGGTCCCGTCCCTGATGATCCAGTTGCAGGTTCAATTAACGAAGCCGCGGGCAAAGGAAAACCCCGGACCGGCGCGAATGGGCGCTATGCTTCGTCCAGGCTCAGCGCACAGGCCGCGGCGGCCAGGCACAACGCGGCGAAAACCGCCAGCATCGGTTGTACCCCGCCGCCAGGCCGAAACCGCCCGCCGCCAACGCCACGAACCCCGCGGTGGTATTGGCTGCCTCGGTCAGGTCACGCGGCCCGCCCTCTCGTCGACCGGCAAGCGCGGTGAACAAGCGTCCGGCCAGGGCATTCCTGTGCAAGGTGATGGCGGATTTGCCGACAGTCCCGTCTCCTTGGCAAGCCTTGCTTGACTTTGCCCCCGCCGGCCGCCAGACAAGGCGCGATCATAACCCGCAACCGGGCGTTCCGTGGGCGCCAAACCGACGAGGAGCACGGCCGATGGCCCAGATTTCCCTGACATTCCCCGATGGCAATTCGCGTTCCTACGAGGCCGGCATCACCCCCGCCGCGGTGGCCGCCGATATCTCTTCCTCGCTGGGCAAGAAGGCGATCTCGGCCGATGTCAACGGCGCGCACTGGGATCTGCAATGGCCGATCGAGACCGATGCCCGGATCTCGATCAACACGATGAAGGATGACGTTCCGGCGCTGGAACTGATCCGCCACGACCTGGCCCATATCATGGCCCGCGCCGTGCAGGAGATCTGGCCCGACGTGAAGGTGACCATCGGCCCGGTGATCGAGCGTGGCTGGTATTACGATTTCGACCGGGCCGAACCCTTCACCCCCGAGGATCTGGGCGCGATCGAAACCAGGATGAAGGAAATCATCAACCGTCGCGACCCGGTCACCACCGAAGTCTGGGACCGTGACCGCGCGATCGCCTATTACAGGGCCAATAACGAACCCTACAAGGTCGAGCTGGTCGAGGCGATCCCCGGCGATCAGCCGATCCGCATGTACTGGCACGGCCACTGGCAGGATCTGTGCCGCGGACCGCATCTTCAGCATACCGGCCAGGTTCCCGCGGACGCCTTCAAGCTGATGAGCGTGGCCGGGGCCTATTGGCGCGGCGATTCCGACCGTCCGATGCTGCAACGCATCTATGGCGTTGCCTTCCGCAACCGCGATGACCTGAAGAAATACCTGACCTTCCTGGAAGAGGCCGAAAAACGCGACCACCGCAGGCTTGGCCGCGAAATGGAACTGTTCCACATGCAGGAAGAGGCGCCGGGCCAGATCTTCTGGCACCCGAACGGCTGGCGCATCTACACCACGCTCCAGGACTACATGCGGCGGCGGCAGTACGAAGGCGGTTATGTCGAGGTGAACACGCCCCAGGTTGTCGACCGCCGGTTGTGGGAAGCCTCGGGCCACTGGGAGAAATACCAGGACCACATGTTCATCGTCGAGGTGGACGAAGAGCACGCCCGCGAAAAGACGGTGAACGCGCTGAAACCGATGAACTGCCCCTGTCATGTCCAGATTTTCAACCAGGGGCTCAAATCCTATCGCGACCTGCCGCTGCGCATGGCCGAGTTCGGATCGTGCAACCGGTATGAACCCTCGGGCGCGCTGCACGGGATCATGCGGGTGCGCGGCTTTACCCAGGACGACGCGCATATCTTCTGCTCCGAAGACCAGATCGAAAACGAAACCGAGCGGTTCATCGCGTTTCTCAGCCAGGTCTACCGCGATCTCGGGTTCGAAACCTTCCGCATCAAGTTCTCGGACCGGCCCGACATTCGCGCCGGCGACGACGCGGTGTGGGACAAGGCCGAGGATGCGCTCAAGACCGCGACCGAGGCGGCCGGATATGACTATGAGCTGAACCCGGGCGAGGGCGCCTTCTATGGCCCCAAGCTGGAATTCGTGCTGACCGACGCCATCGGCCGCGACTGGCAATGCGGCACGCTTCAGGTGGATTTCGTGATGCCCGAGCGGCTGGACGCGACCTATATCGGTGCCGACGGGGCCAAGCACCGCCCGGTGATGCTGCACCGCGCCACGCTTGGCAGCTTCGAACGGTTCATCGGCATCCTGATCGAACAGCACGCCGGCAAGATGCCGTTCTGGCTGGCGCCGCGTCAGGTGGTGGTCGCCTCGATCGTGTCGGATGCCGACGCCTTCGTGTACGAGGTGGTCGATATGCTGAAGGACGCGGGCGTGCTGGCCGAGGCCGACACCCGCAACGAGAAGATCAATTACAAGGTCCGCGAACATTCGCTCGGCAAGGTGCCGGTGATCCTGGCGATCGGCGCGCGCGAGGTCGCCGAGCGCAGCGTGACCGTTCGGCGACTGGGCGAGAAGAAGACCGAGGTCGTCGCGCTGGACCGGATCGTGGCAGAACTGGCCGAAGCCGCGAAAGCACCCGACAAGGTCTGACGCCGGGGCCTCGCGCCTTGCATCGGGGCGCCGGTTCGCGTTTCCGGCGCCGCTTTTCCGTGTTTCGCCCGACGCAAGACAATTCTGCGAATGTTTCAAGACCTGACGGGCGCGTGCGGCACGGGCTTGTGAATGGTATTTGATCACGAAACCCGGCTAGTCATGTTCCTGTCGCGCTCTGCGACATTCAGACGCATGAAATCGGGAGTTCACAGATGTCCAATCACGCCAAGACCTTCGCCGTGGCCAGCGCCGTTGCTGCCGCATTTTCCATCCACGCCCTGCCGGCCCAGGCCCAGAACGACATGGTCAAGTGCTACGGCGTCGCGCTGGCCGGCCAGAACGACTGCGCCGCCGGCCCCGGAACCACCTGCGCGGGCACTTCATCGGTCGACTACCAGGGCAATTCGTTCAAGCTCGTCCCGGCCGGTACCTGCGAAGACATGGATCTGCCCGGCGATCGCACGGGTTCGCTCGAGCCGCTTGAACGCGATCTTCCCGCATGACCCGATGCGCCCCCGGCCTGTCGCCGGGGGCGCACGGCCACGATGGAGGCCCGCATGCTTGATACCAGACAGCCCGGCCGCCTGCCCGGCGGCCCGGGTGTCGGCTACAAACCCCAGCATTACGCCGCGATCATCGCCGATCCGGACCCTGTCGAATGGCTGGAGATTCATGCCGAGAACTACATGGGGGCCGGCGGTCGCCCGATCGCGCAGCTGCGTCACCTCGCCGATCGCTTCCCGATCTCGGTGCATGGCGTCGGCCTGTCGATCGGCGGCGAAGCGCCGCTCGACGCGGATCACCTGGCCCGACTGAAAGATCTCGTCGGCTGGCTTCGGCCGGCCAGCTTTTCCGAACATCTGGCCTGGTCCACCCATGACAGCCATTTCCTGAACGACCTGCTGCCATTGCCGTATACCCAGGCGACCCTGGCCCGCGTTTGCCGGCATATCGACCAGGTTCAGGACGTGCTGGGCCGGCAGATGCTGCTTGAAAACCCCGCGACCTATCTCGGCTTCGACGAAAGCGAGATGAGCGAGACCGACTTCCTGGCCGGGATCGCACAGCGCACCGGCTGTGGCCTGCTGCTCGACGTCAACAACGTCTTCGTCTCGGCCACGAACCAGCGGACCGATCCCTATGCCTATATCGACGCCTTCCCGCTGGCCCGGGTCGGTGAAATCCATCTGGGCGGCCATGACGTGCAGAAAGACGATCACGGCGCGCCGCTTCTGATCGACAGCCACGGCACGCCGGTGGTCGATCCGGTCTGGGCGCTTTACGACCACACGATCGCGCGGGCCGGGGCGCGGCCCACGCTGATCGAGTGGGACAATGACGTGCCCGACTGGCCGGTCCTGGCGGCCGAGGCCGCGCGCGCCCGCGCCGTTCTGAACCGGGTGCCGGCATGATCCGGCAGGCAGAGTTTGCCCGCGCGCTGCTGGACTCCGCACAGCCTGTTCCCAAAGGGTTGAGCGACCCCGAGGGCCGCGCGGCGGGATCGCGCTTCGCGGTCTATCGCAACAACGTGGCCGTCGGTCTGACCCGCGCGCTGGAAACCGCATTTCCGGTGCTGCGCGCGCTGGTGGGCGATGAATTCTTCGCGGCGATGGCCGGCGTCTATCTGCGCGCCCATCCGCCCGGGTCGCCGCTCATGATGTTTTACGGGGCCGAGATGCCCGGTTTCCTGGCGGGGTTCGCGCCGGTTCGCCACCTGCCTTATCTGCCCGACATCGCGCGGCTGGAACTGGCCCTGCGCGAAAGCTATCACGCGGCGGATGCGAGGCCCGCGGATCCGGAAATATTGACCGGCCTGCCGCCGGCGCGGCTGATGCAGGCCCGGCTGAGGCTCGCCCCGTCGGTACGGCTGATCCGGTCATCGCATCCGGTCGCCTCGATCTGGCGTGCGCATAGTCAGCCGGACGCCCCCCGGCCGTCGCCCGGCGCCGAAGATGCGCTGATAACCCGCCCCGGTTTTGACCCCGAGGTTCAGGCCTTGCCGGGTGGCGGCGGCGCCTTCGTCCTGGCCCTGAGCGACGGGAAGGCGCTGGCCGATGCCGTTGCCGCGGCCGAGGACGAGGACGAAAACAGGGATTTCGACCTGACACGCAGCCTCGGTGCGCTGATCTCGGGTCGGGCGATCGTGGCGATCGAGACATGAAGGGAACTGCCATGCGGGCGCTGCTGTCCATCCACGATTCCATCTTCGACAGGGTCGAGGCCAGGCTCGCCGACGGGCTGTTGCCGGTCCTCGTGCGGTTCACCTTCGCCGCGACGCTGCTGTTCTATTTCTGGAACTCGGCAATGACCAAGCTCGGCAGCGGGCCGTTCGGCCTGTTCCAACCCTCGATGGGCGCCTATGCCCAGATCTTTCCCCGCGCGATGGAGGCCGCGGGCTATGATGCGTCCCGGCTGGGCAGCTTTCACTGGCTCGTGGTCCTGGCAGGCACATGGGCCGAGTTCCTGCTGCCGCTTCTGATCGTGCTGGGTCTTGCCACGCGGCTTGCCGCGCTGGGGATGATCGGTTTCGTCGCGGTGCAGACCCTGACCGACCTCTTCGGCCACGGCGTGCTGGGCCAGCCCGAAACCCTGGGCGCCTGGTTCGACCGCGTGCCCGACGCCGCGATCATGGACCAGCGGCTGTTCTGGATTGCATTGTTGAGCGTGCTGCTGATCAAGGGCGCCGGGCCGCTATCGCTGGATCGGCTGTTGCGGCGTCAGGCCGAGTCCGGCTGACGCGCGGCCAGGGCAAACAGGCCGCCGAGGACCGACATGGCGATCGGAAACATGGTGAACACGCCGAACCCGAAGGCCCAGTACATGCCGCCGGCCGAGGCCAGCATCAGGATCCCGCCGGGCAGGTTGCTCGAGCGTGCCATTGCGCCGCCTGCGATCGCAAGGATCGGCGCCAGCAAGGCCACGCCGCGCACCAGCGCCACGTTCTCGACCTGCGGGGCCACGTCGCCGACCGGGCCGAAAACCTCTATGAACACGGAATATCCATAGGAAAAGAAGCCGATCACCAGGCCGATTACGCCGGCGATCACGCCAAGGGTCAGGGCGGCATTGCGCATCTCGCTCTCCTCGTTGCCCGGCCCGGTCTAGGCGGTCTGCGCCCCGTTGCCAAGAAGCGCGGCGCGCTGGTCCGGCCCCCAGCCCAGATAGAGCGTCCCGTCAACCTCGATCACCGGGCGTTTCATCAAGGTCGGATGCGCCGCCAGCAGGTGCAGCGGATCCGATGCGCGTTCGGACTCGGACAGGCCGCGCCAGGTGGTGGAGCGGCGGTTGATCAGTGCCGCGCCAAAGGCGGCATGGAATCGGGCCAGATCCTCGGCCGAAATCCCCTCGGCCCGCAGATCGGTAAAGCCGACCTGCCGGCCGGTTGCGCGAAGCGCCTTCAACGCCGCGCGGCAGCTGTCGCAAGTCTTCAAACCATACAGATGCATTTTCGCCCTCTTTTCGGGCAATCTATCGACGGGCAGACGGTTTTTCGAGACTTCGCACTTGATTTTTTCGCGATTCGGTCCTCATGCTTTTTCTCGGCGACAGACTTTCTATGACGACCGCTCCTCCTTCAGGGGCAGCCGGAAGACTTGGAAGACCCTGGCTGCAACTTGGTCCGTAGCACTGATGCAAGCGGGCCGTAACGACAAAGGAGAGACGGTTATGCCCACTGGCACCGTGAAATGGTTCAACACCACCAAAGGCTATGGCTTCATTGCGCCCGACAACGGCGGCAAGGATGTGTTCGTGCATATCTCGGCGGTCGAGCGGGCCGGGTTGACCGGTCTGGCCGATAACCAGAAGGTCAGCTTCGAGATGAGCGAAGGCCGGGATGGCCGGCAATCGGCCGACGACATCAAGCCCCTGTAAGGGCTGGGGCGGCACTGCCTCATTCAAGACTAACGCCGCGCAAAGAAGCCTTTGCGCAGCGTTTTCGTTCCTGCGTGACAGCGTGGCGGATCAGGCGCGCTTTATCAGCCGGATCAGGAACAGCAGGATCACCGCGCCGATCGTGGCATGAATGATCGCGGCCACAATCCCGCCTCCGACGCTCAGCCCGATCGCCGGCAGGATCAGCCCGGCCACGAAGGCGCCGACGATCCCCACGACGATATTGCCCAGAAGGCCAAAGCCGTAACCCTTCACGATCAGCCCCGCCAACCAGCCGGCAATCGCCCCGACAATAAGAATTACCAAAAGATTCTCGATACTCATTTTCTGCCCTCCAAGGCGTGGCGCATGAAATTCCGCCTGACGGAAAGCCTAAGCCATATCCGGGCTTGGGGCAATTGCGCTGTCACGCGGGTCGCCCGGGCGCCGGCAGGCATGATGCGAAAAAAAACACCCGGGCGCTGGGCCCGGGTGCATCGTGAAGTTGATTGGCCAAACGGGCCTGATCCGTGCTGGCGCGCCTATTCGCGTGCGCCGAGGAATTGCAGCAGGAACATGAACATGTTGATGAAGTCCAGATACAGGTTCAACGCGCCCATGATCGCCGATTTTCCAAGCCACTCGCTGTCCATCGCCTGCGCGTGCTGGATATACTCGTTCTTGATCCGTTGCGTGTCAAAGGCCGTAAGCCCCGCGAAGATCAGAACGCCAAGCGCCGAGATCGCGAAATGGATTGCAGCGCTTTGCAGGAAGATGTTCACGATCGAGGCGACCAGCAGACCGATCACGCCCATGATCAGGAACGATCCCCAGCCCGAGATGTCCTTTTTGGTGGTATAGCCCCACAGCGACAGCCCCGCGAAGGAAATCGACGTGACCAGGAAGGTCTGAGCGATCGAAATCCCGGTGAAGGCCATGAAGATCCAGCTGATCGACAGGCCCATTGCCGCGGCGAAAACATAGAAGAAAAGCTGCGCCCCCGCCGCCGACAAGCGGTTGATGGCGGCGCCGAAGGCGAAAACCATGACCAGCGGCAGGAACATCGCGATCCAGCCCAGGATGGTCATCTGCCCGGTTTCGACGTTGCGGAAAATGCTCATCAGTGCCGGGCTGGAGCCGACGGCCCAAGCGACCAGCGCCGTCACCAGAAGGCCCACGGACATGGTTCCGTAAACCTTGTTCATATGGGCCCGAAGACCCTCGTCGATTTGCGCGCTGCGGACACCCGCCTGACCTGCGCGAATCGTGTTGAATTCAGCCATTGAGATGCCTCCAGATACTCAGCTTTTCGCGATGCCGCGACACCGGCTCGCGTCAGCACTCTATATTGGCGGACACGGGCCGGTTTTCAAGGCATTACGAACCGGGATGGGGGCGATAAATGCCGGGTCAGTCGTCAGCCTTTCCAGTTCGCCGGGAAATCCCAGATCGGACGGTTTGCCTCACTCACGGCCTGCCTGCGTGTCAGGCCGATATCGCGCAGCATCGCATCGTCCAGCTCGGCCAGGCGGCCGCGCTGCGCATGCAGGGCCAAAACATTGGAAAGTAAGTTGAAAAACGACCGGCGCGGGTGCGTCCGGGGGCCGCAGCCGGCTGTTGCTGTGATATGGGTCATTGGTCTTGCTCTTCGCGATTGGTGAATGTTCATCGATTCTGGATCATCTTGCTTGATGCAAATGGCAAATCGTGTTCCATATAGCAAACGAATGATCTTAATATGAACCATCAGGATTTTTGATATGCCGCGAAATCTTGACCTGACTGCCCTGCGCTCTTTCGTTGCCGTGGTCGATGCCGGCGGGGTGACGCGGGCCGCCGGCTTTCTCAACCTCACGCAATCGGCGGTTTCCATGCAGCTCAAGCGGCTGGAAGAGGCGCTGGAGCTGAAACTTCTGGACCGCAGGTCCCGGCGCATCGCGCTGACCGGCGCGGGCGAGCAACTGCTTGGCTATGCGCGCCGGATGCTTTCGCTGAACGACGAGATATTCGCGCGCCTCACCGCGCAGGAATACGAGGGCGAAATCGTCCTGGGCGTGCCCAGCGATATCGTCTATCCGGCGATACCGCAGGTTCTGCAACGCTTCGCCACGGAATACCCGCGGATGAAGGTGCAGCTTCTGTCGTCCTATACCACGCGGCTCAAGCAGCAATTCGCCCGCGGCGAGGTGGACATCATCCTGACCACCGAAGACCGTCACGACGCCGGCGGCGAAACGCTGATCGAACTGCCCCTGATCTGGATCGGCGCGCCGGGCGGGCAGGCGTGGAAATCGCGCCCCCTGCGGCTGGCCTATGAGCGGGCCTGCATCTTCCGCGGCCCGGTGCAGGCGGCGCTGGACCGGGCCGGCATTCCCTGGGAGATGGCCGTAGAAAGCGACTCCACCCGCACGATCGAGGCGTCGGTCAGCGCCGATCTGGCGGTTCACACCGTGCTGGACGGCAGCGAGCCGCCCCATGTCGAACGCATCCAGCATGGCGGCGCCCTGCCCGAACTGCCATCGACCCAGATCAACCTCTATGTATCGGACCTGACGGGCGGCCGGGTGACAGCGGATCTGGCCGCGCTCATCCGCCAGGCCTATCGCAGCCAGGCAGGTCGCGCCGCCCCGCTGGCACCGCCGTCACATGGTGATCACCACCTTGCCGGTGGATTTGCGCGCGCGTAAGAGCTCCAGCGCCTCGTCGGCGCGAGCCAGCGGCATTTCGTGGCTGACATGCGGATGCAGGCGGCCTTGTTCGAACCAGGCGAAAAGCTGCGCCAGGCTGTCGGTCAGCACCTTGGGGCGGAACGCCATGTAACCGCCCCAGTATTCGCCGATCACCGAGATGTTCTTGACCAGAAGATGATTGGCCGGGATCTGCGGCACCTCGCCGCTGGCGAACCCGATCACGAGGATCCGTGCCTCTGGGTTGCAGGCCCGGAACGCCGCCTTGAACTGCGCGCCGCCGACCGGGTCATAGACCACATCGGCCCCGCCAAGCGCCAGCACCGCCGTGCGGATATCCTCGGCTTCGCTGTCGATCAGGTGATCGGCGCCCTTCGCCGCGGCCACCGTCAGTTTCCCGGGCCCGCGGGCGCAGGCAATCACACGCGCGCCCATCAGCTTGCCGATCTCGACCGCCGTCAGACCCACGCCCCCGGCCGCGCCCAGAACAAGCAATGTTTCCCCGCGCCGCAGATGCGCCTTGTGCGCCAGCGCCACATGACTCGTGCCATAGGCCACCTGGAAGGCAGCCGCATGGACAAGGCTCATCGCCTCGGGGATCACGACACAGCGATCGGCCGGGACACATCCATACTCGGCCAGCCCGCCGGACTGGGCAAACGCCGCGACACGGCGGCCGAGCAGGGCCGGATCGACGCCCTCGCCCAACGCCTCGACCGTGCCGGCCATCTCGATTCCCGGTGTCAGGGGCAATGGCGGTTTTTCCTGGTATTTGCCCTCGAGCATCAACAGGTCCGCGAAATTCAGCCCGCAGGCCGCGATCCGCAACAGAACCGTGCCCGGCCCCGGATCCGGCCGGTTGCATTCCACGATTTGCGGCTTCGCGCCGACAGTCTCGATCCGATAAGCACGCATCAACTCCATCCTTCCCGGCCTGCCCGGGCCTGGGCCGGCGCCCGTCCCGACAAACCACGTTTCATGTTTCACCACCGACCTTGAACTTCTGGCATAACCCTGCCCCTCGAGGAACGGTCTGAAAATCCGCTGGGGCCATATCAAAGACGGAGTGTATGACGTCACCCACGGGCTGCGCCAGAGCGCGACAATCGAACTCGACCTGGCCGGATGCGACGACGAGCTGCTCGAAAAATACGGAGGTCGGATCAGGCAAAGGGAACTCGTAACGCGGGCGCAGGGTGCCGGAAACCGCTTTGAACAGAACAGGAAGAAAACATGAATGTTTCAACACCTGTTTCAAAAATCGAGCAAGTGGAGCGGCGTTGTTGCAGAAAGGCGGCTTGAGGCGTGACTGCCCCTTACCCCACTGACGTCATGCCACGCGGACGATCTCGGCGGTGCCGAGGGCGTTGAAGCGGTTCATAAGGGCAACGCGGACGTGGATTTCGGCGGTTTGGCGGTCTGGGTCTCTCGCGGCGATGCGCTCGCCGAAGGACTTGAGGCAGCGCATCTTGGCCTCGGCGCGGCTGCGGGCGTGGTATCCCGTCCACCGTTTCCAGAACGCCCGGCCGTAGTGACGCGTGGCGCGCAGGGTTTCGTTGCGGGCCCGGGCGGCTGGGCAATCCTCCTTCCACGGTCGGCCATTCTTGCGGATCGGGATGATGGCCATGCCACCCCGTGCGATGATGGCGCTGTGGCAGCGGCGGGTGTCATAGGCGCGGTCCGCAGTCACGGTGCCGATGTCTTCGTCGTCTGGGATCTGATCAAGGAGGTCTGGCAGGACGGGGCTATCGCCTTCCCGACTGGGCGTGAACTCGACCGCGCGGATGTCGGATGTGGCGGTGTCCATGGCCAGATGGACCTTGCGCCATTGGCGCCATCCCTGAGCACCATGCTTCCGGGCCTGCCATTCCCCGTCGCCAAGGAACTTGATCCCCGTGCTATCCACCAACAGGTTCAGCGGTC
Organism: Actibacterium sp.; assembly: GCA_016278325.1. Taxonomy (GTDB): domain Bacteria; phylum Pseudomonadota; class Alphaproteobacteria; order Rhodobacterales; family Rhodobacteraceae; genus JADQCB01. The sequence goes on from JADQCB010000061.1 coordinate 19,069, forward strand.
CGTCGGCACGGCGATACGGGATCTGCACCTTCAGGGTCTTTTGTCTGCGACACAGCGTGGAGTAGTCCGGAACAGGCCAGTCCAGCCCCGCCAAGCGTAGCAGGCTCGCCACCATCCCGGCGGTCTGCCGAAGCGGCAACTTGAACAACACCTTAATCGACAAGCAGAACTGGATCGCCGCGTCCGAGAAGACCGGCGGGCGCCCAGGGCAGCCTTCATGCGGCGCGTGCCAGGCCATCTCCTTGTCCAGCCAGATCAGCAACGACCCGCGATTGCGGAGCGAAGCGTTGTAGGCGGACCAGTTCGTCGTGCGGTAGCGGGCGGGCTCGGGCTTGCTCATGCCACCCGTCTAACCGACTGGATTCGTGATGTGAATCCTTTGCGGTCAAAGTTCTGCAACAACGCCGCTCACATGTCCTCGCTGGTGGATTTGAATTTCGAGGACCTTCAAGTGGGTACTCCAGTGATGCTCAAGCTTCGCTTCAATCGAAAAGGCCCCGTCGCGGTTGCAGTCTGGCAGCAGTGAAGTGCCTAGCTGTCAAATCGCGAGACAACTGAAAAAAAGACATCAATCCGCGCCTACCGCCAGCTGATCTTGTCGCGGTCTATGCTCTTCAATATATGTGCGAGTGCGCTATCTGCATCTGTCAAATGGATTATCAGGTGGTCCATGCTCCTGGTAAGTGGGATCATTAGCCAATTCACGGCATAGGCGCGTTGTTCCGCGGCCAGTCTTTCCTCGAACGCGGATTTGGCAAAAAGGAAGCCCATATCCGCTTTGATCTCGTCTCGCAGGCCTTCGATGTCGATTTCCGGCTTGGCGGTTGCGCGATCATAGAACATGTCCAGTCCCATACACAAAGTTGTCCAGCCCTCCATGCCTCGGCAACTTTGATAAAGAACTGCGCGCAAGGCGGTCTGCCGACTGGGATACTCGCGGTTTTGCCGTGTCTCCCAATCGTAACCGCGCCAGAAATCCGCACAATCCTGCTCTTGGACCATTTCAAAGAGGTTGCAGTAGTTGGCGCCGGGTGTTGCGGCCTTATCTGGCAAACATACCAGCGCATCCACAGGCCGCATGTGCGGTTGACTTGCCAAATCTTCGCCCAGGAGATTCAGGGCACGTTCGATTGCACGGCGTGGCTGCGGCTCCACAAGAACGGTGATGCGCCCGCCTGCTACCGTCTGGTCGGGCTCTACATCCCAATCCTGCACCTTCAGTGCGCGAGCGATGTCGGTGATGGTATCACAAGTGGCGGCCTTCGTGCGGCGTGAGGTATGCAAGCGCACGATACGATTTTTTGCGATATCACCGCGCTCCCAATCGCATCGGGCGTGATCTACGAATTGATCCACCCCATCGGCCACGATCACTCTCCCGGGGCCAAAGACGTCATACATCAGGTCACGGTGCTCGGTGCTCCAGTCCTGCCCCTCATCCACCAGCAAAAAATCGTAGGGCGCAGGAAATTTTTCGCTGTATTCGCTGATATCTGCCCAAGTCTTGCACTTCGCCGGGTCACAGAGGCAACTCTTGCCAGCAACCTTGTAGGCGCAGCACGGCATTTTTTCCTTCAAGAAGTTTTTCGGGTGACGCAGGGCATGCAGGAATACCGCCTCGCGCACCTCCAGGTTATCGTAAAGTTCACCAGTGCGCGACACCGCATTGGCTCCGAATGCCAAGCCGAAGAGCTCTCTCATCAGGGTCCAGCGGGTCTCAATTTTCGGAACCGGAGAGATATCTTTGTGGTAATCGCGGATGATGGTCAGCGAGCGCGCCATGTCAGAGATGAGCCCGTGGTTGTAGGTCACGATCCGCGTGCGTTGCCCTTGTCTCGCCAGATGAATGGCCATCTGAATTAGCGCAAAGGTCTTTCCCGTGCCTGCGCGGCCCCGAAACATCAAAAGCCCGCTGCCAAGCCTTTGGACGTAGCCCTGCTTCTCCGCGTCAAATCGCTTTTGCGTCAGCGCATTGACGCGGGTCAAATCAAGTCTCGTGGGCTCCACCTTGTCTGTCAGAATTTTCACCAGGCTGTCATAGCTGTGGTGCTTGCTGTCCTTGGCCGCAGGGACGAGGGTTTGAACCTTTTTCTGCGCGCTGTTTACCCCCCCCTTGTGTCAGGAAAGTTGTCCGCTGCTCTACTTTTCCTCTATTTCTCAGGT
>JADQCB010000045.1 GCA_016278325.1 Actibacterium sp.
CATCTCGGACAGCAGGTCACCTCAAACAACGAGGGCGATGGCCCGGCGCTTACGATTGTGGCGGTCGTTGAAATACGAATGCGTCTACCTGCGCGCCTTCGAGACCGGCTCACAGGCCCGAGACGGTATCGGGAAATGGCTGGCCTATTACAACGCCGAACGGCCCCACTCGACCCATGGCATCTTGACCCCCGACGAGGTCCATGCCAGCAAAATCGAACCCGTGAGGTTAGCAGCCTGATGTGAAACCCTGATCCACCTTAACCGGGCTGCATTCTGGTCGAAAAAGCAGGACCACCTCATTTCAACCAGATTCGAGACACGACCGACAATCTGTTCGAAAAGCTTCTTCGCTGTGCGGCGGTCGCGCCGTCGGAGTTGCAGATCGTGTTCGAACAGATCCCGAAGACGCTCCTCGAATTCCGCGCTCAGCTTGTGGCCGACACGCGGTTGACGTTCCCGATACTGCGGTTGCTCCGGGTCCTTCAGATACTTCTTGATCGTAACCATCCGGCGTGGGCCGCGGTCAGGGCGCTGCCCGACGTCCCCGACCCCATGCCCATCCTGGAACTGGAACCGGGGCAGAACACGGTTACAGTCTCGGTCACTATCAACGACCCCGGTGGCGCGCTGAACGGGGTGGACGTGTCCTTGGTGCCCGAGGGCGACCAGACGTTCGTTCGGAACCTCGTCACGACCACCATGATCCGCCGGGCGCTCGCCCACGATCCGGTGATGCGGGACCTCAAGATCAACCCGGACAAGGTGATCGGGCAGGCGCTCCGTGCGCTCGACGGATGGGAAACTCTCGGGAATGTCTGTCGGCTCGGGACAGCCGCACGTTGGTGCGTCCGCACCGGGCAGGACGACCAACAGGAGTTCGTCCCGGTTGAAGCAATCCAAGGGCACGGGGAGGACCCCGATGTTGACGATCGTCTCAGTTGACGAGTCGTTCTCCTAAACTTTCCAACAAGATTTGAAGCCCGGTCGATTTGGCTGGGCTTTTCAGTTCCAGGTTGACGATTTCAGGTCGTCGCACATCCGGGTTCCCACTCGGATCAGAAATTCAATTTCTACATGAAAATCGTCTTTCAACGTCGATGCGAGCGAATTTTCAACGTGGATGTGATGGAACCCGGGTCGATGACGCGAAAACCAGGCCGAAAATCGCCCCGGGTGCAACACCGCAAACGGAATCCAGTGTTGCAGTCCCCAAATCGGCTGTTCAGCCCCGAATTTCACCAAAAATCTGAATCCCTGTTTCAAGTTCTGCGTGACAGACCGGCCTGCACGCCCGGGCGCATATTCGCCGCTTATCCGCTCTGGCGTGTAGCCCCGGCGCGACCGATAGACGGTGGGAGCCGAAGCCCCCTCGCCCCGGGGTGCCGGTATGCCCGGCTGACCGTGGGGGCGCTCTCATCTCTGCCAAAATGCACAGTCTCCCCGGCAAAATGGGCTTTAGTATGAACGCTATTCACGGCTAAGCGGTTCAACTCGAACGAAATTATGGTTTCAGGACGGCTGATCCATGGGCTCTGTGCAAAACTGTCGAATAACGCGCTCTGCGCCCCCCGTGGAAAGGCAGAAATGCACAGAAGGACCCCGAGCCGGTTCAACCGGTGCACGAATGAACATGCCTCCGGCCACCCGGAAACCCGTTTGCACGGCGCTTGAATCGCTGATCGGCCATGCGGAATCCCGGTCATCCGGCCGCCAGTTATCCCGGCCGCCCGTTCCACCGGCGTTTGATTCGCCCGCGGTTGAATGGGAATCCTGTTGCCTCGATCGAGCCCGGCGGCGGATCGGCCGGCAGCGGATCGCCGTTTGGGTGGGGCGGCGGGCTGACCCGGGTCTTCCCGACGCGCTTTGCGGCCCGGGCAACATCCGCGGGCAACGCGGGACGTCAGGCGTTGATCAGTTCCTTGTGGTGGCGCCGCAGCAGCAACAGCCCCAGCGTCAGGCAGATGAGACCGAAGACGGCGGGATAGAGCGCCATGGCATAGCTCGCCTCGTACATCGGGTAGAATCCGGTTCGCACGATGCCCGTGGTGTGGATCAAGGGATTGTACCACAGGATGGCCTGCGCGGCGGGCGGCATGTCCTCGTAAAGGAAGAACACCCCGGACGCCAGGAAGAGCGGCCGGGTGACGATCGACCATATGGTGTCCCAGACCGGGAAATACATCGTCAGGAAACAGTTCAGGCAGCCCACGCCAAGCGCCAGCAGCGCCACCAGCAGGGTCGCCTCGATGACCGGGCCCATCTCGATCACCGTCCGCGTATCCGTGAACCACAGGATCCCGCTCAGTAGAAGGAACATCACCAGCACCCCGGTAAGCGCGTTCAGCAGGAACCGCGCGATCACCGCGTCGATCCAGGTCACCCCGGGGTAGAACAGCAACGGGCGGGAGAACTGGATCGATTTCGCCACCATGTTGGAAACGGTTACATACAGGCTGAAGGGCAGATAACCGGTGGCATAGAAAAGAATGAAGCTGGTGCCCAGCGACGGCGCGCGGATCAGCAACGAGAAGCCGATCGCCAGCATCACGATCACCCCCAGCGGCTCCAGTATCGCCCAGATATAGCCGCCCGGGGTGCGCCCGTAACGGGTGGACATCTCGCGCAGGATCAGCGCCGTGATCGTGCGCAGCGCCGCGTGGCGCAGGGAGGTCCGCACGCCGGCGGGCGAATCCGTCATGTCGGGTGTCCGGGACAGGGCGCGTATCCATTATGCTGGCATTGAACGGCGCGACTATGTAGACAATCACGGGAAAGATCAAACCGGCAGGCGTCAGGAACATCCCTTTGGAACGCACGGACAAGACCCCAGCGTCACGGGACACCGCGGCCGGCGGCCCCGCGTCGGACAAGCCCCCAGGCAAGAACGGGCAGAACCCGCAGTCGGACAAGAAACCGGCCACGAAGCCCTCCGTGGTCGAGATCCGGCCGGTCGCCGGCCAGGCCCGCATGAAACGGCGGCACTGGGGGCTGGTGGCCAGTTTTCTGGCGGTGGTTCTGCTTCCGGTGAGTGCGGCCGCGATCTATATGTGGGGCTTTGCCGAGGACCAGTATGCCTCGACCACCGGCTTTACCGTGCGCCAGGAAGAGGGCGGCTCGGCCAGTGCCCTGATGGGCGGGCTGGCCGATTTCGTGGGGGCCGGCACCGGCTCCAATGCCGAGGTTCTCTATGAATTCATCCAGAGCCAGGACATCGTCAACAAGATCGCCGAGCGGGTCGATCTGATCGGGCATTATTCGCAGAACTGGCCCGCGGATCCGGCCTTTTCGATCTGGCCCGGTGCCACGATCGAGGATCTGGTCTGGTATTGGAAACGCATGGTGCGGGTCTCTTTCGACCAGTCCACCGGCCTGATCGAGGTGCAGGTGCGCGCCTTCGACGGCGCGACGGCGCAGCGCATCGCCAAGGCGATCATCGCCGCCAGCCAGGAGATGATCAACAATCTCAACGAGACCGCGCGGCGTGACTCGCTGCGCTATGCCGAGCGTGACCTGGCCGAGGCGGTCGAGCGGCTGAAATCCGCACGCGAGGCGCTGACCGCATTCCGCGTGCGCACCCAGATCGTCGACCCCGAGGCCGATATCCAGGGGCGCATGGTGGTGCTCAACAACCTGCAACAGCAGCTGGCCCAGGCGCTGGTCGACTATGACCTTCTGTTGCTGAGCACCGATGCCGGCGATCCGCGTCGCCAGCAGGCCGAGCGCCGGATTTCCGTCATCCGCGAGCGTATCCGCGAGGAGCGCAAGAGTTTTTCCACCGACAGCGTCACCGCCTCGGGGCAGGATTATCCGACGCTGATGGCCGAATACGAAAGCCTGCGCGTGGACCGGGAATTCGCCGAGCAGACCTATCGTGCCGCGCTGACGGCGCTCGAAGCGGCGCGATCCAATGCCGCCCGCCAGAGCCTCTATCTGGCGACCTACATCCAGCCGACCGCGCCGCAGGAGGCCGAGTATCCGAATCGGTTCATGCTGGTCGGGCTGGTCGCGCTCTTCGCGCTGATGGCCTGGGCGATCATGGCGCTGATCTATTACAGCCTGCGCGACCGGGCATAGGGGCGGGGCGATGATCCGCTTCGAGAATCTCAGCAAGGGCTTCCGGTTGCGCGGCGAGTACAAGCGCGTGATCGACAACCTGTCGCTGACCCTGCCGACGGGGCAGTCGCTGGCGCTTCTGGGGCGCAACGGGGCGGGCAAGTCGACGCTGCTGCAGATCGTCGCCGGTGCGATGCAGCCCGATACCGGGCGCGTCGTCTCGGACGGTTCGATCTCCTGGCCGGTGGGGTTTTCCGGGGCGGTGCACCCGATGATGACCGGGGTGCAGAACGTGCGCTTCATCGCGCGCATATACGGGGTCGATACCGAGGAACTGGTCGATTTCGTCGAGGATTTCGCCGAGCTGGGAAAGCATTTCCGCATGCCGATCCGCAGCTACTCTTCGGGGATGCGATCGCGCCTGTCCTTCGGCCTGTCGATGGGCATCCGCTTCGACACCTACCTGGTGGACGAGGCCACCGCCACGGGCGATGCGCGCTTCAAGAAGAAAAGCCGCGCAGTCTTTGCCGAACGGATGCATCGAAGCAGTGCCATCATGGTCAGCCACAACCTGGCCGAGATCCGCGAATTCTGCGATGCCGGCGTGGTGCTGGAGGGCGGCAAGCTGCGCTATTACGACGATCTCGACGAGGCCATCGCCCGGCACGAAGCGCAGATGGCCTGACATGGCCGCGCACGGAAAGCGAGGCCCGGGACAAAGCGATTGTTCCGCTGCCGCGCAGCCCATAGACAGGGGCGCATCCGCACATGCAACAGGGCCATATCGATGCATCTGCTGCAACAGACGCTGCTCCCCGCCGCCGGACGGCCGGAAGATCTCTACCTGCGCCTCGACGGGCCGTCGGGGCCGCGCCCGATCCCGACGAAGGACCAGGGCGACGTCACGTTGCGCGCCGGGGAAACCCTTTCGACCGACACCTTCTTCGGCAGTTTCTACAACGCTTATTGGCAAAGATACGCGCCGCCGGGTCCCCTGGCGGTGGCGCTCGATTTCGGGGGCGACGGCTGGCTGCGGATTCATGAAGCCACCGGGCAGGGCACCGTCCTGCTGTCCGAGCACCCACTGCATGACGAACCCGGCCCGACCGTGATCGAATTCGCGCCTGTCCACGGCGGGCCGGGATCCGCGCCAGACAGCCGGATCTTCGTCGAAATCGAAGCCACCGCGCCCGGCCCCCTGCGCGCGATCGATTTCGTGTCGCGCGACACGGCGCCGCGGCGCAATGTGCGCCTCTCGATCGGGCTTTGCACCTTCAACCAGGAGGCGTATTTCGCCGATACGCTGGCCGCCCTCGCCCGCCTGGCGGAAGCGGAGCCCGCGCTCGGCACTGTGCATGTGGTCAACCAGGGCGCGCCCTTCGCCAGCGACCGGATCAGGGCCCTGCTGCGCGCACCCCGTTTCCAACTCGTCGAACAGCGCAACCTGGGCGGCTGCGGCGGCTTTACCCGCTCGCTGATCGAGGCACAGAATGCCGCGCCTCCGGCCACCCATCACCTGATGATGGATGACGATATCGTGCTGGACGCGCGCCTGATCAGCCGCGCGATTCGGTTTCTGTCCTTCACCACCGGGGACATCGCGCTCGGCGGGGCCATGTTCGACGGGCTGCGCCCGCGGGTCATGTATGAGGCCGGCGCCTTCCTGACCCCCGACAACACGGTCGCGCCTTATTGCCAGAACGTGGATCTCACCGATCCCGGCCAGCAGGACCATTTCAACCAGCCGGTCGCCACGGATTACAACGCCTGGTGGTTCTGTATCCTGCCCCTCGAAAGAACGCGCCGGATCGGTCTGCCCGCGCCGATCTTCATCCGCGGTGACGATTTCGAATACGGCCAGCGGCTGGCGCGCGACGGCGTGCCGACAGTCACGCTGCCGGGTATCGGCGTGTGGCACGAGCCGTTCCACGCCAAGCCCGAGGGCTGGCAGGCCTATTACGACCTGCGCAATCGCCTGATCTTCGGCGCAACCCATAGCGATAAGGTGCGTCAACTTTCGCTGTTCCGAATCCTCGGCCTGCTGGTCCGACCGTGCCTGACGCATCGCTACATGCTGGCCGAGCTGCGGCTGAAGGCCGTGGCGGATTTCCTGAAAGGGCCCGAGGGACTGTTCGCGCAAGATCCCGAGGATTTGCATGGCGATGTCATGGCGCTTGCCCGCGTCAATGCGCCCGAAAAACTCGACGATGCCGTGTGGAAGAAGCGGCCTGTCACGCCGGGCCGCCCCCCGCCCGAGGGGCTGCGCGCCCTGGTCCTGGGCAGCCTCGCCTCGCTTCTGGGGACCGGGCTGCTACCGCACCGCAGCGGGCCCGAGCCGGTGCTGCTTGCGGCGGATACCCATCCGGCCACGACCACGCGCCAAGCCTATGTCATGACCAATGAGACACGCAGCTATCACCAGCGTCTTGCCCCTGATCGGGCCCGGCTCTGGGCGCTGATCTGGCAGGCGTTGCGGATGGCCCGGCAATATCGCCATGAGATCGGCGCCGCTTCGGCGGCCTGGGCCGACGGGATCGGCAGGTTTCAACGGCCGGAGGCCTGGGCGCGGATTCTAGGCACTCATATCGAGACTGCCGGCAAAAGACGTATCGATGATTACTGCGCCTAGGGTTTTGATCCCGGCTGAACCAGGGGAAGCGTGATGGCCAAACCATATCCGTTGCGTCGCCGCAGCGATGCAGAAAATCTTCGCAATCTGATCGAGAATTCTGGGAAGCCCCGGATTCCGGATTTCTTCGGCATTGGTGCCGAGAAGTGCGGGACAACATGGCTCTGGCAGATGTTCAGGGAACACCCCGATATAGGCGTTCCTCTTCCCAAGGAGCTTCGCTATTTTTCCCATCAATACCTCGGAACCAGCCTAATAAATTTCACGGCGCTCCGACAACTGTTGCAAGATTTCGACAAGGCGCCGAAAGGCCCGCGCCAGATGGAAAACCTTGCGACGGAACTTCGCATGGCTTTCGGGACGGACGAGTCCTATCTGCGGGTATTCGGGAATCTGAAGGGACGGCGTGTCGGCGATATTTCACCGCAATACTGCATGCTCCCGCAGGCTGGCATCCTGCACATGCAGAAAATCGCGCCCGATGCAAAGATCATATTCCTGATCCGCGACCCGGTGGAACGCGTGATTTCCGCGGGGAAGATGAAAGCATCCGAAGCACAGGAAGAACCAACCGAGACTTTGGTGCGAAAACATGCTTTTGTCAGGTTTCAACTTGAAATGAGTCGTTACAGCGCGATTCTGGATCGTTTCGAAGCCGCGTTTCCCAATCGTGTCTTCGTGGGCAATATGGATGACATCGGGAATCGCCCTCTGGGGTTTCTTGAAGATCTATGTGCCTTCCTCGGCGTAGGTTATGATCCGTCCTATTTTCCGAATGTCACCCGGAAAGCGAATGAGGGGAAAAAACTGTCGATCAGCCCACAACTGCGTCGCGACATCTACTCCAGCCTCAAAGACGAATATATCGCTCTTGCACATCGTTTTCCGGAATGGGCCGCGACATGGAAGGCAAGGCATGAGACAGAGTTGGCGCAGGATGACTGAACGCAGAGCTCAAGAATTTCCTGTACGGAAAGGTTTTTTCTCAATCCCGGTTCTGAATCCGGCCTGTCCGTGGTATCCGGACGATCCGCAGTTCGTGCCGGCAAAGCGTGAAATTTCTTTCAAGGGTTCAAGATGACCGCAGGACATCTGCTTATGGTTGGCGCCGGGCTTTCCGGCGCCGTGATCGGGCGGCGGCTGGCCGAGCGGGGGCACAACGTCACCGTCGTCGATGCCCGCGACCACCTCGCCGGGAATTGTCATACTGCGCGCGACCCGGAAACCGGGGTTCTGGTGCATGTCTACGGGCCGCATATCTTTCACACCGACGACGCCGAGGTTTGGGACTATGTCAACGGGTTCGAGACCTTCCTGCCCTACCGCAACCGGGTGAAGGCAACGACCGGCGGTGCGGTCTATTCCCTGCCGATCAACCTGCACACGATCAACCAGTTCTACGGGCGCACGATGCGCCCCGACGAGGCGCGCGCCTTCATCGAGGCGCAGGCCGACCGCTCGATCACCGATCCGCAGACATTCGAGGAACAGGCGCTGCGCTTCGTGGGGCCCGACCTCTACGAGGCCTTCTTCAAGGGCTACACGCAAAAGCAATGGGGCTGTCACCCCTCGGAACTGCCCGCCAGCATCCTCAAGCGCCTGCCGGTGCGGTTCAACTATGACGACAATTATTTCTTCCATCGGTTCCAGGGCATGCCGGAAAACGGATACACCGCGATGGTCGGGCGCATCCTGGATCATCCGCGCATCGCGGTGCATCTGAACACCCGCTTCGAGCGGAGCCAGGCGGGCGATTATGAACATGTTTTCCATTCCGGCCCGCTGGACGGGTATTTCGACCATGCGCTCGGCCGCCTGGGCTATCGCACACTCGATTTCGAGAGGTTCAGCGCCGAGGGCGACTGGCAGGGCTGTGCGGTGATGAATTACGGCGAACAAAGCGTGCCTTATACCCGCATCACCGAGCACAAGCATTTTGCCCCCTGGGAAGAGCATGCCGGCACGGTCTGCTATCGCGAATATGCCCGCGCCTGCGAGCCGGGCGACATCCCCTATTACCCGATCCGCCTGGTGGCCGAGAAGGAACTCCTGTCACGCTATGTTGCGCGGGCCGCGGCCGAGGAGAACGTCACCTTCGTCGGCCGGCTGGGCACCTATCGCTATCTGGACATGGACGTGACCATCCGCGAGGCGCTGGATACCGCCGAAAGCTTCCTGGACCGGCGCGATCGGGGCGCGACGATGCCGCCCTTCGTGCACGCGCCGCTCTGAGCCATGGCGGACGCCTCCCCTCCGGCGTTGCGACTGGCGGCCGTGGTGGTCACCTTCAACCGCCTGGAGAAGCTGAAGGTCACGCTCGGCCGTCTGCTGGAGGGGCCGGTCGATCATGTCGTCGTCGTCGATAACGGCTCTTCCGACGGGTCACGCGCATGGCTTGAGGATCAGCCGGACCCGCGCCTGCTGGTGATCCTCCCCGAGGAAAACCTCGGCGGCGCCGGCGGGTTCGAAACGGGGCTGCGCGCGGCGGTCGAGCGGTTCGACCCCGACTGGTGCGTGGTGATGGACGATGACGCCCGCCCCGCCCCGCAGGCGCTGGCGCGGGTTCGCGACATGGCCGGCCCCGCCCTGGCCGCGGGGTGGGAGGCGCTGGCCGCCGCGGTCTATTTCCCCGATGGCCGCATCTGCGAGATGAACCGCCCCTCACGCAACCCGTTCTGGTCGCCGCGCCATTTCCTGCGCACCGCCGCGGGGGGCGGACGCGCCGGGTTCCACCTGCCCGACAGCGCCTATCACGCCGACGGGTTGCTGCCCATCGACGCGGCCTCTTTCGTCGGGCTGTTCCTGTCACGCGCGGCGATCGCACGGGCGGGGTATCCCGACGGGTCACTGTTCATCTATGGCGACGACCTGATCTACACGCTGGAATTGCGCCGTGCCGGGGGCCATATCGCCTTTGCCCCCGACATCGAATTCGAGCATGACACGGCGACCTACCAGGCCGGCACGCCGTTTCGGCACCAGGCGCTCTGGAAGGTCTATTACAACACCCGCAACGCGCTGCACGCCTATCGCCTCGCCGCCGGCCCGGTGCTTTTCTGGCCGATCCTGGCGGTGGTGCTGGCGAAATGGCTGCTGCGCGCACGGATATACGAAGCAGACCGGGGCACCTATCTGGCCCTGATGGGCCTCGGGGTGGGGGATGCGCTGCGCGGCAACCGGGCACGCCGCCAGCGCGAGATCCGTGCGCGGGTCCGGCGGATGGAGGCGGTGCGGCGGAAATAGGGGCTTCCGCCCGGCGCGGGAATGGGTCAGAAATGACTCAACCATGGCGTGTGGTTTTGTCATAATATGCCCCGGTCAGGTTGTATCCGGCGGGCCCGAGGCCCTGCACCAGCTGGGCCGCGCACTGCTGGATCACGGCATGGACGCGGCGATGTGCTATTTCCCCTTCGAGACATCCTTTCCGACGCCCGACGCCTATGCCCATTACCATGTGCCGGTCTGCCGCTTCGAGCAGATCGCCGCGGCCGACGTGGTCCTGCCCGAGGCGCGAACCGGCCTTGCCCGGTTATTCGCGCGGGATCGCACCTGGATCTGGTGGCTGTCGGTGAACCACTACCGGGATGCGGGGGCGGCGGGGGACCGGCACCTGCCGCTGGCGGCGCTGCGACCGCTCCGTCATCTCAGCCAGAGCGCCTATGCCACCGATTTCCTGGCCCGCAACGGAATCCGGGCGCAGGCCCTGGGCGATTATCTGAACCACGCGCATACGGGCGCGGCGGCGCCGGGCGGGACGCGGCGGCGACAGGTGGCCTATAACCCGAAAAAGGGCGCGCCGGTCGCCCGGGCCATCGCCGCCCGCCTGCCCGAGGTCGACTTTGTTCCCATCGCCGACATGAGCCCGGCGCAGGTGACACAGCTGTTGCGCGAAAGCAGGCTTTATGTCGATTTCGGCCCGCACCCGGGAAAGGACCGCCTGCCGCGCGAGGCGGCGATGGCCGGGGCCTGCGTTCTGACCGGGCGCCAGGGCGCCGCGGGCTATGCGGCGGATGTCCCGATCCCCGAGACGTTCAGGATCGACGACAGGCACGAGGATTTCATCGCCCGGGTCGCCGACGCCATTCGCGACATTCTGGACAATTTCGAGACGCGCCAGCGGGAATTCGATGCCTATCGGAGGGCCATCGCGCAGGAGAAGGCGACATTTTACCGGCAGGTGCGCGACGCCTTCCAGGTGAAACCACACCGCGTGACCGCGACCGCGCTCAGCCCTTGGCCCCCTGCCCGCGGGCATAGACATCCTCGTAGCGGATGATGTCATCCTCGCCCAGGTAGCTGCCGGTCTGCACCTCGATCAGCACCATCGGAAGCTTGCCGGGGTTTTCCATCCGGTGCACGGCCCCCAGCGGGATGAAGACCGACTGGTTTTCCGTCACCAGCTTTTCCTCTCCGTCCACTGTCACCTTCGCGGTGCCCTGCACCACGATCCAGTGCTCGGCGCGGTGGTGGTGGCTTTGCAGACTCAGCGCCGCCCCGGGATGCACCACGATGCGCTTGACCTGGAAACGATCGCCCACGACGAGGCTTTCGAACCAGCCCCAGGGGCGATAATCGCGCGGCAGCGTCTCGGCCTGCGTCACGCCGCGCGCCTTGAGAGATTGCACCGCCAGTTTCACATCCTGCGCCCGATCCTTGTGCGTCACCAGCACCGCGTCGGGCATGGCGATGGCAACGATATCCTTCAGCCCCAGGCCGACGAGCTGCTGGTGTTCGTCCTCCGAGCGCAGCAGCGAATTCTCGCACTCGATCGCGGTGGCCGGGCCATGGGTGACCACGCCGGCCGCGTCGGGGGCGGAATCGCGCCACACGGCCTCCCATCCGCCCAGGTCCGACCATGCCCCGCCATAGGGCATGACGGACAGGTTGTCGGCCTTTTCCATCACCGCGTAATCGATCGAATCCTCGGCGATCTCTGCCCAGGGTTCGGGCGCGAGACGGGTGAAGCCCAGATCCTGCTCGGCCGCCTCATGCGCCGCGCGCACCTGCGCCAGCATCCCGGGCTGATGCGTCTCGAACGCGGCGATCAGCGCATCGGTGGTGAACAGGAAAATGCCGGCATTCCACAGGTGCCGCCCGCCCTCCAGCATTTCCCGCGCGGTCGCCGCGTCGGGTTTCTCGACGAAACGCTCCAGCGGCTGCGGCACGGGCGCGAAACCGGCCTCCGGCGCCTGCGCCAGTTCCAGCCAGCCATAGCCGGTTTCGGCCCGGTCGGGACGGATACCGAACGTCACGATCTGCCCCGCCTGCGCGGTGGCCGCGGCGGCCTGGACGGCTTCGCGGAATCGCCCGGCATCGGGGATCACGTGATCGGAAGGCGCGATCAGCATCAGCGCGCCGGGGGCCTGCGCCTCCAGCACCAGCGCGGCGGCCAGGATCGCGGGCGCGGTGTTGCGCGCGGCAGGCTCGATCAGCACCGCGCCGGGGGCCAGTTCCACCGCGGCCAGCTGCTCGGTCACGACAAAGCGGAAATCGCCCCCCGTGACCACCACCGGCGGCGCGAAACCCGGCCCCGAAAGCCGCCGTGCAGAGGCCTGGAACAGGCTTTCCGACCCGGTGATCCGTGCGAATTGCTTGGGATAGCTCTTGCGCGAGAGCGGCCAGAGCCGGGTGCCGGAGCCGCCACAGAGCAGGACCGGGTGAATGGTTTGCGTCATCGTGAACCTCGCGCCGGTTTCGGTCACAGCCGCGCGGACTGGCGGTGTTCCAGGAACCATCTGTAGGCGTCCTCGATACCTTCGCGCAAGCCGATGCGCGCGGTCCAGCCCATGCGCGCCAGCCGCCCGACATCCATCAGCTTGCGCGGGGTGCCGTCGGGCTTCGAGGGGTCGTTGGTGATGCGGCCCGTAAAGCCCGTGATATCGGCAATCATCCGCGCAAGATCCATGATCGCGATGTCTTCGCCCGTGCCCACGTTGATGTGGCTGAGCATCGGCTGCGTGTTGGCCGCGTAGGTCTCATGGTCGAGATCCAGCACGAAGAGGCTTGCCTCTGCCATGTCGTCCACATGCAGGAATTCGCGCCGGGGCGTGCCGGTGCCCCAGATGGTGACCTCCTCGCGCCCCTCTTCGGCCGCCTCGTGAAACCGGCGGATCAGTGCGGGCAGGACGTGGGAATTCTCGGGGTGGAAATTGTCGCCTGGCCCGTAAAGATTGGTGGGCATGACCGAGCGATAGTCGCGCCCGTATTGCCGGTTGTAGCTCTCGCACAGCTTGATCGCGGCGATCTTGGCGATGGCATAGGGCTCGTTGGTGGGCTCCAGCGGGCCGGTCAGCAGCGCCTCTTCGGCCATGGGCTGCGGCGCGTCCCGCGGGTAGATGCAAGACGAGCCGAGGTTGAGCAGCCGCTGCACCCCGACGGCATGGGCCTGGTGGATCACGTTGGCCTCGATCATCAGGTTGTCGCGGATGAACTCGGCCGGCCAGGTGTTGTTGGCATGAATCCCGCCCACCTTCGCGGCGGCCAGGATCACCACGTCGGGGCGCTCGGTGGCCATAAAATCGTGCACCGCCGGCTGGTCGGTCAGGTCAAGCTCGGCATGGGTGCGTGTGACAAGGTCGAGATCCTCGCCCGCGTCGCGCCGCGCCGCAAGCCGGCGCAGAATCGCGCCGCCGACCATCCCGCGATGGCCGGCGATGTAGATCTTCGGCATCGCTCAGGATGCCTTTTGCCGGTTGTGTTTCTTGTCGATTTCGCTGGAAATCCATTCGTAGGTTGTTTGCATCCCTTTGCGAAGGGGAAGGCCAGGCTCCCAACCCAGCTTCTCGCGGATAAGGCGGTTATCAGAATTTCGTCCACGCACACCGAGCGGGCCGGGAATGTTCTCGATCCCGATATCCTTGCCGGACAAATTGATAACCATCTCGGCCAACTGGTTTATCGTCACCATCTCCTCGGAGCCGATATTCACCGGGCCCTCGAAGTCAGAGCGCAACAGGCGCACGGTTCCCTCGATACATTCGTCCACGAACAGGAAAGACCGCGTCTGTTTCCCGTCGCCCCAGACCTCGATCTTGCCGCCGTCCTTCGCCATGGCGACCTTGCGGCACATCGCGGCCGGGGCCTTTTCCTTGCCGCCCTCCCAGGTGCCCTCGGGGCCAAAGATGTTGTGATAGCGCGCCACGCGGCACTGCATCCCGTGGTTGCGATTATAAGCCAGGTAGAGCCGTTCCGAGAACAGCTTCTCCCAGCCGTATTCGCTGTCGGGGTTTGCCGGATAGGCGCTGTCCTCGGCGCAGTTGGGGTTGTCCGGGTCGAGCTGGTTGTGCTCGGGGTACATGCAGGCGGAAGATGAGTAGAAAACCCGCTTGATATTGCGCTTGTGGCAGGCGTCGAGGACGTTGAGGTTGATCGTCGCCGAGTTGTGCATGATGTCGGCGTCGTTCTCACCGGTAAAGATATAGCCCGCCCCGCCCATGTCGGCGGCAAGCTGATAGACCTCGTCAAAGGGCCGGTCGATGACGCGGCGGACGAAATCCTGCTCGCGCAGATCGCCGATGGCGAAATCGTCGGCCCGGGTTTCCGCGTGCTCGTTGAACTTCAGATCAACGCCGCGGACCCAGAATCCCTCGGCCTTGAGCCGCTTGACCAGATGGCCGCCGATGAAACCGCCTGCGCCGCAGACGAGTGCTGTTTTCTGGGTCATATTAGGTTCTCATTTCTTCAATAAGTTCTGTTCGCATCAGCCTAACTACGGAGCGTTCGTAGTGCGAAGTTATCCGCAGATGAAGGAAGTGCGGTATAGGTTTCGGCAGTAGTCATAAGCATGTTGAGGCGCAGGTCAGTGCCATGTTGTCCCTCGGCAGCAAGGTGCTCGCCGCAATTAAGAGTAGATCCAGCGATGTCGATCCCAGTACGACCCGGCTCCAGAACGATGCCGCGGCCCTTTGGAAAATTGCGGATGTTCACCGATCCGATTCGGCTGTACGCTCCCCGAACATAAAGCGCCGTGGTATCGTTCTCAGTATCGGCTAGCGGCCCCCCAGTGTTACGTTGACCGTCGATATCAAGCTGTCCGATCTGGCAGCCGGGAGCGGCGATCCGCACTCCAGAGGCGCCCCAGTCAGCACGCACCCGCGCCAAGCCGACCTGGGTGTACGGGGCGACAATATCTAGTGCATAATCGTCGGCAGAGCCTCGCGTCTTGAAGCACTCGATCCGGTCAATGTAGGTTTTGTTGGACCCACCGATCCGCACCCCAGCGCCCCGACCGGTATCTCCTTGCAAAAACCCCGCTTTGACCTTTGCCTGAAGGTCGATCGCGATTCCGTCCGTTGCGTAAGCGTGACAGAATTCGATATCACAGGCGCCGTTGTATCTGCCATTCGTCTCCACAGCCAAGCCTCTCCCCTTGCAGATGGCAATTATCGCACTGCGAATTATGGAATCATGAGGGCCGCGCATAATGAAGCCATCGCCGCCACAGCGCGAGATGCGCAGGTCGAACAGAGCCTCCGGCTCATCCAGCCATACCTCCTGCCCGCCCCGCGCGGAACCGGTAGAGACAAGCCCGTGGCATTTCATGTGGCTAATCTGGACGTCACGTATCTCGAAGCCCTTTCCATAGAGATACATGCCGCAGCCAGCGCCAAGGGCGCTACCAATACCGCCCTCCGCACCGTCGATCATCAGGTCACTGACGCGAAAGCGTGCTGGTACGCCCTCGCTCACGAGCCAGGAGTTTGACATCTCCAAAGCCTCAGCATTTTCCGAAATCACCACAGGACCGTCCAGATCAGCGCCGGCTACAAGGCGCGTCACAGCGGCCCCCTCGCCCCGCAGGCGGATGCCGGATTTCAGGACAATGGGTGTATCTATTTCGTAGCGCCGCGCGCCCAGAACGACATCGCCGCCACCCTGCTCGACAGCCAGTTTGTCGATCCAGTGATTGATGAGACCCGCGTCGGAATACCCATCAACGATATTTTCATCAAGATAAACCATGCGTCCAACCTTAGCGATCGTCCAGTTGAAGCGTGAGGTAGCTATCCGGATAATCTAGAGGCGCGTAGTCAAGGATCTTGGATGCACGCAGATTGTCGGCAGGGAGCAACTTTGACATATCTACCGCAGGCTGCAAGCGTGATTTCCCCGTCAGGCGGGCCGAGGGGAAGATCGGCTTAAAGTCGTAATTCTTGTAGAGTTCGCTGCCGCGGATGATTTCCGAGTCAGCGTCTGAGAATGTACGCTCAGAGACGGCTCGGGCAACGATAGCAATTCGACAGAGCTTGAGATCAGTCAGCCCCCCAGACTTAACGTAGGTGAAGCCGAGCGGCTCAAGATAAGCCGCCCGCATGAAAATCTCCATGGCACGCGTCGAAGGGTACCATGTCGCGTTGCCGCCGTAGGTCTGCTTGTCGCCCCGCCAGTCATGAACCATCTCGATCTCATCCGACAGGAGAGCAGCCGATTCCACTACCACGAGGCCGCCAGTCTTGCACATACGTCTGAAATTTACGATGTGCTCAATCGGATTATGAACATGGTAGATAACTCCAGAGGAGAGTACAATATCGAAACCGTAGGGCGTGTAGTCTCCGAATTCGATCTTCCTGTTAGGAGAGAAGTTGCGCGAGGACTGCATATTGAAGATGTAATCAACGAACCCAGTTACTGGCGAATGTGGATAATAATCGAACTCAACATCATATACATTCTTGAGATGAGCAATTTTTTCAGAATTATTAATAGTATCAGTTGCCATAACGCTGGCGCCACGACGACTAAGAAGGATAGAGAACATTCCTTCCATTGTGCTCAAGTCAATGCAGCTTGCGGTTTTTACCTGAATTGCATCCAAGATGCTCCGCGTGACGGATATGTTTTTAAAAGCCTTTCCGGGCGTAAAAATACCTCTTTCAAGTTCAGCGATATAATACCAGTCACGGGAAAGTATATCTGAATGATCAGATCTATTTTCACCAATAGTATTTGTGCGGTATGTTTCTTTACAGTTCATCGAAGAGTTCCCAAATACCTCAAAGTCTTCCGTGTAGATGTCGTCGACCAGCTTCCGGGTCTGGCGGTCATAATATTGGTCTTCTTTGCTCTGGGTGTTCATCGGCGCGAAGTTGACGGCCTTCTGCGAGGGAAACTGCTGATCGCAGCCCATAGCATCCAGGATCTTCCGGGAATCTTTCTCCAGTTGTTCGAAGCGACCGATGATATCGAATTTAACTTCCGGCTGGCGCAACAGGACGGTTTGCGGGGCCCAATGCTCATCCTTGGCGAACCAAGAGCCGCTATCCCGCAGCCACAACAGAAAGACCTCGAAGGTGATGTCAGGATAGGCTGAATTGCCTAACGCATCCCGGCGGTAGGCCTCTATATCGCGCACGATCTGGTCGAAATGGTCCCCCTCGCCCTCGGGCTTTACCGGCAGCCGCTGCTCGACCTTGTTGAGATAGGCAGACAACACGCGGCTGTAAGGATCGCGCACCATCGTGTATTTCTTGATATCTGGGCGCGAGAGCAACTCCGCATCCGGCCCCTCAAGGTCCAGATAACGCAGCCCGCCATTGACCTTGTCATGGGCCAACCTGTTATCGAGCCAATCTTCATGCCCGGCCATGTAGCGCAGCAGCGACTTCCAGTTGGTACAGGCGGCCTTGGGCACATAGGCGAAGATGAACCCCCGATCTTCCATGTAAATGAAATTCTTGTAACTGGGCCAGTCCGCCATCAAAAATCCTTCCCGCTCATCTCCTGCGCCACCTTCTCGGGGGCCAGGCGCATGGCAAGCTCGGAAAACGAACTCCAGGTGCTGCCCAGCATCCGCGGTGCCTGCCCCAGCAGCATGGCGTCAGCCAATGCGTATTGCAACTGCTCTGCCGAGCGGTCGTAAAGGCCGCGCGGCAGCCACGCAAGCCGGTCGCCATAGCGGTCGCGGAATTCGTCATAGGTTTCGGGCTTGTCGGCGGCCAGGAAGATCGTGTTTGCACGCCCCTCGGCGATCAGCGCGTCGATGCGTTTCATGAAATGCGAGAAGTGGCTTTTGCTGCGCCAGTGGTCGATCAGGTCGTGATCTTCCTCGGTCCAGTTGGCGGTGCTTTCATAGGCCAGGTGCTGATCCTTGCGCCCGCCCTCCATCCGCACATGGGCCGAGAGGTCGTTGGGGTGGCGCACCGAGGCCACCAGCGCCCGGACCCGCTCGACCGGCACGAGCGATCGCAGGAAGCGGTTCTCGGCCTCCCATCCTGAATGCGGAGAGTTGAGGACGAAGGCCGAACGGGCGTAGATGTCACGCCCGGCGTCCAGGCGGATGAGGGCATCCTTTTCCGCCCCGGCCTCGACGGTCATGTAATTGTGGACATCGCTGCCCTGCGCCTCGACCGGGAAGGAATGGTCGATCACGGCCCCGTCATACGCGAACAGATCGGCGAAGTGACAGTCGCAATGATCGTCGGGCTGCCAGACGATCACCAGTTCACGATCCGTCGCATTGGCGATGGCGGCGGCCGAACCGATGGCACGCAGCCGGTTGCCCAGCCCGTGCTGCGCGTCGATGAAGATGCGTGATCGCGAAGGGGCCAGTGACGGTTGCGATAGATCGGATGCGCTGCTGGCATCCAGGAATGCCTGCTTGGAAAGTTCGGTCAGGGGGCGGGCCATGACGCGATCGAAAGCGGTCTGGGAACATTGGCGGATTTCGGGGCCGTAATCCCATGCCATGAGTTCCTTGAGCATCTCCTGCGAGGCCTTCTCGAAGATATCGTCCGGCACTGGTTGCGCAGGCCCGTCGATGACGGAAAGAGTCAGGCCGTCTTCCTGCCGGGCGTCCACCGCGAGGGGCAGCAACTCCATCTCTGCCGTCCATGCGGGCATCATCTCTGCCAGGATGCGATTGCGCTGGATCATGAAGCGGGGGGTCGCCATGATCGCCTCGCGCGCCGGGCGCATGTCGGCAGACTCGCTGCCGGTGCGCTGCTCATCCGAATGGGGCAGATGATGAATGGTGTCCGGGGCAACATCCTGCCGCTGCATGCCGATCTTTTCCAGCCGCCCGTAAAGGTCATCGTCATCCCAGCCATAGGTGGTGATGAACTCGTTGAAACCGCCGACGGCGGCAAGCGCCGCGCGCGGGGCGAAGAAGAACCCGTTCACATGCACCTGGTCGGAGGTGACGTTGCGCCAATTGCCGGCGATGAAACCTTCGCGGGCCGGGCGGCCGTTGCGCGCGAAGAAATCCTCCGACAGGACGATGTCGGCGTCGAGTTTCAAGATCGTATCGAACCTGGCAACGCGGAACCCGGTATTGAACGCCTGGGACAATATCCAGCGCGGCGCGCCATCCACGCGAACGATCCTGATCCGCGGGTCGCTAACCCCTTGTGCCGAAAGCGCGTCACGCACCGGCTCATCGGATGACCAGTCGACGATGACCACCTCGGACACGTCGGGGTGGCGCAACCAGCCGGGCAGGGCCCGCAACAGGTTCTCAGTGCGGTTCATCGAACATGTGACGATGCTGACGCCCGGCTGCCCCTCGGCCGAGATCGGCCCCAGAAGCTCCGGCAGAGCAAGATCTTCGCTGATCTCCGGATCCTTCAGCGCCAGCGCCAAAAGCCTGGCATGACGCGAATAAACCTGTTGGAGCCGTTCATCGCCGCTCCGGGCGATCTGCTGCCCCAATTGCCGCATCCGGCTGACGAGATCCGGTCGCGTGATCGCATCGCGGCAGGCCTTGAGGTAGAGATTGCCCAATTGACTATGATGCTCGACATCGCTCGGCATCCCCACCCCCCAATCCTAAAACACACCGCTGCCAAAGGCAGGTATAACCAAAATCCTGACCCATGCGGCAGAGGCCAGCGATACCATCATCCGCCGCCACACTGCGGGACACAAGGAGAGCTAACCAACCAAAACGAACCTGTCCACCCCTGCGCGGCATCACTGGATGTTCGCCGGAGGTTGTGGTTATCTCTGCGAAACGCCATCTGTCCTGCGCAATTTCGGAAAGTCCCCATGACCGACCAGCAGCTCGACATCGCCACCCTGTCCGACGCGCGGCCCCTGCTGGTTGCTTGCACCGATGACGCGAAGCGCCGGTCGGTGGAAGACCTCTTCGCGGCAGCAACCCCTGCGCCTGCGATTACTTGGTGCGAGGGGGTCGAGGCCGCGCTGGCGCAGGATGCCACGGCACCGGTCGTCGTGCCGGTGACGCTGCCGCTCGATTATCTGGCCGCGGCGTTGCAGGCCGGGACCGCGCCCGACGATGCGCTGGCCGACTGGTCCGCTGAGGCCGAGGCGCTGCTGCGGGCCTGCCGCAAGGCACGCCGCCGCGTGCTGCTGATCGATGCGGGGAAACTGGCAACGCAGCCTGAGACCGGCGCGCGTGCCCTGGGCGCGCGGTTGGGCCTGCAGTTTTCCCCGATGCCGCCGACGCATGAGGCCGTGCGATCGCCGATTCACGCGGTGATTGCCGGCCCGCTTTTGGCAAGCGATGCGAAGGCAAGTGACCTGCTCGACGAGATCGAGGCGATGATTGTCGGCCCCCTGACCGCCCGCAACCCGGACCGAACCGAAATCGTGTCGGCCACGGATGCCGCTGCCACCCTGATCGAAGAACGCGACCTGTTGCGCGAAAACCTGGCCCAGATGCTGGCCGAGACGGAAGAACTGCGAAATATGCTCACCCGGAAAGAGCAGGAGGTCTCGGCGCTGGAACAGCAGCAGGCACAGGTCAGCGACCTGGAAAACCGGCTTGCGCAGGCCGATACCGAGCGCAAATCCCTGATCGAAGAACGCGACCTGTTGCGCGAAAACCTGGCCCAGATGCTGGAGGAGACCGACCGGCTGCTGGGCAACGAGAATGACCGCAAGAGAGAACTGGAGGCGCGCAACACCGCGCTTGCGGACAAGCATCTGCTCAAGGCCCAGCTCGAAGCCGTGACCCGGCAGCTCGACACGGCGAACGACGAAATCAACCGCATATACGCCTCCAACTCCTGGAAAGTCACCGCGCCGCTGCGCGCCGCGAGGCGAGGCCTGCACCGCCCCTGATCCGCCGAACGAGCGCGCGCCTTCGGTCGCCCGCCGGACCCTGCGTACGCCATGGCGACGAAGTCTTTGCGAATTGCCCGGACGATCGCCCGCATTCGGATTCCGCGGGAGGCCATGATGACGGACAGCTCTGCAAGGCTCGCCTTGCCCTATATTCAGCCGGCGCAGGCACAGAAACACATCACCCATAACGAGGCGGTTCAGCGGCTCGATCTGCTGGCGCAAATGGTGGTCGAAAAATTCGCGGCCACCAGCCCCCCGGCCCTGCCCGAAGAGGGCGAGACCTGGGCGCTGGGGCCCGCGCCGACCGGGGCCTGGGCCGGACAGGCGGGGATGATCGCTGCCTGGGTCCAGGGTGACTGGGTCTTCATCGCGCCGCGCCCGGGCTGGCGCGCCTGGGGCCGGGCCGAGGCGCAGCTGCGCATCTGGGACGGCGCGGGCTGGATCGGAACAATCCCCGATGAATTGCAGAACATGGCGCTGCTGGGGCTCGGCACCACCGCGGATGCCA
>JADQCB010000040.1 GCA_016278325.1 Actibacterium sp.
GCTATGCGGTCTCGGCGATCAAGGCCGGCGTCGCGCTGCGCGGGTTCGAGACCGGGCCCGTGCGCCCGCCACTGACCGACCTGACCGGGGAAGAGCGCGAAATGATGCGCGTGCTGATCGAAGGTCATGCCTGATGGCCATCGGTCCGGTTGCGGTTCTGGAGCCCTCGACCATCGAGATGCGCGCGCGGATTGCCCGATTATGCCCGGATTTCGACCTGCGCTTTCCCGAAAGCGGCGCGCCCGAGGATTTTGCCACGGTTGTGACGGATGCCGCCTACGTCGTCACCCGCGGCCTTCGGTTTCCGCCCGAGGTGTTGGCCGAAGCGCCCAGGCTGAAGCTGATCCACCAATGGGGAACCGGCGTCGATGGCATCCCGCTGGAACAGGCGCGGGCGCGTGGCATCACGGTCGCCCGCAGCCCCGGCGTCAATGCGCCGACCGTGGCCGAAGCCACGCTGGGCCTGATCCTCGCCGGTCTGCGGCGATTACCACAGACCCATGCCGCCCTGCGCGCAGGGCAATGGGAGATGCCCGACCTCTGGAAACAGGCGCGCGATCTGGGCGGCTGCACGGTCGGACTTGTCGGCCTGGGTGCCATCGGCGGGGCGGTGGCGCGGCTGCTCTGCGCCTTCGGCTGCGATGTGATCTACACCAATGCCTCGGGGCCACGGCCGGGGTCGGACCTGCGCCATGTGGAATTTCGCGCGCTGCTCGAAGAAAGTGACGTGGTGAGCCTGCACTTGCCGCTGACCCCGGCCACCCGCGGGATGGTTGACGCGCGGGCTCTGGCGCGAATGAAGCCGGACGCGCTTCTCGTGAACACGGCGCGCGGCGGTCTCGTTGATGAACAGGCATTGATCGCCGCACTGCGCAGGGGGCGGCCCGGTGCCGCCGCGCTCGACGTTTTCGCGACCGAACCGGTGGATCCGGAGAGCCCGCTGCTCACGATGGAAAATTGCGTGACGGTCCCGCATGTGGCGGGACGCACGCGGGACAATTTCGACCGCATGGTGTCGCACTGGGCCGAGAATATCCGCGCGCATGCCGCGGGCCGCAGCATCGACCCGCGCTGCCTCGTCTGAAGAGAACGCAAGGGAAAAGACGCGCGACATTGGCGCGCCGCACAAGAGATGGACGGGCGGGCCGTTACGCCCGGTTCCAACCAGCCTCAGCGCGGGACAGAGGCGGCACCGCCCAGGCAGGGAACCATCTACGCCCGGCCCCTGGTCTCCGCACCCAGCAGAACCATCGCCGAGGCTCTGCCGCCCCCCCACGCCCGCCACACGCATTCCAGAATGACAGATGAATTGGGTCATCAATCCTGCGGCCAGAGAGCTCATGGACACACGAACCGAAATCGGGGACGGACCCGGCGCGGATGATGCGTCCCGGTCAGTCGCGGCGGTCGACCAGGCAACGGACGACGAACCGTCGGCCTATGATGCGTGGATAGAGGCCCTGCGCACCCGGCCTGGGGCCGACCGCGTGGACAGTGTCCCGACGGATCCTGTGCGCCGGATGACAAAAAGGATCATTTTTCCGGTTTCGCGGGAGGGGCGGATTATTTTTTCGGCCCATGGGTCGGGACGTGAACACTGAAACGAGGCAGGCGCGGCGCCGGAAAATCCGTTTGGAATGATGCTTACGCCCGCCGATCGCCTGCTCTTGCATCTTTCCGGGATCGGGTCATTTAGAGGCTCAAACATCAGGAGGCTCACCATGAAACATCTCCTCGTCGCTGCAACCGCACTGACCATGAGTTATTCCACCGCAATCGCGCAGGACACGTTCGGTCCGCTGATCACGCCGGCCGGGGTCGCCCAGGCGCAATCCTCGATGGACAACCTGCTGGTCATCGATATCCGGGCCGCGGAAGACGGGTATTCCGAAGGCCATATCGCGGGCTCGGTGAACGCGCCCTACGGGCTTTTCCGTGGCCCGTCCGAGAACCCGGGCAAGCTGCCGACCGATGCCCGGCTGAGCGAGATCCTCAGCGGGCTCGGCGCCACCCCGGAGCGCCCCACGGTGATTGCCTATCAGGGCAGCGATGTGAGCGACTTCGGCGCGGCCGCCCGCGTTTACTGGACGCTGAAATCCAGCGGTGTCAGCCAGCTTGCCATCCTGAACGGCGGCATCAATGCCTGGAGAGAGGCGGGCAAGACCCTGTCGCAAGAGCCGGCGCAGGTGCAAGCCAGCAATTTCGACGTAACCTTCTCGGACAAGTGGCTCGCCACGGCCGAGGACGTCAAGACGGTTCTGGATGGCAAGGACGAGGCGCTGCTTCTCGATGCCCGTCCGGCAAGCTTCTGGAAGGGCGAGACATCGCATCCGGCGGCTGCCAGGCCCGGCACGCTGCCGCAATCGGAATATTTCACGCATTCCGGCTGGTTCTCGGACGGGCCGGCCATCGTGAATGCCCAGGCCGCGCGCGATCTGGCGCAGAAGAACGGCTTCACCGAAGCCGACCAGCTGATTTCCTTCTGCAATACCGGCCATTGGGCCGCCACGAACTGGTTCGCGCTGAGCGAACTGTCGGGCATCGACAACGTCAAGCTTTATCCCGAAAGCATGGTCGGATGGTCCAATGCAGGCTATGAGATGGCCAATGTCCCCGGGCCGCTGACGAACCTGTGGTACCGGATCAAGGGTGTATTCTGAGGCACACATGACGCAGGCAAATGTCGCCACCCCCGCGGGCGGGTCCCGCATCGTGCAACGCGTCGCCCTTGTCGGGGCGGCGCTTTTGCTGGCACTGGCGGTGGCCGCCCTTGTCGGTGCCCGCTATGGCCTGTTGCTGCTGATCGGCCTTGGCTTCGGCATAGTGCTGGAGGGGCTGCGCTTCGGCTTCGCGGGTCCGTGGCGCGCCATGATCGTCCGGCGCGAGCCGGGCGGCGTCATGGCGCATCTGCTGGCCATCGGCCTTGTGGCGGTTTTCGCGATCCCGCTGCTGGCATCGCATGGCTCGGAACTGGTGGGCGCACGCGCACCCGTCGGTTTCGCGATGGTCGGCGGCGCCTTCGTGTTCGGGGCCTGCATGCAGGTCGTGATGGGCTGCGGGTCGGGCACGCTGGTGAACGCGGGCAGCGGCAATCCCGTCAGCCTTCTTGCGCTGCCGTTCTTCGCCCTGGGCAGCTTTGCCGGCTCCTATCACCTGTTGTGGTGGACCGATCTGGGCAGCCTGCCGGTGATCGCGCTGGACGGCATCCGGGGCACGATCATCACGATCGTTGCGCTGGCCGCCGTGGCGGCGCTGGTCTTCCGGCTCGGCAAGCCCGGACATCGCGCGATGCCGCGGCGTTACGTGGTCGCCGCCGTGCTGCTGGCGCTGCTGGCGCTGGCCAACCTCGCTGTTGCGGGGCAGCCCTGGGGCGTGGTCTATGGCCTGGGGCTGTGGGGCGCCAAGGGCGCGACGGCGCTCGGCGCCGACCTGTCGGGGTCGGGCTTCTGGTCGGCGCCCGGCAATATCGAGCGCATAAGAAGCAGCCTGCTCACCGATGTCACCTCGTTGACCAATCTCGGCATCATCGCCGGGGCGTTCGGTGCCGCCGCGTGGAAGGGCGGGTTGAACGCCCCCCTGCCGAAACTGCCCGCACGCGCCTGGATCGCGACGGTGATCGCCGGCTTCCTTCTGGGCTATTCCTCGCGCCTTGCCTTCGGCTGCAACGTCGGCGCATTCTTCAGCGGTATCTCGACCGGGTCGCTGCACGGCTGGGCCTGGTTCGCGGCCGCTTTCGCCGGCGCCTATTACGGCATCAAGCTTCGGCCCGTATTGGGATTGGAGAAACGCTGATGGCCACCCGCAGAACGACGGCTTCGGTCACCATCGCCGCGCTGCTTGCGCTGGTCGCCTGGGATCTCGCGGCGAGCGAGCCGCCGAATATCTATCAGGCGCCGCCGCTTCTGGCCCTCGGCTCGGGCCAGGCCGCAAGCGGTGCGCATTGCTCGGCCTTGCCGTCGCATCACTGACAGCACGGTTCGGAACGCCTGATGGCGTGACCCCGTTTCAGCAAAATGTCCCCCACGGATGGGGCGTAATCGGGTGATACCGGAAAGATATGGAATTTCCGCGGCGCGACCGCCGGGCGGATCTGCCGGACCCGATGGGCCGCGAAATCACGGGCACGAGAAGGCGTCGTTTTCACACTCACGCGCGCCCCGCCAGCCCTTCCCTTGCCATGTGCAACCAAGGCCGCCGCCCCGGCCGAACGCCTGCGACTGTCGCCGCGTCAGCCCGACCCGGGGGAACCGCGTCAATTCGCCTGGCGACGCAGAAAGGCCGGGATCTCGATCCGTTCCTGCTCGGCGTCGTATTCCTCGTCTTCATGATAGCTCTGGACCGGCGGCTGCTGGCGCATCGGCTGCTGCTGCGCGGCGCGTGCGGGCGCCTCATGGGCATGCCCCGACATCCGGTTGATCAGCGATCCGATCCCGAACCGGGCCTTGTCGCCGGCAGCGCGTGCATTCTGGTCGGGCTGGGACGATGCCTGGCTCTGCCTGGGGGCCTTGTTGACGGCGGCCTGAAGCCGCGCCAGCGCCTCGGGCGACGGGCTGCCCGGCGAGCGCGGCTTGGGGGCGACAAAGCTTTCCTCCTCGGGCGTCGGCGGGGCGGCATAGCCGCCATGCGCGGCCCCTTGCTGCCGTGCCTGGGCCTGCGTCGGTTGCTGCTGCGCCGGTTGCGCCTCGGGCCTGGGTCGCGGCTGATAGGCGGGCGGCGGCAGGTCATCCTGCGCCGCGGGCGCATCTTCGGCCTCGAACCCGGGGAACAGCGCCGGTTCCTCGTCCTCTGTCGCGGCTTCGGGCGCCGCGGCCGCGGGGCTTACCGAAGCGGCCTCGGGCGCGGGCGCGGAAGCGGCGACCTGTTCCGGCGCGGCAAGCGGTTCGGCAAGCGAACGCCGCTGCATCGGCGCCGCCTGGTTCGATTCGCTGGCGTCGATGCCGGTGGCCACCACCGAGACGCGCATGCAGCCTTCCATGTCCGGATCCAGGGTTGAGCCGACGATGATGTTCGCGTCCTGGTCCACCTTTTCGCGGATGATGTTGGCGGCCTCGTCCAGTTCGAACAGGGTCAGGTCGTAGCCCCCGGTGACATTGATCAGAACGCCCTTGGCGCCATTCAGGCTGATCTCGTCCAGCAGCGGGTTGGCAATGGCCTTCTCGGCCGCCTGCTTGGCGCGATCCTCGCCATCGGCTTCGCCGGTGCCCATCATCGCCTTGCCCATCTCGTCCATCACCGCGCGCACGTCGGCGAAATCGAGGTTGATCAGTCCGGGACGCACCATCAGGTCGGTCACGCCCTTGACCCCCTGATAGAGCACGTCATCGGCCATCGAGAACGCCTCGGTGAAGGTGGTCCTCTCATTGGCCAGACGGAACAGGTTCTGATTGGGAATGATGATAAGCGTGTCGACGACCTTTTGCAGGGCCTCGACGCCCTCCTCGGCCTGGCGCATCCGCTTGCCACCTTCGAACTGGAACGGCTTGGTCACGACGCCCACGGTCAGCACGCCCAGTTCGCGCGCCGCCTGGGCGATGATCGGCGCCGCACCGGTGCCGGTGCCCCCACCCATGCCGGCGGTGATGAAGCACATGTGCACACCGGCCAGGTGATCGACGATCTGTTCGATGCTCTCTTCGGCGGCGGCGGCCCCGACCGCGGCGCGCGCCCCGGCGCCCAGCCCCTCGGTCGCCTTGACGCCGAGTTGCAGCTTGGCCGGCGCATTCGATTGCTGCAGCGCCTGGGCGTCGGTGTTCGCGGCCACGAACTCCACCCCCTGCAACTGCTTCTCGATCATGTTGTTCACGGCGTTTCCGCCTGCCCCGCCGACACCGAAAACGGTGATCCGCGGCTTGAGCTCTTCGTGCTCCGGCATCATGAGGTTCAATGTCATTGATCTGTCCGCCTGCTTTGCTTGTCGACCGACTTATGCGCCGTTTTGTCCCGAATTTCCCCGACTCTACCTTCTGTTCAGGGAACGGTCACGGAAAAAACGCGAATTTGCTACAAAATATTGGAAACTTCCACCGTTCATCAGCGGCATTTTGCCAATCTCCCATCATCTTGCGGTTACCAGTTGTCACGGAACCATCGGACCGCCCGTTTCAGCGACCGCGCCGGGTAGCGCTCGGCCGGGATCTCGAAATCCCACCATTCGTCCTGCGGGTGCGCGGCGAACAGGCAAAGCCCCACGGCCGAGGCGAAGGCCGGGCCGGTCGCCGCCTGCGGCAGCCCCTGCACCCGAAGCGGCCGGCCCAGCCGCACCTGCTGGCCCAGGATCCGCGCGGCCAGCCCGTCCAGCCCCGGGATCTGGCTGCCGCCGCCGGTCAGCACGATCTGCTGGCTGGGCAGATGCTCGAACCCGGCCGCATCGAGCCGGGCGCGCACATCCTCCAGGATCTCCTCGACCCGCGGGCGCATGATGCCGATCAGCTCGGCCCGGCTGACGCTGCGCCGGTCATGCTCGTAATCGCCGGTATCGCCACCGATCTCGATCATCTCGCGGTCATCCATCCCGGTCGCAACGACACCGCCATGGAAAGTCTTGATCCGCTCGGCGGTGGCCATCGGCACCTGCAGACCCTTCGAGATATCCGCCGTGATATGATCGCCGCCAAGACGGACGCTGTCGGCATAGATCATGTGTTTCTTGATGAAGATCGACACCCCCGTGGCGCCGCCGCCCATGTCGATGCAGGCCGCGCCCAGTTCCTGCTCGTCCTCGACCAGGCTGGACAGCCCCGCCGCATAGGCCGAGCTTGCCACACCGGCAAGTTCCAGGTCGCACCGCTTGATGCAGTAAAGCAGGTTCTGCGCAACCGCGGATTCGACGGTCAGCACATGCATGTCGCAGGCCAGCCGGTTGCCGATCTGCCCGCGCGGATCATTCAGGCCCGAGCGGTGGTCCAGCGCGAAATTCACCGGATGGGCATGCAGCACTTCGCGCCCGTCGCCGAAATCGGGCACCTCGCATGCCGACAGGACGCGGGCCACATCCTCTTCGCGCACCGTGCTGTCGGCCAGGTCGATCGCCCCTTCCAGGCCATAGGAGCGGGGCTGCGCCCCGGCCATGCAGGCAATGACGTGATCGACGCGGGTCTGGGCCATCTTCTGCGCCGCCTGGACCGCGGTGCGAATGGCGCGTTCGGTTTCCTGCATGGCGTGGATCTCGCCGAAGCGCACCCCGCGCGAGCGGGTCGTGGCCGCCCCGATCACGCGAAAGCTGCTTTGCCCGGCCAGCGCGCCGACCCCGTCGCCGCCGCGAAACGCATCCGGCCCGTCGAAGCGAAGCACCAGGCAACCGATCTTGGAACTGCCGACATCGAGAATCGCGATCACCCCGCGATCCATGGCCTGTTTGCGCATCCGCCGCATGGCACGCTGTGACTGATACAGATCGGTCATCCCTCGATCGCTCCTGCTTGGGTGGTTCGGGTGTTCCCGGTTTTCAGTGTCGCCCCGGGCGCCAGCCGCAGCGTCGGCCGGGCGCTGATGCGCATATCGACGACCACGATATCGCGTGCCAGCATGTCCTCGGCCTGGTCCAGCGCAATCACGCGCTCCAATGCGCGCAGCGCCCCGGTTTCGGGCAGCAAAATGCGCTGGTTGCGGTCCAGGACCAGATCCCAGCGCCGCTCTCCGACGCGCACCAGGCCGCGCACCCGGTCGGCGATCGGGCCGGCCGCGGCAAACAGCGACAGCGCCTCGGGAACCCTGTCCTGCGCCCCGTCGCCGGCGATCAGCGGCAGGTCGGGCCGCGCCGCCCGAGATTGCAGTGCCGACACGCGGTGGCCCTGTGCATCCAGCACCGCCAGCCCGTCGCGGCTGCGCCAGACCACCGCCGGCTGGCGTTCCACGACCTCGATCTGAAGGATTCCGCCCGGGCTGATCCGCAATTCCGCCTTCTCGACCGCGTCCAGACCCGCGACCATGCCGCGCATGTATTCCAGGTCCAGCTCGAACGAGCTGACCGGAAAGTCGATCGCCAGGATTTCCTGGATGTCCTGGACCACCTCGGGCGAGGCGCCGTCGATCTGCATCATCGCGACCATGAATTCCGGGCGCTGCTCGATGCTTCGGCGCAATTCGTAATAGGTGTCGAAAAGCGCCGCGCGGCGCGTCTCGTCACCGACATACCAGGCGGCCGCGAACACCAGGCAGAAAACCGGGATGCCGATGCGCAGCAGGGCGCGAAAGAACGGCGTCAGCCACAGCCGGTGCAGCCGATAAGACAACCGCGTCGGCGCCGGATCGCGGCGCGGTGGAGGAGAGCCATCTAGCGGTCGCATGACGCGTCCTCCACCATCCAGCGACACATCTGCCCGAAGGAAATGCCGCAATGCACCCCCTGCTCGGGCGAAAGCGATGTCGGCGTCATCCCGGGCTGGGTGTTCGTTTCAAGCAGGATCAACCCGTCCAGGCCGCGCGTCGCGTCCCAGCGGAAATCGGTGCGCGACAGGCCGCGGCAGCCCAGGGCACGATGCGCCCGCAGCGCGTAATCCAGGCAGGCGGCATAAATCGCATCGGGAATGTCGGCCGGCACGACATGGCGCGACCCGCCGGCCTTGTATTTCGCGTCGTAATCATACCAGCCCTCGGTGATGATATCGGTCACCGTCAGCGCGCGGTCGCCCATCACCGTGGCCGTCAGCTCGCGCCCCGGGGCGAAGGCCTCGACCATCACCATGTCGGGCATGTCGCTCGACAGTTGCGGCGGGCCGTTCGCCGCCTTGTCGACCAGGTAGACGCCGACCGACGATCCCTCGTTGTTGGGCTTGACCACATAGGGCGGCGTCATCATGTGCCGGGCGCGGACCTCGCTGGCCGGGGCCAGCAGGCTTTCGACCACCGGCAGGCCCGCGGCGCGGAAGGCGGCCTTGCTGCGCTGCTTGTCCATCGCCAGGGCCGAGGCCAGAACCCCGGAATGGGTATAGGGCAGACGCAGCCATTCCAGCAGGCCCTGAACGCAGCCGTCCTCGCCCCAGCGGCCATGCAGCGCGTTGAACACGATATCGGGCGCCGCATCGCGCAAGCGGGCACAGAGATCGCTTCCCGCGTCGATCTTCTCGACACGGAATCCCTCTTCCCCAAGCGCTGCGGCGCATTCGCGCCCCGACACGAGCGACACCTCGCGCTCGACCGAGGGCCCGCCCATCAGGACCGCCACCTTGGGGGATGTCCTGCTCGACATACCCGTCACGTCTCTGCCTCATTCCGGGACCTTGTGAACGGTCCCTGGATCAGATCATTTCTGCGGGGGTGCTTCGCCAACCCGCATGATTTCCCACTGTAAATCTATTCCGCTGTTTTGGAAAACCTTTTTTCGGACCAGCTCGCCCAGCGATTCGAGGTCTGCCGCGCTGGTGGCGCTCTGGGGTGACGACCTGCCCATCCAGCGCTGCACCGTTCACAAGCACCGCAACCTTCTGGCCCATGCCCCCAATCACATGCATGAGGAGTTAAGCAATGATTACCGCTGAACGAGGAATTCCGCCGCCGGATCAAGACCCAGACCGTCCTGCCCTGGGCCGAGACCGTGCTGATGCTGCTCTGGGCGCTCCTCGCCTCGGGGCAGATCACCATGCGCAAGGTCGATGGCTGGCAAACCCTCGACAAGCCGATCGTGCCAATGACCCTTGACCTCGCGGCCTGATCAGGCCCAAATCACTCTTCTCGGAGAACGCTGCCGGAGAATTTCCACCAGATTCGAGACACGACCGTAGCCATAGCCGTCGGGGTGGGCCGCCCGATATTCCTCCCAGAGCAGCAGCAACGTCACACCCTTGTGCTTCATCTCGACCACCATCTTCGGCCAGTCGGGTTCCGTCAGATCCCGGGGCGGACGACCCACGCGCTGGAACAGAACCTGCTTCAGCGTCGCATCGCCATCCCGGCCCTCGGGCAATGACCAGCAGTTCAGCCCCGCCTCACGGGCCCGGTTCAGATAGGTCGCCACGGTCGTCTTGCTGAGCTCCAGACGCGCGGCAATCTCACGCGCCGAAAGCCCTTATTCATGCGTCAAACGCAGTATCGTTCGTATGTCTTGCACGGTCGTGCGCCTCGCTCGCTTCCGTCTCGGCATGTCCCCCCCCGGTCTTGTTCAAGACCGGAAGAATGCCGTGACGGCGCAGGCGATGACCAACCGGGCCCGAGCTTCCCAGAGTTGTCCGGGAATTAGCGAAACCCCTGTCCGGGAATTACTGAAATCCGTGTCCGGGAATTTGCGAAACCCGCATATCCCGTCTGTTCAGATTTTCGGAACCACCTCTGTCCGGCCTGGGCCGACGTTCGAGGGGCCCAACGGCAAGCTTGGAGCATGTACTCAATCCAGGTGGAATACCTCTTCCATCGTCGCCCACCACTCGCCCTCGGCGCGGCTTTCCAGCGGACGCTGCATCGGACCGCAGACGGCCCACCAGCGCTGGGTCGTCTCGTCCTCAGCCATCTTGGTCATGTCGGCCTCGAAATCCGTGCCGTGATATTCCCAGCAGGCGAAAAGAAGGTTTTCCGGCTCGCGCAGGTATATCGAGTAGTTGCGGATGTTCGACGCCCTGATCTGCGCCAGCACCTCCGGCCAAACCTCGGCGTGGATCCGCTTGTACTCGGCGATATGTTGCGGCGCGATCCCGATGACCAAGCCCATGCGTTGCATCTCGAACCTCCCTAGACGATGATCGGATCGGCGGCGCGCTGCGCACCGATGGCGTCCCAGTCCCAGGCGATACCCAGTCCCGGCTCGGGTGACGGCACGCCCTGCCCGTCCTCGATGCGCATCGCCTCGGCGGTAATAGTGTCGAGTTGGGGTATGTATTCCAGCCAGCGCGCGTTGGGCACCGCGCAGCAGAGCGAGACGTGCAGCTCCATCAGAAAATGCGGGCAGACGGCGATATTGAAGGTCTCGGCCGCGTGGGCGACCTTCAGCCAGGGCGTGATGCCGCCGATGCGCGCCACGTCCACCTGAACCACCGAGCAGGCGCCGCGCTGCATGTATTCGCGGAACCAGACGGCGCTGTAGATGCTCTCGCCCACCGCCACCGGCAGGGTGGTCGCGGCCGAGAGCCTCGCGTGGCCGTCGATGTCGTCCGAGACCAGCGGCTCTTCCAACCAGCCGATGTCGAGCGGTTCGAGCAGGCGCGCGCGGCGGATCGCCTCGTCGACGCGGAAGGCCTGGTTGGCGTCGGTGAAGATCTCGAAGCCGTCGCCAACCGCCTCGCGCACGGCCATCAGGCGGGCCACGTCCTCCTTCGGGTCGGGCTTGCCCACCTTCACCTTGCAGCCGCGGAAGCCCTTCCCCTTCGCCTTCACCGCGTCCGCGACCAGCGCCGCGGGCTCGATATGAAGCCAGCCCCCCTCGGTCGTGTAGAGGGGGATGCTTTTGCGCGCGCCCCCCGCGATCTGCCAAAGCGGCAGGCTCGCACGCCTGGCCTTGAGGTCCCAGAGCGCCGTGTCGATCGCCGCCAGCGACAGCGCAGTGATGGCGCCCGGCGTGGTGGCGTGGGTGTGGTACTTGAGCGCCCGCCACACCGCCTCGATGTTTGCGGCCTCCATGCCCTTGAGCGTCGGGGCCAGGTCGTCGCGCAAATGCGCGAGCACCGCGGTTCCGCCGGTCCCGATGGTATAGGTGTAGCCAGTACCGGTGGCCCCGTCCGCGTCGGTGATCGTCACGATGGGCGTCTGCTGACTGACGAAGGACTGGATCGCGTCGGTGCGCACCACCTTCGGCTCGAGGTCGACATAGGCGATCTCGATACGCTCGATCCGTGCCATCAGGTGGCTCCCTCTACCTTGTGGATGCGGGCCATTATGGCCTCGCCCATGCGCGTAGCGTCGTGGTCGTTGTCGATCTCTCCGACCACCTCGAACTCCGACATCACCGCGATCCGGTCGGCGAGCGAGATCATCTCGGGCATGTCCGACGAGATCAGAATCACCGCCGTCCCCGCAGCGGCGAGCTCGTGGATCAGCTCGTGCAGGTAGACCTTGGTCTGGATGTCGATGCCCACCGTGGGCTCGTCAATGATCAGCACCCGCACCTCGGCGGCGATCCACTTGGCGACGCTCACCTTCTGCTGGTTGCCCCCCGAGAGCAGCGAAACGGGCTGCGCCAGCGACGGCGTGCGCACCTGCAGCCGGTCGATATAAGGCGTGACCGCATCGCGCTCGGCCCGGTTCGGCAGCCAGCCCAGCGCCCGCGCGATGCGGCCCCACACGGTGACGGCGACGTTGCGCCGCACCGAGTGCATCAGGATCAGCCCCTCGTGCTTGCGGTCCTCCGAGACATAGCCGATCCGGTGGCGCGAGAGCGCGGTGGCGACGCTGTCGATGGTAACGGCCTTTCCGTCCACCTGAACCTCGCCCGAGGTCACCTTCGCCGCGCCGATGATCGCCTTGGCGAGTTCCGTCCGTCCTGCGCCGACGAGGCCGTAGAGCCCCACGATCTCGCCCGCGCGCACCTCCAGGTCGACGTTGCGGTGCCCCAGTTCGGTGCCGACATTGCGCAGCGCCAGAACCGGCTCGCCCGTCGCGGTGCGTTCGGTCCGCCGCGCCGTCTGTTCTTCGCGACCGATCATCAGGCGCACCACGTCGGCGCGGTCGAGCCCCTCCAGCGGCCGGGAGGCGCAGGCGTTGCGCCCGTCGCGCAGGACCGTCACGCTGTCGCAAAGTTCGAACACCTCGTCGAGCTTGTGGGACACGAAGAGGATCGCGACGCCCTTGTCCCTGAGTTCCCGCAGCAGCCGGAATAGCGTCTCGGTCTCGTACGGCGTGATAGAGGCGGTGGGCTCGTCGAGCACCAGTAGCCGCGCGTCGAGGCTCAGCGCCTTGGCGATCTCGACCAGCTGCATCCGCGCCACCGACAGGTTGCGCACCGGTGTGTCCGGATCGATCTCGAGGCCCAGGGGCGCCATGAAGCGCCGCGCGGTCTCGCGCACCTCACCGTAATCGACCAGCCCCCGGCGCCGCGGCAGGTTCTCCAGCACGATGTTCTCGCCCACTGAGAAGCGGGGGATCAGGTTGCGCTCCTGGTGTACGGCCGAGATGCCGCGGGCAATGGCCTCGCGGGGGCTCGCGAACTGCACCGGCTCGCCGTCGAGCAGCACCGTCCCGGCATCGGGTCGGTGCACGCCGGTGATGATCTTGATCAGCGTGGACTTGCCCGCGCCATTCTCGCCCAGAAGCGCGTGGATGCAGCCGGGCGCCAGCGCCAGCGACACGTCGTCCAGCGCCTGAACGCCGGGAAAGGCCTTGCTGGCCCCGGTGATGACGAGCTTCTCGGTCATGCCGGATCCCTGAAGCGGCTGAGCGCCACGGCGGCGAGGATCAGCGCGCCAAGAAGAAGCTGCACGGCGTAAGGATTCACGTTCAGAAGCACCAGCGCATTGTTGATGAGCATGATGATTGCGACACCCAGCAGCGTGCCGCCCACCGAGACATGCCCGCCGGCCAGCACCGCTCCGCCGATCACCGGCGCCGCGAAGGAGATGATCAGCCAGTCGTCCCCGATGGTGGGCTGGCCCAGTTGAAGCCGCGCCACGGCCAGCATGCCCGCGACCGCTGCCAGTGTGCCAGAAAGGACATGCGCGGCGACCACCACGCGGCCGATGGAGATGCCCGACAGTTCCGCCGCATTGCGGTTGCCGCCCACTGCCAGAAGCTGGCGGCCCAGCACCGCGCGACGCATGAATACCCACACGGCCACCAGGATCGCCCCGCTGACGAAGAGAAGGTAGGGAAAGAAGCCGAAACGCGCATTGCCGAAGGTCTTCACCGCCTCGGGGATGTCGTAGAATGGCTGCGCCTCGGTGATGCCGATGTTGGTGCCTTTGAAGATCGACAGCGTCGCCAAAGTCACCACGAAGGCGTTGAGCCCGGTGACGTGGGTCACGACGCCGTTCAGCGCACCGCCGGCAACGCCCACCATGAGGCCGATCAGGATCGCCACCGGGATCGGCACGTTCCACAGGTCCATCGCACCGGCGAAAGTGATGGCCGCAAGGCCCCCGATGGCGCCCACCGACAGGTTCAGCTGCCCGATGGCAACGATCACCATCTGCGACAGCGCCACCAGTACCGACAGCGCGAACGCCGTCAGTATGACGTAGATGTTGTAGGTCGACAGGAAGGAAGGCTGCGCGACCCCCAGCATGATCGCCCCCAACAAGAAGGCCACGAGAAGCCCGAACCAGTCGGTGCGCAGCAATTGCATCGTCGTGCTCATCAGATCCGCCTCTTCGCCATGAGATGCGCGCGCAACCGGTCAAGCGCGACCGCAACCAGCAGGATGATTCCCAAGAAGGCCTGCACCCAGAATTCGCCCAGTTCGAGCTGCAGCAGCCCGTTGGACAGCACCGTGACCATGGCCGCACCCAGGAACGTCCCCGCCACCGACAGCGTGCCCCCGGTCAGAAGCGTCCCGCCCAATACCGGCGCGAGGAAGGCGGGCAGCAACCAATCCATCCCCAGCTGCCCTGCCATCGAAGGCAGCGCGGCGCCGTTGCGTGCCGTCAGCATCAGCCCGGCGAAGGCCGCGAGCGCCCCCGAGAGGGCGTGGCAGACGACGATCGTCCGCTCCACCGGCACGCCGGAGAGCCGGGCGGCCGAGGTGTTGGCTCCCGCGGCGAGGATCTGCCGGCCGATCAGCGTGTGGTGGAAGAGCCACCACAGCAGCACCCCGATGCCAATCGAGATGTAGAGCATCGAGGAGGCGAAGAAATACGTCTTAAGTTTGGCGAGGCTCACGAAGGCCGCGGGCAGGGCGTTGAACGCTTGGGCCTTGGTCATCACGATCATCGCCCCGAAGAACAGGCTCATGGTGGCCAGCGTCACCACGAAGGAGTGCACACGCATCGCCACGGTCAGAATGCCGTTGAGCGCCCCCAGCGCCGCGCCGGAGGCCAGCGCGAGCACGACCGCGACGAGGATGGGAAGCCCTGCCACTTCCATCGCCCAGCCACCGACCATCACCGCGCAGACGCCGATGGCGCCCACAGCCAGGTTCAGCCCACCGGTGACCAGCACCACCATCATCGAAAATCCGATCACCACATCGATGGCCAGAACCCGGGTCAGGGCGTAGGTGTTGAACGGAGAGCTGAAACCGGGCGTGAGATAGCTGAACAGGATCACGAAGCCGACCGTTATCAGAAGCAGACCGGCTTCGCTCGACGCGAGAAGGGCGAGGGTCGGCCCTCTTGGGCCGGCCCTGCCGTCAACCACCTTCATGGACATTCGGACTACCTGCTCCCGCTCAGTTCGGGCAGTTCATGTAGGTTTCCTTGAAATCGGCCATGATTTCGTCGGTCACCCGCACCATCGCGTCCTGGTAGTTGTCGACCTCGTCGGCGCCGACGAAGGCGGTGCCGCTATCGATGAAGCGGTCGGTCTGCGCTGTGGTCATCCAGGGCGCGTCGTCCTTCATCGTGCAACCCGAACGCACCAGGTCCATGGCGTATACGCCGATATAGCCCTGGCCATAGGGGTTCTGCAGCATGGTGCCGTGGACGTAACCGTCTTTGATCGCGTCCAGCACCACCTGGTCGTGGTCGATGCCGACCATCTTTATACGTTTGTCGCCCAGGTTGCGCAGGCTGGTCGCGGCCACCACAGCGGGCACCCAGGCAGTGGTCACGATGCCGTCCACGTTGTCGCCCTGCGCTGCCAGGAAGGCGTTGATCTTCTCGTCCGCGGGCTCTGGTGCGTCTATGTCGGCGATCACCTGGATCACCTCCACGCCGTCATGCTCGGAGGCGGCCTTCTCCACCGCGTCGATGCGCAGCTGGGTGTTCGGGTCCACCAGGAAGCCGGTGAAATGGGCGATATTGCCCGACCCGCCCATCGCCTTGATGAGCTCCTGCGTGCCCAGGTAGGCGGAGTTGTAGACATCCGTGCCAAGACAGAAGAGCGCCGGGGTGGGCGCCTCGGTGCAGCCGGCGAGCGTGGCCGAGGGGATGCCGAAATCCTTCAGTTCGCCCAGCGTCGCGTTCGTCCCCGAGGCATCGCCTGGGAACACCAGGAAGGCATTGTAGCCCTGGGCCACCAGGCTCTCGATCATCTCGTTCTGCTGGCTCAGCTCCCATGCGGGCGGGACCTCGTACTCTGCCTCGACATCGAAATCCTCGGCGGCCGCTGCTGCCGCGCCTTCCCAAGCGGCGAAATAGGGGTGCGGCCCGCCGGGTACGAGCGCCGCTTTGGTGTCCGAGGCCTGCGCGACGCCGGCCGAAAGCAACAAGGCCGCCGCGGCCACGGTGGTGTAACGGTTGATCTTCATGGGTCCTCCTCCCCGCTGGGCTTGACCGTCCTGCCGTTGCGACCGGGATGGGCGCTTTACTTGACGGTTCATTTTTGAAAACATTATCCAAGAGTAAACATTGCGTGCCCTGCCCGCGTCAAGCCCGAAGGCCAAGATGAGCGAACCGATCAGCCGATACTGCGCCCCCGCGCTCGACAAGGGCCTCGACATCCTCGAGCTTTTGGCTGAGCACGAGGACGGGCTTTCGAAGTCTGAGATCGCCAAGGCCCTCGGCCGGTCCCCCTCCGAGCTCTACCGGATGCTCGACACGCTGGTGCGCCGTGGCTTCGTGCAGCGCTCTTCCGGCGACGACCGGTTGATGCTGGGCCTCAAGCTCTTCGCGCTGGCCACCCGTCACCCGCCGATGCGACGCCTGCTCCAGGCGGCGAGCGAGGTGACGACCGAGGTGGCGGCGGCCACGCTCCAATCCTGCCATCTGGCGCTCTACCGCGACGGCAACCTCTTCGTGGCGGTGCAGGCCGACAGCCCCGGCCGCTTTGCCCTGTCGGTGCGGCTGGGCGCGGCAGTGGACCTGCTGACCACCGGCTCGGGCCTCGCGATGCTTGCCTTCCAGACCGAGGAGCGGCGCGCGCGCATGCTCGCGGCCCACGGGGCCACCCGCCTGTCGGCGGCGGCGGCGCAGACGATCGATGAGGCCGCGGCCCGCGGCCACGTGATGCGCCCGAGCGCCCAGACGGTCGGCGTGACCGACCTCGCCTGCCCGATCATCGGGCGCACTGGCGACGCGGTCGCGGTTCTGTCGGTGCCTTTCATCGAACGGCTCGATCCGCCGGCGACGCCACCGGCCACGGAATGCCTGCGCATCCTGGCCGAGGCCGCGGCCCGGCTGTCGGCCGAGGTGCCGGGCACCATCTCCGGAGAATTAGAAAAAGAAGAGGCAGACGCTGCATCATGACTCTACCCACCCGCCGGCTTGGCACCACCTCCGTCACCGTCACCACCATGGGCTTCGGCTGCGCCCCCATCGGCGGCCTGCTCGACGCCGTCGACGAACGCCCCGCCCGCGAGGCGCTCGAGGTCGCATGGGACGGCGGCGTTCGCTACTTCGACACCGCGCCCTTCTACGGCTTCGGCGCTTCCGAACGCCGCGCCGGCGACGCGCTGCGCGCCCATCCGCGCGACGAATATGTCCTGAGCACCAAGGCGGGCCGCCTGCTCGTCCCCGACCCAAACCCGCCGGGGGCCGCGAACGGTTGGGAGAACCCGCTGTCCTTCCGGCCCGTCCACGACTACGGCTATGATGCCGTGCGCCGCTCGCTCGAGGACAGCCTCCAGCGCCTCGGACTCGAGCGTGTCGACGTCCTGCTCCTGCACGACATCGGCGTCTTCACCCATGGCGAGGCCGACCACCCCGCCCATTTCGAGGCGGCGATGACCGGCGGCCTCAAGGCGCTGAGGGAAATGAAGGACGAGGGACTGATCGGCGCATACGGCATCGGCGTGAACGAGATCGCGGTGCTTATGGCGGCGATGGAGCGCGGCGACTGGGACTGTTTCCTCCTCGCCGGACGCTACACCCTGCTGGAGCAGGAGGCGCTCGACGAGCTCCTGCCGCTCTGCCAGGCCCGAAGCACCAGCATCATCTGCGGCGGCCCCTACAACTCAGGCCTTCTCGCCGGCGGCAGCACCTGGAACTATGCCGAGGCGCCCCCCGACCTCATCGCCCGCCGTGACCGCCTGGCGGCCATCTGCAATAGCCACGGCGTGTCGCTCCGCGCAGCGGCGCTGCAATTCCCGCTCGCTCACCCGGCGGTCGCGTCGGTGATCCCGGGCGCCCGCACGCCGGAGGAGGCGCGCGACAACCTTGCCCGCCTGGCCGAGCCGGTCCCGCGCGCGCTGTGGCAGGAACTGCAGCACGAAGGCCTGCTTCGCCCCCACGCCCCGATCCCCAGCACCTAAGGTTCCACGATGCCCGGTTTCCCCATCATAGACACCCATGTCCACTTCTGGGACGGCGACGAAGTCCCGATCTCCTGGCAGAAGGGTCTGCCCATCGACCGGCCCTTCCGCCCCAGCGATTTTGACGCCGACAGCGGCGACGTGGACCTCGAGGCGATCGTCTTCGTCGAGGCGAATGTCGCCCCCCCGCACCACGTCGCCGAGGCCGATTTCGTCACCCGTCTCGCCGCCGAAGACCCGCGCATAAAGGCGATCGTCGCCCATGCACCGCTCGACGCTCCGACGGTGGCCGACGACCTTGCGGCCCTGGCCGAACGTCCGCTGGTGCGCGGCATCCGCCACCTCGTCCAGGGCCAGGACGCCGAGGCGTTGACCACCTCCGAGGCGTTCCGCGGGGGGCTGAGGCTTCTGCCCCGGCACGGTTTCCACTTTGAACTCTGCATCTTGCACGATCAATTCGCCCCGGTGCTGCGCCTCGTCGAAGCGATGCCGGAGGTCACCTTCGTCCTCGACCACATCGCAAAACCGGGCATCAAGGCCGGCCAGCGCGAGCCTTGGTGGACCGAGATCGCGACGTTGGCCACCTTCCCGAATGTCACCTGCAAGCTCTCCGGCGTCGTCACCGAAGCGGATCACGAGGCCTGGACCGAGGACCAGCTCCGCCCCTATATCGAGCGGGTGATCCAGGTTTTCGGTCCCGACCGGCTCATGTTCGGAAGCGACTGGCCGGTGATGCGCCTTGCCACAGATTATGTCCGCTGGGTCGAGATCGTCGACCGCGCGCTATCGGGATTTGGCGCGGCCGATCGGCACAAGGTATTCATCGAGAACGCAATGCGCGTCTACAGGATATAACCTGCGGCGGCGCCAAGGCCTCATCGACCCGTTCGCTGCCCTTAGCTCGACTTTGTGCATTATGCGGCGAAGCATAACGCCTCTGCCATGCGCACGAT
>JADQCB010000038.1 GCA_016278325.1 Actibacterium sp.
CGACCCGGACCTCGGCCATGCCATCGCGCGCTGCCTGGTCAATGTGAGGGTCTGACGGCCATGACACCACCACGCAGCGACGACGGCCATCTCCGCATCCCAGAGGTTGAGTGCGAGGCCTTGCTAGCGCGCGCGGCCTAAGCACATGCACGACACGGGGTTTGATATCGCCATGTCGAACCATCACACCGCGGCCTTCGCCGAGGACGCCCGCGCTGTGGGCTTCCTCGGCTTCAGCACCTATCCCCGCTCGGGTTTCATGCATATCGACCTCGGGCACGCACGCTCCTGGGGCGCCCCTTCCCGCCGGCCGCCGCCCCGCTGATCGCGATGCGCTGGTTCGACGGCGGCGCGGGCCTGCGGATGAATACCGGACCGGGCAAGTGCCATAGGCATCAATGCAGACGGCCCGGTCGCTCCATGACACTGGTTTCCAGCATCTGCTGGCGCGCCTTGCGGCATGACTGGATGATTGCATTGATTTCGGCCTCGGCAATGCGGGTCAGTTCCCGCAGCTGCTTGGCGGTCTGTTCCAGGCTCGATACGTCGGCGGGTTCCGGAGGGCTGTTCGCAAGATCCTCGGTCGCCGCAAACAAGCCGCGCAATTCGCCCAAGATTCCGACAGCCTTGTGCGCGGTTTCGGGAAAATCCATCTCGTCCTGCCCCGCGAACAGCCCGTCGAGAAACCCCTCGATTTCCTCGCGGCGCACCCTGGCGAGCCGGGCGAGATACTCATAGCTGGCCGGAGCGGTCTTTACCCGTGCAAGCTTGAAGGGGTCATTGCGCTTCTGGTGCGCGCCCAGCCCATTCCACATGCCCTGCAGGAGCGCGCCGAAGAATGCCTCCGCCTCCTTTTGATCTTCAAATTCCGGCAGTTCGTCGTTCCAGATCCGCTTGATTTCCTGCATGGGCGATGCATGCATATCCGGCGTCGCAATATTGCCCATGAAGCGGGATCGGAACTGATGATATCCGATCGGGCAAGCATGGCGTTTCAGAAGCGCACGCATCGCCCCGTCATCCACAGTTTGTTTCCTGTCACGCGCCGCCATCGTCTTCCACCGTCATTGCCTTCGATGCGTTAAGTCTAATCGGGCTCCCGGGCGAATGCCACAGGGGCCGCGCCGCGGTGATCGCCCGCATGCCCTGCGTTTACACCGTACTGCGCCACCAGGCGCGGGCGTGCGGGGGGCCCCAGACCATCAACGCCTGCGGGCGCTGCTGCGCATGACCCAATCCGCGCCGCCATAGGTGACGACGTAGATCAGCACTTCGCCTGCGTCACCATCAACCACGAAGGCGATGACGGCTTTCCGGCCTGCCGGGATTGCACGCAGGCCATCCGGGCCTCCAAGGTATGACTGAGTCATACATCTGGAGCGATCATTGATTTCAACGGTGGCAGGTCCCTGCGACTGTGGGTGCCCGGAATCACAAAAGCCCCCGCTTTTGAGGGGGGGACTCGTCAAATGTTGAGGTGGTGTTGAGGTGAATTGCGGAGGCTTATACACAAGTGTTTTTGTCGGAATCTAAGCCTTTGAAAAGGCTAGGTATTTTGGTTGCGGGGGTAGGATTTGAACCTACGACCTTCAGGTTATGAGCCAGATTACCCACAATATCTAGAGCCTTGATTGTTGACGCGTTTTCCGGCCTAGTCTCCTAGACGGCTGTTTTATCGTGGCTATTCGGCGCGACCGCCTGTTACTCGCCGCCAGCGAACGACAAAAACAGCCATATGATGTGTTGACACAGTGTTGACACGGGGAGGCTGGAATGACCGAGAAACTGACCGAAGCCGCCGCCCGGAAGGCCCTGCCGCCGGTGCGCGGGCAGAGCATGCTGTGGGACGCGGAGGTGAAGGGGTTCGCTCTGCGGGTGACGCCAGGCGGGGCCAAGTCCTTCGTCCTCGATTACCGCGCCGAGGGACGGCAGCGCCGCATCACCATCGGCGCCTGGCCGGACTGGACGGTGGCCGCCGCGCGCCAGACCGCGAAGGACATGAAGCGCGAGGTTGACCTCGGCCAAGACCCGATGGGCGAGCGGCAGGCGCAGCGCGAGGCGCCGACGGTGCAGGAGATGTGGGAACGCTATGCCCGCGAGCACCTGCCCAAGAAGGCCGAGCGCAGTCAGGCCGACGAGCGCATGATGTGGGAGAAGATCATCCTGCCCCGCTTCGGCAAGA
Source organism: Actibacterium sp. (assembly GCA_016278325.1). Lineage (GTDB taxonomy): Bacteria > Pseudomonadota > Alphaproteobacteria > Rhodobacterales > Rhodobacteraceae > JADQCB01. The sequence continues at coordinate 2,183 of JADQCB010000038.1, forward strand.
TGAAGGTCGCGCAGATTACCCATGACGATGTGGACGCGCTCCACCGCGACATCACCGAGATCCGCGGCACGCCCGTCCGCGCCAACCGCACCGTCGAGGTGCTGCGCAAGGCGTTCAACCTCGCGATCCGCTGGAAATGGCGCGACGACAATCCCGCCTCGGGCGTGCGCCGCAATCAGGAGGAAAAACGGAACCGCTATCTGAACCGCACCGAGATCGCCGCGCTGGCGCAGGCGCTGAACGACCATTCCGAGCCGATGTCCGCGAACGCGATCAAGCTCCTGATGCTGACCGGCGCGCGGCGCGGCGAGGTGCTGGGCGCGACATGGGAGATGTTCGACCTCGAGAACGGCGTCTGGACCAAGCCCTCGGCGCACACCAAGCAGCGCAAGCTGCACCGCGTCCCGCTCTCGGGCCCGGCCGTGCAGCTGCTGGTCGAGATGAAGGCCGCCGCGAAGGCGAGGGCAGAGGCAGAGGGCACGCCGCCCAGCCCCTACGTCTTCCCCGGCCCGACCGGCAAGCCGCTCACCGAGATCAAGCGCACATGGGTCTCGGTCTGCCGCAGGGCGGGTCTCGGCGCCGAGGTGCCGGCGCTGGACGCGAAGGGCAAGCCGGTCCTCGACCGCAAGGGCGCGCCCAAGACCGAGTTCAAGCCGAATGTGCGGATCCACGACATCCGCCATTCCTTCGCCAGCATCCTCGTGTCGGCCGGCGCGTCGCTGCCCTTGATCGGCCAGATGCTCGGCCATACGCAGGTCCAGACCACCCAGCGATACGCCCATCTGTTCGACGATCCGCTGCGCAAGGCCGCCGAGACGGTGGGCGCCTTCGTGTTGCAGACCCCTGCGGAACAAATCATAAACAGCGAAAACACGGAGGCCGACGATGCCCGTTCTTGACTATGGACACCTGCTGGCGCCCGGCGGCCTCTACCGTGCGCAGATCGCCGTTCGCACCGTCATGGCGTGGCCGGATCCAGAGGACGAGCAGGCGCGCCGCGAATACGTCGCCACCGTCATGTCGATGCACCTCGCCGACCTGAAGACCAAGCGCGATGCGCTTCCCGATCCGCTGGCGGCCGAGGGATGGGAGGAAACCATCCTGGCCATTGAGCAGCATGAGGCGTGGATGGCATCGCAAGACGAGGTGGAGGAGTGGTTCGATGAGGCCGGAGGCCATGCGACCGTCAGCATGGCGCCCGGTTTCCGGTTCTTCGAGACGGACATGGAAAAACGGGTCGGCGCGTGGTTCGCAGCCGGTCTTATCCTCGCACTGGTGCGGCGCATGGCCATGCATCACGCCGACCTGCCGGGCGGGGCGAGCGTCAACAAGGCCGTGTTCATTCTCGAACGGGTCAAGCTGCCCAACGTCCCGCGCAACAGCCACGACCTGCGCAAGGCGTGGAAGACCTACAAGCCCGTCGCGCATTTCTGCGCCGTGCTGTTCGACTGGTTCATGATCGCCTTCACGCACAACGAGACGCCCGAGGAAGTCGGCGCCGCCATGGAGGGCGAGCTGAACGAGAACTTCATGATGTTCCTGTCCGAGGCGGAAGCCTACCTCGAGTTCGGCTTGTCCTATCAGCCGCCCCGCACCAAGGGGCAGACTCTGCTGGATCCGAAGGAAACGTGGATCCTGCCGCAGTATCGGCCATGGCCCGAGGCGATGAGCACGCCGCAGCCCCTCACGGGCGATCTCCTTGCGGCCGCGCTGGAATACAAGGCGCCGATCCCCAGCGTCTGACTACTGAGCTGATACGGCTCACTAGATAACGGTCCCCCCTCACCAATAACGAACCATCGGGAACGTCGGCATCTCTCGGGCATCGGCGGCGCGTTGCGTCGCCTGGCACGAAGGAGACGCAGATGACCCAGCCCCTTGCATCCGGAGGCGCCGAGAGGGCCGCCACCGTCGCCCCGCCCACCGATTTCCTCGACGGCTTCATCTCGGAGGAGGAATACGCCGCCCGCCGCGGGGTGTCCCTGCGCACCTGCCAGCGCGACCGCCAGCTGCGCCAATCCCCGCCCTTCGTCGTGATCGGCCGCCGCGTTTACTACCGCATCGAGGCGGTCCGCGACTGGCTGCTCGCCCGCGAGCAGGAGGCCTCCCGCAAGCCGAGCGCCCCGCGCGCCGGGAGGGGCCGATGACCGCGCCCGCCACGCTCGCGCCCGACATGATGATCGGCGCCGCCGAGATCGCCCGCTTCCTCTTCGACTCCGACGAGTTCCGGTTCCAGCGCCGCGTCTACTACCTCTGTACCCGCTCGAAGCGCCCGCTGCCGCATTTCCGGCTGGGCAGCCGCATCGCCACGCGCCGCTCCACGCTGATGGACTGGATCGCCCTGCAGGAGGGCTTCGCCAATGCCTGATACTCCCATCCAGTTCACCGGCTCGATCCTCGACCAGCTGGAAACCAAGGTCGCTGCGGAGGCCGCGCACCTGCTGCCCATCGTCCACGCAATCCGCGATCACGGTGTCGGCTTCCTCGTGATCCCCCAGCGCGCGACAGGGCTCCACCGCGGGATCAAGCTGCTGCAGCGTCCCTTCATCGTCATGGTGGGCGACGACACCGACTGCGCGCTCGGCCCCGATCAATATGACGGCAAGGCGCTCGACCGGCTGATCGGCATGTCGGACGGCGTCGCCATCATCTCCTGCGCCCCGCCGCCCGAGGCCTATTCGAGCATCGCTCTGATGGCCATGGCGCAGCGCAACGGGCTGATCATCGAGACCCGGCCCGAGCAGGAGATCGCCTGGACCAACCGCGTGCAGGCGGTCTGTCCCGAAATGCCGATCCTGCTCTGCACCGTGAAAGGGCCGCGGCAATGACGGTACAGGGCGACCCTCTCGACTTCAACGGCACGCCACCCGCCACCCGCATGTCCGTCGCCCAGCTGGCCGACATGCTGGAAGAGCGCATCGCGGACCTGGCCCGCGAGTTGCTGGGCGAGCCGAACCGGGAACTTTCCAGCGCGCAGACCCTGCGCTTCGGCACCAAGGGCAGCGTCGCCGTGGAAATCGACGGCGCGAACAAGGGCCGCTGGTATGACCACGAGAACGGCGCCGGGGGCGCGGGGCTGGAGCTGATCGGCTATCGCCTCGGGCTGGACGACAAGGCCGCGTGGGACTGGGCGCGGTCGTGGCTGGGTGAGCCCGATGCCGGTCCGTCCTGGACGGCGACTCCGCCCGCGTCGCCCGCGCGTTCCGCCTCGGGCTCGGCCAAGCCCAAGGAGCCGACACCCGAGGAGCGCGCCGAGAAGGTGGCCGAGATCGTGCGCCGCACGGAGACCCTCGTCTCGACGCCGGTGCTCGCCTACCTTCGCCACCGCGGGATCACCGCCACACCGCCCGACTGCATCCGCTATCGCCAGTACGCCTTCGGCAAGTTCGGCGCCATGGTCGCGCTCGCCACCGACGAGGCGGGCGAGGTGCTGGCGATCCAGCAGGTCTATCTGACGGCCGAGGGGCGGAAGGCCCCAGTCAAGGTGGTCAAGCGCACGAACAAGGCCGTCGATGGATGGGCCGCGAAGGCCGCGGTGCGCCTCCCCGGCCGGGAACCGCTGATCCTCTGCGAGGGGGTCGAGACCGCGCTCTCGGTCTGGCAGGCGACCGGACAGGAGACCTGGGCCTGCCTCGGCATCTCGAACATCGGCCGGGCTCCCCTCCCCGAGAACGCCACAGTCATCATCGCCCGCGACGGCGACCTGCCCGGCAGCAAGGCAGAGGGTCAGATGGCCCGCGCCGCGAGCATGCTGGCGCACCGCGGCATGACCGTGCTGATCGCCACCCCGCCCGAGGAGCAGGACTTCAACGATGTGCTGGTCCGCGAGGGCGAGGCGGCCGTGCGCGACCGCATCGCGGGCGCCGAACGCTTCCGCGCCGAGGAGGCCGACACCGAACGCAAGCGCCTCTTCATCGGCTCGGACGTGGAGATGTCGCGGCGCGTGCGCGAGGATCTGACGGAACGCCTCGGGCGCATCGTCCATGCCGAGGGCGAGTTCTGGCGCTACGGCGGCACCCATTGGGAGGCGATCCCCGATCACGAGTTGCGCCTGCCCGTCCACGCCTATGACGGCGCCGGGTTCCTCACGCCTGCGGGCGAGCCCTCGAACGTCAAGCTGACCAAGACCCGTGTCGACTCGGTCCTCAACGAATGCGCGGCCCTCTGCGCCGCGCCGGAATACTTCGAGAAACCGCCCGCAGGCATCAACTGCGCCTCGGGCTTCATCCGCTTCGATGCGGAGGGGGTGCCGCATCTCGAGGCGCATCACCGCGAGCATCGCTGCCGCCACACGCTGCCCGGCCATTGGCAGCCCGGCGCCTCCGGCACGCCGCCCGCGGGATCGCTTCTGGCAAGGCTGCTCGCCGGAAGCTTCAAGGGCGACCCGGACGCCGAGGCGAAATGCGCGCTCCTCGCAGAGGTCTGCGGCGCGGCGGCGCTCGGCTACGCCACCCGGCTGATGCAGCCGCGCGCGGTGGTGCTGCACGGCAAGACCGCCGAGAACGGCAAGAGCCAGGTGCTCGAACTGGCCCGCGGCCTCCTGCCCGAAAGCGCCATCTGCTCTGTCCCCGCCTCGAAGATGGGCGACGAGCGGCATGTCATCGGCCTCGTGGGCAAGCTGCTCAACGCCTCCGACGAGCTCTCGGCCGAGGCCATCGCGTCCGACACCTTCAAGGCGGTTGTCACCGGCGATCCCATCGAGGGGCGCGACGTCTACAAGAGCCGCGTCGAGTTCCGCTCCGTGGCGCAGAACCTCTTCGCCGCGAACCAGTTGCCGAGCTTCAAGGGCGGCGTGGACCGGGGCGTGCAGCGCCGCCTGCTGCTGATCACCTTCACCCGCACCATCCCGCTGGAGGAACGGGTCGAGGACATCGGCAAGCGCATCGCGGCCGAGGAACCGGACCTCCTGCTCGCATGGGCGGTGGAGGGCGCGTCGCGGCTGATCCGCCAGCGCAACTACGCCATCCCGCAGAGCTGCCACGAGGAGCTCCTCGAATGGGTGCTCAGCGAGGATCCCGTCGCCGCGTGGGTGGATGCCTGCGTGAGGGTCGTGCCCATCGTGAACGGCGGGCCGACCATCGCCACGCGCGACGCCCACCTCCGCTTCCAGAACTGGGCGCTGGCCGAGGGCTACAAGCCCGAGAAGCTGCCCGCAATCAACGGCTTCGTCCAGCGCGTCCAGGCCCGCGTGGCCGGGATCCAGCACAAGCGCACCAGCTCCGGGCGGTTCTTCGTCGGGCTGACGGTGACGCAATGGTGACGCAAGAATGACGGACTTTGACGTGCAACCCATTGAAAGTGTTGAGATGACGCACTTGGCTTCAACCTTTTTGATAAGGGGGAAATCTCTCTCCCCCTCCTTCATCCCGTTCCCCCCTATAGAAAAGGATGGTGGGGGAGGTGCGTCATCTCAACACTTTCAAGGGCTTGCGCCCGAAACGCCGTCATTCCTGCGTCACCGCTGCGTCATTCGAGGGGCTGAGCCTGCCCGCCCGAGGCGGCGTCAAGCCGGAAGGATCGGGAAAGCGGCGGTTCCTCCTGGGCCGATGCGTATGTGGGGATCCGCAGCGCATAAGCCCGCCAGCGTCAGGGGGCGGAAATGACTAAACTCGACAGCGCCGAGTCCAAGACTGCCTTCGCCGCCCGTGTCGGCCTGACCAAGGGGCGCATCTCGCAACTGGTGGCCGAGGGGCTGCCGGTGCGCGCGGACGGGCAGATCGACGTGGCGGTGGGGCTCGCCTGGATCGAGAACAACCTCGACCCCGCCCGGCGCAACCGGGGCGGCGCCGCCAGCCCGACACGCGCCGCCACCACGCTGGCCGAGGCCAAGCGGCTGCATGAGATCGTGAAGGTCCAGCGCGCCAAGCTGGCCTACGAGCGCGAACAGGGCCAGCTGATCGAGACCGCCGCCGCCACCAGGACCGTGTTCGCGCGCGCCCGTGCCGAACGCGACGCGCATCTCGCGTGGGTCCAGCGCACGGCGCCTCTGCTGGCGGCCGAGCTTGGCGCCGATCCCCGTGCCACCTTCGCAGCCCTCGACCGGATGATGCGCGAGCATCTCGAACACCTGGCCGACCTGCCGCTGGGGAGCTTTGGCGATGGTGCCTGACATCGACCTCGCCTGGCGGCGCGGCATCCGCCCCGAACCGCCGATCCCGGTCTCGGACTGGGCCGACCGGCACCGCATCCTGCCGCCCACCTCGGCCGAGCCTGGCCGCTGGCGCACCGACCGCACGCCCTACCTGCGCGCCGTGATGGACGCGCTCTCGACGGCGAGTCCTTACGAGCGCGTGGTGCTGATGAAGGGCGCGCAGACCGGCGGCTCAGAGGCCGGGCTGAACTGGCTCGGCTACATCATCCAGAACGCACCCGGCATTGCCATGTTGGTCATGCCCTCGCTCGACATGGTGCGGCGGAACACGACCGTCCGCATCGACCCGCTGATCGAGGCCACGCCCGCGCTGCGCGAACTGGTTGCCGCGCCGCGCTCCCGCGACGCCGGGAACAGCCTGTTCCGCAAGTCCTTCCCCGGCGGCCAGCTGGTGATGACCGGGGCAAACAGCGCCGTCGGCCTCCGATCCACGCCCGTGCGCTACCTGTTCCTGGACGAGGTGGACGGCTATCCCGGCGACGCCGATGGCGAAGGCGATCCAGTCGATCTGGCGATCCAGCGAACCGCCACCTTCCGCGGCCGACGCAAGATCTACATGGTCTCGACGCCCACACTGAAAGGTCATTCCCGCATTGAGGCGGCCTTCCTCGACAGCGACCAGCGGTTTTTCCATGTCCCCTGCCTGCATTGCGGCGACATGGCCCCGATCACATGGGCGCGCATCCGCTGGCCCGAGGGGCAGCGCGACGCCGCCTACCTAGTCTGCGAGGCCTGCGGCGGCGTCCATCATGAGCACGACAAGCCCCGCCTGCTGGCCGCTGGCGAATGGCAGCCGACCGCGCCGGGCGACGGCCGCACGGCGGGGTTCCACCTGTCGTCGCTCTATTCGCCATGGGAGACGTGGGCCGAGATCGCGCAGGAGCATGCCCGCGTGGCCAAGGATCCCGCCCGCCTGCAGGTCTGGGTGAACACCAAGCTGGGCGAGTCCTGGGAGGACCAGGCAGGCGACACCGTTCCGGCCGATCCGCTGATGGCGCGACGCGAGGACTGGGGCAGCGACCTCGCCCCCGGCGTGGCTGTACTGACGGCGGGCGTCGACGTGCAGGGCGACCGCCTTGAGATGCAAGTCGTCGGTTGGGGCCGGGACGAGGAGGCGTGGGTGATAGACTACCGCGTGCTCTGGGGTGACCCTTCCGGCCCGCGCCTTTGGTCCGATCTCGATGGCGTGCTGAACGGCACCTGGGGCGATCTGCCCGTCCGCGCCGTCGCGGTCGACACAGGCGGCCACCACACCAAGATGGCCTACGAGTTCTGCCGCACCCGCCTTGCCCGCCGCATCTGGGCGATCAAGGGACGCGGTGGTCCCGGCATTCCCGTCTGGCCCCGCCGCCCGACCCGCACCAACAAGGGCAAGATCCCGTTGTTCATCGTCGGCGTCGATGCCGTGAAGGATGCCGTCTACGCCCGCCTGAAACTGACCGAACCCGGCCCCGGCGCCATCCACTTTCCCCGCCGCCTCGACGCCGATTACTTCCGCCAGTTGACCGCCGAACGCGTCGTCACCCGCTTCGAGCGCGGGCGCCCCATCCGCTCCTGGCAGCCCAAGCGCGACGGCGAGCGCAACGAGGCCCTCGACACCTTCGTCTACGCCCACGCCGCCCTGCACGGGCTCATCAGCATGGGGCTCAGGCTGAACGAGGAGGTGGAGGGGGTGGCGGCCACGCCGACGCGGCCCGGTGTGGAAGCCGGGCGCGTGATCCGGTCGGCGTGGATGACGTGATCAGGTCTTGGGCCAGCTGTATGCCTTGTCGCGGCAGGCAACATAGTTCGCGTCGAGATCATCGCTCAGCAGGATCAGGGCCGTCAGCCTGCGGACCATGGCTGTCACCTCGCGCGCCTCGTCCTTGGTCAGGGCTCTGCCTAGAATGGCTTCCTCCCGATAGGACAGCCATTTCTTGATCACGAGATAACCGCCGATCACGTAGTCCCACGTTGCCTCGGGAACGCCGCGCCAGAAGGTCGTGTCGTTGAGGTGGACGTCGACTGCGCGTCCGAGCAGCGCGAAGCCCCTCGCCTCCACGATACCGGCCGCCGCGAAGCCCTTCCGCAGATTGTCCTTCTCGGACTCAGTCCAATCCCGCGTTTCGGTCTTCCCACGGCCGGGATTGATCCGGCCCTTGCTGTCGCGGCTACCCCATCCTGCCGTCACCCGAAGGTCGGTTGCCGAGATGCCGCCGAGAACGCGCAGATGTTCGGCAACGCTGCCACTGGTCACCCCGGGCACATCGACCTCGGTATCCAGCAACGCTGCAACCTTCGCACCGAGGGCGACCGAGGTGTCGAGGAGCGGGCGTTCGTTCGGCAGTGGCACGCGGGGCCAGTCGATGGCGACGCCGTCGGCGTTGTCGCCCAGATACTGCGGCGAATAGGTGATCGCGAGCGCATGGCGCCACGGTGCCGCTGCTGCGTCGGCATCCGTGTCGGGGTCCGGGAGCCCGAGATGTGCGAGCCAGGCGCGTGCGGGCGCGGAAAGGTTCGCCGCCGTGGCCCCTGCCAGCATGCCGTGCGCCGGCTCGTGCTTCTGAACGGGGAAGTAATAGGAGTGCCCCCGCTGCGCATCGTTGTCCCCGAGACAGCGCGTGAAAAAGACTGGCGGTCCCTCGGGGTCCGCGACTCCCGAAGGCCGGGACATCAGGAACTCGTTTCCGCCGGAGAACTGCGTCCAGAGCTGCGGACGCGGCTCGTTCCAGATGGGACGTACGTCGGTGAAGTAGGCATGCCGCACATCAAAGGGGCGCACGACATAGCGCACGATCTTCTTGTCCTCGAACGAGGCCGCGGCGAGCGCCTTGGTGCGGGCCTCCTTGGCCTTGTAGCGGGCGGCATCCTTCGCCAGCGGGTGTCCCATCAGTTCGAATGCCGGCCAGTCGATTCCCTTGTCGAAATAGGTCGTCATGCGTGTGGCGAGGGCGGCGCGGTCTATGTCAATCAGGGCGCCGCCGCGCTTTTCCATCAGTCCGTTGATCGGCTCGAGGACAGCCAGATCGGGCAACCTCGGCCAAGCTAGATAGGTGCTGCCCACGTCGCGCGGCCGGAACGACAGCCGGTTCCACGGTTGCGGGTCGGCAACCTCATACTGGTCATCGAAAGGTGTAACCGCGAGGCTGTCGAGTAGCTGCTGCCTGCGTACCGCCGCCCTGCCAGCGTCGATGTCGTCGCGATAGCGCACAAGCTTCGGCTCGTCGGTCTTGCCGGTCTTGATGGCAAGGCTGACGACCACTCCTTGTCGAATGCCCGGCGAAAATCCGGGCATGGCGAAAATCGTCTCGCTTGTCGTGCCATCTGGGGAGTACTCGGTTTTGTTCCGGTCACCGTGCATGTTCTCGACCCAGAACTTGTCGAAGCTCTGAAGCAGGTGCTCGCGCATCACCACGTAGGAGGGCTCTCGCGTCCACGAGTAGTTCGAGATGTATGAGACGACACCTCGACCGGTCGCTCCGATCCGACGTTCCGCAATTCGGAAGAAGCGAACATACAGATCATCCAGATTGAACTTCTTGATCTTCCACTTGGTGATCAGTCCGTCCTTGTACGGCTCTACCAGCCCTGCTTCCTCCTCCGGACTGGTCCCAGCAAACGCGTTGTAGGGCGGATTGCCTATGACCACGAGGATCGGCACGTCGCGTTTCACATGCTCGGCCTGGTCGCGCTCCTGTTCCAGTTCGGGGAACAGAGGCAGCGTTGCTTTGGGCCCTGCGGGCGGCTCCCATCCGGTCAGCGCGTTCGTCAGGTAGATGGCCGGTCGCTCGCCCTTAGCCGGGTCAACGGGCGCGCCCAACCCGGCGAGCAGGTTGCCCACCTGCCAGTGCGCGATGACAAACGGCGCCGACATGATCTCGAAGCCGAACACGCGCTCGCGGGCCGCTTCCTGAACATCCTGACCGATCAACGGGTCATCGCCCTTGGCGCGGAGCGTCTCCTCGATCTTCCGCAGCACCTCCACGACATAGGCGCCGGTGCCGCAACAGGGGTCGAGGACGTAGACGTTCTTGTCGGCCAGCCCGTCTGCGATGCCGAGCTCGGTACGCAGAACGGTGTCCACCCGCTCGACCATGTAGCGGACGATCTCGCGGGGCGTGTACCAGACCCCCATCTCCTTGCGCAGATCAGGGTCGAACGCCTCGAGGAACGGCTCGTAGAAGTGCTGCACCGCCTCGCCGCTGTCGAAGGTCTTGAAGAAAGCCGTCCGGTCGACGCGGTTCAGCGCCTCGCCGGTTCGGTCGAGAACGCCCATCAATCCGAGCGGGGCGAGGCGGCTCGGCTTCGCTACCTCCTCGAACAGCGAGCGGATCATCGGCACGGTCATGATGTAGCCCGCCGACTTCCAGTCGAACTTGCCCGAGCCGCCGCCCCTGGCCCAGATCACCCAAGCGGAGAAGACGCCATAGAACAGCGTCTGGACGAGGGTGGACCGGAAGAAGTGCTCACCCTTCTCGCCCTCGAACTTGATGCCGAGCGCGGTTTCGAGAGCGGTGCGCAGCGGCGCGAGCGTCTTCCCGTCCTTTTCCTCCAGCGTCGCCAGCGCATCGCGCGCATAGGACGCGAGGAACCACGCAATGTCCTCGGGCCGCGTCAGAGGCGCGGCGTTCATCATGACGCGCCGCAGGAACTCGCCCAGATGCGTTCCCTGCTCCTTGGCCGATTTCACCGGGTGCGCGGCCATCGACCAGAAGCTCGGCTCGTCCACTGCCAGACTGAAGAACTCGCGTTCGACCGGCTTCCCGGCGTCATCTTCCCCGATCAGGCGAAACTCGCGGTAGTTGGTAACGAGCACCAGCCGATACCGGTCGAAATATTTGGTTGCCTGCTTCCCCTTGGCAGTCTGCCAGTTCTTGTCCGCGAGGGGCTTGACCTCGATGACGCCGCGCTCAGGGATCTCCCCCTGACCCGGTTTTGGCGCACCCTTGCTGCACTGCTTCCTGCTGTACAGTCCGAAATCCGGGTGACCTGCGCCCTGGTTCCGCAGTTGTCCGTTGCAGATCACCTGCGGGTCGAGAAGCTTGCCAAGCTCGTTCAGCAGGTTCTCCAGCGCCGAGTAGTAAGACGTCTCGCTGGTAGCGCCGCCCGTGCTACGGATCTCGGCCATGCGCTGGAAATAGGTACGAACAGCAGTTTCAACGGGCGACACTATCTTCTCTCCAAATCGGCGCGGCCTTTCGCACTCAACCGTGACACGACCGAATCTATCCGTGGTCTCAGTGATTTGCGAGCCTTTTCAACGATTCCCAAACGTTCTGAATAGGCATCTGACATCGGCCGCGCGAGACTCGCGGGCATGCGGACCTTCCTCCATCGCCTTCTCGGCCTCGCGCGCGCTCGCGGCTTCGATGCTGCGGGTGGCGGGCGGCGTTGGGAAGGGGCGCGGACGGTCGACGGGCTGAACGCGGCGATCCTGGCGGGCGCGACCACGGCGGCGCGGCGGGCAGGGTGGTATGCCCGCAACAACCCGTGGGTCGCGGCAGCGGTGGACAGCCTCGTCGGCAATGTCGTCGGCGCGGGGATCAAGCCGCAGTCCACCCATCCTGACCGGGCGGTGCGCGAACGGCTGCAGGCGCTCTGGCTGCGCTGGACCGACCACGCCGCCCCGGACGGGCTGGCGGATTTCTACGGGCTGCAGGCCATGGCCGTGCGCGCGATGGTCGAGAGCGGCGAGAGCTTCGCGCGGCTGCGTGTCGCCAGCGAGGCCGACGCAATCCCCCTCCACCTCGAGCTTCTGGATCGCGAGCAGGTTCCCACGGACCTGCACCGCGAGATCGGCGGCGGGGCGCGGATCCGCGCGGGCATCGAGTTCGATGCCGGCGGTCGCCGGGTCGCCTACCGGGTCTTGTCCTCCCGTCCGGGCGACCCCCTCGGGTCTCTCCGCATGGACCCGATCCGCGTTCCCGCCGCCGATTGCCTGCATCTGTTCAAGCCGCTCGCAGCGGGCCAGCTGCGCGGGATCACCTGGCTCGCGCCGGTGCTCTTGCGGCTGCACGAGCTCGACCAGTTCGAGGATGCAGCACTTGTAAAGGCCAAGGTCGCGGCGCTGTTTACCGGCTTCATCACCGACCCGGACGGCACCGCGGGCGGGCTCTCGGGCACCAATACCGGCGGCGCGCTGACCGTGGGCATGGAGCCCGGCAGCCTGATCCCGCTGCCGCCCGGCACCGACATCCGCTTCTCGAACCCGACCGAGCACGACGCCTACGCGCCCTTCGTCAAGAACCACCTGCGCGCCGTCGCGGCGGGGCTCGGCCTGCCTTACGAGCTGGTCTCGGGCGATCTGGAGGGCGTCACCTATTCCTCGATCCGCGCCGGGCTGATCGAGTTCCGCCGCCGCGTCGAGCAGCTGCAGCACAACGTCGTCGTGCACCTGTTCTGCCGCCCGGTGTGGGAGCGGTTCGTGCGGCTGGCGGTGCTGACCGGCGACCTGCCCGCGCGGGACTTCGACAGGAACCCGGACGCCTACCTCGCCTGCGAATGGCTGCCGCCGAAGTTCGACTACGTCGATCCGATGAAGGACGTGCAGGCCGAGATCATGGCGATCGGCGCGGGGCTCAAGAGCCGGTCCCAGGCGATCTCCGAGCGCGGCTACGACGCGGAACAGGTGGATGCCGAGATCGCCGCCGACCGCGAGCGCGCGGAGGGGCTGGGGCTCGCCTTCGGTCAAAACACGGCACCCCAGCAGAAGGAGGAGGCCGATGGCTGACACCATGGAGCTGCTCACCCGCCGCGCGACGCTCGCGCCCGCCACGGCCGATCCGGAGACCCGCACCGTCGAGGTGGTCTGGTCCACCGGCGCGCCCGTGCGCCGCCGCGACATGGCAGGGCAATACATCGAGCGGCTCAGCCTCGCGCCCGAGGCCGTGGACCTGTCGCGCCTCGAAGGTGCCAGCGTCCTAGACGCGCATCGACAGACCGCCGTCCGCGACGTTCTGGGCTCCGTCCGCAGCGCCGCGGTAGACGGCAAGCGCGGCACTGCGCTCATCCAGTTCTCGGCGCGGCCGGAAGTGGAGCCGGTCTGGCAGGACGTTCTGGCGGGCATCCTGCGCCACGTCTCGGTCGGCTACTCCGTCGAGGACTGGGCCGAGACCACCGAGAACGGCGCGCGCGTACTGACCGCCGTTCGCTGGACGCCCCACGAGATTTCCCTGGTGCCGACGCCCGCCGACCCCGGCGCCCACATTCGCATGGAGACAGAGATGACCGACACGACCACCACCCCGGCGCCGCCCGAGGCGCCGAAAGAGACCCGCGCCGAGGCGAATGCCGAGATCCGCTCCATCGCCCGAATCGCGGGGCTGGACCAGTCCTGGATCGACGGCCAGATCGACGGAGGCGCCGATCCCGACACCGCGCGCCGCGCCGCCTTTGAGGCGCTGGCGAAGCGATCCGCGCCCGCGATCCGCACCGAACAGGTCCGCGTCGAGATGGGCGACAGCCAGGACGACCCCGCCCTGCGCGCGCGGCAGATGGGCGAGGCGCTCTACGCCCGGATCAACCCGCGCCACGAACTGAGCGAGCCGGCCCGGCGCTACGCCTACTCGACCCCGGTCGATATGGCGAAAGAACTGCTGACCCTGCGCGGCGAGTCCACCATGGCGCTGTCGCCCGCGAGCCTCGTGACCCGGGCCCTGCACACCACCTCGGACTTCCCCATCATCCTCGGTGACACGGTGGGCCGGGTGCTGCGCGACGCCTACCAGGCCGCGCCCTCGGGCATCCGTCGCCTCGGCCGCCAGACCACGGCGCGGGACTTCCGGGCGGTGAACAAGATCATGCTGGGCGAGGCGCCGCTGCTGGAGAAGCTGAACGAGCACGGCGAGATCAAGGCGGGCACGATGGCCGAGGCGCGCGAGGCCTACAAGGTCGAGACCTGGGCGCGGAAGATCGGCATCACCCGGCAGGTGCTGGTGAACGACGACCTCGGCGCCTTCTCGGACCTGGCCCGCCGCATGGGCCAGGCCGCGGCCGAGACCGAGGCGCGTATCCTCGTGACCCTCCTCGAGGCAGGCAGCGGAAACGGGCCGACGATGTCGGACGGCAAGACACTGTTCCATGCCGACCACAGCAACAAGGCCGGGACCGGCGCGGTGATCTCCGACGCGACGCTCTCGGCCGCCCGGCTGGCCCTTCGCACGCAGAAGGGCATCGAGGACCGCACGATCCGCGTGACGCCCCGCAACCTGTTGGTCCCGCCCGCGCTGGAGACCACGGCCGAGAAGTGGCTGGCCAGCATTGCACCGGCTACCGCAGCGGATGTGAACCCGTTCTCGGGCTCGCTCTCGCTGGTGGTCGAGCCGCGCCTGTCCTCGGCCACCCGCTGGTATGTCACCGCCGACCCCGGCGAGATCGACGGGCTGGAGTTCGCTTACCTCTCGGGGGCGGAAGGCCCGCAGGTCGAGAGCCGCTCGGGCTGGGACGTGGACGGCGTCGAGATCCGGGTGATCCTCGATTTCGGGGCCGGGTTCATCGACCATCGGGGCTGGTTCATGAACGCCGGGGCGTGAGCATGGCCGACCTCGCCCAGCTCACCGCCTGGCGGGACGCCCTGATGGCCGCGCGCTACCGGGGCGTCCGCACCGTCGAATACGACGGCAAGCGCGTCACCTACGCGAGCGACGGCGAGATGGCCGCCGCGCTCGCGGACCTCAACCGGCAGATCGCAGGGGCGACCGACCGCATCTCGGTCGTCCGCATCCAATCCTCGAAAGGGCTCTGAGATGAAGAACTACCTCCAGAATGGCCACATCGTCCGCGTCACCACGCCCGCAGGCGGCATCGCCTCGGGCGACGCGCTGATCGTCGGCAGCATCTTCGGCATCGCCGCCTGGTCCTCGGCCGAGGGCGACCCGGTCGAGCTCTCCACCACCGGCGTGTTCCAGCTGCCGAAGGCCAGCGCGGCGGTGCTGACGGTCGGCGCGCGCGTGGCGTGGGATAACACTGCGGGTGAAGTGACCACCCCGGCCGCGGGGCGCTTCCCCATCGGCGTGGCGGTCGAGGCCGCCGGGAACAGCGTTACCAGCGTCGCGGTTCGGCTGGACGGCGTGGCGACGGCGGCGGCGTGATCCCAACCTCTGTGCGGGAAGGCCGCCATCAGATAGAAACACCTTATGGCGACCGTTCACGAACTTTCGACAAAGATAATCAAGGAGCTGATCAGGCTCCAAACTGTTCCGGCATCTGAGCGCAACAAGAACGACCCGTTCCCCCTCCCGCGAATGATCGGCGTTGGAGATGGTCGATCACTCGTGGTCTCCAAGGAGATTGACGACGCGATCCTTGAAGTCGCGGACAAGCTACTCTCCGAGGATCCGTCGCTTTCGTCTAAGGTCATGCTCGCGGAGTGGAGGAAGACGGTGCGCGCTTCGTTTGGGCCGCCGCTGGCAATGATCGACTTGGACGACCCAATCGATCAGAATGCGACACAAGTCCTCGAAGAAGTCCGCTCAGGTGTCACGAAGCATATCGGACAATATGGGACACGCGAGAACGCGTTCGGTTGCACACTTTTCGGAAATTCAACGGTCAAGCCCTTTGCCATCGGACCAGTGCGCTTCGAACCCCGAGCCGACTGGCTTGAACGAAAATGTTCGGAGGGGTCAGTTTCGAAGACCACGCGGCGGCGGGTCGAGCAAACTTGGTCGGGAAAGAAGCTACAGAAACGAAAGACGTCGACCGACAGCATCATTGAACAAAACATCATCGATGCCATCGGCACGTGCCCATTCGTGTGCAGTGTAGTCACGGTTGGGCTGGCGCCCGACGCCGCACGGGAACGAGCCCTCACGACAGCACGCCTAGCGCTTGCGGCTATCGCTCTCCTCTGGAGCACGCCATCGCGTGCTCTCGAAGGAATGAACCTTCTGTATGACCGCCGTATGCATCGGCAAAGGGCACTCACGTTCGTCCCTGGAAAGATCGTGCTTGCGGGATCTAGAATGTCGCACATGCCACACGGCCCGTGGCTCAAGGATGGAGAGTGGGAAACGCTATTTGCCCAGAACTCATCATTCTTCGGAGGCGTCGCGGAAGTCCTCGACTACGTTATCGATCCTGCGCGCGGCCAATGTCGACCAGACATGCTTAACACCCTCGCTCAGGCGTTGCTGTGGTTCCACGAAGGCTGTCGGGAGAGCGTCACGCTGATGGGGATCGTGAAGTTTACCGCGACGCTTGATGCGCTCGCTTGCGGTGGCAAATCGGGCGGCATCAAACGGCTGATATCTGCGAGGCTCGGACTGCAAGAAACCGCGCCCATTAGACCCAATGGCCCGACGATGAAGGCCGCGGTCGACCAGATCTATAGCGAGGGGCGCAGTCGCACCATCCACGGGACGAACACGAAGCTTGGCCACGATTGGAGCGGGACGAAGAGCCTCTCAGAGCAATTCGCACGGCTATGCCTTCTCGCCTGTATCGACTGGGCAGCTGCAAACCCAACATCGAACGACCCGAAACAGCTTTCGACGTAGCTACGACTCGGCGCCATCCGTTGACACGCGGCGTCGTGGTTCTGTTGACACAGTGTTGACACGGTCGCGGAACGCAAAAAGCCTCCCGTTCGGGAGGCTCTTAAGCGGCTGTATTATTTGTGGATTTTGGTTGCGGGGACAGGATTTGAACCTGTGACCTTCAGGTTATGAGCCTGACGAGCTACCGGACTGCTCCACCCCGCGCCGGGA
>JADQCB010000054.1 GCA_016278325.1 Actibacterium sp.
CGTCGTAATCCCGCGCCTCGCGGCGCGAGAGCACCCGCTCGCCGCGTTGCAGGATCGCTGGGACCTCGTCGTGGCGAAGTCCGGCCATGCCGCCGGAATGCATCCGGGGCGCGGAAGCGAAGGCCATGGCCGGGACCATCCGCGAGGGCGCCGCGGCGCCGACAACGCCGCCCGAATGCAGGATGTCAGCGAAGATGCCGCCGGTCCCACCCAGTATGCCGCCGAGCGCATTGGCAATCGGGCCGAGGATGAAGCGCCGCGCCGCGAGCCGGGCGAGATCGGCCAAGAGAGAGGTGACCAGATCGCGGAAGTTCAGCTTGCCGGTCTTCACGAACTCGGCCACCGCGTTCTCGGCCGACTGGAACGCGCCGACGAGGCTCTGGCCGATATCGGCGCCGATGTCGCGGGCCTTGCTGGCATAATCTGCCAGCGTCTCTGTGACCGCCGCCCAACCCGTGGCCGCCTCGTCCGCGCCATCCGCATTGGCCGCACCAGCCGCGCGTCCGGCCTCACCGGCCGCTTCCAGCGCCTCCGTCACCCGGTTCGCGGCCACCGCCGCCTGGTCGAGCGCGCCCTCGCCCTCTTCGCCGCTCGCGCGCATCGCAGCCCGGAGCGCATCCACGGCCTCCCGCACGCCATCGAAGGCATGCGCCCGGGTATCCGCAGCACGGTTGCGCCAGGTTGCGGCCATGTGCCCGGCATTGCTGGCGGCATGGTCGAGCATCGAGGCGTAGCTCTGCGCGCCGAACCAGTCGATCCGGGTGTCGGCGCCGATCCGATCGGAGACCGCGTTGAAGGTGGGCCCGATCCGGCCCAGGAAATCGGCCCATTTCTGTGACAGGAAGGCCATCAGGCGCAGCCAGATGGTCTCGATGTCCGCGCGCATGGCGCGAAAATCGTCGACGAAGGAGGTGAGGGTCACCTTGATCCCATCCCAGACCGCGCGCGCCACATTGCCCATCAGTTCCAGCGCCTCGCCGAAGCCGCCGGCGCCACGCACGAGCTTGGTGAACTGGAAGATCAGTTCGCCCGCGCCAACGATCAGCGCGCCGATGCCGGTGCGGATCAGCGCGCCGCGCAGGACGACCAGCGCCGTGGCGAGGCCGCGGACGGAAACGGCTGCTACGGCCATGCCGGCGACCCAGCGGCCAGCGAGGAAGGCCGCGAAGGTCGCGGCATAGGTGGTCAGGCGGCCGATGTTGTCGAAGAGGCCGCGGATCGCGATGCCGAGCGGGCCGGTCCGGCTGGCCACAGCCGCCATGGCATTCGCGACGGCTTCCAGCGCGGGGGCGGCGGCGACCGCCAGCTGGTTCGACAGCCCGCGCCAGATCAGACCGAGCCGGGAGATCGCATCGTTCGTCCGCTCGATCTGGTCGGCGTCCTGCTCCGAGACCACGACCCCGAAGGCGAGGACGTCCTCGGTCGCCTGGCGCAGGGTCGCTGTGTCGATCCGGCTCATCGCGATGGAGCCTTCCTCGCCGAAGAGCTGCCCCGCCACAGCGGCGCGTTCTGCGGCGGGCACGAAGCTTTCGATGGCGGCGTTGATCGCGCCGACACGCTGGTCCAGCGGCAGGGCGATCAGCTCACTGGCCGAAAGGCCCAGCCGGTCGAGCGCGTCGGCGGCGGGGCCGGTCCCGGCGGCCGCCTGGCTGAGACGGCGCGTCAGATCCTTGGTGGCCTGCTCGATGCCGGACATCGACACGCCGGCCAGCTCGCCCGCCCGCTCGAGCGTCTGGATCGAGGCAACGGTAGTGCCGAGGGACTGGGCGAGCTTGGCTTGCGCATCGACGGTCTGCAGGCCGGACCGGATCATCGCCACGCCTGCAGCGGCGGCAGCTGCCACGGCGGCCGCCGCCGCGACCCGCACCCGCCGAGAGAAAGCCGCGAGCCGAGCGTTGGCCGCCTCCATCTCGCGGCTGAGCCGTCCGAAACCCCGCGACCCGGCTTCGCCCACGCCCTCCAGTTCGGCGCGCACCTGCCGTCCGCCTACGGCGGCGAGGCGGACGCTGACCCTCTTCTCAGCCATGGGAATGATCCATCTGTTCGTTGAGCTTGGCCACCATCACCGCCTCGATGACGGGCAGCAGTTCGGCCATGGCGAGCGGCGGCACGCCGAGCGCGTCACCGAGCGCCAGCGCTGCCGGCATGTCCCAGCCGATCACCGCGCCGGGCAGGACGCGCAGCTGGCCGCCGAGACGACCGACCAGGTCCCAGACCTGCCAGCCCTCCGGAGTTTCCGGACGGTTCAGCCGCGCCGGGCAGTCCGGGCACGCTTGCGGGCAGGCTTGGCAGTATCCGTCGCCCCCGCCGAAGGACCATTCGGCGAGAGCGCGGAGACGTTTTTTTCCTGTTCCAGCAGCAGACCCTTGGAGACGTAGGTGAGCTGGAAGGCCTCGAAGATCGGCCAGACATCGAGCAGTGCGTCGATGGCCTCCGAGTTCGGGTCGATGGGGTTGCCGTCGGCGTCGCCGATGCCTTCCCAGGCGAGCACCGCCCGCCGCGCGAGAGCCTTGGCGAAGGCGACCGCGCGCTCCTCGTCGGATGCTTCCTCGGGTACGGCCTCGACGGCCGGGTCGCTCCGCGTCGCCACCATCAGCGCGGTGGTCAGCGGACGCAGCTGCACCCGTACGCCGGGCGAGAGGTCATGCCAGCGCGGGGCGTTCGTCAGATCGAGCGTGAGCATCAGTATTCCTCGATATCGTTGATCAGGGTTGCGGTGCACATCCGGCCGACGACGCTGTCGCGCGCCGCCTGCCAGTCGAAGGTGGCCTGCACGCCCTGCGGACCCGAGATCTCGATGCGCGGGCGCGGCAGGTAGACGGCGTGCACGGTTAGGCGCAAGCTCTCGCCGGAGGGCAGGCTGTAGCCGAACTCGAGCTCGCAGGCCTCGCCGTTGATCGCTTGGCTTACCAGCGTGCTGTCGGCGAAGCGCACCTCGATGGAACCGGTCAGAGCGGCGATTGACGGGTCCGCGCCGTCGATGCGGCCGTCCGAGCGGATGGTCTCGATCCGGTCGAGGTTATTGGCATAGGTGATCTCGGCCGAGACCACGTTGCCGAGCGCGGTCCCGTTTCGCGTGATCGATCCGTTGAAATGGCCGAAGCGCTTCAGCTCCAGAGCGGCAGGTGGTGAGGCGGGATCGCCGAACGCGCTGGTGGTCGTGCCCACCGTCTCGCCCTGCGCCACCAGCCGTGCCGTTGCGGTCAGCAGGCCCGAGCGCTGCATCTGCCAGGTGATCTGGTCGAGCACGCAGCCGGAATACATCGCGTAGCGCGGCACTTCGGGCATGCCGGTCTCGATCGACATGCTGGGCAGCGTCCACGCGCCCGACTGGAACTCGTGGGTGAAGGGCCCCGGCGCCGTGCCGCTGGTCGTCGGGGCCCCGAAGGCCGCCTTCAGCCAGAAGCCGAAGGCCTCGGCGTCGAGCGGCAGCACGACATCGCCATCGGCCGTCACCGCGTCCTTGATCGGCGCCAGCGGATCGCGGCCGTACCCCAGCAGTTCCGAGTTCAGCAGCGGCTGCTCCGCACCCAGCGAGGTGCTGGCGAAGGGCATGCGGGTGAAACCGCTGGCGGGCGGCGTTCCATAGGTTGTCTCGAACGCAAGCGCCATCAGCGCCCGCGCCCCCTGGGCTCGTGCCATGGTGTTCTCCTTGATGTTGTCGAACCAGGGTTGCGTTCGGCCAGGCTGTGCCGCAGATGGAAGTTATGTGCATTACTCGTTCCAAATCCCCGCTCAGCATTTCCGGACGGTCGATCATCACCCGGATGATCGTTTCTGTCATCGCGGTCCTTGTTCTTTCGGGCAGCCCCGTCTCCGCACAAACCAATGCCGTGAGCGGTGCGGTCCGTTATGTGACCGACGGCGACACCTTTTCACTTCGTGGCGTTGATCGGCCGATACGTGTCTGGGGTCTCGACGCGCCGGAACGCGGTGAACGTGGCGGAAATGCGGCGACGTCGACTCTGCGGCGGCTGATCGCCGGACAAAGCCTTACCTGTCGTCTGCGCGACATTGACCGGTACGGGCGGATCGTCGGGCAGTGCTTCCTCCCCGATGGTCGCGACGTCGCGGCCCAGATGATCGCTGCCGGAGTGGCGCGGGAATACTGCTATTTCTCGGGCGGCCACTACGGGACCTGTCGCGGCAACTGACCCGCCGGCTCTACCAAAGAGGATCGGCCGTGGAATAGTGCAGCACCACCGGGACCACGGCGGCCTTCAGGCTCGCCGCGCCCTCGACCGGCAGATCAACCGGCCGCGGAGCTTTGGCCTCGACCCAGTCGCAAAGCCCGCCCAGCGTTCGGTCGGCGGTGAGCGCCGCGCCCACGCTGGCGCAGAGCGTGTCGAAGGCGGCATCACGCCCTGCGCCCTGAACGACGGCCTCGATCTCGGCACGGTGCTGGTAGTGGTAGCGGAGCGGCGACAGCGTGACCTCCGGCTCTCCCGGCTCGCCGTCGCGCAGGATCAGCAGGCCCCCGGTCGGCACGCGCTCGGGCAGCACCTCACCGCGAAGCACGGTGGCGGGCAGCGCCGAGAGTCGCGCGTGCAGCGCGGCGAGGATGGTTTCCCGTGGGGTGGGCATGATTTCCTGCCAGGCCGCGAGTACAGAGACGGTTATTTCGACCAGTTCCGGCTTGCCGCATCGCCAAATGGATCATGTCCGAAACGGTGGCGACCGGTCAGACGACCGCCTGAACGATTGGTCTCTCAGGCCTCAGACGGCATCGAGAAGCGAACGCAAGGTCAACTCGACCCTTTGCCGGTTTGGTTCCTCCAGCGGGAGGACCGGACGCGGCGGAGTGAGACGCCCATAACCGAGAACCTCAGCGATGGCGAACATCACCCGGAAGCTCCCGAACTCACGGAAGAGCGCCCAAAGGGGGCCAAAGGCGCAGTCGATGCGATCGGCCTCGGCCGCATCTCCGGACTGCGCAGCGCGGGTGAGCGCCACGGCGGGCTCCGGCAGGAGACCGGCCACGACGCTGTACCAGCAGGCGCCACCGGCGAGCAGCGCGTCCTTTGCGCCCCAGTCGCCGCTGTAGCCGATGGCGAAACCCTCCGGAGTCCTCTCCTGCAAGCGACGCAGCTCGGTGGCATAGTCTCCGTCCGCCGGTAGCGGCATCTTCACGGCGGCCACGTTCGGGATCCTGGCGACGCGCGCGATAAGGTCCGGGCTGAAGGTGAATTTCGTGGTGCCTGGGTTGTTGTAGATGCACAGCGGCAGCTCGCCGGCCGCGGCGACGGCCTCGAAATGCCGGAAGACCTCTTCGTCGGTCAGCGGTTGGTAGGACATGGGCGCGAGAAGCAGGCCGTCTGCGCCGGCTTTCCGGGCATCTCGCGCGAGGTCCTCGGCGACATCGGTCGTAAGGGCGTCGACACCGATGATGAGCGGCGTCCGGCCCGCCACGCACTCCACGGCGGCCCGCAGCGTGCGCTTGCGCGCCTCCGGCGTCAGGTAGGCGTATCCGCCGGTGCTGCCGAGGAGCCCGATGGAATCCGCACCTGCTGCCACGATGCGCTCGAGGAAGCGTTGCAGAAGCTTGGGCTCCAGCTGCCCTTCTTCGTCGATGGGCGTGAGGGGAAAGGCTGAGAGGCCTGTAAACAAGGTCATGCGAGCATCTCCCTCAAACGCGTGAAAAGAGCAGGCGCAGGCCGGCAAACCCGAAGAAGACGGCCAGGACGCCTTCGATCCCGCGCCGGGCGCGGCGGTAGAGGCTGATCATCGGCGCCGTCGAGAACACGAGCGCGTAGCCGCCGAAGATCGTCACACTCAGGACCGCGCAGCCTGCCAAAATGGTGGCCACGTCATGCCAGGACGCCTCGGCGCCCAGGCCGAGCGTGACGAGGGCGATCCAGGCCAGCACGGCCTTCGGGTTGGCCAGATGCATGATCAATCCATGGCGATAGAGGGCAGCAGGGGACGGAGGAGTGTCAGCTCGTGCGGGGCCGGTTGAGGGCGCGGTGTCGGGCGTCATCGCGTTTCGGGCCGCACGCACCGCGAGGTAGAGCAGGTATATGCCGCCGAAGATCTTCAGGACGATCAGGGCCTCGGCATAGCGCGCGAGCAACGCGGAAACACCAGTGGCCGCAGACAGCCCCCAGAACAGCGATCCGGAGATGACGCCCGCGGCCAGCGCCAGCCCGGCCTGCCGACCATGGTTCATCGCCACACCCATGATCCGAAGGGTGCTGGGACCGGGGCTTCCGGCCGCAATCACGTAGGCGATGAAGACGACGAGCAGATGGTTGATGTTCTCCATCGAGGATACTCTCAGGTTCCGGCCAGCAACTTGAAGGCGATAAGCCACATCACCAGCGCGATGAGCGTTTCGAGAATGCGCCAGGCCGCCGGTCGCTCGAACACCGGGCGCAGTTTGATGGCACCGTAGCCGAGGGCGAAGAAGAAGACGAACGATCCGAGGATCGCGCCGATCGCGAAGGACCCTTGGCTGTCCGTGAACTGGGTGGAGATGGTGCCCAGCAGGATGACCGTGTCGAGATACACATGCGGGTTCAGCCAGGTGATGGCGAGGCAGGCGACCAGCGTGCGGAAAAGATCGGTCGTCGCCAGCGAGACATCAGCCGCCAGCGCCTCGTTAGAGCGCAGCGCCGAGCGAAGGCTCTTCAGGCCATACCAGATCAGGAAGGCGGCGCCGCCGTAGCGCATCACAGGCTCGAGCCAGGGCAACCACTCCGAGACGCTACGGAAGCTGGTCACGCCCACGGTGATGAGGATCGCGTCCGAGATCGCGCAGGCCAGACAGACGGGGAGGACATGTTCGCCGCGCAAACCTTGCCGCAGCACGAAGGCGTTCTGCGCTCCGATGGCCACGATTAGGCTGAGGCTCATCATCATTCCAGTGAAGAAAACGGCGAGGTCCATTGGCGGGCGTCCCATTCGAAGGGTTTCGCCTTGAGCTACGATGATATGACGGATTAGACAAATTAAGTATGCTGAGCCTGATGAAGGAAAACTGAATCATGATCGACTACGCGGCCCTCCGCGCCGTTGCCGCGGTCGTCAGGACCGGGAGTTTCGAACGGGCTGCGGCATCACTCCATGTGACGCCGTCTGCCATCTCGCAGCGCGTCAAGCATCTCGAAGAGCGCCTCGGCGCGGTGCTCATCGAACGAGGCACGCCCTGCACTGCCACGGACAAGGGCCTCGCGCTTTGCCGGCACATGGACCGCGTTGGCATGCTCGAGAAGGACCTCATGGAGCAGTTGCCCGAGTTCTCCGGCTCCGAAGGAGCCGCTCAGCGGGTAACCGTTAACGTGGCCACGAACGCAGACAGTCTCGGGACCTGGTTTCTCGAGGCCATCGCCTCCTTCACGAGGACCACCGACTACCTCGTGAACGTCGCGATCGACGACGAGGACCATACAGCGGACTGGCTGCGACGCGGCCGGGTACTTGCCGCCGTTACCTCTCTGGAAAGACCCGTGCAGGGATGTCGGGTCACGCTCCTCGGATCGCTCAGCTACCTGGCTACGGCTAGTCCTGACTTCGTGGCGCGATACTTCCCGCAAGGTCTCACGGAGGAGGCTTTCCAGCGTGCGCCTGCTCTCACCTTCAACCAGAAGGACCGGCTTCAGAATGTCTGGGCTCGAGAGGTCTTCGGGCACGATCTCGCCTTCCCCACCCACTGGCTCCCCTCGACGCAGAGCTTCCTTGAAGGAAGCCTCGCCGGCATGGGATGGGCGCTCAATCCGTTCCAGCTCGCGAGGCACCATCTGGGCCGCGGTGAGCTTGTCGAGCTTGTGCCCGGCAAGGTCCTGGAGCGACGCCTGTTCTGGCAGATCAACCGATTGGCTGCCGACCAACTTCACGAGCTGTCCCGATCAATACTCGCCGTGGCGCGGCGCGATCTCGAGTCGCGCGAAAGAGACCCGCAAGGCGCTGCGGAATAGCCCGGACAGCAGACATCACAATCTGTCCTCAATCCAATTTGCCACGATCAGCCCGGGCACACCGTCCACTGCGCGCTCCGCATCCCGCGCCAGGTCCAGCCGCTTCGGCAGCCTGACCTGCGGCACCAGCAGGAAGATCGGCGCGGTGACCTGGTTGCGGCCGGTCTTCGCGCGCGACGCCACCGCCTGGCCGCGCGTGTTGATGCGGGCGCGGTCGGCGACGAGCAGGCTCGGGCCTCGGCGTCGATAGACGAAGCGCAGGCGCAGGCCGCGGCGACGCTCCCATTCGCCGGGGGTGATCTTGCCCCCGCGCAGGCCGCGGCCGGCGGCGGGCGTCGGGATCGCCAGCCAGAAGCCGGTTTTCGAGCGGATCAGCGGGCCGGTGTCATGGGCGCCGACGATGGCGGGCGCCTTCGACCAGACCAGCGACGCCGCGCCGATGCTGGTGGTGCCCTTGGGCCACGTCTCCGCGCGGATGCTTCTGGCGAGCCGCTGGCCGAGCCCCGCGCCGGTGATCTGGCGGCGCCAGTCGGTCTTGAGCTGCCCGCCGGCCTCGCGCATCGCCGTGGTCACCGCACGCTCGCCCGCCTTGATCTCCGCCGCCATGAGCGCGGCGAGGTCCGGTGTGACGTCGAGCTTCAGCTTCATGCCGGGCGGAGATCCACGGTCCAGACGAGCCGCTCGCGATCGCGGACGGGCTCGCCCTGAATGAGGAAGGGCTCGCCATCGATCTCGATGCGGTCGCCCGGGCGTGGCTGAGGCACTTCGGCGACGCGCAGATCCACGCGCGTGGTCTCCGACCAGAGCCGGGCCTCGCCAAAACCGGTGGTATCGTCCGCGCGGCGCAGGATCGCGCGCACGAGCGCCGGCGCGCCGCCCTCGGCGATGTAGACGACGTCGCGCGCGAGATGCGCGTCCGCGAAGAGCGCGTCGAGCGCCATGGCGACGGCGGTCATCAGGTCCGCCGCGCCGAGCGCAGCACCTGCGGCCGGGTGCAGATCGGCAGCGGGTTGCTCTCGATCTCGAGGCGCACCCATTCGTCACGGTCGCGGTCGGGGATCATGCGCGCGTAGAGCGGCAGGCCGACGGTGTTGACCGTCTCGAAGGTGTCGGCGGGGGCGTGGTAGATCTCGAACAGCCCCTCGACGCCTTCGGGGTAGAAATAGGCCTTGTCGGTGGGCACGCCGAAGCCCAGCCCGCCCCGATAGCGGCGGAAGGTGATGCCGCCGAAGCTGACCTCCTCGCCCACGCGCCCGCGCAGATCGGCGGCCGCCGCCGTGTTGAGATAGGTCTCGCGCACCTCCTTGTGGGCCACGAGATCGGCGAAGAAGGCCGAGCCGCATTCGGCGCGGACCTGAACCTGGCCGGCAGCCAGCCCGCCAAGGCTGTCCTCGACGCTCTCGATCAGGGACTGGCAACGCTTGCGCAGCGCGCCCGAGGCGGGGCTCGTGTTGTCGAGATCGAAGTCCACCTCCGTTGCCGGGGTGATGCCGAACTCGGCGTGGTAGTCGATGACCGTCGCGCCGTCCTTGGGGTCCTTCACCACGCCCTGGATGCCGTTGAAGAGGTGGAACTCGAAGGTGGCCTCGGCGTCGTTCCTCAGCCGGCCGAGCTTGCGCGCGACCTCGGCCTGGACCTGCTGCACCGCGGTCTCGGAGCCGAAGTCGCGGATGGTCTGGATTTCCGAGGCCCAGAGCACGTCCTGCTTCTTGAACTGGCGGCAGACGAAGGCGCGCATCTCGCGGCGCTCGGGGATCTGGGACTCATAGGCCGAGCCGCGCTCGGAGAACGGGATCAGCGACAGCGTGCCGTCGCGGCTCTCGATCATCACGGTGCGCGAGCGCACCCCGCGGGCGCCGAAGAGGTTGGCGCCCGACAGGATGGCGGGCTTGTAGGGGATGTTCTCGAGCGCGCGGGTGAGCTCGATGATGGTGAAGGCATCGCCTTCGAAGATGTCCATGGTCGCCATGGGAATGCCTCCGGGTCAGGGATGGTTGTGGGTGCGCGGTCAGCGGACGAGGATGCCCGCGGCGAGGAGTGCCGTGTGGGCCGCGGCGATCTCGGGATCGCTCGGCGTGCCGGTAAAGACGAGATCAAAGCGGTTGACGATGGCGGGTCCGCGAATGAGCGCGACGGCCGGGGCATCGCCGGCGCTCGCATCCGCCTTGCCCCAGAGCACGGCGACCGCGGTCTCGGTGCCGTCGACGGCCGCCGGATCGTGCGCGGCGTATTTGCCCGAGGCAGTGATCTTGCCGAGCACGGTGCCAGGGGCGAGAGTGCCCGCCGCGACGGTGATCGTCTCGCGGGTGTAGTCGCGATGGGCCTCCCAGACGAGGAAACCGCCGGGATGGGTGCCTTCTGTCAGCGTGGTCATGGGATCATCCTTTCAGCTTGAAGGTGCGGGCGATGACGTCGCCCCAGGGGCGGGTCGTGGCGCTGCGCCCGGGTTGCGGGTGATGGGGGGTGATCTCCGGCGCCGTCTCGGCGCGGGCGTCCAGCAGCGCGGCGCGGACCGCGTCGAGGCTGGCGTCCTCCTCCAGGAACCGCCCGGCCATCTGCGGCTGGCCCGCCAGGCGGCAGAGATCGACGACGGCCCGGGCATGGGCGATGGCCTCGGCGCGGATGGCCGTGGGATCCGGGCCCGTGCTGGCATCTGCCACCATGCCGTCCGGATTGTGCGCCTCGGGCTGCGGTGCGGCATCGGGCGGCGCCACAACATCGTTGGCGTCTTCAACGATGTCCGCTGCTGTGGATGCGGGGTCCGGCTCGACGACCTCGACCGCGTCCACCAGCTCGGGTGGCGCGTTCCGGAAGCGCCCGATGTCGAAGCTGGCGGCGATGCGCACAGGCTCCGCCAGCTGCGTGGCGAGCCCCGCCTCCAGCGCCTCGGCGGCCGAGAACCAGGTCTCCGCGGCCATCAGCGCCGCGATCTCGTCCTCGGTCTTGCCGGAGCGGGCGGCGTAGCCGCGCGTCATGCCGGCGGCGATCTTGTCCAGCGTCCCGGCCATCTCGCGCATGTCCGCCGCGGTGCCCATGACCAGGCCTGAGGGGTCGTGGATCATCAGAAACGCGTTCTCGGGCATGACGATCGCGTCGCCCGCCATGGCGACGTAGCTCGCGGCCGAAGCCGCGATGCCGTCGATCCAGACGGTGACCGTGCCGGCATGGCGGCTCAGCGCGTTGTGGATCGCCACGGCATCGAAGACCGAGCCGCCCGGACTGTTGAGGCGCAGGTCGATGGCCGCCTCATCGGGCAGCGCGCCCAGTTCGGCCAGGAACCCCTTGGCCGAGACGCCATAGGCGCCGATCTCGTCATAGATCAGCACCTCCGCGCCGCCCTCGCGGGCGCGGATCGTGTACCAGCTCTTCATGATGTCACTCCTGTTCGGTCGCGCGGCCTGCTGCCGCCGCATCGTCGTGGCTGTTGCCATCCGCCCCGTCGCCCGGATCGGGCCGCGTCGCCGGGGTCGCGCGGGCGCCCTGCGTCTCGCCGGGACTGGTGCGGTAGCGCAGGCCCAGCTCTGCAGCGCGCGCCGTGTCCGTCGCGTTCTCGCGATCCACTTCCTCGACGTCGTAGCCGGTGGCCTCGACGACCTTGCGCCGCGAGGTGATGCCGGCCTCCATGGCCAGCACCTGCGCCTGGATGTCCTTCAGCGGATCGACCCAGTCCCACCGCGGCGGGATCCACTGCACCATGCGCGCCGCCGCCGGGTCTGGCAGA
The DNA here is from genome assembly GCA_016278325.1 of Actibacterium sp. Taxonomy (GTDB): domain Bacteria; phylum Pseudomonadota; class Alphaproteobacteria; order Rhodobacterales; family Rhodobacteraceae; genus JADQCB01. The sequence continues at coordinate 11,635 of JADQCB010000054.1, forward strand.
TCCAGCCGGCCCGCCAGCCTTGCGGTCTCCAGCCAGCGCGCCCAGACCGGGCGGCAGAGCTGATGCGCGATCACACCGTGCTGGAGTTGCTGTACCCGCCGGCGGAACTCCACGAGCTCCGCGCGCAGGCTCGAGTAGTTCGCCTGGCGCACATCGCCGGTGACCAGATGATAGGGCAGCCCCAGCGACGCCGAGACGCCGAGCAGCGTCCGGTACTGGAACGCCTCGTAGCTGCTGCCGACATCGGCAGGGCTCGAGAACTTCACATCCTCGCCCGGCAGCAGCACCTGAAGCGTGCCGGGCTCGAGGCTGGCAATGGCTGCGCCATCGGGGTCGGGCTCTTCCGTACTCATCATCGGCTCTTCCGGCGCCGTCTTGGTGATGAAGCCCGCGAACATCGCCGCGGTCTTCTTCCGGTCGAGCTCGGCATCGTCGTACTGATCGAGCAGGAACAGCCGCACCATCGCCGGCGCCACATGCGGCAGGCCCCGGATCTGGCCCGCGTCGAGCGGGCGGTAGATGTGCAGCACGTCCTCGGCCGACACGCGCACCGTCTCGGGGACCGCCACGCGCCGGTCCGTGCTGTCGCCGGGATGGGTGCGGCGGAAGTGATAGGCCACGCGCCGCCCGATCCCATCGAACTCGATCCCGCAACGGATTCGGTTGCCGTTCGGCGCCGTGCCCGTTTTCTCGAAGGGCAGCATCTCGGACTGGAGAAGCTGCAGCTGCAGCGGCACCAGCAGTCCGTCCCCGGCCCGGCGCGGCCGCATCCGGACGAAACACTCGCCGGCCACGAACATCTCCCGCGCGACCATGGCCTGCAGCCCGTAGAAATCGGTCAGCCCGTCCGCATCGGCCTCGTCGGTCCAGGCGAGCCAGAGCCGTTGAACGCGGTCGCGCTGCTCCGCGTCGTCGATCAGCGACGAGGGCTTGATGCCGTCGCCGACGAGGTTGGCGGCGAAGGCCTCGCAGGCATTGGCGGCATAGCCGTTGGTGACCACCAGCTCGCGCGCCCGCGCCAGCAGCTTCGGACCGCCCGAGGCGACCAGCGCATTGACGTTCTCCAGCGGCGGGTTCCAGCCGCGCAGCCGGCGTTTGGACATCGCGCCCTCCAGGCGCGCACGCACGCCGGAGGGGCCGCCAGCGGGCTGGCGGCGAAAGCGGTCGAGCAGACCCATCGATCACAGCCCCTTGTCGGTCGTCACGCGCAGCTGCCGCACGATGCGCCGCCCCTCGAGGGCTGCGATCTCGCGGTCCAGCGCCTCGATCGCCCGGTCGATCTCGGCCACGCTGCGATAGTCCACGGTCTTGCCGTCATAGCTGACCCGCGCCACGCCGGAGGACCGCTGCGCCGAGAGCGCGTCGCGGCGGGCACGGAGTTCCGTCGATGTCGGCATCTGAATTGACCTGACCTGCGAATATGTTTCATTGCGCCAACAGCCGAACGATTGAAGGCAGAGCCATGACCCCAGCAGACATCATGCGCGATCTCGCGCGCGACGACATGTTCCCGAAGGCCGCCATGGCCGAAGCAGGCGCCCGGCGCGAGGAAATGGCACCGGTCTTCGTTGATCTGGTCACCCGACTGACCCATCAACGTATCCCGGCGATGAAAGACGCTGACGTGATGGCGCTCATTCCGGTCTTCCACCTGCTGGGCGAATGGCAGGATCCACGCGCCTATCGCCCATTGGTCCAGATGCTTCGTCAACCAACCAAGGTCATCGACCATCTCCTTGGGGACGCTGTGACCGAAACAAGCTTTCGCGTCATCGCCGGAACATTCGACGGTGACCTGCAGCCCGTGTTCGAGGCGATCGAGGACAGGAAGGCCGATGAATTCGCCCGTCTGTCGTTGATGAATGCTCTCGTCCTGATCGCACAGCTGCACCCCGAGCACCGCGACGCCATCGTCGGGTTCTTCCGGTCCTTCCTGACCCGCTGTCCCGCACCTCCCGAGATCGTGCTGACCGGCTGGATGGATGCGATTGCCGATCTCGGGCTCGAGGACATGACCGAGCAGGTGCGCGCGTTGTTCGAGGAGGGACGGATCTCGCCCGAGTATTGCGAGTTCGAGCACTTTCTCGAAGATCTGCGGGCGACGCTGGACGCCGGAGGGGCTCCGGCCGGCCGGCGCTACCGCAAATCCCTGATTACCGACGCCATCGACGAGCTGTCGAAATGGCACTGTTACACAGACGCGTTCTTCGCCGAGCAGAAGCGCCGCAAGGTCAGCAACGCCTTGCGCGTGGCGCCGTGGACCGAGGCCCTAGCAAAAACGCCAGAAAAGCTTGGCCGAAACGACCCCTGCCCCTGCGGCAGCGGCAAGAAGTTCAAGAAATGCTGCCTGCAGTGATCGCCTGGCACAAACCGAGCAATCAGGCCTGACGATCAAGAATCCTGTAATGGGCCTCGGTCGGCTGACAGGCCGCACCGTTGATCGGCAGGATGTCCTGCGGGCACGCCGACATGGCGACGATGCAGTCCATCTGCGCCCGTAGAACGACATGATCACCTGGCTTGGACAGCGGTTCTCCCCAGCTGGCTGCACCATCAGCAGTGACCGGAATGTTCATCCACAGGTTCAACGGGCTGGGGCATTCCGGTGCCTCAAGTCCGATCTGCCGCATCGCGGCATGCAGATTGTCGGTACAGTTGTCGTGATATTCGGTGCAGCCCAACAATCCGTATCGATAATCGTCACAGGCCGCGATCAGGGTGTCATGGCGGCCGGGTGACGTATCCTCCTCCATGATCATGATCGGCCGGCGCCGGTTGGTGATCAGAGCGTCGCCCTCGCCGGGCCACAGCTTGCCAAGGGTCGGACGCATGTGCTCGTTGGACAGGAATTCCGTCAGATCCTCAGCGTTGAACACCCATGTGTCCACGACTTGAGCGCCATGGGTGTTGATGATCTGGATCGCATCGTTCTTGCCTAGACGGACTGCACGACCCCGCCGAGCCGGAAGGGTGAAGGTTTCAGGTTCAGTGGACAATTTCCCGGCTCCATTCTGGTAGTCGAGCAACCAGAACAGAGATTGATGAGCATCGCAAGGAGATCTGGCAGCGCCCTACCGCGGTTTTACCCCATGTAACTCGACCGCACGGTCCGCCGGCGCACGGATGGGCGCAGCACAGGTTTCGCGGCCACCTCCCCGTCTGATCCTGCAACGTCGACTGCCAGTTGCCGCTCCAGGTCCTGCCAGCGGACCTCGGACCAGCGGTCGGCTCCGGCAATCCAGGCGGCGGCGCGGGCGTAGACCCGGCAATCCAGCGCCTCGTTGCGCTCGCGCAGCTTCTGCCATTCCAGCCGGGCGAAGCCGCGCTTCGTGCGCACGGTGACCAGCTGCTCGGCCACGAACTGCTTCAGCCATTCGTTCTCGACCCAGTGCGGCAGGTGCACCGAGCCGGGCGGGAACGCCGCCCCGTCGGCCATCTCCTCCTCGGTCGGGCGTGCCAGCCGCAGGAAGCGGTAGGTTTCGGCCTTGAAGGTCGAGACCGCCACGGTCCAGAGCCGCGCCCCGCGCCGCAGGCGTTTGCCGCCCTCGGTCGCGTCGACAAAGGTCGGCCCCGACACCGGGCTCGAGCGGTTGAACCCCTCGACGCCCTTGACCGGCGACACCTGCGCGAAGCCTTGCGCCCGCGACCAGGAATAGACCGCCGGGGCCTCGTAGCCGGTGTCGATGGCGAGCCGCGCGATCCTGAGATGCGCGCGGCGTTCATGCGGCCAGGACCTGTCCAGCAGCGCGGTCAGCTCCGACCAGGCGTCGTGCCGGTCGGGCCCGCCCTCGATGACGACGTGATCGACGAGCCAGCTTTCCAAGCCGCGACCCCAGGCCCAGACATCGACCTCGATCCGGTCCTTCTGCACGTCGGCTCCGGCTGTCAGGAACAACCCGCCTGCTGGCACCGTGCCGGATTTCCAGCGTTCGCGCCGGTCGTAGAGCCGCTGCCAGTCGGGCGCTTCCCCGGTCTCGACCCATGTCTCGCCGAGGATCGTGTTGCGGAACGCCTTGATCGCTTCGTCCGACCCCTGTGCCGCGTCCCAGGCCCGCACGATTCGCTCCCAGCTCAGCCAGCCGATCGGCGAATAGAGCGCCGAAAGGTGATAGCCGACCGTGGTCGGATCGGCGGCCGTGGTGGTCGTCCGCCATTCCCCGGCCTCCAGCATCGCCGTCTTGTGGTGTTCCGCGATTGCCGCGTCGCAGCCCTCGCAGTGATACTCCGCCGTCTCGGGGCGGCCCTTCTGCCAGCGCAGCCGGTCGAACTTCAGCCACTGCATCGCGCCGCAATGCGGGCACGGCACGAAGAACCGGCGCTGGTCGGTCGCCTCGTACTCTCGCTCGATCCGGCTCAGCCCTCGGATCGTCGGAGTCGAGACCAGGAAGACCTTGCGCCGATGGGCGAAGGTCAGAGACCGCGCCTCGGCCAACGTCACCGGGTCGCCTTCCTCGTCGGCGGACGCCGGATAGGCGTCGACCTCGTCGAGGAAGATGTAGCGCGCCGGGGTGGACCGGAGCCCGACCGCCGAGTTCGCGCCGGTCATGATCAGGATGCCGCCCGCGAATTCCTTCGACAGCATGGTGTTGCCCGCGTCGCGCGAGCGCGCCGGTTTGACCCGCTCCCGCAGCTCGGGGCTCTCGTCGATCAGCGGGTCGATCCGCTGGCGCGAGTTGCGCTTGGCCAGCTCGACCGTCGGCTGGACTGCCAGCATCGGGCCCGGCGCCTGGTGGATGGCGAAGCCGATCCAGTTGTTCCCGGCCTCGGTCGCGCCCACCTGCGCGGCCTTCATGAACACCACCCGCTGCGTGGGGTCGCCGGGCGAGAGCCGGTCCATGATCTCGCGCATGTAGGGCGTGCGCGTGGTCCGATACTGCCCCGGCTCGGCCGAGGCGCGCGACGACAGCTTGCGGTGCCGGTCGGCCCATTCCGACACGGTCAGATCCGGGTCCGGCCGCAGCCCCGCGAGCCACGCCTGCAGGACGTCTTGCGCGCCATCGAAGGCCAGCGCGTCCGCGTCCTCAGCGAAGATCGGGCTGGATCTCGGCGAGGTCGTCGAGCTGGGATCGGACATGCGTCTCCAGAGCCTTCTGCATCGTGGCGGGTTCGACGACGACTTCCTGGCCTAACGCTTCGCTGCATGAGGCCGAGAGATCGGCCGCCATCAGCGCGGCCACCCGGGCGGGCCAGTTGACCCAGACGTCGCGCTCCTGCCGCGCCAGGCGGAACACCAGCGCCAGCGCGCGGGCGCGGTCGATCAGCTCGCCCTTGAGCTTTTGCAGCCGGATGCGCCGTTCCTGCGCCTTCAGCACCTCGTTGGCCGTCTTGGCCTGCAGGAAGGTCGTGCCGCCGCCCGTGGCCGGCGCGGCCAGGCCCTGTTCCTTCAGCGTGTCGCCGACCGCCGAGACGGCCGCCTCCGGCACGGGCTTGCGCTTCGGCTGAGGTGCTTTCCTCGTCTTCGATGGGTCCGTCGCCTCGGCCCGGCGCGCATCGCTGGCGTCTGCGTCGATGCTGCCATCGGCGTGCAGGACGAGCCGGCCGGCGGCTTTCGCCTTCTGGATCGCACCGCGCGACAGCCCGACATGGGCGGCGTACTTGCGCTCGCTCATGCCCTGCATTGACGACCCCGATTATCATTCAAAGTCAGGTTCTTATCGAGTTGATAAGCGGGGCGCGTGGAGCGAACGTCCCATCAGAAGGACGATTCAACTCACCACGGAGCCACCGCCATGACCCGCCTGAACCCGATCACCAGCCCGCGTCACGAACTGCGCGCCGAGAAGGCGCGCCGGAACAGGGAGGCCGCGCTCGCCGCCTTTACGGCAAAGAAGGCCGAGATCGACGAGATGCTCGCGCGACTGCGGGCGCTCAGCGACGACCACTTCAACTGCCACCCCGACGAGATCAATTGGGCCGACGTCGGGACGCTCGAGCATTACGCCGAACTCCTGAAGCGCATCACCGACAGCGCCTTCGGCGAGGGCGAACACGCCGAGTAGCCCGTCCGGCCCCACGCCCCCGAGAGGCCCGCCGACTGGCGGGCTTCACCCGGTAGGAGGTGCCGCATTCCGCGACGTCCAAACACCGGAGACCAACCATGACCAAGCTTTCCGATACCCAACTCGTGATCCTCAGCGCCGCCGCGCAGCGCGACGACCGCAACGTCCTGCCGCTCCCCGGCTCGCTCCGCGGCGGGGCCGCCGCCAAGGTGGTCGGCGCGCTGCTCTCCCGCGGGCTGATCGCGGAGACCGCGACGGACAGCCAGACCAAGGCGGACGCCGCGCTCAACCGGATCTGGCGCAACGATGGGGACGGCCGCGCCATCCTCCTGCACATCACCGACGCCGGCCTCACGGTCCTCGGCGTCGAGCCGGAAGGCGGCAACAGCGCGCCCACGGGCGCCGACGGGGCGCCGACCGCGGACCCCCCGCAGGACGCTCCCGCCGAGCCCGAGCCCGCGCCCAAGGCGCGCACGGGTACGAAGCAGGCGAAGCTGATCGAGATGCTCCGCGCCGAGGGCGGTGCGACCATCGACGAGATCGTCGCTGCGTTGCAGTGGCGCCCGCACACCGTGAGGGGGGCGCTTGCCGGCGCGCTCAAGAAAAGGCTCGGGCTGACCATCGTCTCCGAGAGGGTCGACGGAAGGGGGCGCTGCTACCGCATCGAGGACGCCGTCTGATGCCGCGGTACAGGGTCAAGATCACCCGTGCCGTCACCGAAAGCACCTGCGTGACCGTCGAGGCACTGTCCCCGGAGGCGGCGCAAGCCGTCGCCTTCGTGGCGCTTGCCGACATGGAGGACGCCTTCTGGACCCTTGATGAGGGTTCGTGGAATGCAGGCCCCGCCTACATCACGGCAGTCGAGCCCGCCGATGTGTGATGCCCGGCGCTATCGCCAACGCTCGAACAGTCGTCGCAGCAGGTAGCCCCGCGCCAACGACACGCCGACGAAGGCAAGGCCGATGGTCAGATGCTCCGCGACTCCAGTCTCGATCCCGAACCACGGGAACACGACGATCTGCGTCGCGATGGCCAAAACGTAGCCGACGACAACGTTTACCGCGGCCTCGACCATCGACATGATCCGGCTCTGCTTCATCGCAGGCTCTCCAGAAACGCCGTCACGAACTCCGCCGCGAGCGGC
>JADQCB010000024.1 GCA_016278325.1 Actibacterium sp.
GTCTCGATATCAGACGGGCGCCAGATCGACGCGCCGCGACTTGTGCACGTCAAGGGCCGCAGTCATGCGGCGAGTCTCTTCGCTTTCAGCGTGGCGAAGGTCTCGCCGGTCTCGGCGAGAGCCGCGTCCTCGCCGGTGAAGGCTTGCCACCGTTCGATGGCGACATCGACATAGGCCGGGTTCAGTTCCACCCCGTAGCAGACGCGCCCCGTGGTTTCCGCCGCGATCAGCGTGGTGCCGGACCCCATGAAAGGCTCGTACACCGCCTGTCCGGCGTTCGAGTTGTTCAGGATCGGGCGGCGCATGCACTCGACCGGCTTCTGTGTGCCATGCACCGTCGCGGCATCCTGATCGCGGCTGGCGATCTGCCAAAGTGTCGTCTGCTTGCGGTCGCCCGTCCAGTGGCCCTTGGCCTTGGCGCGCACCGCATACCAGCAGGGTTCGTGCTGCCAGTGGTAATCGCCGCGGCTGAGCACCAGCCGGTCCTTGGCCCAGATGATCTGCGAGCGAATGGCAAAGCCCAAGGCGGTCAGGCTGTCGGCGACCTCGCCCGCATGCAGCGCGCCATGCCAGACATAGGCGACGTCGCCAGGAAACAGCGCCCATGCCTCGCGCCAGTCGGCGCGATCATCATTGAGCACCTTGCCGGTGCGTTTGGTTTTGGCCGCGCCCGCCTGATTGCGCCAGGCAGGATCATACTCCACACCGTAGGGCGGGTCGGTGATCATCAGAAGCGGCTTCACGTCACCCAGCAATCGCCCAACCACATTGGCCGCTGTGCTGTCTCCACAGATCAGACGGTGCGCACCGAGTTGCCAGAGGTCCCCAGCAACCGACACCGGGGTGGTCGGCGCCTCCGGCACATCGTCCTCGCCCTCGACCGGGCCATCGCCGCTCAGCGCCTCCGGGTCCTGCAGCAGGGCATCGAGATCCTCGTCGGTGATGCCCAGCAGTGTCAGGTCGAAATCCTCGGCCAGCAGCCCCGCGATCTCGTCGCGCAGCATGGCCTCGTCCCACTCGCCCAGCTCGGTCAGTTTGTTGTCGGCGATGCGGTACGCCCGGCGTTCGGCCTCGTCCAGGTGACCAAGCCGGATCACCGGCACCTCGGTGAGCCCCAGCATCGTGGCGGCCAGCACCCGGCCATGACCCGCGATCAGCTCGCCGTCGTCGGCCACCATACAGGGCACGGTCCAGCCGAACTTCGCCATGCTGGCGGCGATCTTCGCAACCTGATCGTCGCCATGCACCTTGGCATTGCGGGCATAGGGGCGCAGCCGGTCGATCGGCCACGCCTCAATCTCGCTTGGCGCGAAGACAAGGTCCATGGGGCGGGTCTCGGATGTGGGGCTGGGCGAACAGGTCCGCACCACCAGCATGGCCAGCAGCGTGATCGAAGTCCGCGATCTCGGGAAAAGGAAAACGCCCGCGAGGGTTTCCTCCGGGCGCTATTCTTCGATGATCAAGGTATGAGTCAAGGGGGGCAGCTCTGTCAACAGAAAATCTCGCGTGGATTCAACGCCTTCACGAAAGGGTGGCTTCCGATGCCTGGCTTCTGGCTCTGGTGGCTTCCCTGGCTTCCGCAAAGTGGATTTTACTGTTTTTGTCAAGAATCCACCTTGGGAGCCGGTCGGTCTTCCGTAAGGCGCTGTAATGTCGTGACTTTATATCGCGCTGTCGCCGAGGTGGATTCCCCCTGGATTCCCCGGTGAAGAAGCCAGTCGCTAGCGAAATGCCGCGCTCAGCCCCCCCGTATACGGATAGCGCTTAGGAGGAACCATGGGGAGGGGAGCAGAATCTGCAACCGAAGCCCGCTAATGAACGCGCATCTGCTTTGGGTCAAATTCCAGCGTAATTGTTTCCCATTCCTCGTATTCATCAGGCGGCAACTCAAAGCCATCTGCTCCGCAACGTATGATGGCTCTCCGCGCGGCTTCATACGCTTGTCTCGCTGCCGCTTCACTCGTTCCGTTATGAGACAGCATCGTGATGCTACTGACGTCAGGCATACCGTTTTCCTCCAGACTGACAGAAACCCTGATACTAAATTGGGGCGCTTGAGCTTGTAGCGATCCAACATTCCAACAACTTTGAATCTTGCTTGCCAACGCAGCCTTGCCCGCGACAGCAAAGGGGGTGACGGCATTCTGTGCTGGGTCCGTATCAGCTGCGGCGACTGGTGCGGTGTCTGTTGTCTCGGAAGTGTCCGCGTTGGGACCTGCTGCCGCATCAACCTCCGGATTGTCAAACGCACCCTGAAGCTTTAGGTTGAGAGCTGCTCCTGCGATTGCGCTGAATGTGGTGACTTGAACTGGGTCTGGATAAGAACTTCCAGATCCCCAAGGTAGTAGAACAGAACGTAAAAGACTGCCTTCACAATAGACGTCAGCGTGTATTTGCTCGCCATTTAACATGATACGAAAACGTCCAACTGGCCCCCTTTCATCCTCAAGGGTCCATACCTTGGAAAAGGGCATGATATTTGACACGGCCGCGCCGAGATTGATTGCGGATTGTAGCGCTCCTCTGCAATATTGAGCCGTCTCAAATTCTTCACCGATCTCACCGCGTTTGAGCGTTTCATCCAGAAGGCCGGGCGCAGCCTCCAACAGCTTCTCAGCTTCAGCAATGCCTTGCTCCGCCATTCCGGTCGCAATATCCGCGTAAATGTTTTGTGCTTGTGCCGCCGATACGATCATTGAAGTAGCCCAAACCACGGCTAAAAGTTTTGTGCAGTTCATATGGAGCCACCTCCTGATAGAAGATTTTTAAATTCACTTTCACCCATGATCCGAATTGGATGGCCAGCATCGCGCATTTCTTCCGCTTTGCGATGCTTGCTGCTTTTGGCGTGCCCAGCAAGGACTGTCAGGTCCTGATCTCCAACGACGAGATGCGTTGTTTTCTTTGTTACCCCGGCCTTTACAGTCATCCCGACTTGGGCGGCAAGGTTTGCAGCTTCGCTTCTCGACATGCCCAGCGCACCTGTGAAGACCACGATTGAACCGGCCAATGCCCCTGCAGGATCACCGTCCATAGTGATTGCAGAAGGAAAGGTCTTTCGACGAGTCGGTCTTACCAGTTCCTCAAAGGGAAGTTGTAGATGATCTTCGGCGTGCAGCACGACCATCGCCGCCGCCCGGGCATCCTCGCCAGCATCATGATGATGAAACTGAAGGTTCAGCGTGCGTTTCAGGTTTGCCAGCCCGTGTCCACCATTGCCTTTCAACTCTGGCCAAGCACGCCTCGCAATAGTTACGCTGTCGCTCCAGCGAAGGTCCGGGGTATCAATGCCGCAGAAACCACAGGCTGCATTCATAGCCCGCTTGTCGAAATTGCTGTGTTGGACGAGGTGATGAGTTGTCAGCAGCTGCAGCAGCGTTTCCAACGCATCGGGAAAATGGGGCGCATCGGCGACATGATCAGGGCCGATTCCGTGTAGCTGGACATTGAATGGGTCAAACCGTGTGCGTGGATTGACCAGCATCGAGAAGGTCTGGATCTGGTTGTCGGGCTGCACACAGGCCAGGCCGATCTGGCAGATGCTGGCCACATCGCTGCAGGCGGTTTCAACGTCCAGAGCGATGAAGCGGAAGCTGCCCTCGGGCACGCGGTCTGCGTGGGCGAATGCCGGTCTGGCAGGGGGGCGGGCGAGTTCTGGCGTCCGGTGTCCGGTAGCGGCAGGTTGAGGCTGGTTTCGTTGAGACGGTTCCGGGGTTCGGCCGAACAGCCAGTCAAAAAGCGCCATGGGACAACCTCACAGCGTCTTGAACATCACGATGGCGTCGATCGGCTTGCGTCCCGCGCGGGACTTGCGCTCTGCCTCCGGCTTGCGCCAGACCCGTTCCAGCGTCGCACGGAACTCCTCCCACGGCACGACCGCGTCAATCGCCACCAGTGGATCACGCTTCGCATCGAGGCTCGCGTAACGATCCGAAAGATCAAAGAAACCCATCTGCGACATCGCCAAACCCCAAGCCATGGAAACCTCCGCCACCATACCGCCATGGTAAGGTCAGGGCAATTTTTCGAGGTGCCCCTCACTGAAAGATACCGCAACGGGCCGCATGGATCCGGCCCAATTGCTATTTTCACCCCAAAATCCGGGCGTGTGCCTGCCGGTTTGATGTTCATGGCGCGCACAGCTTCGCGTCCCGAAGGGTGCTGGCGTAGATCAGGCAGGTTTCCACGTCGTCCAGCCGGTCAGCCATTTCCCTCGCGATCTCGAGGTTCTCGTTGAAATCGTCGACCAACGCGTTGTGTTTTCGCAGGAGCTCGTCATGCGCATCGACGCACTCGGTCACGTTGGATTTGCAGGTAAAGCCCTCGTATCCGCACTGATAGCTGTCGAAACAGGCGGCGTCGCTGTCAACGCACTTTCCGCTGCTGGAACAAACCTGGTCGCCGTAATCCAGACAGGCGGGCTGTGTGCCGATCCGACAGGAAAAGCTCTGGCCCAGCGCGGGCGAGGCGACGGCCAGAGCCGCCATCAGGATCAGGGTGCGCATCACGTCACCTCGAGCTTGGGCAAGCCGCGAACAATCTTCATCGTCTCGAGGCTCACGGTGATCACGCGGCGGAAGAGGTCCAGCGGGTAGGCCGGGTCGCCCATGGTCTCGTTGGCGTAGTCGTTGGCGTCGTTGACGATGCCGCTGGCCTTGTCGGTCTTGACCACCTGGCGCTCCATCACCCATTCCAGCGCGGGCTTGCCGTTCACGACGTAGTCGTAGGCCTCCAGGGGCACGTCGGTCATGGTGATGTTGGCGTTGTAGATGACGGTGGTCTTGTCGGTGTCGCCGCGCTTGTCCTCGCGGTTGTCGTCGTTGCGCTGGCATTCTTTTCGTTGAGGCCTCCCGATGCCCCGTAAGGTGTTTTTCAGCTTCCATTACGACGACGTCACGCGCGTCAACGTGGTCCGGAATTCGGACCAGATCACAAGGCGGTATACGAAGGCTGCCCGGTTCCACGACAAGAGCCTATGGGAAGAGGTGAAAAAACAGGGGCCGCTCGCGATCAAGCGGATGATCAACGGCGGTCTCGACGGCAGATCGGTCACGTGCGTCCTGATTGGTAGCCAGACATGGCAACGCCGATGGGTGCGCTACGAGATCATCAAGAGCCTTGCTCGCGGCAACGGCATACTGGGCGTGCGGATTCACGATGTGGGGTTCAAGCCGGGGCAGCCGACAAACGCTCTTGCCGGGCTCTTCGGAACATCGCCGCCTTCGATCGCGCTCGCAGGCTACGGATCCCGCCAGGAGCCCACACTTGGTGGGCTACTGGGAATGGCTACGGAGCGGCCGGCGCCGCCGGAAAACTCTCTCCTCGGCGCCCTGCTGGCTGGCGATCAGAGCGTGGCGCCAACGCCGCAGCCGGGACCGAACCCGCTTCGCTTTCTCGGTTACACGGTCGACCGGCGCTACGGGATGGTGCGGTTTCTGCCGGGCCAGATCGCGCACTGGCCGCTCGCGCGGCTGCGACCCTACGCCCGCAACGCCAGGACCCATGACGTCGATCAGGTGACGCGGATCGCCGCCAGCATGGCCGAGTTCGGCTGGACCGTCCCCTGCCTTGTGGACGCGGACGGCGAGCTGATCGCCGGGCATGGTCGCGTCCTGGCCGCAGCACAGCTGGGGCTGACCGAGGCCCCGGTCATCGTGCTGGACCATCTGACCGAGGCACAGCGGCGGGCATACCGGATCGCCGACAACAAGCTGACGGAACTGGGCGGTTGGGACGAGGCGCTGCTGCTCGAGGAACTGCGCGGGCTGATGGCAGAGGAGTTCGATCTCGGGCTGATCGGGATCCCGGAGGAGGAGCTGGACGCCCTGCTGCACGACGCGGGCGAGGATCGCGCGCCGATCGACGACGACACCGCCGACACGATCCCCGAGGCCCCGGCCGAGCCGATCACCAGGCCGGGCGATATCTGGGCGCTGGGCGACCACCGGCTGATCTGTGGCGACGCGACCGACCCGAAAGTGGTGGCGCGGCTGATGCAGGATGAGGCGGCAACGCTGATGTTCACCTCCCCGCCCTATGCCCAGCAGCGCGACTACGGCGCGGCGAAGGAGCAGGTCGGCGATTGGGATAGGCTGATGCGGGGCGTCTTCGCGCTGGCACCGGTCACCGACGCGGCCCAGCTGCTGGTCAATCTCGGCCTGGTCCATCGCGATGGCGAGTGGATCCCCTATTACGCGCTGCGCAGGCTGTTCGAAGGCGCGCAAAGACGATAGCGTGCGGCATCCTCGCGCAGGATCTCGGTCCAGGCGGTGCAGCATCCGCAAGTGGGATCCTTCAGGACGGGGATCGCGGGTGCACCCTGGGCGGCTCCCACGAGCGGAACGGATGCGGTGAAGCTCGCGGTGGCGGCCATCATGGCGCGGCGGGTAAGGATCGTCGGTGTCTCTTTTCAGATGGTCGCGGATGCGCTCTCGCGCGTTGCATCCGATGTATGTCTTGCGGAGGTTTCTGCCACAGGCATCGCGCCGGTCGGACGGAAGAAGAGCAGCCGCAGGGCGTTCATCGTGACCAGCACCGTGGCGCCGGTATCCGCGAGGATCGCGATCCAGAGGCCGGTGATCCCGAGCACGGTAGTCACGAGGAAGACCGCCTTGAGACCGAGGGCGATCGCGATGTTCTGGCGGATGTTGGCCATGGCGGCACGCGCCAGGCGGATCTTGCCCGCCGCATCGGTCACGCGGTTGCGCAGGATCGCCGCGTCGGCGGTTTCAAGCGCCACGTCGGTGCCCGAGCCCATCGCAACGCCGACATGCGCGGCGGCGAGCGCAGGCGAGTCGTTGATCCCGTCGCCGATCATCATCACGCGGGCGCCCGTTGTCAGGTCGCGGATCGCCGTCACCTTGTCTTCCGGCATGAGCTCTGAGCGATGCTCGATCCCGAGCCCATCGGCGATGGCCTTTGCCGTGCGCGGGTTGTCCCCGGTCAGCATGACCGAAGAGATGCCGAGCGTGCGCAGCTGCGCGATCGCCTCGGCCGCGTCCGCTCGCGGTTCGTCCCGGAGCGCGATGAGGCCCTGGGGCACGTCATCGCGGAGCACAATGACCACCGTCTTGCCGTCGGCTTCCAGCGCCGCCACGCGGGTTCGCAGGTCGTCCGTGAGCGCGCCGCGCTCGTTTGCCAGCCGTGGCGAGCCCACGCACACCGTCGCGCCGTCGATGGACGCCTCCGCACCCTTGCCGGGAAGTGCGCGGCCGCCAGCAGCGGTGGCCGCGTCAACGCCGCGCCGCTCGGCCTCGGCGCAGATCGCCTGGCCGAGAGGATGGCTCGCACCGTTTTCAACGCCGGCGGCGAGGGCCAGGAGGTCGCCCTCGGTGCCGCTCAGCACGGACACGCCCGTCACACGGGGTCTGCCATGCGTGAGCGTCCCGGTCTTGTCGAAGGCAACATGGGTCGTGCGGGCCGCCGCCTCGATCACCGCGCCGCCCTTCATCAGGAGGCCGTTTCGAGCTCCGGTGGAGAGCGCCGAGGTAATCGACGCCGGCACCGAGATCACCAGCGCGCAGGGGCAGCCGATCAGCAGCAGCGCCAGCGCGCGATAGACCCATTCGCCCCAGGCCTGTCCGAAGGCCAGCGGAGGGACGACGGCGACGAGGACAGCGGCCCCGACCACGGCGGGCATGTAGACCCGGCTGAACCGGTCGATGAAACGTTCGGTCGGCGCGCGGGCGCTCTCGGCCTCTTCGACGAGGCGCACAATGCGGGCGATGGTGTTGTCCTCGGCCGACCTCAACACCCGCACGCGCAGAAGCGCCTCGGCGTTGATCGACCCTGCGAAAACCTCCGCGCCCGGCTCCTTGACGCTCGGCACGCTTTCGCCCGTCACCGGGCTCTCGTCGACCCCCGACGTGCCGTCGATCACCTCGCCGTCGCAGGGCACGCGGTCGCCGGGCCGGACCTGCACGATCTGGCCGACCTGGAGTTTCTCTGCCGCGACTTCACGTGTCTTGCCGCCCACCTCGAGCCGCGCCGTCTTCGGCACGAGCTTCGAGAGCGCCCGAATGCTGTCACGCGCCTTGCCGGCCGAGACGCCCTCCAGCAGCTCGCCCACGGCGAAGAGGAAGACGACGAGCGCCGCCTCTTCCGGCTCACCGATTATCAGCGCGCCGCCAGCGGCGATGGTCATCAGCATCTCGATGGTGAAGGGCATGCCGGCCCGCGTCATGGCGAACGCGCGCTGCGCCACGGGGACAATCCCGACGAGCGTCGCCAGGACGAACGCCCAATGGACGATCTCTGGCGGAAGGACGAGCCGTGACGCCCAGGCCGCCGCGAGCAGCGCGCCGGTTCCGAGCACGAGGCGACCCTTGGACGTCTTCAACCATGACGTCGGCGCATCATCGGCGGGCCCAGTGGTCTTCTCCGGCTCGCTGTCGATTTCCCCGGCCTCCGCCGCATCCGGAAAGGCTCCATGCGGCAGGACAAAGCCGCCCTTGGGCTTCTCTGGCCGTGCGCCCTTGGGCGCGATGCCGAAGCCGACGCCACGCACGGCCTTCTCGACGCTTTGAGGCGTCGTCTGACCCTCGTCCAGCGTCAGGCGCAGTCGCTCGGCCATGAGCGCCACGTCCACTTCCGCGACCCCAGGCAGACGCTCGACTGCGCCGCGCACCTTGGCCGCGCAGGAGCCGCAGTCCATGCCCGTCACACGCCACTCGCGTTGTCCGGCGAACCCGTCGGCCATGCCGGCCCTCCGTTTGTGATTTTCGGTCGAATCTCTATATACGATCTACAGCAACTATAGGTTCAAGCCTCCTCGCGAGGTTTTCTGCATCGCCGGTCAGGGGGTAGGAGCCACGCGATCCCAGTAACAAAGCGCTGGAGGACGAAACGCATGCTTTCGATCGGCACTCTCGCCAAACGGACTGGCACGAAGGTGCAGACGATCCGCTACTATGAACAGATCGGACTGATGCCCGAACCCGGTCGGACGGATGGTGGGCAGCGACGCTATGGGGATGTCGAGCTTGATCGTCTTTCCTTCATCCGTCACTCCCGGCAGCTCGGCTTCTCCTTGCAGGCCATCAGGGAGCTGCTGGATCTCTCCGACAGCCCGGAGCGGTCCTGCGCTCAGGTCGATGCTGTCGCCCAGAAACAGCTCCGCGAGGTCGAGGCGCGCATCGCCCGACTCGAGGCGCTCCGGGTCGAACTGCAACGGATGATCCGCGAATGCCACGCCGACCGTGTGGCCAACTGCCGCATTCTTGAGGTGCTGCGCGACCACGAGGAATGCCTTTCGGATCACGACCGGCTCGGCGGCTGACGCTGGCCGCTCTTATCTGGCTGCTTGCGCAGGTCGAAGCAGGCTTCGCCGGTCGGGCCTTCACCGCCTATGATGGTGTCTACATCACCGCCTCGCTACTCTGAATTTGGGCGCGCAGGGACAGTAGCCGGACCTCTGAGATCTCGCGGGAGCAGGCCTTTGCCTGATCGGGGCCGGAGCAATCCTTCTCGCGCCGCGCGCCGGGTGACTTGGGGCTCCAAGCCGTCATCTGACCCTTTTGGTCGGACTTGGCGGATTCCCAATCTACCTGACTGGCGGTCGCGTGGGATCGTGTCACACGAGTCGATACACCGTTCCTCGTCCTTGTTCCTTCGCTGACGTGATTGCGAGGCCCAGATTCTTCTTGAGCGCCCCGGAGATCATGCCGCGCGCGCTGTGCGCCTGCCAGCCGGTCGCTTCGACGATCTCGGCTATGGACGCTCCCTCGGGCCGCTGAAGCAGCGCGATGATTTGTGCCTGCCTGGTGCCCGCGCGGATGGCCACGGGTCGGACAGCCAGCCGGATCGCCCCACAAGAGGAGGCAGCGCAACCTGCGCGCCGCACGAGGAAACGCGCATGACACAGTCGCGCCGCATGTCGCTCATTGAGGCCATCACCAATGTCGCGGTGGGCTATATGCTGGCGGTCGCCACGCAGATCGTGGTGTTCCCTTGGTTCGGTCTGCAGGCGAGCCTCGGCGAGAACCTGGCGCTGGGCGGGGTCTTCACCGGCATATCGCTCCTGCGCAGCTACGCGCTGCGCAGGCTGTTCGAAGCCGCGCAAAGACGATAGCGTGCGTCAGCTGACCGGACATTGCGGCCATTCGCTTGGGCGCAAGTTTTGCAAGTGTTGCGAATGTTCAGGCGTGCTCCCAATCTTTGCCAGCACGAGACTCTGGCTGGGATGGTATCCAGCGATTGTATTCCGAGCATATCGCCGGTAGCAGTTGAAGCCGCGTAGTTTAGCGGATTAAGGGAATGCCCATCACTTCGGGTCAGATTTTCGAAGGAGTTGCGGCCGTGGCCACGCTCGTCGCCGCCGCTGCCGCAGCAATCAGTGCTTACATCTCAAGTAAAGGTGCGCAGGCAGCACAGGAGGCTGTGAGGGAGGCGCGACTTGCGCGCAAGGCCGAGCTCGCACCGAGAATCGTTCTGGAACGCGATTTTCTTGATTTCCACTTCCAGTGGCCCCATCCGGACACGCTCAACGGCGAGCCCGTCTTTTGGGCGCGGAAACACTGGAAGGACGCAAAACCTTCGCCGCCGACTTTCTCAGTTACAAACCATGGCGGTGGTCCGGCCTTGGAACTTCAAGTCGTCTTCGAGTTCGAGGACCCTAATGGCGATTTGGTCGTTCCAGAGCGGCTCGAGGCCTTCGGACTGTCGGTCGAGGAGGAGCCGGGAACCGACGTTCAACCAAGCTTCAGAGTCCTAAATTATCACAGCAGTGACGGACGGGGCGTTGGCCTACCGCTCTACCAGCGCGTCACGACAGACATCGCCAGTTGTGCGCCGGGGCAAACTCGAACCATCGATTTCCCACAGGCTCTTCTAAATCGTCTGTTTTTGCGCGGCCTGCAACAATGGGACCGCAAACAGGGCGCGGGGGGAATTGAGCGCTTGGTGCTATCGATCCGCCTAAACTGCCACACTGTTGAGGGAGAGCCGTACTCTACCCAATTTCGCTTCCACGCCTTTCCATTCTACCACGGTGGCCAAAAACCGATGGTGGTACAAGGGCACTTCTGGGAGCTACCAATGTATCCAAAACCTGACGAGCCGCGGGTGATATGACTGAATCACGATTTCTATGGAACAATCATTGTACGCTCCGGGCTCCAAGCCGTCAGCTGACCCTTTTGGTCGGTCTTGGCGGACCCCCAATCAACCTGACCGGCGGTCGCGTGGGATCGTGTCACGCGATTCGATGCACCGTCCCTCGTCCGTCCTCCTTCGCGGACGTGATTGCAAGGCCCAGCTTTTTCTTGAGCGCCCCGGAGATCATGCCGCGCGCGCTGTGCGCCTGCCAGCCGGTCGCTTCGACGATCTCGGCTATGGACGCTCCCTCGGGGCGCTGAAGCAGCGCGATGATTTGTGCCTGCCTGGTGCCGGCGCGGATGGCGACGGGCTTGGGGGCATCGGGAGCCTCGGGCGTCGGCGCGGGGTCCGGCTTTGCCTTGCGCGGCGCGCTGGTGGCCCTGGCGACCACCGGCTCGATTCCGATGGCTTCCAGCCCGGCCCCGGTGGCGATCAGCGTGGTGCCATGGCCATCGCCGGTCTCGCGCCAGAGGGGCTCGCCCTTGCGGATATCGGCATCGACCTCCTCGAGCCAGCCCCTGGAAATCATGCGGGTGACGGCCATCTTCGCGGCGGCGCCATGCAGACCCTCGGGCAGCGGCATCGCCAGATTGCCGGGGCGGATGGCTGCGCGGCTGAGGATGATGGACTGGGTGTCGGTGAGTTCGGGCATCGGGGCCTCCGGTGTTGTCCGGCCACGCGGAATGCGCCGCCTTCTACGGGGTCAAGCCCGCCACATGGACGGGCTGCCCGGCCATGTGGTCCGACGATCACTCGGCGTATTCACCCTCGCCAAAGGCGCTGTCGGTGATGCGCTTGAGAAGGCTGGCGTAATGCTCGAGGGTGCCGACATCGCCCCAGTTGATCTCGTCGGGGTGGGTCTCGAAATGATCGTCGCTGAGCGCCTGCAGACGCGCGAGCATTTCGTCGATCTCGGCTTTCTTCGCAATGAAGGCGGAGAGCGCGGCTTCGCG
Source organism: Actibacterium sp. (assembly GCA_016278325.1). Classification (GTDB taxonomy): domain Bacteria; phylum Pseudomonadota; class Alphaproteobacteria; order Rhodobacterales; family Rhodobacteraceae; genus JADQCB01. Next base: position 12,048 of record JADQCB010000024.1, read on the forward strand.
ATTGCGCCGCGCTTTCTCTGCGCGCAGCTGATGGCGGGGTGTGGTGATCGGGTTCATGGTCAGGCTCCCTGATCCTGTCGTTCGATCATGGCGAGGATCGCGCAGGCCATCCCGCCGAGGAATTCGCCGCGGCGAAACACGATCTCGTCGATCTCGTTCGCGGTGGTGATGGTCGGCTCGACGACCAGGCTCTCGGCCATGTGCGGCAGCAGACGGGCGGCCTCGGCGTTGTAACGTTGGGAGATGGTCATAGGGTTGTCTCCGATCCCTTGCTTGTGGGGATCAGAATCGCTCCACCGGAGAGTGTAATCAACTCAAATATACGACTTTACTTGTTTATTTTCAATGCGTTGATGGAAACCCAAGCGCCATGGAAGGTATGTCAGAACGTGAGTATTCCGCCCATTCCGGCCTGTCGCGCGGAGCGATCCAGAAAGCGCGCAAGGCGGGGCGGCTGGTGGTTTACAGCGATGGGTCGATCGATGCTGCCGCGTCCGACATGCGCCGCGCCGAAATGACCGACCCGGACCAGCAGCGTCGCAGCACCGGCGGCGACAGCGGATTCTCCGGGCCAGCGGACAGCTCGTCCTATCTCAAAGCCCGCACCGCACTGACGGTCTATCAGGCGCAGGAACGCCAGCTGGCGATACAGAAGAAGAAAGGCACGCTGGTCGACCGCGCCCGCGCGGAGACGCTGGTGTTTCGCCTGGCACGCCAGGAGCGCGATGTCTGGGTCACATGGCCCACCCGCGTGGCCGCCCTGATGGCCGCGCAATTGTCCGCAGAAATGGAGAACGCATCAGCCTGATCGAGTTCCGCCGCCGCATCTCGGCCTGGCAGCATGGGGTGCTTGTCCATCAGCTCTGCCGCGCTGTCTGGGTGCGCTGGATGGACGTGGCCGTGCTGTCGGGTGCGCTGGAGCTTACCGGCTATGACAGCCAGCGGCGGCACTATCAGGCCTGCGCCTGGCTGCCCACGAAATGGGACTGGATCGACCCGATGAAGGACGCCTCGGCCGAGATCCTGCAGATCGACGCAGGTCTGAAATCCCGCACGCAGGCCATCTCGGAGCGCGGATACGACGCCGAACAGGTCGACCGCGAGATCGCAACTGAGCGAAAGCGCGAGCTCGCGCTGGGCCTCGACTTCCGGCGTCCGGGGTCACCGGCGCAGGGGCCAGGGGAGGCCAAGGGCAATGACGGCTCACAACAGGACGATACCGCCGACGACGAACCTGAGGATGACGACGAGAAACCCGACACCAGGAAGGGCGCATGATGCACCACGCCCAGATCGCCCAGCGCGCTTTCAACACGCCCCTGATGGTGGACCCCGCCAAGGCGCTGGCGTTCCTGTCAGGGCTGGGGCCGCGCATCACCGGGCAGGAAATCACGTTCGCGGGTGTCGATCTGCCGGCTGACGATGTTGAACAAGCGACCCGGCCCGCGCGCGCCTCTTTGTTCGGCAGTGACCTCGCCCAGCGCCATCAGCGTAATGGAGGCCAGCCCTATCCCATCATCGACGGCATTGCCGTGATCGAGATCGCGGGCACACTCGTGCATCGCGGTGCGTGGATCGGGCAATCCTCTGGTCTCACCTCCTATGAGGGCATCGCCGCCCAGCTGCAGGCGGCCGTCGCGGATCCCGGCGTTCGTGGCATCGCGCTGGACATCGACAGCTTTGGCGGCGAGGTGGCCGGGGCCTTCGATCTGGCCGATCGCATCCGGGCCGCCCGGGCGCAGAAGCCGATCCACGCCTTCGTGGCGGAACATGCGCTGTCCGCAGGTTACGTTCTGGCATCGCAGGCCGACCGGATCATCCTGCCGCGCACGGGCGCTGTCGGCAGCATCGGGGTCGTGGCCCTGCACACCGACATGAGCGGGGCGCTGGACCAGAAGGGCATTGCCGTCACGCTGATCCATGCCGGGGCCCACAAGGTCGACGCCAACCCTTACCAGCCGCTTCCGCAAGCCGTGCACGACCAGATGCAGCGCGAGCTGGAGGTGGTCCGCTTCCTTTTCGCCGAAACCGTCGCTGCGGGGCGCGGGGATCGGCTGACCCATGCGGCAGCACTGGCCACAGAAGCCGCCGTGTTCCGCGGGGCCGATGCCATTGCCGCCGGTCTGGCCGACGAGATCGCCGATCCCGTCACCGCCTTCCATGCTTTCGTCGCCGCACCCCGCGGCACCAATCCCCCAGGCAGAAAGGGTCCTCAGATGACCACGAAACCAACCGCTACTCCGAACGCGCCAGATACCGGGAAGCCGCCCGCTGAAGCCGCTGCCCCGACCACGCCCGAGCCGCCGGTCGCAGACGCCGCGTCCGTGACAGATACTGCGGCACCCGCTGCGCCCGCAGGTGACGCGGCGCCCATGGATGCCGAGGCCATTCGCACTGAGGCCGCCGAGGTGGCGCAGGTCTGTGCGCAGGCCGCCCGGCTGGGTGTGCAGATCGACGCCGCGGATGCCGTGGCGCGCGGCCTGAAGCCCGAGGCTCTGCGCGCCCGTGTGCTGGCCGACCTCGCCGCGCGCAGCGATGCCGCGGGCATCATCGCCACTGCCCCGGCCGCGGCTGCGGCCAAGGACAGCCCGATCATTGCCGCAGCAAAAAAGGCCGCAAGCGACGCAAATCGCTGATCACCTTCCCCCAAGATCCATCCCGGAGACTGAACCATGTCTGTCCTGACCCAGCCGCCCAGCATGGGCGATGTCCTCAAGTATGAGGTCAATCCGAACTACACGCGCGAGGTGATCACTCTGCTTGCGGGCATGCCCTACCCGGTCGGCTCGGTCCTGGGCAAGATCACCGCAAACGGCAAATACAAGCTGGCCACCAGCGGCGGCACCGATGGCGCGCAGACCGCGGTGGCGGTGTTGCTTTACGCCGTCGATGCCACGCTGGCCGATGCCACCGGCATCGTCGTCGCTCGTGGCCCCTCGATCGTCTCGCGCGAGGGCCTCGCCTATGACGCCAGCGTCGATGACAGCGCCAAGATCACCACCAAGCTCGGCCAGCTGGCCGCCGTCGGCATCATCGCCCGCGACGGTGTCTGAAGCCAATTTCCCTCACATCCCCGGAGCCCCCCATGACCCTTGTCCGCAATCCCTTTGACGCTGGCGGCTATTCGCTGGCCGAGTTGACGCAGGCCATCAACATCCTGCCCAACCTCTACACCCGCCTTGGCCAGATCGGCCTTTTCCGCTTCGAGGGCGTCAGCCAGCGCTCAGTGATCATTGAGCAGTATGAGGGCATCCTCAGCCTGCTGCCCTCCGTCCCGCTCGGCGCCCCGGCCACACTCGGCACCCGCGAGGACCGGTCGATGCGCAGCTTCGCCCTGCCATGGATCCCGCATGATGACGTGATCCTGCCCGCCGACATCCAGGGAACGCCGGCGCTGGGTGCGTTCGATGCCGCCGACCCGCTGGTCGGGGTGATGAACCGCAAGCTGACGCTGATGCGCCGCAAACACGCCCAGACCCGCGAATACATGGAGATGAACGCGCTGCGCGGTATCGTGAAGGATGGCGCGGGCACCACCCTCTACAACTACTTCACCGAGTTCGGGCTGACGCAGATCTCGGTCGACTTCGTCCTCGGCACCGCGGGCACCAATGTGCAGGGCAAGGTCCGCGAGGTCTTGCGGGCGGTCGAGGACAACCTGCTCGGCGAGGCGATGACCAGCGTGCATGCGCTGGTCAGTCGCGAGTTCTTCGACAAGCTGATCGCCCACCCCAAGACAGAGGAGGCCTACAAGTTCTATGCCGCCACGGGTGCGCAGCCCCTGCGCGAGGATGTGCGGCGCAACTTTCCCTTCGCAGGGATCCTGTTCGAGGAGTATTCGGGCACCGTCACCCTCTCGACCAGGGTATCCGAGCGGCTGGTGCCCGCGAATGAGGGCATCGCCTTCCCGCTCGGCACCATCGACACTTTCACCACCTATGGCGGCCCGGCCAACCTGCTGGAGGCGGCCAACACCATCGGCCTGCCGCTCTATGCCCGCCAGCACCTCGACGAGAAGGGTCGCTGGATCGATCTGATGACCGAGGCCTCGATCCTGCCGGTGAACAAACGGCCGCGTATCGCGATCCGCCTGCACAGCTCGAACTGACGACCATGACTGTCTTTGCCACCGCCATGGATCGCATCTTTGCCCACCCGTCCATGGCGGTGGCGGCGGTGTGGATCTCTGCCGCAACCTCGGAGGAACGCCCGCTCCGTGTGATCCGCCGCGCCCCGGACCGCATCACCGAATTCGGCGCGGCGCACATCGTCAGCGACAGCATGATCGTGGACGTCCGCGTCACCGACCTGCCCGATCCGCGCCCCGGCGATCTGATCGTGATCGGCACCGACAGCTTTGTCATCCAGGGCGAGCCAGTTCGCGACCGCGAACGGCTGGTCTGGACTGTGGATATGAGGTCCGCATGAAGCTGAAACTCGATATCGATCCCGACATCGTCGCGATGATGGCGGCCGAGGTCGCGGCGGGCGAACGGGCCGTCACCGCCGCCATGCGCGAGGCCGGGACCGGGCTCAAGACCGCCTGGCGCGGGCAGATCACCGGCGCGGGGCTCGGCCGACGGCTCGCCAACTCGATCCGGAGCCAGACCTACCCAAAGGCCGGCGAGAGCCTGAACGCCGCGGCGCTCGTTTGGTCCAAGGCCCCGGTCATCGTCGGCGCCCACGACACCGGCCCTCTGATCCGCTCGAAGGCCGGGTTCTGGCTGGCGATCCCGACCGAAGCCGCCGGGCGGGGCCTGCGCGGCGGCAAGATCACCCCCGGCGAATGGGAGCGCCGCCGTGGCTTGCGTCTGAGGTTTGTGTATCGTCGGCGCGGCCCAAGCCTGCTCGTCGCTGACCGCGCCCGCCTCAACACCCGCGGCCAGGCGGTGGCCTCGCGCGCGAAGACCGGCCGCAACCAGGTCACCGCGCCGATCTTCCTGCTGGTCCCGCAGGTCAAGCTGCCGAAGCGGCTCGACCTCGACCGCGACGCCGAGCGGGCGCTCGACAGCGTGCCGGGGCTGATCGTGGCAAACTGGGTGGAGGCGCGGATCTGATCGCTCGCACAATCAACTCACCAGAATGCAGAAATCACGGCACCCCCCCCGAAACTCATGAGGATGACCCCGGATGCCTGCGAGACACGCCGCGAAAACCATTGCGGCAGCTTTCGACGCATAATCGCGACACCGCCACTGAGGAAAAGCCACCACGCGAGCGACCCGATGAACACCCCGATCACCACAATCGTCGGGGCGCCGGGACTCGGGTGACTTGCAAGCCCAAGGCCCGCGAAAAGCGCTGCGAAAATCAGGATGGTCATGGGGTTGGTCATGGTCAGCACGAAAGTGGTCGCGACGGTGCCGAAGAGATCGCTCCGCGCGGCCCGCGCGACCCTTACCGTTTCGGCAGGTCGCAAGTTGTGCCATCCCAGCCACAGCATGAAAAGGCCGCCGCCGACGCGCAAAGGTGTGTCGATCAAGCCGAGAACCGCGGCAAAAGCAGCAAACCCGAAAGCAGCAAGGCCCGCGAAAAGCGCGTCGGCAACCGCAGTCCCGAGACCGCCAGACACACCGAACCAGAACCCGCGATCGAGCGTACGGGAGATGCAGAGTGCACCGATTGGGCCAAGAGGCGCTGCAACCGCAACACCGAGAAGAAGGCTTTTTCCGAACAGTACCGGGTCCATGTTGTTAGATTTCCTTGGGTCGGAACGGCGGCTCGACCATGGTCGACAGGGCAATTACTGTTTCGCTCCTGGCGAGAAGACCGGCCTCCTTGAGACTCGTCAGGACCTGTTCGAGGTCGGCAAGGCCCGCCACTTGAACCTTGAGCAGATACGACCACGAACCGGTCACGTGGTGGCATTCGGTGACCGCAGGGTGCCTCTTCGCAAAGCTGCGAAACGACGCCTCGTCAGCACCATCCCTGAGCAACGCCCAGATGTACGCTGCCATCGGTGTCGCGAGCTTTCCCGGGTCAAGGTCGACGGTGAATCGTCTGATAACGCCGTCCGCCACCATCTTTCGGATGCGCTCGTTCACTGACGACGGCGCAAGCGAAACCGCGCTTCCTATGTCCGAGAGCGAGCGGCGAGCGTCCTCGCTTAGCAGTCTCAGGATTTTTCGGTCAATGTCGTCCACGGCGCCTCTACATAAGGACAAAATGGCTCTATGGCAACGATTCGTTCGGCATGATGCAGGTTTTACCGAAAATAAAACTATCACGAGTCGATCTGGTCGAGAGATCCCATGCCCACTCCCCGCGAAACCATCCTCACCGCGCTGCACGCGCGGCTCTCGGCGCTGCCCGCCACCGCCCTGCGCGGCGAGGTGCTGCCCGAGCGTATCCCGACCGAGGGGCTGCTGATCCTGCGCGACGGCGAGCCGGGGGAGCCGGAGGTAACCCTGTCGCCGCTGCGCTACCACTACCAGCACCGGGCCGAGATCGAGGCGGTCGTGCAAGGCGCCGACCGTGACATCGCCTTCGACACGCTTATCGTCAGTATCGGCGCGGCCATTGCAGCTGATCGAACGCTGGGCGGCCTATGCGACTGGGTCGAGGCCGAAGCACCACGGCCGGTCGATCTGCCCGTCGAGGGCGCGGCGAGCTTGAAGGCGGCCGTCATTCCGGTTGTGCTGCATTATTTGTTCCATCCCGGATGATCACATAAGCCCTCGGCGATCAGCCCTTTTCATGGCAA
>JADQCB010000003.1 GCA_016278325.1 Actibacterium sp.
GGCGCCTCACGCGTCAGGAACAGGCCAAATCAATGGGGCGTGGCCGCCGCATACGATGAATTCATCCGCAAGCGCCCTGGTCGGCAGTGCGAACACGAGGCATGCGGTGAGAAGCCCGCTGACGACATGTTTCAGCAAATCGCGGCAATAAAACGGGCTCTTCAAGCGTCGTTGTCTATGATTCACGATCGAAATCTCCGATAATCGAGCAAAAAAAATCAAAACGATACTTGTCCTCAGTCCGCGAGTCAACCAACCGCCCGATTGAAACCGGCCGGGAACGGCGACGAGGTCCGCCTCGGATACTGGTCACACCGGCGCAGATGGGAAGACGTCGATGACATGGGCGGTGTCGTCTTGCCCCTCGAAGAGGCACTCGAGTTCATAGCGAACGAGGGCGTTTTCTGGACATAAACCTGACCCAAAAACGGACAAAGTCGAGCTCAGGTGCGCAGTGCAACAGCGCCCCTTGCGGGCGTGTCATGGCATCGGGGACGATGATGCCGGCGCGGCAGATATGGAACATGCGCGATCACCGTAACCGCTGCCCGGCCGCGCCCCCTCACGCGGTTGATGTCGGGCACGCTCAGACGACCGCCCCCGATCAGGCGTCACCGGCATTCACCCACCTTTCGAGGGGACGCGGCCAGACAGAGAGCGGGACAGAGGTTGAGTTTTCGACCGATCCTGCCGATAACGGGTCTTCCTGAAAAAACAGACAGAAAGGCGGCGGCGCCGTTCAGGGTGCAATGACATGAGCCGTTTGTTCGAAGAAATCGATTATGCGCCCACCCCCTTGGGCGCTCTCAGCCTGCGCCGGCGGCATGACTTGCGCCTCCGCCAGGACGTCTACGAGATCATGCTCGGGCAGGACTTCCTGATGACCAGCGCTTTCACGGCCTCGGAAGCCGATTTGGGGAAAATGGGTGTGGCGGCCCGCGCCGGCGATACGCGCGACATCGTGGTGGGCGGGCTCGGTCTTGGCTACACGGCCGAGGCTGTTCTGGCCGATCCCGGGGTCGCGAACCTTTTGGTGATCGAATATCTCGCGCCGGTGATCGAATGGCATGAAACCGGGATCCTTCCGCTTGGCACGATGCTGGGCGACGACCCGAGATGCCGGCTGGTGCAGGGCGACTTCTTCGCCATGGCCCGCGGCGCCGGGTTCGATCCGGATCGCCCGGGGCGGCGCTTCGACGCGATCCTCGCCGATATCGACCATGCGCCGGACCACCTGCTCGACCAGCGCAGCGACAGTTTCTACCGGGTGGAGGGGCTGCGCGCGCTGAACCGTCATCTCAAGCCGGGCGGTATCTTCGGCCTGTGGTCGAACGACGCGACGGACACCCGTTTCCTGGATCGCTTGACCGCGGCCTTCGCCGAGGCCTGGGCGGAACCTGTGACCTTCGACAACCCGCTGACCGGGCGGCCCTTCACCCAGACCGTCTATCTTGCGCGAGCGCCGGCGGAATGAGCATCGAGACCCGGAACATGGCCGCGGCGTCCGCGACCGGGCGATGCGCCTGCCCGCTCTGCGCCGCGCCGGGCGAGCGCTTCGTGACAGTTGCCGGATGCGCCTATTTCCGGTGCCCGGCCTGCCAGGCGCGGTTCCTCGATCCCGCGCGGCGGCCCTCGGCGACGGCGGAACATGCCCATTACCTCCACCACGAAAACGATCCGTTCGATCCCCGGTATCGCCGCTTCCTCTCGAAGCTGTCGGACCCGCTGATCGAACGGCTCCCGGTCTCTGCGCATGGGCTCGACTATGGCTGCGGCCCGGGTCCGGCCCTGGCGGCGATTCTGCAAGAGGCCGGGCATGCGGTGGCGCTTTACGATCCGTTCTTCGCGCCCGATCCGGCGCCGCTGGATGCAACCTATGACTTTGTCACCTGCACCGAGGTTGCGGAACATTTCCACGATCCGGCCGCGAACTTCGAGCGTCTGCGCGGATTGGTGCGCCCCGGCGGCTGGCTGACGGTGATGACCTGCTTCCAGACCGAGGATGCTCGGTTCAGGGATTGGCATTACCGCAAGGATCCGACCCATGTCATCTTCTACCGCGCAGAGACGTTCCGCCACCTGGCGCGACGCTGGGGCTGGTTCTGCGAGATTCCCGTCAAGGACGTGGTTCTGATGCGCCGGCCCGGGATGCGCCCATGACAAGCTGGCTTCACGAGCAGCGGCTGCAGGCCGTGCACGCCGTCGTGCGACAGAGCGGCGCCGCCCGGGTGCTCGATCTTGGCTGTGGCGATGGCGACCTGTTCGTTCGGCTGGTGGCAGACGCGGATCACGAAGAAGTCGTGGGCCTGGATATCTGCCGCGCCGCGCTGGAGCGTCTGCGCCGACGGCTGGCCGAGGGCGCGCCCCCGACCTGCCGTATCGACCTGCGCGAGGCGTCAATGCTCGCGCCGCCCGCGGATCTCGAAGGTTTCGATTGTGCTGTCCTTGTCGAGACGATCGAGCATCTCGACCCGGCCCAGCTGTCGAAGCTGGAACAAGCCCTGTTCCACGGGATACGCCCCCGCATGGCGGTGATCACAACGCCGAACGCGGATTTCAACCCGCTGCTCGGTGTGCCGCCGCATCGCAGGCGGCATCCCGGTCACCGCTTCGAATGGGGGCGCGCGAAGTTTCGCGGCTGGTGCGCCCGCACGGCCGAGGCGGCGGGTTACACGGTCACAGTCGTTGACATCGCCGGCCACCACCCGAAGCTCGGGGGCGCCAGCCAGATGGGGGTCTTCCGGCTGGGCGAAATGGGGGTGCACTCGGATTTGGCCTGAGGGAACAGGGAAAGGCGGAACCCGTTTATCCCGGTCGGCGCGGCATCCGCGTTTCCCGATCCGGCCAGCCCTCCATGAAAGCCGGACCGCCAGGCAGGCCGTTTGATCGCCCCGAAATCCCCTGCGCCGCGGCACCCCGATCGAAAGCGTCATCGTCCCCGTGCGGCAGGGGGCGATGCGGAGCAGCGGCGCACTGTCCCCCAAGGCGGTCGCGCGCCCCCGGTCACGACAGGCTCAGGCGTGGTGGCCGCGCGCGATCCGGGTGAAGGCCTTCAACCGCCCGGGTGTTTGCGTGAGCGATTTGCGGCGATGCAACGCCTTTGCGCTTGGATGCGGCCCGGCCAGACGCTCGATCCGGAGGTAATACTCTGCGCGCGACGGCCGGCCGGTTTTGCGGTCATGATCTGCGATGTGACGTGTCACGGGATCTCCTCCTCTATCCTTGGAGGAACATCCTACCACGCGGCGCATCGTTTTGGGGGCCATTCACAACACCGTGCGTTCGACAAGCCACCATCCGCCCATCACCGCGATCATCAGCGAGGCGGGAACGGCGACCCGGGTCCGATACCACGGCTTGTCCCCGAACCAGACCCCGACCAGAAGGAAGGCCCCCGAGATGATCGCGAGCTGACCCAGCTCCACCCCGATATTGAAGCCGATCAGCCCGGCAATCAGCCGCCCGGGGTCCAGCCCGATCTCGCCCAGGACGCTTGCAAAGCCGAGCCCGTGCAACAGGCCGAAGCCGAATACCACCAGGGTGCGCCGGACGCTCATCCGCACGCCAAGCGCATCTTCCAGCGCCACATAGACGATCGAGGCGGCGATCAGAGGCTCGACGATATGGGCGGGAACCGAGACGATTTTCAGCGTCGCAAGCGCCAGGGTCACGGTATGGGCAAGCGTAAAGGCCGTGACCTGCATCAGGAGCGGCCGCAGGCGCAGCGAGAAGAAGAACAGCCCCAGCACGAACAGGATGTGATCCAGCCCCTTGGGCAGGATATGGGTGAAGCCCAGCACGATGTAGCGGCCGAACTCGGTCAGTCCGGAAAGTTGCGCAACGCCGGTTCGCGGCAGCGGATCGCTGAGCTGCCCCTCGGTCAGGTAACCGGTGTAAAGCTCCGCACCCGCACCCATCTGGCGCAAGACAAGCGGCCCATAGGCCGCGACCCACCCGACCACCACCGGCGCGTCGCCCGCCGGCAGGTCGGCACCGATCACCAGCACGCTGTCACGCGGCAGGCTGGTGTCGCCCACCGGCGGGATGCGCAGGTCCCGGATTTCCGGCACCACGCGCTGGCCGGCGCTGCGGATCACGATGCCGTCGCGGATTTCGGGCCATTGCGCCCGGAACGCGGCCGCCAACCGGTCGGGCGGGGCGGCGCGCAACCGGTCATAGATATCCGAGCGCGGCGAGTTGTTGGTGTCGTCCAGCCCCGCCAGGTCGATCCCGGCCACCAACGATTCCAGGGTCAGCCGAAACTCGATCCGTACCTCCTGCGCGCGCACGCGGACATCGCCGACCGCCGGGCGCACCTCGTGGGCCCGGGCCGAGGTGAGCGCGGCCATGCACACAAGCATGGCCCCAAGGCTTGACTTCAACGCAACCCGCGTCAGGTAATGCGCGAGCAAAGCAGAGATTGTTCCCATGCGCCTTTTTCCATCCCTATCCGCTCTTGTGCTGGCTCTCGTTTGCGCGATCCCGGCCGACGCTCATGAATTCTGGATCTCGCCAGAGCAATATCAAGTGCAGGACGGCGCGGAAATCCGTGCGGAACTGCGCGTCGGGCAGAATTTCACCGGCAGCGGATATGCCTATATCCCGGCGCGGACCGCCCGGTTCGAACTGGTGACACCGCAGGCGACGATCCCGGTCGAAAGCCGCATGGGCGACCGGCCGGCGCTGCACCAGGCGGTGCCGCGTCCGGGGCTGGTCGTCATCGTGCATGAAACGGACGATTCGATCCTGACCTATGGCGATTGGGAAACCTTCGCCGGCTTTGTTGCCCACAAGGCGTTCGACCGCGTACCCGAACGGCACGCCGCGCGCGGTTTGCCGCGCCAGGGATTCCGCGAAAGCTATCGCCGGTTTGCCAAAAGCCTGGTCGCCGTCGGGCACGGCCGCGGCAGCGACCGCCCCGTCGGGCTGGATACCGAGATCGTCGCGCTGGCAAATCCCTACACCGACGACATGACCGGCGGCCTTCCGGTGCAGGTTCTCTACCAGGGACAGCCCCGCGCCGATGCACAGCTGGAAGTGTTCGACCGCCCGCCCGGTGACGATGCCCAAACGCGCGTCACGCGCCTGCGCACCGATGCGACGGGGCGCGTCACCGTCCCGGTGCGGGCCGGGCATGAATACCTGCTCGACTCCGTGGTCCTGCGCGACACCGGGATCGACGACCCACAGGCCGGGCCGGTCTGGCGTTCGCTCTGGGCCTCGCTGACCTTCCGCATTCCCGCTGACTGAGCCGGGCGCGAAGGTCATCGCGCGCCGGCCCGGTCATTGCGGGGTCAGACGCAGGATTTCGCCCTCCGGCGCGTCGACCAGCACCAGCACCGCCCCGTCCGGGGCAATCTCGACATCGCGGATACGGGTGCCGCGCAGAAACCGCTCTTCGCCCGTCACACGCCCGTCCTGCAATGACAGTCGCACCAGCCCCCCGGGGCTGAGCGACGCGATCAGCGCATCGCCGCGCCAGGCATCGAACATCGCGCCGTCATAAAAGGTCATCCCGCCCGGCGCGATCACCGGGTCCCAGTAATAGACCGGCTGTTCCATTCCTTCGGCGACCGCCCGGCCACTGCCCACCGGATCACCGTCGTAATTCTCGCCGTAAGAGATCACCGGCCAGCCATGGTTCTCCGCCGCCTCCGGTCGGTTCAGCTCATCCCCCCCCGCCGGGCCATGCTCCACCGTCCACAGCCGGCCCGAGGAATCGAACGCCGCGCCCTGCGGATTGCGATGGCCATAGGACCAGACCGCATTGCCGAACGGGTTGTCCGGCGGAATGCTGCCGTCGGGCCGGATCCGCACGACCTTGCCATAGGTCGTGTCCGTATCCTGCGCCAGAACGCGCTCCTGCGGGGTGAAATGCTCGCCCGTGGTGATGAACACATGGCCGTCCGGGCCGAACAGGATGCGCGACCCGTAATGCGCCGGCGCATGGCTTGGCGGGGACTGCACGAAGATGTCCTCCACCGCGCTGACCCGGCTTAAATCCGGCGCCAGCACTCCCCGCGCCGCCGCCGTCGCCGAACGCCCGCCCCGCATCGGCTTGGCATAGGTCCAATAGATCATCCGGTCGGTCTCGAAATCCGGCCCGAGCGTCACGTCCAGCAAACCGCCCTGCGATTCGGCCAGCACCTCCGGAAGTCCCGCGATCGGCGCCGACAGGCTCCCGTCGGGCAAGATCCGCCGCATCCGGCCGGGGCGCTCTGTCACCAGGTAACCGCCCTGCGGAAGCGGGGCGATGCCCCAGGGATGCGCCAGGCCGGATGCGAAGACCTCGCGCCGCAAGGTGACGCCCGAATCCTCTGCCGGGGCGCGGGTCTGGGCGGTAAAGGCCGGCCGAAATTCCGGCACGTTCCTGGGCCCCTGCTCGACCGGACCTCCCTGGGCCACCGCCATCGCGGGGACAAGCGCAAACAGGACAAACGAAAACCGCATGAAAACCTCCTCCAAATTCCACGATCCTAGCAGCAATCGGCGCTTGCGCATCTCACGGTCCCGTCAGGCGCCGCACCGCCCAGCGCGCGGCGTCGGCAACCGCGTGATCCGCGTCGTCGGTCAACCCGCGGGCCACCGGCCGCAACCCGGGATCGCCGGAATTTCCGATCGCATAAAGAACGTTGCGCGCGAAACGGTCCCGCCCGATCCGCTTGATCGGCGAGCCCGAGAACATCTCCCGAAACCCGCTGTCATCCAGCAGGGCCAGATCGGCCAGCCTGGGCGCGGCCAGCGCGGCACGCGCTTCCAGCCGGGCGTCGCGCCCGGCGCGGGCGAACTTGTTCCACGGACAGACCGCAAGGCAATCGTCACATCCATAGATGCGATTGCCCAGCAACGGCCGCAATTCCTCGTCCACCGGCCCGCGATGCTCGATCGTCAGATAAGAGATGCAGCGCCGCGCATCCAGCCGATAAGGCGCGGGAAAGGCCCGCGTCGGGCAGATGTCGAGACAGGCGGTGCAACTGCCGCAATGCTCGCTTTCCGCCCCGTCGGGCGCGATGTCCAGCGTCGTGAAGATCGCGCCGAGGAAAAACCAGTTGCCCAGATCGCGGCTCAGCAGGTTGGTATGCTTGCCCTGCCACCCCAGCCCCGCCGCCTGTGCCAGCGGCTTTTCCATCACCGGCGCGGTGTCCACGAACACCTTGATCTGCGCCTCCGGCGCCTGCTCCAGCATCCAGCGCCCCAGCCGCTTCAGCCGCTTCTTCACCACGTCATGATAGTCGCGCCCCTGCGCATAGACCGAAATGGCCCCGCGATCGCGCCGCTCCAGCACCTCCAGCGGATCATGCCTGGGCGTGTAGGTCTCGGCCAGCATCACCACCGACCGCGCCGCCGGCCACAGCGCCGCCGGATCGCCGCGCCAACCCTGGCGCCGCTCCATCCACTGCATCTGCCCGTGATATCCGGCCGCCAGGAACGCCGCCAGCCGATCCGCCGCCTGCGGTATCGCATCGGGCCGGGTCACGCGGGCGGCGGCGAACCCCTCTTCGCGCGCGCGGCGCACCAGCCTTGCCTTGAAACTCTCCACGGACTTCATCTCGGCAAAAATACTCCCCGGGGGTGAATTGGCCGCAGGCCAAGAGGGGGCGGGACGCCCCCTTTCACCCTTCCGGTTTCAGAAATCCAGGTCGGCATAATGCTGCGGCGGCGGAAAGCCCGGCACCTGGTCGGCCAGCAATCCGCGAAAGGCCGGGCGCGACTTGATCTTGGCATACCAGTCCTTGACACCTTCGTTGCGATTCCAGTCCACGTCGCTGATGTAATCCAGACAGGACAGATGCGCCGCGGCGGCAAAATCGGCCAGCGTCATCACGTCGCCGGCCAGCCACCGGCGCTGATCCAGCAACCAGCCCATGTAATCGAGGTGATACTTGATCTTCTGCGCGCCCGACTTGACGTTGCGGCTGTCGGGATAGCCCAGGCCCATCACCTTCTTGTTGACCCGCTCGTAAAGCAGCTTCGACGTGACATCGGCATGAAACTTGTCATCGAACCAGAAGACCAGCCGCCGCACCTCGAACCGTTCGGCCGGCGATTGCGGCATCAGGGGCGGGCTCGGGTGCGTTTCCTCGATATATTCGCAGATCGCCTGGCTTTCGCTCATCGTGCGCCCGTCCATTCGCAGCACCGGGACCTTTCCCGCCGGGTTGCGGCGGATGAAATCCGGGTTCTGCTCCCAATAGCGTTCCTCGACCAGTTCCACCTCGATCCGCTTCTCGGCAAGAACCAGCCGCAGCTTGCGGCAGAAGGGCGACAGGGGAACGTGGAACATTCGGTTCATGAGGGATCCGGCACTTGTTGGGTGGTGCCCCCTCATGCCGCGCCGCGCGGGGATTTTCAACTCTCGAAACAGGCGGCGCGGCCATCGGTGCGGATCGTCGCCGCCCCATCCTGCACCCGGGCGGCGCGCTTGCGCAGCCAGGTCGGCAGGTTGCGCGGGTCGCGCTGGCGCGGATTGGGCAGGACAACCGCCAGGCGCGCGGCCTGGGCCGAATCCAGTTCGGCGGCCGTCACCCCGAAATAATGCCGCGCCGCGGCGCCGATGCCGAACACCCCTTCGCCGAATTCCGCGACATTCAGATAGACTTCCAGGATCCGGCGCTTGGGCCAGGCAATCTCGACCAGCGGCGTGATCGCCGCTTCCAGCGCCTTGCGCAGCCAGTTGCGCCCCTGCCACAGGAACACGTTCTTGACCGTCTGCTGACTGATGGTGGAGCCGCCCCGTTCGGCCCCTTCGGCGATGGCGGCGCGGATCGCGCCCATGTCGAACCCCCAGTGAAGGCAGTAATCGGCATCCTCGGCCGCAACCACCGCGCGCGCCGCGACCGGGGCGATGTCATCCATCGACACCCATTCGCGCTCTACCCCGTTCAACCGACGCGATTCGACCCATATCGTGTGGGTCAGCGGCGGCCCGACGAAGCGATAGAGGATCACCAGCGCCAGCAGAAACGTCACGCCCGCCAGCGCCCCGCGCCAGACGAACCGACGCGCGCGACGTCGCAGCCGCCACAAGCGCGACCTGTCCTGCCGGGGCTTGCCGCGCCCGCTCTTGTTGCTCGTTTTCGCCATGCGGCGTCCTTAGCGCAGACATGGGCGCAACGGAACGGCAATTCCGGCGTCGTGCGGGACGAAAACCAGCGCCCCGCCGGCGGACGGCCGTCACTCCGCCGGGATCGCCTCTTCCTCGATTCCCAACGGGTGTGACAGCTTGTCGAGCATTTCCTTCGGGCAGACCTGGACGAAGTTCTTCAACTCGATATCCCAGTTCTGCAGAAGATCGGCGGCCTTGCGGCTTTTCGTTTCGGCCGCGTGGCGTTGGATCAGCCCCTTCAGCTCGGCCTCCCAATGGGCGACGGTCACCGGGCAGGTGACCAGCGATTCCATGTTCATGAGCTTGCGCGCCTGATCGTCCGGGTCATGCAGATAGGCCATGCCACCGGTCATGCCGGCGCCGAAATTCGCGCCGATGCTGCCCAGGATCACCGCGACGCCGCCGGTCATGTATTCGCACCCGTTGGACCCGCAGCCCTCGATCACCACATGCGCACCCGAATTGCGCACCGCGAACCTCTCGCCGGCGCGACCGGCGGCGAACAGGAAGCCCGCGGTCGCCCCGTAAAGCACCGTGTTGCCGATGATCGTGTTGTCGCTCGCCACCAGCGGGCTGGCCATCGGCGGGCGCACCACCACGGTGCCGCCCGACAGGCCCTTGGCGACATAGTCGTTGGCGTCGCCCGAAACCTCCAGCTTCAGCCCCGGCGCGGCGAAAGCGCCCAGCGACTGGCCGGCGCTGCCGGTCAGCTTGACCGTCAGATGGTCCGGCTGCAGGCTGTTGCGCATCCCGAACCGCCTGACGATATGGCTGGAAACGCGCGTGCCCACGGTCCGGTCGGTGTTCTGCACCGCGTAGGAAAGCTGCATCTTCTCGCCATCCTCGAGAAAGCGCGCGGCGTCCTTGACAATAGCGGCGTCCAGCGTATCGGGTACCGACTGGCGCGGCTTTTCGCGGTCGTAACGGTTTCTCGCTGCGCCATCCACGGTGATCAGCAGCGGATTCAGGTCGAGATCGTCCAGATGCGCCGAGCCGCGGCTGACCTGGGTCAGCAGGTCGGCCCGCCCGATCACCTCATCCAGCGAGCGCGCACCGATCGAGGCCAGGATTTCGCGCACTTCCGAGGCGTAGAAGGTGATCAGGTTGACCACCTTGTCGGCATTGCCGGTGAATTTCTCGCGCAGGCGCGGATCCTGGGTGCAGACGCCGACCGGGCAGGTATTCGACTGGCACTGGCGCACCATGATACAGCCCATCGAGATCAGCGCGGCGGTGCCGATGCCATATTCCTCGGCACCCATCATCGCGGCCATGACGATGTCGCGCCCGGTGCGCAGCCCGCCATCGGTGCGCAGCGTCACCCGCTCGCGCAGGTTGTTCATCGACAGCACCTGATGGGTTTCGGTCAATCCCATTTCCCAGGGCAGGCCGGCATATTTGATGCTGGTGGCCGGGCTGGCGCCGGTGCCGCCGTTATGGCCCGAAATCAGGATCACGTCGGCCTTGGCCTTGGCCACGCCGGCCGCGATCGTGCCGACCCCGCTGGAAGCGACCAGCTTGACCGTCACCTTGGCGCGCGGGTTGATCTGCTTGAGATCATAGATCAGCTGCGCCAGGTCCTCGATCGAATAGATGTCGTGATGCGGCGGCGGGCTGATCAGGGTGACGCCCGGCGTCGAATGGCGAAGCCGGGCGATCAGCTCGGTCACCTTCATGCCGGGCAACTGGCCGCCCTCGCCCGGCTTGGCCCCCTGGGCTACCTTGATTTCCAGCTCTTCGCAGTGGTTCAGATACTCGGCCGTCACGCCGAAGCGGCCCGACGCCACCTGCTTGATCTTCGCGCTGGGGTTGTCGCCGTTGGACTCGGGCAGGAAATGCGCGGGATCTTCGCCGCCTTCGCCCGAGTCCGACTTGGCGCCGATCCGGTTCATCGCCACGTTCAGCGTCTTGTGTGCCTCGGGGCTGAGCGCGCCCAGCGACATGCCCGGCGTGACGAAGCGCTTGCGGATCGAGGTGATGCTTTCGACCTCTTCCAGCGGAACCGGCCCCCCCATCGGCTTTATGTCCAGCAGGTCGCGCAGATGGATCGGCGGATTGGCCCGCATCGCGGCCGAATAGGTCTTCCACATCTCGTAGGAGGCCCGGTCACAGGCCGATTGCAGCATGTGCATCGTCTGCGCCTCCCAGGCGTGCTTTTCGCCCGAACGGCGGGCCTTGTAGAATCCGCCGATCGGAAGGATGTCGCGACCGCCGCGCCAGGCTTGGGCGTGGATTGCCTCCAGCTTGCGCTGGATGCCGGAAACGCCGATCCCAGAGATGCGGCTGTGCATGCCGGGGAAATACTCGGCGCACATGGCCCGGCTCAGCCCCACGGCCTCGTAATTGATCCCGCCGCGATAGGACGAGATCACCGAGATCCCCATCTTCGACATGATCTTCAGCAGGCCCTGGTCGATGGCCAGGCGATAGCGCGCCATCGCTTCGGTCAGCGTGCCCTCCAACAGGCCGCGATCGACCCGGTCGGCGATACTGTCCTCGGCGAGATAGGCATTGACCACGGTCGCCCCGCAACCGATCAGAACCGCGAAGTAATGCGGATCGATACATTCGGCCGCGCGGACATTGAGCGACGTGAAGGTGCGCAGCCCCTTACGGGTCAACCACGAATGCACCGCGCTGGTGGCAAGGATCATCGGCATCGCGATCTTGTCCTCGCCCTGGTGCTGGTCGGTCAGCACCAGATGCCCGGCGCCGGAACGCACCGCGTCCTCGGCCTCGGTCCGGATCCGCGCCAGCCCGTCATGCAGCGCATCCGGGCCGGCGCCGACGGGGAAGGTGCAGTCGATCTCGACCATCGGCGCGTTGAACTGGCGCACCATCTCGTCGAACTGGGCGTTGCCCACGAAGGGGCTTTCCAGAACCAGGATCTCGGTCTGGCTGCTGTCCTCGTCCAGCACGTTCTTGAGGTTGCCGAACCGGGTCTTCAGGCTCATGACCCGGTATTCGCGCAGGCTGTCGATCGGCGGGTTCGTGACCTGGCTGAAATTCTGCCGGAAGAAATGCGACAGGGGCCGGTATTTCTCGGACAGCACGGCCGAGGGGGTGTCATCGCCCATCGAGGCGATCGTTTCCTTTCCGTCGTCGGCCATCGGCGCAAGGATCGTTTCCAGCTCTTCGACGGAATAGCCCGCCGCGATCTGGCGACGGCGCAGGTCGCCGCCGCGAAACAGCGGCCGTTCGGTGACGCTGGCCAGCTTGTCGTCCAGTTCGGTGATCTTTCCGACCCATTCGCCGAAGGGCTGGGCATTGGCCAGCTTGTTCTTGATCTCGACATCGTGGAACAACCGGCCCTCGGCCGTGTCCACCGCGATCATCTGGCCCGGCCCCAGCGCCCCCTTTTCACGCACCGTCGCCTCGTCAACCGGCACCATGCCGGCCTCGGACCCCGCGATCAGCAACCCGTCGCCGGTCACGACATAGCGCATCGGGCGCAGGCCGTTGCGGTCCAGCCCGGCGCAGACCCAGCGGCCATCGGTCATCGCCAGCGCCGCGGGGCCGTCCCAGGGCTCCATCACGCTGTTGCAATAGGAATACATGTCGCGCCAGGACTCGGGCAGCTCGATGCGCTGCTTGGACCAGGATTCCGGCACCAGCATGGTCTTGGCCATCGGCGCGCTACGCCCGGCGCGCACCAGAACCTCGAACACCGCGTCCAGCGCCGCCGAGTCGCTGGAGCCTTGCGGCACCACCGGCTTTATGTCGTCGGCATGTTCGCCGAAAGCCGAAGAGGTCATGCGGATCTCGTGGCTTTTCATCCAGTTCAGGTTGCCCTTCAGGGTGTTGATCTCGCCATTATGGGCGAGCATCCGGAAGGGCTGCGCCAGCCACCATTGCGGGAACGTGTTGGTCGAATAGCGCTGGTGATAGATCGCGAAAGTGCTTTCGAACCGCTCATCCTTGAGGTCGGGATAGAACTCGGCCACCTGCTCGGCCAGCATCATCCCCTTGTAGATGATCGAGCGGCAGGACAGCGAGCAGATATAGAGGCTGGGCACCTGCGCGGCGGCGGCGGCCTTCTCGATGCGACGGCGGATCACGTAAAGCTCGCGCTCGAAGGTTTCCTCGTCCACGCCCTTGGCATTCGAAATCAGGATCTGCTCGATCTCGGGGCGGGTGGCATTGGCCTTTTCGCCCAGCACCTCGACATTGGCCGGGACGTGGCGCCAGCCGTAGATGTAATAGCCCATGCGCAGCACCTCGGCCTCGACGATGGTCCGGCATTTTTCCTGCGCGCCGAAATCGGTGCGCGGCAGGAAGACCTGGCCCACGGCGATCAACTCATCGCGGTGCGGCTCGTGCCCGGTGCGGCGGATCTGGTCATAGAAGAAGGGCACGGGGATCTGGACATGAATGCCCGCGCCATCGCCGGTCTTGCCATCGGCATCGACCGCGCCGCGATGCCAGATCGCCTTGAGCGCGTTGATCCCATGCTCGACAACCCGGCGGCTGGCGCTGCCGTCGATCGACACGACCAGCCCCACCCCGCAAGAGGAATGCTCGTCCTCGGGGCGATAAAGGCCATGCTCGGCGAGGAAGGCCCGCCTGGCCTGCTGGTCGGCCGCCCATTTCTCATCGTAGTTGGTCATGAGGTCTCTCCTCGTGCTCGGGTCGGGGCGTCTGCGCCGCCGATGAATTTTCGTCATGCCCCGTCGCGCGGGCGGGGCGCGGGATCATCCGTTCACTCGGCCGCAACCTGTGCGGGCTGCGCCAGATAATCCAGGATGCTCTCGGCCGCCTCGCGCCCGTCGCGGATCGCCCAGACCACCAGCGAGGCACCGCGCACGATGTCGCCCACGGCGAAAACGCCGGGCAGGCTGGTCGAATGGCTTCGGAAATCCGACTTGATCGTGCCCCAGCGGGTGACTTCCAGCGCGGGTTCGCCCCAAAGCGCCGGCAGATCCTCGGGTTCGAAGCCCAGCGCCTTTATGACCAGGTCGGCGGGCTCGGAATAATCGGCGCCCTCGATCACTTCGGGCGATTGCCGGCCGGTCGCATCGGGCGCGCCCAGGCGCATCTTCTGCACCATCACGTTTTCGATCGGGTCGCCGGAAAATCCGCGCGGCGCGGTCAGCCAGACGAATTCCACGCCCTCTTCCTCGGCATTCTGCACTTCGCGCTGGCTGCCGGGCATGTTGGCCCGGTCCCGCCGATACAGGCATTTGACCGAACTCGCGCCCTGCCGGATCGCGGTGCGCACGCAGTCCATCGCCGTGTCGCCGCCGCCGATCACCACGACGCGCTTGCCCTGCGCATTCAGCTCGCCGCTATCGTATTCCGGCACATCGTCGCCAAAGGACTTGCGGTTGGACGCGGTCAGAAAGTCGATCGCCCGCACGATGCCCGTGGCGCCGGTGCCCGGCCCCTGCAACTCACGGCTCTTGTAGACGCCGGTCGCGATCAGAACGGAATCATGCGTGCCGCGGATCGCGTCGAAACTGATATCCTCGCCGACATTGCAGTTCAGCACGAAATCGACACCGGCCTTTTCAAGCTGCTCGATCCGCCGCTTCACCACATCCTTTTCCAGCTTGAAGCTGGGAATGCCATAGGTCATCAGCCCGCCCGCGCGATCATAGCGGTCATAGACCGTCACCTGCAGGCCGGCGCGGCGCAGCGCATCCGCCGCCGCCAGGCCGCCCGGCCCGGCGCCGATGATGCCGACGCTTTCAGGGCGCTCGCGTTCCGGCGTGATCGGCCGGACCCAGCCCTCTTCCCAGGCGGTGTCGGTGATGTATTTCTCGACCGCGCCGATCGTGACGGTCCCGTGGCCGGCCTGTTCGATCACGCAATTGCCCTCGCACAAACGGTCCTGCGGGCAGATCCGGCCGCAGATCTCGGGGAAGGTGTTCGTGGCCTGGCTCAGTTCATAGGCTTCCTGCAACCGCCCCTCGGCGGTCAGGCGCAACCAGTCGGGGATGTTGTTGTGCAAGGGGCAATGCGTCTGGCAATAGGGCACGCCGCACTGGCTGCACCGGCTGGCCTGCTGCCTTGCCTTCTCGTCGGCATATTCGGCGTAGATCTCGTGATAATCATGCGCGCGCAGATCGGGAGGCCGCTTTTCCGGCATCTCTTTCTGCAGGTCCACGAATTTGAGCATCGGCTGCTTCGCCATGTCGAACGTCTCCCGACGGATTCCTTCAGGTTCGCCATTGATAAACAATGTGGCGGCCAAATAAAAGGCAAGTGTGCTGACCTATTTTTGAAAAAACGGCCGACGGCGCGGAAAAACAACGCCGGGGTCGCTGATTTTAAGTCAGTTAGTATGCCCTATTTTATCCTGCCCCGAGCAGGATAGCACTCAAGGCCACCCCGCCGACGATGATTCGCCACCAGGCGAACACCGCGAACCCGTGGCTGGAAAGGTATCGCAGCAGCCATCGCACGACCAGAATGGCGGTCACGAAGGCCGCAAGGAAACCGATCAGGATCTCGTTGATCGCGCTGGTGTCCAGCAGGGCGCGGTTCTTGAAAAGGTCATATCCGAAGGCGCCGGCCATCGTCGGCAGGGACAGGAAAAAGCTGAACTCGGCCGCCGCGCGCCTGTCCGCACCCAGCAGCAAGCCCCCGACAATCGTCGCACCCGAGCGTGAAACGCCGGGTATCATCGCCAGGCACTGGAAAAACCCGATCGCCAGCGACATGCGGATGGGAAAGGCGGTGGCGTCGTCATGCCGCGGCTTCAACGCCATGCGATCGACGAAAAGCAGGATCACCCCGCCCAGGATCAGCATGATCGCGATCAGAACCGGGGTTTCGAACAGCACCGTCTTGATGAAATCGCGCGCCAAAACCCCGACGAAGACGGCCGGCAGAAACGCAATGGTGATCGAGGCGATGAACCGACGCGACTGCGGATCGCTGCCAGCGGTGCTGAAGACCGTCCACAATTTATGGGCATAAACCACAGCGATCGCCATGACCGCGCCAAGCTGGATGACCACCTCGAAGGTTCGACCGGCAGAGTGGAACCCCAGGAAATGCCCGGCCAGAAGCAGATGCCCCGTCGAGGAGACCGGAATGAACTCTGTCATCCCCTCGATCACGCCAAGAACGAGGGATACCAGCAATGTATGTTCTTCCATGGGGTGTCCGTGGCGTGTTCGCGATCAGGTATTGCGCAGGTTGGAGGCGGAATTGCGGATCGCGTCATACTGGCCCCCGGGGCGAAACCGATACAGGTATTCCGGCATAACGGCATCCGGCGCGACCGGGTCGAGCCCCAGCGCATCGAACCCGCGCGCATCCGGGGAAACGACGTTATCGACCTTCAGGCTTCGGACCTGGTCGCGCGTCACGATACCGTTGCGGATCAGCCCGCCACTGACGATCTGCACCATATCGCCGGCCCAGGCGACGATCCGGGCCAGCCAGAACGGCATGTTCACGATCAGGCGGCGGCGATGGATCACCTTCAGCATATCGCGCATCAACTCGCGGAAGGTCGCGATTTCGGGCCCGCCAAGCTCGTATATGCCTGGCGCGGCCCGTCCCAGGACCCCTTCGACCGCCGCCCGGGCCACATCGTCGACATGAACCGGCTGAAACCGCGTCTGCGCCCCGATCAACGGCAGGACAGGGCCAAGCCGCGCCATCGCCGCAAACCGGTTGAAGAACTGGTCCTCGGGTCCGAAAATCACCGACGGGCGCAGGATCACCGCATCCGGGAAATGCGCGACGATGGCCGTTTCGCCCGCCGCCTTGGTCCGGGCATAGATGCTTTCGCCCCGGGCATCGGCGCCGATAGCAGAAATGTGGACCAGGTGCTTCACGCCCAGCACGGCAGCGATCCGTGCGATCCGTTCGGCCCCCTGGTGCTGTATGGCGTCGAAATTGTTCCGGCCACGCGCATCGAATGTGCCGACGCAGTTGACGACCGCTTCGGCGCCCTGCGTGACCGCCCGCACCGAGTCATCGTCGCGGATGTTGCAGAATACAGGCTCCACCTGTCCGACCACGCCATAAGTGCGCACGAAGCCGGCATCGTTCGGCCGGCGCACCGCGACGCGGACACGCCATCCTTCGCGGGCCATGTGCCATGCGATGTAGCGTCCGACAAAGCCGGACCCGCCGAAGATCGTGACCAGTTTGGACATGGAACGCCCTCCGTTCAGTCAGCATTCCTCGCCTGAATAGCTTTCCCGCTGCCGCCGAACAAGCCGATAACCGACAAGTTGTCATTATCGTCGCAACACCCGTTGACACGCCTCGCCGCCGACTATAAATCGCGGCCTCACGACACCTGCCCAGGTGGCGGAATTGGTAGACGCGCTAGCTTCAGGTGCTAGTGTCCGTATGGACGTGGAGGTTCGAGTCCTCTCCTGGGCACCATTCGTCAACCCCGAAAACCAAGTATACTTGAATTTCAGGGGTTTTCGACGGTCGCAGCCCGAAAACTGCCCCACAATCCGCCCCACACAGAGATCGCAGGTCAGCCAGCCGGATCACATCCTCCGGGCTGAGCGTGCGAGATCATGCAGCCGAGCGGCATACCACCGGATCCCGGCGTCGACTTGGAGCCGCCGGCCGGCATCCACCGGAAGCGGGTGGCAGTCCTCGCCCTGCAGCGAGAGGAGTGTGTCGACGGCTTCCTCGAGCGCCATCGCGAGTTCGGGAGCCGTTTCGGAGGGTGCGAAGCATTTCGCGATCGCGCCGCGAAAAGCCGGACCGTGCACCCCCGGAAAGCGCCTCAGAAGGTCGTCGAGCCCACTGCCGTGCCGGAGAAGGAAGTCCTGCACCAGCCGGGTCGCGGTGCCCTGCGGAACGCCGGTGCCGCGATTCATCGTGATGGTCTGAAGTTTACCCATAGGGTCCTGCTTTGCCGGGGACCGGCGACACCATGCCGCCGCGGAAAATCCACCGGCCGTCGTGTCAAGAACCGCCGCGCAGGAGGACGCGGCGGGTCGGATGTGGGGCGGAGGGACGCCGCCGCGCATCCGCTTCGACAGTTGTCAAGAGACACCCAGTCTTACGAGGTGTCGCGCAACGGAGCGGCCCCGGGAGC